>JAYFRF010000018.1:0-13142 GCA_034926225.1 Clostridiaceae bacterium
CAACACTTAAAACACCCAGCGTCAGCGTTTTTTTGGCGGCGCGCGCGGTTTTCTCCACAGTGCACAGCAAAATCTTGCTCCCGCTGGACGCATAGCAGGCAAACTTCGGGGAGCCGTCCTCGCAAACACCTGTGGTTTGGATGGCGATGACGTCGTTTGCGATGATGTCCAGCTCTGCAAAGCGGCAAAGCGGCGTCATTTCACCGGTATCGAGCGAAATGCCATATAATACACGGTCGTAGCCGTAGAGATCATACACGCCGTCGCCGCCCGCGATGCCGGAGAACGTACAGGGTAGCAGCGTTTCCAGACGTCCCGCGCCGTCAATGCGGGACAGCTTCGTTCCCTTCGTATCGGACGCCAAAACGAGCATCGAGCCGTCGGACGCGCGGGCAAAGCCTGAAAACCCCGCGCAGTCCAGCGAAAAACGCAGCTTCGCATCCGCGTCAAACGAAAAGATTTCCCCGGCGGTATACAGATAGTAATTGCCGTCCCCATCGACCGCACCGTAAGTACCGGTGCCGTCAAACGGCACGTCCCGCAAGTCTGCTTCGACTGTTACGCCGCCCTGCGCGTCTATCCGGCGCAGAACGTTTTCCTCATAAAGATGCAGATCACTGTTCCAACGCTGCTCCACGAACCAGAGCGCGCCAGGCTCCCCCGGAATCGACGCGATCGCGTTGGCAACGGCGTTTTCTTGGAATACATACGGATGCCGCTCAAAATAGCCGCCTTCCGCGGCAATGGAAGCAATAAACAGCGTATTTTTTCCGTTCTCATACCGCACCGCCGTCTGCCAGAAACGTCCGTTGCCAGCGGCGGCGGTGCTGGACACGTTCAGCCAATCCGGCGTTGCGCCGTAGACGGCGGTATACCGCAGAGTGGTATTGCCGCCGATTGACAGCGCCGTTGTACCCGTAAGCCCCGCGATCTGCGAGGAATCCGAAGTGGGAGCGCAGGAGACAAGAAACAACAGGGCGAAAATCAGACAATAAATACGGAATACCCTCATAACACGCTCCTTTCCCGATACAGCAACGCAATTCCGCCCCCGAGCGCCGCGAACACACCCGCAATGTACGCAAACGACCGCGCACCGAGGGTTACAACCGCCTGATATGGCGTGAAAGCCGCGACGGGAGACAGCGCCGCGAGGATGTCCACGCCGGCGGCGGACAGCAAAAATGGCAGGCCGAACATGGCTGTCGCGAACAGAATGCCGAAGCTCGCCTTGCGCGTCCGCCGAGACAGCCACAGCGTCCATACGGACACCGCGAACGCCGCCAAAAGCTGCAAAAGTGAGGCGAACACAATGAGCGTGCCGATCGGCAGCCCGCCCCGCAAATTCCGGAACGCTTCTGTGTTGCGGGTGTCGCTGACAAACGATAGGCGGTACTTGACTAAAAGCGTTGCAAACGGCGCGGCGTACAGGAAAGCCCAGATCAGCGCCGCCGCCGTCAGTGCCGCGATCAGCTTGCGGGAGATCAGCGGGTCTCTGCCGTTCGCCGTCGAGCGCAGCAGCGGGGTAAGCCCTCGTTCTCCATCTAGCGGAAAAATTTTCGCGCAGGCGAGAATGCACAGCAGCACGCACAGAAGCCCCCGCCAAAGGTCGCGGGTTTCATTGTCGAACCAGTAATCCGCCGAAATCGTGTCCACGATGGCGGGCGCAACACTCCCCGGCAAACTTAAAACTTCCGTGTACTGGTCATAGAACGTCTCAAACCCCCGCGTGCGCTTCTCGGCGTAGCCCGACAGTTCGTTATAGGCCGTGCGATATTCGTCGGAGCCGGTTTTGCGGTATACCTCAGACAGCGCCTCCAGACGCGCCGGTATGCTGTTGATGTATGCCGCTTCCGCTTCAATCTCGTCGATTTTCTCTTGTGTCAGCGGCCCCGACCAGTAATTCGCGTACAGCTTATACGCCGCTTCCTCCACGGTGGCGAGCTTCAGCGGCTCCGTATCCCACGCGAGCGCGGTTACAAGCAGCGCTGCTACAGGATAGATCCACGCTTTCCCGGTTAAAAAGCATTTGCGCAGTTCGTGACGGGAAAGACCGACGGAGCCTGACAGCGGACGGGACCGTCGGCGGGAAGTAAACCATACGCTGATGCGTCCGTAGAGCCGCATTGCAAAGTCGAAAGCTTTCCCGTTAGCCCAACACCTGCCACCATAGAACAGGCAAAACGGAAAAGCAAGCAGCCCCGCGGCGGTACATAAGATCATGCGGTTTAACGGAATCGAGAAAAAGTTGATGTTCAGATAAAGCCTATAGAAGCCGTATACGTCCCATGCGGAGAAGATATTGACGAATTTCAGGAGATTCAGCCACGACGCGGCGTGAATGAATTGATAGCAGACGAAGCTTGCCGCCGCGTAGAGCCCGAGCGCCGTAAACGCCGATTTTCCGCCACCGCATACCGCGAAAAAGAACGCTGAGATCGCCGCCGTCAGCACCGCCGCACCGAGCTTTGTCAGCCAGAGCAGGAAAAGATACCCACCGACACTCATCGGAATGGTACAGTCTCGAAAGCTCGGGCAGGACTGTACGTATCTGGTAAGATCGCCGTAGCCGTACAGGATGCCGCCCAATAACAGTGTGCCCGCGTACAGCAGCGCAGAAAATCCTGCCGTCAGCGTCACAAGCGCCGCAAGCTTTGCGGCAGCCGTTTTGCCCCGCCCGCGGGACGTCGTGCGCACAAGACGGGCAAGCCCCGTGTCGTACTCGTGCAAGAACAGGTATACGCAGAACAAAAAAATCGCCGCCGGGACGAGCAGATCGCCCGCGCGAAAGGACGATACCGCGACGATCCCGTTTTCGTATCCCGGCATGAGCGGCAAATCGGCCAGCGGCGCAAAGTCCTTTGGTGTTTTCTGGATGTTATTATTCGAAAAGCTGCCCTTTTTTGCGAAAATTGACGCTTGCAGCATCGTATCCGCGCGCGTCTGCATATCTTCGATGAACGAGCGGTACCCCGTGATATGCGCTAGCTCCCCCGACACGATATGGACGGCGTAGGAGAGTCCGTCTCGCGCGACGCGGTCGGTCAGCAGGGGCGAATCGGCATATTTTTCGAGGACGCCGCCGCTTTCCGCAAGAAGCTCGTCGTACATCTCGCCGAAGAACTCGTTTTCTTCGCTGAGCTGCGCGTACAGGCTCAGCCTTCCGAGTGCCGACAGCTCCTCTGAAAGCGCTTCCAGCTCGGCATACGCCGCGTCCGGGTTTTTGTCCGCATATTTCACCTCCAGCGCGGCGATCTCGTCCCGCCGCTCGAAAAATCCCGCGTCGGTGCGCCATGACTGCACCGCAAACAGCGCGAGATTTGCGCACAGTATCCCCGCCAGCGCGAGCACTGCCGTGTGGCGCGACAGCACCTTATACAGCTCATACGCGTACAGCTTCATGTCGCGTCCCCGCTTCCGAAGTGGTACAGATACACGTCCTCGAGCGTCGGACGCACGGGCTTCGCGCCCTCCGGCGCGTCCATGCCGTCCGTCAGCACAATGCGCGCTTCGATGCGGTTCTCCCCGGAAACCGCGAGGTTCGACACGGTGTAGCCCGACAGCTCGTGCACCTCCCCCGCCACGATGTCCAGCGTGAAGACGCGTCCGTCGATCTCCCGAAGCAGCGAATGTGCGGGAGACGCGGCGAGTATCTTCCCTTTTTTGAGCAGTACGACGGTGCCCGCGATGCATTCGACGTCGGAGACGACATGCGTCGCGAGCAGGACGATCTTATCGTGGGCGATCTCGCTTAAAAAATTGCGGATGCGAATGCGCTCACGGGGGTCAAGACCGGCGGTCGGCTCGTCGAGAATGAGGATTTTGGGGTCGTCGAGCAAGGCCTGCGCGATGAGGACGCGCTGCTTCATGCCGCCGGAGAATGCGCCGAGTCTTTTATGCGCGTCGTCCCGGAGGTTGACGAGCCGCAGCAGCGTATCGATCTGCCGCGCGGCGTCGGGTTTTCGCATCCCCTTGAGCGCGGCCATATACCATAAAAACCGGTTCGCGGTGAAGTCATCGTACAGCCCCTGATGCTGCGGGCTGTAGCCGACAAGCCGGCGGTACTCAGCGCCGAGCTTGCGGATGTCCGTGCCGTCCCATGCGACGCTGCCCGTGGTCGGCGTGAGGGTGTCCGTAATAATGTTCATCATCGTGCTCTTCCCGGAGCCGTTGGGGCCGAGGATACCGTATATGCCGGGGGTAAGCGTAAGCGTCACGTCGTCGAGCGCCGGACGGGACGCGCGGGGGTAGGTATGCGTGAGGTTAGTGAGCGTGAGCATAGGCAGCTTCCTTTCCGGGAACACGAAACTAATCCCGCAGATAGCTCATAAACTGCACCGGCGTAATGTTTCCGGTGCCGATTTCGGATTTTGGAAAATAATACAGATATTCACTGGCGGAACCTGAAATAAGGGCGGCCAGAATGACCTTATCCCCGGCGGTCGGGAACATCTCGATCAGCCCGACGGCGGCATCCGGTAAATCCGGCAGAACGTCCAGCGCCAGACGATCCGAAACGGTACCGTCCGGGTTTAAAATGATCAATTCGGATGCTCCGGGCGAAGTATCATATGTAAGCTGCGGAAAGATAAACTTTACCCAATACAAGCGCTGTCCGTCCGACGCGGCATTGCCATAGTCCTCGTAAAACAACCGCATATCGGTACCGTCCAGATTACAGGAATAAAGACGCTTATACATACCACCGTCAGGTGCGGACGCGTCGATCTGCGTGATATACATTTTACCATCCACAAAGGTCGTTTCATTGCAATACCAACCTTCTTCAAACGGTTCGATTTCGAGCACTTCTCCTGTTGTAAGGTCGATGCGCCGTACGCCTTAATCCAATTTCTCCCATGTATCACGATCTTCCCGTGTGAATGTAAAATAGAGATAATCACCGTACACGGTTATATTACTGGCACCCTCGTTTGGCTCCAATGTATACAGCGCTTTCAGTTCCGGCGAGCTGCTTTCCACATCCAATACATGAATTTCCGTAGTTTTAATCATGTTCTCATCATAACCGCTCATAAACAGGTAGAGTTGCCCGCGGTGCAGGATCTCGTTTTGTATGAACTCTCCTGAGTGAAATCTGTAAAGCGTTTTTCGATTGGTTCCATCCGGATCTGCCCGAATGACTTCCTTCGCTGGCCCATCCACGGCTATAAGCAGATATAAGTTGTTTTTATACAGATTAAACTGCATGTCAGGCGAAGTGCATGTGAAGAAAGCGTTGCATAGTCTGCGCTTTTGAATATCCGGCTCGTCTGCATGCAAACAGTTTGGTTTATTACAGAGATAAACCGGTTTCATCGTTTTTTTGTCGATATAAAACATAGTATTCGTTATTCCGCAATAATAACCGCCGTCACTCTCCTGCATTGTAAACTGGTTAAACGCGAAATTCATTTGGTATTGAAATTCGGTTGTATTTCCGGGGCTGTCAGACGGAGCGCACCCTGATATAATGAATAAAAAGACGAAAACGAGCGGTAAACAGGCATTTCTCATCGGTTCTCCCCCCGTAAAAACAGGGGACGTGCCATACGGCGGTATCGCGCGTCCCCTGTAAAGGCGTGATAGGTTACACAATCACTATGATTACTTTTTTGTTAAATCAGAGATGGTTGTTATGTTGAAAAATAGGCCGATTCACCCGCTACTAAGGTACCGTCAACATAATGGTAGCTTACAGCCGATACGACAATTGAAACAGGGCATGAACAACTCGTACTTACATTGTACGCCGCGTTATACAAGGAGTTGCTAGTGCTTCTAGTACCGCCACCGAGTCCTATCGTATAGTTGATTTCCTATTCCACACCCAGATACAACGGCCCATATCCATATCCTGTTACTCATCTGCCAGCACTGGTTTAGGATGAATGCTTCCCGTCTCGATCTCCGTACGATCGAAGCGGTACAGCGTCGGATGCTCCTCACAGGAGAGCATTGCCCAGAAAAACAGTTGTTCGCGGCAACTGCAATATAAGTTTGCATACCGCGGTGTCTCGCCGAAGATTTCCGACATGGGAAACGTCCGATAAAGCGCACCTGTCTGATCGTAAACCGTCAGCGCTTCATCGCAGAGACCGTATAGATAGGTGTCATCGCAAGACAGATCCATCGCGGAAATGTTGCTGAGGCGGCAGGAACCGCCGAAGTCCGGATCGCAGCGATAAAGCTGAACCTCAGTTACCGTGTCATAAAGGTTCTGCGCATCCCGAAGCGTATAGAAAATGGATCCTCCCTGCGGCATGAACCGGCTGACGCTCATCCCTTCTGGCAAGGGCAGCGAGGAAAGCGCTCCCGTTTTGATATCGGTGCGATGGATGGTTATGACAGGCGACGCGGAGGTCGTGCTGTAGTCCGTCAGATAAATTGCGTCGCCATATGCCATCACTTGCGTGATGCCGCTGAGCGTTTCCTCCGTTTTTGCGCTATACAATACCTGCCCGCCCTTTGAAAGCGCGTCCAGCGGATATGCCAGAAGGACGGACAGCCCATGTTGCGCCTCATCGTAGCTGTTTTTCAGAATATAAAACGTGCCGCGATGCAGCAGAGGATCGGTATAGGACGCGCCGCCCTCCAGTGTAAGCAGCGTCTCCCGGGAAGTGCCGTCTTTTGAAACCCGATACAAAGACGGAGTCGTATTTTCCATTGACCGTGCGAAGACATACAGATACTCCCCCGCATACATGACGCCCGTTTCCAAGTTATAATAGGGGAAGAATGCCTGACAGTCTTCCCCGTTATGCAGACAATTTGGCTGGCTGCATACAGCAAAAGCGTCTATCGAATTGCCGTCCAGATAGTAGAGGATATTGTTGGGCATGGAGTAATAATAATACCCGTCCTCCGATTCGGTCAGCAGCGGGCAGTTCCAATTGGTATGCCAGTAATACTGATCGTCGCAGTCCGACAGGATGGCATACGGATTTGCGGAGCAGGCAGAGAGCAGGTACATGAATACAATAAGCGAAAGGGAGCGCTTTTTCATACGATGATATCTCCTTTTTGAGCGGAAGCCGAAACGAAAAATGCATTTCGCTTCGGCTTCTGCGCAGCATACGTTTCTTTTTCATGAGAAGCTCCTTTCAAAAAAGTCATCGAATCCATGTTTCGAACTGTGCGGAAAAACGAGTCAATCCTTGCCCATGGGACTCACCGCCTTTAGCCTGTCCGATGTGATACGACAAGCTTGGAATACCTCAAAACAGCACATTCACTTTCACTTTTGACCGGTCTACTTAATATAACAATTTATTTTCGTAGATGTAACAGAATTTGTGTTTTTTGTGAAAAATTTTTGCTTATGGCTTGGTGGACGGATGCGTTCGCGGAGGTCAAGCCCGGCGTTTGGCTCGTCGAGAACGAGAATTTTCGGGTCGTCCAGAAGCGCATCCACTATAAGGCCGCGCTGCTTCATGCCTCCGGAGAACGCGTGGAACTGGATATCCGTGTTGTTCCACGCGACGTCGCCCGCCGTCGGCTTGAGGGTGTCCGTGATAATATTATTCATAATACTCTTACCGGAGCCGTTCGGGCTAAGGATGCCGTACACGCAGGAGGTAAGCGTAGCGTCACGTCATCGAGCGACGGGTGGGACGCGCGGGGGTAGAGATGGGTGAAGTGGGCGAGTGTGAGAAGTATGAAGGGCCTCCTTTCGGGAGATGCGAGACAAGTCAATCGACTCCGAATTGCTCGATCAACTTTGTTAATAAGATATGCCCGGAATCAACCTGCGCCAAATCGAAATAGTAAATGGCTGTTGAAGTCTCCCTGCGTCCATCAATCTCCCTACCGGTCAGCGACACGTCAACGATAAACGCATACTTTCTCGGGCTGACATATAAACCGCGTATGCCCTTCAGTTCTGTGCCAAAATCCTGCAAAAGCAACAAATTGCCATCGGTATCATAAGCGATAAAACAACTGCTGAAATAGGATGTTTCGCTCTCTTTAAGACGATAAAACCGCTTCCCGTCGGACTGCATAGTTGCTAAAAGACCCAAAGATTCGTAAGGGTTGTCTGGAACGATCTCCGCAACGCCGCCAGATAGAGGAACTTGATAGGCTACATAGCTAGAGCTTTCCGAGAGTTCCCAAAAGGACAGCGTATTCCCTTCCACACGGAGATTTGTAATATAGGTAGCAGCTTCATCAACGTTTGTGAAAATAGTCTGCGGCTCGCCTTTATGTCCGTGTAAAGAGTAGGCTTTTATGCAATCATGCTTGATCAGCGATTCGTCATAATATGTATCAGCGATGTAGAACATCCCCCGATGGACAGCCATGCAGTCCGGCATGGTGAAATGCGGCGGCAAGCCGGTTATGAACTCCTTGCGGGAAGTCCCGTCAGCGGAGACTTCATACAGGGAAGCAGAAGCTTTGTTGTCAGCAATGGCATAGACATAGACCTGTCCCTCTGACCAAAAAACCTGTCCGCCATAATAATTGACACGTTTGAAATAAGCGTTGCACAGAGCAAGGTGCGCCTCGTCGGTTTCTTCATTGTGTTTACAGTTGGGTTTCGCGCAGAGCGGTACGGGTTCCATCGTGCTTTCGTCACAGTAATATAAAAAGCTGTCCATAAAAAAGTAATAGCCGTTTTCGGAGCAGGCAAAGATAATCGGATTTCCCTGACGATACCATTGGTATTGGGAGTCGGTTTCGAAGTGATACAGATCATCTGCAGGATACTCGCGTTTTACACAACCGGTCAGTGCAAATACGATCACCGCAATAGCGTATAAAAAGAACGCCGGATAGCGTTTCACGATACAGCCCTCCTATGCATCCCGCGGCGGGCGGGAGTAAAAATCCCGCCCGCCATTTATCGTCAGTTAAAATACAAGCGTTCCGTGTATTCGTATACGCCGTTGGCTGAATGCGTTGACCCAGTACGATCCGACTCAATCGATAGACCTAAATGTTTGGAGAGAACGCCTGCCCCGGCAGAAACTGAGTAGGCGGCATTTGCTAGGGAAAAAGAGTTCCCGAATGAATGCCCGTAATCAGCAGAAGATGGATCAGTCACGGTATAACCATACTCACCGCTTATGGTTACCATCGTGGGGTACGCATTAAAAACTGTCTCGCCGGAACCATAGCTGGACGAAACATAACTGGCTCCGTATGCTAGATTTCCGGAGCTGTCTGCCACCCAGTAAATACTTGTTGGGTCTGTTCTTGAAATGATGGGGTTGCTGTCAGCTGCCATTGCGGAGAAAATCAATAAAAAGCAAGCCGATAGCAGCGCCAATACACGCATCGTACGTTTCTTTTTCATGAGAAGCTCCTTTCAAAAAAGTCATCAAATCCATGTTTCGAACTATACAGATAAACGAGTCAATCCTTACCCATCGGACTCACCGCCTCACATCAGCCTGTCCGCTTTGATTCGACGAACTCGGTATAACTCAAAACGGCACATTCCCTGTACTTTAGACCGGTCTACTTTATATAACAATTTTTCCTCACGGATGTAACAGAATTTGCATTTTTTGAAAATTTCCCGCTTAAGACTTGGTTGGCAAATGCGTTCACGGGGGCGAGTACGGCAGTCGGCTCGTCAAGAATGAGAGTTTCGGGTTGTCGAGCAGCACCTATGCGATGAGGACGCGTTGCTTCATGCCACCTGAAAACGCGCTGAGCTCTCGGATATCCGTACCGTTCCACGTGGCGCCGCCTGCCGTCGGCGTGAGGGTGCAGTGATGATATTCATCATCGTGCTCTTCCCGGAGCCGTTCGGGCTAAGGATGCCGTACACGCCGGGGGTAAGCGAGAGCGTCATGTTGTCTAGCGCCGGACGGGACATACGAGGGTGGGTACGCGTGAGAGACATAGGGCCCCTCCTTTTGGGAAAAAACTCATTCCTTTGATATATTTTATAGATTTATATCGTGGAGATTCATTTTTGCCAACGGCGTCATCAGTATTCTCCCTCGGTAAAAGAAAAGAGCTCGTGGACTTCGGCGTTTCCGCTTTTTATATCCTCTTTCCTGATATAATAAAAATAGTGACGCGCCTGCGGCGCGGATACGGCATATAGGAGTACATACTCGCTGTTGGTCGGGTACAGCAATGAAAAGGAGGGCAGCCCTTCGATGCCTGGTAAATTTTCCATGGAGACGGTCATCACAGGCTGATACTCCTCATCATATACCCGATAGCATTTGTCTTTAATATACGGATTGCCGCGTGCGCTGTCTCGCTGATAGAAGTAATCGAAATCGGACGCGGTCATGGAGTGGGGAAATTCTCCGAGTTCCTTCCGATCACTTCCGTCAGGCGCGTAGGAATACAAATTCGAATCTGGATAAGACGCCTCGACCTGGTCATCCCTGCGATATCTCGTTATAATCACGCGATGGTCGTATATTGTCAAAAACACCGTCGAAGCATCATCCTCCTGCATAGACAGCTTCGATAGCTTCCGCGTAGGGATGTGATACAGATAAGCCGAATAATTCCAACTGTTCTCTTCGTCATAGTCTATAAAATACAGATAATCTTCATAAGCGAGCAAACTGCCGAACCCATTCATCATATCGGAAGCTTTTCTCTCGTATATAAGCACAGGCGGCACCAGGGTATTTTCGAGCGAATATTCCCAAAGTCCGTCGATTGACGTTCCATTTTCATCATACTGCGTGGTCGTGACGTATATTTTCCCCCGATGAACTACAAATTGGTTGCAGCTGTTATGATCTAATGACAGCAACTCTTTCCGTACGGAACCGTCCTGCGATACCTTGGTGATGGAGTATCTTCGCGTCTCTGTATTGTAATAGAAGACATACAATTCCTCACCCACAACGCATGCCTTGGCGCTAAAAGCAAAACCACTGAAGAACGCGTCGCAGGTGCTCTTTGTATCCGCTGTATGCGGACAATTTGGTTTAGCGCACAGCATAACCGGCGTCATGGTCTTTTTGTCAACAAAGAGGATTCGATTGGGGATACAGATATAGAAACCGCTTTCCGTCTCGGCAACATTGTGATAATTATCGTTTTCGTTAAGGTAATATTGAAAATCTCCGGAGGAATCAGTTTCCGCAAGAGAACTTCCATTTACGCAGGAACAGCCTGAAAGCATTAGCAGAAAAACAAGCCACAGGTTCCCCCTTCGTTTGTTCTTACACATTGCGCGCCCCTCCCAGCTAAATATCATTGTGGATTATCCATGATTGGTATGGGCTTCGACTTATTTTGTTCAGCCGAAGCCCATGCGTTAATGATTACTCATATAACGCGGTCAACTCATGGTCTCCAGAACCGCCAACGCTCGTTCTACTTCTACCAAATGTGTATACAGTCGAAGGATATGTGCAAGAGCATGAAACATAATAAGCGGCATTGCTTAGCGAAATGCATATCACTTTTTTGATCGCTTACTCCTTTTGTTACGAATTATATTGTTCCTATCCGTGAACAGATATTTCATTCCAGCACGATCCTCTTCCATTGCGGTATCCCCGATGGAATATCCGATTTATCAAAGTACCAATAGGCGGAATTGTCCTTTGCGGAAAGTAAGACCTGCTCTTTCCCGACGTATAAATTGCGATAATCCGGGATTTCATCCTCTACGGGATACTCCATCAACAGAGCGCCGGTTTGCGTGTAAATCCGCAGACTCTTGCGGGACGCTGCTGTATCATAATACAGATCCAGCTGATATACATACAAATCGTCGGCGACGATCTGCCCAAGTGGGAGCGTCCCCCAGAAGGAAGGCTCGCTTTCTCCTTGACGCTGAACATAACCGTCTACGTCGGACGTCTGCCGCTCAAGCGCGATCACAATATTAAACAGAGTGTCACCGTATACACGCGTCTCGCTGATCCAATGCCCGGCATCGCCGATGTTATAGAGCCTTTCCAGCGTCCGATCGGGGATGCTCAGACGCAGTGAAACAGGCTCGCTCGACGCAGTGAGATCGGCCAGAAAGTACAGGTAATCGTCCGCCGCATAGATGTGATCAAAATTGATATAGTCGGGGACGTCGGCGGAAGATAGCAGACATTTTGGCTCCCCTTTTTTGTCCAGCGGATATTGCCATACGGAATAGGAAACGTCCGTCTCGGTCATTTGACGCAAAACGACATAAAAGCAGCCTCGATGTACGAGCATTCGTGAGGACGCCCCCAGCTCGCTTGTGGAAAACGTGTAGAGGTCTTTCCTCGCCGCTCCATCGGCGGACACCTCTGTTAAAGCAAGCTGCCTTTTGCCAAACGGAGAGGCCGCCGTATAGGTAAAGACGTAGAGCTTTCCATCGGTATAGAAAACAGGCGCGCCGACGCTGTCAAAAGGAAAAAAATAGGCGTTACACGCCTCTGGCGCGGCAGCTTCCTGCGCGTGCAGACAATTCGGTTTTGAACAGAGCGGGAGAGCCTTGCCCTGCGTCAAATCCAGAAAATAGAGATAGTTCCCCGCAGTTATGTAAAAGCCGTCCTCGCTTTCGGCAATGTTGCGTCCCGGCGCTCTGCCGTTGTACAAGCCTTGCTGGCAGCTTGCGTAATAGGTATCGGCAGTTGGGACCGTAGCAGGAAAGGCGGCGCATGCACATGTCATCAGCAACGAAAAGAGCAGAAAAGCGAAAATAAAAATTTCAAGGAAATCACCTTCCGAAATTGTTTGAGCTTTTCCTTTAAAGCGGCACTATGTAAAAAAGCAGTATTAGAAGGCTCTACAGGTTATTGTTTCCCAAAAACCGCACGGGATGGTCTTCACAATTTGCAAGCAGAGCCTTATCCATATACCAGAAACAGGCGGATTGATAGCGGCTGTTTTGTGAGACGCTTCCCCCGGTAAGCAGAATAAACCCGCCGGAGGTTATCTGTATTTCTTGAAAGTTTGGGATCAATCCGTATAAATCCAGCGTTGTAATAACGTTTCCTTGATTGTCAATAACCATCATCATGCGGCATGTTTCATCGCCGGTATTTTTTTGCATAAATTGTATATATAAATAGTTATCGTCCGAAGCCATGAGACCAAGCGATTTTAACGGAAGGCTTTGCGCGGGGATCCACCCGACAGGGTTTTCGCCGTTCAGCTCCGCTTTCATCAAGCAGACGGAGGAATCCCGGTATCCGGCGACAATCAGACCATCGGAGAAAGGCGCGAAA
>JAYFRF010000001.1:0-443197 GCA_034926225.1 Clostridiaceae bacterium
TATGTGCGGAAGGTATATGGCTGTCGAGAGCGAAGACCTTTTGATGAAGCTGATATATGATGAGACGCGTGCAAAAAATCCGGAAGTTCGCTTACATTCCGGTGAGATATTTCCGACGAATACGGCACCGGTGATCGGTGGCAGAAATGTTAGTCCCTTCCCTGCCAAATGGGGATATCCGCAATTTAATGGGAAAGGCGTTATCATCAATGCCAGAGCCGAAACCGCCGATACGAAAATGACTTTTAAAGACAGTTTACGATATCGGCGCTGCGCGATACCTACCACCGGTTATCTGGAGTGGTCACAGTCTAAGGAAAAATACAGGCTTAACTTACCGGAGGGGAAGCTACTGTATCTCGCTGGTTTCTATCAGGAATTCGCCGACGGTATCCGGTTTGTGATTCTTACCACCGCTCCGAACGAGTCTGTCACGGATATCCATGACCGGATGCCGGTAATTCTGTTACAAAGAGGGATAGGGGAGTGGGTTAACGACCGCGAGAAGGCAATGAAGATGATGCGGTCTCCCATGCCGCCGTTGGTACGGATGCATAACGGAGTAGTTTAACAATGCAACCCGCATCAGATTTCTGTTGGCTTTTTTTGAGAAATCCACTTGCGTATCCCGTGTTTTTGTGCTACACTTAATTTATGCAAATTAAAAAAGATGCGCCGTGTCACCCTACGTCATCCAATAGTCTTTTAAGTAAACCCGTTATCTGCAGCACACGAGTGTAACATCTTCCGACGCTATTGAAATTGCATTCAAACAAGGTACGGATATATTAGGTTTGTGCTGCGGTGTTTTAAATTAGCGTCTGGCAAACAGGAAAATTAGAAGAGCGCTCTTTTTTAAAGAAGGAGCGCTCTTGTCGTAATATTCATACAATGTCAATACCAAGGACGCGTCACCCGTGATGCTAAAAAACGGGCGGAAGGCGTTCATTGATGCGGATATGTTTGCCATCAGACTGCCGGGTACGTCTTAAAATGTGATTCGGCTCAAAATACCAACGGAGGAGAAAGAAAAAATGAACGCTTGCGAATGCCGCGAATATATTGACTCAGCCGCATTTCAAGAGATAGCCGCACGGCTGTATGGAAAAGAAAATATGGATGCCGCGAGGGAAAGATGGACGAATGCGGTGCTGGAATTTGTGCGGATATATGGTGACAACGATAAAATAACGCTGTTTTCCACGCCGGGACGAACGGAAATTGGCGGAAATCATACCGATCACAATAACGGCCGGGTACTTGCGGCAGCGGTGAATTTAGATACGATCGCGGTGGCCGCGCCGAATGACCGGGGGGTTGTTACGCTGCAATCGGAGGGTTTCCCGATGGATTCGCTGTCACTCGACTTGCTGAGTCCGTTTCCGAGGGAAAATCACACCTCGGCGGCGCTGATTCGCGGTGTTGCGGCGCGAATGGATGCGCTTGGTATGAATATCGGCGGATTTGACGCGTATACGACGACAAATGTCTTAAAAGGCTCGGGATTATCCTCTTCGGCGGCGTTTGAGGTGCTGATCGCGACGATCTACGACCATTTTTATAATGATGGGAAGCTTGAACCGCTAGCCGCGGCGCAGATTGCGCAGTATGCGGAGAATGTGTTTTTTGGAAAGCCATGCGGCCTGATGGATCAGACTGCGTGCGCGTACGGGGGATTCGTGGCGATCGATTTTGCCGACACAGCAAGGCCTGTCGCCGAGAAAGTGGAGTTCGATTTTGCGAAAGCGGGATACGCGTTGGTCATCACGGATACCCGCGGCGACCACGCGAACCTCACGCCTGAATATGCGGCGATCCGTGAGGAAATGCAGGCGGTCGCGGCGGCGTTTGGCAAGACAGTACTGCGGGAATGCACGCGGGAAGAGATCCTCGCGAATGCCGGGACGCTGCGAGGAAAGGTCGGTGACCGGGCGATTCTGCGCGCGCTGCACTTTTTTGACGATAACGACCGGGTAGGAATGCAGAAAGCGGCATTGGAACGTGGTGATATGGATACGTTCCTTGCACTGGTAAACGCGTCGGGCAACAGCTCATGGGAACTTTTGCAAAACTGCTTTGTCGCGGGCACCCGCGAGCAGGGCGTGACGCTGGGGCTTGCCGTGGGACGGATGGTGCTTGGGGATGCCGGCGCCTGCCGTGTGCATGGCGGCGGCTTTGCAGGAACGATTCAGGCGTTTGTGCCGATTGAGAAGACAGAAGCGTACCGCATGGCGATGGATGCGCTGTTTGGAAAGGATTCTGCGAAGGTGCTGTCGATTCGCAGCGCCGGGACGATCAAAATTCAATAAAAGACGATAAAAAGGTTCCGATGGAAGATAATCTCCATCGGAGCCTTTATTAGATTGCCATGCCGGTTTTAAACTGGCTTTCGTACAGCTCGGCGTAGAATCCTTTGCGGGAGATCAGATCATCGTGCGTACCGCGCTCGACGATTTCACCGTCGCGAACAACAAGGATGCAGTTGGCATTGCGAATGGTCGAGAGACGATGAGCGATGATAAAGCTGGTGCGTCCCTTCATCAGCGTGAGCATCGCTTTTTGAGCAGCAAGCTCGGTACGGGTATCGATAGAGGATGTCGCCTCGTCGAGGATGAGGATGTGCGGCTCGGCGAGAAGCGCGCGGGCGATGGCGAGGAGCTGACGTTGCCCTTGGGAGAGATTTCCGCCGTTGTCGGAAAGCTGCGTGTCGTAGCCGTTTGCGAGCTGGCGGATGAAGTGATCGGCGTTGGCAAGCTCGGCGGCATAGCGGACTTCCTCGTCGGTGGCCGAGGGACGGCCGTAGCGGATATTTTCCATAACGGATTCGGAGAAGAGAAAGGTGTCCTGTAAAACCATACCGATGGAGCGGCGCAGGCTGTCACGGGTGACATGCATAATGTCATACCCATCAATGGTCAGAGAACCGGATTCGAGGTCATAGAAGCGGGTCAGCAGGCTGATGATCGTGGTCTTGCCGGCGCCGGTAGGTCCGACGATGGCGTAGGTCTGACCGGGGAGGACATGGAAGGACGCGTGCTTCAGGACGGGCTTACCGGGGACATAGGAGAAGCAGACGTCGTTTGCCTCGACATCGCCGCGGACATCGGTCAACTCAATGCTGTCGGGCGCGTCGGTTTCGGGGGTCTCGTTCATAATATCAAAGACGCGTTCCGCACCGGCGAGCGCATGTTGAATCGTATTAAAGAGGTTGAGCATCTCGTTAATGGGTCGCCCGAAATTCTTCATGTAGAGAGTAAATGCGAAGATATCACCGAAGCTGATGGAGAAACGAGGACTGATGAAGAGAGCCGCGCCGACGACGCAGATAACGAGGTAGTTGAAGTGGTTGATCATGTTGTTGATCGGGCCCATGGTACCGGAAAGGCTTTGCGCGATAGTGGAGGCTTTGGTTAAGCGCTCGTTGATTTCGGAGAACTCCTTTTTAACCCGTTCCTCGCGGCCGAAAAGTGTGATGATCTTCTGCCCGGACATATGCTCCTCGATGTAACCGTTCAGCGTACCGAGTTCTTTGGTCTGGCGCTTAAACTGCGGCTGGGTTTTACCGACAATGAATTTCGCGGAGAAAATCGTCAGCGGCGTTAAAAGAATGGCGACAAGGGCGAGGAGAGGACTGATAAAGAACATAGCGACGAGCGTACCGAGCACGGTGATGATACCGGAAAAAAACTGCGGCAGGCTCTGGGAGATCGTATTGGAGATGCTGTCGATATCGTTGGTCAAACGGCTCATGATGTCGCCGGAGGAACGGGTATCAAAAAACTTGAGGGGAAGCTTTTGAACCGCTGTAAAGAGATCGCGGCGGAGTTTTGCGGAGGTGGTCTGGGAGACGGTGATCATGAGATAGTTTTGCAGATAGGAAGCGCCGGCGGTGACAAGATAGACGCCGCCGAGGATGAGAAGAATACGCGCAAGCCCGAGAATATCGCCGGTATCGATGAAGTCGTCGACGATCGTACCGTTCAGCTTTGTAGAGATGATGGAGACGACCGCGGAAAGCAGCGAGATGAGGAAAACGGCGATAATCAAGGCTTTTTTCATCACGACATAATGAAGAAGGCGGCGCATGGTACCCTTGAAGTCCTTCAGCTTTTCGGGCTTTCCCATCATCATGCCGCCGTGGGGACCGCCGGGTCTTCCGGGGCCGCCTGGGCCGGCTGGACCTGCTGGGCGCGCGTCATTCTTTTGTTCAGACATTTTGAAGCACCTCCTCGCCAAGCTGGGAAGCCGCGATGCTGCGGTAGATTTCGCTGCGCTTTATCAAATCCTTGTGGGTACCGTTATCGACAAGCATACCGTTGTCGAGGATAAAAATGCGGTCAAGGTTCATAACGGCGCTGATACGCTGGGCAATAATGATGAGCGTACAGGTCCCTTCGCGGGATTTAATAGCATTCTGGAGCTTTGCTTCGGTTGCGAGGTCAACGGCGCTGGTAGCGTCGTCGAGGATAAGGATATCGGGACGGCGGGCGAGCGTACGGGCGATGGACAAACGCTGCTTTTGGCCGCCGGAGAAGTTTTTGCCGCGCTGTTCGACAATTCCATCAAAGGCATCTTCCTTTTCACGGATAAAGTCAAGCGACTGTGCGTCGGCGGCGGCTTTTTCCATCTCTTCTTGCGTCAAATCCTCTTTACCGAAGCGGAAGATATCAGCGATTTTACCGGAGAAGAGAATGCTTTCCTGTAAAACCATCCCGATTCGGGCACGGACTTCATGCAGTCGCAGCTCTTTTAAGTCCGTACCGCCGATGAGGATTTCACCATCGGTCGGATCATATAGTCGGGGGATCAGGCTGACAAGGGAGGTTTTCCCGCAGCCGGTGGCGCCGATGATGCCGATCGATTCGCCTTCCTTGATATGGAAGTTTAAATCGTGGAGGACGTCTTCGGAGGCTTCATTGTAACGGAAAGAGACATGGCGGAACTCGATATCGGTACCGGTGACAGGTTTGGTGTCGTCGGCATCGTAGATGGAGGTATTCGTTGCGAGAACCTCGTTGATACGATCGGCGGAGACCTTAGCGCGGGTAAAAAACATGATGAACATAACGGACATCGTGAGAGAGGCAAGAATCTGGGTGATATAGCTGATAAAGGCCATGATTTTACCGATTTCAAGCTCGTTGTTCATGACCATCTTACCGCCGAACCAGAAAACGGCGATGATGCAGGCGTTGACAACGACGTTGATGATGGGCCAGAGGATGACGGTGATACGGGAGGCGCGGACGGAGGTGTTGAGTAAATCGTCGTTGGAGAGATCGAAGCGCTCGAGCTGCCTTTTTTCGGAGACGAAGGCCTTGGTCACACGGATACCGAGCAGGTTTTCACGCATGACGTTATTCATGTTATCGATCTTGCCCTGCACAACGCGGAATAAGGGAAAGGCACGGGTGATGATAAAGTACATCGCGATGAGCATGATCGGCATGGCAACAGCGAGGATAAGGGAGAGACGGCCGTTGATAGAGATGGCCATAACGATGCCCCCGATACAGGTAACAGGTGCGCGTACGAGCATGCGCATGGCCATCATAGCCATATTCTGCACCTGGTTGACGTCGTTTGTAAGACGGGTGATGAGGGATGAGGTTTTAAACTTATCGATTTCCTTAAATGAGAAGGTTTCGACCTTGGCGAAGAGCTCAGCGCGGAGTTCTTTGGCAAGCTGAATAGAGGCGATAGAGGAAAGGACGGTACAGCCGGCGCCGCCGACCAAACCGATGAGAGCGCAGCCGAGCATTTTCAGGCCGGTGGCCAGTACGTAGTTGAGATCGCTGTTCTGGATACCGATGTCGACAATGTTCGACATCAGCACGGGCTGTTGGAGATCCATCATAACCTCCATAAACATCAGCAGCGGCGCACCGATCGCACAGAAAAGGGCAAACCCCTTTAAATAACGAAACAGTTTAATCATGATTATCTTTCTTCTCCTCACAGCAATCGGATTCTGTGCCGAGGGCTTCATGGATGTTGCGAGTCATTTTCGCGAGGATGGCGAGCGCGACATCGCTTTCCTCGGGAGAAAAGCCCTGAAAGCATATGTCGCCGATGAGCGCGCTTGTGCGGCGCAGAGTTTCGTACGCGTCAAGACCCGTTTCGGTCATATGGATCTGCCAGACGCGGCGATCAGAAGGGTCGGCGCGCCGTTCGATGAGGCCGTCCCGTTCCATGGTTGTGAGGATACTCGTGATGGTCGCAGGTTCTAAATGGCAGTTTCTGGACAATTCGTTTTGGATACAGCCGTTATGATCGTGCAAATAATCTAAAATCGGCGGCAGGCCGGCCGTCAGCCCATTTTTACGCATCATCGTAAAAGAAAGCTTGTGATGACTCCGGCAAAGACGCAGCAGGTCTACCGAGCGTTCATAGGAATCCATTTCATACCCCTTTCACAGCAAAGAAAGTTAGATAGCTAATTATTAATAGTCTAAATGATACCACAGAGACTTCCTATTGTCAAGTGCAATAAACAAAATGTTTTGGATAATCATACGATAAAGCGGTAAATTTAGTAGGTAATACAATGGTGTGAGTCAAAAGAAAAATAGTTGCCGCCATGATGCACAAATTTTATTGGGCATCATGGCGGTTTAGTTTTGGTCTTCCCTGTTGTAATTTGTCGGACGATACTTCTTGCATTATGGTATTATTTAGCATATACTATGCATAAAAAAGATCATCCGCATAGAATTGGAGGAGGGGATCTCAGTCCGTGATATTCCATGCGACAATTATAAACGATATAAATGGTATATGGTATGTAAACTCGTTTTTTCTGATAGTGATAGCAGGCCTGCTGATAGCAGGAACATTGTTCTTACTTTGGGAAACGAGACGTTTAAAAGTTGATAACAGACGTTTGCATAATATGTCCGAGTTAGATCGGCGCATTGCCAAGGAAAACAACGCCATCCTCTTTGACGCGGAACTGAATGACGGATCTGTTTCGTGCAACGCGCAATTTCGGGAAATCTTCGGTACAGATTTGACATTAGAGAATTTACTGAATGGGGATGCTCTGTATTGTGAAGATCGTATAAAATATTACCATATGCTTCAGCGATCCATCCATGGCGAAAGCATACAAAACAAAGAATTACGGTTTTGTACCAGGAATGGAAATTATATCTGGTTCTCTGTTTGGATGGCTTCTATTGTCGATTCAAACGGGAAAGCCGTCCGCATTGAAGGTAAAATGATAGACATAAACAAATACAAACAAAGGACGGCGGAACTGCTGCTCTCGGCACAGACAGACTCTATGACCGGGCTTTTAAACAGGCGCGAGACGGAATGCGTAATCCGGCGATCTCTTTCCGTACCCGGCGTACATGCCGTTCTGATCGCTGACATCGACAATTTGAAAGCGTTGAACGATACGCTCGGTCACAGTCAGGGAGATTATGCGATCAAGCTTGTTGCAGAAACGCTTCGGCGTCAATTCCGATGCTCCGACACCGTGGGCCGCATCGGTGGCGATGAATTTATGGTTTTCCTGCCTTGTATCGGAAGGGAGGATATTCTATGCCGTTTAATCTCCGAGCTTCAGCAGAACATACATAAGATTTACGTCGGTAAACAATTTGAGTATCCCGTTCATTGCAGCATTGGCGCCTCCTTATCACGAAAGGGGGATCGTTTCGATGACCTCTATCAGCGTGCGGACAATTCTCTTTACCGCGCAAAAAGGACAGGGAAAGACGGAGCAGTCATCGATAGTTAATAGATCATCAAATATGGCCTTTCCGGTATTCCGACAAGGTCAATCCGGTCTGCTTTTTGAAAACCTTAGCAAAATAGAAGTACTCTGGATATCCCACGCGTTCACCGATCTCACCCGCGCTGAGATTACTCTGCTGTAACAGCGTGCATGCATGCTCGATGCGAATCCTCGTGAGAAAGGCAATTAAATTTTCTCCGGTCGCCTTTTTAAACATTTGGCTCAGATAATTTGGGTGAAATCCAAATTCCTCCGCTACGCTTTGGGCAGTTAACCCCTTGTCCGCATAATGTGTACGCAGATACACACAGATCTCATGCGCCGGACCCTGCACGTCATCCTCCGCATTTGCCCGTTCGCCGCGTGCGTCCAGTATCCGTTTCGCATTTTGCAATATGTCACACAGCTCGTTATCGTCGAAGGGTTTTGAGCAAAATCCTATCGCGCCGAGGTTTAAGGCCTCCTTCGCGTACGCAAATTCGGCATAGCCGCTGATAACAATCGTGAGTATATCCGGATAGGCGCTTTTCAAGCTCCGGATGAGGTTTAATCCGTCCATACCCGGCATTTTGATATCGGTAAACACGACATC
The DNA here is from genome assembly GCA_034926225.1 of Clostridiaceae bacterium. GTDB lineage: Bacteria > Bacillota > Clostridia > Oscillospirales > QAMX01 > JAAZKA01. The sequence goes on from JAYFRF010000001.1 coordinate 8,337, forward strand.
CGGACGCAGACGCTCACACATAGCAAGCCCTTCCGCCGCGGAAGACGCCATACCCAGTATTCGAAAACCTATCGTGTTCCAATCCAGCCGGTTCTCAAGACTTTTTAACACATAGTACTCATCATCGATAAGACATACACCATACATACTCAGTCCAAAACCTCCTCTTTACCGTAGAACACACAAAAAAGGGGGAGGATTATTTCTCTACCGGAATTTCAATCGTAATCTTACACCCGCGATCCGGCGCGGCATCCACATGGAACGTTACATTACCGCACAGCAGCCGCAGCCGATCCGCAATATTCGCAACGCCGATTCCTTCACCACCGGCGCCAGCACCCATGTTCAGCGTAACCCTTACACGTTCCAACATTTCCAAATCCATGCCGATCCCATCGTCTTCTACGCACAGACGCACATGGCTATCATCCGGCATTTCCCCGGAAATATACAGATGTCCAGCGCCTTTCGGCTCCAACCCGTGGACGACCGCATTTTCCACAATCGGCTGCAAGATCATTTTCGGCAGCGGTAATTCTAATACCTCGTCGCTGAAATCATATATTACCTCAAACGCACCGGAAAATCTCGTCCCTTGAATGGATAAATAGGCCCGTATAATCTCCAATTCACGCCGCAGCGGTACCCGTTCCTCGCCCTTGACACTGTATCGCAGTATTAAGGACAAGCTTTTGAGCGTTTCCGCAGTCCTCTGCGCATTTTCAGTATAGGCAAGGCCGATACTGGCTTCCAGCGTATTATAAAGAAAATGCGGATTCAGCTGACTTCTCAGCCACGATAGTTCGGTCTGTTTCTTCAAAAGCTCCGTTTTGTACAATTTCTCCTGCGCCAGTACCAGCTGTCCGGTCAACGCATTCTCGCGTTCCAACATGCGGTTGAATTCCGCCGAAATCTCTTCAATTTCAGCGCATCCGGAAAGTTTAATGATCCGGTCGCTGCTGGCGCTCCGAAAAGCACGCAGCAATGCCGCAAATCTATGCAGCGGAACCGTCAGCGCGTTTCGCATCAGCCGGAACATAAACAGCATCACAACCGCCAGGCACGCAAGCATCCATGCCACGATCGTACGCAGCCAGGATACTTCGTTCTGTATGGCGCTTTTCGGCGTCACAGACAGCAAATATCCCTCGATCGGCTCAAGATACGTATAATGGGCGATATAGGTTTCCTTCCCGATCCTGTATTCTTCGCCGCCGCCCTCTGTCTTCCAAGTAAGCGATGAAATAATTGTATCTACGATCCCCTCCGGGATCGCATTGCTTATATTTTGCGAACGGACGACCGAATCTCTGTCGATGAGGTAGATTCCCATCCCATACGCGCCTTCAAAGTCCGTTATCGCTAAATAATCGCGGTCCACCACCATCGCGATAACGCCAAGATCATACGTTTTCGTAGCTCCCCACAAATCGTATAGGGGAGAGGTGACGACAAAGGTATGCATGATCTCCTTTTGATCCGAACCGCTGCCGTCTAGGAATTCATAGTAATAATCGGCGTTTTTTGGGAGATTTTGAAACACCTCGTTATAATATGAGCGCCGGCCGCTGGAGAAATAGTCGACGCCGTTGTTGCCCATCACGAAAAAGAACCGGATATGCCGAATGAACACCGAAAGCCGTCCGACCTGAGAAGTAATTTGCGTATAGGCATCATACCGCTGCGCCTGATCGGTATGATACAGGTATAACGCAACGTTTTTATCATAACCGACACTTTGCAAAATCCCCTCGAGCGTATCGGTCTTTTCCTCTATGGAATCCTTCATCTGCGTCAGCGTCTGCGAGGTATACAGGATGTTCTGCTCGGTTAAAGATGCGGCAATTGTAAAATAAGCAGCAATAAAAACTGCGCAGATCGCCGCGACGATCGCGGCGACAAATATACGGAGCTGAAGTGAAATCGAGAGCTGTGCAAAACGCCGTTGCTTCACTTCTTTCGACCTCCTTTATATCTCATTATACATGAATTTCGTACAATACACAAGGGGTATAACATCACTTTTTTAATCCATTTAAAACCACACGCCTTTGACACATAAAAAAGCGGGGGAGCTGTTATCCACAAGCTCTCCCGCTTTTTATGAATTAATTTACTTAACGGCCGGCAGCCTTATAAAGGTCGTTCATTTCTGCGATAACCTTATCGTAACCATTCGCCATCAGTTGATTGACGGTTTCCTGCCACTTGGCTTCGACGTCATCCGCCGTCATGATATCGTTCAGGATCTTCTTATAATCCGCGCCGGCGGTGTCATAATCGACGGTATCAACGAGGAAGAGATCCGCGACGTAGGGGAGATTCGCGGGCTCCGCGCCCTGCACGTTGATCGCATAATCCATGGATTCCTTATCCATATCGACAAGCTCCTGATATGCGGAAGGATTGTCGAGCGTACGGACGGAGGACCAATTCGAAAGTACCGTCAGTGCGGAAATCTTATACTTGGTCGCGATCGTCACCTCGGAGCCGTCGGCATTTTTACCGAGATCGTATTTGACATATTCACCGTTGGCATCCCATTCGTAGTCAACATCTTCAATGCCGAGCGCAAGCTGATAATAGCCTTCCAGAGACAGGAGCCAATCCATCAGCGCGAGGCAACGGTCTGCCTTCGCATCGTCAACTGCGGAGGAAAGGTAGGTTTCAGACCAGCAGAGCGAGCTGGTACGATATTCCGGATGGCCGGAGGAAGTATTAAACCACGGCACATAGCCGATCAGGTCGGTAAAGCTGGTCACACCGTCATAATCGCCGGCTTCGATTTTCGGTTCAAAGTACTTATACATTTCAGCGGTGCCGCCGTAATACGGACCGGAATGGAGATAGATACCAGCAACGCCGTTCTTAAACTTGTCGCGGCCTTCTTCGCCGGAGAGGATGATATAGTCAGGATCAATGACGCCTGCCTGATAGAAACGCGCCATCGTCTTCATGCCTTCGAGGAATTCTTCCGTCGCCCAGCAGGGGACAAGCGTTCCGTCATCCGCATAGACCCAGTGGAAGCCACCCAGCGCCGCCGGGCAGTCACCGTTCATCAGATAGGACATCCAGCCGAAGTCGTAGCCCGTAATCGCGATGGTATTTTTGATGCCGTCGCCATCGGGATCGTTTTCCTGGAACTTAACGCACAGATCCAGCAGCTCATCCACATTGGACGGAACGGTTTCAACACCGACATTATGCATCCAGTCTAAGCGGATCAGCGCGCCGTAGTCGTTGATGAAGTTTTCCGCGCTCGGTACATTCGGACGAAGGATGCCGTAGAGCGGATCATCCATCGACTTCGCGCGATTCTTGATCAGCGCTTCATCGCTGCTCATCACAGCGTACACATTCGGGTAGTTATCGAGAGATGGGAGCGCACGGACGACGCCCTGAGAGGTCCACTTATCAAAGGTAGAGCTATCGGCGGCCTCGTAAGCGGTCATATCCGGCAGGGAAGCGGTAGACGCCCAAAGCAGGATCTTTTCGGAGTAATCGCCCCATGTCACAGGATACGGCTCGATCTCGATGTTGAACTTATCATAGACGAGATCACGAAGCGCATCCGGCTCATCGGTAATCATATTGCCGATGTTCCAAACGGCGATGCTAATGCTCATGTGATCCTCATAGGTCGGGCCGGCAGCATCGGTAGCGGGAGCGGTGGTCGCGGAAGCCATCGTCATAACAGAAGTGGTGGTAGCCGTCGTCGCGGCGGCAGTAGTGGTGGCGGCTGCTGTAGTAGTTGCCGCTGTGGTCGTCGCAGCGGTGGTGGCTGTACCGCCGGAACCGGAACAGCCCGCAAAGCAGGTGACAATGAATGCCAGTGTTAAAACGACGCAAAGGATACGGGAATTGCGTTTCATGGTGTTTCCTCCTTTTCATATTCCCAATAACGCGCTTTCTTACGCGGTGTTGGATTGTTTTAGCCCTTAACGCCTCCGAGAAGAATGCCCTTGGTAAAATATTTCTGCACAAACGGATACACACAGAAGATCGGGATGGTTGCGACGGCTACTGTTGCCATTTTTAAGCCGAGCTGATAGGTCGTCTTCTCGTTCGACGCAATCTGTGCGGCCATACCCTGTAGATTCGCCGTTGTGTCCAGAATCATCTCGCGCAGCAGCAGCTGCAGCGGGTATTTCATCTTATCTCGTATGAGCAGCATTGCCGTGTACCAGTCGTTCCACTTGCCGACCGCAATGAACAGTGCGATCGTCGCGATGATCGGTGTCGACATCGGTAAAACGATCTTAAACAGTATCACTATATCGTTTGCCCCGTCAACCTTGGCGCTTTCCTCGATGCTTTCCGGTAATTCCTGAAAAAAGTTCTTGATCAAGACGATATTAAACGCACCGACGAGCGACGGCCAGATCATGACCCATACGCTGTCACGCAGACCGAGCTGAACGCAGGTGATGTAGAACGGAATCATACCGCCGCCGAAGAACATTGTGAAGATTATAAAGTTGAACATGAACCGTCGCCCGGGCAGGTGAGTCTTGGAAAGGGGATATGCCGCCGCGACGCAGATGATCACGCCGAGAATCGTCGTTACGATCGTGACAAATACGGTCGTCTTGATTGACGCCCAGAAGAAGCGGTTTTGAAAAATCATCTTGTACCAGCTCGTATCAAATACCGTCGGGTACCAGTATAGCGCCTGGGACTGTACGGCTTCGTAGTTGGCAAATGAGACGATGATCATATAATAGAAGGGGAAAAACGTAATGAATGCGATAATTGAGAGGATGGTATAATTAATAATGTCGAACTTAGTAATGCGGTTGTATATGCTGTGATGAACCTTTCCAGTCATGTCCGTCATGCCTCCTATCTTTTAATAGATGCCGCGGCCGTTGATTTTATAGACAAGACCGTTAGCGAAGAGCAGCAACGCGAAATTCACCAGAGATTTGAACAGACCTATCGCCGTTGTATACCCAAAATCGGAGCCTTGCTTAAACTGGGTACGATAAACGAGTGTATCGATGATATCCGTAACATCCTGAACCGCTGCGTTGTAAAGATTGAATATCTGATCAAAGCCGGCGTTCATTAAGGACGCAACCTGCATCACGAACAGAATGATGATCGTCATCTTGATCGAGGGTAGGGTGATATACCAGCAAAGCTGTCGTCTCGTCGCGCCGTCGATGCGTCCCGCCTCATATAACTCTGGACTGATGCCCGTGATGGATGCCAGATAGATGATGGCGGACCAACCTGCCTCCTTCCAGTTGGAGGTTGCATAGAGGAAGGCACGGAATGTTTTAGGATTGGATAGTATCATTGTTTTTGGCTGCCCCAGGAGAACTAATAATTGGTTAATAATTCCTTCGTTTGCAAATAAGGAAAAGAACAAGCCGGTCACAATGACCCAGGAGATGAAGTGGGGGAAGGTGTAGACTGTCTGAACGACGCGCTTGTATTTCGAACTGCGTACTTCGTTTAAAAGAAGCGCCATAACTATCGGGATTGGAAACTCGTAAATCAGACGAGAAGCGCTGATGATAAGTGTGTTCTTCAACGCATTGAAAAACGAAGGATTGCGAAATACGCGAATAAAGTTATACATTCCGTGATTTTTCGCAAAGGGAGAGAATAATATTCCCTTCGAAAAGTCGAAATCTTTAAATGCCAACAGCACGCCGTACATCGGATAATACGCGAAGATTATGAGCAGGATAAACGCCGGTAAATACATAAGGTACATGTATTTGTTCTGCCCGATCGCAATCCAAGTGTTGCGTCTTTGTTGCCTGCGCGCAAGCTTTTGGTCCTGTATTTGCATTGCCATGCGCTTCGTCTCTCCTTCTTTATTATGTTTCCTTTAATATAATTTATTATAACAAAACCTGTTGGAATCGCATATCAACAGATGTTAGAAAAATATGTTCTTTTTACACATGTGTTAATATTCTTCTCACAATCTTTCTCCTGTGCGCAAAGTAAAACGGCGGCATAAACACATCAAAAATGTTTATACCGCCGTCTGTATGCATTTTATTATTTACTAAGCAGCTCGATCGCTTTCTGCATCTGCGGATCCTCCGCAAAGGTCATCGCGCTGAAATTGACCGTCTCTTCGTAGGTCAATGGCACCTCATAATCCGGGGTGATACCGATTCCGCCAAGACTCTTTCCGCTGGGCGTCGTATATTGCAGTGTGGAAATAGCAATAGCGGAGCCGTCGGAAAGCTTGTAGGTTGTCTGCGCATAGCATTTCCCAGTCGTCTTCATGCCCACAACCGTTGCCGCACCATACTCCTGCAGCGCCGCCGCAAAGAACTCCGCCGCGCTATAGGAATATTCATGCGCCAGCACCACCATCGGCATGTCGATATACGATGCATCCGAGGAGAGAGTACCTTCGATGCCCTTTTTATCGACCCAGCGGATCAGGGTGCCCTCCGGCAGCAGTAAATCCAGCATGTCCGCCAAGACATCCAACCGCCCACCGGGATTGAATCGCACGTCGAAGATGAAGGATTGTGCTCCATCCGTGATCAATTCCTCAACCGCCGCGCGGAATTGCGTGTTAGCATTCTCCGAAAAGCTGGAAATCCGGATATATCCGATATTCCCCTCTAAAAGCTCGGATTGCAGCTCCCGCTCCGTGATGCGTTCACGGGTAACCGTTATATCTTGCGTTTCACCGGTGGATGCGCGGAAGATAGTTAACACGACATCCGTGCCTTCCTCGCCCCGCACTGTATCGAAGGCCGCTGTAGAGCCTAACGCCAATGTATCGCGTCCATCTACCGCCGTGATCAGGTCGAAAAAGCGGATGCCAGCGCGATGGGCAGGGGAGTCTGTATAGACCTCCGTAACTCTCAAGCCCGCGCTTTCGTCGAAATAGGCCGTCACGCCGATACCGACGAAATCATCCGATGCGGTGTCGAGCGACGCTGCGTAATCGGACGCATTCATATAATATGACCAGCCGTCCGGTAATGCGGAAATCATACCTTCCGCCGCGCCTTCGATCAGCGTGTCGTTTTCAAGATCGTTCAGGATATAATACTCTGACAGATAGGCGCGAATTTCGTTGAGCTTCGCATATTCTGATTCCCGCTCCGAAAGCGCGGAGAGCCTGTCGGAAAAGCTATCCCAGATGGCTACGTAGCATATATTAAAGGTAACTGCCGCAGTCAGGAGGATCGCGGCGACCACGGTGCCGATCGAATAGCGTCGTTTCATACCTTATCCTTTTAGCCGAGATACTTCATCGGATCGACGGAGGAACCGTTCACCAAAACCGTAAAATGGAGGTGGTAGCCGGTCGAATAGCCCGTCATGCCGACCTTACCGATCTGTTCGCCAGCCGATACCGTCTGTCCCTCGGAAACCGTCGCCGTCGTCATATGGGCGTACAGCGTCTGGATACCGCCGGAATGCGTAATGATCACATAATTACCGTACGCGTTTGAATATGTGACGGTCGTTACAGTGCCCGCCGCAGCCGCGACAATTTTCGCATTCTTCGCCGCCGCGATGTCGATACCGTTATGTAGTTTATAGACGCCGGTTATCGGATGGGTACGCATACCGTATTTCGAGGTAACGTTACTGGAACTGGGGCAGGGCCAGGTCATGCTGGTAATTTTGCCGGAGGACGACGAAGACGAGGAAGACGACGCAGAGCTTGCTGCGGCTGCAGTTTTCGCGGCATCCTCCTGAGCTTTTTTAACTGCGTCCGCTTTGGCCTTTTTTGCGGCTTCTTCAGCGGCCTTTTTAGCGGCTTCAGCGGCTTTCCGCGCGGCTTCAGCTTTCTGTTCCGCTTTGATCGCATCCTTGGTCTTATCGATCTCGGCCTGCTGTGCAGCGATTTCCGCTTCCTTCGCCGCAATTTCAGCGAGACTTGCCTGCAATTCCAGCTCAAAAAGGTCTTCCAAGTTCTCTGCTTCTGTCAAAGCCATGACGCTTTCATTTGTCTTGGTGTCGAGACGGACTAAAAGCGTATTGACATTCTCCGTTTGCAGCGCCAGCTCCGCCTCATATGCTACAAGCTTTTCCTGCGCCTCTCGCTCGGCCTGCTGATCGGCTTCCAGTTCCGCCTTTAATCCGGCTATGTATTCGCGAACTTCGGCGAGCCTTGCCATCAGGTTCCTGTCATAGCGTGCGATATCCGCCATCGCCTCCAGACGGACGTACACATCCGTCAGGCTGGACGCGGAGAAGATCATCTGCAGCTCGGTTACGCTCTCACTTTCGGACATCGCGCGGATACGGGTCTTAAAGAGCTCGTATTCCTCCGCTTCCTTCTGCTCGGCGTCAAGAAGATCGCGCGTCCTCTGGGCAATTTGCAGCGTGAGCTCGTCGATGATCTGCTGAGAAACGCTGATTTGCTCCATCGTCACGTTCATCTGCATATCGAGGTTGACTTTTTCGTCCATAAGTCCAGACTGACGATCCGCGAGGACGTTAAGCTGTCCCTCGATATCGGAAATCTGGGAAGCCACCTCGTCCTTGTTTGTCTGGATTTCGGTGCGCTTATTATCCAGATCCGCTTTTTCGCCGTCCAACGCGGAAAGCTGTCCCTTCAGCCCTTCCAGCTTTTCATTAAGCTGGCGTTCCAGGTCGGTCGTCGCGAACGTGTACAGCACGCCCGCTCCGATGCTCAAAAGCAGCCCAAGCGCTAAAATCAGCGCGATGACCATGGTTAAAACCTTTGTGGCGCGAGTTTTCGTCATTTTTCGTATCCATCTCCTTCTAAAAGGGCACACATCACACGCGGAGGAACTTTCTGATACTCAAAAGGCTTCCGCAAACGCCGATGAGGATTGCCGTGCCGGCATATGCCGCCGCATAGGGAAGCATATATTGTCTGAAGTCCGCAATTTTCATGAACGACAGCGACGCAAGTCCGGAATCCAAAATTGCATTCCCGATTAACCACTGTAAGCCGAACGCGAGCGCCGCCGCGATCAGACTCAGAGTCAGGCTCTCGATGAAGAACGGCGCGCGGATAAAGCCGTCGGTCGCGCCGATCATCTTCATGATACCGATTTCCTCACGCCGGTCAAAGGTTGCAAGCTTGATCGTATTCGAAATCAGGAAGATTGAAACCATCCCAAGCATCAGCACGAACGTCAGGCTTGCATAGCCGAGGATATTGCGCAAATTTTGCAGCTGCGTCATCGCGTCGATCGACGCATAGACCTCCGCAACCCCTCGCGTATTCTTCACGGCATCCACCGTTCCCGCGTAGTCGTCAATGCTGACGACCCAGATACGGTAACAGTTGCGCAAGGGATTGTCGTATTCCAACCCGTCGAGCAGGGAGGAGTCCTCTCCGAGCTCCTCGCGAAGATCGGCAAGGCCTCTGGCGCGATCGATATAATCGACGCCCGAAACATTCGGAATCTCGCGCAGCACGGTTTCCAGCGCCGCGGATTCTTCTTCAGTCAGCGTCTCATCGACATAGGCGCGGATATCGCCGGCGGAGCCGAGATCTGTGATCGTGCCGGTCAGCGTCAGCATCAGCAGTACAACGGTACCTGTCAGAATAAGGCAGGTTGTAATTACGCTGACGGACGCGAAACTCATGAAGCCGTGCGTAAAAATGCCCCGCACGCCTTCTTTCATGAAGTATGTAAAGTTATGTCTGCTGCTCATATTGATAATAGCCGCCCGTTTTGTCGGAGACGATCAGACCGCCGTCGATGGCAACCACGCGACGGTCGAAACGGTTGACAAGCTCCTTTTCGTGAGTGACGACCAGTACCGTGGTACCGAGATCGTTGATATGCTCCAAAAGCATCATAATTTCCAGCGACCGATCGGGGTCGAGGTTGCCCGTCGGCTCATCGGCGATGATGAGCGAGGGGTTGTTCACAAGCGCACGGGCGACCGCGACGCGCTGCTGCTCGCCGCCGGAAAGCTCATTTGGCTTTCTGCGCGCCTTGTGCGCAAGGCCCACGAGATCGAGTACATACGCGACACGCTCATGAATCTCACGCGGCGACGCGCCGACGATGCGCATCGCGAAGGCTATGTTGTCGTAGACCGTCTTTTTTTCGATCAACCGGAAATCCTGAAAGACGACACCGATGGTTCTCCGTAAATAGGGAACCTCAGACGCGCGCATCTTCGAAGTATTGTAGCCGTTAATCGACACCCGGCCGGCGGTTGGACGCAACTCGCCGGTCAGGAGCTTGATAATAGTCGACTTTCCGGAACCGGACGGCCCGACGAGGAATACAAATTCCCCGTCGTCGATACGCAGGTCAATACCTTGCAGCGCACGCGTGCCGGTTGCGTAAGAATGATAAACGTCGGAGAGGTGGATCATTGCCGATTGTCCCTCGAATCCAGATATTTACGCACCATGAGTGCCACTTTAAAGATGATCGCATGATCAAACTCGCGCAGATCAAGTCCCGTGATCTTTTTGATCTTCTCTAAGCGATACACCAGTGTGTTGCGGTGTACGAAGAGCTTACGGGAGGTCTCGGAGACGTTCAGGTTATTCTCAAAGAACTTCTGAATCGTAAACAGTGTCTCGTGGTCAAGTGCGGAGATGGAGCCCTTACGGAACACCTCTGACAGAAACTGCTCGCACATCGTCGTCGGCAGCTGATAGATCAGACGGCCGATGCCCAGGTTTTCAAAGCTAAGGATCGTCTTTTCGGTGTCGAAAACCTGACCGACCTCGATTGCGAGCTGCGCTTCTTTAAAGGAAGTGACGATATTTTTAAGCTGCGGCGCGACGGTGCCGATACCGATCGTCGTTTTAATCATCAGCTCGGTGCCCAAGGTATCCTCAATCTGCTTGGCTGTCTTCACAAGATCGCGCATATCGACGTTCGGGCGAACTTCCTTAACAAGCACAAGATCAGTCTCGGAGATATTAATGACGAAGTCCTTCTGCTTGTCCGGGAACAGAGAGGAAACCACATCAATCGCAGCGGAATCCGTCTTCTCGGTATGCTTAACGAGGAACACGACGCGCGGTACATCGGGTCCGAAATGCAGCTCCTTAGACTTGATATAAATATCACCCGGGAGGACGTTATCAAGGATAATGTTTTTGATAAACGTCGCTTTGTCATGTTTTTCGTCATAAAGCGAGCGCACGCTGGACAATGCTATCGCCGCCATGGAACAGATGGTCTTTGCGATGGAGTCGTCACCCTCGACGAACACAGCATATTCGTAGCGCGCGGACTTTGTGGAAATGGTCTGGTAGATATACCCACCGTGAACAACAAAATCGGAGGAGAAGCTCATTTCGACGGCGGCATCCTCACGCTCCGAGCCGATTAAGGTCAGTTCGGTACAGGCGATCACCGAGCCTGTGGAATCGATGACACCGATGATGCGGTCGGCGACATCCTTCATTTGAAGGATGATGCCCTGAAACAATCTTCCTGTCATAATACTAATACCTTTCCGCGTGCGATAAATTCAAAGACCGCGGGACGCGCACGCCATGTCAATCCTCCCGCAAATATAAGTCTTCCTATTACACCAGTATATTGTAACCGATTTGTCACTGTTTTTCAACTGGTAATTAGAAAATTTAACATATTTTTTTATAATCTTACCGTAAAAAAGCGGTTTGTCCGCCTCATAACCCGTAAAAAGTGGAATCGAAGCGCCGAGTATTGTGCAAAATCACTTATTTTTTAAGAAGCGCTGCGGCACACATCCGATTCGCATATTCCAAACGCCGCAGCCGTTCGGTGTTTTTCAGCACCGCCTCCCGGTTTTCCTCCGCAATCCCGTTGATAAAGCTGCAAAGCGTTTCCGGTGTCGCATCCTTCAGCTCACAGAAGCGTTCTGTCCCGAGATAGCGTAGAAATCCCGCCACCTTCACATCGTACGATATCCCCGCGGCCGGAACTCCCGCGGCTGCTGCAAATACCAGCGCATGCAGCCGCATCGCTAAAACTCCCCGCATTTTAGAGAATAATCCTATCGTAACCTCGGCCGGATACCTGGACTCCACACGGATATAGGGACAGGTAATCCGCTCCGCCACCGCGTCGCATGCGGCCGCATCCCGCGGCAGCTCAATTGGCAGCAGCACCGGCGTCCAATGATACTTTCCATACGCATATTCCGCCGCCTCCGCTATCGCATCCGGGTCAAATCCTGCCCACGGACGCACGCATACCGCAATATAGGCGTCATCGTGCGAAAGCCCCAGCGCATCCATAACCGGCTCTAACCTTTCCTCCGATGCGGGAAGCAGGGTCAATGCCGGGTCGGCTGCCGAAATGATCTCAGGTTTCTTCACACCGAGGCTTTCAAGCAGCTTCCGCGAGTCGTCCTCACGCAGCGTGATGGCGTCAACGGAACCGTTGAGTATCTTCGTTGCCCGACGCTCGCTCTTTTTTCGAAGCAGCGGCCCGATACCGCAGCCGTACATCATCACGGACAACCCCATCCGCTTTGCGGTTTGCAGCGTCCAGAGGTAGAACCAAAGCGACCGTGCGGAGGTAACGTCCTGTATCAGTGAACCGCCGCCGTTGATATAGAGTCTTGACCGTTTAAACGCCCGTAAAACCGCCGGGATATGGAAAGTGAACATCGAATTCACACGATAGTCGAGCCTTGTCGCAGCCGGATTTCTCGACAGCACGCGGATGGGCATATCCGGGTCGACATCGCGCAGTTCCCGGACGATCGCATCGAGTATCGCATCGTCCCCCGCGTTGCCCTTGCCATATGCGCCGCAGACGGTAACTCCGGCGCGCTCCTTCTTTTGCGGATAACGGCGCAGAACCGTCCGATAGATTTCGATCTGATCGGCCGCCATCCGGTCGAGAGAAAACCTTGTTGACGCACGCTTGAAAAGCCGCTCGGCAAAAGTCCGGCGCAACACCTCGTCCAGTGCCAGAGAAGATATCGCCTTCGCCAGCGCTTCCGCGTCTCGCGGCTGAAAGATAAATCCCGACACACCGTGTTCGACCATCTCGGAGAGCCCTCCGACATCCGACACAACCGTCGCACAGCCCTCGCGGATGCCTTCGGAAACGGAGTAGGGGAACGTCTCCGACAGCGAGCAGATTACATTGATATCAGCTGCCGCAAAAAATGCTCGCATATCCTTGACCCACCCGGCAAAGGTAACGCTCTTTGTAAGCTCCAGCTCCCGCGTCAGCGCAAGCAGACTCTCCCGATCCTCTCCGTCGCCCGCAATTACCAGATGCAGTTTCGGCGCCGACTCGACCGCGCGCCGCATCGCCCGCAGCAATGTCGGAATATCCTTGATTTTCGTCAGTCTCGCCGCGATCACACAGACAACGTCGCCCGGACGGTATTCGTAGCCGTAGGTTTTCCAGAATGTACAGCGATCCGGCTTTTCAATCGGCGCGGTGTAATCGATGCCGTTATAAATCACGAAGCAGCTTTGAGGATCAAACCCACGAGAAATCATTGTTCGCGCCATCCGGTCGGAGACGCAGGTGTAATAGTCCACCTTCCTCAGCGCGCACGCATTGACAGCGCCGAAGGTAAGCTGACGCAGCGGAGAACCGAGATAATCCAGCTTATAATCGGAATGAATGGTCGTCACAACCGGCAGTCCCAGCGCCCGCTTGATGAGCGTCCCCATCAGATTCGCCCTTGCGCCGTGGCAGTGCAAGATGTCCGGTTTATATGTGCTGACGATCTTATAAAGCCGTTTATAGTCGGAGAAAATATTACGTGTCTCGATAACCTCCGTCTCGATTCCGGCGCAGCATGCTTCTTCCGCAAAATCACCCTTGCGAAACGAGACCAGCTTGACATCGATGGACTCCCGAAGTCTTGCCACCTCGGATATCACCGCCGTCTTCGCGCCGCCGACGTCACCGCCGCCGATGATGTGGAGAATTCTCATACCCTTTTCTCTTTTCTTTTGAACATGAAAAATACAATCTGTCCTATTGTTATCATACCGCGAATACGAAAGCTTGTCAAGTCAATACGTCTGCGGCATCTGTTCGAATCTTTTTTGAATCCATCCGAACCTTTTTGTCCTTTGACGCGACTAATAGGGTGAAAGCGCTTTTAAAGAACTAAGCAGGGGAGGGAGGGACGCATGACGCCGCCGGAACAGCTGTTTGCATTTGAAACACTCGTTGCCGCGCATGGGAAAGCCGTCTACAATTACCTCCGATTAAAGCTCCCCGGCATACACGATGCGCAGGACGTCCTTCAGGAGACACTGCTTGCCGCATGGCGCGGATTCGATGCCTATCGGGCGCAAGCCGCTCCCCGCACCTGGCTGCTCGCCATCGCGCGGCACAAATGCGCTGATTTCTTCCGCCGCGCCTACGGGCATCCAACGGAACCGCTCCCCTCAGACGACGGGCTTCCGTATTCAGACGAGGAGCAAACCCTTGATCGCATCGCAGTCGGGGACGCGCTCGAAAGCTTGTCCGGAGCGGACCGGGAGCTTGTCTACATCCTGTACCGCGCAGGGTTGACCTATGCGGAAGCCGCCGACGTTCTCGGCGTTCCGGAAGGTACGATCAAAAGTCGTGTTGCGGCGCTGAAAGCAAAACTGCGGGCAAAGCTCGCTTAGGAGGTGTTACGACGATGATCCCCTGTGAAGACCGTGAAGAAAACATCGCCCGGTATGTCGCCGGCACGCTCGACAGCACCGCCAAAACGGAGCTTCTGCTGCATATCGCCGGCTGCCCCCGCTGCCGCGCGGAGCTTGCCCTCGCCTTGCAGCTTGCGCATATGCTGGACGCATGCCAGGCGGAGATTCCCCACAAAGTTTTAACGGCCGTTCAGCATGAAATCGAGGCGGCAGACGAGAAAAAGGATGTGCTGTCCCGCCTGTGGGAAGCCCGCGATATAATTTTTGATACACTGGCGCTCAGCGGCAAAGCGCTGAAGCTTGCCATTAATTTGATTTGATGAAAAGGAGAATATGAATATGAGTAACGAAGTCAAGGAACTCGGAGAAGTACTGGACGAGTTATCTGGCAAGGTACCGCAACTGATCTCCCGGCTGCTCGGCACCCTGTATTCGGCGGAAGCCGGAACCCAGATGGGGCAGTCTGTCGGTAGCTTCTACAAGGAGCTGATCGCCGCCGGTATCCCTTCCGACGACGCGCTGAAGATGGCCCGCGACTACATGCTGTCGATCAAAAACATTATCAGTTCCGCCTCCGCTACGTGTAACCCAGAGAAGAAGGAATAACCCATGACAGCGCTGATTTGGCTTCGAATCGTCGTCAAAAGCCTGTATCTCCTCCTCCTCCTGCCGTATTTACTGCTCGGATGGCTTGCCCGCCGTATCCTCTATCATATATCCTTCCGAAACGCTTTACGGCGCAGCGGCGCGGATCCATATGCTGTCCGCGTTCTGTCGGCTTCGCTGCGGCAAGTCTCGCCGCGTGTCTCGGAATTGACGCGCTGTATCCGGTAATAATATATACCAAAAACCGTCCGATACCGATTTCACCCCGGTATCGGACGGTTTCATCCAAATTTATGCCCTTAAATACACGTTTTCATAATCTATCGCATTCAAATCGGCGCGCAGAGACGCCTCCTCCGCATCGTTTAAGCGCTTCATCGGATAAGTGGTATGTCCCATATCAAATCCGTTCCATGTAAGCATCAGTTTTAATGACGCAAGACCGTCATGTGCCAGCATCACACGAATCAGCGCGTCGGCCTTGTACTGCGCTTTACGTGCGGCGGCGAGATCGCCTTTCTGGAACGCGTTGTAGATGTCCACAAACACGCGCGGCATCACATTGTACGTCGAGCCGATACCCGCATGAGCACCCATCATCAAGCCGCAAAGAAAAGTCTCGTCCGGCCCGTTGATGACATTGATATCGCCGCCGCGAAGGAGAGAAATTTTATGCATCTCATAGTAGTTCGGATTTGTCCACTTTAAGCCGATCATATTCGGAATCGTCATCAGCCGCTCGACCATCGAGAGCGTAACCGGTACGCCCGATAAAGGACAGGCGTACATCAGAAGCGGCAGCTCGGCGGCATCGGCGAGCGCACGGTAGTAGTTGTAGATGCCGTCGTCATTGTAGCCGTAGAAAAACGGGGGAACGGAGGAAATCGCGTCCGCACCGGCGGCGGCGGCATGGGCGGCAAGCTTTTTCGCGGTAATGAGATCGACCGCGCCGATGTGGGAGATAACCTTGCCGCGTCCGGCGGTGGCTTCGATGACGGCTTCGGTCATCTCCATGCGCGCGTCGGGCTGCATGACGACGCCCTCGCCCGTCGCACCGCAGACATAGAAGCCGTCGCAGCCTGCATCGATTAAGTAATCGATCAGCGGTTTGACCGACGCGCGGCGCAGGGTGCCGTCTTCATTAAGAGGCGTCGGCAGGGCTGGCATAACACCATGAAACAGTACTTTACTCATTTGAAAATCTCCTTTGGTTATTTTGAGGTGTAGAACACCTGTGTATAGTACAATATACCATCGGATTGCGGGTTGTAGGCGACCCCTGCGCCCATTGTTGTATAGTTGGCGCGGAGAACGGCACGATACTGCGCGTTGTTCAAATGCGCGGAGAACGCAGTCAGTGCATTAGGAAACGCGCGGGCTATAATCTCGATCTGGTAGAAATCCGTATATCCCGCCGCATTCAGACGATCCACGGGGGAGGTATTGTCCGAGCCGTTGTGCGTGTAAAGGTTGTTTTTCGCCATATCATTACTGTGATTCCGGGCAACATCGCAGATGGTCTCATCCCAAACGATAGCGGTAAGTCCCAACTTGTGACGCTCTATATTGACAAGATCTAAAAATTGCCGCGCATAGCCATCCAGCACCGCTACAGAAATACGCGTTTTTCCCGCATACTCGGCTATTTCTTCCAGAATCGCATAGGCTGCGCCGTTTTCATCATAAAAAAGCGTCTTGATTTTATTGTCAGCCGTGTAGACCGTATATGTGCCATACTCGACAGACTCTATGCTGGCAAGCAGTGCGTCACAGTCGGCCGCCGTCATACCGAAGCGCAGCCCATCGTCTACCTGCCAAGAGGACGAGTGGAGATAATAGGCGACGACCTTGCTGTCGGAGACACCGATCATCTTATAGGTGTCCAGATCGTCATAAATCCACCACGTATATCCCTTTTCGGAAACGGAAGTCCTCGACGGCTCTCCGAAGGTGTTCTTCGCTTCCTCCGACGGCATTCCAAGCGTCAGGCGCGCGCTGGAGGTCAGCGTTACCTTCGCGTTCTGCGCGTTCCATACCACATCCAGCAGCAGATTCTCCGATACAAACCGCAGCGGGACATACGTGCTGCCATCTTCTGCGAACGGTGGCGCATCCAGGGCAACCGCAACCCCGTTCACGGTCGCAGTCTTCACCCCGATACGCAGCTTGAGCGTCGTTCCGCCGCGGGTAATCGTGATCGTTTTGGTGGCTTCATCATAATTGACAACCGCATCCATCGCTTCGCACAGATCGCGTACCGGAACGTAAACGCGGCCTACACTGCTGTCGTAATACGGCTGCGCACCGGAAAAAGTAAGCGTTTCGCCATCCAGTTCCACCGTGACATTCTGCGTCGCAGCGCTCGTTCGCGGCATGACGACCGCGATCAGACAAACCGCCACAAGCGCGGATACGATCCGGAAAGTGTTCTTAACCATGAGCAAATTCCTCGCTTTCGTCTGTATATTAACAACTCAAAGCTTAAGATGCAAATGAGTTACTGTACGCGGACAAAGGGTAAAACCTCCAGTTGTTCCCGATAGTCTTCCATATAGTCGCGGATTTTCGCATAATCCTTTGCCGATACCAGCGGATCCGTACCGCTATCGTAATCATGTATCGCTTTTCCCATCGATATGACGCGATATTGCTTTTCCTGCCCCGCATTCGGATCGATATAAAGCATCGTACAGTCGATTGACTCGACCGCACTTGTATTTTCATTTTCCGGTGAGAGCTTCAAGGTGATTGTCGCAAGCATCCCCGTATTGGTATAAGCCTTCATTTGTGATCCGGTAAAGTTACCGAGAGAATAAAGCACTACGCCTGTTTTCGTCTCGCCGTTACGCTCCACCGTAATCTCATCAATCGGCTGTACGACATGCGGATGAGTGCCGATGATAAGACGGACATCGGTATTGGCAAAAATCCACTCCGCCAGCTCCTTCTGCGCCGTCGACGGGGTACGGGAGTATTCGACACCCCAGTGCATCAGCGCGATCACGTACTCCGCGCCGGCCTCCGTCGCTTTCTCGGTCATCGCCCTGATCTTTTCTTTATCGATGATGTTGACGGAGTACTTATATTTCATGCCTTTTGGGTTATTTAATCCATACGTATAATTAATAAATCCGAATTTCACGCCGCCGATGGTCACAACCAGCGGCGTTTCGCTTTCTACCTCACTGCGGTTCGTACCGACGTGATAAAGACCGACCTCATCGAGCGTATCGAGCGTCGTACAAAGCCCCGTAAAGCCACGGTCAAGGGAGTGGTTGTTCGCCGTCGAGACAAGATCCATCCCCAGCGTGTCCACCAACGCATCCGCAATTTGCTCAGGCGTGTTAAAGTCGGGATATCCCGTATAACCCCTCGACGCACCTGCAAGAGTTGTCTCTAAATTGCCGATCAGAAAGTCCGAACCCTTCCCATAGCTCTGGATCTCCGCCATCATATAGGTGAAATCATACGTGTTGCCGACTTTTGCCGCTTGGAAGGTGTCGTCATGCGCCATGATATCACCTACGGCGGAGATCGTGATGACAGCAGGAGGGAGCGGTACGGCTTCCACATCCAGATCACCGTTTTCAAAGGCTTTCGCCATTTCCGGTGTAATCTCCATCACGGAAGGCTTTGCCGATGCTGTCGCTTTACCGCCGGGCTTGCTCTGCGCATCCACACCGACATCCGTCGCAGCCTGCCGTATGCTCGTCTGTCCGTTGACCCCGCTGTACTGCGTATCCACAGCCCCCGCCGTCGGTACGCCGGACTGTCCGCAGCCTGTCAGCAGCA
Source organism: Clostridiaceae bacterium (assembly GCA_034926225.1). Lineage (GTDB taxonomy): Bacteria > Bacillota > Clostridia > Oscillospirales > QAMX01 > JAAZKA01. Next base: position 27,289 of record JAYFRF010000001.1, read on the forward strand.
GGACAAATGCCGCTACAAGCAGTACCGCCATCCATTTTTGCTTTCGCATCTGGCAAAGCGCCTCCTTTGCAAAGATGTTTATCCCAGCCACCCGGGAACATTGTCTGCACTGTTGCCCCCGTCGTATTCCGGCAGGAAACCACCGTCTGAATCGGTTGCCGACGTGGAAGCTCCGGTTGTCCCGGTTGCCTCGGTAATGTCCGTAGGATCCTGCACGACCGGCGGCTTGATATCCGGAACATCATCGTCCTCCGGATCGATCACCTCATTGGGATACGTCGGATCGAACAGCCAGCCCTCCACCGGATTCGGTTCCGTTACATCCGGCTCCGTTACGTCCGGCTCGGTCGGCGCTGTGTGCAGCGTGCAGAGCGTCGAATACGGATTCTGTATTGTGCCTTCCGCATAAGCCGTCGCTTCCCGATACATATACGCATCGTCCGTCATTGTCACGCGTCCCGTACGGTCAAGCTTTAATAGGCTGATCGTCACAAGAGATTCCTGCGGGCAGTATTCCCCCGCACGAAGCCCGGATTCCGCGCACATCTTCACGGGCACATGGCTTTCGCATACCTTCGTCGGCACATCCTCACGCAGGAAGGTACCCGTCGTGACGCGTGAGCCTCTCGGGTCAAGCGAACAATACTGCGAGGGCAAGTAACCGGAGTCGATACAGTACTGCGCCTGCACCGTCTCGAGCTGGAAGAAAGGCTCATAGGCGATTCCCTCCATCACCTTTGTCATCACGCGGCTCCAAATTTCGACGGCGGGATTCTTATTTGTCTCCATCTTCAGTTCACGTCCGTTGTCATAGCCGTACCACACGCCAGCGACATAATTCGGCGTATAACCGACAAACCAGCGGTCATAATCTTCGGTCGTCGTACCGGTTTTCCCCGCTACGGCAATGCCGCTGATCTTCGCAAGCGTTCCGGTACCTGCTTCCACGACATTACGCAGCAGGTTATTCATATAATACGCTGTCTTTTCCTTCATCGCGACATGCGCTTCCGTCTCATTGTTTAACAACACATTGCCCTTCGAGTCGAGCACCTTCGTATAGGTACGCGCCTCCGAAAAGATGCCGTGGTTGACAAATGAGCCATACGCCGCCGTCATCTCCAGAACAGTCAGGCCGTACGTCGTCCCGCCCATGGAAAGCGGGGAGTAGTTCACGTCGGAATAGACCTTACCGCCGATGGTGACCGAACGCACGAGATCAAGCGACAGGTTCACCGTGCCGAAATCAAATGAGCGCTCCGGTGTGACAAGCTCCAACACCTTCATTGCGACGGTATTCGTCGAAAGCTGCATAGCTTTTTTCACCGTCATACGCCCGGTATAACCCGGTGTTGTATTCTTCGGATACATCGTCTCCTCGTTGACAGGGGAATCGTCAAACACCGTCGCAGGCGTCACAATCCCGTACTCAATCGCCGGGGCATAGACCGTCAGCGGCTTAATCGTGGAACCGGGGGATCGCTTTGTCATTGTCGCACGGTTCCAGGCGCGGTCGACGGTTTTCTCGCCAACGCCGCCAGCCATCGCTACCACATCACCGGTATACGGGTCCATCACGACCATCGCAGACTGCGGCTGTGAGACATCCGTCGTATGCGGGAGGTTCTCGGTGTCCCGATACACCTCGTCCACAATCGTCTGTATATCCGGATCAATGCAGGCGTAGATACTCAAGCCCCCGGAAAACAGCAGATTCGACGCAGCGGTTTCGGAATAGCCAAGCTCCGACTGTAAATCCGCCAGTACATCGTTGATGACCTGATCGACGTAGTAGCTCTGTTTCGGCTTCGTCTCGGCATTGACGGCCGCGAGGCTCTGTACTTGCAGTTCCTCCGCCAACGCATCCTTATATTCGGCTTCGGTGATATATCCCTGTTCATACATCAAGTCTAAAATAAGCTCTTGACGCCGTTTGTTGTTTTCCGGCTTGCGAATCGGGTCATAATACGTCGGCGAATTCGTTATCGCGGCAATCGATGCGCACTCAGCAATCGACAGTTCCGACGCGGACTTACCGAAATACGTCTCTGCAGCTGTCTCCACGCCGTAGCAGCCGCGCCCAAAATAGACGACGTTCAGGTACATCTCGAGAATATCCTCTTTTGTATAGGACTTCTCAACCTCCAGCGCACGTAGGATCTCCTGCAGCTTCCGCTCGACGGTAATATCGTCCTCACCGGTCAGGTTTTTGATCATCTGCTGGGTGATAGTCGAACCGCCGCCAAAATTAGAGCGGATCGGGACGACCATATTGATCATCGCACCGATGGTACGCACCCAGTCGACACCGCTATGCGTATAAAAGCGGTTATCCTCTACAGCTACGACCGCATGGTACATCGCAGCCGGAATCTGGTCATAATCGATCCAGATACGGTTATTTTCATCGTAAAGCTGCTCAAGCTCGGTTTCCTCACCGGTTTCCCTGTTGACAGCATAAACGACAGAGGTATAATTCAGCGTCAGATCGGATATGTCGACGCTTTCGATGGCAGGTTTAATGTAGCGGTCAATATATAGCGCGAATACCGTCGTACAAATTGCGGCCGTAACGATGCCGATGACGATAATCGTCAGCAGGATTTTCGTAATCCAGCCAAGCGTTCCCGAAAAAAACCAGCCGACATCGCGAATTGTTTTGTGCAAGGGTCTGCTCCTTTCCGAAGGCTTCAAGAAACTATAGCCCCACTGGTTATTATAACACAAACTTACAAAAAATCCAGATGGATTTTGTGAAACGTATAGGTTTTTACGTTTTGGGGCAAAATTTAATAAACAGCATCATTCCCTTAAATACGCTAATGATATAATACTATTCTGATCTGTTTTTGTTCTCTATAATCACAAACCCGCAGGTTTGTATGAATATTAAGATTTCGTGAATGCTTTACAGAATGGAGGCTCCTATGCGCCCAAACCGCCACTTTCTCGCCATGGCCGCGGCACTCTTTGCGGTTCTGCTCGCTTTTTTTGCCGCGCTCCGCATCAACGCTTTCCCCTTTGCACGTTATCAGCTGCAGCTCGTGAATGGAGAAGTGCGGGTTCGTACCATCGGCAAACGGGATTATGCGGTGCTGTATGAAATCGATGCGCGCAGTCTGCGCACCGCGGATATCGGCCGCCTGTCCCGGGGTATTGTTTTAACATCCGACGAAGCGCTTGACCGTTTTATCGAAGACTACGGCAGTTAAGAAAATAATTCCGGAAATTTACGAAATGTTCTTCCGATTTGACTTGCATGGCGCTTCGTTTTGTGCTATTGTAAAAATATCAAAAAAGTGTGCGCTTACCATAAAGGAGAGTGATTAACAGTGAGTGAGGAACAGCTCTTTATTTTTGGCGATTCCATTCTGCGCGGTGTGATCTGGGATGAAGCCGCTCGACGCTACCGCTTTTCCAAAACGCTCGATCTGTCCGAGGCCTGCGCACCGATCAAAGTGACGAATCGCTCGAAATTCGGCTGCACCATCGACCGCGGCATCTCCATGGTGATGGATGCTTTAAAGCGCAATGAGCCGATGAAATACGCCATCGTCGAATTCGGCGGCAATGACTGCGATTTCGACTGGACTCGTGTCAGTGAGGAACCCGACATCCCACATATCCCGAACACCGAGCTCTCCCGCTTCAAGCTCTTGTATCAGGATGCCGTCCGCGCTTTGATGGATCGCGGTATCAAGCCGATTTTGATGACGCTGCCGCCGCTCGATGCATCGCGTTATCTGAGCTGGATTACCAAAAACGGCCTTTCCCGTGATCGTATTTTGCAGTTCTTGGGCGATACGCAGCGTATATACCGTTTTCAGGAGCTATATTCCAACGCCGTCGCATCCGTTGCCATTAAGATGAACTGCGCCATCGTCGACGTCCGCTCGGCTTTCTTATCGAGCTGGGACTTTTCGAAGCTGATGTGCATTGACGGTATCCATCCGAATGCCGAAGGGCAAAAAGTCATTATCAACGAATTCCGCAAGGTTTTTGCGTGATGACGTCAGCAGAGCATCCTCCCTAACAGGGAAGATGCTTTGTTATTTTTCGATAAGCAAAACAAGAGAGGTTATTTATGTAATCTTGGTTATATCGCTTTTGCGCTATAATATAAAATTACATGAAAGGAATGAGTGTTATGAAAAATACAGTATTAGTGATCTTAACAAAAAACAGGAGGGTGACTATACTTTAACCCTCCTACAAAACGGAGGAAAAGGCATTGTTTAATGAAAGAGCAATTATCTCAAAATGGATTGCAGATATGTATGATCATGACCTGACGGATATAAGCGATGTGGAATTTGCATTGTCGGTCATTGGTAAAAAACCTAAGCGTATTCTTGAAATTGCATGTGGCAGTGGGCGGATTCTCGTGCCATTAGCGAAAGCAGAACATATCGTTACAGGACTTGATTTTGATGAGTGTATGTTAAGTAAAATATCCGCAAAGATAAACGGCATGAAAAACATTACTTGGCGAAAATCAGATGTCATTAACGATGATTGGGGAATAGGATACGATGTTGTCATGTTGGCTGCAAATTTTCTGTTTAATATTATCTCTGACATGGACTACGACAAAGCTCAAGCGTTGGTAATACAAAAATCGGCAGATGCGCTTGTTTCTGGTGGGCATATCTATATCGATTATGGGTATACATTACATCCTGAAACTTGGTTTGGCAACTCTACTGAACATGTTGTTTGGCAAGGCACAGATAGTAAAGAGAACACCGGTAAAATGGTGTTGCTTAACAGTACATTTGATAAAGAAACTGGGCTTAACAAATTTGTACGTAGATTTGAATTAGCTCTTGCTGATGGCAGCATAATTAAGCAAGATATTCCTTCTGTCAAACATTTTGCAACCCTTGACCAAATTTATAATTGGCTTCACCTTTCGGGATTTGATGTCGAAGAAGAATATGGCGACTATGCACGTAATCCAATTAGCGAAAAAACAAATAGAGCCATAATTTGGGCAAGAAAGAAATAAGAGTCATTATACTAACCTAATGGACATAATCTGTACATAACAATACCCGTCGAGAAGAAAACACTCTTTTCGGCGGGTACCGTTATCATCAGTATATTTCGTCATTCTTCCGCTTTTGGCTTCCATATATACTTCGCAAGCATAAATCCCGCCGACGCGCAGACGTACGCCGCCACTGTCAGCGATATTAAAAGCCGCCTTTTCGCAATCTTTTCCGACAGGGCAAGGTAACGGTCACGATAATCGACTTCCTCCGTGTCTGCGGTAGGGTAGGCGAACGTCTCTAGCCGCAAGGTCTCTCGATAGCGTTTATACGCCCGGAAGCAGTCAGGGCAGCTTTTCAAATGTTCTTTCACTGCCTCGGTGCTTACCTCACTCGCCTCGCCGTCACAGTAAAGCGGCAGCAGATCCATCACCGTATCACAAGGCAAATTCATGGGATAGTTCCTCCATTAACATCTTCTTCGCACGAAAGTAGAGCACCTTCGCCGAATTCTCACTGATTTTTAAGCTTTCTGCAATCTCCCGAAATGGCAGCTGGGCATAAACACGCAGCATGACCACATCGCTGTATTTATCCGGCAGCTTCTTCAAAACCGCTTTAACCGCTTCCTTGACCGACTCTCTCTCCACCTGCTCCTCCGGCGTATCCTCCCACGCCGCTACGCGGTCGGCTATCGCATCCAGATCGGTCGCCTCAAGCCCCGCTTTTTTCTTTCGCAGATACTTGTAATACGTATGCTTGGCAATCGACACAAGCCATGTGAAGATGCCGCATTCACCGCGGTACCGTGGAAGCGCGCCGTATGCCTGAAAAAATGTCTCCTGCGTCAGTTCTTCCGCCAGATTCTCATCCCGGCACAGCTTATACAGAAAACCGTATACCTTACCGTAATGCGTGCGATATAAATCCTCGAACGACGTCACAAGACATTTCCTCCTTTTTCTATCATATTGTATCTATTATGGGCAAAACGGAGAGCTTTGTCAAGCGATGCTGGCGCTTTTAACATGTTAAATCCGTATTTATTTGCACAACCGGCAGTTGTTTCACACATCGTTTAGCAACTATTGGTTGATTCAACTGATAATTGATTGCATTTCCTTCTTACCTATGCTACACTGAAACCAGCATAGGGCAAGAGCTTCAAAACAAAAAGGAGGATTTGCATGTATAATACAGATGCCATGGGCGTTCGCATCGGTGAACTGCGGCGGGCGAAGGGGATGACGCAGGAAGCGTTCGCCAAAACGCTGGGACTTTCCCCTCAGGCGGTATCGAAATGGGAAACAGGCCTCGGCTACCCGGATATCACGCTGCTGCCCGCCATCGCGGAAACGCTGGGCGTAAAGATTGAGACGCTGTTCGGCGCGGATCCTGATCCTGTTGCGGAAATCATGACGGCAACGCCGGTCGAGGAACCTCTCGCTGCGGAAATCGAGGAATTTCCGGAGGTGAGCGGAGAAGAACGGCTCGTCCATCAGTGGCAGGACGTCGCTTGTTATGCCAATACAGAACCAAAGCTGCGTCATGGTGCGCGGGTAGAATTTGCGGACGGTTCCTCGGCGGATTTATCGGAGGGAACGATCGTCAACAACGGGCGTCTGTGCATTCGGCTCGAATATGCAAAACCAAAGATGGTCGAACCGATGTTTAGCGGTGACATGCATTTTATCGACACCTACAATGATGTTCATTCATTGGGTGTGAAAACATCGGGCGACGTGACAACGAGAATCCACGCGACAGACAACGGAATATGCCGCGTAGAAGCACAGGGTTCCCGTCAGTTTATGGACAGTCTGACGATCTCCAACACGAGCGGACGGTTGAAAATCGAGAACCGACAGTCGGGGAACAACGGAAGGCTTTTCAATTTCGAACGGCATGAGGAAAACCGAATAGAAATCTGGACGGGCTTTTACGAGGGAGAGGAAGTCGAGCTTGCCATCGCCGGCTCCGGCGAAATGAACTGCGAGCCATCGTTCCAAACCGCAAAGCTTTCGATCTCCGGTTCCGGAGACGTCCATTTTTCCTCCGCAGATACCATAGAAGTCTCCATCGCCGGCTCCGGAGACATCGACTTCCAGACCGCCAAATCTGCCGACATCAGAATTGCAGGCTCCGGTGACATCACCGGGCAACTTGTTGAGGACGCTCTCAAAGTTAGCATTGCAGGTTCCGGAGACGTGAACATTCGAGAAAGCCGTCTGCGCAACCTCGAGGCTTCCATCGCCGGCTCCGGCGATGTCTCCATCGGTGAAATCGCGGCGGCGGCGGCAACAGTAACGATACGCGGCTCCGGTGACTTGACCATTCCTCGCGGGGAAATCGATTATCTAAAGGTCGACCTCTCAGGCTCCGGTGAGATGATTGCACGCGGCGTCACGGCAAATGCAGCCGATATTGCGCTCGGCGGCACGAGCGAGATGACCATCGGCTGCATCCGCGGCAAATGGAGCTCGCGGATGTCAAAAACAGCAACCCTCACAGTCTTATCCAACGAATAAAATCGACGGTCTCCTGCGTAAAACAGGAGACCGCTTTCTTGATATAATAAGGATTACAGCATTAAGATATGCACCGCGCCGATGCGATCCGCGCCGCCAACGGCAAGCATCTTCCCATCGGGGCTGACCGCAATCGCGGAGAGTACGTTCGACGCCGTCGGGCCGTCCATATAGCCGGGGGAGTTATAGTTGATCATCCCAACCTGACGTAAGCCCTGCTCATCGTCGAAGGCGAAGATCGTCCCCATGTCCTCGTCGTCACCCGCGGTGCCGTAGAGCTTTTTCCCGTCCGTCGTCACACTCAGGCAGCGTACGGGGCCCATCGGGGCGGCATTGCCGTAGCTATATACGTTACCGTCCCGAACAGTTGCGAACAGACCGTCCTTCGTACCGACGGCGAGTCTGCCGTCACCGAGCTTCGCTGTGGCGGTAGCCACCGCCAGATAGCGGCGTCCGGCAACCTCCGGCAGCTTCACGCCGTCCGCAAGCTCGCATTTACCGGGTAGAAGATTCCCATCGAGCCATTTGGCCAGCCCCACCGATATATCGTCTGCGGAAACTAAGGCTGCAATCTCATACGAGTATGACAGCGGTACGTCGATCGCCCAGCGTCCGTTTTCCTCCCGCTCATCGATGCGCGTTTTTAGGATCGAGCGCCAGATCATCACGTCTTCACAGGCATCCGCCTGGGCTTTCGACGCAAAATAGGCGGTTTTTCGCGGCGAAAGCTTGAAATAGTACTTATTTTCCGTTTCTCCGCAATAGCCATGGACGTTGCCTTCGCCATCCCATGCAATGCCGCGCACCTTGGAATCCTCAATCCGCGCACCGGGCATGCTGGCAAACTTTCTCCATAGTCTGATCGGAATCACGTGTGAAATCGACACCGGCGCGAACGGATTCTTGCCGGAAACCTCCTCGCCGGCCCACTCCGGCGGCTCGGCGGCCTTCTTCCGGATATCGGCGACCTCCTCCTCAGGATACGGCGTCACCGTCATCTTCTGCGCCCAAACCGGCCCTTTCTGCTTTGCGTGCGGACGGAATTCGGCTAAGTTTATGCAGAACAGCGCGCAGCCGGAGGGCCCCTGCTGATCGTTGATGGGACTCGACGAGCCGATACAGTAGAAGATATCGCGCTCTTTATCGAGGCACAGTACCGACGAGCCGGAATAATGATGCTCCTGCGTGCCCATGATACCCAAAATTTCCGGCTTCGGTTCGTTTCGGAAATCCCAGCGCACCAGCAGTCTCGGATTCGGCGCGCGATAGAACTCGTCTTTGGGCTTATCGATCATCCAGCCGGAAAGCGCATACCACAGCACCCCGTATTTATCCACACAGAACTCGTCTAAGCAGAACGGATCGATCTCGAAGTCATTGACATAATCCACCGGCGACCGCTTGCCGAGGTTTTTAACCTCGCAGGTATCCGTATCGAACAGGTACATGTTTTCCGTCGCGGTAGAAGTGAAGATAAATTCATGATCGGAGACGTTATGCGCCTGCGAAAGATAACGGTACCAGGTATTGTTGACGAAGTTGTCGGGGAAAGCCGGCATGCGCCAGTGCATGTCCTCTATTTCCTCCGTATCGACATTGATGCGGAACAGGAATCCGGATTTGGTCATGCCGTAGATATGCGCGTCGGGTCCGCGATGCAGGCGGTAGCAGTAAACCTCGGCAGCTTTACCGAGATCTTTTACGGTGCAGTCGTCCAGCGAATAGCGATATACATGACCACGCATAAAGCCGATCATATAATATGCATTATGCTTTGCGTCGTAGCAGGCGCCATAGATGCTTTCACGCGGCGCGGGAATGCCCATATTGCGGGTCTCGCCGGTTTTGGGATCGTAAATCACGATGGCGGAGCCGGGGAAGCCCTCGTATACATGATCTACATGCGCAAAGGGCATCCATTCCGGATGATGCATCGCTCGGTCTGTCGAGTGGGTCGTCGCAATCAGGCGCCCATCCGGCAGGAAATCGATCGCCTCATGCAGCTTGGAATGCGGAAGCTGACGCTTGGGCGGCAAAGTCAGCTTTTCCACGCACATGACAACCTTCGCTTCATTATTCGGATAATCGTACGCAACCAGCCTCGACTGCGCGTTATGTCCTCCTTCGTAGCACATCGCTATGTACACTGTGCCGTCGTACGGCGAAACATTCATGTCCCAGGAGCCGGGGTAGCCTGTCTTGCCGGGATCCAGCACAATACGCACGCCGTTCTGGTTGATGAGGCGGAACTTCTCCGGATCCTCATAGCGACCGAAGAAACTCGTACGACCCTTTGGAATGCTCATGATTGCTCCTCCTTATAATAGGAATGGCCGTTTTCATGAAAGGCCAAACAATGTATCCCGCATGAACGCGGGGTGATAACCGTGTCGGACGCACCACTCGACGGCGGCAAACACACGCTCACGGTAATCGGGCAGGTAATGGGAATAGTCCTTATAGAAGTATTGCTCATGTATCAGCAGTTCGACAAAGCCGCGCCGCGGATAACGCACCTGATTTTCGTCGAGCGCACGGCAGACGTCAGCCGGGGTATGCTCGTTGACGTAGAGGTCGCAGGTGAAGTAGATCATATCATACTTTGGGTCATAAAGCCCCGCGTACCGATGGGACTGCCGCGCCTGCTCATCGGTCATCTGCAGACGCAGATCGGATTCGGTGTCCGACAGCAACCGCGACGTCACGCAGAAACAGCGCAAATTCTCGTCGCCAAACGCCCGCATACCGGCGTCGGAGCAGACATCCCAGTGCATCGTCGTCACGGGAGCAGCCCAAGCTTCCTCACCGGCGAAACGATACACCTCGCGCCGCACATCCTGTATATCTTTGACGAGGGTAGGGTAGTCCACGTTTTCGTAGATGCGGTCGGGGCGGTCGGCACGCGCATGAAACCCCAAACGAAACCAGTCCGCGTTCGCACGGAATTCATCACGGAATTTGTCCGGTATTTCGGCTAAGGTAAAGCCACCATGCTCCGGGCATTCGTAATAAATATTCATGAGTATTTTCGTCCCGTAACGGTCATGTACTTCCCACATCAGGGCGAGGTAGGGGGTCTCGAAGATAGAATGATATGTATCGGCGTGCCGCGCGATATCCTGTAAACACCAGATATTGTCGTCGAGAGACAGCCGGTACATCCCCGTCGCTTTAGGTACCCAGTATAAGGTCGCACTGGCCGTCTCACCGGTCGTCTCATCGGTAAGTGTCAGCGGGTTCCGGTAGTCCGTCAGGGTTACAGACGCAAGATAACGTCCTTGCCCAGCTTCCTCCGCGGGTTGTCCCGATATGAAAACGCGATGCCCCGGCTCGGCTGCAAGAATGCAGTCGATGATCAGGGCGCCCGGTATACGGACGCCCGCGATATCGGATAGCATCGCGTTATCGTGTGGGATGAGCAGACGCATGGTATTTGCCCTCCGTCTACAGTAAATTTTTAAAGCTCGAAAGATTCATGCCTCGCCGTACATATTCGCGCGTCCAGCGCATGACGTCGATTTTCCCGGTATACAGCGTATCGCCGCTCATGATCAGGCCATACTCGTAGTACTTCGCCGCAATTTCACGCACCTTCGCGTTCTGCTTTCCGGACGGATAACAGAGCACATACGGCACCTTTCCCGTCAGCCGCGCAATGCAGAGCCGGGACTGCATAAACTCGTACGCAAGGCTATCCTCGGACAGCGCGGTCAGCTCCGGGTGGGTATGCGAGTGCGACTGGACGCTGACAAGCCCCGACGCGTCCATTTCCCGTATCATATCGGGTGTAACGCAGCGCGGATCGTCTAAGTTGTTTGTGACAACAAAGATCGTTGCGGAAACGTTATATTTGAGAAGGATGGGGAAAAGCTCCGTATAATTATCCCGATATCCGTCGTCAAACGTGAGCATCACCGGCTTTTCGTAATCGGACAGATACGGTAGGTCGTCAAAAGTGATCGGCGTATAACCGTTTTTTAGCAGGTATACAATCTGCTCCTCCAGTTCCGACGGGCGGACGAACAGTTCCGGATAAACCCCCCAAGTCTCGTCAGCTACCGCGTGGTACATCAGGATCGGCAGCTTCACCTTCTCGGGGAGCGTATAGTCCGCGCCGGATGATACATACAGTGTCCGATACTCCTGATCGTAGAGCAGCCGCAGTCCTAAAAACGCTTCGAACGCGCGCACCGGCACATACGTCGCTCCGTGCCGCCACAGCGGATTTGCCTTCACATCCGTCGGCTTTCCGTCGATGTATGCACGGCTTTCCGTCAGCAGGTAACGGAACGTATGCCCCTGATAGAGCACCATATATCCGCAGCGATGCGGAGCGGGGAGTACCGTCGCGCCCAGCCGTTCTGTAAATGCTTCCAGCGGGATATACGCCATTCCATTATAGAGGAAGCCTCCGTCTTCCTGCGGTTCACCGTCAAGGATAACGGAAATGGATACGATATCAGCCGCTGATGCGGAAACGCTCAGACAGGACAGTACCAATAAACATGAAATCCATCGTCGTATCATACGCAATAGGCTTTACGGAATAAATCTATTTTATTCGCACCTTCCAACACACCTAATACGACATGGTATTGCACCGATGTAAACGGCTCGATCGTCGTCAATCCTTTTGCCGCACGCTCGTCGACGCGCCCGCGCAAAAGATTGTTTGACGGCTCCAGACCCAGCGCGTAATCGCCCGCCGCCATCGACTTCCACTGTGAAAAATGTGGAAGCGCGTCGACGTTGTAACGTACATAGAACCCAAGCCCAAGCTGCTCGTTGACCGCCAGCACCGTCGCGCAGCCGTCCGCCGCCGGGAGATTCTTTTGAAAGAAAACCTGCTCCGGCACGTTGTCAAGGGGCGCGCTCATGACGTCGTACGCGGACAGTCCCGCCGCAGCGTCCTCGTTACGCGGCGTTACCTCATGTCCGCTTCTGTAAATTTTCACACCTTCGTTCAGGAAGGGGTAGCCCAGGTTGCAATGATAGAGAATCGCGATATCGGCAGGACGCGTCGAGAGGTTTTCAAGCGTATCGTCAATGGTAATCTCAGGGCTTGCCGCATTTGTACGTATACGGCGCGTTAAATGCAGATTTTCCGCAAACAGCTGGGATTCCCGCAGCTTACCGCCGATTTCTATGCTGCAATCCTCGTCGTCAGTCACCGCGTAAACCTCGCTTGCTGCCGCTCCGTCCGCGCGTCCGTGCGCGGGGTAGTAGACGCCGCCCTCGGTCACGTCGCCGCCGACATTCGAAAATCCCGCGGTAAACATCATCCCGCCGTTCATCGTGCGGCAGAACTCACCCGGAACCGTCGAAAAACGTTCGCCGGACACCAGCCCGTTCTTCGTCCGGAACGACAGATTGACGCCCTTATAAGTCATTTCATACAAGTCGAGCCCACGGCCCTCGAGTACGGAAAATTGTAAACCCGCTCCGGAGGTCACTTCGATCGCCGCAAGCCCGCGCGCGCAACCGTCCGTATAGGTAACACGGCGAACTCCGTAGAACTGTGACGCATCTCCCGCATAGCGATACAAATCTGTTTTATTCATGAAAACACCCCATCAATATCTATTTAGAAGTTACCCGATGCAACGGACAACGCCGCATAATCTCCGAGGTTACTGCCAAGCCCTGCCGGAACGATACTGCACACCGCAAGGGATCTCGGCAGTGCTTCTTCCGTGAGTGTCTGCATCATCGAGTCGTACAGCAGCGCACGGCTGTGCGTAAAGATACTGCCTATTACAATTCTTTCGGGGTTGAGCATATCTACAATGATAGCAAGCCCGCGTCCGAGATACTCGCCGCAGCGGCGATACACCGAAATACCGAACGGATCGCCATCCTCGGCCGCGTCTCCGACGACCTTCGCCGTAAGCGAATCAAGCCCTTTGGGCGTCTCACAGATCGCGGGAGGTGTACCGCGCTGAATCTGCTCGATGGCCATGTACCGCGCAAGCTGGGCAATCCCGCCGCCGGAGCAAAAGCCCTCGAGCGAGCCGCATTTGCCGTAGCCGACCGGGCCGAAGCGTTCCATGCGAATGTGCCCCAGCTCACCGGCCATATCGTTGGTACCGGCATAAAGCCGTCCGCCGAGGATGATACCAGCGCCAAGTCCCGTACCGAAGGTTAAAAAGAGCATGTTCTCGCAGCCGCGCCCCGCGCCAAACCGCCACTCGGCTACCGCGCAGGCATTCGCGTCATTCTGAAGATATGCCGGTATGCCGTATTTGCGCCGCAGAATCTCCGTGATTTCGATATTGTCCCATCCGGGCAGGTTCGGCGGCGACAGGATAACGCCTGCCTTGGAATCAAGCGGTCCTCCGCAGGATACACCGGCACCCGACAGCTGACTCGGACGGATCTCCTCATCCTCGAGCAGTGCGTCAGCCTGCTCCATCATCATTTTCAGCGCTGCACCGCATTCATCCGGTGTCGGAAACTTTCGCTTTACGATCACACGGCATGCATCCTGCTCCACCTGTCCCAAGCTCACCGCGCACTTCGTTCCACCGATGTCAAATCCTAAGCAATACATGTGCGCACCTCCTTAAATTCGTTTATACTGCCTATTCATTATACCGGGTCGGCTCTCTTTACTTCCTATAAGCACATACGGCGAATGCCACTTGCGTTTTCAGACTCTCAAGAGCCGCAAGTTTTTCCTGATCTTTTCGAGCAGTCTTATAGTAGTAAGGCGTCATCATAAATAGGTTTTCGATAGCGGCATGCCCTTCCAGCGTGATCTCATAATGCAGCTCACGCCTGGAAAGCAGGGTAAATCCTTCCTGCTCGTCCGAGTCTACCTTATTCCGGTAAGGCTCGTCATAAACAGACTTTTTCAGCTCCCAAAGATGATCTTCCAACGGATACGCCATGATAAAGGTGCCGTCTCGGGTTAATACACGGCCGAATTCCGCAAGACACAACGGCGAAAACACCGACAGCAGCATATCGCAGCCAGCATCGGCTACCGGTAATTCGTATACGCTCGCGACGGCAAGCTGTATTTCCCGGTCGCGTTTCCCCGCCGCTGTCAGCGCGTCGCGGGAGATATCCACACCGAAAACAACCGGCGACAGCCCCGCAGCTTCCAGCGTCGCTTTCACATGGGCGGTATAATATCCCTCGCCGCATCCCGCGTCAAAAACTCGCACACCGGGTCGCGCATACTCTGCCGCCGTCTCCGCAAGGGCATCCGCGAGCGTGTGATAGTACCCACCGTCGAGGAAGTCCCGCCGCGCGCGTACCATCAGGCGGTCATCGCCGTGATTGCCCCCGCCGCGAGACAGGAGAAGGTTAACATAACCGTGTTTCGCTCGGTCAAACGCGTGCCCTGAGGGGCAAACGAGTCCGGACGCGTTTTCACTCAGCGGTTGTTTGCAGTTCGGACAGAGAAACCTACTCATTTCTGTGACGCGGCCAGCGCCTGCCCGAGGTCCTCAAACAGATCGTCGATATCCTCCAGACCGATCGCAAGACGCACGGTGCCGGGCGCGATACCGGCGGCGTAGAGCTGCTCATCAGAGAGCTGGGAATGCGTCGTCGTTGCGGGGTGGGAAACGAGGGAACGCGCGTCGCCGAGGTTTGTAACGTGGGAGATCAGCTTACAGGAATTGATGAACTTGCCGCCGGCTTCCCGTCCGCCTTTTATAATAAAGGTGAACATCGAGGACGCGCCGTCCGGGAGGTATTTTTTTGAAAGCTCGTAGTAGGGGCTGGAGGGCAGCGCGGGATAATTGACCTGCTCCACCGCGTCGGACGTCTCTAAGAACTTCGCGACAGCCAGCGCATTTTCACTGTGCTTCTTCATGCGCAGTCTTAATGTCTCGACCCCCAGAAGCGTTACCCACGCATTAAACGGGGACTGGCAGCCGCCGAAATCGCGCATAATCAGCGCGCGCTGACGGGCGATGAAACCTGCGTTGTTCGGTACGTCGGCAAAGACGACGCCGTGATAGCTCGGATCAGGATTATTCAAAAGAGGGAAGCGGGGGTTGTCCTTCCACTGGAACGTGCCGCAGTCAACGGTCAATCCGCCCATTACGGTACCGGTGCCGGAAAGGAACTTCGTCGTCGAATGGATGATCAGATCGGCGCCGAACTCCTTGGGGCGCAGCAAGGCAGGGGAAGGAACCGTATTATCTACAATCATCGGAATTCCATGTGCGTGAGCGATACCGGCAATGGCTTCGATATCGGCAAGGTCGGCGTTGGGATTGCCCACCGCTTCGACATACAGCGCCTTCGTCCGTTCGGTGATCGCCGCTTCAAACGCCTCGGGCTGATGTGCGTCGACAAAATTGACGCGAATGCCCAGGCGCGCGAACGATTTGCCGAACAAATTCATCGTGCCGCCGTAGAGATTGTTGCCCGCCACGATTTCGTCACCCTCTCCGGCGAGGTTCATAACCGTCATATGGATTGCCGCATGACCCGACGCCGCCGCAAGCGCACCCACACCGCCTTCCAACGCCGCCACACGCGCTTCGAGAATATCGCAGGTGGGGTTGCTTAACCGGGCGTAGATATTCCCGGGTTCCTCAAGCGCGAAAAGCTGACGCGCATGCTCGGTACTGTCAAAGGTATAGGCCGTCGTCGCGTAGATCGGTACGGCACGGGAATGGGTCGTCGGTTCGGGCGTATAGCCGGCATGGAGGGCGAGAGTATCAAAGCGCATAGGAATTCACAGACCTTTCTTTTGTTTCGTTATTCAATTATGGTCCCCGGTGTACGGGGCGTGATAGGCTGATCAAAATGGGGATGGATATACGACTGCCTCGTCTCTCCATTGATCAGGAACTGTACGCTGACGACGTCTTGCAATGCGGTTAGGGAGTTTACGATCGCATAGACGACCAAGCTTGTCCCATCGGAAGCCGCAATGTTCTCGTTTAAAAAGTCCTCGGACAGGTCTACATAGCAAATTCCGTTATCGATACGAACGCTGTTAACCGACGTTCCCTCGGGGATAAACCGGATAACATACCCCTTATCGGTAACAGGTCCCGACAGCAGCGTTTCCATCACCGCTTCCGCAATATTGGCATTTGCAGGCAGGCGCACCTGACACAGTGCGTTATCAAGCCCAGTTTGCTCAAGATTGGGATAATAAAGTGTTAGCTCGTATGTCTCGATGCGCAGCGCATCCGTATCCGTCACATATAAGTCCGGCGTCAGGATACCCTCATGCAGTTCCTGTGAACCGGAAAAAATACGAACACCCTCCACATCGTTCTTCTGACAAAGCGTCAGCGTCACTGCGCAAAGCATTCTTTCCAGTACAGCTGCATCCAGCTTCTCCAGCCCTGCCGAGAATACGCATATGACGATCCCGTCTTCCTGCGTAACCTCCGTCAGACTGATGCCGTAGTTCAGCACGGCGGAAAGAGCCGCATTGGACGGTGGTTTTTGCATTTCCGCAATCAACCGTCTGTAAAGCACATTGCCAGTAACCTTGGGTATACTGCGTTTCTCGAGGCGAATCGCCCCCGTACCGTCAATGGATGACGGGTCGGCAATACAGGCTACGGAAATGGTCATCGTCTGCCCGCTCTGTACGCAGGACGATAACAGGGCAAGGATGCTGACCGCCGCGAGCAAAGCCGCGATATACTTCATCCTCGTCATGACGGCAACCCCACCTCCGCTCCGCGATAGGGAAGGCATACGACAAACCGCGTCCCCTGCGGCTGCCGGTTTTCCGCCCAGACTTTACCGCCGTATTCTTCGACGGTCTGTTTGACGATCGACAGCCCCAATCCGGTGCCGCCCGTCTCCCTCGAGCGCGCTTTATCGACACGGTAAAAGCGTTCAAAGATACGGGAAAGCTCCGACTCCGGAACACCGACGCCGGTATCGTCGACCAGACAGTAAACATTGCCTTCGCTTTTATACGTAAGCACATGTACGCTTCCAAAATCGACGTTGTATTTGATGGCATTTTCCGTTAGATTAAAGACCACTTGATAAATCGGATCCTCCGCCGCCTCGATGATACATTCGGGCGCAGTGTCCACTTGCAGCTTGATGCCACGCTCCGCCGCAAGCGGCTGTAAGAACTTCGCCGCACGGCGCGCAATATCCGACAAGTCGAGATATTCCCGCGCGTGATCGGCAAGCTCTACATCCAACCGTGTCAGCTGTAATAAATGATCGGTAATACGTGTCAGACGCGCAATTTCATCGCTGATATCATGCAGGAAATCGCGTACATCGTTCATGCGCATATCCGGGTTCTGGATAATCGAGTCAGCAAGCAGCTTGATCGACGCAAGCGGCGTCCGCAGCTCATGCGATGCGTCGGACACGAAGCGTCTGCGCAAGGTTTCAGTCTTCTGCAGCCGTCCGGAAAGATCGTTAAACTCCGCCGCAAGCGTTGTGATCTCATCATGCCCGCCGATGATCAAGCGATGCTCATACTGTCCCTCGCGGATCATCTGAATCGCGCCGGACAGCTTCTGCAGTCGACGGGAATACAACAGCGAGAAGAATATCATCATGACAATGCAGATGAACAGTACGACCAACGTGATATTGCGTAAATACTCCTGAATCCCAATCAAAAGCTCGGCGATATCCGGATCGACGTCGAAAAAGCAGACAGTTCCCAAAAGTTCGCCTTTATACATAATCGGAACCGCCGCGATAGACTCAAATGCACCGTTCGCATAAGCACAGCGGAACGCGTCGTTGCCTGATAGAGCCGAATAGACCTCCGTAAGCATCAAAGACCGTCCCGTCACAGGCAGCTCCTGCGAGTTGTCGTAGAGCACCATGCCGCGATGGTCGGTGACAAGCATTCGCACATCTCCGGATACGTCGAGAATCGACATGACGGAATTGACCCGTTCCGCGTCCAGCGACGCGAGTCCCGCAAGCGAGGAGGACACCATATTCGCGGTTTTCAAAAGCTCGTTAGCCTTGGAATCGACAATCAGCCGCTGCGTTGTAAAGACCGGCGTCGTATTGACGATTATCAGCACAACGGCAATGATCGCGGAGTAGGTGCCGAGGATGCGGAAGCGAAGACTGCACAAAAAATCGCGCAGCGCATGCTTACTGCTTGAAATAGTAACCCACTCCCCATTTAGTGATGATGTACTCCGGCTCCGCGGGGTTCTTCTCGATCTTTTCCCGCAAGTGCCGGATATGCACATCCACCGTACGGATATCGCCCGGATACTCGTAGCCCCAGACGATATTTAAAAGGTTTTCGCGGCTGTAGACACGTCCCGCATTACGCATCAGCATTTCCAGGAGATCGAACTCCTTGGCCGTCAGGACAACATGGTTGCCGTCGACGTAGACGTTCCGCTCAAAGCCGTCCAGTTCGATCGTACCCACCTTCACACGCCGGCTCTGATCGGCGCGGTCGGCATTTCCCGAACGACGTAAAATCGCTCGGATACGTGCTTTCAGCTCCATAATGTTGAAAGGCTTCGTGATATAATCGTCGGCGCCGTACTCAAACCCGATCAGCTTGTCGGTGTCCTCACCCTTTGCCGTCAGCATGATGACCGGTGTATTGATAAATTCGCGGATACGGCGGCAGACCTCAAGCCCGTCGATTTTCGGCAGCATCAGATCGAGGATAATCAAATCAAACTGCATCTCCCGCGCAAGCCGGAGCGCTTCTTCTCCGTCAAACGCCGTCTCTACGGTATAACCTTCGTTTTCCAAATTAAACTTGATGCCCTTGACAAGCAGCTTTTCATCGTCGACTACTAAAATACGCATGCGGTTTAACCCCCTAAAACACGATTGACAAACACAGGAATTCGGTTTACAATATACGCAAGTTTATTATACCACATCCCTTCCTATAAACGCAAGCCGTTTTGGCAAAACGATTTGCAAAATAAACTATTTTTGAAAGGGTTTACATACAATGCGTAAAATCTTTTCCCGTACTTTGTCTCTGTTACTTGCGGTTATTCTATGCCTATCACCCACGCTTGCGAATTACGACGACGCCCCTTCCATTGTCGCAAAGGGCTGCGTCCTTTATGAAAAATACAGCGGCGAGGTCCTGTTCTCTCAGGGTGCCGACGAGCGTCTCTATCCCGCCAGCACGACGAAAATTATGACCGCCCTGCTGCTTTTGGAATACGGTCATCTGGATGATGTGGTTACCGCCTCCCAAACCGCCATTTCCTCCGTACCGTCAGGCTCCTCTATCGCAGGCTTGAAAACAGGAGAGGAGATGAAGCTTTCCGATCTGCTTATCTGTCTGCTCGTCCCTTCCGGCAATGATGCCGCCAACGTGATAGCGGAGGTCGTCGGCGGTTCCATCGAAAACTTCGTGGAGATGATGAATAAAAAAGCAAAGGCTCTCGGCTGTACCGATACCCATTTTGTCAACACGCACGGCTACCACGACGACAACCATTATACAACGGCAAACGACCTTCTGAAAATCACGCTTGCCGCCATGCAATACCCCCAATTCACTGAAATTTGCGGTATGGCGCAGGCATCAGTCCCGGCCACCAACATCAGCGATGACCGCTACTTCAACACCACGAATTTCATGATCTCCAACACCGAAACCTCCGCCTATCTGTACGCTTACTGCACCGGCGGTAAAACCGGTACCACCACAGAAGCCGGCCGCTGCTTTGTCGGCTTCGCGCAGAAGGGAGATCTCTACCTCGTATCCGTCATGCTCGGTTCTACGACCGAATATACGTATTCCGGTATCCGCCGCATCATGAGCTTTCTCGATACGGAAGACCTCTTTGATTGGGCTTTCACAAAGTTCAACTACCGGACCATTATATCAGTCTCCGAACCGGCGGCGGAGGTGAAGGTCGCTTTATCCGACGGAAAGGATTATGTGGTTTTAAAGCCGGAACATGAGGTCAAAGTCCTCTTACATACGTCCGTTGAGCTTTCCCGCTTTACCACCTCCATCATACTTGATGAAAATGTCACCGCACCGGTCGATCGCGGCGATGTGCTGGGTACCATGACCGTTTACTTCGACGGCTCTCCCATCGATACCCTAAAGCTTCTCGCCGCAGAGGACGTCGAGTTGTCACAAACCCTTTATACGCTCCAGGAGTTACAGCGTGTACTGCATCAACCGTGGGTCCTTTGGGCGATTATCGCTATCGTCTGCTTACTCATATTCTATATCATTTTTACCTTTCATCATAACCGCCGCATCCGAAAAAAGGTTGCCCGTCGCAAACGGCATACAAACATCCGCCATTAATCCATATGATCAATTTCTTCAAGAGACAAGGCTGTCATAAGCCCTGTCTCTTTTTATTACACTTTTAAGCCGTCATAAGGCGGGACAGGCGCGCATATGGATATAGAGAAATCGGACAAAGAGGGGAGGATGGAACATGCCCGATCCCACACGCTTCGCCTCAGCTGCAGCCTATTTACCGGAAGCCATCCGCCGCTCAGCACTTACATTACCGGAGGATATCCGTCTTTGCGGCGAAGAGCTGCGCCTGCGTTTCGGATACACGCCGACCGTTACTGTCGATGGGATGGAAAAAAGTTTTCACACCGCTGCCGTTTCTGACTCAGACCTCGCCCGTACGCTTGAGCTCGCAACACGCTCCTCCGTACATACGGCAATGGACAGTTTGCGAGAAGGCTTCGTCACTGTCCCGGACGGTCATCGTATCGGCGTTTGCGGCATCGCCGCCGTATCCGACCACGGCTTGCTTTCATTACGCCGCGTCACGTCGGTTTCCATCCGTATCGCTCGGGAATTTCGGGGGATTGCGGAACCTGTTTATACCGCTCTCATGCGGACAGGCGGTGTTGACGGCACCCTGATCGTCTCTCCGCCGGGGCTTGGGAAGACGACCTTACTGCGTGACCTCGTGCGTCTCGCCTCCGACCATGGTACACGTGTCTCTCTGATCGATGAACGAAGCGAGCTTGCCGCAGGTGCGTTCGACGTCGGCGCTCATACGGACGTGATGACGGGGGTCCCGAAGGCGCGAGCCATCCCCATGCTGCTGCGCGCGATGTCGCCGCAGCTTCTGGCCGTCGACGAGATCACCGCGCACGCAGATGTGGATGCAATGGAGCAGGCCGTCGGATGCGGCGTAGGGCTGCTTGCTACGGTACATGGGACAGCGCTTGCCGATATCACCGCCCGTCCCGCGCTCGACGGTTTTTTGCGGCGCGGCGCATTCCGCAACGTGGTGTTTATCGACCGTGCCGGAAAGGGCAGGCGATACCGAACGGAGGGGATCCGATGATTACAGCCAAGTTTTTCGGCGCCGTTTTCCTCGTTACGGGTGGCTATCTCGGCGGACGCGCCTGTCGTGCGGAATACCGCACCCGGTTGAAAACCATCCGCACATTGATCACCTCGCTTGCGCGCATCCGAGCCGAGATCACACTGCGTCTTACTCCGCTTCCGGAGCTGATTACCTCTGAATGCGCCTTTACCGACGGTCGCGTACAGGCTTTTTACCGGGAAGTATCCCGTCTGTACGACGAAGACGGGAGTTTCCAAGCCTCGTGGGACGATGCCATCGACCGACTCCGTACATCGGCCGAAGAACGCGGAATTTTATCCTCTCTCGGAACCGTTCTGGGACGGTATGACGCCCATGCGCAGGAGGAAGCGCTGCGTTACGCCGAGGACTCCCTTGCGCGGTGCGCCGAAGCTGCGGAAAACGATCTGAAACTGCGCGGTATGCTGATGTCCAGGCTACTTCCCGGTATTGCGCTTGCCGCCGCAATTCTACTATGGTGATGTGCTTATGAATGTGGATTTAATCTTCAAAATCGCCGCCATTGGCATCCTGGTTTCGGTCTTAAATCAGGTTCTGATCCGTTCCGGCCGCGAGGAACAAGCCATGATGACCACCCTTGCGGGTTTGATCGTCGTGCTGATGATTATTATCAACGAGATCAGTACCCTGTTCGAAACAGCAAAGCGTTTATTTGGATTTTAGCCTATGAACGACTTAGGAAAGCTCGCCGCCGCCGCCATGATCGGCACCCTGCTTGCCTTGTTTGTCAAGAAGCAGCAGCCCGACGTCGCCCTTGTCATCGTTCTCGCCACAGGCGCGATCATCCTCTCGGCGGCCTTGCAGTACCTCACCGTCGTCGCTGATTTTTGGGATGATCTGACTTCGGCGGCATCAATTTCGGGAAAAGTTTCCGCACCGCTGTTCCGCGCCGTCGGCATCTCCATAACGATTCAAATTGCCTCGGCGCTCTGCCGTGACAGCGGTGAAAGCGCGCTTGCAGCAAAGCTTGAACTATGCGGCACCGCCGCATGTATTCTCGTCATGCTACCGCTCTTATCCGATATGCTTCGTCTGATCGCAGACATGCTTTGACGGAGACAGTGTCGATATGAAACAACTGTTGATAGGTCTGCTGCTTGCCTTCCTGCTGACCATTCCCGCCGCCGCCGTCGATCCGGTTGATGATCAGCTAGCGCAATATGATATCACGGGGCTGGAAAAAGCCGTCCCGGATGATGCGCAAAGGCTACTCGACGGCGCCGAGGTGGATATCGGCGTGGATTTTTCCGGCAAGCTTCTCTCCCTCGCCAAAAACGCTTTCGAGAACACAGGCGACGCCCTGCGGCAGGGGCTTGCCGTTGCCGTTAAAGTGGTCGGCATCGCGGCTCTCTGTGGCATCGCGCAAACGCTGATCGCTTCCGGGGAATCAAAGCTCCCCGTCGTCACACTCGCCGGAACCGCCGCCATCGCCGCCGTTACTCTGACGGATGCTGGCACGCTTTGCCGGCTCGCAAGCTCGATGATCGACGAGATGAGCGTATTTTCAAAGCTTCTGCTGCCCGTTTTAGTTTCCGCCGGCGCGGCTTCCGGTGCTGTCGTCACAGCCAGCGCGCGCGCCCCCGCTGTACTCTTTCTCTGCGACGTCGTCATCACCACACTCGACGGTTTCGTTGTCCCCGCCATCTACTGTCATCTTGCCCTATCTCTCGCGCAGACCGTTTCGGGTGAGGAAAGCCTCGGAAAAATTGCCGCTATGCTGAAAACCTGCATTACCATGATTCTGCGTACGGTTCTGACGTTATTTTTAACTTATTTTTCCCTTACCGGAATCTTATCCGGCACTACCGACGCCGTTGCCCTGAAAACTGCCAAGCTCGCCCTCTCCACCGGCCTCCCCGTCGTCGGCAGTATCATGGCGGACGCCGCCGACGCTGTCATCACCGGAGCCAAACTCGTCCGCAACGCACTCGGTGTATTCGGCGTACTTGTCCTCGTCGCGACCGCCGCTGTACCCTTTCTGCGCATCGGTATCCAATTCCTCCTATATAAACTCGCCGCCGCCTTTTCTTCGCTGTGCGCGGACGCGCCCCTCGTCAAGCTCATCGACGGTATCGGTGAAAGCTTCGGACTGCTGCTCGGGCTGTGCGGTACCTGCACTTTATTACTGCTGCTAGCCGTTTTTACCGGCATGACCATCGGAGGTTTTACATAATATGGATATGCTGCGCGAATGGATTACCGGGATCACCATCACGGCAATCCTCGCCGCCATCGCGAAGGCCCTAACTGAAAAATCCGGGCAGCGGGGGGTTATCCGGCTCTTTTGCGGCGTATGCGTCGCGCTGGCGATCCTCGCACCCCTGCGGTCGAACGCGCCGAGAGAGCTTTGGCGGTCGCTGAAAAATTCGCTCAATGCAAACGAGCGTGCCGCGTCCTATGGGCAGGACGTCGCCGCAAGTGTAACGCAAAGCTACGCCGCCGAGCAAGCCGCCGCCTATCTCGATGCGCAAGCTGCCGCCATCGCCGACGGAGTCTCCTTTACGCTTACGCTTTCGGAAGACTTAAAGCCAATTGCCGTCTCGGTAAGAGGCCCCGCCGCCGCCCGTGACGCTGTCATCTCCATGGCTGCGCAGACGCTCGGACTGTCGACGGACGATATCTGCTACATTTCAGAGGAAGGGGAAGATACGGATGGAAACAAAGCAATTTCGCGCATGGATTGAAACAGTTTGGCATAAGTATAAGTATGTTTTGTTGATCGTCGCGGTCGGCGTCGGATTGCTGCTGTGGCCGAGCGGCTCGAAATCCACGTCATCCGCATCCGCTCAAACTGCGGACTCCGTCGACGCGGGCTTCGATGTGACAGAACTGGAAGAAAAACTGGAAGCGCGGCTTTCCAAAGCCGAGGGGGTGGGGCGTGTTGCGGTAGTTTTAAGCGTATTATCCGACCCGGAACGGATTCTTGCCGTGGATTCGGATACTTCCGTAAAGCATGGCACTACCTCCGACGGCGCCGAGGACGAGGAATCCGATTCCCGTCTGGCGCATGTCATTCTCTCCGATGGCGATGGGGGAGAGCGAACCGTAATCCTGCGCGAGGATGCCGCCGTGTATCGCGGCGCGGTCATCATCTGCGAAGGTGGCGATCTCGCGTCCGTTCGGCTTACCGTAACGCTGGCCGTCTCCGCGCTGACCGGACTCTCCGCAGATAAAATCGTCGTCATGAAAATGGGCTGAACAAAAGCCGAACATTTTCCGCAAAAAGGTATTATGAAAGGATGAGGGCATGAAAATGAACTGGAAGCTTGGCATCAGGAAGAATTCCGCCGTCGTCGCGGTTATCACCCTGCTGCTCGTCGTCGCGGTCTACTTAAACTGGAGCTATAGCCGTGAATTGGATCAGGAGGACTCCGGCGCCGCACTCGCCACCACAGCCGTCGATGCGGTCACTGATGTCAGCGCACCGTCCGAAGAAGCCGAAACGCTTTCGGACGCGGATCGCTTCGCAAATAATGAATGGACGATGCAGACCGATTCCAACTCTGACATCCCGAGCGGGTCTATCACAAAGCTCTCCGAGTACTTCTCCACCGCGCGTCTCTCGCGACAGCAGTCGAAGGACGAGGCGCTGACCATCCTGCAAACCACTCTTGCCGACTCAAACTCCTCCGCTGATGCGAAAACCAACGCCGAAACCGCTATCGCCGCACTCGCCGCCAACGCTATCAGCGAGTCCCGTATCGAAAGCCTGGTCATCGCCAAAGGCTTTGCCGACTGTGTAGCCATCATCGACGGGAAAACCGTCAGCGTCGTCATTTCTCCGCCGGAGGATGGCCTTGTCAGTGCGGATGTGGCGAAGATCAAAGATATCATCATCGCCGAAACACAGGTCAGCGCGGATAAAATCCGTATTATTGAAGCCGGCGTATAATAACGAACTACCAAAAAACATCCTATATAGCTCCAGCGCGTTACAGACCGCCCTTGTTTTTTCTGTAACGCGCTGTCTTTTTATTGAATCCCATATACTTTTTGTATTTTCCTACCGTTCTGTCTTTATAAAACGCCCTTGATTCTCCTAGTGTTTCGTGATACAATATAAATGGTGTTTCTATACGTTTCAGTCGAACACTTCGCCAAAAAGTTATTTCAGAATTTTTCTAATTTTCTGAAAGCTTTCCACTTCACAAAACGTCTGTAGTATGTTAGAATATATAGAATAAAGTCCTGCTGTTTTTCCGAGACGACGGAACGAAGGTGATTTATGTTTGACTTTAACGCGATCATTACGAAACTGCCGCATTTTCTGCGCGTTGCCACGATATGGGATATCTTCGAAATACTGCTGGTCGCTTTTCTCGTATACAAATTGATGACGTTTATCCACAACACCAGTGTGGAGCGCGTCTTAAAGGGACTATTGATTTTACTCGTTGCGATGCCGGTCTCCGAATGGCTCAACTTAAGCGTGATCAACTTCATTCTCCGCAACACCATGCAAATAGGCCTTGTCGCCATTCTGATCATGTTTCAGCCCGAGCTGCGCCGTATGCTTGAAAGCGTCGGCGGGACGGGCCTCCAGCAGATCTTCGAGAGGGAAACCGCTGAAAACGAAACGCGTGATATGATCCGTGAGATCGTCGACGCGTGTTCCTCCATGTCCTGGTCGCGTACCGGCGCGCTCATTGTCTTCGAACGGAAAAACAGTCTCTCCGATATCGTTACCGCCGCCACCACCATCGACGCCAAGGTGTCGTCTCAGCTCGTTCGCAACATCTTCTTTAAGAACTCACCCTTACATGACGGCGCGATGGTGATTCAAAACGCACGCGTAATGCTCGCCGGCTGCGTTCTCCCTCTTTCGGAAAATGAAGAGCTTTCCAAAGACCTTGGTACGCGGCATCGAGCCGGCATCGGTATTTCCGAGGTTTCCGACGCTGTTTCCGTGATGGTTTCCGAAGAAACCGGCGCTGTTTCCATCGCTACACGCGGCGTCATCCGCCGAGGGCTATCTCCCGAGGCGCTTGAAAAGGTCCTGACGAAGGAACTCATCACCGCTGAAGATACGCGTGAAAAATCCGCTGTCGATCATATCAAACGCGGACTTGCCGGTGTCAGCCCTAAAAACCTCGTTCGGCGCGGCAGGAAGAATGCATCTGACGGCAAGGGAGGGGACGCCAAATGAAAGAGTGGCTGAAAAAATACCACATCATTATGCGCCTGTTTTCCCTGTTTATCGCGTTCTTTCTCTGGTTTTACGTAATTTATCAGGAAAACCCCGAAAAGTCTGTATCCTTTCAGGATGTTCCGGTCAGACTGCTTAATGAAGAAACACTTAAAAATCGTTATAACCTCGTCGTCGTCGGTGAAGAAGATATCGCCGTCACGGTCAAGCTTTCTGGCACCTTCAGCCGACTCGAAGACCTCTCCGCAACCGATCTGCGTGTTACGGCAGATCTCGGCAAAATCACCGAAGCAGGTACCTATACGCTTTCCTATGATATTGCCTCCGTCGATGGCGTTACCGTCGTTGAACGCTCTCCCGCTGATATCACCGTAACCGTCGATGAGCAGATCTCCCTGGAACTGCCTGTAAATGTTTCCATCAGCGGTAATCTATCTGACGGACTCGTCGCCGATCTTGCCATCGCCGATCCCGTTACGGTTCGCGTTTCGGGCCTGCGCTCCGAGCTTGCCGACGCTGTCTCCGCGCAGGTCACCGTTCCCGCATCCGAACTGACCACATCCTATTCCGCCGATCTGCCCTTCACCGTGACGGATGAGGCCGGGAAATCCATTGTCTCGGATTCTCTCGAGCTGATCGATCAGACAGTGCATGTGGAAATCCCCGTCTATCGGGAGCGTACCCTTCCGCTGCGACTGGATGTCGTCTACGGCAATGCGGCAAATGAATCCAACACCAATGTTGCGCTCTCCCGCGATTCCATAACCGTTTACGGCGATATCGATACTGTTAACGCAATGGACGATATCCTCATCGATACCGTAGATGTCTCCTCCTTCACCGGTGAATATCACAACGAGTACACCATCGATCTCCCGGATAACGTTTATGTCCGAGGAGGGGATGATACCGTTACGGTGGATATCACCTATACAGATCTCGAGACCCGTCAGGTCGTTGTCACCGACATCCGGATCGTGAATATCCCGATACGCTATACCGTCAAATCCGACACAGCCGAGGTTTACGTTACGGTACGCGGCACGCCCGAGCAGCTTGACGCGCTCGTCTCCGGCGATATCGCGGTGCAGGCTGACCTTACCGGCGTTACCCTCATCAACGGCATGCAAAAGGTCACCGCAACGGTTTTGCTTGGGGAAAATGTAACCGATTTAGGTGTATTTGGAGACTATTCCGTTGTTATTTATTCGGAAAAACTCTCCGGAACTATGATTTTTAATTAATTATGAAACAAACCGTAAAAGTTATCCTCACAAATCCAGACCATACAGCGATGATCGAGGTCATGCGCTTCCCCGCATGCGCGGGCTGTGACGCACAAAACGGCTGTGCCGCCTGCGACCAGGCAGAATCCCGTCCGCAACGCGCGCTTGTCCGTAACCCCATCGACGCGCAGCCCGGTGAGATTGTCGTCATTGAAACCGAATCCTCCCGCCTGCTCATGACCGCATTCATCCTGTATATTCTGCCGCTCATTGCCTTCATTGCCGGTTACATGCTTGGCGGCACCGCTCTCTGGGGCGCCGCAGCTGTCGTACCGACCGGCATCCTCGCGTTTATCTACAATCGCCGCGTTTCCGGAAACGGCTTTCTGACCGCGACAATTGTGTCGCGCGGCGATGAGGAAAGCTGACGGTGTTCGGGTTTATACGTCCCCGAAAGCCGGATTTGCGTGTCTGGGAATACGAGCTTTTTCGTGCGGCATACTGCGGCTTATGTCACACCTTAGGAAACCGCTATGGCTTTCTTTGGCGTTTTCTCCTCAATTATGATTTCTGCTACCTCGCCATCCTCCTCTCCGGTGCATCCGGCGATCCCTGTGCCTTCTGTGACCGCCGTTGCATTGCGTCTCCTTTCCAACGCCGGCGTGCGATGCAGACAACGCCATCTTTGGAATACTCCGCCGATGCGACGGTGCTGTTGTCCTACTACAAGGTACGCGACGGTATCCGCGATGAACACGGTATCAAAAAGCTCGGTCTGCGCGTCCTTTCCTTTCTCATGCGGCACGGATATCGCCGTGCAGCTCTCCACCGTCCCGCGCTCGACCGTTCCATCCACAGCAATATGGCGGCTCTGGACGCGTTGGAAGACAGCAGGAATCCCTCGCTTGACCGTGCGGCGGATACCTTCGCTAAAATCCTCGCGGCAGCGTCGGAGGATATCCCGGTCGATCAGACTGCCCGTCCTCTGCGTGAGCTTTTATACCACACCGGCCGCTGGATTTATATTGCCGACGCTTGGAATGACGTCTCCGACGATTTGAAGAGCGGCAGCTACAATCCGATTATTCTGCGCAATTCTCTGACCTTGCCGCCTTCCGGAAAGGATGCGGATACGCTTTCTGAAACGTTGGAACTGTCCTGCGCGGCAGCGGCAGCTTCTTTTTCGCTGATGAAGCTCGGGTCCTTTGAGGGCATCGTCGGCAACGTGGTATACCTCGGCATGCCGGCTGTGGCAAAGCAAATTCGCTCAGGCTCCTATCAACCGCTAAATGTGCGCAAAAGGGGAAAAAGTCATGGATCCTTATAAGATACTCGGCGTATCCAGAACGGCGTCGGATGAAGAGATCAAACGCGCCTATCGCGATCTTGCCCGCAAATATCATCCAGATAATTACGTAAACAATCCGCTCGCCGATCTTGCGCAAGAAAAAATGAAGGAAATCAACGAGGCCTATGACCGGATCCAGAAGGAACGTGCAGGCGGCAGTTCTTCCTCATATTCCTATAACGCATCAAGCTCCGATCAAAGCTATACCGGCTACTCCGGCTCGACCGAATACGCCGGTATCCGCCAGATGATCGCCGCCGGCAATCTCGACGGCGCGGAAGCCGCCCTACAGCAGATAAACTCCCGAAATGCCGAATGGAACTTTTTAATGGGCTCCATTTCTCTTCGCCGCGGATGGTACGACGACGCCCGCCATTACTTCGAAACAGCTGTCAGCATGGATCCCGCAAACGGTGAGTACCAGACGGCATTAAACCAACTCCGCAATCGCGGTAACTTCTATCGCACCAATCAAGGCAGCTATGCCGGCGGTACCGGTATCGGCGGCTGCAGCGCCTGTGACGCCTGCTCCTCTCTCATTTGCGCGGACTGCTGCTGCGAGTGTATGGGCGGCGACCTGATTCCGTGCTGTTAAAAATGCACCTATGAATAAGCAAGCTTCCCGTATGCTCGCCATCGGCGCTATCGTCAGCGCCCTTGCCGTTGTGTTGCTGTATATCTCCTGCCTGCTGCCTACGCTGCAGTTAACCGTTGTTGCAATCGCCGGAATTCTCAGTGCCGCTGTGGTAATCGAAAGCGGCGCGGCGCGTGCAGCGTTGGTTTATGTTTGTGTTTCTATTTTGTCCCTGCTGCTGCTGCCGGATAAAAGCTCCGCTGTGTTTTACGTCTTCTTTTTTGGGCATTATCCCATCGTAAAATATGAGGTCGAACGCATCCGCAAGCCTATTCTCGGCTGGAGCATCAAGATTCTGTGCGGAAACCTCTGTATCGGTGCGATAGCGCTTTTACTGGCGCTCTTTTTCCCGGAATGGAGCTTTGAATACCCGCTTTGGATCGTTTGGGTCCTCGGCATCGCCGTTTTTGTCCTTTTCGATCTGGCATTAACAAAGCTGATCGTTTATTATCAGTTCCGCATCAGACCTAAAATCATGCGATAAAGGATGAATGCCCATCATGAACAGTATGACCGGCTATGGTCGCGCTCAAGGCTCGTTTGAAGGCCGCGACATCACCGTCGAGATCCGCGCCGTCAATCACCGCTATTTCGACTGCACCGTCAAGGCGGGCAGGCTCTATGGTTACCTCGAGGATCCCGTCAAAAAGGCGTCGCAAGCCCGCGTTACCCGCGGGAAGCTTGACATCTTCGTCACCGTCGACAACTCCCATTCCGACGATGTCTCCGTCGAAGCGAACGTCCATGTCTTTGAGGCATATCTCAACAGCATGCGTCAGATGTGTGAGAAATACTCGCTGCGTGACGACATTTCCGTGACCGCTATCGGCCGTTATCCGGAAGTCTTCACCGTCGTCGCGAAGCAGGCCGACGCAGAGGAGCTTACCTGCGACGTACTGGACGTAACCGCTTCTGCGCTTGATGAATTCGACGCCATGCGCGCCCGCGAGGGAAGAAAGCTCTGCGACGATATTCTGTCCCGCTGCGACGCCATCGACACGATGGTCGACCGCATCGCCGTTCTAGCGCCAAAAAGTGTGGAGGCTTATCGCGCCAAGCTCCAGGCTCGTATCGCCGAGCTTTTGGACGGCGCACAGCCTGATGAGCAGCGTATCATCACCGAAACCGCCGTCTATGCCGACCGTATCGCCATCGACGAGGAACTTGTCCGCCTGAAGAGCCATCTGTCTCAGGCACGCGGGATGCTTGCCTCCGATACGGCAATCGGCCGTAAGCTGGATTTCCTTGTGCAGGAATTCAACCGGGAAGCCAACACCATCGGCTCAAAAGCATCCGATCTTGAGATTACGCGTCTCGTCGTCGATATCAAAGCGGAAATCGAGAAAATTCGTGAGCAGGTACAAAATTTAGAATAATACTGCGCGGGAGGCATTCATATCATGAAGCTTATCAATATCGGTTTCGGTAATATGGTATCCGCCGGACGCCTTGTCGCCATCGTCAGCCCAGAGTCCGCCCCGATTAAACGCATCATCCGTGAAGCGACCGACCGCGGTGCGCTTATCGATGCTACCTACGGACGCCGCACGCGCGCGGTCATTATCATGGATTCCGATCACGTCGTCTTATCCGCGCTCCAGCCCGAAACCGTCGCCAATCGTCTCTATGAGCGGGACGACGCCGAGACTAACGATGAAATAGCGGCTGACGAGGAGGATACCGATGTCAACACTTGAGCATGGCGCGCTGATCGTCTTCACGGGGCCGTCCGGCGTCGGAAAAGGCACCGTCCTCGATGCTCTTGAAGCGTCCGGTTCCCGGTTCTTTCGCTCCGTTTCCGCGACTACCCGCGAGCCCCGTCCAGGTGAAATCGATCACGGCGCGTATTACTTCCTTACCATACCGGAATTTCGTAATTTAATTGAAACGGATCAGCTTTTAGAATACGCCGAATATCTCGGTCAGTATTACGGCACACCCGCCGCACCTGTCGATGAAGCGCTCGCGGCAGGACGTGACGTCATCCTCGAGATCGAGGTGCAGGGGGCGCTGCAAATCCGCGCCAAACGTCCGGATGCCGTTCTCGTTTTCCTGATGCCTCCCTCCATGGAGGAGCTGGAGCGCAGACTCCGCAAGCGCGGCACCGAATCGGAGGATAAAATCCGGAAGAGACTTGCCAAGGCAACGTCCGAATGCGCCATGTCCGACGCTTTCGACTATAAAATCATCAGCGATGTGCCGGAAATTGCCGCCGCAAGACTCGCGGAAATTATCCGTGCCGCACGCCGTAAATAACCATTACTGAAAGGAAGCTACCCCCTATGATGATAGATCCTAATGTCACTGCCCTGCTTGCCAAAATTCCGAACCGCTATATGATCGTCAACGTGGCCGCCGCCCGCGCCCGCGATATTTCCCAGCAGGCCGAAGACGAGGAGCTTTACCTCGATGATAAGCCGGTTACCCTCGCCTTAAGAGAAATTGCCGAGGGAAAGCTGCATATCGTCCCCAAAATCGAGGAGGAAAAGGAAGAGAACGCAGCAAAATAAACGCGCGATGCGAGTCTTCTTCCGATAACATGCCCGAATGAACGTTAAGGTGGCAAGTGTCGCGGTGAATGTGCAGAGTATCGCGGCGGATAAACGATACGATTACCTTGTACCAAACACACTGGGCAGTGATATCGTGCCGGGTGTGCGCGTTCTTGTGCCTTTCGGACGGGGGAATCGGCATCTTGAAGCGATGGTTCTCTCGATAACGGAAACCAAGGAAGACCGGCAGTTGAAATATATCATTACGGCGCTGGACGAAAAGCCGGTGCTAGACCGCGATATGCTCAAGCTTGCCATTCACATGCGCAATCGCGTCTTTTGCCCCCTCTACACGATCGTTCACGCGATGCTTCCCGCGGGCTACTGGTTCAGCGTCGAGACGACCTTCCGTCCCGCGCCCGATGTGACGCTGGAAGAGGCCGTCGATTCGATGATCCTGATTGATGGCTCCAAACCCGTTATTGAAAAGATTTTCGCCGCGAGCGGCCCGGTTACCCTGAAAATGCTGCAAAAGGCGCTGAAGGATGCCCCCGTTGTCGCCACCGTATCGACGATGATCCAAAAGCGGCTCCTGACTTCCGACGAAACGGTCCGTACCCGTACGACTGAACGGACCGCAAAGCTTTATAGTCTCGCTCCCGGTGCCGAGGAACTGCCGCTGCGCTCTCCCCAGCAAAAAGAGGTTGTGCGGTTCTTGCGTCAGACCGATCAGGCGGCTTATAAGGAAATAAATTATTACACAGGCGTCAGTGAAAATGTCGTCCGCACCCTAGCGCGAAACGGTGTCGTCGAGTGTGAGACCGTTGAGGTCTCCGCGCTTAACCGAAATGTCGACTACGATCCCGTGCCGATTGAGCTGACCGAGGAGCAGTCCGCCGTCGCGAAAGGACTCTGTGATATTTTCAATCAATGCCGTTACGCGACAGCCCTTCTGCGCGGCGTTACCGGAAGCGGTAAAACGCTTGTCTACATGGAGCTCATTACGAAGGTGCTGTCCGACGACGAAGGTGTGATCCTGCTCGTCCCGGAAATCGCTCTCACACCGCAGCTAACCGACCGCTTCTACCGACAGTTCGGCAGCACGGTGGCCGTTCTGCACAGCGCTCTGTCTGTCGGCGACCGCTACGATACCTGGCAGCGTATCCGCAGCGGAAAATGCAGAGTCGTCATCGGTACCCGCTCCGCCGTTTTCGCGCCGGTGAAGAATCTCGGCGTGATCATCATCGATGAAGAGCACGAGCATACCTACAAATCGGACGCCGCACCCCGGTATCATGCCCGCGAGGTGGCTCAGTACCGCTGCTTCCGCCGCGATACGCTTCTCGTTCTCGGTTCGGCGACGCCTTCGGTCACCTCCGCTTACTACGCCGAAACCGGCGTCTATGAAAGCTTCGTCCTCCGCCGCCGCTATGGTGAAGCCATGCTGCCGGAAGCCATCATATCCGATATCCGTGAAGCCTACCGCCAGGGCTATACAGGCACGCTCGGGCCGGAGCTGCTGTCGCATTTACAGCAGACCCTCTCGCGCGGCGAGCAGGCAATTCTCTTTCTCAACCGGCGCGGCAGCGCCCGTCAGCTTCTGTGTATGGAGTGCGGGCAGAGTATAAAATGTAAAAATTGCAGTGTCGCGATGTCCTATCACGCTGCAAACGGCCGTCTGATCTGCCACCAATGCGGCTACTCGATCAAACGTCCCGATATCTGTCCGTCCTGCAGCCATGCCGCACTTGTGGAACGTGGTTCCGGAACGCAGGCAGTAGAGCGTGAACTCCTTGAGCGCTTCCCCAAACTGCGCGTTTTGCGTATGGATTCCGATACCACCGGCGGCAGCCGATCGCACGGCGATATCCTGAACGCGTTCGGCGATCAGGAAGCGGACGTTCTGATCGGTACACAGATGGTCGCCAAGGGGTTGGATTTTGAAAATGTGACGCTTGTTGGCGTTATCGATGCGGATACCTCTCTTTATAGCGGCGATTATGCCGCCGCCGAAGAAACCTTCTCTCTGATTACCCAGGTCATCGGCCGCGCGGGGCGTGGATTGAAATATGGATACGCTGTTATCCAGACCGCAGCGCCAAAATCCGACGTAATTCTTGCCGCTGCCAAGCAGGACTATGAGCGCTTTTACAGGGAAGAAATCGCCCTTCGTCAGGCTTTAAGGCAGCCTCCGTTTTTCGTCATGATACAGTTTTTTCTATCGGGGCCGCTTGACGAGAATGTGTATATGGCAGCCGTGCGCCTGCGGGATATCGCTTCACGCGCATTAAGCGTTTGTAAGATAAAAGGCGATCTGCTGGGCCCCGCCGCCGCACCGATTCAGCGCCTGAACAACCGATACCGTTATACGCTCACCGTACGCTGCAAAGAGCATGAAAACATGCGCGTTTTTATCGGGGAAACGCTCCGTGAGTTTAATAGCGACCCCAAATGCCGCGGCGTCTCCATCTACGCCGATATGCTTTGATTTTACTCCGCAATTTCCAATGCAAAGGAAGGTTTTATATCATGGCGATACGCAATATTGTCAAGCGCGGAGACCCCACGCTTGCAAAGCACTCCCGCGAGGTAACCGAATTCGACGTCCGTCTGCATACGCTGCTCAACGACATGCTCGACACGCTGCATAAGAGCCACGGCGTCGGCATCGCAGCTCCGCAGGTCGGGGTACTGCGCCGTGCCGTGATCGTCGAACCCCCGGATCAAGCGCCCCTAGAGCTGATTAACCCTGAGATCCTCTCCGCCGAGGGAGAAGAAGAAGGGCAGGAAGGCTGTCTAAGCGTTCCGGGCGTATGGGGTGTCGTGAAGCGCCCCTCAAAGATTACCTGCCGTGCGCAGGATCGCAATGGAAAGCGTTTTACGTTCTCCGCTACCGGCTATTCGGCACGTATCGTGTGCCATGAAACCGATCACTTGGACGGCATTCTATTCACTGACAAGGTTGAATACTACGTCGATGAAGACGGGGAGACACCGCAGAAATGAAAGTCTTATTCATGGGAACGCCTGATTTTGCCGTACCGTCGCTTGAAGCACTCTGCGAAGAAGGGCATACGGTCGTCGGCGTACTGACCCAGCCGGATCGTCCTAAGGACCGCGGAATGAAGCTTGCTTTCTCCGCCGTCAAGGAAGCCGCCATCCGACATAATCTCCCTATTTATCAGCCGGATACGCTCCGTGACCGCGCTATTTTACCTCTGTTGGAGGAAATCAGCCCGGATATCATCGTCGTCGTCGCCTACGGTAAGCTCCTGCCCGGCTATGTCCGCCGCTTCCCGAGATACGGCTGCGTCAACGTCCACGGCTCGCTTCTGCCGAAGTATCGCGGCGCAGGCCCCATTCAGGCAGCAATCATGAACGGCGATACCGAAACCGGTGTGACTACAATGATCATGGCACGCGAGATTGACTCGGGCGATATGCTTTTGAAGGCATCTACGCCGATTTACCCGGATGATACCGCTCAAACCGTGCATGACCGCCTAATGAGGCTCGGCGCCGATACGCTGATCAAAACGATTGCGAAAATTGAGGACGGCACCATCGTCCGTATCCCTCAAAACGATGCCGACGCAACCTTTGCGCCGATGCTCTCCCGTGAGGATGGCCGTATGGACTGGACGCTGCCCGCCGCCACGCTCTATAACCGCGCGCGCGGTATGACGCCGTGGCCCGGCTCGTTTACCTATGTCGGGAGCACAGTCCTAAAGCTTGCCGATATTCGTCCCGGCGCCCTTGTTTCGGACGCCGCACCCGGTGCCGTGATCCTGTCAAACGGCATGCTCCACGTCGTCTGCGGAGACAAAAACACCTTGGCGATCGGGAAGATCCAGCCTGCCGGAAAGCGCATGACGCCTGTCGCCGATTATCTGCGCGGCAACACGCTGCCCGCAAAGTTTGACGCTGCCCCGGCGCTCGAATAAAACAAGGGGAGGAGGATTTTTTTCATGGAAAAACGCACTGTCAGTGCGCGGGATACCGCCCTCGAGGTTCTGCTTGCCTTACGCCACGGTGCATGGTCGGACGAGGCGCTTGACCACGCCATAGAAGAAAGCGGACTCGATCGCCGTGACGCGGCGCTCTGTACCCAGCTCTGCTACGGCGTGCTCCAAACGCGTGCTTATCTCGATTTCGTCATCGCGTCGGCTTCCTCATTAAAGCTGAACAAAATTGCACCGAAAGTAATGGAAATCCTCCGGATAGCCGTCTATCAACTACTAATTTTGGATAAAATACCCGAGTCGGCCGCCGTTAATGAAGCGGTCCGTGAAGCAAAACTCTATACAAACCCCCGCGCCGCGTCCTTTGTCAACGCTGTACTGCGTAAAATCGCATCTGCTCCCGCGCCGGAGGTGCCGCACACCAATGATGCGGACTTCCTTGCAATTCGTTACAGCCATCCCAAGGAACTCGTAGAGCTTTACCTTCGGCATTATGGCTTCGACGCCACGGAAGAACTTTTGAAAGCGAACAACCAGCCTGCCCCGACCGTGCTGCGGTTCAATACGCTGCGCGGCGAGCCTGCCGCTCTCGCGGATACACTGAAAGGGCAGGGGATGGATCTGACCGTCGACGACCGTCTGCCGACCGCCGCCTTTTTGGATAAAGCGGGACGCGTGACGGATTATCCCGGCTTTGATGCCGGACTCTTTACGGTGCAGGATACCGCGTCCCAGCTCGACGCGCTCGCCCTCGATCCGCAGCCGGGTGAGGAAGTCCTCGACCTCTGCGCGGCTCCCGGCGGCAAAAGCTTCGCCATCGCCGCGTTAATGAAGAACACCGGCCGCATCATCGCCTGCGACATCTATGACTCTAAACTTACCTATATCGACGAAGGCGCGAGCCGTCTCGATGCGACGATCATTGAAACAGCTCCTATCGACGCAACGCTTGCCGTTCCGCGCTTCGTCGACCGCTTCGACCGTGTTCTCGCTGACGTCCCATGCTCAGGCTTCGGCGTCATCCGAAAAAAGCCCGATATTCGTTACAAAGATCTCCGTGAAATCGCCATGCTGCCCCGATTGCAGGCGGAAATCCTCCACAACGCCAGCCTTTACGTTAAGCCGGCGGGCGTTCTCGTCTATTCGACCTGCACCATCTTCCCCGAAGAAAACGAGGAGATCATCCATGCCTTCCTTGCTTCCCATCCGGAGTTTGCTCTGGAAGGCTTTGCGCTTCCGATCATCGGTGTATGTGACGGTATGCGCACCCTGCTGCCGACGACGGATGGCACCGATGGCTTCTTTATCGCAAAATTACGTCGTGTAAATGCAGAAAATAAAGAGAATATCGATGGATAAGCCGTATTTAAAGGACTTTACCGAGGAGGAACTAAAACAGCTCCCGGAAATTGCCCCCGCATATCGCGCGCGTCAGGTCTTTGCATGGCTGCATCGAGGTGTCGGCAGCGCTTCCGAAATGACCGATCTTCCCAAATCCCTCCGGGAGGCGCTCGACGAACACTATGTCGTATCTAAGCCCACCCTCCTGCGTCGCCAAATTTCCTCCGACGGTACCCGTAAGTACCTCTGGGAGCTTTCAGACGGCAACTGCGTCGAAAGTGTCCTCATGCAGTATGCTCACGGCGTCAGCGTCTGTGTTTCCACACAAGCCGGCTGCCGGATGGGCTGCGTCTTCTGCGCCTCTGCTAAAAACGGGCTTTCCCGCAACCTGCGTCCGTCCGAGATCCTCGATCAGATCCTTTTTACGGGTCTTGACGCCGGTGTACGCGTCTCCCACATCGTCCTGATGGGAACCGGAGAGCCGCTTGATAACTATGACAATGTGTTACGCTTTTTAAAGCTCGTCGGCGCGCCTGGCGGCTTGAACATCGGCGCACGTAATATTTCCCTCTCCACAAGCGGCTTATGCGATCAGATCGACCGTCTCGCGGAGGAGCGCCTGCAGATCACCCTTTCCGTATCCCTCCACGCACCCAACGATACGCTCCGTCAACAAATAATGCCCATCGCCCGCGCGTATCCGATGGAGCAGCTCCTTGCCTCCTGTAATGCATACTTTGTAAAAACCGGCCGCCGTATCAGCTATGAATATATAATGATCCGTGGCTTTAACGATACGCCCGCTTGTGCGCGAGAGCTTGCGCACAAGCTTTCGGATACCGGATCGCATGTCAATATGATTCGACTAAACGACATCGCCGAAAGTCCCTTAAAACCCTCGACACCCGAGGCGGTGCGGAGATTCCAGCAAATACTGCAGTCCTCAGGCGTCAACGCAACTCTGCGCCGCCGTCTAGGAGCCGATATCGACGCCGCCTGCGGACAGCTTCGTAAAAAACAGATCGATACTCATTGAAGTTACTTTTAGGGGAGTTGGTTGCCTTGCGCATCTTTGGCTTGACTGACGTCGGCCGACAACGATCGGAAAACCAGGACGCCTGCGCTTATGAAATTCTCGACGAAAACCGTACCGTCTTCGTCGTCTGTGACGGTATGGGCGGCGCGCAGGCCGGCAACGTGGCCTCCGCTATCGCCTCCGACGTTTTTATGGATCATATGAAACGCGATATACGCCCGGAAATGAGTAATAAATATGCACAATCCGTGCTTTTGAATGCCATTAATTTCGCTAATTACGAGGTCTATCGTAAATCCGTCTCCGATGCCTCGTATAACGGTATGGGCACTACGCTTGTCGGCGGTTTCTTTCAAAACGGCTGCGGCATGCTTGCCAACATCGGTGACAGCCGCGCCTATTACTTAACCGACACCGGTGTCTCACGCATCACGCGGGATCACTCCGTCGTCGAGGAAATGCTTGTCAAAGGACAGATCACCGAGGAACAAGCGCGCCGTCATCCGCGCCGAAACCTGATTACACGCGCGCTTGGCACCGATGAACGTGTGCAGGCCGATTATTATCCCTTTGAATTGAACAATGATACGGTGCTGTTACTTTGTTCTGACGGGCTTTCCGGTATGATCGATGAGACGACGATCTATTCGGTTTTCCGGGAGCATCAAGATATGGAAGCCTGTACGCAAACACTCATCGACGCGGCAAATACCGCCGGCGGTCATGACAATATCACCGTACTCATGCTCCGTGCGTAGGAGGGAGGAACCCATCTTTGGATAAATACTTAGGTCTTTTACTGGACAACCGTTACGAAATCTTGAATGTCATCGGGATGGGCGGCATGGCGGTCGTTTACCGCGCACGTTGCCGGCTTTTAAATCGTTATGTCGCGATTAAAATCCTGAAAGACGAATTTGCCAGCGACGCCGATTTCCGTCGTCGTTTCCACACCGAGGCACAGGCTGTCGCAAAGCTGCAGCATACCAACATCGTCTCGGTCTATGATGTAAATCGCACCGATAATATCGAATACATCGTCATGGAGCTTGTCGAGGGCATCACGCTCAAGGAGTACATGGACAAAAAGGGCGCGCTGTCTGTCAGCGAATTCCTGCACTTCGCCCCCCAAATTGCCGCCGCACTTGAGCATGCGCATAATCGCGGCAT
Organism: Clostridiaceae bacterium; assembly: GCA_034926225.1. Lineage (GTDB taxonomy): Bacteria > Bacillota > Clostridia > Oscillospirales > QAMX01 > JAAZKA01. The sequence continues at coordinate 67,448 of JAYFRF010000001.1, forward strand.
CATCCATCGGGATATCAAGCCACAGAATATCATCATCCTCCGCGACGGTTCTTTAAAGGTTACTGATTTCGGCATCGCCCGCTTCGCGCAAAATCAGCAGGTCACCATGATCGATGAAGCGCTCGGTTCAGTTCATTATGTATCCCCGGAGCAGGCCCGAGGCAGCCAGATCGATGCTCGCTCGGATATCTATTCCTTCGGCGTCATGATGTACGAAATGCTTACCGGACGTCTGCCGTTCGAAGGGGATACCCCTGTCGCCGTCGTTCTTCAGCATATCAACTCCATCCCCCTCGCTCCGCGTGAGATCGATCCGAGCATCCCGGAGGCCTTAGAACAGATCATCATACATGCGATGTCCGCGAACATTGATAACCGATACTCCTCTGCGGCGGAGATTCTGCGGGATTTTGAACGTTTCCAGCGTGATTCGTCCATTATATTCGCGTATAACGTACCGTCTACGGTGTCCTCTGCCGAAAATACGCAGAAATTTTCTACCGCGGACATTAAGAAGTCTCAGCCTGCGGCAGATACGAATGCCACCGCGCATTCGGATGCCGCCGCACACGCCCGTACCTTTTTTAATAAGAAACCGGCTGCCAATCCGGCTCCGCGACGTCTAAAGAATGAAGATGACGACGACTACGAACCCTACCTGTCGCGTCGCCGCACTTCTATCTTCGTCTATATCGTCACCGGTATCCTGACCGCCGCCATTTTCCTCGGCGGGGCAGCTTTCATCATTACGACGATTTTTGGTACTGCTGCCGATGTTGAAACGGATGAGTTTACTTCTCCAAACCTCATCGGGCAGGATTTGCGTGCCGTACTCGCTAGTTCGGACTATAGCATGTACAATATCGTCGAGTCCGAAACCCTCTACAGCGACACCTTTGATGAGGGTGTCATTATCTCGCAAAAGCCTGTCGCCGGTCGTACCATCAAGGCCGATACGACTATTAATGTGACTGTCAGCCTAGGCGCGAAAAAGGTCATGCTGCCAGACCTTACAAACGTGGAATACCGTACCGCTCAGCTACGCCTGTCGAGTCTCGATTTCATGTATACCAACGAATACGAGGTCTCCGATACCATCACGGAAGGTTATGTCATCCGCACCTCTCCTGATGCGCTGACACAGCTTACCCCCGGTTCCGTCGTTAAGCTCGTGATCAGTATAGGTCGTGACGAGGTGATGACCATCGCACCCAATTTAGCCGGTCTCACGGAAAGCCGTGCGGAACGGATGCTGCAGGCCGCGGGTCTCGTCCTCGGCGAAGTTATCCCCATGGAAAGTGATGCGGAGGAAGGCACTGTCGTCGCCCAAAGCGTCGCGGCGGATGCCGAAGTGCCGGAAAAGTCGGCTGTCGATATCTATATCGCAAGCCATAGTATCGCCGATCCGGATTCCACCACCTCTGTCGACGGCGCCTCCAATCCGAATTCCTCTACCGACCCCTCCGATTCCTCTGGCGACGTCAAAGGCACCTATGTCCTTGCCGTCAAGCTGCCGTCCGACAAGCGCGATAAAGTTCTCGTCACTGTCAAATCCGGCAGCGAGGTCATCCATGAACAGGAATATGAAACCTCCCTCGGTATAATCAACATCACCCTGCGCGGTAACGGCTCCATCCTCGCGCAGGTCTACTTCGACGGCGTCTTTTATGCGGATCAGGTCGTCATCTTTGATTGACCGGTATGCGTACAGGAACGATTATTCGCGGTATCGGCGGCCTTTACACCGTCGATACCGGCGACATTATCTTCGATTGCCGGGCTCGCGGTATCTTCCGGCATGATAAAATACGGTTGACCGTCGGAGATAATGTCATCTGCGCCGAACAGCCGGACGGTGACATGCTCATTACCGAACTTGCTCCCCGAAAAAATGTTTTGATTCGTCCCGCAGTATCAAATCTCGATGCAATCGTAGTGATTGCATCCACCGCTCCGCCAGAAACGGAGACCTATTTAATCGATCGCGTCTTTGCCGTCGCTGTCTTTAAGGGAATCGCCCCTGTTCTCTGCATTAACAAAGCAGATCTCGATCTGGGCGAACGCTTTTCGCAAATCTATACCCACGTTGGCATCCCCGTCCTGCGTGTCTCAGCCAAGACCGGTGAAGGGATCGCTTCTCTGCGCGATTTCCTGCGTGGGAAAACTTCCGCGCTGACCGGTAATTCAGGAGTAGGGAAGTCGAGCATTCTTTCTCAGATGCTGCCGGAACAGTCGCTGACTGTCGGTGAGCTATCCGAAAAGCTCGGACGCGGCAAGCATACCACCCGGCATACCGAGCTGTACGCGCTCCCTGGCGGCGGTTATGTCGCCGACACTCCCGGCTTCTCCGCCTTTGACGTCACACGTCTGGAAACTCTCCTGCGCGAGGATATCCAGTACGGCTTTCCGGAAATGTCCCCGTTTATCAACAACTGTCGCTATACAGGCTGCCTGCATGTCAAAGAAGACGGCTGCGCGGTACTGGAGGCAGTTTCAAACGGCATCATCCCTGTTTCCCGCTATGAAAGTTATATACGACTCTGTGATGAGCTAAAGGACGTGCGGGATTGGAACCGTAAAACGAATCATTAGATACAAAAAACCCCGTTGAAAAGGATTATACCTCGTCAACGGGGATCGTTTGTATTTTATTCAGCTCTTTTTACTCGTAGAGGAAGTTGTGGAAGCCGCCTTGGTACTCGAAGACGTCGTACCCTGATCGCCCGCTTTCGTCGTACCGCTCGCAGACGTCGTGCCGGATACCGTAGTCGTAGCCTTACCGGCAGTCGTCGTTGCTGTAGTCGTTGCCGTATCCTTTTCCTTGACTACGCCGAATACCTTGGCAACCTCCAGCGTGTCCAGAAATAGAGTTCCATCCTTCTTGACGATATCAAGACTTGTGATAACAGTCGCATTCGCCAAATTGCGGAGATTATCATAATAGTATTCGTCAATCGCCGAGACGACATAGGGTTTTTTATTGTCGACGCCTAAAAGCACAAACGCACGATCATCACTGTACAGCAGCGTACCCGCGGTTAAAGACCCCAGTGTTTTCTCCCGTTCCGCACTCGTCATCTTGACCATATCGGTATCGCCAGCGAGGATCTCCTGCTGCGCATCCGTCGTGGCCGGCATGAAGATGCCGAACACCGCGTATAAATCCTGCACAAATGTCGCGCTATCACGTCCGTATCCGATACGGTTCGACGCTATTCGTCTGCCCGTCAGCTTCAATGCCTGCGTGACGACGTTCGCCGCGGTGTAGGGGAGATAACCTACGCTGACATCCTCCGTCATCGGGATTAAGAGCGGCTGATATTCCAGATATCCGAAACGGTCAACCGTCGGATACTTCGCAACATAGCATCCCGCCGTACCGCGGTTATCCACCGGAGAGGGAACCGTATCATCCGTATAAAGCGGCAGTCTCGTCCCCATGTACAGCGTCAGGTTGGACATGGTGCTCGAGTAGGGGTTATTCTCCAGTGTAATCGACGGCGCCGTGACAAGAATAAAGTTCGTCGTCTCAATATAGCTGACCCAGCTGCCCTTTTCCATGAAGATCATATCCGTCGCACGAACCCATCCGCGCTGTGTACGGGTCTGTATGAAAAACCAGGTGTTATCTACATTGGTATGTAGGATTATGACCGGATCGCCGACGAAAACCTGTCCGAGCTGGAACACGTCAATCTCCGGCTTCTTTGCGTCCTCATAAGCCGCCGCTAAAACCGGGAAGGTTCGCAGCGCCGTATTGGTGAGCGCGATTGCATAGCTGACCTTATTGGTTTCCTCGACGTTTTCCACATTGATCGAAAGAATCAGGTCGTCAAAGAAAGACTCTTCATATTGTACCCCATCGGCATCAAACAAGTCGGACGTCGGAATGGAGACAGCATTTAGATACCGCTTTAGCTGTACCGAGGTGAGCGAACTGGGATAGGAAACAAGATCCGCAACGCCTGAATCCTCATCGTTTGCAATCTGTGCATTCACCGTGCCGATTTCGGAAGATGACAGCAGGACGGTATCCGGCGATTTCATCTTTGCAATCCAGTAATCCGCCGCGTACATCGCATCGGTTACCTCGGGCAGCTGCCCTGTAACCCCATTTTTCTTCGTCGATGATGAGCTCGAGCAGCCGCCGAGCAGCGTAAGCAGCAGCAATGCCGCTAAAACAAAAGAGAGCTTCCTCCTCATACCCGATCCACGGCCCGTATTTCGTGGCCGTGTCTCCTCCTTCATGCTTGTAATTCTATTTAAAGTATACCACAGACTTCCGTTTGTTTCAATGATTTTCCATGATTATTTTAATTTCCTTTACAGGAAAATTCCGGAATCTGCCTTTGTACAAAATTTCTAAAAACATCTGTATCATTTTGATGAATCCGCTCTTGTAATCGAACCTCTTTTGGTGGTAGAATAATATAGTTTGATGATATCTGAAGTATTTTGAGGAGAACACATATGAAGAAAATCGGCTTTGACAACGCTCTGTATATGCAAAAGCAAACCGAACAGATACGCCGCCGCATCGAAGCCTTCGGCAACAAGCTCTACCTTGAGTTCGGCGGCAAGCTCTTCGACGATTATCATGCCGCTCGCGTCCTGCCCGGCTTTGATGTCAATGCCAAAGTAAAGCTTTTGCAAAAATTCAGCGACTCGGCCGAAATCGTCTTCTGTATCAACGCCGGTGATATCGAAAAAAGTAAAATCCGGGCTGATTTCGGTATTACCTACGAACGTGATCTGCTGCGTACCATCGACGCTTTCCGGGAACTCGGTCTCTATGTCAACAGCGTCGTCGTCACTCAGTACGCTAATCAGCCCGCCGCACACGCTTTCCGCAACATGCTTGAGCAGCGCGGCGTTCGTACCTATACGCACTATCCTATCCACGGCTATCCCGCCGATATAGACTTCGTTGTTTCCGAGCAGGGCTATGGAATCAATGACTACATTGAGACGACCCGTCCTCTCGTTGTCGTTACCGCGCCCGGCCCGTGCAGCGGTAAGCTCGCCACCTGCCTGTCACAGCTCTATCACGAAAGCCGCCGCGGCGTTAAGGCCGGTTACGCCAAGTTCGAAACCTTCCCCATCTGGAATCTGCCCTTAAAGCACCCCGTCAACCTCGCTTATGAAGCCGCTACCGCTGATCTCAAGGACGTAAACATGATCGACCCCTTCCATCTCGAGGCTTACGGCGAAGCGACCGTGAACTACAACCGCGATATCGAGGTTTTCCCGATCGTCAACACCATCCTGACGAAAATCACGGGCAATCCGCATTTTTACCGTTCACCTACGGATATGGGTGTGAACATGGCCGGTTTCGGCATCATCGACGATGAAGTCTGCCGTGAGGCCGCCCGTCAGGAGATTTTACGCCGCTATTATCAGGCAAGTTGTGATTATAAATTCGGCCGCTGCGACGCGGAAACGGCGCAGCGTGTCGAACTGTTGCTAAAGCAGCTATCCATGACGCCCGCCGACCGCGCCGTAGTCGAACCTGCCTGCCGCCGCGCCGCCGAAACAGGTGTGCCTGTACTCTCTATCCAGCTCGCCGACGGCCGTATCATCACCGGCAAAGCCTCCAAGCTCCTCGGCGCACCGTCGAGCTGCGTTTTGAATTCCGTTAAAGTGCTTGCGGGACTGGCGGACGAACTGCATCTTTTATCTCCCGTCTTCCTGGAACCGATCACACGGCTGAAAAAGGATCGCTTAAAGTCCAAAGACCCCACACTCAATCTTTCTGAAACGCTGATGACCCTGTCCATCTGCGCGGCAACCAATCCAACGGCAGAGCTGGCGCTTTCCAAGCTCGACGGCCTGCGCGGCTGTGAAGCGCACAGTTCCTGTATTCTATCCAATAATGATGAGCGTACTCTCCGTAAGCTCGGTCTTAACGTCACCTGCGAGCCTGAATTTTCCTCCGACGATTTATTCTCCCTGTAAAATATAAGGAGGCGTCGCATGAAAGCTTATGCCGCACTGTCACCCGGAGCGGTCGAGGCCATCGAGCTGCCCATCCCGGAGCCGGATGATTACGAGGTGCTTGTTAAAAACGAAGGATGTGTCTTTTGTAACACTACCGACCGCATGATCGTCGATGACCTCTTTGCGACCCCTGCATACCCTGTCGTCTTCGGACATGAGAGCTTTGGTAAAGTCGTAAAAGTCGGCTCCCGCGTCCGCCAGTTCAAGCTCGGCGATCGTGTCATCTGCTCAAACGCTATCGTACGCGGTTTCGACGGTACCTATTATTCCTCCTGGGGCGGTTTTGCCGAATGCGGGATCGCCGGCGACCTGGACGCCTATCTCGCCGACGGACACCTCCTCGATACGGCAAACGCATATCGCGGCCGCTACGCCGCAAATCTCGTCATTCCGGGCGATCTGCCCATCAAAAAAGCGGCGCTGGCGTTCCCCCTCGCCGAAACCGCGAGCGCCGCCATGCAGGTCGGCGATCTGCGCGGCAAGCATATCGTCGTCATAGGTACCGGTATTGCCGGATACTCGCTGACATACTTTGCCCATGCATACGGCGCCGCGTCGGTCACTGCGCTCGGCCGCCGCGAATCCCGCCTTGGAGTGTCAAAGCAGCTCGGCGCCGATTACACCTTCGTCCGTCCCTCCGACATTTCATCCCTTCTTGCGCCTTTCGGCGGTGCGGATGTCGTCTTTGAGGCATCTGGAAATTACGCGGTCCTTGAAAACGGGCTGCCCTATCTGCGCGAAGGCGGTACGCTCGCGGTCTATGCCGTGCCGCATCGCCCGTATACCTTTGATCTCTTGAAATCCCCTCAGTCTTTTCTTTATCAGCGTATCAGCCCGCGCGTGCGGGACGCACTCGATCTCGTATGCGGACATCTACGGGAAGACAAGCTTCCCGTGGACGCTTTACTCACACATGTTTGGGACTTCGACGAGCTTCCGCGTGCTTTTGATCAGGTTCGTGTCGGTGAAGTCGTCAAAGGCCTTGTTCTAATCGGACTTTAAGCATTATATATTAGAAATTTTCGTGATTATAATACTAGGAGGTCTTTTTTATGTCTCTGCGTTTCATCACCCCTGTTGACGGGCAGATGCTGACCGATGTTGCCGGTGTCCGCTGCGGCGATACGCTTGCCGTAGACATTGCGGTGGAAGCCGCCCCCGAAAAAACGATCCACATCAACAACAAACCCGCTGTCTGGAAAAACGGCGCATATCATGCCACTATCGAACTCGACGGCTACCGCAATACCATTGAGGCGTATGATGAAGCGGGTATGTCTGTCAAGGCCGGCATCTACTGGATTCCCGAAGCTACCCGGCGCTTTGCGTTCTCCGTCGACGACAATATCTGGTGGCTCCAGGATCTGACCGCCAATGCTTATACTTCCATCTTTGACAATCCGTACCTCGCCGTTTATAAAGAAGCGCACGACAAGTATGGGATTAAAGTCCGCTTAAATCTTTTCTACGCAACCGATCGAAAGGGCGGCTTTAATCTCTCGATGATGACCGACCGCTACCGCAACGAATTCCTCGCCAATCGCGATTGGCTCCATCTCGCGTTCCACTCCGACTTTGAATTCCCGGAATATCCTTATTCCGAAACGACCTACGCAAAGCTTAAATACGACTACGATCACATCAATACCGAGGCCAAGCGCTTCGCGGGTTATGAACTGGAACGCGCGACCACCATCCACTTCGGTTCCGGCAACCGCCAGGCTATCCGTGCCATCCGCTCCCGCGGCGTCAAGACCCTCATGGGTTATATGGAGGCTAAAGATGGCAAATCCTTTGTCAGCTACTACCTGACGCCCGAAGAAGTTGCCAAGGTCAATGAATACGGCTTCTGGAAGGATCACGGCGAGGATATGATCTATGGCCGCATTGATGCCGTGCTAAACCTATACCAACCCGACGGCATCGTCAAGCATCTCGACGAAGGTGAAACACGTTTCCCTAAAAAGGGCTTCGTCGAAATTATGATTCACGAGCAGTACTTCTACGAAGACTACGTCGCTTATATGCCAAACTTCCGTGACCGCGTCCTCACAGGCGCGAAGTGGTGCGTCGAGCACGGTTATACGCCGATGTTCTCCTGCGACGCCACCGCCGAATGGTAATCTGCGCCGAATGCCCCCGCCACTGTCGGGCCGTCCGTGATGTCGATCGCGGCGAGGGCTTTTGCAGAATGGGAACCGCCCCCCGCGTCGCCCGCATCGCTCCCCATTACGGCGAGGAGCCATGCATCTCCGGTGCGCACGGCACCGCCGCCGTATTCTTTTCCGGCTGCGCGCTGGGCTGTGTCTTTTGCCAGAATGAACGCATCTCCCATGAAGGCTTTGGACGGGTGCTGTCCGAAGACGAGCTGCGCATGCGGATAGAGCGGCTTGCCGAGCGGTGCGATACGGTCAGTCTCGTCAACCCCACCCATTATACGCATCTTCTTCCCTCACTCCTGCGCAAGCCCTTCGGAAAGCCTGTCGTTTATAACACCGGCGGCTACGATTCCGTTCTGGCACTGCGTACGCTCGAAGGAAAGATCGATGTCTACCTGCCCGATCTGAAGTATCACTCGCCGTCATTATCGAAACGGTATTCCGGCGCGGAAGACTATTTTAAGGTCGCTACCGCCGCGATTTTAGAGATGCTCCGGCAGACAGGTCCTTTTCGGATGGGGGAGGACGGCATTCTTCAGCGCGGCGTGATGATCCGGCATCTGGTACTGCCTGGGTATTCGGCCGATTCGCTCACCGTCCTGCGCTGGTGCCGTGACACGCTGCCAGCGGGCAGCGTACTGTATTCCGTAATGTCGCAGTATACGCCGTTTGCGGGTGCACTTGGGATCCCCGCGCTCAATCGCCGCGTCACCGCACGGGAATACTGCCGCGTAACAGACTTCCTATCGGACAACGATATGCTGGACGGTTATATTCAGGAACTATCCTCCTCCGGCACCGACGCCATACCTGATTTCGACGCCTTGGAGGGCGTACAATAAGGAGGCCCAACGTATGAACATCTATCTCATGGTCGACGCCGAGGGGATCAGCGGTATCTACAGCCGCGAGCAGGTCATGGACTCCGGTTCCCGGCGTACGGAAAGCCGCGCTTATATGACTGCCGATATAAACGCCTGCGTCGAAGCCTGCAAGGAAGCGGGCTGTGAAAAGGTTTACGTCCGCGACTGTCACGGTGGCGCGAATACGTTGATCTTCGAACAGCTCACCCCCCTTGCCGACTACTGCATCCTCGGCAGCACCGGCACCGACCGCTTCGTCGGACTCGAGGACTGCGACGCTGTCATCCTCTTAGGCTATCATGCGATGGCCGGCACTCCCGGCGCGATTCTGGAGCATACGATGAGCAGCGCCTCCATCCAGAATTACTGGGTCAATGGCGTGAAATTCGGTGAAACCGCGATTGACTCCGCCATCGTCGGCGAACGCGGCAAGCCCGTCATCATGGTCTCCGGCGACGATAAGCTCTGTGCGGAGGCGAAATCCTTCCTACCGTGGGTCGTCGGCTGCGAGGTCAAGCGCGGCGTCACCTGGAGCGGCGGTATGCTCCTGCCGCAGGCGAGGGCGCACGCGCTCATCCGTGAGAAGACGCGGGAAGCGATCAAAAGCTTTGACCGCATGAAGCCCTTTACCGTCGAGCATCCGCTGGCCCTGCGCTGCGAAACGGTCGAGCGCGGCGTGCTCCCCGGTGCGTATGGGAAGCCCTATATGCGCATCATCGACGGACGCACCTATGAGGTCGATGCCGATTCGATGGAGGAAGCGCTGTACAGGCTGTAACATATAGCAAAAGAGGCTGTTATGAAAACAGCCTCTTTTGTTTTACATCTCATCGAGCGGCCAGATGGGCCGCTCGACTGCGGTAAAGGGGATATGCGCGATATCGACGCTCGACGCGCCCGGGGTTTTCGCGAGCATTGCCTTCGGCGCGATCTTCGCAAGCTCCGGATACAGATACCCAAGCTTTACGACGACGATTTTGTACGCCGTCCAGTCCGCGCCGCCGGACGCGATGATTTCCGGTGTTGTAAACGCGCAGCGCCGTTCGCAGACGAGTACATCCACGCCTTTCCCGCGCAGTAGAGCGCCCATACCCGCCGACTCTCCGTCCCAGCCGTCGATTTCGGACAGCACGATGACTTTTCCGGTAAATGGAACACGCTCCTCGCCGAGATACAACGTAACTTCCGCACCAATGCCGGCTTTTTCACATGTATTATACGCTTCCGGGTCATAAAGTCCCGCAAAAAGGATGCTTTTCGTACCTAAGGATAATGCCACCCGTAGGAAAAACGCCGACGCGCCGCCTGCGCCTGCCGTTGTGTTATCGCCGGAATCCGTGACAAATACCGTGCTTTCCGGTGAGTTTTGCGCGGCGATCAACGCTTCCTCCGGCGGTAAAGCCAGTATCAGAAAGCGAAAATCGCGGCGCATGTCCCAGAATGTATCCGCAATTTCCCGAGCGTAGGCGGCCGCTTTGTCCTCATACCCGGGTAAGGCAATCGCTACCGCCGATGCGTGGTTGCGTGGACTGTCCACCCAGTTCTGCCCGTTGAAGAAGGATACCGTCAGCATCTCCGGGGCGCGCTCGATCTCGTCAAGACGGGTATTCAACGCGTTGATCGGTGGATTCGAGGTAATGACCATGTCGCCCGCCACGATCGCGGGAATTGTGACGATCATGGGGCAGGGGAGAAGACGCTCCCTAATACAGCGCACAAGCAACTCCGCCGTACGCACCTGTGTTTCAGGCATGTCGGCATGCGGCGCCGTACGATAACCACGCAGGATATTGACGTCGCCGACAATCGCCGGGTCATGGTTTGCGTGGAAGTCCATCGCAACCGCTACTGGTACATGCGTTCCGACAATCTCGCGCACAGCCCTCGTGATCGCGCGGTCACCCGAAAAGGAAGGGGAGCCGTCCACCTCCAGCGCGCCGTGCAGATAGAGCCATACGCCATCCACCGGCAGGCTCTTTTGCAACATATCCGTCAGCTCCGTCAAAAGCCGATCGAAAACATCTTCGGAAAGTCGTCCGGATGGCAGCGCGTGGGCGTAGATCGATGGGATAATCTCCGCGCCCGCCTCACGGAATACCCTCGTCGCCGCGATTTTTTCGAGCATGGCGTCCCCACGCGCACAGTCAAAGTCCTCATACGCCGCGCGCAGAGGTGAAAAGCTGTTCGTCTCCTGCTGGATTGAACCGACAAAAATACGCATAGATGATTACCCGAGGAGGATCTTTTCCATCTTCGGCGAAAACGGCACCGGACCGTGCTCTGTGATCTCATAGCCGGTCTCGATGCGCAGTCCGTTCAGCTCCGGATGCCCGAAGAAGCTGACGTCAACGTTAATCGCCATACCGGGCTGCACCACATCGTCGGAATTCGGCCCAAAGAACGGTGCTTCCGCTTCCATCAAACCGCAGGTATGCGCGAACGGACAGACGATGTAGCGCATAAGGCCGTGCTTTTCGAAATGTTTCCGTCCAAATGCGTCAATCTCTCGACCGGTCATACCGGGACGCAGCGCGTCGCGGGTCATGGCAAGCACTTCCTGCGCGCGTTTAAAGCCCTCCGCCTGCGCGGGCGTGTAACTACCGGAAACCGGCAGCGTATGACCGAAAGTCGCGGCATAACCGTTGACGCGCGGCGCGATGCCGAGCATGACCGTCTCGCCGGCTTCCATAACCTTATCCATTGCTGTCGGCACAACCGCGTTTGAACGCGCACCAGACCCAACGATCGTCTTATACGCAAAACTCGACGCTCCTGCCGCTCGACAAATAACTTCACCCGCCGCTGCGACTTCATACTCGCGCGCCCCCGGATGAACCTTTGCTGCCATCGCGTCATACGCAAGATCACACAGCTCAAACGCACGGCGCATTTGGGTAAGCTCCCACGGGGACTTGATGTAGCGGTAATGCAGGAAGGTGTCCGTAACATCGACCAGTTCTACGCCCTGGAACGCTTCCTTGAGGCCGAGATAGACACCTAAAGGCATCGTATCCATACCGACGATACCGACTCTCCGGATGTTGCCTCCGTGCGACAGCTCCGAAAACAAGTCATGTAAGCTGATGATTTTCGCGTTGGGATACTCCTCATCCGGTACCATAAATACCGGTACATTGCGCGTATCGGTGACGGCGCTGTCCTGCTTGGCAAACGGCTCGCTCTCCGGACCGCCAAGGATCATCGCCTGTCCTTCCCGGGAGATTAATACACTGCCCGACTCAAACTGCGGACACCAGGCCGTCAGATACCAGCCGTTGGCGACGTTCGTTTCATCGTAATAAACAAGAGCAAAATCGAGGTCCTTTGAGTCGAGGAACTTAGCAAAGCGCGCAATGCGGGCATCCTGCTCCGCTCTTACAAAATACGCCATCTTGGTTGCCTCCGTTACTTTATTGATGGATGTAATCGTTTACATCATGTTAAAAAGTATATCATGATTTCCTGTACTTGTCAATCCGCTTTTTTAAGATGAGAACGCGTCCGCAAAGGACATATTATCCCTTCGCGGACGCCTAATATCGTATTTATTCCAGTTCAAATTCCAGCGTTCCCGCACTTGGGATATCCAACAAGCAGTTGCCGTCCCGTTCTTCAAACGGGAGTTCCTCTCCATCCATCGTTACGCGCTTAACTTTTGCCGAAAAACGCAGCTCCGCGGCCTTTGCGGCATAGGCACAGTCGACGGCAAACGTCTGTCCGCATATCGCGGCTCCGGTCACCTTTACATTTGTGTCTTCCAGCAGGATGCTTGCCTCTGGCAGCACCGCAAGCAGCAAGCTTCCGTGCGGCGGAAGTGTAAAACAAAACGTTTCTTCCACAGGCGACACGTTCTCGTGCGTCCAGACATCGAGTATCCGATACGCGCCGCTCTCCAGCCCCAGCTCACGCGCTGTAAAACACACTGTCAGCGGCGTATCCTGCGTATTGAACAAACCCACTGTGCGGCTTGGCAGATACGGGCAAGCCGTAAGTGTCGAAAAATGCGGCGTTTTAAAATATAGTATCGCCGGCAGGGGAGAGCTTCCCTTCCGGTAGTCATAGCCCGCGAAATATATATCCTGTCCGTTGTTGACGTTACAGGTCGCTTTACGAAGCTTGCGCAGGCGCGGATTCTCCGGACTGCTCAGACTCAAATTACCCGCAATCTCCACCATCGAATGCGTCACAAGGCAGTAATTCAACGCAAACATCGCGTCCGTATCATTGAGTCCTGGGAACAGACCCACGGAGTCGGAGTTCGGCACGAACAGATCTCCCGTATGCGTCGCGAAGCAGGCGGCGCCCCAGAGGAAATTAGTCTTGACATAATCCCAGTTGCCGCTGCCGATATCGATACCATAACGGTAATTCGTAAAAAGTTCCCCGAGGAAGGGGTTGCCCATCACGATATCGCAGCCTGTTTGCAGATACCCGTCCGTCGGCAGCCGGCGGCGCAGTTCTTTAAGCCACCAGTCGCGGTAATAATAGCCCGATTCTGTCTTAATATGCAAGAGATCATGGCTGTCCTCGAACGCATAACTCCAGAAATCGTGCTTGACTGCGTCAAAGCCATACTCGGAAAGCAGGACATCCAGCGCGTGGGACATGTACTCCCGTACCTCCGGCAGACTGACGTCCAGCGGAGACTGATCCGGGATGCGGATGGAGTAGTCGCAGAACCATTCGGGATGCTCGCGGTAGATTTTCGTCTTGTGCGCGCAGAGCCCGCCGATCCAGAGGGCGGGACGCAGGCCTATCTCGCGTAGCTTATCGGAGTAATGCCGCAGTCCTTCAGGGAACTTGATATGATCAACGCCGTCCTCGCCCTCATACGGTACGCCCAGTCCATGCGCCGGAGGCACATCCACGGCATACCCGTCGTCCAGTTGGAACCAGCGTACCATCGGGAAGTTTTCCTGTAAGTATCTCGCTTCTCTGAGCAGCATTTCCTCCGAGATGCGGCGGCTGTTGCCGTCGTTCCAGGAGCCCCAAATCATCGTATCGCGGTTGATCGCGCTCGCACCGTAATTCGCGGGGAGCTTTTTACGCAGTACATCTGCGTAATCCTCGAAAATACGCTCCAGATCCCCGGCATGTTCTGTCGTGCCGATCCACCATTCATCCACCAAGACCCGCTCCGGCGCGGCTTCCAGATATTCGATCGCCTTAAACGACGAATAAATTGCGAGCGTAACCGTATTGTTTTCATGAGATACGAGATAATTATGGTAAAAGACCTTCTGGGAAAGCGTACCGTGAACGATCCCATGCGCGGACGCATAATTCCCAAGATGAATCGCAGGGAAGGGCTGATAGGGTGAACGTCCGATACGTTCGCAGACGACGCCGGGATCCGCCCATCGGGTACCGGCGGAGATGTCGTATTCCGAGTCGCTGGCGTCCGCCGCCGTACGGCAATAATCGACGGGGAAGGTCATACGCTGGTAGATGCGCGGGTTTTCGTTATGGTAAAAGTAGTCGTCCGACACACTACCTCCGAAAGTAATGCCCCGCAGCGCTAACCCCAGCTCGTTTAAGTGAATGACCCCGCCGGTATGGTTTTGGAACACGCGGCGGCAGGAAATCCCGTTTTTACCCTCGCAGGTGAAGTAAAAATCGTCCGAAAGCTTCTCGTGATACTGGCAAGTGATATGGATTGTCTCCCCTGAAACCGTTGTAAGCACTTGCGGATAAATAGGCGTGCCGTCGATCACGGCAAACGGCGTAAAATCGAGCCGGCCGACGTTTAGAATGTCGAGGAATGCCTCAGTTTTCATGTTTTCACCTTCAGCAGTCAGGATGTTTCCATCATACGTGGATTTATCGTCCCTGTCAAGACAAAAAAACAAAATTACCGATATCAGTCTGCGTTGATGGCAATTTCCTTTGTGCCGGTGTGTTTATAGGGTATTTATAACGCTACTCCAGCGTAAATTCCTCTGTAATCGGTTTGGCATCCCACAAATTTCCATCGGAACGATAATACTTCCGTACGACTGATTGATCTGCCTTGATATAATCAATCATGAAGACCTGGCCTTTGTCTATCGGCATTGGATAATTATTATACGGCAGCAAATCGCCGGTTTTCGGTTTATCCTGAAAATCCTCATACGCATTTTCCAAACGCCAGAATTCCCGGCAGACATACTCTTTGGAAAAGGAGGACATATCCTGTTTTCCATAATAGAGTGCCTGCCAGTCCTTTCCATCCACCGTGATGGTTCCGGTCGCATCCGGTTCCATTCCCATGGAGGACAGATCCTCCGAATAAAGGTTATCACCGTATTTCGTTTTCAACTGATTTGCCATGCATTGGACGGACCTAGTCATGTAATCCATGGCATTGGGGTCGGTGTGGGCCGCGCCATAAATGCCCATGACGTTTTCGTCTTCCAGTTTGTCAAATTCTCGGATGAAATTTTCCGCCATTTTATTTTCACGATAGACATCGTCACTATTTAGGTAATAATATTGCCCCTGCTCTATGTTTTCCTGCGTCAGCGAGTATTGATCGGTGTTTTCCAACCCATTCTCTTTCAGATACTTCAAAAAGCGCTTTCCGGTCGTATCGTACTGATGGCCGACGTCTGTTCCGTGAAAAACGGTTTCCGGACATTCGCGTTTGATCTTGCCATAAAACTCTTTGACATCCGGATCATGTGTAGCGGTATAAGCCCAATCTTTATATACTTCGTCGAGCAGCACGTCGCTATCCGATTGCATCCACAGGTTCAGAAATTCCGCGGTATAATATGAAAGTTCCACAAATAAATGCCTCATGCCTTGGTTGTAGTATTCGCGCCACAACTCCAATTCCTTATCCAATATCTTATCTACGTTGTGCACTTCCCCATATAAATAGATCTGTCCGGAAGAATCCGATACGGATGTGGACAGATTCTCCTGTGATGAGCTGTTTGTACAGGCCGACAATACAATCATCAAAACCAAAACTACAGCTATGACTCTTACATTTTTCAAAAAACCATCCCCTCGTGCTTTGTTGTTCTGAATAACCTTACTCTTATTATTAAAAAAGACCATCATAACAGATACGAATTTGTATCATTCATGACAGTCTTTTTATATGGCGCGCTTGAAGGGACTCGAACCCCTGACCTACTGGTTCGTAGCCAGTCACTCTATCCAGCTGAGCTACAAGCGCATATAATGGACAACGGTACTCATCAGAGAAGAAGAACCGTCCGAAAACGGTTCCTCTCTTAGATGTTTTGGCGCGCTTGAAGGGACTCGAACCCCCGACCTACTGGTTCGTAGCCAGTCACTCTATCCAGCTGAGCTACAAGCGCATATGCCATATGCTCTTTTCTCCTGAGCACTTGTGTATTATAACACGTGTCTTCTGAAAATGCAAGAGGAATTTAGCATTTCCTCAAAAAAATTTTTCTGCTATTGCATAACGAGACAAAATACGGTACAATAGAATTTACTAGGAAAGGGGATGCATTCCATTGAAAAAGGTTATTATTATTATGGGCTCCGACTCCGATCTGCCCGTTATGCAAGGTGCCGTCAAACAACTCCGTACCTTTGGCGTACCGTTCTCCGTCCGCGTCGCTTCCGCGCATCGCACGCCCGCGCTTGCCACCGAAATCGCAACGTCCGCCGAAGCTGACGGTGTTGGTGTCATCATCGCCGCCGCCGGAAAAGCCGCCCATCTAGCGGGCGTTCTCGCCGCGCATACCATCCTGCCCGTCGTCGCCGTTCCGGTAAAATCCTCCACGATGGACGGACTTGACAGCCTGCTCTCCACCGTTCAGATGCCCCGCGGGATTCCCGTTGCCTGTATGGCCATCGACGGTTCCGATAATGCCGCTTTATTCGCGATTCAGATGCTCGCTCTTTCCGACGCCGCTCTCGCCGAAAAGCTTCACGCTTATAAAGCCGAGCTTGCCGCCAAAGTCGAGCAGAAGGATCGCGAAATTTCCGCTGAATACGCGCTATAAGAGTACCCGTCTCTGCAGTCCATCTTTTACAATCTAAGGCTCGGAAAGGATGATCGTATGCAGTCTCCCGCCGCTTTTTTTGGCTTCACCCCGGGCAGTGATCGCCGTATCATCCATTGGGACAGGCTCTGTGCCTATTATCAGATGCTTGCGGCGGAATCCGATCGCGTCCGCTGCATTGAGATGGGGAAGACCACTCTCGGGAACCCCTTTTTGGAGCTGATCATCAGTTCTCCCGAAAACCTCGCTAATTTGGAATTTTTCCGCCGTGTGAGCATGCTCGCCGCTGACCCCAGGGGGCTTGACGACAAAACCATCGCCAAGCTCTGCGAGGATGGCCGCGCCGTCTGCGTGCAGTCGATGAGCCTGCATGCGGATGAGATCGGCGGCGCGCAGATGGCTCCCGCGCTAGCCTATGATCTCGCGACCGGCCGTACCCCGGAAATTCTGGAGATCCTCCAAAACGTGATCTTTATTATGATACCGAGCTTTAATCCCGATGGGCTTGACATGGTTGCGAGCTGGTACGATAAAACGCTCGACACACCCTACGAAGGCTCCGGATATCCGAAGCTCTGGCATCCTTACGGGGGGCATTCCAACAACCGCGACGCGGTTGCGGAAAACCTAGTTGAGTCGCGCTATGTCAATCAGATTCTTTTCCGCGAATGGATGCCCCAGGCATATCAGGATCATCATCATCAGGGTGCATTTTCCGGACGCTTCTTCATCGTCCCATACGAAAACCCTGTCCGTCCGTATTGCAGTCCACTCATATGGCGAGAGCTTGCATTCTATGGCTCGAACATGGCTATCCGGCTGGAATCCGAAGGGGTACAGGGGGTCATCAGCGATGCGATCTACCCCTGTCGCGGGCATTTCGGCTTCCATTACATGGTCAACAGCCATAACATCGCCGGTATGCTCACGGAAAGCGCCTCGGCAAGGCTCGCCACACCGATTTATATCCATGAGGAGCAGCTCAATAACCCCATCGAAAACACCCACTGTCCAAATCCATGGCGCGGCGGCGAATGGCATCTGTCCGATATCGTGCGCCAGCAGTACATCGCGGCGATGGGGCTGCTTTCCACAATGGCTAAGCACCGTTCGATGGTGTTGCGCGGCATGGTACAGAAAGCGCTGCGTCAGACCCGTGCGGGAGAGGAAGACCCCATTCATGCGTTCTTAATCCCCCCTAACCAGAACGATCCCTCCGCCGCCGACAAGCTGGTTGGTATTCTCGAGCGCCAGGGAATCGAGCTGTTCGCTGCGGCGGAACCTGTCGCCACAACTCACGGTGAATACCCCGCCGGTACGGTTATCGTTCCGCTTGCACAGCCCAAGTACGGTGTGATTATGACACTGCTCGCAAAAAGCGATTACCCCGATAACGAATACACCCGCCGTCCCGATGGCTCCATCGCTGCCTACGACGTGATGACAGACAACATCGCCGAGTACATGGGCGTGAATGTCGTCGCGGCTCGCTGTGCGGTAGGGGGGAAGGTAACGAAATTTTCCGGCTTTCCGCATGCGTCCGGCGCCAAATATATCATACCCGCGTCGGAAAATGACAGTTTTCGGCGCGTCAACGCGCATTTAAAGGCCGGTCGTCCGGTGTTTCGCTCAAAGGCCGGTGACTTTTATATCGATACCCATCCGGACGACGCCCGTCCGGTACGTCTTTCACGACTCGGTGTCTTTCAGGCGCGCGCAGGCGGCAACACGGACGAGGGATACACCAGACTCCTTCTTGAGCAGTTCGGCTTCCCTTATAAAACGGTGGAACCGAGCAGCTTGATTTCCACACTCAACGATCTCGATGTGCTGCTGCTGCCATCCTACAGCACGGATTCACTGCGCGGCAGAGGGATCGATCCCGAAACGCTACCGCCGGAGTATCGCGCATGGCTGATGAACGATCATGAGCAGGCTATTCGCAGCTTTGTTGAGCGCGGTGGTAAGCTCCTCGCGTTTGACGCTGCCGTCATGTATGCCGTCGACGTTCTCCGTCTGCGTATCCGTAACCGCGCAGAGGGGCTGTCCGCGAAAGAATACAATACGCATGGGTCCACGCTCCGCGTCAACGTTTCCCCCACACCGTATACACTCGGCATGCCGCAGGACGCACTGGTGCTGCACTTAAACAGCGCCGTTATGGAGATTACGGAACGTGTACACCCGGAAAACTACCGCTGCGATGTCCGCTTTGCGCGAGAAAAAACGCTGATGAGCGGTCTGCTCGTCGGTGAAGAGCTCTTATGCGGGCGGCCCTGCATGATTACCGTCAGGGTCGGCGCGGGAGAAGCCGTCCTTTACGCGTTCTCCCCACAGTTTCGGGCGCAGACCGACGGCACTTATAAGCTGCTGTTTAACACGCTCTACTTATCGTAAATATGCCACGAAAGGGTTGCACAAATGTCTGAAATTCACGAGGAATGCGGCGTTTTCGGTATCTATGCCGCGCCTAACGCAAAGCTCTCCCCCGCCGGGGAAACCTTTAACGCGCTCTTCGCGCTCCAGCACCGCGGTCAGGAAAGCTGCGGTATCGCCGTCTCTGATCGCGGCGTTATCCGTGTTCATAAAAACATCGGCCTCGTCTCCGAAGTCTTTGACGACGACGCGCTCGCCGCTCTGCCGGGGCAGATCGCCATCGGTCACTGCCGCTACGCCGCCAATGATGTCCGTGACCGCGAGCATTCGCTGCCCATCGTCGTCGAACACGCGAAGGGTAACCTCGCTGTCTCCCAGAACGGCGCGATCGTCAACGCCCGAGAGCTGCGTCAGCGCTTACAGCAGGACGGCGCTGACTTCCAGACAAAGGGTGACGCGGAGCTTGTCGCGAACTTGATTGCCCGCGAACGCTTAAAGTGCGATTCCATTGAGCAGGCGATGCTTCGTCTGATGGATTTGATGACCGGCGCGTTCTCCCTCATCGTCATGAGCCCCCGTAAGCTGCTCGCCGCCCGCGATCGCAATGGCTACCGCCCCTTGTGCATCGGTCGTATCGGTGATTCGACGGTTTTCGCCTCCGAAAGTGTCGCTCTGGACGCCGTCGGTGCGGAGTTCGTGCGCGATGTCAACCCCGGCGAGGTCATCTGGGTAGATGCCGAAGGCCTCCATTCCCTTCAGGCCCTCGACAACGGTACCCGGCAGTCGCTCTGCGTATTTGAATATGTCTACTTTGCGCGTCCCGACAGCATAATCGACGGTTTAAGCGTCGATCGCTTCCGTCAGATGGCCGGTATGCACCTCGCGCTTGAGTCGCCCGTCGGCGCGGACGTCGTCATCGGTGTGCCGGATTCGGGCCTCCCCGCCGCGATCGGCTTCGCCCACTGCTCCGGTATTCCTTACGGCGTTGGCCTGGTGAAAAACCGTTATATCGGCCGCACCTTCATTCAGCCCACCCAGGGTCAGCGTGAGCGCTCCGTGAAAATCAAGCTCAACGCCCTTTCCGAAACCGTTCGCGGCAAGCGCGTCGTTATGATCGATGATTCCATCGTCCGCGGTACTACCTCCGCGAGGCTTGTCTCCATGCTGCGCGAAGCCGGAGCGGCCGAAGTGCATATGCGCATTTCCAGCCCGCCGTTCCTGTATCCCTGCCACTTCGGCACGGACGTTCCCGACCGCAAAATGCTGCTCGCCGTGGGCCGTACCGTCGAAGAAATGCGCAAGCAAATAGGCGTTGACAGTCTCGCCTTCCTTTCGCTTGACGCAATTCATAAAATTGCCCGGGAAATTAACATCGGCGTCTGCGATGCCTGCTTTACCGGGAATTATGCGACCGAGATTCCCGCTGCCTCCACACCTGAGAAATACGAACATCATATTGAGGATGACGAATGATGGATAAGACGAAGGATTCGCACTCCCAAGCTTATAAGGAAGCTGGCGTTGACGTAACTGCCGGTTACGAGTCAATCCGCCTTTTCAAGGACAAGGTTCGTTCCACTTATGTCCCCGGTGTACTCGGTGATATCGGTGGCTTCGGCGGTCTGTTCGAGCCGAATTTCGCCGGGATGAAGCGCCCCGTCACCGTCTCCGGTACTGACGGTGTCGGCACAAAGATCAAAATTGCCTTCGCGCTCGATCGGCACGACACCATAGGTATCGACTGCGTCGCAATGTGTGTAAACGATATCGTCTGCGCGGGCGCCGCGCCGCTGTTTTTCCTTGACTATATTGCCTGCGGCAGGAATATCCCGGATAAAATTGCGAAAATCGTTTCCGGTGTCGCGGACGGCTGCAAAATGGCAGGATGCGCGCTCATCGGCGGCGAAACGGCTGAGCATCCCGGACTCATGCCCGAGGAAGAGTACGATCTCGCCGGATTTTGCGTAGGCTTGGTCGATTACGACAAAATCATCGACGGCAGCACCGTCCGCCCAGGCGATGTGGTCATCGGCATCGCATCCTCCGGTGTTCATTCCAACGGCTTCTCCCTCGTGCGCCGTGTTCTCGGCGATACCTCGGAAGCGTTATCCGTCCATGTTCCCGAGCTGTCCGGCACTGTCGGTGAGACGCTTTTAACCCCGACAAAGATCTACGTCAAGCCGATGCAGGCACTCCAAAAAGCTCTACCAGTCAAGGCAATCAGCCACATCACCGGCGGCGGCTTCTACGAAAATATCCCGCGTATGCTGCCCGACGGCTGCCAGGCGGTTATCGAACGCTCGCAGGTACCGGTGCCCCCGATCTTCGATCTGATTGCCCGTACCGGCGGTATTTCGGCGCATGATATGTTCAATACCTTCAACATGGGCATCGGTATGGCCTTTGTCGTTACCAATGACGACGCCGACCGCGCGCTGGAGATCCTTGCAAGCTTTGACGAGCAGGCATGGGTCATCGGTGAGATCGCCGAAGGCGACGGAATCAAGCTAGTATGACAAAGAAGAAAATAGCCGTCTTAGTCTCCGGCGGCGGTACGAATTTACAGGCTTTAATCGATGCGCAAGATAGGGGAGAGATCCCCTCCGGCGAAATTTCTCTCGTCGTCAGTTCCACAGCGGACGCCTATGCGCTTACCCGCGCACAAAACGCCGGCATCGAGACGAAGGTTATCGAGCGCAGGGGTAAAAAGCGGGAAACCTTTACGCGGATGCTTTGTGATACGCTGCGGGAAGCGCAGATCGATCTTGTCATATTTGCAGGATTTATGGTCATTTTAAGCCCGTTTTTCTTCGACGAATTTGAAAACCGTGCGATGAACGTGCATCCCGCGCTGATTCCCGCTTTCTGCGGCGAAGGCTTTTACGGTCTGCACGTCCATGAACAAGTGCTCGCTTATGGCGTCAAGCTGACCGGTGCAACGGTGCATTTTGCGAATGCCGTGACCGACGGCGGCCCAATCATCCTGCAAAAAGCCATCCCCATCGAGGAAAACGATACGCCCGAAACCTTGCAGCGCCGCGTTATGGAGGATTGCGAATGGCAGCTCCTGCCGCGCGCGGTAAGTCTTTTCTGCGACGGCCACCTGCGTGTAGAAGGTCGAATTGTTCGGATTTTGGAGGAAAATGCATGAAATTTTCAGAGTATTTGCGAGATAACGCCTATCCCGGCCGTGGCGTCGCCCTTGGGCGCTCGGCGGACGGCAACTTCGCTATCATTTGCTACTTTATCATGGGTCGCTCCACCGGCTCCCGCAACCGTGTCTTTGAACTGGACGGCGACACGCTGCGTACACGTGCGTTCGATGAATCCAAGCTCCCTGACCCGTCCCTCTACGTCTACCGCGCCGTGCGCACCGTCAGCAACCAAACGATCGTCACAAACGGCGACCAAACCGACACCATTTATGACGCTCTCACCACCGGGCGCACCTTTGAGGACGCGCTGCGTTCCCGTACCTTCGAGCCCGACCCTCCCATCTGGACGCCGCGTATCTCAGGACTTTTGACCGTCGAAAACGGCAAGATGTCCTTTAAGCTGAGCATTCTTAAAAACGGCGGCGACGAAACCCCCATCCGCAATTACTTCGAGTACGCCTCCCCCCGTGCGGGAGAAGCGCGCATTATCCACACTTACGCCCACGACGGCAATCCCGTACCCCCCTTCTCGGGGGAACCGGTCTTAATCGATACCACCTCCTACAGCTGCGTGAACTGCGTTATGTGCGATCTTTGGGAGGGCTTAAACGCCGACAACAAGGTTTCCGCGTTTGTCCGTACCATCCGTCTTTCAGATGGTTACGCCGAAACCCGCATTATAAATAAGCACGAATAAGGAGTGTTCTACATGCAGGAACTGAGTTTGAAATACGGCTGCAACCCGAATCAAAAGCCAGCGCGGATCTTTATGGAGAACGGAGAGCTGCCGGTAAAGGTTATATCCGGCCGTCCCGGTTATATCAATTTTCTGGACGCTTTCAATGGCTATCAACTCGTCCGTGAGCTGAAAATCGCCACCGGCCTCCCCGCAGCGACGTCCTTTAAGCATGTCAGCCCCGCCGGAGCCGCCGTTGGTCAGCCGCTCGACGATATCCTCCGTGAAATCTATTTTGTACCGGAAAAGCAGAAGCTTTCGCCCCTTGCCTGCGCCTACGCTCGTGCGCGCGGCGCCGACCGGATGTCCAGCTTCGGCGATTTCATCGCGTTCTCCGATCCCTGTGACCGCTCCACCGCCCGCCTGATCGCCCGTGAGGTCTCCGACGGCGTCATAGCCCCGGGCTACGACGCTGATGCGCTCGAAATCCTCAAGGCAAAGCGTAACGGCGCCTATAATGTCATCGAAATCGATCCGTCCTACGTTCCCGAGCCGATCGAGCATAAGCAGGTCTACGGCATTACCTTCGAACAGGGCCGTAACGAGATCGCTTTCGACGATTCGCTCTTTGCCAACATCCCCACCGCCAATAAAAACCTTCCCGAATCTGCCAAACGTGACCTGATCATCAGCCTGATTACGTTAAAATACACGCAGTCAAACTCCGTCTGCTACGTGAAGGACGGTCAGGTCATCGGTATCGGCGCGGGACAGCAGTCCCGAATCCACTGCACTCGTCTTGCCGGCCAGAAGGCCGACAACTGGTACCTCCGTCAGCACGAAAAGGTGCGTAACCTCCCGTTCCTCGATGACCTAGGGCGTCCCGAACGCGACAACACCATCGACGTCTATATCTCCGACGACTGCGACGACGTGCTTGCGGAAGGCGAGTGGCAGAAGTACTTCACCGTTCGTCCCGAGCCATTTACCCGTGAAGAACGCCGCGCATGGATTGCTACACAGTCCGGCGTTTCCCTCGGCAGCGACGCGTTCTTCCCGTTCGGCGACAACATCGAGCGCGCACACCGTTCCGGCGTTGCGTATATCTCGCAGCCCGGCGGCTCTATTCGCGACGACAACGTCATCGAGGTTTGCGACAAATATAGCATTGTTATGGCGTTCTCCGGCGTCCGTCTATTCCACCATTAAGGCAGGTTTTGATAAGCTATGAATATCTTCATGATCGGCGGCGGCGGCCGTGAGCACGCGTTGATCTGGAAAATTTCGCAAAGCCGTAAGGTCGATAAAATCTGGTGCGCGCCCGGCAATGGCGGCATCGCGGCGCTGGCCGAATGCGTACCGCTCAAGGCAACCGATATCTCCGGCATCCTCGCATTTGCAAAGGAAAAACACCCAGATCTCGTCTTTGTCGCACCCGACGATCCGCTGGCGCTTGGACTCGTCGACGAACTGGAAGCCGTAGGAATCCGTGCGTTTGGCCCCCGCAAGAACGCAGCGGTCATCGAAGCCAGTAAGAGCTTTGCCAAAGACCTCATGCGCAAGTACGACATTCCCACCGCCGCCTACGCCGTTTTTGACGACGCCGCAGCCGCCCGCGCCTACATCGAGCAACAGGGTGCGCCCATCGTGGTCAAGGCGGACGGCCTCGCGCTCGGCAAGGGCGTCACCGTCGCTATGACGGTTGAGGAAGCGATCGAAGCTTCCGACGCCGCATTCGCCGGTGCATTCGGCAATGCGGGCGCACGTGTCGTGATCGAGGAGTATATGACCGGTGTCGAGGCAAGCGTCCTTTGCTTCGTCGATGGGGAGCACTGGGTCGCCATGCCTGCCGCGCAGGATCACAAGCCCGTTTTCGACGGCAACCGCGGTCCGAACACCGGCGGTATGGGCGCGTTTGCACCTTCCCGTGCGTATACGAAAGACATCGCCGAAATCACCGAGCGTACCATTATCGCACCGACCATCCGCGCAATGGCCGCCGAGGGCAGGCCTTTTCATGGCGTACTCTATTTCGGCCTGATGATGACCCCCACCGGCCCGCGCGTTGTCGAGTACAACGCCCGTTTCGGTGACCCGGAAACGCAATGCCTGATGCCTCTTTTAAAATCTGACCTTGTGCCGATTCTGGAAGCCTGCATCGACGGTACCCTCGATCACGTCAATGTCGAATGGCATGACGGCGCCTGCGCCTGTGTCGTGCTTGCGTCCGGCGGATACCCCGGCTCGTATGAGAAGGGTCTGCCGATTCACGGGATTGGCAAGCTCCCGCGTGACGTCGCGGCTTTCCATGCCGGTACCGCTCGAAAGGATGGCGCGATTGTCACCGCCGGTGGTCGCGTCATCGGTATCACCGCGCGCGGTGAAACGCTGAACGACGCCCTCGCGCATGCCTATGAGGGTGTCAAATGCGTCAGCTTTGACGGCATGCACTACCGTACCGACATCGGTCAGATCGGGTAACCGGCTATGGCTGCGAAATCGCGCACCTTGTTCGTCTGCTCGGAATGCGGAAATGAAACCGTCAAATGGTTCGGGCAATGCCCATCCTGCAAAAGCTGGAACACGCTCGTCGAGACCGAAGCGGTACCCACCGCCCCGGTCAAACGCGGGCTCTCCGATACCGCGCGCCGACCCTCTGCCGCCGCACCGCTCTCCGCTATTGAAACTGCCGATGAACTGCGTACCTCGACCGGTATCGGGGAACTGGATCGCGTTCTCGGCGGCGGCACTGTCCTCGGATCCCTCGTGCTTGTCGGCGGCGAACCCGGGATAGGGAAGTCCACCCTGCTTCTGCAGGTCTGTTCCACACTCGGCGTACAGGGGAAAGTGCTCTACGTCACCGGTGAGGAGTCCTCCCGTCAGATCAAGCTTCGTGCGCAGCGGCTGAACATCGACTCCGATGATCTCTATATCCATGCGGAAACGCGTCTGGATACCATTATGGAAACTGTCTATCGTCTTTCGCCGAGTTTCATCGTCGTCGATTCCATCCAGACGGTCTACAAGCCAGACGCCGCCTCCGCACCCGGCAGCGTAACGCAGATTCGCGAGTGCGCGCTCACGCTGATGCAGTACGCGAAAACCTCCGGCGCGACCGTCTTCCTTGTCGGCCATGTCACCAAAGAAGGTACGCTCGCCGGACCGAAAATCCTCGAGCACATGGTCGATTGCGTGTTGTATTTTGAAGGAGACCGTCACGCAAGCTACCGCATCATCCGCGCGGTTAAAAATCGTTATGGCTCGACAGATGAAATCGGTGTGTTCGAAATGTCCGCGCGCGGCCTTCTCGAGGTGCCGAATCCCTCTCAGGCGCTACTGTCAGGTCGACCCAAAGACGTCCCCGGAAGCTGTATCGCTTGTGTGATGGAAGGCTCCCGGCCTATCTTGGCCGAGGTACAGGCGCTTGTCGCGAAGTCCTCCTTCGGTAATCCCCGCCGCACTGCCGATGGCTTTGACTATAACCGCGCCGTCCTGCTTCTTGCCGTTTTGGAAAAGCGTTCGGGTATCGATGTCGGCGGCTGCGACGTTTATATGAACGTCACCGGCGGCTTAAAGCTAACCGAACCAGCTTCCGACCTGCCTGCCATGCTTGCCGTTGCGTCGAGTATCGGGGACAAACCCCTTCGCGAGGATATGGCGGCTTTCGGAGAAATCGGTCTGACAGGGGAGCTGCGTACCGTTTCGAATGTCTCGCAGCGGCTTTCCGAAATCCGGCGTCTGGGTTTTTCCCAATGCGTTTTACCGCGCCGCTGCTGCATCGGTGTAAAGCCGCCGGAGGGATTAGCGCTGCTCGCCGCTGAAACGCTGAGCGATGCGATGCATTTATCACTCGATTTTAAGTGACAGGCATTTAGCTTTACACACAGAAATCGACTGTAAAGCAATTTTCTATACAATAATAGCATGGGAGATTGAAACTCCCATGCTATTATTTTTACACTCTTGCCTTAATTAACGCATACCCGCCGAATACTCCGGCAGGAACGATAAAACGCAGCGTTTCGCCTTCATCGACATACGAAAGGGGGATCGCCTTGTCGCTTTCGGGCGTAGTCAACGTGAGCTTGCGAACCGATCCGGTATTTGGCTTGCGGAATTGCACCCGGACATCCCCCTGCAGCTTATATTCGCCCGCAAAAGTCGTCACCACATCCTCGTGCCCGACGGTAATCGCATGATTCGGCAGTGTGCCTTCGATGTTGAACAGATGTAGCGCATATCCACCGTCTACTGTGTACGCGGATGCTAACAAGTCAGTTTCCGACGTTACAGTAAGCTTTACGCCATCCAAAAGCGTATTTAAGACCGCTCCGCTCGTCCGGCGCAGCAGCGGAATCGGCGACGCGGGCATGTTGGCCCGTTCACGGACGGGCTTGCGGATGTCAGACACATACGAGCCGTGAATCGGATTTGCCGATACATCGGGCAGCCATACGATCTCGCCGGAACCGATGGACTCGCGAATCGCAACGGTTTTTCCGTTCGCTTGCAGCAGGGAGGCGCCGTTTGAGGGATGTACGAAGGTCAATTCAGCGCGAATGTCGTTTAGCTCGACGCTGCGATCCGCATATTGGAACGTCCCCGCACCGGTAACCGCTTCTTCGCAGACGGCAGTCTTCATGCCAAGTGCCCGCAAGACCGCCGCGATCGGACGCGGGGTTCCATCGGCTGCGAAAATGCCGCATTTGCCGACGAATACCAGTCTTCCTCCGTCCTCCGCATACGCAGACAGCCGCGCTATCTCCTCATCCGACAGCATCGCAACATGGGGCAAAACGATCATCGGATACACCCGGAGTTCGTCAATCGTGCTATCTTCGAACACCATATCCGTTGCAATCCCGGAGAAATATGCACTCTGCGTCCACGAAAGGAATGGATTTACATAACTCAGCGCATTCTGCGTATAATCGCGTGTCTGCGCTGACTGGTACACCGCCAGGTCGGAGTTGCGCTTTGGCGCGATGAAGCTTTCCTCATGCGCCTTTTCAAACGCGCGGTACTTAAATTCCAGCTCGTTTAAGTCGCCACGTTCACGTGTAGCGAGGTAGAGCTGCCCCCACAGCCTGGAAAGCGCCCATGTAAAATAATAATCGTCGTCGCGCTCCGGATAGAAAAGCGACATCGACGGTACGCTGTTGCGTCCGGCCATTGCGTTGCGGTGCAGCATCTCCATGGCGAATTCGGGGTATGAATACTGACGCACGGCGGAAACATAATTCTCCTGAAAGATATGTGTCCAGGTGCGACCCGCGGACTCGAAGGGACAAGAGGACCAGTTAGACCGCAGAATGCCGGAAATATAGTTCGGACGCATCAGGCTTTTATGGCCAAGACTCTCATAGAACTTCGTCAGATCGTCATAAAACGCTGTCGTAGACGCCAGCCTGAAGCGGCGGAAGGCTACATAGACGGGATCCGCATAGTTTTCCCAAAATGCAGGCCAATGCTCGGGGTCGGGCAGCTCGAAGCCTGTCTGCTCACGGAATAGTTTACGGCAATGCGGGCATGCACAGGACTGCGAAAAGTATTGCACATCGTCGTTCATCACACCGTCCACGCCGGTTTCCAACACGCCCTTCATATACTCCATATACGCGGCGCGGTAGTCGGGGTTGTTATAGCACATGCACCAACCCATATAATTCGACCGCGCCGGAGTCCCGGTACGTCCGTCAATCTGAAGCCAGGGCTTATACTCCTCGGGATAGTTTGCAAAGCGCTCGCGCAGTCCCGGCCACGAATCGATAGACGAGTGCCGCATCGCAAAGCCGTACTCAACAAGCTCCCATTCATGCGCATCCTTTGGCGCGGAGGTCAGCTCCGAGCTGTGATGCTCGACGACCTTGATCCCATGCGCGTGGCAGGCGCGCACGATACGGGTAAGCACATCGTAAAGTCTCGGCCACCAGGGCTTATAGTTCCATCGAAAATGGGTGGAACTGAAGGTAATGACGGTCGTGATGCCGTTATGCGCAAATTCGGCAGCTTTTCGGTCGAAATCGGCATCGGTAAAGCGGAATATCTCCTCGTCGTTGTACCAAAACCATGCGAATCGTTCTTTCCAGGGATTCATTGGTAAACCTCCTGTTTTAAAAATCGCGTACTTTTTTCGAGGATCACCTTGCGCGCATTGCCAGACTTTCCGCCCGAATGCGTGCCAGCTCCTCATACTTGCGTTTGGTCGCCATACCTCCGCGCAAATGCCGCTGCGTTTTATTCTCCTCCAGAACCGCCAAGACCTTCTGATAGAGAATGCGATCCGTATCACGCAAACGGACGGTCACATCCTTATGTACCGTGCTTTTGCTGATCCCGTACATTTTCGCCGCAGCGCGTACCGTTGCGGCTTTCTCCACGATGTACCGTCCGAGCTGTACACAGCGTTCGTCGGCGTTCCATCTCATTTTTTATGATCACCCTCACATATCACGGTTTGTTCATATATATGAGGGACGCCGCGCCGTTTATGCGCAATCTGAAAACCTTCCTTATTATAGCATGCACTTTTTCTTTTCGCAAGCCTTCCTCGGGCGGTCTGATCATTATGTACATAGAATAAGTTGAATTTGCATAGACAAAAAGCACATAGTTTCATAAATAAGGGTTGCTTTTTTATCGGAAATATTATATACTAATTTTATAGATGGAATACATTCGTATGTCAGGAGACATGAAACCCCATGAAAAAGCCCTACTTATTCAGGACCTTTGTCTATTCCCAGCTTTTATATGCGCTGATTACCGTGACCGTATGTACTTCCGTATCCAGCGCGTTGTCCTATCAGATTCTTCAAAGCCGTATCACGGATACCATCATCGCAAGCAACGAAACGTTGATCGAAAGCGCTTCGTACCGTATCAACGCGCTCCTTTCCGGAAATGCGTCCGAAATCTACATGAAGTTCTTATCCGACACCTCGAAAATAGACTGTCTTTCCTATTACACCAACAGTCCTTTAATTAAAGATATCACCTCCACCCTCGATGTCCGCGATTATCTGACCGGTATCGTGAACGCTAATGATACCTTAAGCTCCATCGCCTTATTCTATCCGAAGAACCATCTGCTTATTACCAATTCCTCCATCCGCTATGATCTGTTCTACAGCGAACGTTATTTGGAGCTTGCCGGCTATTTCTCCCTTCTGGAGGAAATCAATACATCGGCCGATCGGTCGATTTTCCACATATCCGTCGTTGATGACGGTCGAATCCTGCGATTTGCACGCCCCATACTGATCGGCACCCATGTGGAAAGCATCCTTATCATCGAATACAACGTCACGTCCCTGCGGGATGAGCTGACATATGTCGATAAGCCGGGGATTTATCATTATGGAGACCTTTTGACCGTCGATGAGGATGGTCGGGTGCTCTTTAGCCTAGCGGATAACTATACCGGTCAGTCCTTGGCACTGCGTCCTGAATTTTTTGAAGCCTTCTCCGGATCCGCCGGGTACTACTCTACGGATATTGAGGGAGAAGCCTCGATCATTACTTATCGCGCCAGCAGTAACAGCAATAAATGGCGCTATATCGCGATCGTACCGACCATTACTTTCTTCGCACAATCCCGCTTTGTCCTGACCAGCATTATTCTTTCCGCTTCTATCACGCTCATCATCGGTATTCTCATCATCGGTATATTAAGTATCTGGCGCTCAAAGCCCTTACTGTCTATCGTCCAGCTTTGTCATGAGACGCATTCTTACGAAGAATCCACCGTCGACACCCAACGCGTCTTATCCGAGCCTTATGGTTTGATCCGAGGTACCTTGACCGAACTGAGGGACACTGTCGAGGAACAAAACCGTACCTTAGATGCTGTCGGCAACGTCCTACGCGAAAACCTTTCGCAGCGGCTGCTTTCTGAAGCACCGCCAAGCGCCGCCGAACTTGCCGATTATCTGCTCCTGATGCAGCTGCGTTTTCCCTTTCCGAATTATACCGTCCTGGCTATCCTGCTTCATGACGATATTGAGGAGGAAAACGATTTTGAATACGAATATGTTCTGGCCAATGTCCTGCTTGATCTTCGGCGAATACTGAACACCTCGGATATCACGACCAGCTTCGTAAAACGCGGCTCCATTCTTTATGGTCTTGCTAATTATCGCTGCCCCCATACGGCACTGGTCGATCTTTTAAATGAATATGCTGCCTCTCCCGTATATGGTTACACCGTTTATTGTGCCACCAGTGGCGTTTTAAGCGAGCTTCAGGACGTTTCGTCTCAGCTTCCCTCCGTTGCTGCGCTGCTCGACAACAGTTTTCTGTATCCGGATCGGCATTGCTTTACACCGGCGCTGCCTGAGTCTTTTACCTCAGCAGTATCTAATGATGCTCAAAACGCCGTCCTCTCCGCGCTCACAGAACGCAACGCCGTGAAATTTTCCGATGCGCTGCTGACTCTAATCTCCATGTGGCGTGATGCGGGTCTATCTCCCCTTGATGTCCATACGATCATCAGTGAAATAGGGGATCGCCTGGGCGGTTACACCGATGTCAACACACGCCGCGAGATCGGCTGTCTCTGCGCATCTGCAACAAGTATTTATGCCCTTCATGAGCGGCTTTCTGCGATTGCTGAGGACGCTTTCTCTCATGAAACCACTTTTTCTGCCGACAGTACCGCCGGTACTCGACTGGTTGCCCGCGCAAAAGCGTTAATTGATGACAATTTACAAAACCCGCAGCTCTCCTTACAGATGGTAGCAGTTGAGCTGCATGTCAGTACCGCTTATTTGTCACGCGTCTTCTGCCGGAATAGGGGGCAGACCTTTATTGATTATGTTACCGGTGCAAAAATGGAGCTTGGAAGGTCGCTGCTGTTGGATACTGATTTATGCATCCGTGAAATTTCAGAGCGTCTCGGCTATACCTCAGCGCAGTACTTCATCAGTCGTTTTAAAAAGCAATACGGCTTGACGCCAACGGTATACCGCGAGGAACATAAGAAGAGTCTCTAAAATAAACGTTGTGAGTAAAGTAATGCAACTCATATTTTGCCATATCACACGTTAAAGGGCTTCAATTTTGGGAAACGTTTAAAACCGTTGGGTCTTGTAAATAAAGTATACTCCCGTTAACCATATCGTTCATCTTTATGTTACTTTTATGAACATCTGGTTTTGATGTCAAAATATCTTTATTGACTTTTAATGATTTCGCAACAATAATAATATTATGCGCGGTGGATACGGCTCGCGTTCTATACTTATTAGCCGTATCGAAATTAAAAAGGAGGAAAAGATCATGAAGAAACTGTTCTCCGTCCTCAGCGTTCTCCTCGTTCTCTCTATGCTCCTGAGCGCCTGTTCAGGCGGTGGCTCCACTGCCACCACAACCGCAGCTGGCACAGCAGCGGCCACCACAGCAGCGGCCACCACAGCAGCAGCTACAACCGCCGCAGCCACGACCACAGCAGCAGTCACAACGACTGCCGCAGCCGCTACCACCGCCCCGAGCACCGAAGCTCCTACCGCCATCACCGGTTTCATGCAGGAAGCCGGCCAGAATATGCCGGATGGCTTTAACCACTCGGACAACTGGTTTATGAACACCCTCTGCGAAATGGCCAACATCACCTGGGCCGAGCTGACCGTCCCGGCGTATACCGATACCGGCACAAAGTTCAACCTGATGATGGCCGGCGGCACTCTCCCGGACTTCATCCACCGCGCGGACCGCACCGAAATGCGTAAGTATGGCGAGCAGGGCGCGTTCCTCAACGTTTCCGATTATATCGCCAATTCCAGCCTCTTAAGCTCTAAATACGGCCAGGCACAGCTTGATGCCATGAAGGCTGCCGACGGCAATATCTACGTCCTCGATACCCTGCCGATCAACGAGGACTTCAACGTCATCTTCATCCGTAAGGATCTCTCCGACGCCGCCGGCGTAACCGAAATCCCGACTGACATCTACGAGTTCGCCGATGTTATGCGCAAGGTTAAGGAAACCTTCACGGATTCCATCGTCTACACCTGCCGTGGTCTCGACTACCAGCAGTGGTTCATGTTCCAGCCCTTTAACTGCGGCGATTCCGGTTACGGCTGGTACTGGTTCCCCCAAGAGAATACCTACCGCATGGTTTGGGACAGCGACAATATCGTGAAGGCTGTTGAGTTCGCAAACATGATGTACAACGAAGGCTTGATGGATAAAGAGTTCATCACCAACTCCGGTGAAGATGTCAACCAGAAGCGTCTTTCTCAGAAGTGCTTTGTCTGGGCCCAGAACCGCGGCGGCATCGTCGCCCGTATGGAAGCTCTGATCGCCGACGGTCAGACCGACGCCCGTATGTGCGCAATTCCCTGCCCGACCGATAAGTCTATTGAAAACTACAACGGCTATACCAAGAGCCCGAGCCTCTACGGCGGCCATTGCATCGCCGTCTCCGCGCAGACCAAGGAAGCCGACGCAGTCTGGCGCTTCATCGAAGCCCTCTATTCCGATGAATGCTACAATATGATGATCTATGGCCGTGAAGGTGTCGATTATCAGGAAGTGAATGGCCAGAATGTCGGTATTTATCCGTCCGCCGCGGAAACCGCGTGGCGTTCCGTCTACGGTTACGCGTTCACCTATAACACCGGTGACGCCCTCGCTTATTTAACCACCAACGCCATCTACTCCGCTACTACCCTTGCCGACGAAGTAAAGGCAGATTACGACAAGTTCTACAAGGACAACATGGCCAACACCACTGCCAGCGTCCTCGGTAAGCAGAACTTCGCCCCGACTCTCTTCCTCGAGACTGCTCCGGACGATATTGTCAACCTGACTAACGAAGGCAACTCCGAACAGAAGTCCCTCCTTGCACAGGCAATCATGGGCGAAATTTCTGTTGACGAATTCGTTACCCAGAAGGACGAAATAGTCAAGAAGTACGCCAAGGTTACCGAGTACTATCAGAACGCGCTCGCCGAAATCGATGGCAAGTACGATCTGACCTACAACTGGTAAAGTAAACCCGATTGGGAAGATTCATTTCTTCCTAATAACGCCGGGGCGGATGTTTTCCGTCCCCGGCGTGGTTTATCTATACTCCACTCGCCTGATAAAGGAGGATATCCCCATGCGAAGCGCCGCCGCCGAACCTTTTGCGAGAAAGGTTCCGTTTAAAGCCAGATTTAAAAAGTCCTTGCCCATCTATGCACTGCTTCTGCCCGGCGTTGTACTGCTCCTGTTCTTTCACTACGTTCCGATTTTCGGCATCATCATCGGCTTTGAGGATTTTAGCCCTTATAAGGGTATCTTCGGAAGTCCCTGGGTCGGTTTTAAGCATTTTATCCGTTTCCTCACAGATCCGAACTTCTGGCGTGTCATGCGCAACACTCTTATCATCAACATCTACCAGCTCTTCTTCGGTTTTCCGTTCCCGATTATCTTCGCGCTGTTCTTAAATGAACTTTGGAGTTCTAAATCGAAGAAGGCTATTCAGACCATCAGCTATCTGCCGCATTTTCTTTCTTGGGTTATCGTCGCGAGCTTATTCCGCAACATGCTCTCTCCGTCTCAGGGTGTCATTAACGGTCTTATCGAGTTTTTTGGCGGTGAGCCGATCTACTTCTTGACGAAAACCCCTTATTTCCGTACGATTATTATCATCCAGTCCGTTTGGAAGGGCTTCGGCATGAGCGCCGTCTACTATATCGCGTCGCTCTCTTCTATCGATACACAGCTCTATGAAGCTGCGGCTATCGATGGTGCCGGACGTCTTCGTCAAACCTGGCATATCACATTGCCGGGGCTGCGCAACATCATCATCGTGCTTCTGGTCTTGCAGATGGGCAGCATGATTACCATCGGCTTCGAGCAGATCTATCTGATGTACAACGATCCGGTTTACGCGGTCGGCGATGTTATCAGTACCTACGTCTATAGGCTCGGTATCGAAAGCACGCAGTTCTCATATACCGCTGCGATAGGCGTCACACAAAACATCGTCAACTTCCTGCTAGTCTTCTCGGCGAACAAACTATCCCGCTCAATCGCCGGCTGGTCGTTGTGGTGATGGAGGGATAACAGATGAAAAAAACAACCGGTGAGCACGTCTTCCATGTTATAAATATTCTTTTTATGCTCCTCATCATTGTGGCCATCCTTTTTCCCGTGATGAACGTTATCAGTCTCTCCGTCAGCGACATTGACGAGATCAACTCCCGCAGCGTTTCCTTTTATCCCAAAGGCTTCCAGGTCGGAGCGTATAAGGAAATTTTGAAAAACCCGGACTTCCTAACCGCTCTCTTTAACACGGTTTGGGTCACCGTCGCCGGTACCTTCTGTGCAATCATCGTTACGCTGCTTGTCTCCTACGCGATGACCAAGGACTTCGTCGGCAAAAAGTTCTTCACTTACTTCTTCGTTCTGACGATGTATTTCTCCGGCGGCTTAATTCCGACCTACATCATCTATACGAACGTCTATCACCTGCGCAACACCTATTGGGTTCTATTCCTCCCTTCGCTCGTCAGCGTTTTCTATATCATCGTTATGCGCAGCCAAATCGAAACGATGCCGCAGGAGGTCTTCGAGGCGTCCTACATCGACGGCGCTAATGAATTCCAGACGGTTTTCCGCATCGTCATGCCGATGATCACCCCGACGATCGCCGCGATCTCCATGTTCTTCGCTCTTAACTTCTGGAACATGTGGTTTCCTGTCATGGTGTACACCGACAAGAGTAAATACTGGACCTTCCAGTACTTCCTGCGCGTCGCGGTCTTTGACAAGTTCTTCTCACAGTACAATACGCTCTCTGCCGGTTATCAGGTTGAGGCGCTTATCCCTGAAGAAAACTATCGAGCTGCCGCCATCGTTCTCGTCGCCGCACCGATCGTTGCGATCTATCCGTTTGTGCAGAAATACTTCGTTAAGGGTATCATTTCCGGCGCTGTCAAGGGTTAATAATAAAAGCGTGAAGGTTATCTCAAAAAAAGAGAATACCCTCACGCTTTTTTATACCGATTCCTTCGTTGCAGCGCAGAATTAAATAGTCTACCAGTAGATCATGGCAACGCTTCCGCCGAGCTGTCGCAGCCGGTAAAATGAACATCGGAATGGCTGCAAACGGAAGTTATACTTTCCGAATGACCCCACAGGCTATTTTAGCGCCTGAATTACCGGATGGCTGCGATGTAAAGTCGTCTACGCTGTCGTGAATGATTACGGTTTTGCCGATTACTTCCTGTACGATGAAACGATTGGTCAATACGGCGTTCCATGCATAACCGTCGTTTGAAAACAGCGGCGGCAAATCTCCGGCATGATAAGGGTGCTGGCAGCTGTCTGGATTATAATGCATTCCCGCGTCCGCAAAAGGATCCGAAGCGTTTCCGCTGCAGGATGTACCTTCATGTATATGCATAGCGAAAATCGGTTGTTCGCATGCCGTCGTTGCATTAGGAAGCCCTGTCACCTCAGTGACAAGGTAAACACCATTTGCACTTTGATAGATAAACAAGGTCCCGCGGATTAATGGATATTGAGGTGATCCGTGCAGAGATGCCATCGCATCCGGGCATGCCTTTACAATAGAGTGAAAAATGTTGGTTGGGTTATTTATGTTATTCATGATTATACCTCCCGTACAATATATGCTGTTTATAAAAAAACCGCCAATGAAAAAGTTAAATGAATAACGGCTGTTTCATAAACCGATACTATCGTCAGAGAATTGTAGGATTAGGATGAAGGGTTACGCGTAAAGTAATTATAAATTTTTATAGGTATTGAGGTATATTATGGGTATTGTAACAAATTATAATGATAAATATCAAAAATGCATTGATGCTTGCGGCAGATGCGCACAAGCTTGCACAGAGTGTTTAAAACTTTGTTTAAGCGAACCGGATGTACAAAAAAGGATTAACTGTATAAGTATCCTGATGGAATGTGCGAGTATTTGTAAGGAAGCGGTTTGCTTTATGACTTCCGACGCACAATTTGCTAAGAATGTATGCGGGCTTTGCGCAAGTATTTGCGATAAATGCGCGATAGAATGTGCCATGTTCAAAGATAATCACTGTGTGATGTGCGCCAATGAGTGTAAATTATGCGCTTCAGAGTGTAAAATGATGGCCCAATAATATCGGAAAACATTTTATATGGGAAAGGGGAGCAAATCTCCCTTTATAAAATGAAGGCCACACTTTCGGGGATATAACTCGTTAGTGCGGCCATCCTATTTATTAAATTACACGCTTATTACGTCTCACAGCGTTGACAAGCAACAGTAAAATGACCGCGCCACCGGTAGCGACAAGCAGACTCCAAAGGTTGAAGCCTGTTATGCCGTATCCTCCCACTATATTCATAATAAAACCACCGACAAAACCACCGATAACGCCCACTAGAATGTTCATCCCGGCACCCATTCTCTTGTCGTTACCTGTAATCAGACTTGCGATCCATCCGGCAAGCGCTCCGATTATTAACCAGCCTATAATATTCATGTTACACCTCCATGTACAATTATTGTATCATAATAACTCCATATTATAACTGAACATATTTCCAGCAAAAATTCTGATAAAAAAAAGAAATAGGACGTTTCCATCAAATGAAAATCGTCCTATTTCTGGTCCGAGTGGCGAGATTCGAACTCACGGCCCCTTGAACCCCATTCAAGTACTCTACCAAACTGAGCTACACCCGGAAAGGTCGTCCAATGAAGAGATATCTCCATGGCACTCGTTTATTATACACCCTCATCTTTGCTTTGTCAAGTATTTTGGTCGATCTTCCTTGTAAGTTTTTTACCTTTACAACAATTTCATCCGTCTCGCATCGTAAACGTCACATTGCCCGCTTCGGACAGATCGACTGCCGTCATCCCGTGTTCACACAGCGCATGCACGATATTTATATCTATATCGGCATAAGAGGAAAGTAGATACCAATCGGCAGAAAACGGAGGTAGGTGATTGGTATAGTAATCCCCGGCGATCACCACATTGGCACCCGGGATATCATGCCGCAAGAGCATCCCTGTCAGCTCATTCGCGTCGACACTTCCCGGAATAAAATAACTATAGCCGCCTACCGTAAAATAGACTGCCAGCCGATAGGCATCAAAGCCTACCGCGTCGGATACAAGCACACGAAACATCGCACCGCCGATTGTCAGGTATAAATCCTCTGCCACAACATAGCTCTTCGCCGCGTTCACCGGCACAGAATCCATTTCAGAGTAGGGGAGCAGCACAGTATCGATCGGGACAGAGTCTATCAGCTCCGGCAGACCGCTTTTCGATGTGCTCTTATAATCTGTCAGCAGCAGTAGATCAATGTTCCGGATATGCTGACTTTCCAAGAATTTAATCAGCTTTTCGCCGGAACCCAGTCCTCCGCAATTGATTACTGCACAGTCATCCCCTCGGATGAAAACCGTGCATTGTCCTCCATGGGTATTCAGTGTTGTAACCGTAGTTGTTCTCTCGGATTCCCAAAGGCCAAAGAATGCCACGACACATAAGGTAATAGAGCAAACGGACAGTATATATCGAAGTAACATCCTCGTTCGGCAAAGGTAAAACAGAAGTAAATGAAGGTAACATATCGCAAGTCCGATTACAACATACTCGTTCTCCGTCCAAAGCGTGGATATCGGCCAGTCCGCCATACGAGGGACGACCCATCGTTGAAATTCGACTAATATCGACACAGGTTTCGCAAGTATCATTGCCGCGCCGGGAAGCACAGTAGACAGCAAAGCCGTTAGAATACCGCCTAAAAAGGATATCTCCGCTGCCCATACTACCAGCAGATTCGCAAGCGGCGCGATAAGCGAGAAGGAACCAAACAAGAATACCAACAGCGGTAAAACAAATACTTGCGCCGTCAACGTCGTTGCGATCATTGTAATCGGTACAGAGATCATCCTACGCACAAACCACGGCAGTACGCAAAACGGCTTCATCATCGCGGCACGAAAACGCGCGCCATACAGGGTCAGTCCCATTGTCGAGAAAAAGGACAGCCATAGCCCCGCGTCCTGCACAGCATACGGATTCATCAGCAGCATGATCGCCACAGCAATCAACAGATTATTGAGGGATTCGCTCCGTTCTCCGAGGATATATGATACCAGTAATATCCCCTGCATGATGACGGCCCGAACAACAGACGCCCCGGCGCCTGTGATAAACGCAAACAACACAATCGCCGGAATCGCTGCTGCCGCACCGGTACGCCGGCGTGCAAAAATCAACAGGAAAAATCCCGATATTAACGATACGTTCATCCCGGATACGGCCATGATATGCGACAAGCCGACGTCCCTCATGTCGTCCTCATAGCCTTCCGGCAGTCGCGTCTTATCTCCCAGAATCAGCGATAACAGTATCCCTGCTTCACCCTCCTCATATATTACTCTAAGTTTTTCACCGAACCAATGTGCACATTTTGCGGGTAAGATATACCGTATGTAACAATAGGATAACTCGGACGAGGCAGGGGAGAGAGTATACTCGCCTCTGGTCTCCGCCAATACATAAATCATGTGCGCACGGTAATAGCTCTCCCGCGCAAAATCCGAAGTATCCTCCGGGATGGAATAATGAAATCGGCCTGTTAATATCATGCCTGCTTCCGGGGTCTCCTCGCCGGAAAGATAGATATAGCTAAGAAACGGCCGTATTTCTTGTCCGTTCAGCCGATTGACTCGTATCTGTACCCTGACCCGATCGTCATAGCATGTACCGTAATCGAGGATCGTCGCTTCGGTATCCATATTACTGCCG
Source organism: Clostridiaceae bacterium (assembly GCA_034926225.1). GTDB lineage: Bacteria > Bacillota > Clostridia > Oscillospirales > QAMX01 > JAAZKA01. The sequence continues at coordinate 107,419 of JAYFRF010000001.1, forward strand.
GAGCAGTATAGCACCGACTTATAGTTGACCATATCAAACGTATGCGCCGCCAGTGCCGCCAGCGCGATGCCAAAGGCGAGCAGTACCAGCAATGCCGATGTACCGCGTGTATGATGAAGAATACTGACGACTATAAAAGCAAGGATCGCTGTACCGGTGACGACCGTCTTCACCGTCATCGATAGGGGCAGCAGCACAAACATCACAACTATGACTGCGCACGCAAGCCACATACCGGGAAGCGTATCTCCTGTTTTAATAAACTTTTTGGTATATGTGGATAGGGGAAAGAGCTTGCGGTAAGCAAGCTTCATGTTTTAAAGCCCCCTGTCACTGCAATTATATATGTATTGTAATGGCAAGAGGGCGTTTTGTCAACACGCAGATGTGAAATATTGGGATTTGTATCTTACTTCGTCGGCTCCTCTTCATCCTGCTCCGTATTATTTTGCATTTTTTCCTTCTTTCTAACATGATGGGCGAGGGGATTGGCACGTGCGGCATCCCGTAGGCTCGCATCGGACAAATGCGTATAAATCTGTGTCGTGCTGAGCTGCTCATGTCCTAAAAACTCCTGCACCGTACGGATATCGACGCCGTTTTGGTACATCAGCGTCGCCGCTGTATGCCGCAGCTTATGTGTAGAATACCCTCGCCCCGCGAGTCCCGCCGCTGACAAATGCTTTTCGACCAGCTTCTTGATCGTCTGCACATCGATCCGATTCAGCTGACGGCTGACAAACAGCGCATCCCGGTCGAGTGTAGAACGCGGTGTCAGTCTCGTCGGCAGATAACTGTCCAGCGCATCCCGGCAGGCATCGTTGAGATAGATAATACGCTCCTTACTGCCTTTACCGCGTACCCGCAGCGCGTCTTCCTGAATACTCGATAGATTCAACGCGGCAAGCTCTGAAACACGCAGTCCGCAATTGAGAAATAATGTCAGCATACAATAATCGCGTTCTTTAAACTGCCCGTCCACAGCATCCAGCAACGCACTGGCTTCTTTTGCTGTCAGGTATTTTGGTAAAGTGCTTTTAATAATTGGATTTTCCAGCTCGGCAGTAGGATTCACGTCGAAATAGTTCCGTTTTGCGGTCAAATACTTATAAAATGTACGTAATGAGGATACCTTTCGTGACAGCGCTGCCGCATCGTCGCCATACTCCGTCTCGGGACTGCGATGGAATTTCGGCCGCTCGGTTCCCACGAACGCCAGATAATCGTAAAGCTGCGACAGCCTGACATTTTTCAACATTTCTACATCGACATCCGCAATCGGAATTTCGTCAAACGGCAAATCATCCGGCACCAGATGACGCGCACGCTTGAGATACCGAAAAAACGTTTGCAAATCGAGCGCATATTCGGAAACCGTCATCGGTGAGAGCTGACGTACTGTGCGTTCGAAATTTAAGAATTCAGTTAGAATGGTAGGTGGATCGATTAAAAACTTCGGCATAAATAACACCTTAAGCTATGTATTGGATAAAGCTCTGAAATTTGGGTATATCAATAGTATACACCAGATTTCAGAGCTTTTCAAGAGGTTATCCGGGATTGAACTCCTCCCACTTATACAAAATCTTTATTTTGTATAAGTGGGACATTTATTTTTGGAGGTTTGATTTTACGACTATGCTTCCCTCAACGCGTCCATCGGCTCCAATGCAGCAGCCCGACATGCCGGTATGAATCCGAACAATACACCGCATCCGGCTGTCACACCGAGCGCCACGAACAGCATTCCCGCGTCAATAGGAATCGGCAGCCCGCACACCGCCAGAACACCGCACAGTCCGCAGCATGCGGCGGCGCCAAAAATGCCGCCGCTTAAGCAAAGCAAAACCGATTCGCATAGATAGCACGCCAAAATGTCCCTACGCAGCGCACCGACAGACAGAAATATGCCGATCTCCCGTCTGCGCAGCACTTGCGCACTGAGCATGTTGTTCATCACGCCAAAACCCGCGACGATCAGGCTGATGCTGCCGACTGCCGCCAGAAAAATAGATACGATACCCGCAATACTCTCCACGCGCTCAATATATCCGCTGATATTTTCTATCGCGTAATCGCCATCCGTATGATGTGTTGACGAAAGATATTTCAATATGGCATTCGAAACGTCATCCGTTCTGCTGTCTTCCGCACATCGGACTGCCAGCTGATGAATCATACCGTCGTATCCGAGCGCCGACGTATACGGCATATAAACCATATATGGCATACTACCGCCCATAAAAGCCTCTAATCCCGTCGTTTTTGAGCGTACTACGCCACAAATCCGATAGGTTTCCTCATCGCTTCCGCTTTTGATGAGAATATCCTTTCCCACGATATTCACGCGTTTATAATACCGCAGTGCCAGCTTTTCGTCCACAACGACTACCTTTAATGCGCGTCGTATATCCGCATCGTCCGGCATTTTGCCGTATAGCAGTTCTACATGCAACGCATCCGCAATACCTTCCCCAACACCCAGTATCGCCGCATTCTCATTCACTCCGCGCAGTGCGCAGAGCCCGACGCTGACGTTCATTGGAACCGCCGTATCGATCCCATCGACGGCGTCCATAAGCTCCGTACCAAGGGTCGGTTCCACGCCCTGCAGATCGGACTCCTTCAGATAGACAATCAACCCATCTACGCCAAGTCCTCGCAGTTGGCCGGATATCATATCCGACGCATATGCGCCGCATGAGGAAATCAATACAACGCTGAATACCCCTATCGCCACCGCAAGTATGGTAAGCTTACTCTGACCGCGTGCGCGCAGCATCTGCCGCATCCCCGTGCGAAAAATATCTCCCGCCGTCATCTCATGCCGACTCCCCTCGTACGCGATCGTTCTCCGAAAGATCTCCCGGATTCAGGATGACTCTCTCACCCGCTGCGCAGCCTTCCACCAGCTCTATGGTATCGTCCAGCTCGTATCCCGTCTTGACATCACGCCGAACCGCGTATCCGTTTTCCTCTACGAATACATATTCGACGTTATTTTCGTCCTGCATGACCGCTTCATACGGCACAAGCAGCGCGTTTTCTTTCAAATCCGTTTGAATTTCCACCTGCGCATTATATCCGGACCGTAACGCCTCATCGGGTTCGTCAATGGACACGATCACATCGACCAGCGTGTCCCCTACCCCCGTTAACGTCGTGTTTTGGTACGCATATGGCATGATTTTTACGATTTCACCGGCGTATACGCGGTCACGAAATGCTTCTCCGGTAATATCACAACGCATCCCGACGGCTAGATCCTGTACATAAGCCTCCGGTACCGCCGCGCGTATCCTGAGCGACATCGGGTCGGCAATCATAACAAGCGTATTTTGCGCTGCGACAACGCCGTTCGTGTCCACAGAAATCTTTGTCACAAGCCCTTCCGCCGGGCTGTAGAGTGACTGCTTTCCGGTATCATTTATTGCCACGATACAAGGTTCTCCGTTGTCCGTTTCGGCCTTGGAGCTATTCACAAAGCTCGAAAATACGGACAAAATCTCCCCTTGTACGTCAATTCCTGTTCCGATCTCCACTCCATTCTCTGTCTCCAGCGTCATCAGCTTTTCTCCCTGTCCGATATAATCCCCTTCCTCGACGGCAGCAGTCAGTACACGCACCGTTTTATCCACGCCGACCGCATATTCGACGCCGTATTCCAGTTTTCCCTTACATATAATACGGTTTGCCACCGCATTCGGCACAAGTGTCACCATTTCTACCGGCACGGAATCCTCTTGCGTCTTCCTCATCTGACCAACAATACCGATTGCCACGCAAACAATTACCGTTAAACCTACGCAGCATATTTCCCTGACTTTGCCCCGCATATGCCTATACCTCCCGATTTCACTTGATCGATAGAGAGTATGCCCTCTTTCGCGGAAATTACACCCTTCCTCCCCATGCTTTCCCATGAGAATATAAAAAGCGGCTTATGGGATAAAACCCATAAGCCGCTTTTTATAGCTTTCAACTGTCAATCGGGGAAATACTCTCTCATGCCTTCGGTCGCATGCATCGCGTCATCGCTGATCATGATGATGACCTCGAAGTCGCTTTTCTTAGAAAACTCGTTGAGATTATGCAAAAATTCCGTCGCGGCTTCCGCGTCATCGCTGCCGGATACTTTGTACAGGCTGTCGATGAAGATATGTGAAACGTCAAAATTGTGCGCGTAAACACCGCAAATGAACGCAAACAGCGTGTCATAGCCCTTTGAAATGGGGTAATCGCCGACATCGATCAAACGCACTGAATAACTTAGGTCGTAGGTCAGCTTCCGGCCGCCCTCGATGCAGACTACACAGTTTTTCTCATCCTTCGCCGCCTCGTTGACCATTTCGATGATGTGCTTCGTTTTGCCGGTTCCTTTTTTACCCATGATGACATGAACCATTGGAATCAATCCTCCAATCAAATATTTATTGGGGTCTCGGTTGTTTTCGCTTATGGACAAATGATCAGAGCCGTGCCGCCAGCTCCTTGGCGCGTTCCTCATAGCCAGGCTTGCCGAGTAACGCAAACATGTTTTTCTTATACGCCTCGACGCCGGGCTGGTCGAACGGGTTTACTCCCAAAACGTAGCCGGACAATCCACACGCGTATTCGAAGAAGTAGATCAACTCGCCTAACGCCTTCTCCGTCTTAGCCTCCAGATTTAAGACCATATTCGGTACCCCGCCATCCACATGCGCGAGAATCGTGCCGCGGAAGGCCTGCTCGTTGACCTCCAGCAAATCCTTGCCGGACAGGAAGTTTAAGCCGTCGAGGTTTTGCTCGTCGTTTGGTACCGCCATGCGTGTATTCGAACGACCGATATGGATGACGGTCTCCATGAGGCAACGTGCGCCGTCCTGTATATACTGACCCATCGAATGCAGGTCTGCCGTCAAATCGACGGATGCCGGGAAGATGCCCGTGCCGTCCTTGCCCTCGCTCTCGCCATAGAGCTGCTTCCACCACTCCGCCATGAAGCGGAACGCCGGATCATAGCACGCGAGAAGCTCGATGTGCTTACCCTTTTTTAGCAGCGCGTTTCGGCAGGCCGCATAAGCCCACGCGGGATTATCAAGACCCTTGGCTTCAAGCGTTTCCATCGCGCCGCGCGCTCCGGCCATCAGCGCGTCGACGTCGATACCGGCCGCTGCGATCGGCAGTAAACCCACCGCCGTTAAAACGGAATAACGTCCGCCGATATCATCCGGGATAATAAAGCTTTCATATCCTTTAGCTTTCGCCAGTGTCTTTAACGCACCGCGCTCCCGGTCGGTCGTTGCGTAAATACGCGCCGCAGCGCCTTTCTCCCCGTGACGCTTTGTCAAAAGCTCACGGAATATACGAAAAAGGACGGCTGGTTCCGTTGTCGTGCCGGACTTCGAAATGACGTTGACGGAGAAATCGCGGTCGCCAATGAGGGTGATAATCTCATTGACGGCGTCAGCGTTGAGGTTGTTCCCGGCAAAGTAGATTTCAGGGGTATCCTTCGGCAAAAGATTATATTGCGGCGAACGTAAAAACTCGATAACTGCACGGGCGCCGAGATAAGAACCGCCGATGCCGATCACGACTAAGACCTTCGAATCGGACTGAATCTTCTTCGCCGCTGCTTTGATTCGAGTCAGCTCTTCGCGGTCATAATTTTCGGGCAGATTGAGCCAACCCAGAAAATCGGAACCCTTCCCGCTCCCCTCGCGAAGCTTGCTGTCTGCATCTTCGAGCTTCGGCAGATAAGAAGCAAGCTCCTCATCGGTTACAAAGCTCTTAGCATTCGATAGATTGATTGTGAGCACGGGTATTACTCCTCTTATTATGATATGTACGGGGCGGCGGTATCAGTCCACCGCCCGGGAACCCTGTTTATTTACGTCCACATAAGGAAGACGTGAGATCGCGAAAGATCATACCAAACGCTTTTTTCTCAACCGATGCTGCCGCAACGATCGGGATCCGTACCTGTTCCTCGCCATCCAGTGTTACGACATAGGAGCCGACGATCTGACCTTCTTCTACGGGTGCTGTCAGCGTTTCCGAAAGTGTGATCGTACGTTCCATTCGTTTTACGCTTCCCTTTTCCGCGACAAATGTGCCGTTACCGGCAATCTTTGTTTCTACTGTTTCACAAACGCCAAGCTTTACAGGAATTGGTGCGGGTGCCGTGAATTCCTCCGGCGTAACAAGCGCGTAGTTGGCAAATCCGAAGTTTAAGAGCGCCGACGCATCCGCGTTGCGTTTCGGTGATGTTTCCGCTTTCATAATCACGGAAATGAGTTCCATCCCCTCACGTCTGGCCGTCGCGCTGACACAGTATCCTGCCGAGGACGTAAAGCCGGTTTTTAGCCCCGTCGTTCCGTCATAAAAACGAACCAGTTTATTCGTATTGGAAAGCCCGAATTCCCCGTTACGCACTGTATCCATCCAGATCGTGGTATAATCGCGGATTTTATCGTGCTTTAGCAGCTCTCTGGACATCAGCGCGATATCATACGCGGTTGTCATATGCCCATTCGCGTCTAGTCCCGTACAGTTGGCGAAATGTGTATCAACCATGCCAAGCTCAGACGCGCGTTGATTCATGCGTTCGACAAAACCTTCCTCGCTCCCCGCGATGTGCTCCCCGATGGCGACGCACGCATCGTTAGCTGACGAGACCGCGACGGCCTTCAACAGATCATCCAGCGTCATCTTTTCGCCCGGCTCCAAGAATATCTGAGAGCCGCCCATACTCGCCGCGTGTTCGGAGGCCGTAACCATCGTTTCTGTGGTAATAAGCCCCTCGTCCATCGCTTCCATGATTAAAAGGAGCGACATAATTTTCGTCACACTGGCGGGATGAAGCTTCTCATGCGCATTTTTTTCATATAAAATATGCCCTCCCGCAGCGTCCATCAAAATTGCGGAAGGTGCGACAATTTCAGGTGGCGCAGGTGCCGCCAGTGTCGCCGAGGAAAGGCATAATGCGGTAAAAAGTGTGGCAATAAACCGTTTCATACGATAATCCCCCTTGTTTTTGGGACTAGTATGAGACGTTTCGTATGATTCCTATACGACGTAAAATCTTGAAAATCAACCTTGTATTTTCATTACATCTTTATTATAATATATTTGCGATGTTTTTACAAGAGACAAACGGTTAAGTTTTTAGAAATTACGGTAGTATTTTATGAGAAAAGAGGACACGGGACGCGCATGAAGTTTTCTTTTTTAACACTCGGCTGTAAGGCAAACCAATTTGACACACAGGCAATGGAGGCTATCGTCCAAAAACGCGGTCATACCCTCTGCGACACCGCGCCCGATGTTCTGGTTGTCAATACCTGTACCGTCACGGGAGAAGCCGATCGAAAATGCCGGCAGACCATCCGCCGGGCGCGTCGTGAAAACCCCGAAGTCCTGCTTGCTGTCTGCGGCTGTATGGCGCAGACAGCCCCCGATGCCGCCCGTATGCTCGGTGCAGATATCATTGGGGGCTCCGGCGACCGCCACGGCTTCCTAGACGCAATCGAAGAACATTTTACAGGAAGCGAGAGCTATGCGGTTCCGGAGCATAGTTTTGGAGAACGCTTTGAATTCCTGCCCGGCGGCGAGCTGGACGAACGGACACGCGCTCTCCTGAAGGTGCAGGACGGCTGCGATAACTATTGTACCTACTGTATTATCCCTTATGCGCGCGGCCATGTGCGTTCTATGCCGCTCGATATTGCCCTTGCCGAGGTTCGGCGGCTGCGCGATGAAGGATTTCGCGAATGCGTGATCACCGGTATTGAAATCTCCTCCTACGGACGCGATTTACCCGGGAACCCCGATCTTGTGACTCTCGTTGACGCTCTCTGTAAAGCGGCCGGTACCATGCGCATCCATCTTGGTTCACTTGAACCACGCACCATCGACGAACGCTTCTGTGACACGCTGCGCGGTCACGAAAACCTCTGCCCTCACTTCCATCTTTCGTTGCAAAGCGGCTGTGACGCTACGCTCGCCCGCATGCGGCGTAAATATAGAACAGCCGACTTCTTCCGCTCCACAGAGCTTCTGCGTGCGGCATTCCCAAACTGCCTCTTGTCGACCGATCTGATCACCGGCTTCCCCGGCGAAACCGACGAGGAGTTTGCCGCCACCCTCGCCTTCCTCGAGCTCGTTTCCTTCGGCGCCGCTCATATATTCCCCTATTCCGAGCGCCGCAGCACCCCCGCCGCGGCAATGCCGCAGCTTGCGAAATCCATCCGGGAAGCTCGCGCCCGAGAAGCCATTGCGGTCGCTGCCCGCACCAAAGCGCATTTTTTAGCGTCTCAAGTCGGACAAACCTTGTCTGTTCTGTTCGAAGCCGCACAGGATGGCGTTTGGCATGGACATGCGCGAAATTATGTCGAAGTCAGCGTGCTCTGCGAGGAATATCTGCATAACCGGGAGCTTTCGGTTTACGTTACACGCGCGGATGAAAACGGCGTTTTTGGCACGTTCATCCTTTAAAGCCTGTATTCCGCTTGACTTGCCCGTCTTTTCGTGTATAATAAAAAGGAAGATAAGTTACGTATTCCCGCGAAATCGAGAGGTATAATGTCCTTCGCCAAGTCTTCCCCCGATATTTATCAATCATTTTGTTTAGATAGGAGAACCACACATGAAGAACTTTGAATATTACGCCCCGACCCGCGTTATCTTCGGACGCGATACACATCAGCAGGTCGGCAAAATCATCCGCGAGTACGGTTTTACCCGCGTTTTCATCCACTACGGCGGCGGTTCCATCAAAAAATCCGGCTTATATGACGCCGTAACCGGCTCGCTTACCGAAAACGGCATCGCTTACGCCGAGCTCGGTGGCGTACAGGCAAACCCGACGCTGGAGTATGCTAAAAAAGGCATCGAACTGTGCCGTGCCTTCGACGCCCAGCTCGTCCTCGCCGTCGGCGGTGGTTCTGCGATCGACTCCGCAAAGATCATCGCCGTCGGCGCGAAAAACGACGGCGATCCCTGGCGTTTCTCCATCAAGGAAGATACCCCCACTGCCGCCCTCCCGGTAGCCACCATCCTTACCCTCGCCGCTACCGGCAGTGAAATGAGCGCGTCCGCCGTCATCACCAACGAAGCCCTCGGCTTAAAGCGCGGCTATAACTCCCCCTTCCACCGTCCGCTGTTCTCCATCCTGAACCCCGAACTGACCTTTACCCTGCCGCCCTATCAGACCGCCTGCGGCATCGTCGATATCATGATGCATACACTTGAGCGTTATATGACGCAAAGCTCTGAGTTCGAGCTGACCGACCGCATCGCGGAGTCGCTCTTAAAAACCGTCGTCGCTTCCGGCGCCGACGCGATGAAGAACCCCTGCGATTACGACGCGCGGGCAAATCTGATGTGGGCGGGCTCCCTCTCCCACAATGATCTCACCGGTTGCGGCCGTGACTTCTTCATGGCGTCCCATCAGCTCGAGCACGAGGTCTCCGGCATGTTCCCCGAGGTTGCGCACGGCGCTGGACTTGCCGTGATCTTCCCCGCCTGGGCACGCTATGTCCTGCCGAATAACGTCGCCCGTACCGCGCAATACGCCGTCCGCGTCTGGAACTGCGAGATGAATTTCGACCATCCGGAAAAGACCGCACTCGAGGGTATCGAACGCACCGCCGCCTTCTTTAAGAGTATCGGCATGCCCTCCCGTCTTTCCGAATTCGGCATCACCGCCGACGCGATCCCGCTGATGGCTGAAAAATGCACCGACTTCGGTAAACGTACGCTCCCCGGTGTCGTTACCTTGGGCAAAGCCGAGATGGAAGATATCTACCGTTTGTGCCTGTAAATTCTATACAATACAGTACAGAAACAATCCCTTCCGGTATCCGCTTTCAGGATGCCGGAAGGGATTGTTTACTGTTCGGCTTTTTTACAACTCGTTTTTGGTAATGTTACTTCCTTTTTAGACGTCTATCCAGTAAGGTTAAATTTTTATGGAAACATCTTTTCATTTACGAGGAAATATGCTATGATAAGATCAGTTCCTACAAGAAACGAGGTCAATACAACGTGATCATAAAACGCGCCCGTATATGGATTGCCGTCAGCGGCTGCTTTCTGACTCTACTTGGCGGCTGTTCCTTCTCATCTGCTGTTCCCGGTCCGCAAAACACTTCTACGCCGCTTGCAACGATCGCAACTTCCACCGCTCCTCCCGCCACGTCGAGTTCTGTAACCACATCACCCGCAGCGACAAGTTCTTCGCAAACCACTACCGCCAAAACAACTGCCGCGACTTCGACAACCACCACCACACCCGCCGCGACTACTACGGCTGCTACAACAAAGATAACTTCGTCGACAACTGCGACAACCACAGCCGCGACCTCTGCCGGGCTTTCCTATAACCCTCCCGATACCTTTCCCCCGGCCGACCCGGATGACCTGACGCCGCTGACTGGTACGGCTTTGGCGCCCGGCGTAACGGAGGAGGAGGCCACCGCTTTCTTTGCCGACAGCGTCTTCATCGGCGACAGCGTGATGATGGGCTTCCGGAACTATGTCATGTATCAGCAGTCGCAGGGAAACACCGGCTGCATGTCCTCGCCGACCTTCCTTGTATCCGGCAGCTTATCCGCCCGCACATCCCTATCGTCGATTTCCGATTCCTCTCTGCATCCGCTTTACAAAGGACAGAAGCGTCTGATTGAAGATGTGATCGCCGAAATTGGCGCAAAAAAGGTCTTTATTCTGTTCGGCTTAAACGAAGTCGCCGTTAACGGCACTGAGGAGCCGATCCGCTATCTCGACACATTGATCTCCCGGATACTCGCGCAAAGCCCGGAGGTTGAGATATACCTCGTCAGTACCACCTATATGGTACAGGGAAGTGAGCTTGAAAAACTCAACAACCGCAACATCCGTATCTTAAATTCCAATCGCCGTGCTTACGCCGATGCGCTTGGGTACGGCTATATCGATATTGCCAATAATGTCTGTGACGAAAACGGTTATCTGCCATCCTCCTACAGCTCCGATCAGTATGTTCATCAGAATTATACTTCCTACGCGATCTGGGAGGACGTTTTATTAAGCTACGCATCGTATAATATCGCCGCCGAAAAAGGCGGCGCACATGCCGAATGAGGAGAGTTCTAATGAAAAACACGTTTCTTGTCTGTGCCCTGTGCCTGATGCTTCTGTTCTCCGCCTGTACCGCCACCGCGCCGTCAAAGCCTGTCGCCGACATCTATGCTTCCATCGAAAGCGCGGGACTTCTCCCCGAAATGCTCACGCTTGATAACGACTATATTCAAAACTACTACGCGATTGATCTTTCTTCTGTCGATGAACACGTCTTCTCCATCGCGTCCGACGTCGTGCGTGCCGATACCGTGATTCTTCTGCGTGTAACGGGCGATAAAACCGCCGTCAAGGATGCCTTAACGTTGATCTTGAATCAGAAGCTCGCGGAAATGGAAAACTATCTGCCGGAGCAGTACCAGATCGTCAAGAAGAGCTCCGTTGTGGTGAATGGCGATCTCGTCAGTCTCGTGATCTCTCCCGATCGCGACGCGATCTACGACATTATCAATAAATAATAATCCGGGGGAGGCCGCACCGTGGTCTTTTCAAGCATTCCGTTTCTTGTCTTCTTCCTGCCGCTCTGCCTGCTCCTCTATACCGCTGTACCGGGGTCGTGGAAGAACCCTGTCCTGCTTGTCTTCAGCCTGATTTTCTATGCCTGGGGCGAACCGGTTTATATTCTGCTGATGCTTTTTTCCTGCGCGCTCAACTGGTTTCTCTGCCGGAAAATGGAAAAAAGAACCTCCCGCCGAGCGCTTCTCATCGCCGCCGTTATTGTCAACCTCGCGATGCTCGTTTTCTTTAAATATGCGAACCTTCTCATCGAGACGTTCGGAGCTGTCACCGGTCTGCCCGTATCGTTGCTTTCCGTTGGGCTCCCCGTCGGCATCAGCTTCTATACCTTCCAAGCGATGAGCTGCGTTGTCGACGTCTATCGCCGTGAGGTTCCCGCTGAAAAGAGCCTTATACGCTTCATGACGTATATTTCCATGTTCCCCCAGCTCATTGCCGGCCCGATCGTCCGCTACGCCGATATTGCCGATGCACTCGACGGAAACCTCCGTACGGATTTTACCGCCGGTACGCTTCGCTTTTCGCAGGGCCTTTTTAAAAAGGTGCTGCTGGCAAACACCCTGGGGCTTGTATGGGACTCCGTCGGCGCTCTTGGCACCACTGTCTCCGTCGGCACCGCGTGGCTTGGCATCGCGGCTTATACGCTGCAAATCTACTTCGACTTCTCCGGGTATTCCGACATGGCCATCGGCATGGGCTTAATGCTCGGCTTCCGTTTTCCCGAAAACTTTAACTTCCCATATATCTCCCGTTCCATTACCGAATTTTGGAGACGCTGGCACATCACGCTTTCCTCCTGGTTTAAAAGCTACGTCTATATTCCACTCGGCGGGAATCGTGTCTCTAAATGGAAGAATATACGGAATCTGCTGATCGTCTGGGGACTGTCCGGGCTTTGGCACGGCGCTTCCTGGAACTTCCTTCTATGGGGTCTTTACTACGGTGTGCTGCTCGCGTTGGAAAAATTCGTCTACGGCAAATGGCTGGAGCGCCGTCCGGCAATCTTGCGTCATCTGTACACGATGTTCCTCGTCGTGGTCGGCTTCGCCATCTTCGTTTTCGACGACTTTTCGCAGCTCGGGGGCTTCTTCCGTATTCTTTTTTTCGCGTCCGGGAATCCGGTTGCGGATACGGGGCTACTCTATCTTCTGCGCAGCTTCGGTATCCTTTTTGCCGCCGGCATCCTCTTTTCTACACCTGTCTGCTCCGCAGTCGACACTGCGCTGTCCGCGTCGCGCTTAGAGCCGGTTTACGCGGTCGTTCGCATGGCCGTATACGTGGCGTTGTTCGTTTTAAGTATCGCCTGTCTTGTCGGCGATACCTTCAATCCTTTTCTTTACTTCCGCTTTTAAAGGAGATGATTCCAATATGAATGCCAAAACCAACCAAATCATCACCTTTTTGCTCTGCGCTGTGACACTGTCCTGCATGATACTACTCTTCGTATTGCCCAAATCCACATTTTCTGAAAACGAAAACCGTTCTCTGGCAGCAGCGCCTTCCTTCCGCCTTTCGACTCTCGCGAGCGGTGAATTTATGACCGATTTGCAGGATTATTTAACTGATCATTTTCCCTTCCGCGACGTATTTGTCTGTATTCGCACCAAATTCCTGCTCTATACGGGCCGCACCGAAATCAACGGCGTCTACCTCGGCCGCGACTGTTCCTTAATCGATCGCTACGAAGCGCCCGAAAACGCGCGGCGTTTCCCCTCTCTCGTTGACGCGTTTTCGGAGAAGGTTCCGACGACCCTGATGCTTGTCCCTACCGCTGTTTCCGTTTACCCGGAAAACCTTCCCCCTTATGCTTCCTGCGCCAGCCAGACCGAGGTGATCAAATCGCTGTACACATCGCTTGCCAGCCCGTCAAACGATTCCCTTAACTGTCAGGTAGTCGACGTGATGCCGTTGTTTCAATCCCATCGCGATACCTATCCGCTGTTTTACCGCACCGATCATCACTGGACCATGTATGGCGCATACTGCGGCTACCTCGCTTATTGCGAGGTAAAAGGGCTTGATCCGGTTCCACTAGACGCATATGAGCGCCGCATCGTGACCGATGACTTCAAAGGGACCCTTTATGCGCGCTTCGGGGATTATACGTTGCCCGGAGAGGATATCACCCTGTTTACGCTGCCCGGACAGACGCTCGACGTGACGTACAACGACACCGGTGAGACGTCCGATTCGCTGTATAATCTGGAGTATCTGCAGCAGCGGGATAAATACTCCCTCTTTCTTGATAACCTGCACGATCTCGTCACCGTCACCAACGAAGCTGCCCTCACAGATGACGCCCTGCTGATAATTAAGGACAGCTATGCAAACTCCATGATTCCCTTCCTAACCGCGCATTACCGTACGATTTATGTGATCGATCCCCGTTACTACCGGGCCTCACCAAGCGAGTTTGCCGTTTCCCATCCCGATGTACGGGATGTGCTGATTCTCTATAATCTTGGCACCATGGACGCGGACGCCGGTATTGGGGGTATCCGTTAAATTCTGACAATATGCAAGGAGATGTGTTTCATGTCAACCCCGCTTACGAAGGAACGCCTATACTACCGCTGTCCGACGCCGCAGGTTTTGATGGCCGCCGAAATTGAGGGCGAGGTTCCGGATAAGGCGTTAAAAGCCGCGATTGCCAAGGTGTTTGCCCGTCATGAGCTGCTGCACTGTAAGGTCGTCGAGGAAGCGGGGACGGTCGTCTTTGCGGGAAACGCCTCTCCGCGCGAACCTGAAATCATTTACGAAGAGGGACCGTTTACCTGGAATGCCGCCGTCTCCGCCGAGGAGCGCCGTATCTTCCGCTATGAGGAAGGCGAGCTTTGCCGTTTCCGTGTATATCCGTCGGAGAACGGCGTCGTGCTTCTCTGCTCCGGCGATCATCTGCTGGGGGACGGTATGTCCTTCGTCTATCTGTTCCGCGATATATTGACGGCGCTCGGGAATCCTTCCGCACCCCTCGAGCCGATGCCGATTCGTCTCTGCGACCCCAAAGCCCTGACGCGCCGTGTGAAGCTGCCCTTTGCTGTCCGTCTGATGTCCTCTACGGTCAACCGACAGTGGAAGAGAACCGGCAAAACTTTTTCCTATGCCGATTATGAAAAGTTATATACGTCTTACTGGGGCTCCCGGGCAACCGCCGTTCTCGACGCTGTCTTCGAGCCTGATGAAACAGCCGCGTTAATCGATTGGTGTCACGCAAACGGCGTCACCGTCAACTCAGCGCTCGCTGCGGCGTTTCTACTGGCAGCCGAGGAATCCAGCGTCGGTGTCGCGGTCAACGTGCGAGACAAGGACTACGAAGGATTGGGCAACTTTGCGACCGGCGTCTCCGTCGATTACTTTCCCTCCGTCGATACCGGCTTTGACGAACGCGCGAGAGAGCTGCACGCACTGCTCTATAAAAAGCTGGACGACCCGCAGTCGCTGTACTTTCTGCTGAAATTCATGGACACTATCGCGCCTTCCCTGATCGATGGCGCCTACTTTAACGCTTTCGGCGGCTATGAGCACCCCATTGCGCAGCGGGCGGCGGTGATGTTTGGCTTCCGCGGCTCAGCGAAGGGGGTCAATCTGACCAACCTGACAAAGCTGCCGATTCCTACGGTTTACGGTGCTTACCGGTTAAAATCCATTTCCTTTGTGCCGCCGCTTGTCCCCGGTTCGCATCGTTTGGTCGGCGCGGCTACACTGGACGGTCGGATGTGCGTCACTATGCATTATGATCAAAAAGAAGATGAATCCATGCGCAGCTGCTTTACCCGCGCGATCGGGTACCTGAAGCGCCAGACCGCGAATCCTTAAAGCAACTCCATCCTCAACGGAAAGGAACAATATAAGCATGAAACTCTATTTCACAGACGCGCCACAGGAACTACTTGTCGGAATTCGGGAGCTTTGCGCCGATTTAGATGTCTCTCTTTACGAAGAAGGCATGAAAGTCGCTGTAACACAACGGGACGGCGCTGAGCTTGCGGTTCGCGCGCATAACGGCGAAGCTTTCATTACCTACGATCGAAAAATCCATTTCTTCCGCGCTTTCAGTCTGCTGGTGCAGCACCTCCGGAGCAGCGAAACCGACTTTTGCGTGCGAGAAAAGCCTCAGTTTGCTCTCAACGGCCCCATGTTTGACGTTTCTCAGGGCAACGCGGTGATCAAGGTTTCCGAAATCAAGAAAACGCTGCGGAATTTGGCGCAGATGGGGCTCGATATGCTCATGCTCTACTGCGAGGACAGCTTCGACGTCAAGGCGCAGCCGTATTTCGGCTACATGCGCGCCCGGTACAGCGAATCCGATATCCGCGAATGCGACGACTATGCCGACCTGTTCGGTATCGAGATGATCCCCTGCATTCAGACCCTTGCGCATCTTGTGGACGTGTTGAAATGGCATGTGTATGACGATATCCGGGAAAACGACGTCTGTCTGCTCGTCGGCGAGGAGAAGACCTATCAGTTTATCCGCGACCTGCTGACGGAAGCCACACGCCCATTCCGCAGCAAACGCGTCCATATCGGCATGGACGAAGCCTACAACCTCGGACGCGGCGCGTTTTTAGATAAGTATGGCTTTACACAGCCGCAAGAGATCATGAAAATGCACCTTGAACGCGTACTGGCCATCGTACGCGAGCTGGGCCTGCGGCCGATGATGTGGAGCGATATGTTCTTTTCCGGTTATGGCTACTACAGCGACGCGGAGATCCCGCAGGAGCTTGTGAACTGCTGCCCCAAGGACGTCCAGCTTGTCTACTGGGATTATTACCACAACGATGAGAAATCCTACGTCACCTCCATCGCCCGCCACCGCAAATTCGGCGAGCCAATCTTTGCCGGCGGTATCTGGACATGGATCGGCTACGGTCCCCACTGGAACCGCACCTTCCGCAGTACCGAAGCCGCGCTGAACGTCTGCAAACGCGAGGGTATCCGCGAGGTCTTCGTCACCATCTGGGGTGACAACGGCACCGAATGTCTCTATAATACCAACGTCCTCGGTCTTGCGCTCTATGCCGAGCACGGCTACAGCGAAAAGATCGACTACGAGAAGCTCAAAAGCCGTTTTGAATTTATCACCGGCGCGCGCTACGATGATTTCCTCTCACTCGAGGGCTTAGATGATACGCCAGGTGTCGACGATACCGCCATGACCTCCTACAATCCATCCAAGTTCCTGATGTGGCAGGATATCCTGACGGGGCTTTGCGACAAGAATATTGACGGTCTGCCTTTAGACGCGTATTACGCCGACCTTGCCGAACGGTTAAAGCCCTGCTGCGAGCGTAACGGCGCGTATAACGATATGTTCCGGCTTTACTACCTTGTGGCCGACACGCTCGCAAAAAAGAGCGAGATGGGACTACGTATCACGAAAGCGTATCGCGCCGGCGACCGCGAGGAGCTTGCGCGCATCACCGAGCTTGAGCTTCCGGACCTTTCACGTCGTATGACGGTTTTACGCGCCTGCCACAGAGAAAACTGGTTTGCCCTGTATAAGAGTCTCGGCTGGGATGTGATGGATATGCGTTATGGCTCCCTGCTCGCGCGCATCGACAGCGCTTCCTACGAACTCGGCCGGTACCTCGACGGCGATATGGAAAAGCTCGAGGAGCTCGGGGAGGAGCGGCTCGACTACGACGGTAAGCCTGGCATGATCAGCTATTTAAACTGGTTTGGCCGTACGGTTTCCGCTAGCCGCATCGCCCCTTACTGCTAAACCTATACAATGCTTTTCCCAAATAATAAAATGCTGCAAAGTGGAAATATTCATCCGCTTTGCAGTATTTAATTACGGTTCCCAGTATCCTGCGGAGCGCCATAACGCTCGTTTGAGCCGGGAATATACGCTTTTTACAGATTTACCTCCACCTCATGACCACACGCGGCCGAGCGTATGATGCCGTCGATGATTGCCTGATTGTAGATAATCTGACTGGTCGGAATCGGCGCGGGCTGCCCGTTTTTCACGGCATCTATAAAAGCGCGCACCTTGCATTCAAACAAATTCGCCTTCTCTTCCTTCTCAATCGGAACCGGCGTCGACGTCGGCTTGCCGAACACGTCATGATAAAGCGTTACTTCGCCGACGGTGCCGTCCCATGCGCCGCCCCACAGCTCGTAATGCGGCTGGCGCACCTTGAGCCCGGCGTCTTTCCCTAGGAACAGGAAGTCGCCCGTCGTATCCATATGCATCGCCCAGGACATACGGAAATCGAGCGTGATACCGCCCTCCAGACGCACGAACGCCGCCGAGAAATCATCGACGGAAAATCGTTCGCTTTCGGCGTAGTATTTCGGATTCTTGCCGAAATAATCGTAGGCCACAGCGGAGACGGTTAAAGGCTTCGGATAGCCGATCGAGTTCATCGCAAAATCCAGCGCATAACAGCCGATATCCGCGAGCGCGCCCACGCCGGCCTTGTCCTTATCGATGAAAGTGCGCCCCGGAATCCCGCGGCGGCGGCCACCGCCGGTCTGGACATAGTAGATATCGCCTAACGCGCCGGAGGACACGATATCATGTACCAGCTTGAAATTCGCGCCGTACCGAGGCTGGAAGCCTACGGAAACGATCTTGCCCGCCGCTTTTTCCGCTGCGACGATTTCCTTGGCCTGCTCCAGTGTAATTGTCATCGGCTTCTCGAGCAGCACATGCTTGCCGGACTGCAGCGCCGCGACCGCACAGACCGCATGCGTGGAATTGTATGTACAGACCGAAACCGCGTCGATATCGTCGCGCGCGCAAAGCTCGTCGCAGCTTTCGTAGGCGTCTGCCTTATCCCAGCCGAATTCATCGAGGAAAGCACGTGCCTTTCCCGGAACGATATCCGCGCCGGCAACGACTTCTACGTCTTCGAAGTTCTTATACGCGCGGGCATGGGAATGTGCGATGCCTCCTGTACCGATGATACCAATTCTCAACTTATCAGACATTCATAAACCCTCCACACTTACGTTTTATCGGAATTTTCGTTTTGTATTATATCACTCCTATGTGGAAGATGCAACTAAATTCTTGTATTTTCACAAAAGCCATGATATAATGAGCCAAGCACACGGATGATCGATTAAAAATTCCGGAGGTATTCACGATGAAGGTTTTCATACATACCGATATTGAAGGCGTCGCGGGTGTCGTTGAATGGGATCCGCGTTCAAGCCGTTATACGGACATCGAGAAGTTCGAGAAGCGGCGTGTGATCTCCCGGTTGCTGACAGGAGAAGTCAACGCCGCCATTCGCGCGGCATTCGACGAGGGCGCGGATACCGTCTATGTCAGTGATAATCATGGCGACTGTAAAACGATCGATCTGGAAAGCCTGGATCCGCGTGCCGAGCTTATGCAGGGAATGGCTAACCTCCAGCCGTCATGGGTGCCCTGCCTTGACGAAAGCTTTGACTGCGTGGTCGCCGTCGGGATGCACGCGATGGCCGGTTCGAAATACGCGAGTCTCCCCCACTCCTGCTGGCATATCAACGGCGACGCTATCCGCTTGTCGGAAGCAACGATGTGCGCGGCGCTTGCCGGCACTTTCGGCGTGCCGTTTGTTTTTGCTTCCGGCGACCAGACGATTACGGCGGAGATCCGCGAGAAGATTCCGAACTGTGAGACGGCGGTTGTAAAAACAGCCCTGTCGCCTTACTTTGCCCGAAGCGTCCACCCGTCGGTCGCGCAGACGCGTATCTATGAGGGTGTCAGGCTTGGCATCGCGAACCGTCACGCCATCGCGCCTTTTGTCATCCCCGGCCCGCCGTACCGCGTCGCGGCGTCGGACCGCGACCCGGAGGTGCTCATCAGCCCGCCGATGGAAGGCGACGATTTCTTCAAGCTTGTCCACGACTACCTGAATACCTTTCCATGGAACGCCTTTGGCTGTCAGGATGTTGCCAATAAGGTTATCGACCTCAGCCCCTATACAAAGAAGTAACAGGAGGAATAGCTTTATGCCTCTCGGTACCGTTCGTGCCGTGCAAATCGATCTTGCTCGGCAGATTGAAACGCTTCCCACTGTTTTTCGCTATTTAGACATCGCGGCAAAAGCGGGCTTTAATACGATTGTACTGTACCTCGAGGACCGTATTAAAACGCCCTCTTATCCCTATGCCGCCGACGTTGAAAGCTATTCCGAAGCCGATATTCGTACCATGGTTGCTTATGCCAACGAGCGGGGCTTATCGCTGATACCGGTCGTCTCCAATCTTGGGCATACGGAACGCTTCCTGCGTCATGCGCCACTTTCCCACCTTGCCGAACGCCGCGGCGCCATCGCCGGACGCTTTGCTGCCGCCGGAAATACAGCCTACAATGCGGTTTGCCCCTCGCTTGAAGAAACCTACGCCTTCTTTGACCGTTATATCGCGGAGGTTGCCGCTCTTTTCCCCTCTCCTTATTTTCACGTGGGCTTAGATGAGATTTTCGATATGGGTTACTGCAAGTTTTGCCGTCCCATTGTCGAAAAGAATGGGCTATCCACCCTTTTCACCGCACATATTCTGCATACGCATGCGCTGTTGTCCTCCCTCGGCAAAACGATGATGATGTGGGACGACATGTTCGAGGAATGCCCTCAGTCTTTAACCGAGCTGCCGCGCGACGTCGTCCTGTGCGCCTGGTATTACGGCTATATTGACCGCCGTCCCGACGGACACTTTAACAACCGCCGCCGGGAAGATGCCTTCGCCGTTTACGATCGCCTCGGCATCACCTACCTTGCCTCCACCTGTGCCGATGTTACAAACGTCGAAAGCTTTACGCGTTACGCTTCCATGCACAATCCGGCCGGCATGTTTCTTACGACTTGGGAAATGGCGCGTGAGCAGCTGCTCTGTCTGCACCCGCTTATTGCCGAGGCTGGTCTTCTCTGGCAAGGCGTTGACTCAGACGATCCATATCGGCGGCTTTGCCATGCCGTTTCTTTAGTGACAGACTGTGATGACAACTTTGCGCACTTCGCCGCCGCCGCGCTGACACTGCCTTCGAATGCATACGGCGTTCAGGGGCTTTCGCATTCCATCGAGCTGCCAAACGCCAATTTCCAGCGTTATGACGCACAGCGTCAGATGCTGCTATCCGCTCTTGAGCCGTATACCGGCGATTATGCGGTCGCTATCCGCTATCGCCTCCTGCTTCCGTTTCTTTGCGACAAGCTGCATGGACTTGCGTATACTCTATGGGAACACCGTTCCGGCGAGCGTCAATGCGACACCGAACTGCTCTCGCAGGCGTTCGACGAATTGCGGGACGCTTTCGGCCGCCTTTATCAGGAGCAGAAAGCTTTATGGGCCAAACACCGCATCGGACTGCCCTCTCCGGCGCTCGACGCGCAGTATGAGAGCTACGATGCTGAGTGTGTCACGCTTGCCTCCCTTGCGCGATCGGCTTCGTTCGGCGAAATCGGGCGCTTAGACGTCCGCTTCTTCCTGTCGGATCAGCATGGCGCGCCGAAAACCTGCATTTCCCTTCATCACATCGACGGCGGCACAAAGATCGTCGCGGAAGGCAGCTACAAGGCCGCCGATCTGGAACAGACCTACTTTACACGTGCCTTCGTATTGCCGCGTGAAACGCTTCCGGCAGCTGTGACGCTCTCTGTATCCGGCTACGGCGGTACCGGCTTTGCCTTTGTCGACGCTGTGACACAGGAAGGTCGATTCATTCCCTACGGCATTGCCGCTGCGGCTGGACAAGTCGATCATCCGACCAATTTGTTGATCGACGATATGCGTCCGGCATACCTCGGCGAGACAGAGGTGCAGCGCGCTTTCCTTTACCCTTCGCTTGCAACACGGGAGAGCCGCGTTTGCGTACAGCTTTATAAAACCGTTGACTGAAATTGCGTTCTAAGGAGAAAAAGAGTATGCCGTATATCTATCAGGACGCCGTATATACACCCGAGGAACGGGTCGCGGATCTATTGCCACGTATGACGCTGGATGAAAAGCTGCAACAAATGCGTCTTTTCTGTAATCCCGGCGCGTTTTTCCCGGAGTATCAGTTCTCCGAAGAAAAGCTCCTGCCCCATCTGTCCCGCTGCGGTGCGATCTACTGCACAGATTCTCCCCCCGCGCAGTTTATCAATGCCATGCAAGACTATTTTCTGCATAAAACACGCCTCGGGATCCCCGTCGCCGTCCATTCCGAGTCCCTTCACGGCGCGATGCATCGGGACGCTACCGTCTTTCCTCAGGCGCTAGGTCTCGGCGCGACGCGCAACCCCGACTTAATCACTGAAATGGCCGATATCATCGGTATGGAAGTGCATGCCGCCGGCGTACGTCAAACCTACGCGCCTAATCTTGACCTCTCCCGCGATCCGCGTTGGGGACGTGTCGAGGAAAACTACGGCGAGGATCCCTACCTGACTTCCCGCCTTGGCGTCGCTTACATAAAAGCCCTCCAGAGCCATGGGATCGCCGCCTCTCCTAAGCATTACGTTGCTCACGGCACACCTGAAAGCGGTGTTAACATCGGCCCCGTTCACGCAGGCGAGCGGGAGCTGCGGGAAACACTTGCCGTTCCCTTCGAAAAAGCGTTTACAGAGGCCGGCGCGCTTTCGGTGATGCCGGCATACTCCGAGCTGGACGGTGTGCCGGTTCATGCGTCGTATTTTCTGATGACAAAACTTTTGCGCGAGGAGTTCGGTTTTCAGGGGCATGCCGTCTCTGACTTCGGCGCGATCAGCATGCTTCGCGGTGTCCATCATGTGGCGGAAGACGCCAAAACCGCCGGGCTCATGGCGCTCAGAGCCGGCATCGACGTAGAAGCGCCCGCGCCTTTTGGTTTTGCTGACTGCTTAAAGCAGGCGGTCGAATCGGGCGAGGTTCCGATGGCGCTCATCGATCAGGCCGTTTCACGTGTTCTTTACGTCAAATTCAAAACCGGCTTATTCGAAGACCCCTACGTTCCCTTGGATGCCGCTGCGCGGATGCATACACCGAAAGCGATCGACTGCGCACGCCGCGTCGCTTGTGAAACCGCCGTCCTGCTGAAAAACGACGGCCTTCTTCCGCTGCCTTCCGCTCCCGGTAAGGTTGCCGTCATCGGCCCGAACGCCGCTTATACGCAGCTTGGCGATTATACCCTTCATGAATGCGCTCTGCGCGGTGTCAGCGTGAAGCAGGCCTTCGAGGAACGTCTCCGCGTTGAAAATGTCTTATACTCACGGGGCAGCCATATTGCTTTTGAGAATCCCGCCCTTCTTGCCGAAGCCGTGGAAAAGGCCAAAGCCGCCGATGTCGCCGTGGTTGTCCTTGGAGACAATTCCTCCTATTACCACGAAAAATGGGGCGACGACGATACCGGCCGTCCGCCCGTCGTCACCTGCGGCGAGGGTTACGACATTACCGATCTCGATCTTCCCGCCGCGCAGGAGCGGCTTCTGGAAGCGGTTTATGCCACCGGCACTCCCGTCGTGCTCGTACTGATGTCTGGACGCCCACACTCGATCGTCTGGGCGAAAGCACATATCCCCGCGATTCTCGAGGCATGGTATCCCGGTGAGCAGGGCGGTTATGCCATCGCCGATCTGTTGTTCGGCGACGTAAACCCGTCCGGAAAGCTTCCTATCTCCATTCCGCAGTCGGTCGGACACATCCCCTGCTACTACAACCGCAAGGTATCCGCTTTCAATATCTATAAACTTCCCGGCACCTCCGAGGTTCCCGGGCGCGATTACGTCTTTTCCTCCCCCGAACCGCTCTACCCCTTCGGCTATGGGCTATCCTATACGACCTTTTCCTACGCAAACCTCACCGTCACGCCCGACACTGTCACGCCTTCCGGTACCGTTACCGTCACGGTTGACGTTACCAATACGGGTGGCCGCGCGGGAAAAGAAACGGTGGAGCTGTATCTGCGCGACCGCGTCTGCCGGATAACGCCCTTCGTGCGGCGCTTACGCGGGTTTACCAAGCTGACACTTTCTCCCGGCGAAACAAAAACCGCCGTTTTTACCTTAAGCTTTGAGGATTTCGCCTTTATTAACGAACAAATGCTCCGTGAAGTCGAACCGGGCGTTTTTGACGTCGAAATTGCCGCTTTAAAGGACTCCTTCACTGTCATCCATGGATAATCAGGAGGTTCTGCGCCGCTTTTTCGGTCACGCTGCCTTCCGAGAGGGACAGGAGGAAATCGTCAGCGCCCTTATATCCGGCCATGACGTTTTCGGCGTCATGCCCACTGGTGCCGGGAAGTCGATCTGTTATCAGATACCGGCCTTACAGCTTCCCGGTGTCACCATCGTCGTCTCGCCGCTGATCTCCCTGATGAAGGATCAGGTCGAATCCCTCCTCCAATGCGGCGTTCCGGCGGCCTTCCTCAACAGCTCTATGAGCGGTCCGGAGTTCTCCGAAACTCTTTCCGACGCGAAATACGGCGCCTATAAGCTACTTTATGTCGCGCCGGAGCGCCTTCTCACGGACAGCTTCCTCGCTTTCTCCGCATCCATGCCTATCTCCATGGTCGCCGTCGATGAAGCGCACTGTGTTTCTCAGTGGGGACAGGATTTTCGCCCCGGCTACTTAAAAATCGTGGATTACATCGATCGTCTTCCCCACCGCCCCGTCGTCGCCGCCTTTACCGCCACGGCAACACGCGCGGTCCGCGACGACGTAGTGCGGCTGCTGCGGCTGCAAGATCCCTTTACGCTTGTCACAGGCTTCGACCGCTCCAATCTGCGTTTTGAAACCCAGCAGCCATGCGATAAGTACACGGCTTGTATCTCTATTCTGCGCGCTTATCCCGAACAAAGCGGCATCATCTACTGCGCCACGCGCAAGACCACCGACGAGCTTGCCTCGCGTCTGCTGGACGACGACTTTTCCGTAACGCGTTATCATGCCGGACTCTCCGATGAAGAACGGCGGCGCAATCAAGAGGACTTTGCGAGCGACCGCCGCTTGATCGTTGTCGCCACCAACGCCTTCGGCATGGGGATCGACAAGTCCAATGTCCGCTTTGTTATCCACTACAACATGCCTAAAAACCTGGAAAGCTATTATCAGGAAGCCGGCCGCGCGGGACGCGACGGCGAGTCCTCCGTCTGCACACTGCTCTACGGCGCGCAGGATGTCGGCACCTGCCAGTGGTTCATCGAGCATTCCTCGGACAACGCCGAGCTTGACGACCGCACCCGTGAACTCATCCGCCAGCGTGATCTCATCCGTCTGCGGCAGATGAAGGATTACGCAACGACCACGGACTGCCTGCGTGCCAGTATTTTACGTTACTTCGGCGATGACGCACCCGACGGATGCGGTAACTGCTCCAACTGTCTGACCGATTACACCCTCGCTGATATCACCGTCGATGCACAGAAAATTCTCTCCTGCGTATACCGTCTCCGCGAGCGTCACCAGAGCGCCGGCGCCAGTCTGACCGCTCAAATTCTCCGTGGCAGCCGCAGCAAGCGTATCGCCGATAACTGCTACAACACCCTATCCACCTACGGCATCATGCGCGACGTCTCCACCGTAAAAATCCGCATAATCATCGACGAACTCCTACGTCGCGGATACCTTGAAACCACGGAGGACTCCCTGCCCGTGCTTAAGCTCACTGCCGCGTCGAAGGATATTCTGCATGGCTATAAAAAGCTCTCGATGAAGGTACTCGCCACGCCAAATCCCACCCGGACGAAGCCCGTCATAACCGTCCTCACCGACAAACCATCCTCCGAGGAAGATTCCATGTTCCGCAAACTCCGCCTTCTGCGCGCCGTAATCGCACAGAGCGAACAGGTGCCGCCGTATGTCGTCTTCTCCGACGCAACCCTGCGTGTTATGGCAAAGGCGCGGCCTACCACGCCGGACGAGTTTCTGGAAATTCCCGGCGTCGGGCAGAAGAAGCTGGAACGGTATGGCGAACGGTTTATGCTTTTGATCAAGATGAATACTTAAAGGAACATAAGTGATAAAAACGCGCTGCGATTTCCGTTCTTAATGGCGATCGCAGCGCATTTTATATTATCAAGGCGCTTGCCCGTTGCTTACAGTCCGGCCGTCAGCACGCTGCGAATCGTACGCTGGAATTCGAACACATCAAAAATACCGTTCAAATCCCGCTCGTTCCGCCGTGCAAAAGCCATCACATCCTCCGTCACGGACAGCGTTTTCTCCTTATCCCCCCGCGCGCGATAATAGAGCGCACGCGCGAGCAGCCGGCAAAGTGACGCGTGGTACTCCAGATATGCCCACGACTGCCGCACATTCTCCGGGCTGTCCTCGTCGTCGATGTTGTCCTCGATTGTTTCCGCATACTCCTCAAGGATGTCCGGAATCGTTTGGAACCGGCGGGCGGCTTTCTCGTCGACGACCGGCTCCTCGCCGCGCAGATATTTCGGATCGAACGCATCCGAAAGCCTTCGCAGATACTCCTGCGCCACCGGGCCGTCCTCGCCGAACGCTGCATCAAAGTAGCGGTTCGCCACCTCGTCGAAATTCGCGTTCTCGTCCCACAGTGCCGCGGCCATCGCCGTCATACCGAGGCCGGTCGGGAAGAAGACGCGCTGGTTCTGGCA
Source organism: Clostridiaceae bacterium (assembly GCA_034926225.1). Taxonomy (GTDB): domain Bacteria; phylum Bacillota; class Clostridia; order Oscillospirales; family QAMX01; genus JAAZKA01. Next base: position 133,563 of record JAYFRF010000001.1, read on the forward strand.
GCTTACCATACCGTTAAGTCCCACTGTATGGAGGTTCTGCATGTCGCGGAAAAGCACCTGGGCCATGCGATAATATCCCGGATCCTTGAAATGATCCCACATGAAGTGATAGTCGAAGTCGAAGCTGTCGCCATGGAACATAGCCTGCCACCGCCGCAGCCATGCGAGGTTTTCCTCCACCGAACGCGGGAATTGCAGCTGATTACGTTTATACGACGGCAGATCGTTTTCGTCGAAGGGCGTACCGTCCGCGAAGGAGGACGAATAAGTGCGTGTGATCGGCGCGAACATCAGAACGAAGCGATCCTTATTCTTAAGCGTTTCCGTTTCCGGCGCCCAAAGCAGATCGACATAAATTAGAAATACAACCTTCTGCGGTAACCCCCGCGCTGTCAATTCCTCGTCTACTTCGTTTAAAATCGTCACATACCAGTCCGCCGGGTTCTTTTTTACGCATTCCGCGCATTCGCAGTGGTTATTCGTGCCGTCGGCAAGCCAGAGATGCAGATAGTCAACCTCGGGAATGCGCTCGCAATAATCGGCAATCGCGGTAACCATCTTACCGCGTACCGCGGGGTTAGAGTAACACAGATTTGTGTTAAGCGGCACGCCATGCCACAGTTCGCGCTTGCCGTTTACCTCCGCCATGTAACTCCGCTGCTCATCCGTGATCTCATAATCCCGTGCATCCCAAGTCTCTCCCGGAATATCGAACGGGTCGCAGGTCCAGCCATGTCCGGCGGCATGGTATAAAAGGCCGCGTTTTTTCATCTCTGCGACGCTCTGGTCACGGATACCGCGTATTTCCTCCGCCGACAGCGGCGCGGACTCATACAGCGCGTTTTCCTGGTGACTGTACCAGCGGTCATAGAATGTATAGGGGTTATTAAACTGGTTGAAGTATCCGTTCATGCCAACCTTCGGCAGCCAGTCGATCATGCTCATCACATGGTCATAGTTTACGGCGCCTTCGATGCAGACCGTACGGTGACGGTAGGACGGCGTCTCACGCAGGCTGACACGCGCGGCTCCAATCGGTTCCTCTGGAATGATCTCCCCATTGGGGCCGGGTCTTACCCAGTCGCAGCCAAGTTCCCTTAGGAAGCGGTAAACGCCGATTAGCACGCTGCGCGGATTCGACCCTCGAATCGAGCCTCGCCCACAATCGACATCTATCCAGATGGCGTCGTCATAAACAGGGTTTCCGACTGTTCGCTCAGTCTCCGGGCAAACACCCAGCCAAAGTACGTCAGTGAGTTTTTCATCGAATCGGGGAAAGCTGAGAATGGCAATTTCGAGTGCGCTATCCATGCGGGCCGCATACTTTTTTAGCTCGTCCGCCGCAAACGCGATCGTCTGATCCCGTCCGGCTTTAGCGATTTTCCATACCATATTCATAAAACCTCCCTTTCGTGTTATCAGTATACCCTTTTTCCCTCTTCTTGGCAAGCCCTTTTCTATGATTCTTATTTCTCTTGACAAGCCTATTACAGAGTATTACAATTGAATTATGAAATCTAAGCTTTTCATGAATTGAGGTGTTTTTTATCCCGTTTTACACTGCTTCCTCCACCCCTAGGCCTATACGGTTGAGTCCCCCCACTCGGGAATTTGCCAGACTTTCGCTGGATGGTGTCTACGGCCGCGAAGCCCGCGCCAACTATGCCGTTATGCTCGATGATATCCCTGATTATAATATGCTTCCCCTACAAAAACGGTATGATCTGGCCATACAGCGTATCTGCGAAACCGCTCCTCTGCGTATAACACCGTACGAACTTGTGACCGGTGCAGCTACGCTCGGCCTTGCCATTGATCATTACGTTCCGGCAGTATATCAGGGGCAGCCGGTCTGCCAGAGTATATCACACTATACCGCCGATTTTCCGGACGCTCTGCGCCGCGGTGTCGACGCAATAGAGACCGAGGTGCGCCAACGTCTGAAGGACGCCTCGCTTTCCGCCGCGCAGCGTTCCATGATCGAAGGTCTTATCCATGCTATCGACGGACTGCATATCTATCACGCACGTTATCTCCACGCGCTCCGGTACGACGGCAGCCCGCGCTGCCTTACCATCGCGGACGCGCTCAAGCGGGTACCGTTTGAGCCTCCGAAAACCTTCCGGGAAGCGGTGCAGGCTCTATGGTTCCTGTTCTCCTGGCAGCGTCTGTGCGGCAATTGGCCCGGACTCGGACGCATCGACGAAATGCTCGGAGGTTTTCTTGAATGCGAGCTTGCCGCGGGCACCATCACGCGGGACGAAGCGCGGGAAATACTAGCGTCGATGCTCATCAAGGGCTGCGAATGGATTACGCTCGAAAAGAGCGTTTCCGGCGACGCACAGCATTATCAGAACATCGTCCTCGGCGGTATCGATGTAAACGGCCATGAGGTCACCAATACGGTTACCGAACTGACCCTGGAAATTCTCGAGGAACTACCGATCGGCGACTATCCCGTCGCGGTACGTATCAACGAACATACGCCGCCGCGCATTTTCGAGCTGATGGCGTCCAATATCCGTCACGGCGGCGGTGTGATCGCCGTCTATAACGAGCGTGTAATACTCGCAAATCTAGTCAGTTTCGGCTATACGCTTTCCGACGCGCGCCGTTTTGCCAACGACGGCTGCTGGGAGATTCAAATACCGGGCGAAACCTGCTTCTCCTACATCCCCTTCGACGCTTACGGTATGCTCCAGCGCGATGTCTTCCATCTCGGCGACGACACGCCCGTAGATTATCCCGACTTCGAAGCGCTTGTCTCTGCTTATAATGCCTGCCTGTCCGGGTTTATCTCCCGGCTGCACGACGATATCGATACAGCCCGGCGCATTGCGCGTGGCGGTATGCCAAGCTCCGTCGTCAGTCTGCTTGAAAAAGGATCTATAGCCCACGCGCGGAATTACTACGACCTCGGCCCCCGTTTTACCGTCGTTTCTCCGCATATCGGCGGCTTCCCCGACGTCGTAAACGCGCTTTTCGCCGTGAAAGCACTGGTCTATGACGAAAAAAGGCTCACCTTCCGCGAGTTTATGGACATTCTGAAGACCGACTGGGAAGGTTATGAAGATTTGCGTCTCTATATCCGCCGCCATATCGTCTTTTTCGGCAACGATTCCGCCCCCGCCGATGCCCTCGGAGCGCGACTGATGAGCGACTACTGCCGTATGGTCGAAGCCGTCCACGAACGCGCGGGCATCCTCCGTCCGGCCGGCGCTAGCACCTTTGGCCGCCAAATCGGTTGGGCGTCCTCTCGCTTCGCCCATGCGCATGGCTTTCGCGCAGGAACCTATCTTGCCTCCAACGTCTGCCCCACGCCCGGCACCGATACCGAGGGCGTCAGCGCTGTCATCCGCTCCCACTGCACGCTCGGCGTATCGCGCCTCGTCTGCGGCACCGCGCTGGACATTAAGCTTTCGCCGAAAGCTCTGACCGACGAGCGTTATGTGAACCTCATAACGGGACTTGTCCGCGGCTTTTGCGATTCGGACGGTATTTTCATGCAGTTCGACGTGATCGACGACAAGATTTTACGAGAAGCGCAGGCGCATCCGGAGCTTTACAGCAATCTGTCAGTACGCTTATCCGGGTGGTCGGCAAGGTTTGTCACACTATCGCAGGAATGGCAGGATATGATCATCGAGAGGACGACGCAGAATAAATAAGTTGATATATACTTTCAGTGTCTGTAAATAGAATCCCCACTAAAGGAGGCTGTCTCCTTTAGTGGGGATTCTCTCCCTTTTATGCCCGGCGTACTGTCTTCCCCGTCCCACGCTGTATTTTCGTAATCCACTCATCCACTGTCTCGTCCTTCGGAAAGCTTAAATCCCCGAGTGGGTATGTTTTACCGAGCGCTTCCGCCTTCGACTTTCCTAAGGGATGATACGGCTCAACGTTTACTTCATACACACCCGGATTTGCCTCCGCTGTCCGTGCGATACCAGCGAAATGCTCGTCGCGGTCGTTACACCCCGGGATGATCGGGCAGCGCAGGACGATGCTCGCGCCTGCCGCACCCAGCCGCGCGAGATTGTCGAGAATGCGCGTATTGTCACGCCCTGTGAAACGTTTATGCAGTGCCGGATCGGTTTCTTTATAGTCCCAGAGGAAAATATCGATATACGGCGCGATTGCGGCGTAACTCGCAGCATTTGCTTCCCCGGAGGTCTCGATGCAAACATGTAAGCCCTCCTCCTTGGCACGCCTTGCAAGCTCAAGCGTAAACGGGAACCGGAACATCGGCTCGCCACCGGACAGCGTCATGCCCCCACCGGAGTTATCGTAGAAAACCTTATCCTGCAAGACAACGCGCAGCACCTCGTCCGCCGTCATCTCGCACCCCATCAGTTCCAACGCGCCGACACAGGCGTCCGCACATTTTCCGCAGCGTACGCAGTTCGTCCGGTCGAATCGGTGCAGCCCCTCCGCGTTAAAGGTATGGCATCCCTTGGGGCATACAGCTGTGCAATGCCCGCAGCCGATGCACTGGGCTGCCCGGTAGGCAAGCTCCGGCAACACCTCCAGCCCTTCCGGATTATGACACCATAAGCAGTGCAGCGGGCAGCCCTTTAAAAACACCGTCGTACGGATGCCTGGCCCATCCTGTATGGAAAATTTCTGTATATTCGTTATAATGCCCGTTGCTACTTTGCACACTTTCTGTTTCCCTCTCTTTATGTAAATGATGCTTGCAATGCCATCCTGAATCGGCTATAATAAAAAGTAAAAGGGGGCTTTGCTATGAATGAACGCTTGCGTCTTACATACCTTGGATTTTACCAAAACGAACTGACAAATAATATTTTGAGCTTCTGGCTACCCCGCTGTGAGGACAGGATTTGGGGCGGCTATCTTAACTGCTTTACCAATCGCGGAGACAAACTTGTCTCTGCCGATAAGTACACCTGGTCTCAGGGCCGCTTTGTCTGGATGTTTTCAAAGCTGTCCACGATGAAGATGTTTACACAGGCTCAGCGCGACGAGTTCCTGCGTCTCGCCGGTGTCGGCGCGCATTTTCTGCTTGATCACTGCTTAATCCGCGACGATGGCCCCGTCCGCTGCACTTTTCTGACCGATCGGACCGGCGCGCCGAAGCTCGTGGACGGTGGGGAGCGGCTTGATATGAGCATCTACGCCGACTGCTTTGCCATCGCGGGACTCGGCAAATACGCCGCGGCCGCCGACAACCGCACCGTGTTTGAGTTTGCGCGTACGCTCTACACCTCCGCGATCTCTCTCTACCGTGCCGGTACGTTCCAGACGCTGCCCTACCCGCTCTCGCCGCATTTTCGCGCGCATGGGCTGCCGATGATCTTTCAAAACGTCGCTCGCGAGCTGTACGACGCAGCAGTTCTATTTGACGCGGACTTTGCCGGTATCCTGCTTGCTGATATGAACGACTGCTCAACCGATATTCTCGACCATTTCACCGATGACTGCTCCCTGATCCATGAGGTCATCACAGACGACAACCGCTTTTTCAATACGCTGCTCGGTCAGCACATAAACCCCGGCCACTCTATCGAGGATATTTGGTTCCATGTCGATACAGCCGACCGCACAGAACATCCCGAACGGCTTGCTAAGCTTGCCGCGATTGCAAAAGCGACGCTTGACGCGGGCTGGGATATCGAATATGGCGGTATCCTCCACTTTGTCGACGTCCGCGGTGGCGAACCGCGCTTCCCCGTCGGCGATACTGCCGATGAACCGATGTCGAAGCAGACGGTGACCGGCTGGGGAGACAAGCTCTGGTGGGTGCATTCCGAAGCGCTCTATACAACGATGCTGCTCTACGCCCGCACCGGCGACGAAGCCTTCCTAGACTGGCACAACCGCGTGATGGACTATACCTACGCCACCTTCCCGAATCCCGACCGCGAACTGCGCGAATGGATACAAATCCGCAAGCGCGACGGCTCTCCGCAGGACAAGGTGGTAGCGCTCCCCGTTAAGGATCCGTTCCACATCGTCCGGAATCTGGCTTTACTCATTGAATTGTTGGAGGAATGCGAAAATGCGCGTTAAACTCCCCTACGGCGCCGAAAAAACAGTTGAGTTTTCTGTCCCGGATGCCAATTTTGACGGGATGCTCGAGCCGTGTACCGTCGCGCCTGTCTCCGATCCGCTCGCTGCCATTGCCGACGCGATCGACAAACCCATCGCGTCCCCCACACTTACCGAAATCGCTCATGCCGGTACGCGCGTCAGCATTATCTGTGACGACATCTCCCGTCCTACCCCGGTTTCGACCATTCTGCCGGTTCTCCTTGACCGTCTGTACCTAGCCGGTGTCCGTAAAGAGGATATTCAGCTCATCATGGCGCTCGGCAGCCATCGTTACATGACCGAGGACGAAATCCGTGCACGGGTCGGTGCGGAGGTCTATGCAGGCTACCGCGTCATCAACTCCGAGTTCCGCAGCCCGGATAAGCTTGTCCATGTCGGCACCACCGACGACGGCGTCGATATCGTCGTTACACGCGACGTCATGGATTCCGATATCCGCATCGGGATCGGCAACATCGTACCGCATCCAGTCATGGGCTGGTCGGGAGGCGGCAAGATCCTCTTCCCCGGTGTCACCGACGAGCACACCGTCGCACAGTTCCATATGCTCGGCGGTCTGTCGGACGAGCGTCTGGTAGGACTCGAAAATAATCCCGTGCGCACCCGGATGGAAAGCTGGGTACCCACCATCGGGCTGCATTTTATCGTAAACACCGTCCTCGATGCGCGATTCCACATTGTGCGTGTCGTCGCGGGCGATTATGTAAAGGCCCATCGTGCGGGCGTCGAAACTGCGAAAAAGGTTATGTGCTGCCCGATGAAGCGAAAAGCCGACGTCATCGTCGTCAGTTCCTTCCCAGCGGATGAGGATTTCTGGCAGTCCGGCAAGGGTTTTTGTAACGCGGAAGGCGGTTTGCGTGACGCAGCTTCCACGATGATCCTCGTTACGCCGAATACCGAAGGGATGGGACCCCACGCGGAATACGGCGCCTGCTTCGGCCGCGACGACGCCGGAGATCTGCTGCACCGCCTATATAGCGGGGAAGACGTCCCCGGTGACCCTCTGGCTCTCGCGGTAGGCACCTCCATGTCGAAGATGCGCCGCCGCTGCCGTCTTGTCGTCGTCTCCGACGGGGTGACACGTGAGGAAATCGAGGGCTGCGGCATTGCGTACTACCCGGTATGCGATTTGCAAAAGGCTGTCGACGACACCCTGGCGCGGTACGATGCACCCGTCGTCGCGGCGGTCTCGCACGGCGGCGAATTTCTGCTGTAAAATATCCGTACTAAACATAGGGACACGTTCACAGTCACCTTTCGGTGATCGCGGTGTCCCTACAATGATTTATCCCTTCACAATGTCACCGACACCGTTTAAGATCATGCTCGGCCGGTACGCATATTGCTCCACCGTCTCCACCGTCGAAACACCCGACAGCACTAAGACAGTTGTTATACCCGATTCTACGCCGGCCACGATATCCGTATCCATACGATCGCCGATCATCGCGGCGTCATCCGCATGCAGTCCCAGCATACGAATACCGGTCCGCATCATTAATGGATTTGGCTTTCCGACAAAATACGCGGTTTTTCCCGTCGCAAGCTCGATCGGCGCGATCAGCGCGCGACAAGCGGGGATGATCCCCTGCTCTGACGGTCCGGACAGGTCGGTGTTTGTGCCGATCAGCTTGGCGCCGCCAAACACAAGCTTGACCGCCTGCAGGATCGCGGAATAATTATAGTCACGCGTTTCACCGACGACGACATAGTCCGGGTCACGGTCATTCATTGTAATTCCCGCGTCGTATAAAGCGTTGACGAGACCCGGCGCGCCGATCACAAACGCCGAACACCCCGGATTCTGATTCCTTAAAAACTGTGCTGTTGCCAGTGCGCTTGTATAAAAATGGCTCTCATCCACGGCAAGACCCAGCCATTTCAGCTTTTGCTGCAGTTCTCGCGGCGAACGCTCGCTCGAATTTGTTAAAAACAGAAACTTTTTATCCTCCCGATAAAGCCAATCGACAAATTCGCATACACCCGGCAGCAGTTTATTGCCATGATAGATCACGCCGTCCATGTCACATATGAACCCTTTTTTCTCCCTTAGGGCTTGGACTTTTTCTGTGGTATTCATGAATAACCCCCTTATTTACACTACCCGTAGTGTACCATATCCCGTCTCTATTTGCAAGCACGCTTTTGTCGGCTTTTGGGTTAAATCTTTGTAATCCCTTGTTTTTCTAAGCGGCTTATGATATACTCGCTTTGCATGATTTTATTCACGCAGCGTTTGAATAAGAGGAGTGTTTATCAATGGAAGTTTTATTTTTAGGTACCGGTGCCGCCGATTGGCCCCATGAAACCGCCGCTCTGGGCGATAGTACCGCGACTAACCGTCGCTGCACCAGCGTTCTCATCGATAATACCCTGCTTATCGATCCAGGGCCCGACGTCCCCGAGGCACTTGCCGCGTTCCACGTCGATCCCACGCAGATCACCACCGTTCTGATCTCTCACAGTCATGGCGATCACTATGCCGCGAGTACGCTTGAGTTTCTCTCCTCTGTGCATCCCATCGACGTCTACGGCGACGGCGGCTATCCCCAAAAGCTGCCCAATAATACAAACCTCCGCTTTCATCCCCTAACCCTGCGTCACCTCACCGATACCCCCGCCGCACAGATCATCCCCGTCCTTTCCACCCATGTCGTTGAGGACACCGAGGAGAACTGCCTGCATTACATTATCATCCGTGACGGACAAACCGTCTTCTACGGTCCGGACGGCGCGTGGTTCGGTGGCGGAACATGGTACGAACTGGAAAAGCATCATTTTGACTGTATGATTCTCGACGCTACTTTCGGCGACGATGCGACGAAGTTTCGGATCCCGTCGAGGCATATCTGGTTTTACCACAACAGCACGTCCATGATTGCCGCCATTCGTGACGCGTGTTTTGATAAAAAGATAGCGGACGATCGTACGCGCTTTGTCGCCAATCATTTGGCGCGCGGCTTCTATCCCGATATCGAAACCGCCAAAGCGGTCTTCGAACCGATTGGGTTTATCGCATCCTATGATGGTATGCGTTTGTCTTTTTGATAAAGGAGGATCTTTTTATGGGTATCCCCTCTCTGCCAACTTCCAGCGGCTACTATCTCAACGATAAACTCCCCTCCCATGTTTTGGGCCGCAGCGCACGCGCTTTTGATGAGGCTGAAGTCCGCCGTAACGCCATTTCATCCCCCGAAGAGCTCGCGGCCTATGCCGAGGACATGCGCAGCCGGTTTATTGATGCCCTCGGCGGTATCCCCTACGATCCCGAGATTCCCCTTCACGCGGAAGTGACCGGTATTATCCATGGCGACGTCTTCGATATCGAAAAAGTGATCTATCAGTCCCGCCCATCCGTGTATGTAACGGCAAACCTCTATATCCCGCATGAACGCCGTACCCCATGCGGCGCTGTCCTCTTCAATCCCGGTCATTCCAACGAGGGTAAGACCTACACCCGCTATCAAGGCGTCGCGCGCTCCATCGCGTCGGCGGGGCTGATCGTCCTGCTCGTCGACCCTGTCGGACAAGGCGAGCGCCATTCCTATATTGAACCATCCGTCAACGCCGAAATGCAGGCAGGCTGTACGAGCGACCATCAATACGCCGGCCACCAGATCATGCTGACTGGTGACGCGCCAGTCCGTTACTTCATTGCGGACGCACGGCGCGGCATTGACTACCTTTTGACCCGCCCCGAAGTCGATCCGGACGCTATCGGCCTGACCGGCTCCTCCGGCGGTGGGACAATGACCTGCAACATGATGGTGTGCGAACCCCGTGCGAAGGCCGCGGCTCCCGGCACCTTCCTCACAACGCGCCGCGCAATCCTGTATTCCGGTCAGCCGCAGGATGCCGAACAAATCTGGATGGGCAAGCCCGGTTTTGTCTTTGATCATCAAGACGTACTCGCCTGTTTTGCCCCGAAGCCATGTCTCGTTCTCTGCGACGACGCGGATTTCTTCCCCATAGAAGGCTCCATCGATTCCGTCGCCAGTGCGAAACGCCTGTATGCACTCTGCGGCGCAGAAGATGCGGTGAATATGACCGTCGATCACTCGGAACACGCCTATACCAAGGTGCTCGCCGCCCGTGCCGCCGCCTTCTTTGCCTGTGTTCTCAACGGCGAGGATCGCGCCGAGATCCCCTCCGCCATCGAACCTCTGCCGGAGCGGGAGCTGAACTGTACCCCGACCGGTCAGGTGCGTTCCTCCTTCCCCGACGCGCGTTTCCTGTTCCACGAGAATCTTGACCGCGTCCGCGCGCTTGCCGCAGCCGTCAACAAAGACAGCGCCGTCTCATTCATCCGCCAAAAGGTCGATGCCTTCCGCAAACCCGCGGTACTCCATGTCCGCGAATATACCGCGCAGTATTCCACCGGCGTGGTCGCCCGCTCCTATCTCTGGTTTACTCAAGGCGGGCTGCCGAATTACGGCGTTCTTCTGCGCGACTATGAAACACTCGCAAAAACCGTTCCTGTCGTCGTCTGCCTGTTCGACCGCGGAACGGATGCGATCGCCGATCAAACCGCACTCCTCCGGAAAATCCTTCGGACCGGCGCTGCCGCCTTCGTACTCGACACCGCCGGCATCGGTAAATGTTCGCCGGACGCCTGCAACTCGCGCGGTATCCACGACAATTTCGCAACACTCGACGTCATGACGAAGAATCTGTTTTTCCTCGGCGATTCCCTCTGCGCGCTCCGTCTTTTTGACCTGGAACGCGTACCTGATGTCTTAAAAACGATCCCCAACCTCGGTGATGTTTCTCTCTGCGCGCGCGGCAACTCCTGTATCCTAGCAAACCTGTATGCCCTGCTCCATCCCGAAACCGCCGTCGACGCCGCCGATTCGCAGTCGGTTTCCGATGTCGTTCTCCACCGCTATTACGAGGACTACGACCTCGTCGGCTTCCTGCTCCCCGGTATCGCTCCCTACGCTATAGCGCTCGGCTTTTAACAGCGGTTTTTTATGAAAGTGAGGATTACCCATGTCTGAATACGCTCCCTCCGTACAGAAAATGCACGATTTTTACGCTTTAAAGCCCGATGCGCCTATTTATCAGAAGGAATTCGGTTATTATTGCATGGATCGCTGGATTCTCGAAGGGCATGTCCTGCCGGAATCCGAAACCCCCGACCGTGCGGCTTATCTACGCAAGCTTTTCTCTTTTGATGAGCCTGCCCTATCAACCATCTCCGGTCTCGGCGGCTGTGAAGCGTCGCTTTTTCCGCGGTTTGAGGTTAAGGTGCTCGAGGACCGCGGTCAATATGAGCTGGTGCAAGACTTTGCCGGACGGCATGTTCTCTATTTCAAGGGACGGCGCAACGGTTTTATGCCTGAATACGTCGATCACCCTGTCAAAGACCGGAAAAGCTTTGAAGAAAAGATTTTATGGCGCATGAATCCGCACACCCCCGGTCGGGATGCGCTGACAGTTTCTCAGGTAGACGCCGCCGCCCAAAATTGTAAGCAGGGATTTCCCGTACGCCAATACATTGTCGGCGGCTACATGTACCTGCGCAGCCTGATGGGTCCAGAGGGTCTTCTCTATATGTTTTACGACGACCCCGATCTCATCCACGCCTGTATGCGCGCGTGGTTTGACCTCGCCGACGCCGTTATGACAACGCATCAAAAGTCCGTGGCCATCGATGAAATTCTGTTTGACGAAGACATCTGCTATAAAAACGGCTCCCTCATTTCGCCGGATATGATACGTGAGTTCTTGCTGCCTTATTATGGCCAGCTTGTCGAAAACGCAGGTAGCCGTAATCCGAACGGCGTTAAACCCATCGTCCAGCTCGCGACGGACGGCTACTGTCTCGACGTCATCCCTCTCTATCAGGAGATCAACTGTCGCTATGTCAGCCCCTTCGAGGTCGCCGCCGGTCAGGATGTCGTCGAAATCGGCAAGCGCTTCCCGGAGCTGTTGATGTCAGGCGGCATAGACAAGCGTGTCCTCGCAACCACTCCCGAGGAAATCGACCGCTATCTGGATCGCATCCTTCCGGTCATGCGCGCACGCGGCGGTTATATCCCCACCTGCGACCACGGCGTACCGGAGGAGGTCAGCTTCGAAAATTACATGCATTACCGGAAAAGAATGCTCGAATACGCAAACTAAAATGGGGAGGCTCGATTTTTATGAAGGTTCATTTGATCGGAAACGCCCATATCGATCCTGTCTGGCTTTGGCGCTGGCAGGAGGGCTTCGCCGAAATCAAGGCAACCTTTGCCGCCGCCTGCGAGCGCATCCGTGATTACGACGACTTTATCTTCACCTCCGCCTGCGCTTCCTATTATGAATGGGCGGAGGAAAACGCCCCGGATTTGTTCGAGCAGATTCGTACTTACGTGAAAGCCGGTCGCTGGGTGCTCGTCGGCGGCTGGTGGCTTCAGCCGGACTGCAATCTGCCATCCGGTGAGTCGTTCGCCCGTCATGCTCTCTACTCTCAAAGGTATTTTTTTGAAAAGTTCGGCGTTACCGCGACTGTCGGCTACAATGTCGATTCCTTCGGCCACAGTGTTTCCCTGCCCAAGCTCCTCCGCGCCGCCGGTATGGACGCCTATGTCTTTATGCGCCCCGGCGATCATGAAAAGGAGCTGCCAACCCTCTTCTGGTGGGAAAGCCCTGACGGTTCCCGCGTCCTGACGACGAAAATCAACGCCACCTACGGCGACCGCTTGGACGATCTCCCCGCCGCGCTCGAGCGTCTCCGCGTCTCTTACCCCGGCGATTCAGCACCCCTATTCTACGGCGTCGGCAATCATGGCGGCGGCCCCACTGTCAAGATGATCGAGACCATCCGAGCGTTCCGTAACGATACCGATACGCTCATCTTCTCCGATCCCCGCCGATTTGCAGACGCCGCCCGCAGCCTTCCCGATCTCCCCGTCGTACGCGACGACCTGCAGCATCACGCCAGCGGCTGCTATTCCACTCTCTCCGCGCATAAAAAGGCAAACCGTACCGCCGAAGCGCGTCTACTCGCCGCCGAACGTTGGGATACTGTCGCGTCTGCGCTGTTTTCCGTTCCCGCTGCCGGAGCGAAGCTTACCGAAGCCTGGAAAACCGTACTTTTTAACCAATTCCATGACATCATGGGCGGATGCAGCATCCGGGAAGCCTACGACGACGCGCTTGCCGCGATGGGCGGAGCCATCCACACCGCCGACGTCGTCTGCAACGCCGCTCTCCAGCGTATTTCATGGGCCATCGATACGAAGCGCGGCAAAAAGGTGCCTCTCTCCAAGGATTACGATTTCCGTACCTGGGAAAACGATATGGGCGGCGCGCCTCACGTCGTCTTCAATCCCCATCCGTTCCCCATTTCTACGACAATCCAGCTCATTTCCGCGCAGACCCGTGTCGAGGATGAAAACGGCGCTGTCATCCCCATCCAGTCCGTCCGAGCATCACGTACCAACGGCGACGACAAGTTTGATACTCTTTTATCCCTCGATATGCCCCCGCTTTCCTACCGCACTGTCTTTACCTATCGCGCAAAGCCCTCTCCCGATTTTGAAAGCCCCTTCGTCATTACCGACGATTCCATCTCCAACGGGCTTGTTACTATCAAAATCGACGCCGAGACCGGCGGACTTGCCGAGCTTACCGTCAACGGGCAAAACCGGCTCGCCGCCCCCTGCACCGCCCGCGTGATCGACTGCTCCGACGCTGATACCTGGGCGCATGCCATTTTCACCTTCGACCGCGAGGATGGCCGCTTCTTTGGCGAACGTGTTGCGCTCAAGGAATCCGGCCCCATCCGCGCAACCATCCGCGTTACCTCCCGATACCACAGTTCTACCCTCACGCAGGACTTCTCCCTGGTCGCTGGAGACGATACCGTCCACGTCACGGTCCATCTCGACTGGCGCGAAGAAAACCGTATGCTCAAGCTCTGCTTCCCCGTCGCGGGCGAGCATGCGCGCGCTACCTATGAACAGCCTTACGGTTATATCACCCGCGACCACGATTCCCATGAGGAACCGGGTCATGCGTGGGTGGAGGTCGGCGGTCTGACGCTGGTAAACGACGCCAAATACAGCTACAGCCTGACACCCGTCTCCGACGGGTATGCCGAGCTGCGTCTGACCGCCGTGCGCAGCGCCATCTTCGCCGATCACTACGGCCATCGCGACGACGACTGCGTCTGTATGGACATCGGCCGCCAAAACTTTCGTTACACACTGCGCGTGCATGATGGAGCGCCCGATTACGCCGACAATTTCCGCCATGCCCGTTTGCTGTGTATGCCGCCGGAGGTCGTCCCGGAGACCTTCCATGAGGGCAAGCTTCCACTACAGGCGAGCTTTGCCGAGGTTGATCGCGAGAATGTCCTGCTCGAGGTCATCAAGCCTGGTGAGGCCGGCGGTATCGTGCTGCGCATCTTCGAAACGTCCGGTATTCCCACACAGGCGACGATCAAGCTGCCGTTCCTTGAAAAATCCGTCTTAACCGACCTCGGCGCGTATGAGGTAAAAACCCTGCTGCTGCAAGAGAACGGTGTAAAGGAAGTTAAACTGTACGAGATATAAAGCTGCGCTTACCAGTTTGAACTGGAGGTTTTTATGACTTTTTATGAAGTTACGCCACAGGATAAGCTCTTAATCCAAACCGCACTCGAAACACTTGATAAAAACTTCGACGATGGTATTTACTATCACACGGTTGGTGCCGCGATCCGCTGCAAAAACGGTAAAGTCTATTCCGGCGTCAACTGCGACGGCATCCACGGCTCCTGTGCCGAGTTCATCGCCATCGGCGCGGCTATCTCCGCCGGGGAACGCGATTTTGATACCATTGTAGCCGTCCATGAGAAAGCCGTCAATCATCTCGTCCCTCCCTGCGGCAACTGCCGGCAGATGCTCTTTGAGTATTGCCCGGATATCAACGTCATCCTCAATGATGACAACGGTAAAATGATCAAGGTTTCCGTTCGCGATTTGCTCCCCTTTGCGTATGTCGAGGTCTCCGTAACTGAATAACGAAAGCGTCGCCCCGTCTGGAAGGAATCCTTCCCGGCGGGGCGACGCTTTCGTTATTATACCTCGATGGCAATGACCGTATGAATGTCCAGCTCGTTCACGACGATCTGTGCGGCGTTACCGCTCCAGCGCCACGATGCCGGAAGATGCTCCGGCTCCAGCCATACGGCTTTCGGCGCGGCGTCGAGCCGTACTTCTACCGTAAGACCGTAGACCGGTGGAATTTCGTCAAATTGCTTGACACCGACGTCGGCGTGCGGGCCGGAGGTGTTGATCAGATTGACCATCAGCGCGCCATCCTTGCGCGTCAACGCCATTTCTACATTGCGCGAGTGCTGTAAGGTTACGACCGGCGTGTACAGCTCCCGCAGCACACCGTCAAGGAAATCGCAGAGGACGTCCGAACGTTGATCCATATACGCGCCCAATGATACCGGACATACGGCCAATTTACCCTTCCCGCGTGAAATAACGGTAACGGCAGCGCTGTCCGACGCGGCCTGCGTCCACAGCCGGGCCGTATGGCCGCCCGATGAAAAGGTTACGGCTCGTTCCTGTGCCGGTGCAGCCGGCATTCCAAACACTTCCGCCGTATGCGCTCCCGTCAACAGCAGACTGCCGCCGTTTGCAACGTAAGCCTCAAGCTTTTTCCGCAGCTCCGGTTCGATTCTATCAAGCTCCGGAACGACTAAAACCGGATAGGCCGACAGCTCACAGGAAAGCGCGTAATATGTCGGCAGGAATTCGACCGAATGTCGCGCGTCAAGCAGCAGATGCACCAGTCCCCGCAAATCGGCGGTATAGGCTGTCGGCGGCGTAAACGGGCGGGAATTGTCCGCATAGAACGCTTTTTCCGACAAAACGACGCCTACCTGCGGTACCGGAGCGGCATTGTGACAAAAAGTCTTGCGCGCCCGTACAAATTCCGCAAGCGCCTTCATCGACGGGATGATCTCCGGATGGAAGCCCCCGTCATGCTGGATGTTATAGCACTGGAAACCGCCGCCGAGCGCCAACACTTCCGACGCCTCCTGCATCAGCTGCCGCGGTGTCTTCAGCACATGCGTCAGTACTTTCCCGTCGCGGATGATCGAAGAAAACCCCCATGCCATCAAATCCCAAGGTTTACCCTGATGCTGAAAAAAGCGTCCTTCATACCGCGCCGAGCGGAAACTGTCGTTTGGCGAGTAGTCGCCGGACAAATAATCGACCGCTGCCGTCGGCTTTTCCGGCATATGCGATGAATATGCCCAGTTGGATG
This sequence comes from Clostridiaceae bacterium, assembly GCA_034926225.1. Taxonomy (GTDB): domain Bacteria; phylum Bacillota; class Clostridia; order Oscillospirales; family QAMX01; genus JAAZKA01. The sequence continues at coordinate 149,892 of JAYFRF010000001.1, forward strand.
TCATTTGAAAGTCCGGAAAGCGTGCGTGAACCGCGTCGATATAATGCGCAACATAATCCCGGAATCCTTGACGGCAGAATTCGGCATAGGCCGCCGCAGAGTCGTCTTCCGGCTTCGGTACGGGTTGCCCCGTCCGTTTTGTCCAAGCATCACGGGCCCAGCGGCTATAGTCTATCACACAGGCCCAGCAATCGCCGTCTATCCAGACTCCGTCCATACCGATCTCGCCGGCAAGCTCCAGTAATTGCGGAATCAGCAGTTCATCGACATAAGGACCAAAAACGGAGGTAATACGATCGCTCAAGGTTCCGCTGGCGTCGGCGGCAGCCCAATCGGGATGATGTGCGACTGCATTGGCGTCCCAGACGCCTGAATAATGCGAATACAGGGGTATGTCATATTTCGCCGTTTCGGCACGCCAGGTCCGCAGGACATCCCGGTACAGGTCGCAGGCGTTTCCCAGGCGGCTTTGAAAGCTGGTATAGCCCGGATGGCCCTTGGTATCACATTGGACGAAATCGGGGCGTACCGTCCGCAGAAGCAGGTCCAGATTGTCCGTATTCAGACTTTTCCCGACCTGCCGGCTGTCTGTGCTTGCGTGAAAATCAAAATGAAGGCCAAAATAAGAATCCGCGCGTTTCTTTTTCATGATTTATGCCTCCTTTTAATAAAATAAGCGGACCTTCATTTTGACAAAGGCCCGCTTATTTGGTTTACCAACCCAGCGACTTCAAATAGTCTCTGCTTTGCTTTGCGGCGTCGATGGAAGCCTGCGTGTAGCTTTGATCCTGCTCGACGACGACATACTCCGCGTTCGTTTCGGTCACGGCCGCAAGAATTGCAGGAAAATCCTGCACGCCGGAGCCTACGGGACGGAACTCAAACTTCTGCGGCTCGCCCGCGGCTTCCGACTTGATGCCGATCAGCTCGTACATATGCGCGGACTTCTCGCCGACATAGTCCTTTAAGTGGATGACCGGCGCGCGATTCGCGTACTTTTTCAAATACTCAACCGGACTTGCGCCGCCGACACGCACCCAGCAGACATCCAGCTCGGTTGCGAGATACTTTGGGTCGATCGTGTCGTACATATAATCAAGGGCGTAACGGCCATCCGCAACCTTCGTGAATTCGAAGTCGTGGTTGTGATACAAAAGTTGCATCCCGACCGCATGAGCCGCCGCACCAATGGCCGCGATATCGGCAAGTGTCTTATCAAATGCCGGCGTCCCGTAGCGCTCTTCCTCCGGCAGATACGGGATAACGACATACTTGCAGTCAAGCTTTTTATATTCCGCAAGCGTTTCCCTGATCTTGCCTTCGAATTCCGCAAGCGCCACATGCGCGCTGACGGCCTTCAATCCGGCGGCATCCAGCTCCGCCTTCAGCTCATCCGCCGTCACGCCGCAAAGGCCCGCCGGCTCGACGCAGTCATATCCGGCAGCCTTCACCGCACGCAGCGTGCCGGGAAGGTCCTGCGCAATCATGTCGCGTACAGTGTAAAGTTGTAAAGCAACGGGCACGGTTTTCATGGATACTACCTCCTCAAAATAATGTCAAACAGTTTCCATTTCCACCGCAACGTCGGCATTCCCGGCGGTCACGGTCTTTTGATTTGCATAACCCTTCGGCTCCAGCGCAGTTTCATCCGCCAGCGTTTCGGATGCCAGCGTATCCCGGTACTTCTCCAGTACGTCGGACACAACCGCGTCGGCAGTGCTCAGCGACAGACGGATATGCTGTTCCACACGGAAGCCAAACTCACGGCGCAGCACCTGACACTGCCGTAAAAGCTCACGGTACGTGCCTTCCGCAAGTAAGCCTTCGTCCAGCGAGGTATCCAGTGCAACCGTCAAGTCGTTTTCAGACGTAATGGCAATATGCGCAAGAGGCTTCTCATTAACAATGAACAGCTCCGGCGAAAGCGCATTCTCATACCCAGGCACGCGGACCGCGCCGGCATCATACGACGCAACAACGGCTTCCTGATCCGCCGTGTCAAGCAGATTTTTGACTTTCTGCAGATCACCCTTCAATGCCGCGCCCGCTTTCTTGAAGTTCAGCGTCAGATAACGGGACTGCAGGCTGCCCGCGTTATCGAGGAACGCAAGCTCCTTGACGTTTAATTCGTCGCAGAGTACGCCACGATATGGTTCCACCGCTGCACGATCCGCTTCGGATAATATCACATAGAAGGTACGCAGCGGCTGCTTGACCTTGAGGGAGCGCTCGTTGCGTAGCTTCAAGCCCATATTGATCAACGTTCTCGCTTTTTCCGTGTCGGCAAGCAGACTCTCTCCGCCGACGTTCTCGCATTTCGGGAAGTCGGACAGATGCACGGATAACTCCGCGGACGCATCCAGCGGGCGGATGATGTCCTGCCACACGCGCTCGGTCATAAACGGTACGATCGGCGCCATCATCTGCGTCATCTTGCGGATAACCTTGAACAGACAGTAGAACGCCGTACGGTCGCCATCCCAGAAGCGACGGCGGTTGATGCGGACATACCAGTTCGATACGTCGTCCACCAGCAGCTCAAACGCCTTGACAACGGAAGCGGAATCAAAATCCTCATAAAAATCCGTAATTTCACGTACCGCGGCATCAAGACGCGCCAGCAGCCACCGGTCTGTCAACGTCAGCGTCGCTTCCTCCACCGGCGCCATTACGTCCGGATGCTCCAGAGAGGCGTAGGTGTCAAAGAAGGTGCAGATGTTCCAGTAGCCAAGGAGCTTTCTTCTGGCTTCGTCGCCGAGATTGAAGCCAAACCGCACGTCGGTATTGATATTCGCACCTGCGTAGAGGTAACGAACGGCGTCGGCGCCGATCTTCTCGGCCGCCTCATCAAAGCGGATCATAAAGCCGGTTTTTGAGAACTTCGTACCGTCCTCCGCAACCACGGAGTAGTACGTCAGCGCGCGTTTATACGGTGCTTTACCGGTTAAAGTCACGCTCATAAAGAGCATCGAGTAGAACCACAACCGGATCTGCTCGCGCATTTCCGTAATCCAGTCCGCCGGGTAGTATTTATTCCACATCTCGCGATTCGAGAAGTACCCCAGCGTCGAAAACGGTACAATACCGGCGTCCAGCCACACGTCGCCGACCTCTTTAATGCGGTGGACATGCCTGCCGCACTTCGGGCAGACGATCTCGACCTCATCCACCCACGGACGGTGCATTTCGGGCAGCGCATCCACCTTCGCGGGGTCGACGGTAAGCTCGCGCAGCTCTTGCTTCGAGCCGACCACTGTCAGATGCCCGCATTCGCAGGGGTAAAACGGCAGCGGCAATCCGTAGTAACGCTTACGGGAGATATTCCAGTCGCCCATATTGGTCAGCCAGTCCACCATACGCTTCCCACCGTAATTCGGCTGCCACTGGACGGAGTTCGCCGCTTCGATCAACGCGGGTTTGGCCTCCTCCGTACGGATATACCACTCACGCACCAAGCGGAACAACACCGGCGTCTTGCAGCGCCAGCAAACCGGATACGAGTGCGTGATCGGATGTGTCTTTACAAGCTTTGAAAGCTCATCAAGCTTCGCAAACACCTCATCCGGCACTTCCGACGCAAGTTTTCCGGTCAGGAAATCGTAGTTGTCAAAAAATCGGCCGTTTTCATCCACCGGGTTAATCGACGGCAAGCCGATCGACTGACCCAGCGCATAGTCCTCGGCGCCGCAGCCAGGCGCGATATGGACGACGCCGGAGCCTTCGTCCGCAGCTACCTCGTCCCACGCGACGACCTTATGCGCGTCCTCGATCTCCTTCTGGCACGCAAGGAACGGGAATACTGACTCATACGCAAGCCCGACAAGCTCCGCTCCCTTGAAGCTGCCGATGACTTCCTTTTTCTGCTCGAGCTGCTTCATCGCTGTCTTCGCCAGAACGATCGGACGCGCAAAGCCCTCTACTTTTACTAAGAGGTAGTCAAGCTCGGGATTTACCGCGAGTGCGACGTTTGCGGACAGTGTCCACGGCGTCGTCGTCCAAACGAGGATGTCGAAGTCGCGGTCGATCACACGAACCTTGAAGAACACCGCCGTATGCGTCAGATCCTTATACGAACCCGTCATCTCATGTTCGGACAACGATGTCCCGCAGCGCGGACACCACGGCATCGGACGATTCTCCGGTGCAATCCAGCCCTTCTCGTTGCAAACCTTTAAAAAGTGCCAGATGCCTCCGATATTCTCATCGGTGTGCGTAAAGTAAGAATTGTCCCAGTCCATCCACTGCCCCAGGCGCTTGGATTGCTCCGTAATGATGCCGGAAAACTTCTTGATCCGTTCCTCGCACTTCAGGGTAAACTTATCCATCCCATAAGCTTCGATATCCTTTTTGTCTTTAAAGCCAAGCTCCTTCTCGACCTCGACCTCAACCCACAATCCTTGCGTATCAAAGCCGTTGCGATAATGGCACTCATGCCCCGTCATCGCCTTGTAGCGCAGAAAGGTGTCCTTAATCGTGCGGCCCCATGCATGGTGAATGCCCATCGGGTTATTCGCCGTAATCGGACCGTCCAGGAATCGGAACGGCTCTTTTCCGGCATTCTTCTCATTACGCTTATGGACGCAATCGTTCTCCTCCCAAAACTTGAGAATCTCATGCTCCTGCTCGATAAAATTAGGTTTCGGATTCATGTGTTACCTCCGCAGTTATATCGTTATGCCGTCGTATGCATACGACGGCTGGAATCTCACAGTCTGCACACAAAAAAGTCTCGTCCCAACAAAAAGGGACGAGACATACGCTCGCAAACCACCCGTTTTTCGCACCGATCCTCTTTCGGATGATGCGTGCGTCCTCTAACGGCGGCGTACCGCCGGCTCTTACTGCCGCGTTCAGAGCCGGAGCTCGGGAGGGATGCGTACGCGGAAGTCTCAAGGCTGCTCAGGGTTTCACCATGTCCCCGATGCTCTCTGCTGTCCCTTATGCTTACCAGCGTCGTGTGTCTCCGTCTTTGCTTTTCTGATATATAATTATAGTATAGCACATCTTATTTCTTTTGTAAACACAAAATTCACCGATTTTCCGCAAAATTATGAAGGTGATATAATGATGTGCGACAAAAATTTTACATAGGCATGGCCTATGTAAAGGTTAAGTAGCTGAGACAAAATCGAAAGGCAGGCGCCATCCTATATTCCAAAGATACTATAATACAGATCATGCGGTTTACGCAAGTTTTTTGTATAACAAGTACATCCTGTGACTCATGAGTTGACGCGGCAGTAAATGGTGTTTTTTCAGCGACTATAGTCACTTTTAGTTTAGGAGTATCATCTGACTACTTACTCCTCCAAGAGCATTTCTATCACAGATTCATTTTGTGCTATTATGAATTTTCAGGAATTAAAATACCACCATGGTAGCAATAATAAGCTTTTGCTTTCAGTGACAATAATATTTCCATAGATTTTGCAGCTTGTTCAAAATCTAAAGTAAACTGGGGGTTAGCAATTACTGGTTTACCATCCTCAAGGGCAATTGCGTCACCTGTTATGATAATAGAATCCTTTTCCATGAAAAGCGAAATATGACCGGGAGTATGACCTGGGGTCGCAAGGATACTACATCCTTCACACCAATCCATATGATCTCCGTCATGCAGAAAAGAATCTACCTCAACTGGCTCAACCCGACGCAGCATATCACAAAACGCCTTTCCGAAACTCTGTTGCTCAGGCAGAAGAGTCTTTTGCATTTCCTCAGCCTGACGCAACCTCAACGGTTTTTCCTGAGCGGAAATGAAGGGCGCCTCTATATTGGAAGCGTGTATTTTTATATGCGGATTTAATCTTTTAAGTGCAGCAGCCGCACCCATATGGTCATGATCATGATGGGTCAGAACAAGGCCGGTTAACTGGCTTACCGACAATTCGTGTTTTTGAAGTTCCTTTTCTAGAATTGAAATTGATCCGATAAACCCGCAATCGACAAGAATGATGTTTTGACTATCTAAAAGTAAAGTTGGATAAACCGTATTCTCGGTATTGCCGAATGGCATTGTTATTGGGAAATTTATAATCTTGTGTTCCATAATAGTTTAGTGTTCCCCTTATTTTAATAGCTATAATATGTAGTCTAAGTCGATTATGAATTCTTTTTGGCCCTGTATCAAACTTGTTATCTCGCACTCGATACTGTCACCAACATGGAACTATTCCTTGCCTATCGTGAATCGCTTTATCGAAGCTTCGGCCCCCGTTCCCATGTATCCTTAATTTTTTCCACCTCCCCGTTCAACGGTATCTGGTCTCCGTAGCGGGTTTTCTCGTAAAGGAAGGTGATCTGCTCGATCGCAGCGCAATCTTTGTCGCCGCCGAGCCTTGCCAGCGCTTTTTTCAGAATCTCCCTCGTCGTGTCGGAGTTCTGTAGCTTAACGTCTCTTTCGCACAGCTTGATTATTAATATCCGATAAGCGATCCGCACCAGCTTCACCGGATCATGTTCATCTTTTATAAGACGCAGAAGCTCTGCAAGCGTTTGTTCTTTGATCGATGCACGGTTTTTCGGTAATTCTGGGCAGATTTCAACCGTATCATAGAATTCCTGTTCTTTCTGAACCGATTTATCTGCGCGGCTTACGAAGAGACCGGCGAGCCACGCAAAAAGTCGCCGGAGTATACTTCTCATAGCTGTTCCCGTTTTGATAAGCAACCAGTAAAATACACATAGTACGGCGATACTGCCGAAAAAATACTGTAGAAAAACGACCCACGGATAGGATGAAGGATGCGGATCCATTGGCATGAAGCCGAAACCTTCTTCCACCGTCCCGCTCTCCCGATTCCTGAACAGCAAACTCAGCAGCCAGAGAACGAACCGTACCAGCGCGTTTATGCCATCCATCAGCAAGCATGCCAAAGACCATATCTGTTTTCTAAAAGCGACGGTTCCGACGATAAATAAAAACAGACCGGACGCGGTGATAAGCCCCGTTCGCATTATCCTCTTTCGAACTTCCGGCAGCTCGACTCCTCGAGAAGTAAAAATATCGCACGTTTGTATCAGCCATTGCCGGAAGATCGAAAACAGAATAAACAAGATGGTGAGAATCGTCAGCAAATTCTCTAGTATCCTCGCGTTCGGGCATAATTCAGAAAAAAGCAGGGCGCCGGCGACGAGAAAAAGACCAGGCCAAAGACGGCCGAATCTCTCAATGAAAGGGCTTTCAAACCTTGTCAGAGCACCCAATATGAAAAACAAACCGCCTTTTACCGTCAGCGCCATGTATAACGCTGAAATTGCCGGATGGCCTGACGCCAATAAGCCGTCGGCATAAGGGAGTGTCATCCGCCAGGCGGCGAGCATCGCGCCGAGTAAACCGATAAACAGCACTGCCCGAAGAACGGGGACGGACGGTTTTATGCACAGAAAGGCGGTGCCGTATCCTGCTGAAAATAACGCCAGATATATCCAGACGAATTCCTGTATATAAGCAGCTCCCACAAAAATGGTAACCGCTTGAATGACGGCGCAACCACAGCAAAATAGAGCACCAAAAAGGCAGACCGACTGCAACCGTTTCATCATAACTTGATGTCCTCATCCAGAACGTAAACGGACGCCAACTGATATAATTCGACCGGTATGACGCAAGCCTTTGTAAACACAAAACGGATCCGCGCGGTACTTTTCCTTATATCCCAAACCGCGTCTTGAAGCGCGGAACCGGCATACGACGTGATTACAACCAATTCAAGCCCTGCTGACTCACGCGAGAGCGCAAGAAGCAATTCTGTAAGCCCCACCTTTGCCTCCAGCCGTATCCGCGCTAAATCAGTCAGCAACTCCCGCACGTGATTAAACCCGGACAGTACAGGAGATACAAAAATATCGTTGCCGTTTTCGGTCCGCCCGTTCGTCGCAAGGCCGATCATGACGCCTTCTGCCAGAGCTCTGCGAAACAGACCTGCGGCGACACGGATTCCCTTCTCCGCCGTTTCCGGATCTAGCACCTCGATCGACTCCGCTTCCCTCGAGCGAATATTTAAAACGACGAGGACATTCGTATCAGTCGTATATTCGTTTTTCCGCGTCATCAGTTTGCCCGCTTCGGCCGTTGCGTTCCAGTGAATGCGGTTGAGCGGATCGGAGCTTTGATACTCCTTGGCTCCTGCCACTAAAAAGGGATCCTCCAGAATAAACCTTTGCATCGGCTGAGCGCCCGATACCGGACTCACAGGCTTCAACCACTTATCAGGCTCAAGGGATGCCGGATAAACGATTATTTCGGCATCGGTAGTGATAGGCGTCGATTTCAACGCGGGCAGCGCAAGCGCGCCACCGACCAACGACACCTGCTTAATCGTAAAAACGCCCCGCTTCAGGCATCTGACTTTCCAGCGTCGCGTTATTTTCTCAAACCCGTGCAAAGTGAATGAACTGTCGACATATCGTTTATCCTGCGCCACAACGGATCGGGTGCGGGCAAATTCCAGATAACGCGATGTGGGGATATGTACTTTCAACCATTGCAATGGGAGAGTCTTGCGGTTTTCTACCGTTTCCTCAAGCCAAAGCTCATCGCCTTCGGTAGCTTCTCTTAAACTGAATCCACACCGGTACCGGACGTTCTCCAGCGCATACCGCACAGTAAGCAGCCGGTACAGCCAAAAGACAAAAAAACTCGCGGCGAGAAGGGCGGCGGCCGTCATACCGGTTCCTCCGCTTCCGGGGATTCAACGGGAGCCGCAACTTTTTCCAATAATTCCGCGATTTTATTCTCGGCTACCGCCGTTTCTCCGGCAAAGGAATTCGTTCTGACAATGATTCTGTGCGATAGTACGGGAACGGCCAAATCCTTGATATCGTCCGGCGTGACATAAGCGCGTCCCCGGAAGCACGCCTGCACCTGAGCTGATTTCATCAACGCAAGGCTCCCTCGAGGACTGACACCCAGTAATACCTTTTCATCCTCCCGTGTTTTTTCGATGATACGAAGGATATAATCCTTTACCGCGTGACAGACATGGATTTTTCTGAAAAGTGTCTGAACCTGCGCCACCTCCTGAGCTGTCGCCGCGTTCTCCAGCGTGTCCAGAGGATTATCCTTCTCAAAACGGTCTAGAATGCTTCGGCTGTCGTCAAACGATGGGTATCCCATCCGCAGACGCATACAAAAACGATCGAGCTGCGCCTCCGGCAAAGGGAAGGTGCCATGAGTTTCAACGGGATTCTGCGTCGCGATGACAAAAAACGGAGTTGTGAGCGACCTAGACTCTCCGTCCACCGTCACCTGACATTCTTCCATACATTCGAGCAGACTTGCCTGCGTCCGGGGCGTCGCCCGGTTGATTTCGTCAGCCAGCACGATATTAGCGAATAATGGTCCGGGGCGAAACACAAATTCCCCAAGTTTTAAATTATAAAAATTTATTCCCGTCAAATCGGATGGAAGCAGATCCGGTGTAAATTGAATCCTCTTATACCGGGCGTCCAATGATTTTGCGAGACTTCTTGCCAGAACTGTTTTACCTACACCCGGAACATCCTCCAGAAGCACATGCCCGCCGCAAAATAGACAAATAAGCACCTTTTCGATCACGTCGTCTTTGCCGGCGATGACATTTTTCATATTCGCCCCAATTTTTTCGCCTAATTCCCTGACTTGTTCGCAAGCCCGCTGCGCCTCGCAACTCAATACATAAGAGTTTTCGTTTTCCGCTGGCGCCGCGTCCGCGGCTCTAATTAAGGTTCGACTCTGTAAAGTCGTCATACCTTTTCTCCCCATGTTTCGTCAAGTAAATACTCCGATAAGAGTATTTCCACATGCCGTTCGGTTAAACTTGCCTTGAATAAGCCTGGATAAGCCGTTAGAACAATGACAAGCCCCTGCTCGGGAACCAAGCACAGATTCGGTACTGTGCCATCACCCTGAGACAGATAAACATCATATTTGTTGATTTTAGTTTTTGTAAGCCCGTAACTGTTGTACAGCGTTTCCCTCGCCCAACTTTCCGGGATGATCTGCCGTCCGTGATACGTGCCGACGTCCAGATAAAGCTGCCCAAGGCGCGCGACATCGATCGGCCTCATATATGCGTATCCGCCGCCAATGTTATAGCCCTCGGGGCCGGTATGCCATATGACGGATTTCATACCGGCTTCTGCACATATATACTCGTTTACAAGCTCCGCGGCCTGTTTGCCGGTACTCCGCGTGATGGCTCCGGATACCAGATAAGCTGTCAGCGGAGCTACTGCAGTGGACGTTTCCTCTGTATCTTCCTCCGGTTTCTGTTCAAGCATCCACCGCAGCCAGTCTGTCTGATGAAAGTAATCTTCGTTGGGGTCGCATAATCCGGAAGCGCCGGAAAGTACACTCCTAAGCGTTATCTGTCCGATTTCACTAGAAACGGCTTCTTTCTCGGAATTAAAGTATTCGGGGTAATAATCGATCAGCCGATCGTCGGGGTTGAGTGCTCCGTTGTCGATTGAGATCCCTGTTATGGAGGAAAGCAACAGATTAGCGACGGAATAGGTATAGGCGTAATCGCTAAGAATCTCTCCGCGGTAATATTGTTCCCATACGATACGGCCGTTTTTTATAACTATAAAGCTTGTGACATTCGTTCTGCCGAGCCATTTCCCCGCCTGTTCCAACATATCCGCCCGCATACCCGCCGTCTCGGGCAAAACGGTCTCCCAACCGTCCCCGTCGTGCCTAAGCCGCGCGTTTTCGGCGGCCTTGAGCGCGTTAGGAAGCGCAATGGCGAACGATATGCCGACAATCAGTATCCAAACAATCAACTTTTTCATTTTCAGGATTTAAGCCGGCCGTCCCACATATCCAGCAAGTAGTCGGCTTTATCTAGAATGCTGCGGTCGTGCGTCACCACCAGCACGGACATACCGTCGTTTTTTCGGCATTCATCGAGGAGGTTCATGACGTCTTCCGCGTTTTTATGATCCATGGAGGCGGTAGGTTCGTCGGCAAAGACGATCGCAGGCTTATGTACCAACGCTCTGACTACCGCGGCCCGCTGCCGTTGTCCCCCGGAGAGTTGCCATGGCTTGCGGTTATACAGAGTAGCGATACCGAGTCGTTCAAGCAAATCCATCGCATGTTTTTTATAAACCGCATCTCTGGAGTTCACGCCCGTGAGGACGTTGTCGAGAACCGGCAGATACTCGATTAGATAATGACGTTGAAATATAAACCCAAATTTGAGACGACGAATCCTTGCCTTCTCGTCGTCAGCAAAGCCCTCGATATCGGCATCATCATAGTAGACCGTTCCGGAGGTCGGCTTTTTCAGTCCCGACAAAACGTATAACAAGCTGCTTTTACCGCTCCCGGAAGGGCCTATGATACCCGCCATTTTTCCGCTCTCCAGCGTAATGTCTACATCTTGAAAAGCGACAGTCGCCTGCTCCTTACGGATCCCGTAAGTAAGGCCGATTTGCTTACCTTCGATAAACATTTTACGCCATCCCTTCAATAATACTGACCGGATCGAGTTTCTTTAACATCCGCCATACCGGAATTATACTGAACAGGATCACAAACACAGGCACGCAAACCGCTTTTATCAGATAATCGGGATTCCATAAAATGAGCGGCTGTCCCCTGGGTATAAACGAGACGGCATTTAAAATAACGCCTATGAATACCGACAAGAGCATTCCCACCGCAAACCCGAACCCGTTAATCCAAAGGATTTCGAAAAACGCGCGATTGACGATTTGCTGCCCGGTATAGCCCATCGCGCCCAGAATACCGAATTCGCTTCTGCGCTGAGCGAAATAAATATAGCTGATAAAGCCGGTGCAAATGGAGACAATTATAATGACCATTATATTGATCATCGTCAACAGCATTTGAATGCTTTGATTATCCCGCGCGGTTTGAGCTGCGACCGAAGTATATGTACGGAGGTCCAGACCGCTTATATCCAGCGCGTTAAGGTTATTTTCCAGTTCGGAGGTCCGTCCTTCCTTTGGAAGCAGGATGATGCCAAGCGAGTAATCATCAAACGTGACGCCGTTTTGCGCCATCCAATATTCCAAAGGAACGAAAGAGACGATGCATCCGCCTTCCAGAATCCCGCATACGGTCATTTTACCGCGCAATACCTCATTTTTATCCGTATCGCTGCTGATCACATCGCCTATTTTCTTGTTTTTATTTGCTGCTACAAGCTCGTGCAGAACGATCTCATCCGAATCCGGGTCCGGCAGTCTGCCCGCTTTAAGCTTTAGTCCCATCGTGTCCATTAAAAGCTCGATATCCTCTTGTTTCGCCGTTATCACCTTGGTCCCGATTCTGCCCCCTATGCTGCTGTTAAAATTGGTGTATTGGAAAACCCAGGGAATCGCTTTGTCAACGGATTCGTAAGAGAGCACCGTTTTTATTAAATCATCGTCAAGTACTTTCGATTTCGCGGTGATGCTCGAAAAAAACCGCTGCGGCAAAACAAACGTACGGTAATTGATCGACATCGCCGAATCGATCAGCATCTGTACCGAATACAAAAGAAACACGCTGAGCCCGATGGCCAGTAAAAACACGACCGATTTCTTTTTGTTCAGAAGGTAATAACGCAAAATCCCAAGCGGTTTCATCGTAAAGCCTCTCCTTCTATGATTTACAATTACATTATAAGCGATTCGTCGCGAAAACGGCAGTGTCGCGCGTCATCCTTTTTGTCATAATTTTCTCATGACAGCCGTCATCTGACACCGTGCTCCCGTAGAAACAACACTGCCTGTACCCGGTCGTTGATGCCGATTTTAGCGTATAGACCGCTGATGTAATTACGAACCGTTCCTTCTGAAATATATAGCGCCGCCGCGATTTGACGGTTGGAAAAACCCTGAACCAACATGGAAGCTATCTCCATCTCCCGTTCCGTCATATTCAAAGCCGCCGCCCGGATTTCCTCCTGCCGCTTGTTTTGAAGCCGATTCAACCCTTCCGCTAGTCTGGAGGCCACTTTCTGAGGGAGGATCATTTTTCCCTGAACAGCGTCGCGAATCGCCTCCACCAGCTTTCCCATCTCCAGATCTTTTAAAAGATAACCGTTCGCTCCGCCTGCAAGAGCGCTGAGGATATACTCTTCATCGTCGAAGGTGGTTAAAATCAATACCTTTGCAGCAGAACCGGATTCACGTATCCGTTTTACGCAGTCCGCTCCGTTCATACCGGGCATTCTCATATCCAGCAACACGACGTCCGGGTCTAACTGGAGTACGCCGGAAAGCGTTTCGTATCCGTCGCGGGCCGTTCCCACAACCGTCAGCCCTTCCTCCATATCTAGGACAGTCTTCAACCCGTCCCGAATAAGGGATTGATCATCTGCGATCAAAATGCGTATCATCGTCTTCCTCCTCCGTATGATTATGACCAGCAGAAACCGGGAGACTTCTTAATGTAACAATGCGCTGCGTTCAGTTACCGTTTCCTGTTTCGTTCCCGATGACAGGAATACAAAAAGAAATGGTACAGCCGTCGCCGGGCCGTGAATCGATATGAAATTCACCGCCCGCTTCTCGTACGCGCTGCTGCATGGCGGTCAGGCCGAAGCCGAAAACGATCCGGTCCGTACCGCGACCGTTATCCTGAAGGTAAAAACTGATATGCGCTGCTTCATATTTCAACTGGAAAACAAAAGCCGTGCTGCCGCCGTGCCGTATACCGTTTGTAAATCCCTCCTGCAGCGCCCGGTATATGACCTTTTCTTGTTGTTCGGTCATCATCGGGAGCGCGGAAATATCCGCGCGTACAAACACGCCGGTATGCCGGATCGTCTCGTCGATCATTAAGCGAAGCGAGCTTTCCAACGTCATTATCTCATGCCCGGTTTTTAAGACGGAAACCGATTCCCTCAGATCACCCAGTCCTTTCCTTACCTGGTTTTTAGCCAATACGTATTTTTCTTCCGCGAGTACGGGATCACGCTGCATGAGCCGCTGCGCCGCTTCCATCTCGATCAATACGGTGGTCAGCGTATGCCCGACCGTATCGTGAATCTCTCTCGCAATCCGATTCCGTTCGCGAAGAATAGTCACCTCCTCCAAATCGACGGAGGTCTCGCGCAGCTTTTGATAAGCGTTTTCCAGTTGCTTGTTCTTCTGCTTCCATTCGTAGTGCAGTTCTTTAAATTTTCCCTGCTGCTGCGTTGAATACCGGATCAAACCAGCAAGACAATAAACGCCGGTAAACGCTGCAAGAGCGGTTCCTATTTCGGATATGGTATCCGACTTAAAAACAAGCGTTCCGTAACGCGCGACGATATATATAAAGAATGTAAATACGGAAAGCAGAATGTTGAAAACAGCTTCCGTATGCACGGCGGCGTCCGTTATAAGAACAAGGCCGAAAAACAGAGCTGCTCCGCCTTTATCGATTCTGCCCATCGCATAAAGCATCGCAATATCCCCAATAAAAGAAATGTAAGCCCATAATTGATTTTTCTTTATACGGTATAAAAAGATGTTTCGGACACTGAAAAGCAGCGCTGCGCTTCCGGACAACAAAAGTATCGTCCATAATTGCGTCCCATTATGCAGAATGAGATTCAACGATGCCGCAGCAAGCGCGATATAATAAAAAGTAATCGAACGAGTTTCTGTATAACTATCCATTACTTATCCTTTCCGCGGCTCAAGTTAATAACGATCCGTCAATGTGGTAATTATAGTATCCATGTATAATATAACACAAGTTACTCTCCCTAGGCAAGCGGTAATACTATATTACCGGAAATCAGGTGCCGCTGAGGCAGCCACCCGATAAAACCTGTAACTTTCGGTGGAATGCATTGAATTCGCATGTCACATAACAGCGGTGGATACCTCTCATGTTATTGAATTAACAAATACATTTTAATCGACCGCACGCGAACCCATCTAACCTGACCACTCGCGAGATTAAAAGCTTATTTAACCAGAATTTCGTTTTGCTCTATATGTACTCTGTATCGTCCCGCGCGTTTCGCGGCATAGGCAGCCTCATCCGCACGAGCGATTACGCTATCATAATTCTTCAAACGGTTTTCGCCACAATAAGCAACGCCGATGCTAACGGTGATATGATGTCCTGCTATATCTGTGCTTTGCACGGCAATCCGCAGGCTTTCGGCGATGGATAACAGTTCATTTTTACTGTATCCGTAAGCAAACGCTAAAAATTCCTCCCCACCATAGCGATAGAAGCGTAACCGAGAGTTCTGCGCGAATTTTGTCAATATCCCCCCGAAATGGCTTAGGCATTCGTCACCAGCTGCGTGACCGTAGCTGTCGTTAAAATCCTTGAAGTGGTCGATATCCAGCATAAAAATTCCGGATGGCGTTTCCGAGTCCTCTGTTTCCAGATACGCAAGCGTTTCAAAGAGCTTGCGGCGGTTCGACAGACCCGTTAACATGTCGGTCTCTTTTTCAATGACCAGCAGACGTCTCGCTTCAAAGCTTTCCAGGCGAACCTGCATCATCGTTTTCCCGAGATAGCACCCAAGAACGGCGGCGCACAGGCAATTAATCGTATCATCAAGCGCATATAGGGGTTTAAGGTAAAATGCAAGAACGGTATGTACAATCAACCAGAAGACCAAAAACAGTCTTATCCGGCGGGGACGGTCGATGAAACTGAGCGGCATGATGCCGAACCCTCCCAGCAGAATTGTCGCCCGCATATTGGGCGAGTGAATGACGCTGAGATATATCGCAAACAGGAATAGGACTGAAAAGCTGGTATACAACCCAACCAGCGTGTGCTTTTTAATAACCGGAATTTTAAACAGAATGAACAGTGCAAAAAAAGTTGAAAATGTCAGCAAGTAAGCAGGGATGGCGTCTGCTTTTGTATTGCTGAATGGTGCAGCAGCCAGCGGCAGCAAAGCCAGCGCCCACCCTATGGGCAGCAGTGTGGACAGCGTCTTGTTGTTATAATCGTCAATGGCCTTGCAGTTGTCGGATGAAAGCAGTTTATAAGTTTTTTCTTGACTCCCAAATAGATTCGACCATTTTCCCATACTATCCACCTTAGTTGGGTTTGCAACAGACATACCAACTTGTCGTATAAATTTTGATCTAAACCCAAATTAACTACCAGTTTGTTACAAATATTCAGCTAAGACATCCAGCCTGACCACTTGACTATCAAAACTTCCCTTTTGGACTTGTTCCCAGGAACCTGCTAAACACCTTATTTTATCTGTTTGTTATAAATAATATTACACATGTGTCTATTGGGGTCATTATCAAAGGTAATAATGGCGTCAGAAAGAATAGCGCCCCATTCGCGCAATACACAAACTGCATCTTCAATAATTCTCAAGGTTGAATCTTCTTCTGTTAATAAATAGCTCAATTCTTTTTTGGGCTGTAATCTGATATTTTCTACTCCCATCTGCGGTAATATTGATTCTAATGTTTTGCACTCAAACAGTGAACTTTTAACGCAACTGAATTGAAACCAACCATAATTATTAAAGTTATAGAGTTCTTTGGTTCCCCATTTCTCAAAAGCATACTCAACGTGAGTTGTACCTATACCGACTGGACATTTCAAATGCTCCAAGGCGTATGTAACAATCGTACCCAATTCATCTAGTTTCCCTTTTTCACCATAATGGCTCCAATATGCTACTGCAAAATCATTGACCAGCTGTTCCTCGTTGACAGGGTGAGGGCGTGCATCACTATTGAACCACATAAGACCGTGGCCTAATTCATGTATTAGATTATACCAATGAAAGTAGAGCTCAAACCTCTCTTTAGCATCTTCCCCTCCGAAAAGCAGGTCAACGATCTTGTTATCATCAGGCGTTCCTTTCCCGTATCTACCCGTGATTATTTCTATAACTTTTTCATACATATCTATACAGCCCTCCTACACATAATAAAAATTTCTTTGTACTATTGCACTTTCTTTGTAATCAATACCACGACTCAACGTGGGATGGCACAAATCATCTTAAATATCTTTTACTTAATTCTGCAAGTGCGTTATTTTCTCATAATTTATCCCCCTATTTTGTATTCCACGGAATAGGAGCGTTCAACTCTATTGTTCCGGCCATAATAGGCGTTTTCTCCCCTGTATCCGGATTGGTAGGCTGGTCGATTTGATACAAAAACCCTGTCTTTCCGTATCTGCCAAGCTTGCTTTGGTTATAGTAGTCGCTGTCCAGGCAAATGTTGACGGTTTTCAATGCGACCGTCACTTCACGGCACCCAAAAAAACCGGCATTCTCGAATAGTTCATGTTCCCATAAAAACTCACATTCAATGTTGAGAAAACACTCTTTGATCCGCGGTGCGTTGACCTTCACGGCTCTTTCCGCCGTCAAACCAGTGACGGTAATTTCATCCGTCTCAAATTCATTGTTCCCAATTGTTTTTATACAGCGGTCATATATATCATATGAAGGAAAGTTTAGCACGCAAACTCCGGTTTCTTTGAGCGATTGATACATATGTCCGCTTTTTGAGACTGCGCCCATAATACAGATAAATTCATCTTTCCCGCCTCCTACAAAAGTTGACCATGATTGTAGACAAGCGTTTTCTTTCCCGTTTGATTTCCAGCCTGTGACGACGAATACCAAAGATGGCATGGCTGTCAAAAAGCCCTGCCATGTACACCATGGTTCAGTAATTTTTTCAGGTCTTGTAGAAAATTCCTTTTTCATGACATTACCCTCCCATACCGTATATAAATTATATGTAATTCAAATCTATCAGAATGTCTGATATCCCTATTAACGTGAATCCATTTTGTTATTTCACAGACAAATAAACATATTATTATATTTCGAGTATGTTGGTTAGCCTATTCTACTAACCACAAAACCTTGCCAAAATCAAATCACAAACCCATGTTAACTAAACTGACCACTCCCTAAGAGCCGACATCTAAAATCGCTCTGTACGGGTCAAAATCATGCCGTTGGACTTGTTTCCACGAACCGAATTATAATGATTTTTACACAATGGGCTTCGCACCATGTGTGCTTAACCCTTTATTTTATAAGGGCTATAATCATACCCATCTTTATATAAACTCCACTCAGCAAAATGCGATTATCAAACCTCCGCGCTCGGCATAGAAACTATCAAGCCCTCTTGTTTTTAGAATTGTCACTTTTGCGCTTTCCCAAAGTTGGAGAACGCCTGTGCGGACTTTATCAGCCATTTCTTCGTTAAAGCAATGGCTGATAGCTACCTCACCGCCTTGAAATCCACGCTGCTTCAAGTCGTCCAGTATCATGTCTATAACCTTGTCTGTTCCCCTTGCTTTTCCCTTAATCGCAATTTTACCCTCAACGCTTGCTATTCCAACACCCCACATGCCAAATGCCTTAGCAATAAACCCTTTGAGTTTGCTCATTCGTCCGTTCTTTACGAGATTGTTAAAAGAAGATAGGGCAAAAGTAGTTTTAGTTTCCTCTAAGAACTTTTCTGCTTTTTCTACTATTGTTTCAATGGTTTGGTGACCTTTGATCCATTCAGCAATATGATGAATACAGAGAGCGATCTCAGGACCTGTGGAAAGGGAATCCAAAACAACAATTCTCTTTTCCGGATGCTCTGACATTACTATATCGACAGCTGCCATAGCACTGTTATAACTGCCTGATAAATTGGCAGATATCGTGATCGCTATAGTTGTTTCTGCATTTTTAAACTGCTCTACCCACGCACCCGGGGAAGGACAAGCAGAGGAACTAGCAGTGGGAAGTGCTTCCATATCATCAAGCATTTTGAGAACATCCAACTGCTCGTCATCTATATAATCAAGCTTTCCGACACTAAGGACAAATTCGACGGTAGAAAAACCGACCTCCTCACAGTCCACATCTTTTTTCATCAAATCGCAGGAAGAGTCTGCAACAATGTTCCATTTCATACTTATCATTATTTCCTAAACATTTTTTTGTGTAATAATTTTTGAGTACATCAAGGTTACCTAACTATGACATCTAACTTGACCACTCGCCAAGCACCGACATCTAAATCGCTCTGTCAAATTCGAAATCATAGCTTTTGACTTGTTTCCGTGAACCGAATTATCACGATTTTTTACATTGGTTTGAACTCTCGAATCTTGAAAGGCTCATATATACTAGACTGTCCATGTAATCATTTTTCGACCTTTGGCATCAATACTACATACCAAACGTGAGTGGTCGATATGGATGTCACCCGATATTTTTCGTATAACAGGTGTTGTAGAACGCAAAGTTTATATCTTTCTGTACTTTTATGGCTTCATCAATACAACTGTCTCAACCTGTGTGTTCGTGGAAACATGTCGACATCATTCTATATATGTGTTCATATAAATGATGTATTTATGCTGGTTTAACATTCATTCTGACCTCTCAAGAAATAAGTAAATACCTACACGCTTTTCTCGCTTTGGAGGTAATGGTGGGATGAAATGAATTGTTTTATTATCAGCCATTACAAAACCTCCGTTATTACAATTTCATTGTAAAATAGCGGTTTAATTTTTCAATCTATTTTTCTCCATTTTAAATTTAGCGCTTTGATAAACGAACCCGTATAATTTAAATCCTCTTTATCCAAATCTTCATCTGCCCAAAAAACACATTCATCTTCAACGAATAAGCATGCGCCAAAGATTTCTCGGCTATAATTTTCCAGCGCAGGCCTTAAATTCATTGATATCAGACCCTCAAAGTGAAGTTCGACAATACCATACCAACCGGAATTATTGAAGGTTACAATCAAATTCCTTTGACTATAATCCTCAACATACTGTAATTTATCAAGTGTTGAATCATGAAATCCCGTAAACACATTTAATAACGTGTCCGCATCACTTTGAGTCTTAATATATGTCCACTGGTCAGTGTCACTTGGTTCCCTCACTTGAATTGAACACTCACTTCTTGGTACGAACCTGTCTCGAAGAATTCTGTGCATAAAATCAAAGTCCTGATAAATCTCAGCATATCCGGAATATTGTTTTATAAAAGCATTTATACCATTGCTCTTAAAGAAACGGTTGAGCTTTAAAACATTAACTTTATCATATGTTACCCATTCATTTCTGTCGGAATTGATTATCTCTATCAATGGGAGTAACACGCTCTGGTCCTTGGTTTCTTTATCCAGATAATCCACTATCTCGAACGCGTCCTCTCTTGGGTTGAATACGATGTTGCGCTCATAATACCCTATATCAAGTTTTCCATAAATGATAGATTTATAGAAAAATCCGGTCTTTTTATCAAACACACGCGCAAACATTATCATCAACCTCCTCTTAACACTATGGCTATTAATCATTTTGGCATATTTCAGCAATGTTGATTAGCCTATTTTAGCTTTTTTATGTTAACATCCAACCTGACCACACAACCTTGGAAAATCCAAAAAACATCTAAATCGACTACTCGTCAAACACTGACATCTAAATCGCTCTGTCACAAAGAATATCGCTTGTTTCGACCTGTTCCCCCAAGGCAAAGAACCGACAAATTTTAAGTAACGGTTTTTAGTAACAAATCCTGAAAAGCCTTTATTTCAAGGCTTTCCAAACCTCTACTTTTCTACCCTTGACATCAATACTACCGTCTCAACGTGTGCCGTACGGGGGAACATATCCACCGCTCTTGCGCGTACGGGGGCATAACTCCCGGCAAGGCGTTTGATATCCCGAGCCAGCGTTGCGGGGTCGCAGGATACATACACAATCCGTTCGGGAGCCAGCGTAATCAGCATCGCAGCAGCATCCTCGGACAATCCTTTACGCGGGGGATCGACGATGATCGCATCGAAATGGTCGTTTACGGCGAGGGTTTTGGCATACTCGCCCGCATCTCCACAGTGGAAATCCGCATTCACGATACCATTCGCTGTAGCGTTCTCCCGAGCGTCGCAGACGGCAGCTTCTACGATCTCGACGCCGGTCACATGTTCACAGACATCGGCACAGAACAAGCCGATGGTTCCGGTACCGCAGTAAAGATCCAAGAGGCGGCGGGGATGGTACGGGATACCGGTGTCGGAATGGGTCAGAAACGCTTTGGCACAGGAGTAAAGCTTGGCCGCAGCGAGTGGATTGACTTGAAAAAACGATGCGGGACGGAGTCGGAACGCAAGGGCGCCGATGGTATCGGTCAGCGTCTCGTCGCCCCAGAGGGTGATAAACTCCCGCCCGAGGATGACATTGGTTCGGACGGCATTGATGTTTAAAACGATACCGCTGACCGTAAGGCAGGCGGAACGGACAGCGTCGATAAGGGCTTCTTTGTGTGGGATCTCGCGTTTTGCGGCGACGAGTGTCAGGACAGTGTGTCGATCCTGAAAGGAGGTGCGAACACAGATATGACGGATCAGCCCGTGCCCGGAAAGCTCATTATAAGCGGGAATGCCGTGTGCATTCATCCAACCCAGGACAGCCTGTGAAACCGCGGCAGCTTCCGGGGTTTGCAGACGGCAGTATTCTGTGGGTATGACGTCGTGCGTATTGGTACGGTAGAATCCGCAGACGGCTTTCCCCGCCTCCCCTGCCACGGGGAACTGTGCGCGGTTGCGGTAGACGTCCACGAGCGGGGATGGAATAATCGGTTCTAACGGGACGGAGATACCTGCGATGCGTTCGAAAGCGTCGCGTACCTTTTGTTCCTTATAGCGGAGCTCTTCCGCGTAGGTCATATGCCGTAATGCGCAGCCGCCGCATTTGGGATAAACTGCGCAGTCCGGACAGATGCGTTCGGGGGATTCATCAACGACCCGCTCGAGCTTGCCAAAGGCATATGTTTTCTGTACCTTTAAAATACGCAGGTCAACCGTTTCCCCAGCGATGGCGCAGGGCGTAAAGACGGCCATGCCATCGATATGGGTTACTCCCGCGCCTTCGCTGGTGTAGCCATCGATGGCGGCGGTTACGATGTCGTTTTTACGCATGTTCATAAAATACCGCACTTTCATGGGGAGATAAGGTGACGAAAATCTGACCGTCCGTTGGGTTGAATACGGCGTCCGTCCATAATTCGTGCATCGGTTTTACTGACGAAAACGTAAAGGTTTCGGATGACTCACCGAAGTTGATGACGATGTACCGTCTCCCCTGCTTCCAGATACAGGGATAGTCGCGAACAAACTGATCCAGCGGGACGGCGCTGTCCTCGGAGCGCAGAGACAGGGCCTTTTCGATGATCGAACGGCCTTCGCTGTTTAAAACAGCGAGTCGGTCGGACAGATTCATGTTGCCGCCGGTCAGGAGAACAACCGCCGCCCAGGAACGAGCCTCCGCGAGGGTGAAGTCCTCTCCCGAACGCCAGCGGCTGTGATTGGGAGTGTAGCGAGCAGGGTCGATGGTATTGCGCTGCGGGTCGGTATCCGTATTCTGCCCACGTACGACGAGGAAATCGATATCATTAACCCAGATACGGCGGTGCTCGCCCCAGTGATGCTGGTAGCATTCCATCGCCCAAAGAACATGGTTCCAGGTGATGTGGATATCGATGCCGGTACGTCCTGCGTCCGCATCCGGGGACGCCGCTTCAACCGGTAACGAGCAGCCAATGATGACGCTGTCGTGTACGCATTCGCGGATAAGCGAGAATAACCGACGCAGAGCTTCGTACTGAGAGACGGTTTTATCGTAAAAATATTTGACATGGCGTAAGCAACCGACGTAATCGACCTTATAGAGCCGGAAACCGGCGTCATAGAGCCTAGTATAAAGCGAACGGATAAAGTCGACGGTATCCGGATGGGTCGGGTCGAGGACATACATGCCGTCCTCCGTGACAGGATTGCTGTATTCGTCGCGCAGATAGCCCGTCATACGGCGCTGTGCGTAGGAGCAGAGCGTCCAGACGTGCAGAGGGGCTGACCAGATACCGGGAATTAAGCCGTGGGCGCGGATCGTGTCGGCGGCGGCCTGTAAGCCGTGAGGGAAACGGAAATTCGGGTACCAGTCACCTTGAATGGCCTGCCACCCGTCGTCTAAAGTGAAATAACGAAGATTATCGCGATATGCCGGCACTTGATCGATAACCGACAGGTTTTCCTCCATGCAGGCTTCGTCAATATCGGTAAAATAGTAATCCCAGGTGTTATAGCCGACGATACTTTTTTGGTAATGCCAGAGTTGGGGCAGGAGGGTAAAGTATTCGTCTAACGCGGGGGCGAGCCGGCCGCACGCGAAGTACAGCTCCGCCGACTCGAAGGTATCCGACGTAAATGAACGCGGCGGTGTAACAGAGAGAGAGACTTCCGCAACACCGCTGTGACTGCGGATATGGAAGGCTTCGTCAAAACACAAAGGATAAATGGAACGCGCCATAAAGCCTTCGCCGTCTTTGTATAGATAAACGGCTGGTGCGGTGATGTCAAACGTATCGGAAAGTGTATGGAAACCGGACTCGATGCCTTTGGAACGAACGGCATGCGCTCCATCCGGATATGCTACAGCGGCGATGAGGGGTGAAAAAGCGTCGAGTGTGCAGGGCGCGGCAAAATGGATGGTCAGCCGCGCCGTGTAGCCGAACGGCATAGCGCGCAGCTTCCACTGTGCATAAATGCCGTCATGCGCGTAGGTATATGCGCCGTCGATAAAGGGCAGTTCGGCGATGGAGACGATGCTGGCCTTCCCGTCGATGGTGAAGGAGAAACGCGGAAACCCGAGAAAATCAGGCAGTTTTATCTGTGGCATAGGAGACCCCTCCGATCATTTTGTATTTGTATTATACCCCGTTTTCGGCGGTTTGTCCAGTATAGCAACGATGAGTTTTGATTGACAAACAGGATGTTATCTGCGATAATCATGTTAGCGAGAGCCGTTCGCGGCTGTGTTTTATACGGCAATCCCTGCTGCATACATATGCGGAGATTGCGGATTCAACGCACAAACTCGATAAAGGAAGGTATGTATATGAACGCATCCCATGAACTATACTACACCTGCCCGGCGGCGGACTGGAACGCCGCTTTGCCGCTCGGAAACGGGCGCTTGGGCGCGATGGTTTACGGCGGGGTCGAACGGGAGAGAGTATCCTTAAACGAGGATACGCTCTGGACGGGCTATCCGACCTTTTACGAGCAGCCGGAAGCGCTAGCCGCTTTCAATAAAGCGCGAGAGCTGACGAAAAAGGGCGAATATGTCGCGGCGCAGATACTGCTGGAGGATAAGCTCACTTCAAAACCGACGCAGATGTATTTGCCGCTTGGCGATCTGGAGCTGGATTTCGGGTCGGCAGGCGATATGGCTGCTTATCGACGTACACTGGATTTACGGAATGCCGCCCATACGGTGGAGTACAGCGCAAACGGCGTAACCTATACAAGGGAAACGATCATTTCCGAGCCGGCGCAGGTGCTTGCCATGCGAATTACAGCTTCGGAACCCGGAAAGGTCGCTTTTACTGCACGGCTTGTGTCGCAGCTTCGGACGACGGCAACCTCCTGCGGCGAACGGATCACAATGGAGGGAATTTGTCCGTCTACCCAGATCGAACGCGGCGAAAATCAGGGCGCGGCGGTGCAGATTTATGATGCATTGCATCCGGGCATCCGATTTGCGGCGCAGGTGGGTATTGTCACAGACGGCGAAGTCAAGACGGAAAGGGATGCCGTTACCGTAAGCGGAGCGAATGCGGCAACGCTGTACCTTGCGGTGCGGACGTCTTTTAACGGCTGGCAAAAAGATCCGACGACGGACGGACGTGCCTATCTGGAGCCATGCATAGCCGATATCGACGCCGCGATTGCCACGGGATACGATGCGATCTTTGCGGCGCACGTCGCGGATTACCGGGCGCTGTACGATCGGACGGAGCTTTCGCTGCCGGAGAGTGAAAGCAGCGGGCTTGCGACGGATGAGCGGCTTGATGCGCATGAAAACGGCGCGGAAGATCAGGCATTATATGCGCTGCTGTTCCATTACGGCCGTTACTTAACCATTGCCGCCTCTCGCACCGGAACTCAGCCGACGAATTTGCAGGGTATCTGGAATCATCGCCTGATGCCGCCCTGGAACTCAAACTATACGATCAACATCAACACGGAGATGAATTATTGGCCGACGCTTATGACGAACCTTTCGGAATGCTATGAGCCGCTGCTGAAGATGATCGGTGATATCCGGGTAAACGGTGCAAGGACGGCAAAGACCTATTACGGTGCACGGGGATTTTGCTCGCATCACAATACGGATCTTTGGCGGCTGACGACGCCGGTCGGTAATGGTCAGAGGGAGTGCGCGGTATGGTCGTTCTGGCCGCTGTCGGCGGGCTGGTTTATGCGGCATCTATATGAATACTGGGAGTATACTCAGGACGAGTGCTTCCTGCGGGATACGCTTTTACCGACGCTCAAGGAATGCGCGGAGTTCTATCTTGATATGCTGGATGAGGACAGCGGCGGAATGCTTGTCTTTCGTCCGTCCACGTCGCCGGAGAACCACTTTGTTCTGCCGGACGGCACGCGCTGTCCGGTGGCGGATCATACGGCGATGACGCAGGCGATTGTGCGGGATGTGTTCCGCATGACGCTGGACGCGGCGGATAAAACGGGTGCATGCGACTGGACTATCGATAGCATCCGGGAAGCGCTGCCGCGTGTACGCGGGTATGAGGGTAACTCGACCGGTTCCCTCAAGGAGTGGAACGAGGACTTTCAGCAAAACGAGCCGCATCACCGGCATCTGTCGCATCTGTACGGACTACATCCCGGACGGGAACTTGCCTATGGAACGCCCATGGCAGAAGCGGCAAAGCAAAGCCTGATCGAGCGCGGCGACGAAGGTACGGGCTGGTCACTTGGCTGGAAGGTAAACATGTGGGCGCGGCTTCGTGACGGAGACCACGCATTGAAACTGATTGACATGCAGCTGCGCACTTGCCCGAGCGACGCGGGATATCCGACGCCGGGCGGTTCGTATCCGAACCTTTTAGACGCGCATCCGCCGTTCCAGATCGACGGTAACTTCGGCGTCTGCGCCGGCATCGCGGAGATGCTTTTGCAGGGCGACACGCAGAGTCCCCTATTTCTGCCGGCACTCCCCTCCTCCTGGAAGAAAGGAACCGTAAGAGGGCTTCGCATCCGAGGGGGTAAAACCGTCGATCTTGCATGGGAAGACGGGAAAATACAATCTGCGGTGATCCGCGAGTCAGGAGATTGTGACATATGAAGATACTGCCGAAAATCGATATCCATGTCCATGTGATTCCGGAGCCGTTTTTACGCGCTCCGAACGGACACACTTATCCGACGCCGCAGGAGCTGCGCGTGATGTATGATAAGGTTGGCATAGAAAAGGGCGTACAGCTGCCGGACGGTATTTATTCCTTCGGCGCGATGGATATTTGCTCCCCGCGTGAGGCGCGCAACCTTGTGCGGGATTACCCGGAAACCTTGGGCTGGTGGTTTACCGGCGTCACGCCGACGATGGGGCACAATACGCCGGATACCGATCTGTCCGTCTATTTAAAACAGTATAAGGCCCTGGGTGCGCGCGGCGTCGGCGAAATTTCGGAGAACCGTTATTTCGACGACCCGCTGATGCTGAATCTGTTCCGGCATTGCGAGGCCTGCAGCATGCCGGTCATCTTTCACATCGGCAACATGGGCGGCGATTATGGTATCGTGGACGAGCCCGGCCTTCCTCGTTTTGAGAAGGCGCTTGGGATGTTCCCGAAGCTGAAATTCTTAGGGCATTCGCAAAAATTCTGGGCGGAGATCTCCGCCGATGAGAACACGGATCGCAACGGGTATCCGAAGGGAAAGGTAACCCCCGGCAGGCTTGTCGAACTGTTCCGCCGGTATCCGAACCTTTGCGGCGATTTGTCGGCGGGTTCGGGGTATAACGCGCTCGCGCGTGACCCGGAGTTCGCGTATACCTTCCTTGAGGAGTTTGCGGACAGATTATACTTCGGTACGGACATCTGTTCCCCGACAGATATCGATTCCGATATGTTGAAGCTGTCGAAGTTTTTGGATGACGCGATGCTCGCGGGCAAGATTTCCTACGCGGTCTATGAAAAGGTATCGCGCGGGAACGCGCTTGATCTTTTGGAGCGATAAAGCGCACAAAATGACGCGATATTGCATTGACATTCGAAGTGGGTAGGGGTATACTACTATTATTCCCGTATTTTATCCATTTAAGGAGACTTTTCGATATGGTTAAGGCAATGAAAAAAGACAAGCTCATGGTTGAAATCTACGAAACACGTACCGCGATGGGCGCTGCCGCCGCTGAACAGGCTTCCAAAAAGTTAAAGAGCCTGCTCGCCGAGAAAGCAGAGATTAACTGCATGTTCGCTGCCGCGCCGTCGCAGAACGAGTTCCTCGCTTCCCTGATTGCTGATCCCGACATCGATTGGACGCGCGTCAATGCGTTCCATATGGACGAGTATATCGGTCTCGACGCTGCGGCGCCGCAGGGCTTTGGCAACTTCCTCCGCGACCGCATCTTTGGCAAGGTGCCCTTCAAGAGCGTCAGCTACTTGAACGGCAACGCCGCCGATCCTCAAGCCGAGGCAAAGCGGTATAGCGCTCTCCTCGCTGACCGTCCGCTGGACGTTTGCTTCATGGGTATCGGCGAAAACGGCCATATCGCATTTAACGATCCGCCTGTCGCGAACTTCAAGGATACCGTGCTTGTGAAGGTCGTCGAGCTTGACCAGCGCTGCCGTCAGCAGCAGGTCAACGACGGTTGCTTCGACTGCATCTGCAAGGTGCCGACGCATGCCCTAAGCGTCACCTGCCCCGGGCTGATGTCCGCGAAAACGGTGTTCTGTATGGTGCCGGCTTCCACAAAGGCGGAGGCTGTCCAGCGTACCCTTACCTGGGAGATCAGCGAGAAATGCCCGGCGACGATTCTGCGCACGCATGACGACGCGAAGCTCTACATCGATATGGATTCCGGCAAGTTTGTTCTGTAAGTTAATAAGCTAACCTAATAGACGGACGGTGGCATGATTGCTTCCGTCCGTCCGGTGTTATATAAGGTGTTACATAAAGAGGTAAAGACTCAATGCCATAACTGCCATGCCAGTGATCAGGCCATAGATGGCGGTATGTTCCTCGCCGTACTCATGCGCGAGAGGCAACAGCTCATCAAAGGAGATAAAGACCATGATACCGCCTACCATTGCGTAGATGATACCGAGAAGGGCATCGGTCATGAAGGGGCGAAGAATGAGATATGCAATGAGCCCACCGACAGGCTCGGCAAGGCCGGAGATGAAAGCCCAACGGAAGGCGTGACGGCGTTTTCCCGTCGCCTTATAGATTGGTGCGGCGACGGCAATGCCCTCGGGGATATTGTGAATTGCGATGGCCAAGGCAATGGGGATACCGAGGGAGAGGTCAGACGCTGAGGTGGAGAAAGTCGCCATACCTTCGGGAAAGTTGTGGATAGCGATGGCGATAGCGGTCAGGATACCGGAACGCATGAGCTTATGTTTAAAATTTGCCTCATCGGAGGTATTGACATGGGATAATTCGTGCGGGTTTGTGGAGTCCGGAACGAGACGATCGATCAGACCGATCAAGAGCATACCGCCGAAGAAAGCGATCGCAGTA
This sequence comes from Clostridiaceae bacterium, assembly GCA_034926225.1. Lineage (GTDB taxonomy): Bacteria > Bacillota > Clostridia > Oscillospirales > QAMX01 > JAAZKA01. Next base: position 178,419 of record JAYFRF010000001.1, read on the forward strand.
AAGGCGGTGCCGGGTTTGGTATCGAATGCCGAAGTGAGCAGGCAGCGCGCTTCCGTCATCATTTCGGTCATGGATATATATACCATAACACCGGCGGAAAAACCGAGGGAAAGGGATAAAAAACGCGGGTTTATGTCCTTTTTAATTAAGACAAATAACCCGCCGATACCGGTGCTTAAGCCCGCAAAGGTTGTTAACAGCAGTGCCGTCCAGAAGGCATGGAAGTCCATGAAGTTCCGCTCCTTTTTGTAAGTTAGCCAAGACTAATTGCAGAATATCATACTGGGAGTATTTTGTCAATAGACATCGGGAAAGATAGTTCCTGACGAAAAAGGAGAGACTGTTGCAGAATGCACAAATAGTCCATAGTTTCATCTTGCAAGATATCTGTTTTTCGGCTAGCATTGTGCTTGCAGTTTTCAAAGTTTGGTAGTATGATAGATAAGCCAGAGGAGGGGTATGAATTGTGTTTTTGACGTTTTTTATTGCCTGGATTATATTAAACGAGCGAATTACGCCGGAAATTGCTATTTTTGGGGTACTTATCGCAGGACTTTTATATGTATTTTGTCTGCGTTTTTTAAAACTCAGTTTTCGTCAGGATTTACACATGTGTACACATGCATACCTGGGTGTGGCGTATGTGGGTCTTCTGCTGTGGGAGATTCTATGCGCGAATCTGGCTGTACTCAAGTGCATTCTGTCAAGGGACTTTCAACCGACGCCGGTCATCGTAACGATACGTCCGAAGCTGCGGAAGAAGTTTACGCGCGTTCTGTATGCCAACAGTATCACACTGACGCCGGGGACGATTACCGTCTCGTTAGAGGACGGGGTGTACCGCGTACATTGTCTGGACGAAGCGTTTTCACATGGAATGGAGGATACGCTGATGGTTCGGCTGCTGCAAAGGATGGAGGGACGGGCATGAGTATAGAGCAGGCGTATAGCGCGCTCTTTACGGGAGTACTGATAGTGCTTGCCGCGACAGGTATCCTTTGTCTGATCCGTGCGGTGATTGGCCCGCGCATCGCAGACCGTATCGTCAGTGTTAACATGATCGGCACGCAGATCATCGTGGCGATAGCGATTTTGGCGATTTTGCTGCGGGAGTCTTGGCTGGCGGATGTATGTATCATCTATGCAATGCTGAGCTTTGTCAGCGTAATCGTATTAACGAAGGTTTACATGGGCGTTCATGCCGAACATGAGCGCAAAAAGCAGCAGGATAAGGAGGGAACGCTGTGAGCGATTGGATTCGATTTTGGATTTCCGCTTTTTTCTGTATCGCGGGAGTTCTTGTCATCATCATCTCGACCTTTGGTGTGTACCGCTTCCGGTATGTGTTGAATCGAATGCATATCGCGGCGCTGGGGGATACCTTAGGGATCTCGTTTATCCTTCTGGGCCTTGTGATTGCAAAAGGGTTCTCCCCTGTCTCTTATAAACTGCTCTTAGTCATCCTGTTTTTTTGGATTGCGTCGCCTGTCGCGGGGCACCTCATTGCGCGCTTGGAAACGACGACTAATGAGAAGCTTACCGAGCATGTAAAGGTAAAGGAGGATCGGGATGGAAGTCTTTAAAATTGTCCTTCTGTGCTTCCTCGTAATCTGTGCCATATCGGTGAGCCTGTCGAAAAGTCTCTTAACATCGATCATCATTTTCATGTCCTACAGCACAGTCATGGCAGTGATATGGGTCATTTTGCGTTCCCCCGACCTTGCGATCACAGAAGCCGCAGTCGGTGTAGGGGTGACGAGCATTTTGTTCTTTTTAACGCTTAAAAAGATTCATCTGCTCGACGAAAGCGGAGGTAAAGATGAAGATCAACATTAACCGTCTCCGCTCCTGGATCGAAGGGGAGAATACGGATCGTGAGTATTCCTATATCATACCGGAACAAGGCATAAAAGCCGCGAATACGGAAGTACAAGATCCGAAAAAGTATGAAAATGCTTTCGAAATCCGCGCGTTTCAGAAAGTATATAATGTTTTCTCAGTGATATTTTGCCTGACGCTGATACTCATCCTGCTGATTACGATTTCGTATCTGCCTCGTCTCGGAGAAGCGGATAATCCGGCGAATAACGAGGTGGAGCAGCGGTATATCGAAGCGGGGTTAGAAGAAACGGGTGCGGTTAATATCGTCGCGGGGATGATCCTTGACTACCGTGCGTTTGATACCTTTGGCGAGTCCTGCGTATTATTTACGGCGGTCTCCTGTGTGTTTATCCTGCTGAAGAAGAAGCCGACGGATGCGGAACGGGAAAATGATCGTATCTATGAGCCAAAAAACGACGCGATTTTACAGTCTGGAGCGACGATTGTTGTGCCGATTGGAATACTGTTCGGCGTATATGTGATATTGAACGGGCACTTGAGCGCGGGCGGCGGTTTTTCAGGCGGCGCGGTGCTGGGGGCATGTTTAGTGCTGTATCTGCTTGCCTTCGGCTTTGAACGGACGGAGCGTTTCTTTACCGAACGTACCTTCAAGTTCATCACGGTAATACCGCTGACGTTCTACTGCCTGGCGAAAAGTTATTCCTTCTATACGGGCGCGAATCATCTTGAAAGCTATATCCCACTCGGTACGCCGGGCGCTATTCTGTCGTCAGGGCTGATTCTGCCGCTGAATATCTGCGTCGGCATGGTCGTCACCTGTACGATGTACGCCTTCTACTGCATGTTCCGTAAGGGCAGCTTTTAAGCGCCTTAGGAGGGAAAAAAACGATGTTTGGAACCAATCTGCTGGCCAATTTTGAGGAAGTAGTCGCGATTATCCTGTTTGGTATCGGCTTCTCAACATTACTGCTGCATCGAAACCTTATCAAGAAGATCATCGGCATGAATATCATGGACACAGCGGTCTACCTCTTTCTAGCGTCGATGGGATACATCGAAGGACGTCTCTCACCGATTCTGCAAAATGGGCTTAGCGGCGAGGAATACTATGTCAATCCGATTCCGTCGGGCCTTGTGCTGACCGGTATCGTCGTCTCCGTCAGCGTGACCGCGATGATGCTTGCGCTGACGATACGGCTCTATCAGCGGTATCATACGCTGAATCTGGACGAAATCTACATGTTCGCACAGCGTGAAAAATAAGATCGGGGAGGAAAAGAAAACTTGGACTTTATACGTAATTTCCCGTTTTTCTCCATCATGCTTGCGATGCTGGCGGCGATCGTCACTTCGGTATTGCCCAAAAAAGCCGCAAGATTATTAAACAGTGCCGTCGTTTCCGTCTGTATTCTCCTGAACGCGGCAGTATTGTGGTATACGCTGTATACAGGCGCAAGCTTTACGTACATGATGGGGCATTTCCCTGCGCCGTGGGGCAATGAGCTTCGGGCGGGTGCTTTGGAAGCGCTGATGGCGACGGTGTTCAGCGGGATTCTGTTGTTTTCCGTGATCGGCGGCGCAAAGCATATCGATCTTGACTTGGAGGAGCGGAAGGTCAACCTCTATTATGTGATGATCAACCTGCTTGAGGGTGCGCTGCTAGCGATGCTCTATACGAATGACATCTTCACCGGGTACGTCTTCATCGAAATTTTGACGATCGCCTCCTGCGGCATCCTGATGATCCGGCAGATCGGCAGAACCACGCTCGCGGCGGTGCGCTACATGATCATGAGCCTTTTGGGATCGGGTCTGTTTTTAATCGGCGTGGTGCTCTTATACGACATGACTGGGCATCTGCTGATGGAGAACATGCACACGGCGATTGCCGCACTGGTGGAAAGCGGACAGTATACGCTGCCGCTGACCATTGCCGTGGGACTGATCACGATGGGGCTTTGCATCAAATGCGGCTTGTTTCCGTTCCATTTCTGGATGCCGGACACCTACGGATACTCTACGCCGGCGTCCAGTGCGATTTTGTCGGGGCTGATTTCGAAAATCTATATCATGATGCTGATCAAGGTCTTTTACCGTGTGGTCGGCGTCGATATCATCCGCGCAAGCAAGATTTTAAACGTGCTGTTCGTGTTCGGACTCTGTGCGATCATCGTCGGATCGATCAGCGCCATTCGCGAGAACGATATCCGCCGGATGACGGCATTTTCCTCGGCGGCGCAGATCGGCTACATTTTTGTCGGTATCGGGCTTGGCACGACTGCCGGGATGGTGGCAAGTCTGTTTCATATCATCACGCACGCGGTTACAAAACCGATGCTCTTTATCAGCGCATCCGGGTTGTCCGATGTGTCCGGCGGCTCGAAGAAATTCCGGGACCTGCAGGAATCCGGATACCGAAATCGCCCGGCGGGGCTTGCGTTTTCCGTCGGCGCGCTGTCGATGGTAGGTCTGCCACTGTTTGCGGGATTCATCTCGAAGATTCTATTTGCGACCGCATCGGTGCAAAATCCTCGGAAGATGCTGCCCACCCTAATCGTTCTCGCAATCAGTACCGTTTTAAACGCGGTCTACTTTCTGCGTACGGTCATCCGTATCTACCGTCCCGCGGAAGGGGAAACCCATACGGAGCGCCTGACTGTCCGTAACCAGCGTGCGTTTACCCTTTCGCTGATCGTCTTCGCGGCGCTGAACATCCTGCTCGGATTATGGTCAACCCCGGTGACTGACATACTGACGGCAGGACTTGCCATGTTTTCATAAGAGAAGGAGCTCCATTGAGATGACTTTTTTATATTGGATACCGCTCCTGCTGCCTCTGCTCGCCGGATGCGCGGTCGGTTTCTGCAAGCCTCTTTCGGGAAGGCGCACGGCACCCGCCATCACTATAGTGGCCACAGCATTGTCGCTCGCGGCGTCGGCCGAAATAGCCGTGGCGGAGCCGGGGCGCTGTGAAATCGTATCGATGACGGAAACGCTGACGCTTGCGATGCGTGCCGACACGCTCTCATCGCTGTTCGCCATTCTGACGGGCTCGTCGTGGCTATTGGTGCTGATCTACGCGTTCTGCTATATGGAAAAGGACGCACAGGCTCCCCGCTTTTTCGCATGGCTGATGTTCTCCTACGCCGCGCTGTCCGGCCTTTATTATGCGGAGAACCTTGTCACCATGTATATGTTTTTTGAATTAGTCACGCTCCTGTCGATGCCGCTGGTGCTGCAGGATCGTACGAAGGAATCGATTGCGGTGGCGGTTAAGTACCTTCTTTACTCGCTTTCTGGCGCATTTATGGGCCTGTTCGGTGTTTTCGTCCTGTATAGCTGTGCCGGAAATCCCGTTTTTACGGCGGGCGGCGTCGCGCTCGACACAACGGGGCGAGAGGGACTTCTGCTGGCGGCGTCGTTCCTTGTTTTGGTCGGCTTTGGCGTAAAGGCGGGACTTTTCCCGCTGCATGGCTGGCTCCCGGCGGCGCATCCGGTCGCACCGGCGCCGGCAAGCGCGCTTCTTTCCGGTGTTATTGTCAAAGCGGGCGTTTTTGCGACACTGCGGTGGATATATTATACCATCGGCGCCGACGTACTGCGCGGTACATGGGTGCAGACGGCGTACCTGGTGCTCACGATGATCACAATCTTCATGGGTTCAATGATGGCGTATCGGGAGGACGGCTTTAAGCGCCGACTCGCCTACTCCACCGTGAGTCAGGTGTCCTATGCCCTGCTCGGCATCGGGCTTCTCCATCCGGTTGCGCTTGCAGGCGCGCTGTTACATGTGGTATACCACTCGGTGACGAAGAACACGCTCTTTTTAACGGCAGGTTCGGTTATCCACAGTACCGGCAAAAAGAACGTTACGGAACTCCGCGGTGTCGGGCAGCAGTTGCCGGTAACAATGTGGTGCTTTACGATTGCGTCGGTCACTCTCATCGGTATTCCGCCGATGAGCGCGTTTTATAGTAAATGGTATCTTGCGGAGGGCGCGCTTAGCTCCGGTGCGGGCGCAGCTGTATGGATTGCACCGGTAGAGCTGCTGCTTTCGGCACTCCTGACAGCGGGGTATCTGCTGCCGGTCGCTGTCAAGGCGTTCTTTCCCGGGCATAATTTTAAAACGGAGAAACGGATGCATGAGGATCTGCGTATGGTTATACCGATGCTCATCTTAACAAGCGGCGCGGCGGTATTTGGCGTATGGAGCGGCCCTATCGGGAAGGCTGTTTGGCGGATTGCCGGGGCGGTGTTATCGTGATGATGCCGATTCTGTTATGGCTGCCGATTACACTGCCCATCATCGGCGGGTTGTTGCTGCCCGTTCTGCACTTTCGCAGTCCGCGCTTAAGAAATGCCTATGTCATGACGGTCACGCTGGCGGCGTCCATTGTGATGGGTATACTGGTGTTGATGCCGCCGGAGGGCGCGCATAAGCTGATCCATTTTACAGGTTCTCTGGACTTTGCCATCAGCATAGATGGACTCGGACGGGTTTTCGCGGCGTTGATGGCGGTACTGTGGCCGCTTGTCACACTGTATGCGTTTTCCTATATGGAGGAAGACGCCGACTCGACGCGCTTTTTCGCGCTTTTTACGATGACCTTCGGTATTGCGCTGGGCGTCGCGCTTTCGGCAAACCTTCTGACGATGTATTGCTTCTATGAAATGCTGTCGCTGATTACCGTGCCGCTCGTTATGCATGATTTTACGCAGGAAGCTGTCCATGCGGCGCGAAAGTACCTCTACTATATGCTAGGCGGCACGGCGTTTGCCTTTATCGGATTGGTTTTCGTGATTGTCTACGGCAGCACAAGTTACTTCACCCCCGGCGGCGTTTTTACATCCGGAACGCTTGCGGCCAGTGCAATGCTACTGCGCGGAGTATACCTGCTCACCTTCTTCGGCTTTGGCGCGAAAGCGGCGATATTCCCTCTGCACGCGTGGCTGCCCGACGCATCCGTCGCACCGACGCCGGTTACAGCACTTCTTCATGCGGTCGCCGTCGTCAATGCCGGCGTGTTTGCGATAACACGAACGACCTATATGATCTTCGGCGCGGAATTGATACAGGGGTCGACGGTTCAAGTATTCCTATGGTGCGTGGTGCTGTTCACGATTCTCTACGGATCGTCCATGGCGGTCAAGGAGACTCACCTCAAGCGCCGCCTCGCCTATTCCACCGTCGCGAACCTGTCCTATATGCTGCTTGGCGTCATTCTGCTGACCCCCGAAGGTCTTGCGGCGGGGATACTGCACATGGTGTTCCATGGCGTGATGAAGATTGCGTTGTTCTGTTGTGCGGGCGCAATTTTGGTTCGGGCAAAGCGGGCGTATGTCTGTGAGATGAACGGACTTTCCCGCGCGATGCCGGTAACGTTTGCCTGTTTTACGGTATCGGTCCTCAGCCTCGTCGGCATACCGCCTTTTTCTGGATTTGTCAGCAAGTGGGCATTGGCGGAGGCATCCTTGCAATCCGCAAACGGGATATTAGGCGCGCTTTCCGCCGGAATGCTGCTTGTTTCCGCGCTGTTGACTGCGATTTATGGGCTCATGGTCAGCGTTCGTGCGTATTTTTACCCTGTCGATGCGCGGAATGAAGCGCTCGGTAATGTCGATCCGGACGGACGGATGTTGTTCCCGATCATCCTGACGACGGTAGCTTGTCTGATACTCGGCCTTTATGCGCAGCCGCTTATTCGTTGGCTTACCGCGATGACGGCGGGATTGTTTTAAAAAGGGAGGAAAGCACTTTGAATATCGGATTTTCCCTGTCGTTTGAAGGCTTCCATGCCCTGTATGCCGTCGTCACGCTTGTAATGGCGTTGATGACCACCCTCTTTTCAGTCGAATACCTCGGGCATGAAACGCACCGGCTGCGCTATTGGACGTTTATTGTGCTGACGCTTGGCGCAACGCTCGGCGTATTCCTGTCAGCCGATCTGATGACCGCTTATGTCTGCTTCGAAATTGTATCGCTGGCGTCGTATCCGATGGTCACGCAGGAAGAAACTGACGGCGCGATGCGAGCGGGCAAGACTTACATCACGATCTCGGTGATCGGCGGAATAGTCGCGCTCATGGGTATGTTCCTGCTCTACCATGCCGTAGGCACATTCTCGTTTGCAGCGCTGGAAGAAGCCTGTGCTGCGTGCCCGGACCGCAGGATGCTCGGTGCGGCGGCGGCGTGTCTGCTGTTCGGCTTCGGCGCGAAAGCCGGTATGTTTCCTCTGCATGTATGGCTGCCGGAAGCGCATTCTGTGGCACCCGCGCCGGCGAGCGCGCTGCTGTCAGGACTTTTGACAAAGGTCGGTATCTACGGTATACTTGCGACTTCCATCCTTGTCATGACGGGGAATCATAACTGGGGGCTGTGGGTTCTGTGGCTCGGCGTCACAACGATGCTTGTCGGCGCGATTTTAGCCATCCTCTCAATCGATTTAAAGCGTATTATCGCCTGCTCGTCGGTATCGCAGATCGGTTTTATCCTGATCGGGGTCGCCATGACGGTACTGTTGGGGGAGGAAGGACTTGCTGCCGCGCGTGGGACGATACTGCAAATGGTCAACCACTCGCTGTTCAAGCTGACGCTGTTTCTGTCGGCAGGCGTTGTCGTGATGAACACGCATATGTTCGACTTAAACCGGTTGCGCGGGTACGGCAGGGGCAAGCCGATGCTTGCGATGGGCTTCTTTGCGGGAGCGTTGGGTCTTGCGGGTGTACCGTTGTTTTCCGGATTTATCAGCAAGTCGCTGCTGCATGAAGCCATCGTTGAGTATGCGAAGCTTAGCGGCGCGGCGTCGATTACCGTGGTCGAATGGCTGTTTTTATTGGCGGGCGGTATGACGCTTGCCTACATGCTGAAAATTCTTGTTGCGTTGTTCTTCGAGAAACCCATCGGGAAGGAGAAAACCTCCAGACGCAAGAATTATGCCCGCCCTCTCACACGCATTGCGGTGATCATACCTGCGCTGATGATACCGCTGCTTGGCTTTTTCCCGAATCTGTTGATGGATCGGATTGCGGATATCGGAGAGGGATTTCTCGGTTTTACCGCACGGAACACGCTCCCCTACTTCACCGCAGAAAACCTCGAAGGCAGTGCCGTTTCGCTCGGTATCGGTGTACTGCTTTATTTCACGGTTGTCCGCGGATTGACAATGAAGCGTCGCTCGGACGGACAGCGTGTCTATTTAAACCGGATCCCTACATGGCTGTCGCTTGAAAAATACGTTTACCGTCCTCTTGTCGAGCAGATCCTCCCAGCAATCCTGGGATTCATCGCGGAAATCTTTGATGTGCTGCCGGATATACTGATAACCATTCTCAAGCGTACGGTGTATCGGGAATGCCGGCAGGAAGTACTACCGGTGGGTACACGGGCAACTTATGCGCTCGGATGCACGGTGGACTGCTTTGTCGGCGCGTATGCGCGGCTGAGGCATCGCACGCATGAACACAAGATTGCGTTTACCGTACGCTTTGCGCAGGCGTTTGAAGCGTTCCATAACGAGAACCGCATGATCGTACGGACGCTGAGTTTTGCGATGATGATGGCCTGCGTCGGAATGTTTTTGACGTTTGTCTATTTGCTGTTTGTTCGTTTCGCAGGATTGCTTTAAAAATCGGTGTATTTTGATTGCCACGAGACTTGACAGAAAAGAACGGGATATGTTATAATAATAAAAACTCCACATGAAGCGGAGAGTAACAGAATTCCTTGCGCATATAACGATACCACGAAGGTATCGCGGGCCAATACGAACCGGGGCTCGCATCCCCCTCGTGGTATTATTTTATGTGAAAGGGATTCTAAAAACCATGAAAAATCTCAAGAAACTCGTTTTAGCGGCCCTTTTTCTCGCGCTCGCCTATGTTATGCCGTTCTTGACCGGACAGATACCGCAGTTCGGCAGTATGCTGCTGCCGATGCATTTACCGGTGCTACTGTGCGGCTTTATCTGCGGCTGGCCGTATGCGCTGGCGGTCGGATTACTGGCTCCGCTGACTCGGCATCTACTGCTGGGGATGCCGCCGCTGATGACGGCAATTTGTATGTCATTCGAGCTGGCGGCATATGGCGCGCTGACGGGTATTTTCTACCATTTGTTCCCGAAGAAAACGGCGTACATCTATGTTTCGCTGATTCTTGCAATGCTCGGCGGCCGTATTGTCTGGGGACTTACGGCGTGGGCAATCTATCCGCTGTTTACACAGGCGTTCACCTGGCAGCTTTTCGCCGCCGGCGCGTTCCTGAATGCGATTCCCGGTATGATCGTCCAGCTTGCGCTGATTCCGGTACTGGTTCTCGCGCTGCGTCGTGCAAAAGTGACGGCGGACGTATAAATTTCTGCCGGATGGGAGACATGATCCCTTATGGAAGACCTTCGCGCGGTATTTTTGGCGCATTATGACCGATATCCGAAATCCCAGATACAGGATTTCGTCAAGCTTGCGTATCAGAGTACATTCGGCCCCGGGCATATGATATCGAATCCCGCATCCGCACGGGCTTATTTACAGTATGAGACGGCTGTGGCGCCGAGCACGCCGTGGCAGACGACGCTGGAATCGATCGGCAGTGGATTTTACCGGATGCATCTGGGTGCGACGCGGGACTATTCTGTCGATGCGATTGCAGCGTTGTTCTTCCTCACGGCGGCGGTCAAAACAGGGTCGCAGGAGGCGCTGATCGATAAGCTACGTGTCATTGTGCAGCTATCGAAAGAGGAAAAGCTGCCGTGCGACGCTGAAGCATGGATACTCGCTTATCGCGCGTCAGGGTGTCCGGCGATACATCACAGCAAGACGTATCGGGAAGCCTATGCGCCGGCTTACCGCGTGGTATCGGAATCAGCGCTACGGGTTTTACCCATGCTGCGGGAGATCGACCGGCTGCTGCGGGAACGCGATACGGTAACCGTGGCGATTGAGGGCAGCAGCGCGTCGGGCAAGAGCCTTTTGGGAAAGGTGATTGCCGATGCGTATGACGCAAATCTCTTCCATATGGATGATTTCTTCCTGCGCCCCGAGCAGCGGACACCTGAGCGCTTTGCGCAGCCGGGCGGCAACATCGATTATGAGAGATTCCGACGGGAGATATTAGTGCCGCTTGGGCAAAATGTGCCGTTTGATTATCGGGTATTCGATTGCAGCACGATGGACTTTGGCGGGAGCGTGACTGTCCGTCCGAAGAAGCTGCGTATCGTGGAGGGTGCGTACAGTCGGCATCCGTTCTTCGGCGACCCGTATGATCTAAAAATTTATCTCGGCGTTGATCCGGTTACACAGAGCGAACGGATACGTGCGCGCAACGGGGAGCGGATGCTGAAACGCTTCCTCAGCGAGTGGATTCCATATGAAAATGCTTATTTCGCGGCGTACAATGTGATTAATTCATCGGATTTTGTTATATTATAGGAAAAGTTTCCGGAAGGTCGATGCTTTCCGGAAACTTTTTTATGCCTTTATGAACTGGCCTTTGACGAAGCGGATGAACTCTCCTTCAGGCATGGGGCGGGCATAATAATAGCCCTGCATATAAGGTACGCCCATGGAACGCAGCAGACGGATGTGATTGTCGGTCTCGATGCCTTCGACGACGACGGAGATACCCATGTTTGCGAACATCGACGCGAGGCCTGCAAGCAGCGCGGTTTTACGGGGTTCTTCATATGCCGTCCAAAGGATTTCTTTGCCTACCTTGATATATTGGAACGGAAGCTGTAATATGTAATCCAGATTGGACTGACCCGAGCCATAGTCGTCGAGCGCGAAGCTAAAACCTTCCTGCACGAGTCGGTTCATATTACGCTCCAGTGTGGACAAAGAGCTTGCTGCGGTGGTTTCTGTGATCTCAAAACAGATCAACTCTGGCTTAACCGTATAACGCTGCACTGTTTCCATATAGGTATGCGGCAGAGAATCCTGAATACACTGGATTGCCGAAAGATTGACGTTGATGTGATTAATTCCGGCCGCACGAATATCGAAATCGGAGAGGAAGGCACAGACTTTTTCCAGTATCTGCAGACCTAATCGGTTGATAAGCCCGTTTTGCTCAGCGACATGGATGAACTGATCGGGCGGGATAAACCCGAGCGTGTCATCGTAAAGGCGGGCGAGAGCCTCGGCGGCGAAAATGTGGCCGTTTGCATCGACAATCGGTTGAAAATATATTTCGATACTGCGTTCCTCCGCAGCACGGTTGACTGCGGCGACAATGAGCAGCATTTGTTCCAGTTCTTCGCAGACAGAACTGGTGACATACAGGGGACGGTCCGCCGGGATATGAGACGGATCGGAAAGTAGCAGATCCACGGTTGTGAGCATACGATCGGCAGAGGGGATTTCGACGCTGTCAAAAACGGCCGCGTATAGATTGAACTGAAATTCGACGTCATGAAAACGAATGCTGGCGGGGAAGCCGTCCGCCGCCCAGCGAAGATCGCGGAGATCCTCGTCCCGAAGGGTTAACAATGCGAAGGTATTGTCGTTTAAGCGCGCCGTCATACGGCCATGATTTTGATCTTCAAAGGATTGAGCTACCTGCTCGTAAAATGGCCCACAACATTTTTGTCCGAGAGAGTGGCGGATGCTGGCAGAATCACTGATCATATAGATGGCAAGGCGGAAGTGGACTCTGCCTGCGGACATTTCATTGATGCTGCGTTCAAGCGCCGCCAGATTGAACAGCTGCGTCTGTGCATCAAGCAGGTCGCGCGGCGTCTCGAGCGCAATGGACATCATCGTGACGCCGAGCGTCGCGGCAAAGCCAATCAGGATATACTCGGGCTGGTATTTTTCAATAATAATCGCGGCAAGAATAATGAAGATGAAGGATATCATGGAAACAAAAACCCTGCGGGGCAGGGATCGGCGGCGAACAATCAAGTGTATGACACAGGCGAGGATGTACAGCGCTGCGATTCCAAACAGCAGGCAGTTATAGGGCCCACGACGATAGGCGTGCGAAGCATCGATATAGAAAATCCAGTGACTCCAAGGTGATGAAATCGTAAGAGCGATGCAGAGCATGCACGGAATTAACAAAAGGACGCAGCCGGAGACGCGCATTCGGTCCTTAGGACTGGTTAGAATATGGGTATATAGGCAAAACATGCTTGAAAGTGATATATTTAATGATAAATAAACAGTATTAACTAAATATAACAACCATATAGGGTAAAATTCTGACATTTCGAGCATTGAAACGGCGGCAATATCGAGGTATATATCAAAAAAAACAGTCAGCATTAACCCCTCAAAGACCTTGTTTTTTAGGCTCTGGAGCCGACGCTGACCGAAGTGCAGTATGATTATTAACAAAAGATAGAAGAAAGCGCTAATTTCAAACCATATATTAAAAGCCATATGTGCTTTAAGCCACCTCTTTCCTAACTATTTTTAGTATATCAGAAAAAAGGGTGCTATTCAAGGAATACTAAAAAAACTGGCTAGATTTGGCATAGCTTACAAATATGAATAGAATAATTATGCAATGTGTGCAATGAAAAATAGAGCGAATCGTCTTAGGGCGTTGCCCAGCCCTTTGCGTGACCGATAGCTTGCTGCCAACGGGCATAACTTGCAGAAGCATCGTTTTCCGGATAGAATGTGCGCTCAGTACGGTATAAAGCCAAAAGCTCGTCGGTGTCACGCCATACGCCGGCGGACAGACCCGCCAGATACGCGGCCCCGGCGGCGGTGGTTTCTGTCATAGCGGGGCGGCGTACCGGAAGCCCGAGCACATCTGCCTGGAAACGCATCATCACATCGCTTCTGCTGGCGCCGCCGTCGACGCGCAGCTCCGTTAATATACATCCGTCCTCTGCCATGGCACGGACGAGATCGGCGGTCTGATAGGCGATTCCCTCGAGCGCCGCGCGGCACAGGTGCGCTTTGGCGGTGCCTCGTGTAAGACCAACGATGGCACCCCGGGCATACATATCCCAATGGGGCGCGCCAAGGCCAGTAAATGCAGAAACGAAGTAGATGCCGCCGGCATCCGGTACCGTTTCGGCAAGGATATCGCATTCATGAGCGGAGGAAATGAGCCCCAGCTCATCGCGCAGCCATTGGATGGAAGAACCGGCGTTGAAAACGCTGCCTTCAATGGCATAGGTCGTCTTGCCGTCAAGCTGCCATGCCACGCTAGTCAGTAAACCGTTTTTAGAGCGGGGAGAAACGCTGCCGGTATTCTGCAACAGAAAGCAGCCGGTGCCGTATGTGTTTTTTGCTTCGCCAGGCGCAAAGCAGCATTGCCCAAACAGGGAAGCGGGCTGATCTCCGGCACATCCGCGGATAGGAATGCCTGCAAGCGTCTCCAGCCCGGGCAGGTGTTCCGCAAGTACGCCGAAATCACCGGAGGACGGGCGGGCTTCGGGCAGCAGGGACATCGGGATGTGCAAGGCTTTGCACATCGTTTCATCCCAGCACAGCCGGTCGATGTCGAACAGCATGGTACGTGAGGCGTTGGAATAGTCCGTGGCGTGGACATGTCCGTCTGTAAGATTCCATATAAGCCATGAATCGACGGTGCCGGCGCACAGCTCTCCCCTATCCGCGCGTTCCCGTACCCCGGGGACGTTTTCTAGAATCCATGCAAGCTTTGTCGCTGAAAAATAGGCGTCCGGTACAAGGCCGGTTACACGGTGGATCGTGGATTCCAGCCCCATCTCCCGCAGCCGTTCCACGATGGGGGCGGTACGGCGGCATTGCCATACGATTGCATTATAGACGGGTTTACCGGTAACGCGATCCCATACGACGGTGGTTTCGCGCTGGTTGGTGATGCCGATGGCGGAAATGTCGCATGGAGACAGGCCGGAATCCGCGAAGGCTTCGGCGAAACAGGATACCGTAGTCGAGAGGATATCGTAAGGGTCATGTTCAACCCAGGCGGGCTGGGGATAGATCTGACGGAAGGATTTTTGAGCCGTGGCGATGACAGAGGTATCCGCACCGAAAAGGATGGCTCGGGAGCTGGTGGTGCCTTGATCGAGCGAAACGACGGCGGTTTTCATGGGCAACTCCCCTTTTCATTAAAAAGCGGGGGATTGAAGCCTCAATCCCCCGCCATATACGCATAATTAGATGCCGGTCTGACGGTGCGCTTCTTCCATGACATAGATTTGCTGCGCGACCTGCTTAAAGGCAACGGGCAGCGGCTTGCCGTCGGTCAGGTGATTGTACACGTCGTCATACAGGCAGCGGGTATCGCTGGAGAAGACCTGATCGAGGACATTGGTTTCCTGCCACTCGTTTTCGTACCAGGTGAGCTTCTCGGAGCAATAAGCGGGCAGTCCGTCGGCGTTAACGAGCGGGGTACGGATGAGATGCTGCTCGGGCGCTTCGGCGGGCTTAAAGTACTTCCAGCGGACGGACTTCGCGTCCGCGGTCAGCGCGCCGCAGGAACCCTGTACCTGATAGGTAAACAGCGGATAGCCGTCGCAGGACGAAATCTCAACGTCGATGAGCGGACGGCCGGGAGCGGAGAGAAGGAGCTTGACGAAGTCTTCCGCGTCGCCGTAGGTATTCACGCGATCCATCTTGCAATAGACCTCGGGCTTGCCGTCATAGTAGTTAAGGAACTCAAGCGCTTGTCCGACGGGATGGGGGCCGGTGTTGAAAAGGGAGCCGGCGGTGTTTTCACGAAGCGTCTGCCAGTCCCAGCGACGGCCGTAGCCGGAGGAGGTGATCTTGACCTCGACGATGCGGCCGAGGACGCCGGAGTCGCAGATTTCACGAATCTTCACGAATTGCTTGCGGTAGCGGGACTGGAGGAAGATAGCAAACATCTTACCGGTTTCGGCGATGGCTTCCTTCAGTTCTTCGATTTGCGCCATATTCGCGGCGATGGGCTTCTCCTGAAGCACGTTAAAGCCGTGACGCATCAAATCAATGGCGATCGGCTGATGGAACTGCGACGGCGTGGCATTGATAACGAAATCGATATCGGTGCGGCCGAACAGCTCGGTGTAGTTTTCGTAGACGTCGCAGCCGGGGTATTCCTGTAAAGCGCGTTCACGGCGCTCCGGCAGCGGATCGACAACAGCCACTACATGAAAACGATCGTCGGTTTTGATGTGTGCGCCATGGATATTCCGTCCCGAACGTCCCTGCCCGAGGATGGCGACATTCAATACCTTCATGGTGTTCGTCTCCTTATGTGTATTCATCTGGATACTACTTTCAATATACCATATTTGACATTCGTTTGCAAGTGCTTTTTCGCAAAGTGTTGTGAAGACTAAAAAATCAGGCAATAATCTATGTGACTTCGTTTTCGCCGATTAAAAAGGGACTATATGGATTGTGCCGCGCTGTATTGCGCCGGACGGACGCCGCACTGTAATTGGCGTAGCAATAGACGCATCCGTGCCGGCAGGTATTATAGACGCCGATATCGACCGCTTCCGCGCAGCCGCAGCCGGGACGCTGGGAACGATCCTGACGCAAGGGGATCGGACGTCCGCAGACGGCACGAATCAACCCCGCGTCGATGCAGTGTGCCTGGGTGATACCATAGGGCGACAGATCGGAGGATTCGCAGCAAGCGGTTGGTATAAAGCCGTATGCGCGTGCGGTGTTGCCGATAAACTCTGCCAGCGCTGCGATTTCAGAACCCGAAACCGCACGGACAAGCGGGGTACGCAGCTTTGGGTACAGATCCACAAAACTGATTGTCACACGTTCGGCGGCGCCGGACAGCGCCTGACACAGTGCGGTGAAGGCGGCTTTGTGGTAATCGATGGTGAGGGTATCGTTGAGTATAATCGGGTCATAGCGCCATATCACGCGGGAAGGGCCTACTATTTGGCTGAGCGCGTGGAATGTGTGAATCAACGTCGATTTGTCAGGCAATCCCGACTCGATTGTGCGGTCATACGGTGTGAGTGTGAACTGGAAATAGTATGGAAATATAATCTCACCAAGTCGAGGCAGCATCGGAGCGGGGTCTTTCGTCCAAAAAACGGCACAATCGCACTCGGCGAACTCCACGCGGCGTACCTGTGACAGATTAAAAGGATTCCGCGTCATGGCGAAGCCCGCATGAATACGGTTATAAAACCATTCGGAATAAAAGGCGGGAATATCGGTGCGTCTCGAGACGGAAAGGATCATATTGCGCTCCTTAAATACAAGATGATAACCACACACAGTTTAGCTAATCTGTTGCAGAATGTCAAGCGATTTAGATAAATAATGTCTTATGCGGCACTTGATTTTTCTACATTGATAGGATATACTAAAGCACGAAGTGAATCCGTAAATCCGGGAGGTTTTTAACATTGTCCGATCATATTGTCCGCGCAACAGCCGCAGATAACCGCATTCGTGCGTTTGCAGCGTCCACACGCGATTTAGTCGAGGAAGCCAGAGCGCGCCATAATACAAGTCCCGTTATCACGGCAGCCCTTGGCAGACTTCTGACAGCAGCCGCGATGATGGGGGTTACGCTGAAGCGTGAAGATGAAAAGCTTACGCTGAAGATTGAAGGCGACGGCCCGGTGAAGATGCTGATCGCCCAGTCCGATGCCCATGCAAACGTCCGAGGCTATGCAGCCGAGCCGTGCGTACTTTTGGGTGCGAACGAGAAGGGTAAACTCGACGTCGCGGGAGCCGTCGGTAAGGGTGTGCTGCGTGTGACGCGTCAGGGAAGCTCGGGCGAGCCGTTTACGGGGACGTCGGAGCTTGTTTCCGGTGAGATAGCGGAAGATCTGACCTACTACTACGCCCTGTCCGAGCAGACACCGTCGGCGGTAGCGTTGGGGGTGCTGATGAATCACGATAACACCGTGCGCGCGGCGGGCGGATTTATCATCCAGCTCATGCCGAATGCGGGAGAGGATATCGTCGCGGCACTGGAAGCGCGGCTTGCGGCGCTGCGTCCGGTGACGACCCTGCTTGCGGAAGGGAAGAGTGCGGAGGAACTGCTGCGGGAAGCGCTTGGGTGCTTTGAAGTGACGGTCAATGAGACGATGCCAGCGCGGTTTTATTGCGGCTGCACGCGGGAGAGCGTCGAGCGTGTGCTGTTAAGTCTCGGCTACGATGAGCTTTCCTCCCTTGCGGGAAAGCCGGTGGAGGTTCACTGCGATTACTGTTCGAGCGATTATGAGTATTCAGCCCAAGAAGTCGAAGCGTTATTGGAATCATTGCATAAGGAGGAGCGTTCATGAGACCATTGAAGACCGGTTACGCCTATCATGGCAATCGTATGCCCCAACACGTCGAGACCGATCTGCGCGACATGGCGGCGCATAACACGAACCTCGTCGTCCATATGTTTTCCCATACCGACTGGGATCGTCACAAGAACATCATGAAGGAAATCGTGGCGATGACTGAGGATTATGGGATGGAGACATGGATAGACAATTGGGGACTCGGAGGCCCCCCCGGAGATAAGTCCCACTTCCTTGCATATTATCCAGATTCGCACATAATCTACTCCGACGGCTCGATGGATCCGGTGCGCGCGTGCCTGAACAGCCCGGATTTCCGCAAATTCACTAAAGAGTGGATCGACGCGGTCGAATACATCGGCGGCAAAACGATCTTTTGGGATGAACCGCATCAGCCAAAGAAGAAAACCGATGGCGGAGAAGTCTATGGCTGTGCATGCCCGCGCTGCCGCAAGCTTTTCCGCGAAAAGTACGGCTATGACATGCCGCTTACCGCAAACGGAGATGTCGAGAACTTCCGTATTGATTCCATTGTCGATTATTTCAGCGAAGTAACCGCCTACAGCGCATCCAAGAGTATCTACAACACCGTCTGCGTTATGTTGGGTGATTCGCACGGCATCAATCTTGCGACGATTGACCGCATCTGCGGCCTTAAGACGCTCGAGAACATCGGCTCCGATCCCTACTGGGTAGGTTCCGGCGCGGATCCGTACGAATTTGTGTACAAGGGAACCCGTCGCAACATTGAAGTTTCCGAGAAATTCGGGAAGGACCATAATATCTGGATTCAGACCTTCAACAACCCGCGCGGAACCGAGGAGGACATCATCACCGCGACGGAGGCTGCTTACGATGCCGGTGCGCGGACAATTATAGCATGGGGTTACTACGGCTCAGCTTCCAACGATTACCGTGCCAAGAACCCTGAGGTGACGCGTGGGAAGACTGCCGAAGCATTCCGCCGTATTTGGGACATGGAGCGCGACCGTATCTTAAGAGAAGGCCGCGCGAAAATGGGACTAACGATATAAAATATACTATTTGGGCGGCGGGTAGGTCTTCTTACCCGCTGTCTGACGGATGTAAGCTCTGTTAAGCGAGGAGTATACCGCTTAACAGAGCGGGTTATTATTCTAAATCTCTTATATATTTAATGTAAACTCGGTCTTTTTCGTCGAATGCTCCCGTTTTATTTTATGACGGTCAGCGTTAAGACTATGACCAGCCTAGTTTGTGTGTAACTGTTAGCATGAATAATTATCATGCGATATAATTAATAGGGAGGTTTCTCTGTGCAACCGACGCTTTCGATGTTTTATGTGATCTCCTTTTTAGTCGTGGTTATTGCCTTTTGCTTTGCGTGGTACCTCTATTTATGGGTGAAAAAGCAGAAGAACTGCACCGAAAAAGTCCAATCCATCGCATTATTAATTCAAAAAGGCGCGAATACCTTTCTGCGCAAAGAGTATGCAGTCCTTGCAAAATTCGCGGTTATCGCTGCTGTTATCATTTTTGTACTGCTTCCCCAACCGGTTTGGAAAGGCAACGTCGTCGAAAACCTGACGATGGCGCTGACATATATCGCCGGCACGGTGCTGTCGGCACTGGCTGGTAAGATCGGTATTCTGGTCGCGACGAACGCCAACCAAAAGGCGGCGGAAGGCGCGCGCGAGGGCATTAAGCCAGCGTTCCTTGCCGGTTTCCGCGGCGGCGCGGTCATGGGGCTTGCGGTTGTCGGCGCGTCGCTACTCGGCGTCGCGATGGTGCTGATGATTACAAAAAATACAACGGCACTGCTCGGCTTTTCCTTCGGCGCCAGTTCCCTTGCACTGTTCGCCAAGGCTGGCGGCGGTATCTTTACCAAAACGGCAGACATCAGCGCCGACCTTGTCGGCAAGGTGGAGCTGGGAATCCCCGAGGACGACCCGCGTAACCCCGCGGTCATCGCCGATAACGTCGGCGATAACGTCGGTGACGTCGCCGGTATGGGCGCGGATCTATTCGACTCCAACGTCGCATCGATGGCAGCGGCTCTGGTTATGGCGGCGACGCTTGATAAAGCGGCGAACGGCCAGATCAACACGATGATGGTCTTCTGTTATGCGGCAGCGGGACTTTTAGCCTCCATCATCGGTATCGCGATGGCGCGTATCGGCAAGAACGGAAACCCGACGCACGCCCTGAACTCCTCTACTTATGTGACAACGGCGCTGTTTCTTGCTCTGACCGCCGGAGCAAACCTCCTGTTTGAGGGGTTCTCCTGGCGCGTATGGGGCGCGTCCGCCGTCGGGCTCCTCATCGGCGTCATCATCGGTATCGTAACCGACTACTTTACGGATGATTCCCATAACATCGTCCGGAATGTCGCCCGCGCTTCCGGCTCCGGCCCCGCATTTACGATTTTATCCGGCGTGTCCTACGGCTTCATCTCCGCTTTACCGGCGATGGTCGGTATCGCGGTCTCCGCGCTCGCGGCGTATAAAATCTGCGAGCCGATGGGAGAAGGCTACGCGATGTTCGGTATTTCCATGGCAGCTGTCGGTATGCTTTCCATCGTCGGCATGATCATCAGCAACGACGCTTACGGTCCGATCGTCGACAACGCCAGAGGTTTAGTTGAAATGGGCGACCTTGGCGATACGGCACTAGATGTAACCGATGAACTGGATTCGGCCGGCAACACGGTCAAAGCGGTTACGAAGGGCTTTGCCATCGGTGCGGCTGGACTGACGGTCATCAGCCTTTTAGGCGCGTATATGAGCGAGGTCAACGTCGCTGCTGCCGAAATGGGCAAAGAACTGTTAACCGGTTTTGATATTATGAACCCCACGGTGTTCTTCGGTGTCCTGATCGGCGCAGCAATACCGGCGGTTTTCTCCGCGATGCTGATGCTTGGCGTCGATAAAAATGCCCAGCGTATGGTTGCCGAGATTCGTCGTCAGTTCCGTGAAATCGTCGGATTAAAGGAAGGCAAAAAGGATGTGCATCCCGAATACGATAAATGCATTCAGATTGCAACTACAGGCGCGTTAAAAGAGCTAATTCCGGCGGGTCTTGTTGCAATTATCTCAACGCTTATCGTCGGCTTCATCGGCGGCGTCAGCGCGGTGGGCGGCTTCCTGCTTGGGAATATCGTCTCCGGTCTGCTGCTTGCGCTTTTCATGTCCAATGCGGGCGGCCTGTGGGATAACTCGAAGAAATATATTGAAAGCGGCGCGGAGGGTGGAAAAGGCTCGGAAGCGCATAAGGCTGCCGTCGTTGGCGACACCGTCGGCGACCCGTTTAAGGATACGGCAGGTCCTTCCATCAACACGCAGATTACCGTTGTATCACTGGTAGCATCCTTGATGTCCACGCTGTTCCTTGCGCTGTCTATTTTTTAATTCGCTTTTTTTTAGTACATTTAAGGTGAAGTAAAATAGCGGGAGCGTTCGACGACGAAGACCAAAGAGAATTTATATAGCATAGAGACGCATAAGCTAGCGGGTGGTATACTCCCATCCGCCGGACGGGTAAAAAAACACCTATAATAATAGAATGGGGAACCTACTGTGTTCCCCATAATTTTTATCCTGCATGGAGGAGGAAACGAATGAATCAAAAATTAGCGATTCTCCGGGAGACGGAGCTTTGCGGATACACAGCCGAGCGCGCGCTCGCGGAGTTTGAGTACGCGAATGAATTGGTGAAGCTGTATCCGGACTATGCCATGCTGTTCGACGAAGCCTGCGACAAGCTTTACGCGACATATCAGACCGACGGTGCGATTACAAAGGCGGCGCTCGCGGCGCTGGAGGATATGCTTGCACCGCTCTCCCCCATTGCGAAATCGCTGCGCGTACTGCTTGCCGCCCATGCGCATATCGATATGAACTGGATGTGGGGCTATCAGGAAACCGCCTCCGTCACGCTCGATACTTTCCGGACGATGCTCGACTTGATGCGCGAATACCCGGAATTCACCTTTTCACAGTCGCAGGCGTCCGTCTACCGTATCGTCGAACGGTATGACCCCGCGATGCTCGACGAAATCCGCGTACGCGTCAAGGAAGGCCGCTGGGAGCTGACCGCGTCGACTTGGGTTGAGACGGATAAGAACATGCCCGATGGGGAGAGCCTGTCCAGACATATCCTGCTGACAAAACGGTATCTTGAGAGGCTGTTTGGCATCGATTCGCGCGAGCTGAAGATTGATTTCGAACCGGACACCTTCGGCCATAACGCCAACGTACCGGAAATCTGTACCGCGGGCGGCGTATCCTATTACTACCACTGCCGCGGCTACGAAGGGCATTCTATTTACCGCTGGAAAGCGGTGTCCGGCGCGGAACTGCTGTGCTACCGGGAACCGAAATGGTACAACGCCGATGTTACACCGAAAAGTTTCCTGCATCTGCCGTCCTTCTGCGCGGAAAACGGCATCGACACCGCACTGTTCGTCTACGGCGTGGGGGATCACGGCGGCGGCCCGACGCGGCGGGATATTGAACGCTTACTCGACATGAGCACATGGCCGCTGATGCCGGCGCTCGAATTTGGTACATTCCGCCGGTTCTTCGATAGCTTAAACGAGCGGCGTGAGCGCTTCCCCGTCGTCGAAGGAGAACTGAATTTCGTCTTTACGGGCTGTTACACAACGCAGTCGCGTATTAAGGCAGCAAACCGCATCGCGGAAGCACGGATGAACGAGGCGGAGGCTCTCCTCGCAATGGACAACGCCTTGACGGGGAACGCACACCCGGCATCGATGCTGCGCGACGCATGGGAGAGCCTGCTCTTTAACCACTTCCATGACATCATCCCCGGCTCGGGTACCGTCGATACGCGTGAGTATGCCTTGGGCCAGTTCCAGAACATTCTTGCGGCGGTCGATACACAGGGTGCGGCCGCTATGCGCAGGATTGCGAACGCGGTGGACACGTCACAATGGATGAGTGCCGCCGATCGCACATCGCGTGCGGAGGGTGCCGGCGTCGGTTACGGCGTCGGCTCGCGCGATAGCGCGGGTGACAGAGGCATGTTCACCTTCCCGCAGGCGGAACGCGGGAATGGGGAAACGCGCCTGTTTACAGTTTTTAACACGACGCCATACGAGCGCGACGAGATGCTCGAGTTGACCGTCTGGGACTACCCCGCCGACGTGGAGCGACTTGCCGTGACGGATGCGGAAGGCACTCCTCTGCCCTTCGAGCTTATCGGTAAAGTGCGGGGGTATTGGAATCATGAAGCGCTGAAGGTTTCCGTGCGCGTCAGTATGCCACCGTATGCGTATCAGACGGTCGTCCTGTGTGCGGGAGCGCGGCAGGAGAAGCAGGCTCGTCCTATAGATCCGCGTGTCGACAGCTATTCGGACGACGATATCGTGCTGGAAAACGAGAATCTGCGTGCCGTTTTCGCGCGGGCTACGATGGCGTTGATCTCTTTGACAAACAAGTGTCGCAAAAAGACACTGATCGACCAGCCCTCCTGCCTGTTCCGTGACATCCTCGAAAGCAATGAAAACGGTATGACCGCATGGCGCGTCGGGCCGTATGAGCAGGTTGACATCCTAAACGAAAAATATCCGACGCATCTTAAACAGCGGGAAGCGCATGGCTTTACCTATGTCCTCGGCTACCGGGAAAACCTGCTGACCGTGCGGATTACGCTTGCTCCCGGCGCGTTTGCGCTTCGTTTCGACGTGACGGCGGACTGGTTTGAGCGTGGATCCGTGACGCGCGGCATCCCGCAGTTGAATTTTACCGTGCCGCTCGCCGAAGAGCCCTTCGAGTACCTTTACGATATCCCCTACGGCGGTATTACACGCAAGCCTCTGCGCCACGACGTACCGGCTAGCACCTTTGCGGCGTCCCCCTATGGCGTATTCCTCGCGGCGGATACAAAGTACGGTTTCCGCGGTGCGGACGGCGCGCTTTCCGTAACGCTGCTGCGTGCGGCGTACGACCCCGATCCCTACCCCGAGCTTGGGCGGCACCACTTCACGCTTTACGTCGGCACAGTCATCGACGGCGACTATCTGCGTGCGTCGGCGCTGCTAAACCATCCGCTCCATGCGATTTCCGTGCCAGCACATGAGGGGACGCTCGCGGCTCAAGGCTCGCTGCTGACCATATCCGGCGCGGCGCGGGTATATGCGATCAAACCTGCCGAGGAGGACGGCATCATCGTGAGACTTGTCGGCGAAGGCAGCGGCACGGCGACGCTGCGCTTTGCAAAGCCCATCGCAGCGTGTGCCGTGACGGATACCGTGGAATACGGCGATACGCCGATCGCCTTTGAGGGCGACCGCGTTGCCGTGCCGGTGGAGGCCGGACGGCTCACGACACTGCGGGTGACCTTCTAAATGCGCTACACGCGTTTTGACACCATACGGCTGTATTCCGTGGGGCTTAAGCCCTCATGGGCGCGGAAGACGCGGGAGAAGTAGCCTGCGGAGGTATAGCCTAGCTCCTCTGCGATCTCTGCGAAATTCAACGCGCTGTGGGCGATGCGCATTTTGGCGTAAGCCAGCTTCATCTGCGTAAATTCTTCCCCTACAGACACACCGAATTCCCGCTTGTACAATTTCATCAGCGCCGTCTGACTTAAGCCAAACGTCTCTGCCAGCGTGTCGATGCGGATGCGCTCGCAGACGCGCTCCTCCAGATACCGCCGTATTGCGCCAGCCGTCTGGGACTGGCCGGTATGGCGGTTGCTTTTTTCCGATTCATCCGTCAGCAGATCGATGCCCGCAAGACGGCAATTGACCATGATGAGAAAGCGTTCCAGCGATACGCCGACAAATTCCAGCGCCGCTTCCGGTGTGTCGGGCTTTAACGCAAAGCCCTGTACCGACGCGCTTGCCCGCAGCGGCTCACAGATACGCAGGCCCGTACGGATCAAATCCAGCAGCGTCGCGCGTTCTTCACCGTAGAGCTTCACCGGGCGGGCAGGTAGAGACTGCATGGCCTCCGAGCTGCAGGCGAAGCTGATGATGGCATAGCTGACGGGGACACCCGGCACATACGCGATACGCGACAGACGGTTCGGGCGGCGGAAAAGCACATCGCCGGCGCAAAACGGATAGGTATCCCCGTCTACGGTATAAGTCCCTTCACCGTTTAATAGGAAGGTGACTTGCCAGAACCAGTACCTTTCGTCGTAAGCGATTGCCGGCATGACGTTTTCACGATGGTACACCGAGAGCACGGTCGTGACCTGAAAGCTCCGGCGGATATAAATGGGGTTGATCTCTTTGGGCATGGCGCTTCCCCTTCTTTTAGCGTATAGCAGGATTATACCACTAATGTGCAGGATTGTGCATGGACAAATGCTGAATATTTAGTATACTTTAGCTGTAAGTTTTCTAGC
Source organism: Clostridiaceae bacterium (assembly GCA_034926225.1). Taxonomy (GTDB): domain Bacteria; phylum Bacillota; class Clostridia; order Oscillospirales; family QAMX01; genus JAAZKA01. The sequence continues at coordinate 203,804 of JAYFRF010000001.1, forward strand.
ATTGTCGACAACATAACCTGCGCTTACGGGTCAGCAAACCCTAAAAATGAATCCATCAGGAGGAGTATACTATGGATAAGATTCGTCTCGGTATCATCGGCTGCGGTGGTATGGGAGCGTCGCACTTAGCGGGCATGTCCGAGCTTGGCGACCTTGCAGACATCACCTCGGCCTGTGACATTGACCCCGACCATGCCGCGAATGCGGCGAAGATACTCGAGGATGTGACAGGACACGCGATCTTCACCTGCACCGACTATAAAGACATGCTCGACTATGTGGACGCGGTGGTCGTCGTGCTGCCGCACCATCTGCATTATGAAGTAGGTATGTTTTTCGCGCGCCGCGGGAAGCACATTCTGATGGAAAAGCCGATGTGCAACACGGAAGCCGAGTGCGAGAACCTGATCGAGGCATGCGAGGAAAACGGTGTTACACTGATGACGGCGTATCCCGTTCGGTACTGGCCGGAAACCATTAAGCTCAAGGAGCTGGTCGATTCGGGTGAGTACGGCGAGCTGTTCAACATGTCCATCTGGACGGAGCAATACACCAATTACACCGGAACGAAGACATGGCCGATGACGGCAAAGCGTCTCGGCGGCGGTCAGTTCTTCAGCCATGGCTGCCATTACGTCGATATCCTGCTGTGGTTTTTGGGCAACCCCACCGAGGGTACGCACATCGGTACAAACTACGGTACCCCGTGGATGGAGCGCGAGGGAACGTCAAACGCGATCATGAAGTTTGAGAATGGCGCGATGGGCTACCATTTTGGCACCTGGGGAGCGCGCGGCACGGAGCATGGCTACTGCTTCCAGCTTCATATGACAAAAGGACTGATCGACTACCACCGCGCGTCGGGTAAGATCGTCTTTTACGAAAATTGCAATCCGGATCTGCCCGCCGACATGCCGGCGGAGGATAAGATTCATGTCCTTTGGGAGGATCCCGACCGTACGAAGAAGACGCAGTACGAGACGAGGCACTTCCTCGAGTGTATCCTCGACGGGAAGCGTCCCGACACCGACGGGTATTCGAGCCTGCAAGGTTTGCGGTGCATTTGGCGTATGTATAACGCCGAGCAAAAGGGTGTCATGGCTGACCTGCATGGGTTGGGTATTGATCAGGGCCGCAAATAAGTAAATAATGCCCTCAAACGAAGGTGTCTTGCCATCGTTTGAGGGCATTATATTATGTATATTAGGCTTTTTGCGCGGGGAAGCAAAGGTCTAGAATGACGCAGCCTTTTTCGTCCGGCGTTGTAAAGCGCGGGCAGACGTAGCGCTCCACACACCAAAGGGCGCCGTCCGGTTCGAGTGCAACGGGAATTCCGGCGGCGGTGAGGGCGTTGATCGCGATGTCCTCATGGCAGTAAAGCTCATTTTCCTTGCCGTAAATCCATGCGACGGCTAGGTCTCCAGTTGGGAAATCGACACAGGTAAAGCCGTCCGGCACCGGGGACCCGGCGGCGGTGAACATGCCGATCCAGTAACGGAAAGGCGCGCCTTCGAGGTACCACATCAAGCCCAGATACGCGTCGGTGTCGTCATAGCCGGGGACTTTGCCAATGGCGCGTTCGAGCTTGTCGAAGGTGCCGTGCGCGAACCATTCGCCCCATTTTGCGCCAAAGGTGCCGTTTTGCCGATCGGCATCGCCATATTCGATACCGATGAAGCGGAGTGCGGGGACGGGCTGCCGGTAAGTTTTGATGATTTCTGGCATAGCGGGCGCTCCTCTCAAATATGAATAAGTAAATAAAAGCGGTAATAATACAATTTTATAATTAGTTCCGCCATATGCATGCCGGTTGTTTTTGGTTTTTTATAATTTTAAATACAAATTGCTTCATAAACCAATAGATGGGATTTTTATGGTATAGTATTATGCTTATTTTATAGGCTTAAGATTGTTTTTATCGATCCATGCTTCTTTGAAATCAGATTTTCTTTTACACCAATACCAACCGTTAAGTTCATAAACTGTTTCAACCGTATCACCATGTAAAACGGACATTTCTTCAGATGTATATGTTTGTTGAACAATAGCAGTACCATCACCATTTGCTGTTAATATACCAGCTGCTACCCAACCCGTTTTGCCTGTCCTAACAGAGGTACACTTTATCCAATCGGGATATTGACTATAGGGGTCAGTTTTTTCTCCTAACTGTACTGTATCCCCTATTTGTAATTCAATAATATGCCCATTATACTTATAGTCGTTTATTACTTCCATTAACATTTGCTTTTACCTTTATCGTATAAATTATCATAAGAACCTTTTGCTTGGGGAGAACTATATTCCTTATTTAATCTTACACTGTCGTAAGGCCTTTGTCAAGTAGAACGAATGAATTTACCACAGAAATGAATCTTTTCACGATACTTCACACCTTTTCACGAAAGGTAAGCAAGCGTTATAGGACGATTGCATCTTTCCATGATGCGGTTCTATAAAAAGCAGAAAAGCCGCCTCGAAAGGCAGCTTTATTTTCCCATAAATACAAAAAAGCCAAGTATTACTTGGCTTTTTTGTTGACATTGTATCAATATCAACGTCTGTCTTTTTGGAGCGGGTTACGAGATTCGAACTCGCTACCTCCACCTTGGCAAGGTGGCGCTCTACCAAATGAGCTAAACCCGCAGATAATTGCAAAAAATAATGTACCAAAAAAATATCGCGGAGAGACACCGTATGTGTTCTACCGATCAACAAGGGAACAACCTTAACGAAAGGAAAAGTGGAGCGGGTTACGAGATTCGAACTCGCTACCTCCACCTTGGCAAGGTGGCGCTCTACCAAATGAGCTAAACCCGCAAATTGGTGCCTCCGGGCGGAATTGAACCACCGACACGGGGATTTTCAGTCCCCTGCTCTACCAACTGAGCTACAGAGGCAAATAAAATAAAAAGGGGAGAATGGCGACCCGAATGGGGCTCGAACCCATGACCTCTAGCGTGACAGGCTAGCGTTCTAACCAGCTGAACTACCGGGCCGCATATTGCGTTGCAGTTTGAGGCGCGGTATCCACCTCAAAAAACATTGGTGGAAACAACAGGGCTCGAACCTGTGACCCCATGCTTGTAAGGCATGTGCTCTTCCAGCTGAGCTATGCTTCCATGCCGTATTTCCGGTCATCAGCTTCGCTCTCTCGCAACCGACGAATGTCATTATACACGATGGGAGGCAATTTGTCAAGAGTTATTTTCGAAAAATTTCGTTATTTTTCCTCCAACCGAGATTTAGTCGAAAATCAAGAAAAACCGTCGGAAAAGCTTGGATACACTTCCCCGACGGTTTTTATTTTAAAGCAACGGCAGCAGTTCCTCGTCGATGGCGCGGCGTGTGACGGCGATTTTCCATCGGATTTGTTCCGGTGCCGCGCAGTAGTCCAGCTCCTGATTATAACCTAAGCGGGAGTCCTCCTCCACGAGTGGGAGCGTCGCCTCGGCATTGGCAATTTCACGCTGTGCGATCTCGATCAACTCGAGTATGATCGGGCGCGGATCCTCCGCCGCCAAAAGCGGCTTCTTTGCACTTGCGGCATCGGGCATGTTTTTACGTCCGCCGCACCAGATCGGCAATGTATCGACGTAAACGCCGAGCTGCCCTTTGAGAAGATGCCAACGCTTGACATGCGTGATCGTGCGGGCAGTGTTCGCGATGAACCGCGCAACTCCGAGAAGACGTTGGGCCTCCTCTGCCTTAGGTCCGGTCATGCGGGAGATAACGATGGAGAGCTGCTCGCAGCCTGCATCGAACAAACGAGCCATCGTTTCATATTCATCGGCCTCATAGGATAACTTGTCGGAGAGATCAAGATTATACCGATATACGGGGTTTGACTCGGAATTCGGATTCGCTTTCGATTTTGGCCCGATGGGAATCGGCTCCCAACGCTTGAAAAACAGCGGATACGACGGACCGATGCGCGCCGGGCCGTATTGATCTTCGTTAGTGGAAACACAGTGCTCCATGCCGTCGGAGAACAGCGAGAACGCGCGCAGGACATCGTCGGCATTTTCCTCGCCAAAGTCGCGGATGACGATGCGACGCAGAAGCGCATCCAGATCGGGCATGGGGGTCATGTACGCGTACTTTGCAAGAGAGGGCAGGATGGACGGCCAGAAACCGTAGGAGTGGGACTCCTCCACCCCGTCGAGCCGCAGGGTATCCTGTGCCTCGGCAACCGCTTTCCATCGTTTGATCCACCGCTGCGGCGCCGGCAGATACGGTACCACACCGATATCCCAGGTGTTGCCGCCGGTGTTCGTCATCGAGTACATACGGATACCCCGTTTACGGGCGATGGCGGATTCCGTCTTGAAGTATTCGCCGGGTCCGATGAACCAAAGGGTATAATCGGTACAGGTTTCACGGATGCCGGGAGCGATATCGAAGTTTTCGAACATTTCAAAGGTCGCCATCATCGTAATATCGGTCGGCACGGTACGCAGGAGCTCCTCCCGCAGCTCACGCTTTTCATAACCCCAGTTATAAGTCCAAAAAATAACATCGGCATCCGGCTTATGCGCACGGATAACGTCACGCAGCAGCGACACGAATTGCGGATAGTCCTCGCATGGAAACCAGCCGGGACTGGGTTTTTCATCATGGATGGATTCACGCCATGTCTTTCCGGTGGTACGGGCGTCATGCGACGGGAACTCGCAGCACTCGCCGACGATCATCAAACCCTTCAAGCCGGGACAGACGTCAAACAACTTCCCGTACATCCCGTCGTAGTACTCATACGCACCGGGATCGTCCGGGTGATGTTCATTATGAAACGGTGAGAAGGTATACACATCGATGCCGTATTGTGCCGCGCGGGCGATTAGATCATTAACATGTTCCCGCACCGCCGGGTCGGAAATCGCGTTTCGTGTACCGATTTTTACTCCGTCGATACCGGCATGTGCCAGCATCCGGAGGTGTTCATCGGGATAATTACCGCTCTCCATGCCGGAATGGATGATACGAGGTGAAAAACGGGCGCAGAGCGTTTTTTCGCACGGGGCTATGATAGGAGCCTCATTTAGATTCAACTCATCCTCGAGCGCGTAACAGCCCTGTGAGGCGGCGCGCTCATCGGCACCCGTAATTTCGATGCCCTCCCCTACCCTGATTCGGAAAGTGCGGGGCGGCAAGGAAGGATCGACGGCGACAGTGATCACCTGCCGCCCCGCACAAGCGGATAAATCAAGCGCCAGCGGCAGATCCATAGAGACCGCGAAGTACTCGGCCAAATCCGCAGCGGCATTGCGCAGCACTTCCTTTGAGTCCCAGGGTATTCCTATTTTCCATTCCGCGGTGATCACAGTGCCGGATAGTTTTTTGACGGCATCTGGATTGACGCGATGGGGCTTGTGCACCTGGAGAAGCTTATTTTTAAATTCAAACGGTGTTTCCATAAAAGGAATGCACCTCCTGTCAAGGGGTATTTTAACAAGGTTTTTCGAAAATTGCAAGCACTTTTGTATAAATGAGAAGACTTTCTGCTTTTGCTGAAAATGTCGATTTTCCCCCTTGACAAAACAATGAAGATGCGTTATAATACATGACTGTCGGCAGTTGAAAGTTTCCGATCATAAATAACGGGGTGTAGCTCAGTTTGGTAGAGCGCTTGGTTCGGGACCAAGAGGCCGGAGGTTCAAGTCCTCTCACTCCGACCATAACTGGACACCAATTTTGATACAGTGGGTATCACGATTGGTGTCCAGTTTATTTATACTCAGATATATTGATTTACTTGTAGGAAGTATGGTATGTCAGATCGGAAGTATTATGAAGCTTACGATGATCGTTATCGACAGATTCATGAGCAAAACTTGCGATGGTTCGATGAAGTCCATCCCCTATCGTAACTGAAACCATTCACGAATTTTCTATCTCGCGTCAACACAAAGTTCTGGAGATAGGATGTGGAGAAGGCCGAGATGCCTACCCGCTACTCCAACAGGGCTTTGACCTGTTGGCAACCGATGTGTCACCGGAAGCAATCAATTTTTGTCGAAAAAAGATGCCTGATTATGTAGAGCATTTTCAAATTCTTGATTGTGTTACCGAAAGACTAAGTGGCAGTTATGATTTCATTTACGCTGTGGCTGTTTTGCATATGCTGGTTCCACATGTAGACAGAAACGCATTTTACAATTTCGTTCGGAGACATTTGAACTCCAACGGAATTGCTCTTATTTGCACGATGGGCGACGGCAGCGTTGAACGTCAGACCGATATTCGTACTGCTTTTGATATTCAGAATCGTATCCATGAGCAGACTGGAAAAGCCGTTCAAATTGCAAGTACCTCTTGTCGAATAGTCAATTCTCATACCTTTGATAAGGAGTTGGAACAAAACGGTTTTGTTGTTATTAAGCAAGGTGTTACTGCAATTGAGCCGGACTTCCCACATATGATGTTTGCGGTGGTCAGAGTGCGTTGAAATGTTCTGTGTGCACCTTTTTATTATTTCCACACCTTTTAACGAAAAGTCGGAGAGGTTTGCATTTCGTATCAAAGTAGGTCACTACTTTCAAGAAATAGGACGATTTTTAATCATGATAACGTCCTATTTCTTTTTGTTTTACCCAAATAGAACTGCCCAATATTGGGCAAAAAACGAAAACATTGTATATGGTTTAGCTCTCATCGTTTTATAATATTGTTAAATTATCGAGTGATCAGGCACAGAATATTGACTTTAGCATATGACTGTAATATAATATATATAATCTCTTTGCACTGCATTACATTTCTTTTATAGAAATGCGAGATCAACAGTACAAACTGAGCAGGCGATGCCTGTAAGGGCATGGGGCTGGGCCGCTCTGCAAGCGGCAGCAGGATGCAATCACGCATATCTGTGGGACGGTATGTATGTTCCATGGGATATGCTGTTTTTATACCTATAGCATTATACAGCTATATCGAGGGAACAACCGACCTCAATGGAGTGCCATAGGAGAAATCAAGACACCGTAATGCCGTACGGCAGCGGAAAACGGAGGATTCTTTTATGACAAACACCCAGAAAAACTATACCGGTCTGACCAAAGAAGAGGTCAGAATAAGCCAGCAGCAGTATGGCAAAAACGAATTACAGCCGCAGAAGAAGGACAGTTTTCTGAAATTGATACTTCACACACTCTGCGAGCCGATGTTCCTTTTGTTGATCATTGCTGCTGTCATTTATTTTATTCTCGGAGAGCCGAGAGACGGCGCTATCATGCTCATTTTTGTTATCGGTATCATCAGCATCGATTTCATTCAGGAGTGGAAAACCGACAAAACGTTGAATGCACTCAAGGATCTGTCTGCACCGCGCATCTCCGTCATCCGTGACGGAATCGAGCAGCAGATTGCCAGTGCAGACTTGGTTCCCGGCGATCTCATGCTGATCTGTGAGGGAGTGAAGATCCCTGCGGACGGCGTTGTCATTCGCTGTGCCGATTTGTGCGTTGATGAATCGTCATTGACAGGCGAAGCTGAGGGAGTTTGGAAAACGCCTGCCGAAAATGCAGAACCGAGTATGGATTACTGGCGCAAGGATTATTGCTATGCCGGAACCCTTGTTACACTAGGAAGCGCGATGGTTCAGGTTGAAAAGATCGGCGCTGCCACTGAATACGGAAAAATCGGCACGGATGTTGCATCTGCACCGAAAGATGAGACACCATTGCAGCAGCAGACCGGAAAGCTGGTTAAAACGTGCGCGATCATTGCAGGCGTACTATTCGTTCTGGTTGGATTATTTACCTGGTTTAATATACCGAATCACAAATTTGTTGACCGTCTGATAGAAAGTATTTTGTCCGGCGTGACGCTTGCTATGGCCATGATTCCGGAAGAGTTCCCGGTCATTCTCACCGTATTTCTTTCCATGGGAGCATGGCGTCTGGCAAAGAAGCATTCTCTGGTTCGTAAACTGCCCAGCGTGGAAACACTCGGTGCGGTTTCGGTACTTTGCGTGGATAAGACTGGCACAATCACAATGAATCAAATGACCGTGCAGCAAACCTGGGTTGCAAACAGGGATGAACACGCATTGCTTGAAACAATGGGACTAGGCTGTGAAACAGAAGCCTATGACCCCATGGAAAAAGCCATGCTGCGCTGCTGTGAGGAGCATGGAATCTCTAAAGAGAGCCTGTATCAAAACGAGTTTGTTTCGGAGTACGCCTTTACCAATGAACTGAAAATGATGGGGCATGTCTGGCGTAAAAATGGCGCGTTGGTGATTGCCGCCAAAGGCAGCGCCGAACACATCCTGACCATCTGCGATATGACAGACGAAGAACGATCCACCGCCGAAAAGCAAATCAACGCACTGTCTTCCGAAGGCTTGCGCGTCATTGCTATAGCGGACGCAAATCCGGAAAATGATGCAGCAATTCCTGCATCAATAACCGATTGTCATCTGACTCTGCTCGGACTTGTCGGTCTTGCCGATCCTCCGCGTGAAAGCGTAAAGAATGACATTGCAGTCTGCAAAAAAGCCGGTATTCGCGTTGTGATGATCACCGGGGACAACGGCGTGACCGCGTCCGCCATTGCAAAGAAAATTAATATGGCAAATAACGATCATATCATCACTGGAGATATGCTGAACAATATGAGTGATGATGAACTGCGTGAGGCGGTGAAGGATGTCTCCATTTTCTCTCGTGTCATACCGGAGCATAAAATGCGCATCGTCAAAGCATTTAAGGAAAACGGAGAGATCGTCGCCATGACCGGAGACGGTGTCAACGATGCCCCTGCCCTGAAATATGCCGACATCGGTATCGCCATGGGTAAACGTGGCAGTGAAGTATCCAGAGAAGCTGCCGACCTGATTCTGATGGATGATAAATTCACTACTATTGTGGAAACTGTCCGGGACGGTCGCCGTATTTACGATAATATCCGCAAGGCAGTCGGTTATGTATTTACCATTCACATTCCGATTGCGTTTGCGTCGCTTCTGGCTCCAATCCTCGGAATCGCGCCCGCCGCTCTGCTTCTGCTGCCGTTACATGTTGTGCTACTTGAAGTCTTGATCGATCCGACCTGTTCCATCGTATTGGAGCGTCAGCCTGCGGAGCGTGATATTATGAATCGCAAGCCCAGAGATCCGAGAGAGAAGCTGCTGACCGGAAAGCTGCTTGCAAAAAGCATTCAACAGGGACTGTTCATTTTCGCAGCATCATTCGGAGCATATTTTGTTACTCTTGGCGGAAATCCCGAAAATGCGCCTGCTGCACGCGGAATAGGACTCGCTGTCATTATGCTAGCAAATCTATTTCTGGTGCAAGTTAATAGCTCAGACCGCGACTTCGCGTTCCTTTCCGTGGTGCGTCTGATTAAAGATAAAGTGATGTGGGCGGTCAACCTCGGCACACTGGCATTGCTCGGGATTATTCTCTATACGCCGCTTTCCGGTTATCTTAAGCTTGCTCCGCTTTCAGTCAGACAGTTGCTTATCGCGTTTATACTGGCGGCTGCATCGGTATTGTGGTATGAGTTTGTAAAACTAGCGCGGAAGCTCCTTAAAAATTGATAAGTGGGGCTTACTAAATCTGATCTGTTGCCTTGGTATGCTCCAGATGAGTGTAAGAATAAAACCGCTGAAAATGACCTACGTCAGTCTCAGCGGTTTTTACTGTAGCTATCCGGAATTCCGATGGGAGGATTATTATTGCGCATCATGTATTCGTGTATACATACTTGTGACAGGTGATATAAGTAAATAGGCAGGGGCTCAATCGGAGAACCCTGCCTACTATAAGCAGGTATTTAATTGTCCAAAGGGAAATGCAGTTTTATCAGCTTAACCTTTTCCCGTTAATCATTTTACTAAACAGCTCGAATCATAATAGGGTCAAAGATAGATCGATTCAACTGAACCATCTCCTGATTTCAAACTAAATATCTGCTGGGCACTTTAGTACCCACCACTATTATAGCCTTATTTTGAAATGTTATGAATACCATTTTCGAACAAGTAGAAGATTTTTCTGTGACACAGGTTGCCCGCTTCGTTGCAGGTGTCACAGGGGAAGTGAGCCGCGTCCAACCGTCCACGAAACGGCTGTATAGCTTGGCACCGAACTCTACCGGTTTTCCAGACTTGCCCCGCACATTTTTGGTATTATATTAATCGGATTTTTCGTGCCCGCTTTCATGAACACCAATTTTACGCCCACCAACAATCCCAACATCGGCGTTATTTTTTGGCTGTATCTTCCGAAGCTCTGGGTTGCTTTTTGGGCGGTCTTTCATTCGATTTTTATTGTTTTTCATATACTTTCTCCTCTCTCGGTGTGAAACCTTTATTCATTTCGCGGCGTTTGCAGTACTGCTTCTTGCCAAATCATTGGCTGGACTTAGTTTTTGCTTTCGGTCAGGAATAATGCACTGTATACAGAGAATGCTATTGAAGAGGTGATATTTCATGGCCAAAGACAGTCAAATCGATCCGAAAGAAATCCGCAAAAAGAAGGCAAAAGGCGGCCCCACGTCAGCTCAAAGCGCAAACGACGGAGAAGGATGCAACCACAAAAAGCAGTCCGCCAGCAGACACAAACCGGGCAGTGACAAATAACTACAGTAAAGCGGAGGCACCAATGCGACTCCGCTTTACCTATTCTTATTTCTCCAGCTCTTGCTCAATATCGCGAATTTCCTTTTCAATACCAGCAATTCCGTGCTGGCGACGGATATTTTTCTGTGTGAGTTTTTCTCGCTGTTCATCCGACGGGGTTTCGGCGATAATCTCCTCAGAAACCTCCAGATTGTATCGAGTGGTATCGATTTTTTTCTGGAGTTTCTCAATTATCTCGCGCCCCTGTTCTTCGTGCATTCTTTTAATCATATCAGAGCCGTTATCCATTCCCGACACCTCCTGTCACGTTTGAGCGGATTAAACGTTCTTTCCCCGGCCGCCAGAGACTGTGTTTTGGCCGAATTTGGCTCGTGCGCTCTCTGCCTGCGGATCATGCTTGATATTTTTGGAATGGAACTTACCGTCCTGCTTTTTGTTCTGCTTGCTGTTGTTCATTTTGTTTTCGCTCAAACTTTTCACCTACATTCTATGGTTTTCGGTTTTGCATGACTCCACCCGATACCCGAGTTGCTCCAATCGCTTTCCCAGTCGGTCACAGGTGACTCCCGTATTATCGTAATCTACCGCCAACATATTTTTTTCAGCATTAACGCTGACCGACAGCACGCCGTGAAAGGCATCCAGCTCTCTCTTCAATTCTTTCGAATCGTGATTCCCAGTAATATCGCTTATTTGAAAATATGCGCTTTCTTTCGACATTTTAATAACCCTTATCTCAGAAACAGTATTGAAACGTTGCCCGCGATGTTGATATTCCTACCATGACGCAAGCAATCCGCAAAGCTTCATAAAGTAAAACTTAATGCGCGACGATCGTAATTTCACTTAATTCACGGTTAGTTTGGCCGACACTTATAGAATTATACAGTGATGAAGACATGCTTCAGAAATCCAAATAAAGTGTGAGAAAGGGACTTGGGATTATATGCTGTAAGGTAAAAAAAGGCCGACTGGCAGCTCCCGGGAAGGTGGGAACTGACACAGTCGACGTTATGCGGTTCTATAGAACCTGTATATTAATATAACATATCTTCTGCTTCTTGTCAACATAATTTATTAATAAAAAACATTTTATTTTAAACGAATTTGCACACATCCACCCAACCCGCGGCATGGGCGTAGGCTTCCAATTCAAGAATAGTCAGTTCTATGGCGCTGTTAGAGCTGCCGCAGGCAGGATAAACGGTAGCAAAACGACGAAGGGAATCGTCGAGATAGACTGAAACCCCGGGATTGACGGCAAACGGACAGACGCCGCCGATGGCGTGACCGACGCGGGGAACGACCTCGTCAGGGGTAAGCATTTTCGCTTTGACGCCAAAATGCGCCTTGTATTTTGAGTTGTTAATTTTAACATCGCCGGCGGTGACAATTAGAATGGCGCGGTCGTTTTGGGAGAATGATAGGGTCTTTGCGATGCGGGCAGGTTCACAACCAAGCGCGGCGGCGGCAAGCTCGACGGTAGCGCTGGATGCGTCCAGCTCCAGAATGCGGTTGGCGATACCGAGCCTGTCAAAGTATGCCCGGACTTTTTCGATAGACAAGATGGGCTCCTCCAATATTCTAGATTCGACTGAGAGTAAAAGAAAAGACGGTTGCATTGTGCGATATGCAGTGGTATAGTATAGTAAGACACAATAAATGAAGGGCGGGTGACTGTTTATGACGGGAAAGGAACGAATACAAAAGCTATTAAGACATGAAAAACCGGACAGGATCGGCGCATATGAGCATTTGTGGGGCGATACGCAGAAAAAATGGGAGGAAGAAGGACATATCGCACCGGGACAGAGCGTGGAGGACGCGTTCGACTTTGATATCGTCGAGTGCTGGCCGTTTAAGCTGGTTGCCGATTTGTCATTCGAACCGCAGGTTGTCGCGGAGACAGAGGAGACCATAACTCTTCTTGACGGTAATGGCGCGACGTTGCGGCGGCATAAACAGCGCACGGGCACACCGGAGCATATCGGCTACCGGGTGACGGAGCGTGAGGGCTGGGAGCAAATCAAGCATCTGCTGACGCCGGACGACGAGCGGATCCGGTTTGAGGAATACCGTCAAGCAAGAGAACGCGCGCATGCGGCGGGGCGGTTCTTCACCTGCTCAAGCGTGAATGTGTTTGAGGCGATGCATCCGGTGTGCGGGCATGTAAATCTACTGATGGGCATGGCGCTTGATCCGGAATGGGTCATGGAGATGGCCCAGACTTATGCGAAACTGCTGGTTAAGCTGCAGGCGAAGCTGTTTGAGCAGGAGGGGTACCCGGACGCAATCTGGTTTTATGAGGATTTGGGCTTCAAGGAGAAGCCGTTCATGAGTCCGACTATGTATGAGGAGTTGCTGGAGCCGTATCATAAGTACACGATTGATTATGCGAAGTCCCTCGGCTTGCCGGTGATTATGCATTCATGCGGATATGTGGAGCCGCTGATGCCGGGGATCGTACGGGCCGGGATCGATTGCCTGCAGGCGATCGAGGTGAAGGCCGGGATGGATTTATGCAAGCTGTGGCGCGAATACGGCGACAAAATCGCATTCATGGGCGGCATGGATATCCGGACGCTGCTGTCGAATGATTTGGCCACGGTGGATGCGGAGCTGGAAGCCAAGATTCCGGTGATGAAGGAAGGCTTTAACTATATCCTGCACACCGACCATTCGGTGCCGGGCGAGGTGGAATACGGCACATACCGACATTTCCTTGAACACGGGCTGGCGCTCGGCAGCTATTAAATATGCGTTGAAAGCCCCGAACCGCAGTTTTTAACTGCGGAGGGGCTTTCTTCATGGACGATCCCCTTATTCGAGATTCAACAGACGCTTGAAGTTGCCGGCAAAGATCAATTCACGCTCGGCATCGGTTAGGCGCTCATATTCGACGGCGGCTACCTGCATGGCGGGGTTGCAAACGGGGTAGTCGGTGCCAAAGAGGAAGCGTTCTGCGCCGACACGGTTGACGCCGTACCAAAGCATGCGGTTGCGGAACAAGCCTGTGCCGCAGATATCGAGGTAGGCGTTTGGGTAACGCTCCAAACGTTCGAGGTTGCGCAGGTAGTCGTTATACTCGCCGGGATGGGCGACGATAATGTTCATGTGGGGGAAGGCGGCACAGAGCGCGTCAAGGTCTTCCGGAACGGTGGGATGCACGCTGACGGTCATGCCAAGCTCCTGAGCGAGGGAGAAGATTTCCAGCGCGCCGGGGCAGGTATAACGCGTCCACCCCATCATGTACGGCACCAGCTCACCGATCAAGCGTACGCCCTGTGCGTGGAGACGCGTAAGCTCTTCGCAAGACTCTGCGACATAGTCTGGATGGATATGGATACCGGGGATGTAGCGGCTGCCGTAGCGGTCACGGAGAGCGAGAGCGTCACGATTGGCACGGGAAACCTCTGCGAAACTGTTCGTCGGACGATAGATGACAGATCCGGCGAAACGGCCGATACCGCAGCGCGCGAGATCGGCACCGATGTCGGCGGGAGCGGTGTCGAGGGTGTAGTTGTTGACAATTTCCTCTTTGCACGTAAACGGGTGCATATGTGCGTCAATAATTTCAAAAGCCATAATAAGTCCTCTTTTAACCATAGTAAGGTGTAAAAGTCATCGGATGCAGGGGCGGGAAACGGTTTTGGTTTTCAGCGTAGGAGACGGTGCCGTTTTCTCCGGAGATGATATGGTCGAACAGCGCGCCGCCGAGCGTGGACAGACAGGCCGCGACCTGCTCGGTAACGGCGGCATCGCTTGGAGACGGTTCCGCAATGCCGCCGGGGTGGTTATGCGCGAGGATAACGCCTGCCGCGTGGTTATCGAACAGGTATGCCGCGACCCATTGGGGGTTTAAGTGCAGCGAGTCGATGGTGCCGCCCTCCACACGCTGGCATCGGATGACGCGGCGGCGTGAATTCAGGAGCAGCGCGTAGCAGACCTCCGTACGGCAGCCGATAAATAAGCCGGCAACGTACTTGCAGGCATCCTGAGCATTGAGAAGATAGACCGCATTCGGGTCGGGCGCGGCGGAATCAATCATGTAGCGTCGCGCAACAGCACGGATCAGGCTCAGGAAGATGGCGGAGGTCTTCCCGACTCCCTCGACAGAGGCCAGTGCTGCGACGTTTGCATCGAGGACGCCGGGCAGTGAGCCAAACCGCCGCAGCAGACGGTGAGCGATTTCGTTGGTATCGCGCCGCGGGATGGTATAAAACAACAGCAATTCCAGTACCTGATGAGCTTCGAAGCCGTCAAGACCGGACTCGGCAAAGCGTTCTTTTAAGCGGGAGCGATGTCCTTCATGGAGGTTTTCAGATTTCACACAAGGCACCTCCCTTTTTTAGCAGACGTTCAGAAAGCAAAAGAAACGGCCGGCCGGGAAGATGTACGGCCGGCCGTATTTCAGGCGAAACGGGGATTATTTTAAATAGAAGACCTCGCGCATCGGATTGATGGGATTAGCCTTGGAGTAGTCGAAGGAACCTTCGACCATCTTCGAGGTAATCGCGTCCCACTTGCGGCAAGCGGGATCGTTGTTGACATAGGCAAACGCCGCGGCGGGATCGTCGCATTCAAAGCAGTAGAAGAATTGGTTGCCGTTCTGGAAGATGGAATAGTTGCGGTAACCGGCCTTGTGGTGAGCGTCTAGAACCTCAGGCCAGGCATTCAGATGCATTTGGACGTATTCATCAAGGCATTCGGGCTTGATTTTCCAGGTCCACGCGAATTTATTGCTCTTTTCCATACTAAAATCCTCCGAACTATTATGAATTACTTATACAGCGGGCCAAATGCGGCACAGGCGCGGTAATCGGCGCCTTCGAGGTCCTTTGTGCCGAACGAGGACCACGCGGCGGGACGATAGACACGGGCGTCGCCGACATTGTGGAGGCTGACCGGGATACGCAGGATGGAAGCGAGGGCTAAAAGCTCCGCACCGATGTGTCCGAAGGAGAAGGAACAGTGGTTCGCGCCCCAGTTGGCCATGACGGAGTAGACGTCGGTGAAGGCATCTTTACCGGTGAGGATAGGAGCGAAATAGGTCGTCGGCCAGGTCGGATCGGTACGCAGATTGATTTTATCATAGACGGCGTCTGGTAGTTCAACGGAATAGCCTTCGGCGATCTGGATAACGGGGCCGAGACCGGCGACAATATTCACGCGCACCATGGTCAAGGGCATACCGCCACGGGTCTTGAAGGTCGAGGAAAATCCGCCGCCGCGGAAATACGGCAGGCTCGCGGGCCCCCACGTCGTTGCCTTCATCGTGCGGTCAATATCGTCGGGTGTGATTTCCCAGAAGGGCTTCATCGCCGGCTTACCGTCCTGTAAGCATTCGCCGGCGCCGTCGAGAGCGGCCGCGCCGGAGTTGATCAGATGGATAAAGCCGTTCGCGGCAGCACCCTCGGGCGTCCAGCCGGTAACACGTTTGACGGCGTCGGGAGACCAGTAAGTACGCACGTCGCAGAAGACAGACGCGGTGTTGGTCAGGAGATTGCCAAAGAGCATGGAAACGCCGTTGAGAGCGTCGTTTTCCGTCGCGAGGAGATACGGCGCGCGCGGACCGTTCCAGTCAAAGGAGGTATTGGACATCGCTTCCATGAAGTCGCCGTTGGGGAGATAATCCGTCCACTGACGCTGGCCCTGGAAGCCGGAGAGGATTGCGTTATGACCGAGGGACTCCTCCTTGAAGCCCATTTCGGCGAGCTTCGGATTGCCGTGCATGAGATCTTTGGCGATCATCGCCATCTTGACGCAGTAGGCCCATTCATCGTCCTTCTTGGCGCGGTCATGCTGAATCTCGGCGGGGTTACGATCCGCACCTTCGACGCAGTGAGCGCGCGTCCAGGCATAGGCGCGTTCGAATTCTTCGTGATCGTAGATGCCCTTGTTGATGCGACGGTCGATCTCGATCATATCGATGTACTCATTGCGCATGCCGAGATAGTGTTGGAAGAAGTCGTCCTTGACGAAGGAACCGCCGATGCCCATCGCGACACCGCCCATGGAGAGGTAGGACTTACCGTGCATGATAGCGGCAGCGAGACCGGCACGGGCGAAGGTGAGAAGCTTCTTCGAGACGTCGTCCGGGATGCTGGTATCGGACGCGTCGAGGACATCGTGACCGTAAATGGAGAACGCGGGCAGACCCTTTTGCGCATAGCTTGCGAGGGCGGCGGCAAGATAGACGGCGCCGGGACGCTCGGTGCCGTTGAAGCCGTAGACAGCCTTCGGCCGGGAGGGATTTGCGTCCATGACCTCGGTACCGTAGCACCAACAGGGCGTGACGGTGATAGACAGGCCGACGTTTTCGCGGACGAACAGATCCTCGCAGGCGGCGGCTTCGGCGACACGGCCGATGGTACTCTCCGCGATAATGCAGACGACTGGGTTGCCGTCCGGGTAACGGAGCGTGCCTTCGAGAAGGGCTTTGACGGAGAGCGCCATATTCATGGTCTGGTCTTCCAGAGTCTCACGCACGCCGGCGCGACCGTCGATTACGGGGCGAATGCCGATTTTCGGGAAGCTTTGCATGTCAGAATTACCTCCGAATATATAAAATTGTCAAAAGGTATCAGGAACGAACGATGGAATAAAGCGATTGCGCAGCTGTAACGCCGCCGAGCGCGTTGAAATGCAGCCCATCCTCCGCGCGGCAGGAAGGAAGGTGCGGCGTGAGCGTGCGGCCATCGATATAACAGAAGGTATGCATTGCGGTTAAGGCACGGATGCCTTCGCGATAGGACTCCCGCACGGTATGGCGCTCCTCGGGGACGGGATTCGCCGCCCAAGGCGTCGAGAGAACATAGACTTTCGCGTATGGATAGATTGCGCGAAGCTTTGCCATGTAGGCGTCCGCACGGCCGAGAAGATGCGGCAGATCGGACATGCCGTAATACTGCGGCTGACCGTCGATATAGACAACCTCGCGGTTTTCGCGGCGAACGAGATCGTTTGCTCCGTATTCGACGAAAATCACATCTGGACGGCAGGTGTCGTCGGGATCGAGCGTGGATTCATCAAAATAAAGGGAGCCGATGCCGCGATTTATGTAACGTGCGCCCGCCATACGGGAGACCAGTGTCGGGAAGGAGAGCGACGGCGTAGGCGTATAGGCGGACTGCGTGATGGAGTCTCCATAGAAGAGATAAAACGGTTTTCCATCCTCAGAAAGAGGCTTTGCGTCTCCAAATGAAGGAACCGACAGCGCACATGCGGCATAGGCGGGCAGAAAAATCTCGAGAAGCGTATCGCCGGGGGATTCTTTGCGGTATGTAAACCGACCGGAGGCAGGCTCGGGCGGCAGCGGCTCCGTGTGGACGAGTACGCCGTTTTCGTAGACATCGAAGCCGCCGGTGCGGGTATACAGCCCGGACAGCGTCCAGGAAAAGCCGATTTCCAGCGCGGAGGTGATCAACGCGAGGGAAACTCCGGCGGCGCAGCGCCCGAAGCGCTCATACATCAGATGGAGCGCTTCGAGTGAGGAGAGCTGGGACGTTGTAAAGCGGGTGGGAATCCATGCGCCGTCCCGGTGGACGACATCATACGCACCGTGAAAGAATTCCTTCATGGCTTTTCAAGATAACTCCCTTCGAATCAGTTTAAGAAGTCCTTTAAGCGCTTGGAACGGCTGGGATGACGCAGCTTTCGCAGAGCCTTGGCTTCGATCTGGCGGATACGCTCACGCGTGACGTTGAACTCGCGGCCGACTTCCTCAAGGGTGCGGGTACGGCCGTCTTCGACGCCGAAACGGAGCTTTAAGACCTTTTCCTCCCGCGGCGTGAGCGTGGACAACACGTCTACCAGCTGCTCTCGCAGGAGAGTGAAGGACGCGGCTTCGGCGGGTTCCGGGACATCGTCATCGGAGATGAAGTCGCCGAGGTGGGAATCCTCTTCCTCGCCGATCGGCGTTTCGAGGGAGACCGGCTCCTGTGCGATCTTCATGATCTCGCGCACCTTGTCGATTGGCATGTTGATCTCCGCCGCGATTTCCTCGGGGGAGGGGTCATGCCCCAGTTCCTGCAGAAGCTGGCGGGAGACGCGCATCACCTTGTTGATCGTCTCGACCATGTGGACAGGGATTCGGATGGTACGGGCCTGATCGGCAATAGCGCGCGTGATGGCCTGACGGATCCACCAGGTGGCATAGGTGGAGAATTTGTAGCCCTTGGTGTGGTCGAATTTTTCGACGGCCTTGATCAGCCCGAAGTTGCCTTCCTGAATCAGATCGAGGAACTGCATGCCACGGCCGACATAGCGCTTGGCGATGGAAACGACGAGACGGAGGTTTGCTTCCGCGAGACGCTTTTTCGCGGCTTCGTCACCCTGCGCCATCCGCTGCGCAAGTGCTATTTCCTCGTCCGGCTCAAGGAGATCGACCTTACCGATTTCCTTGAGGTACATGCGTACCGGGTCGTCAAGCGCGTAGTTATCCGCCATCGTCGCGGTTTCGTCAAGATCCTTCTGCGTGACCTCTTCCACCTCGTCGAGGTCGGCGGGGATATCCTCGATGATCGAGTCGGCGGGATATTCGTCTACAACGATTTCAATGCCGAGCGATTCGAAGGTGTCGTAGAGCTTGTCGATCTGATCGGACTCAAATTCGAGTTCTTCAAGGACGTCCATCAGCTCCTTGTAGCTGAGCTTCCCCTTTTTTTTGCCGTATTCGATCAGATCTTTCAATGCTTGCTTTTTTTCTTCAATAGTGGCCATGTTTATAGTCCCCCGCTGCCTTTTTTGGCGTCGATCAGAGCCTGAAGCGACGCGTTTTTCATATGTTCCTGCCGCATCACGGCCAAGTAGTCGGAAAAAGCCCGGTCGGTTTCCCCGACAGGTGTTTTTGCGAGTATCCGGGAAAGCTGAGAAGCCTCATCAGGTGTCAGATCCTGTGCGAAAACGTCCGGTGAAACGGTTCCGCCGTCGTGGACACGGGTTTTTATGAGTGTATAAAGCTTTGCGTAAAGCGGAACCGTAAATAGCGTTCCGGCGTTGTCCTCGTCGAGCTTCAAGATTAGCGTCGGGTCGAAGAACAAGAGCGCGATAATCCCCTCCTCCGCCCGCGCCGCACGCGGATTATCGTAACGGAGCTCTCTGGCCGCTGGCTGCACCGTTCGCACGGGATTTAAAACACGTCTGGTTTCCTCACGGCGTGACGCGCGATCCCGGCTTTTACGGGCGGCGTTGACCTGAATGCGCAGGGCGTCTAGGGTCGTATCGGTATCGGCTGCGACACGCTGGAGATAGACATCGCGTTCGATCGGGTCGTCGACGGTGGCAAGCAGCTCGGCCGCGGCTTTCAGATAGGTGATCTTTTTCTCGGGCGTATCCCGATCCGAAGCGTTCGGCAGCCTGGACAGGCGGTACTCGAGATCGCCCTGCGTACCACGCAGAAGCTGCTCAAACTTGTCCGCGCCGTTTTTACGGATAAATTCATCCGGGTCTTTGCCGTCCGGTATGCGCAGAATACGGACATTGATGCCGGTGGACTTCAGGATGTCGATGCCGCGCGCGGTAGCCTTCTGCCCGGCATTATCGGCGTCATAGACGATCACGACGGTTTCAGCGTAGGTTTTGATCAGCCGTGCCTGCTCGGGAGTCAGCGCGGTGCCGAGGGAAGCTACGGCGGTACGGAAGCCCGCCTGATGCAGTGCGATGACGTCCATGTAGCCTTCGGCAAGAAGGATTTCCGAAGGTCTTTCATTTTTGACGAGGTTCATCGCAAAAAGATTTCGCCCTTTTGCGAAGATCGGTGTTTCCGGGGAGTTTAAATACTTCGGCTGCGAATCATCCATGACGCGTCCGCCGAAGCCGATCACGTCACCCCTAAGCGACAGAATCGGGAACATCACACGGTTGCGAAACCGGTCATAGACGCGGCCCTCACGCCCTTCGACGAGGAGACCCGCTTCCAGCATATCGGTTTTCTCGTAGCCCTTGGCACGCATGGCATCCATGAGGGCATCCCAGCGGTTCGGCGCAAAGCCTAGTCCGAAGCGACGGATGATGCCGTCGGATAGTCCGCGCCGTCGCAAATAAGCAAGGCCTTCCCCACCGGTCGGAGACTGGAGCGTTGTAAAAAAGAACCGTGCGGCATCGCGGTGAAGGTTCATAAGCGTCTCGCGATGCTTGCGGTATGCGGTATTTTCCGCGTCCTCCGGCACGGTCAGACCCGCCTGCTTTGCAAGGAACGCCACCGCTTCCGGAAAGGGCAGGTTTTCTGCGCGCATGACAAATTGAATCACGCCGCCGCCGACACCGCAACCAAAGCAGTGAAAAAAGCCTTTCTCGCGCTGTACATGAAACGACGGCGTTTTCTCCGAATGAAATGGGCAGAGTCCCACATAGCCGGAGCCTTGTTTTTTTAATGATACATAACGGGAAACGACGTCTACGATATCGCATCGTTCGACTAGCTCGTCTATGAACCGGTCGGGGATCGCCATACTATTCTCCTTGAAAACGGTATTGATTATACCCGAAAAATATAAATATAATGCATATTATGCTTTATTCCAACCTATTGGTATGAAAATATCGCGAAAAGTGGCAACTGCGTACACATCGGACATGCCCGCGATATAATCACAGACGCGGCGCTCTACGGAGCCGCGAGTCTCGTCCTGGTATCCCTCCGGCAACTCGGACGGGCTTGCCGTGTAGTACCGGTAGAGCATCGCAAGCATTTCCTCCGCTTTCGACTCCTCCGATTTTACGACGGGATTCTTATATACGGTCGCAAAAAGAAACTCGAGCAGCGCCTCCATGGCCTCCTCGCGCGAGGACGACAGCGCAATGGACGGACGATCCATGCTTGTCTCGATCATATCGACGACCAGGGTGTTGATGCGTTGCTTATATGTAGCGCCAAGCGCCGACACAAGGTCGCGCGGCACATCGTCGGGAGAGAGCACACCGGCGTGGATGGCGTCGTCGAGATCGTGATTGATGTAAGCGATGCGGTCGGAGTAGCGGACGATGCGGCCTTCGAGTGTTGCGGGGAGTCTTGCGCCGGTGTGACAGAGGATGCCATCGCGTACCTCGTTTGAGAGGTTTAAGCCCTGTCCATGTTTTTCGAGGACGTCCACGACGCGCAAACTCTGTTCGTTGTGAGCAAATCCTTCAGGGCAGAGCCGGGCGAGCGTCCATTCTCCGGCATGGCCGAACGGCGGGTGGCCGAGGTCGTGCCCCATCGCGATTGTCTCGACGAGGTCCTCATTCATACGCAAAGCACGGGCGATGACGCGGGCGATCTGCCCCACCTCCAGAGTATGGGTGAGCCGCGTGCGGTAATGGTCGCCTTCGGGTGAGAGAAAAACCTGCGTCTTATGCTTTAAACGGCGGAAGCTGGAACAATGGATGATACTGCCGCGGTCACGTTGGAAGGCGGTACGGACATCGGAAGGTTCTTTCGGGCGTGGTCTGCCGGAGGAATTCACGGCAGCCACCGCATAAGGCGACAAAAAACGAAGCTCGTCCTGTTCCAGACGTTCACGCACGGTCATCCACCATACCTCCATTCTACCCTATATATACGAAAAAAGAGGGCAAAAACCCTCTTTTTTCTCGGATAAATTTCAATCGGAAAAGACTCGCTCCGGCAAAAATCGCGTTTCCCCCTCAGTAATGATCGCACGCCCGGCGGTACATTCGGCAACCGCGTCGGCAATGGGACATTTGAGCGCTTCCGGAATCAGGATGGTATGCGTTACGTCGAGGTCGTACGTCGTATCGGACTCTCGAATGGGATAATCCGAGAGGAGATATTTGAGCTTTTCAAAATATGGGTACTCGATCAGAATTTCCAATCGGCAATACGG
The DNA here is from genome assembly GCA_034926225.1 of Clostridiaceae bacterium. Classification (GTDB taxonomy): domain Bacteria; phylum Bacillota; class Clostridia; order Oscillospirales; family QAMX01; genus JAAZKA01. Next base: position 226,217 of record JAYFRF010000001.1, read on the forward strand.
CGCCATTTTCGCCTCTCCCGCGGCGTCCAGCGCCAGCGCCGCTGTCTGCGAGTACGCACGGACAAGGCCGCCCGCACCGAGCAGGATGCCGCCGAAGTAGCGGGTGACGATGCATACGAAATTCGTTATTTTTCGCTTGCGGAAGACGTCGAGCACCGGCATACCGGCGGTACCCTTCGGTTCTCCGGCATCGGAGAACCGTGTGATATTCTGCGCGTGGATGTCGTAGGCATAAACGCCGTGGGTCGCGCTCTGATGACGATGGGCGATCTCCGCAATACGGGCGAGCGCTTCCTCTTCGTTTTCTACGAGGAAAACGTTGCCGATAAAGCGGGACTTCTTCTCAATCATCTCGATTTCAGAAGCTGTGAACGGAACTAAATAGGTGGAATCGGCCATGTATTCCTCCAATTTTTGATCAGTTAAGCGTATCGGTAAAGCCGACGTCTGTGACGAAGTCGCGCGCCCAGCCGTAAAGCCGGCTGTCACAGATGGCAGTCACTAAAATCGCGTCGTCGGTGTACTCCACCTTCTCCACACGTGCGTCGCGGTAGAGAATGTCGAGTCTGCCTGCTTCGTTGTAAGGAAGCTTTATGTGGACGCGATGATGCCCCGGGTCGAGCAGTCTTGCGATAGCGGTGCGGAGGTTGTCAAGCCCCTGCCCCGTCCGCGCGGAAACGATAACGGAGTCTGAGCCGCGCGGTAAAAGCTGCGCGTCGACGAGATCGGCTTTGTTGAAGACCTGTAAAACGGGCGTCTGCGCAAGCTTGAGCTTTGAGATCAGATCCTCGACGACGGCGGCCTGCTTTGGCCAAGCCGGATTCGACAGGTCGATGACATGCAGCAGCAGATCGGCGTAGGCAAGCTCCTCAAGCGTCGCGCGGAAGGCGTCGATGAGGGTGTGCGGAAGCTTGTGGATGAAGCCGACCGTATCGGAGATCAGGATTTCAAGGGTGTCACTCACAGGGAAACGCCGTAGAGTAGTGTCAAGCGTATCAAAGAGCCGGTCACCGGTGTGGATGTCGGAGCCGGTGAGGGCGTTTAAAAGCGTCGACTTGCCGGCGTTGGTATAGCCGACGAGCGCTGCGACCGGGGTCTCGGTGGATGCGCGGCGATGGCGGCCGACTTCTCGGACGCGGCCGAGGTCGTCGATCTGCCGTTCCAGGCGGGTGATACGCGCACGAATGTGACGGCGGTCGGACTCCAGCTTCGATTCACCGGGGCCGCGCGTACCGATACCGCCGCCGAGACGGGACAGGACGTTACCAAGCCCCTCAAGACGCGGCAGAAGATAGCGATACTGTGCAAGCTCAACTTGCAGCTTGCCTTCGGCGGTCCGGGCGCGGGAGGCGAAGATATCGAGGATCAGACCGGCACGATCCATCACGCGCAGGCCGGTATCTTCTTCGATTGCCTTAAACTGTGACGGAGACAATTCGTTGTCGAAGACGAGCAGAGTCGCCTCGTTGGCTTCGGCGAGTGCTTTGATTTCGGCAAGCTTTCCCTCGCCCATCAGAGAGCGCGGATCGGGAGAGGCGCGTTCCTGCAAGACCTTTGCGGTACAGATGCCGCCGGCAGTTTTTAAGAGTTCCTCCAGCTCGTCTAACGTTTCCCAGGTGGCGTCTTCGTCGGGTGTTAAGACGCGGGAATGGACGCCTGCGAGGATTGCGCGTTCATTTAGTTCGTCAATGTGAGATGGGTTCATATTCATGCGGGCAACGGCCCTCCATATTCTATTAAATGTCAGGGGAAATGCCGCGCCTGGAAAGGGGAAAACAAAAACCTGCCGTAAAAAACGGCAGGCTTTATCGTTATCCCATGACAAAACGGGACAAAACCGGAAAAAAGGACGTCTTACTTGTCCGTCAGACCGAACTTCTTCTTGAAACGGTCGACACGGCCGCCGGTATCCACGAGCTTCTGCTTGCCAGTGAAAAACGGATGGCACTTGGAGCAAATTTCGACACGGATGTCCTTTTTGGTGGAGCCGGTCTCGATAACCTCGCCGCAGGCGCACCGAATGGTGGTTTGCTCGTACTTGGGATGGATTCCTTCCTTCATCGTTTACACCTCTCTTCTGCGCGATGCCCATTTGCGGGAGCCGCGTATTTTGTGCTCCCGATAGAGCATGAGACACAAGATATATAACACACAGGTTTTATCTTACCATATTTCGCGCAAAAATGCAAGAGGATTTTTTCGTTTTTCTAAGAAAACTTTCACGCGATTCTCCGCAAAACCCCGTTGGTATCACCGAAAACCGTACGGACGCAGCACCTCGGCAACCGTTTCGGCAAAGCTGTCCTCCGCGCCCCATGAGAAGCGCAGCAGAGGACCCTGCCCCCCGCCCGAGCCGATCGCCTCGACCGTCACGCGATCCCCGGCGCCGGAGACGACGACAGTCAGCGACGCGCGGTTACTCGCGCGCCAGAAATATTTCTCAAAGACCATGACCACGACGCTGAAATCGCCGCTTCCGTGGGAAACGGTATCGATCAGCTCGCAGGAAATTCCGCTGTTTTGGATACCGCTCTTGACGACGCCTGCGATGTCCGACACGCGGCCCGGGCCGGATAATGTGACAGTTGCCATTGAATACTCCTTTAGTCGTGAATCGTTGCTATACACCGACGGCACAGTTCAATCGATTTGCGGCTTTCCTCGGGCGGACAACGATCGACAGGTGCACCGGTGGCGACATGCGAGGTAAAATAAGCGATTTCGTTATAGTAGCAGTCGTCGCCCTTGCAGTCATAGACCGCAACCTCATGTCCGCCCGTGACCGCGCGAACAACGGCATCGTCGCCGTTGAAGATCAGATAACCCGTCTCGAAATTAACACGGAAGAAGCGGGTCATGTGGAGGTTTCCATCGACGGACCACTCGTTGTAGAGATTGACATACATGGTGGGATACTGAAAATTACAGGAAGCGGAATCGTAGATATCGATATCATCTGAGCGGATGGCGGCTGCGTCGACAGATACAGGGTCGCCGAAGAACATGCGGGCTGCGTCGGTATCGTGGATGGCGAGATCGAAGGTCACGCCGCCGGAGAGAGAATCCTTGAGGATCCAGTTACCAGGCCGCGCGGGGCGGCAATCGCAGCGATGGAAGAACGCGCTGCGCGATGCGCCAAAGGTTTTATCACGGATATACCGCTCGATGACCTCGTAGGGCTTATAAAAGCGCATCGGATGGGCAACCATGAGAAGTTTTCCTGCCTTGCGGGACGCGTCGATCATTGCGGCACAGTCTTCGGAGGTCAACGCCATCGGCTTTTCGCAGAGGACGTTTGCGCCATAAGAGAAGGCCATCTCCGAAAGGGGGCGATGCAGGAAGGTAGGTGCGCAGATGTCGACGATATCGGGATGCTCTCGCAGGAGCATTTCCTCCGCGTCGCCGCAGACGGGATAGTCGGCGGCATAGCGTTCTCTCGCGGTGGGCGACTTGTCACAGATCGCGCATATTTTTATATCATGTCCTTCTTTTATCAGACGATTGTACCCACGCAGATGTTCCAGTGCAATGAAGCCCGCACCGATAAGCGCAATTTTCATATAAGGTAACCCCCCATGCAATTCATTATTCTATATTTTAACATGACGGAGCAGAATAGTCAAATAAAGAATGTTTTATATAATCAATATGGCAAAGTATTTCAGCGAATACTATCAGTTCAGCGAATGGATTCCGGCGGATAAGTTATGGCAGGGATAAACTCCGGCATACCGGTTTCCTCGGACTTCGTGGCTGCGATGGCGATGGCAGCAGCGTCACGCGCGCCCTGCACACCGACCATGCAAGGTTTACCCTCCCTGACACGGCGGAAAAACGCCTCTACTATGCCGGTATCTCCCCCACCATGGCTGTTGGAATCGATTTTTTCGGGATAGTAATACACCGGTGCGGGTTCATGACGTTTCCAGACCATGATTTTAAAGTTCTGTTCGTTGTCGAAGAAGGCCGTCAGCTTGCCGCGGTCGCCGACAAACATGAATTCACGGGTATATTCGGGCGTGAAATGGCACTCCATGTAACAGATGCGCGCGCCGCCGTCGTAGTCGATCAGCACCAACCCGTTGTCCGGCACATCGCATTCTTTTGCGTAGACGCAGCCGTCCTGCACACGCAGGAACTTTTGCTCCTCCGGCGTTCGGAAGGAAGGCTTAACGGCATAGGGGCAGGTTGCGCGCTCCTCGCAGTCCGCGCAGCGTTTGTCATTTGGCGCATTGCCGCCGAAAACGTCGAGCCCGCCGGAGGAATAGACCTTGACCGGGCTTTGATCGACTATCCAGTTGTCGAGGTCGATGGAATGGGTGCCTTTTTCAAGGATGAGGGATTTGATATACTGCTTTTTGCGGCGGGAGCCGTGATAATAATATTGCCCGCCGACGGAGACGTTATCGATCACGGTTCCAGTGATGACGCGGCCGATTTCGCCGGCATCGATCAGCTTCTTGACATCACGCATCAACGTACAGTAGCGAAGCTCCAGCCCGACCATGAAAACGGTATCCGAGCCGTACCAGGCGTTGATAATCCGGTCGCAGTCCTCAATAGTCTGCGCCATGGGCTTTTCCAGATATAGATGCTTTTTCGCGCGCAGGACGGCGACAGCGCAGTCGGCATGCGCAAAATCCGGCGTGGTAACGCAGACGGCGTCGAGGTCCGGGTCAGCAAGGAAGTCGTCTATGTCGGTGTAAGTACGTACGGTTGACGGAAAGTATTCCTTTGCGGTTTCTATCTTAGATGGGTCAAGGTCGCATACAGCGACAAGCTCTCCGTTTCCTTCCACAAACGCGCGGCAGCCGAAAAAGACGCCGCGATTGCCAAGCCCCATAACGCCGATACCGGGTTTCCCGTTTTTCATAAAAGTCTCCATTCTGCCGCTGACGTGTCAGCTCAAACAAGAATGTAAGAGCGCCGTACTGCGGCGAATTTGGTTAATTCGCAAAAATATCTTTGTGAAAAACAAACTGCCGTAAATCCACGGGAAAACCTTGCGAATTTACGGCAAAATATGATGTTATACCTTCAGATCCATATCCGCCGTCTCGCCTTTCGCATCGGCAACACAAGGCTCGAGGCATTCCGCAAGGAACACATCGACCTGCTCCGGCGCGCGGCCGACATAATCGGCGGGGTTCAAATGCGCGGTGATCTGCTCTTTTGTTAAGCCGAAAGCGGGGTCTGCGGCGATGCGGTCGATCAAGTCGTTCGGGCGGCCGAATTCCTTGACTTCACGCCCGGCTGCCATCGCATGCTCACGGATACGTTCATGCAGCTCCTGGCGGTCTCCGCCGCGATTCACGGCGTCCATCATGATGTTTTCGCTGACCATGAAGGGCAGCTCGTCTTGAATGTGGCGTTCGATGACCTTGGGGTAGACGACTAGTCCCGAAACGACGTTTGCATAGATGTTGAGAATAGCGTCGATTGCCAGAAACGCTTCCGGAATAGCGATGCGCTTGTTTGCGGAGTCGTCAAGGGTGCGTTCAAACCACTGGGTAGCCGAGGTGACGGCGGGGTTTAAAGAATCAACCATGACGTAGCGGGCAAGCGAGGTGATCCGCTCGGAGCGCATGGGGTTGCGTTTATACGGCATGGCGGAGGAACCGATCTGGGATTTTTCAAAAGGTTCCTCAATCTCCTTTAGGTGCTGCAGCAGACGCAGATCGTTTGCAAACTTCGACGCGCTCTGTGCGATACCGGAAAGGGTGTTGAGAACCAGAGAATCGTACTTGCGCGTATAGGTTTGACCGGAAACAGGGACGCACGCGGCAAATCCCATTTCACGGCAGATCAGGCGGTCCAACTCCAGAACCTTTTCATGGTCGCCGTGGAACAACTCGAGAAAGCTTGCCTGGGTACCGGTGGTGCCTTTCGAGCCGAGAAGCTTTAAAGAATCTATACGGTAGTCCAGCTCGTCGAGGTCTAGGAGCAGCTCATTTGCCCATAACGTCGCGCGCTTGCCGACGGTGGTCAGCTGCGCAGGCTGGAAATGCGTAAAGCCGAGGGTGGGCAGCGCACGGTACTCTCGGGCAAATTGGCCGAGTGACGAAAGAACGGTGCGTACCTTATCGCGAACGAGAATCAGTCCCTCGCGCATCTGAATAATATCGGTGTTGTCCCCGACGTACGCGCTGGTCGCGCCGAGATGGATGATCGGTTTGGCTTTCGGGCAAACGAGACCGTAGGTATAGACATGGGCCATGACGTCGTGGCGTACCTCACGTTCCCGCTCGGCAGCTGTATCGTAGTCAATATCCTCGATATGCGCTTCCAGCTCGGTGACCTGCTCTTCCGAGACAGGCAGCCCCAGCGTATGCTCCGCGCGGGCGAGAGCGACCCATAAGCGGCGCCAGGTACGGAACTTAAAATCGTCGGAGAAAACAAACTGCATGCTTTTGGATGCGTAGCGGGAGCAAAGCGGGCTTTGGTAGGAATCGTGGCTCACGGTTAAGCCTCCTTTTCGGCAGCGGCGAGCTTCACACAGACGCAGAGGATATCGATCGCCGTTTGCAGCTCGGCGCAGGTCGGATAGGTCGGCGCGATACGCAGATTACGATCGCGCGGGTCCTGCCCGTAGGGGTAGGTCGCGCCGGCATCAGTGATGGTCACGCCGGCATTCTTCATAAGCTGATAGACACGATTGGCGCAGCCGTCCGGCACGTCAAGGCTGATGAAGTAGCCGCCGCGGGGATTGCCCCAGGTGGCGATACCGGTCAGCTCACGCTCGAAGGTTCGCAAAACGATATCGAATTTCGGACGCAGGATGGCGGCATGGCGGCGCATCTGTGCGCGGACGCCGGCCGCATCGCGGAAGTAGCGGACGTGACGAAGCTGATTGAGCTTATCGGCGCCGATGGTTTGGACGGTCAGCACGTTCTTGATTTGCTTCAAATTTTCGGGAGATGCCGCCATGATCGCGACGCCCGCGCCGGGGAAGCTGATTTTGGAGGTGGAGGCAAAGTAGAACACGCGGTTATCGCTGCCATATTCATGGCAGGCCGCGAAAATGTCGGTCAGCGGAATGTCTTCATAAAGGTCATGGACACCGTAGGCATTGTCCCAAAAAATACGGAAGTCAGGCGCGGCGGGCTTCATCGCGGCAAGGCGGCGTACGGTTTCGGGAGAGTAGACGGCACCTGAGGGGTTAGAGTATTTCGGTACGCACCACATACCGACGATGGCGGGGTCCTCGGCGACAAGACGCTCGACAGCGTCCATATCGGGACCGTCCTCGGACATATCGATGTTGATCATTTCGATGCCGAGGGACTCGGTCACGCGAAAATGGCGGTCATAGCCAGGCACGGGGCAAAGGAACTTCACTTTTTCGCGTTTACTCCACGGCGCGGGGGAGCCGACGACGCCATAGAGCATCGCGCGGGAAACGGTATCATACATCATGTTGAGCGAAGAGTTGCCGCCGACGATGATGTAATCGCGCGGGATACCGTAGATTTCGGCGAAGAAGTCTTTGGCTTCCGGGATACCGTCAAACAGCTGGCCGGCATAGGTACGGCAGTCGACGCCGCCTTCGGTGTGACAGTCCGCTGCCGACAGCATCGTCGACAGCATTGGCTGCGATAAATCGATCTGCTCGGTACACGGAATCCCGCGCGCCATATTCAACTTTAAACCCTTTGCGCGATACGCCTCATACTGCTCACGAAGAGCGGCAAAACTTTCTTTATCCCCCATAAAAAGAACCTCCCAAAAAATACAAACATTAAAGTTTTTGCCAAGCTATTTTAAAAAGCCGCGCGTCCATTAAAACTCCGCGCTCTTCGTCGTTCTCGGGAACGGAAGCACGTCGCGGATATTTGCGATACTCGTTAAATACATAATTAACCGCTCGAAGCCCAGCCCGAAGCCTGCGTGTCTCGTTCCGCCGTAGCGTCTAAGATCGAGGTACCACCAGTAATCCTTCTCATCCAGTCCGCATTCCGCCATACGCGCTTTGAGGACGTCCATTCGCTCCTCGCGCTGGCTGCCGCCGATTAGCTCCCCGATGCCGGGAACAAGCAGATCAGACGCCGCGACGGTCTTACCGTCGTCATTTAAGCGCATGTAGAAGGCTTTGATCTCCTTTGGATAGTTGATGAGGAACGTCGGACCGCCCACGAGCTTCTCCGTGATATACCTCTCATGCTCGGACTGTAAATCACAGCCCCAGAAAACCGGATACTCGAACTGATCCTTGACCTTTTCAAGCTCCGCGATCGCATCCGTGTAGTCCAAACGAGTAAAGGCGGAGCCAACGAGCTTCTCCAGGCGGGATTTCAAATCCTTGTCGAGGAACTGGGTGAAGAAATCGATTTCCGCTTCGCAGGTGTCGAGAACGTGCCGGATGACGAACTTGAGCATATCTTCGGCAAGCTGCATATCGTCGTCGAGATCGGCAAAGGCAATTTCCGGCTCGATCATCCAGAATTCCGCGGCATGGCGGGCGGTATAGGATTTTTCAGCGCGGAAGGTCGGGCCGAAGGTGTAGGTTCTGCCGTAGGCGAGCGCAAAGGTTTCGGCATTGAGCTGCCCGGAGACGGTCAGGTTTGCGGATTTGCCAAAGAAATCCTGCGTATAATCGATCTTACCATCCTCCGTACGCGGTAGGCTGTCGAGATCGAGTGTTGTGACGCGGAACATCTCGCCCGCACCTTCGCAGTCGCTCGCGGTGATGAGCGGCGTATGCGCGTAGACAAAGCCTCGGCCATGAAAGAAGTTGTGGATGGCAAAGGCTGCCTCGGAGCGGACGCGAAAGGCTGCGTTATAGAGGTTTGCTCGCGGACGCAGATGGGCGATCTCACGCATGAATTCCACGCTGTGACGTTTTTTTTGCAGCGGATAGCTCGGGTCGGACGCCCCTTCTAAAGTGACAGACGAAACGCGCAGTTCGAAGGGCTGCTTAGCGCCGGGAGACTCAACAAGGGTGCCGGTGACGATGATCGCGGCGCCGACGTTGTAGTGGATCGCGGTCTCGTAGCCGTCCATAGAGGCGTCCAGGACGAGCTGAAGGTTTTTAAAGTAGGAGCCATCATTAAATTCGATGAAGCCGAAATTTTTCGAATCGCGAACGGTGCGGATCCAGCCGCCGAGGGTAATTTCGCGTGTCAGATAAGCGGCCGTATCGGCGTATAGCTCCCGTACGGTAGTCAGTTTCATATCCAAAGGCCTTCTTTCGATATTATATGCGCTTCAGCGCTTTTTCAAGCGCACAGGCTAGCTGGTCGGGACAGGATGTATCTTTATAACCGCAGCGAATGCCCTTCATACGCGCGATGGCGTCATGCACATCCATTCCCTCGACGAGACTCGCGACACCCTGGGTATTGCCGCTGCAGCCGCCGTCGAAGCGGACATTACATACATGGCCGTCCACGATATCAAAGGATACAGCGCGGGAACAGGTTCCGGTATTAGGATAATGGAACATATTAAGAATTCTCCTTATCGTCCAGCATGAGTTTGTATTCAATCGCGTCTGTAAGCGACAGAAGGCAAGCCTCCAAAATGTCGCCGGAGACGCCGATGGTGCTCCAGGTGTTGCGCCCGTCGGTAGAGGTCATCAGGACGCGAGTCACGGCCGCGGTTGCGGCTTCGGGGTTTAACACGCGCACTTTAAAATCGCTTAAATAGGATTCGTCGAGCCGGGGGTAGAACTGCGTCAGCGCACGCCGCAGCGCGTCGTCGAGCGCGTTGACAGGGCCGTTGCCCTCCCCCGCTTCCAGCGCTTCCTTCCCGTCGACGCGTACCTTCACGATGGCGGCAGCGGGATTGGCGAGCGGAACGGGATACTCCCCGATCGTCTTATAAAACAGCAATTCAAAATGTTCTTGATAGCGTCCGATTGCGCGTCTGGCCATCAGCTCAAAGCTCGCGTCGGCGGCTTCATAGGTATACCCGGCCTGCTCACGGGTTTTCAACATGTCCAGCAGCGCTTGAGTTTCGGGTGAATCCTTCGTAAGCCCGGGCGCTATCATTTGCAGCTTACGAAGGATAAGGTTTCGTCCCGCAAGCTCCGACGTCACGATGCGCCGGGTGTTGCCGACGAGCGAGGGGTCGATATGCTCGAAAGTACGCGTATTTTTATAGATACCGTCGGCGTGCATCCCCGCCTTATGCGCGAACGCGTTGGAACCGACGTAGGGCATGTTCTTATAGAGCGAAATGTTGGCCACATCCGCCACACGGCGCGCGGCAAAGGTCAGGCTTGCCATCGCGTCATCGGGGATGCATGAAAACCCGAGCTTGAGCTGCAGGTTCGGTATCACCGTCGAGAGGTTTGCGTTTCCGCAGCGTTCACCGAAGCCGAGGAGCGTTCCCTGTACATGCCGAGCGCCTGCCAACACCGCCGCAAGCGTGGAAGCCACCGCGCAGCCGCAATCGTCGTGGCAGTGGATGCCGATACGGTCGCCGCAGAGCGCATACGCTTCGGCTACCCGCATGGCAATCTCGTCCGGAAAAACGCCGCCGTTTGTATCGCATAATACGACCGTTTGCGCACCGGCACGGAGCGCGGTTTGCAGTACTTCATGCGCATAAGCAGAGTCCTCGCGGGCGCCGTCGAAATAATGCTCCGCGTCGAAGATAACCTCCATCCCCTGTCCGCGCAGGTAGGAGACGCTGTCCGCGATCATACGGAGGTTTTCCTCCGGGGTCGTAACGAGCACCTCGCGGACGTGGTAGAGCCAGGCCTTGCCGAAGATGACCGCGACGGGCATCCCGGTGGCAACGAGTGCCGCGAGATCCTCCTCCGCGCAGCCGTCCTTACGGCGTGTACTGCCGAACGCACAGGGACGCGAAGCGGACAAGGATGTTTCCCGGATGCGGGTGAATACCTCCGCTTCCCGCGGCGCGGAGGAGGGGTTGCCAAGCTCGATGAAGTCAATCCCGATTGAGTCGAGCGTCGCGGCGATGGCGCATTTGTCCTCGACGGAGAAGGAAATACCTCTCGACTGTGCACCATCGCGCAGGGTGGTGTCGAGTATCTCGATTTTACGGCTCATGACGTCGCCTCCCCGTTTGTGACGGGTTCTCCGGCGAGTTTGTTGACACCGTTTACATAAGCGTTGATGCTTGCTTCGATCACGTCGGTGGATAAACCGCGGCCGACTACACTACGTTTGGCACTGCGGATATGGACCACGGCTTCTCCGAGCGCGTCCTCACCGCCGGTGACCGAGCTTAACCGGTAGCTTTCGAGTGTGAGATCCATACCTACAATGTCGTTGATCGCCTTAAATGCAGCGTCAACAGGGCCGTCGCCGAGAGCTACGCGTTCAATCTCGCGTTCGCCGTCGGAAAGTTTCACGATGGCTGTAGAGGAAATGGTATTGCCGCTGTTTATGACGAAATTAACCAGATTATACTTAGAAACGCGGTCCTCGGTATGTGCGCCGACGAGCGCTTCCAGATCGTAGTCAAGAATAACCTTCTTTTTATCCGCCAAAGCCTTGAACTTTTCGAAGGCGTCGTCGAGTTCTTCCCGCGTAAGGTGGTATCCAAGCTCGCATAAACGCTCATCAAAGGCGTGCCGTCCGGAGTGCTTGCCTAAGATGTTCTGCGACTGTGGGATGCCAAGCTCCTCGGGGCGAATGATCTCATACGTCAGCGGATTGGCCATTACGCCGTGCTGATGGATACCGGCCTCATGCGCGAAGGCATTGGTGCCGACGATCGCCTTGTTCGGCGGCATCGGGATACCGGTAATCGTCTGAATCAGACGGGAGGAACGGTAGATACGCTTTGTATTGACACCCGTTTCACATTGAAAGATATCGGAACGGGTACGCAGTGCCATGATGGTTTCCTCTAAAGCGGCGTTGCCGGCACGCTCGCCGATGCCGTTAATGGTACACTCGACTTGCCCCGCGCCCGCGGCGACGGCGGCAAGGGTGTTGGCTGTAGCCATGCCAAGGTCGTTGTGGTTATGCGTCGAAAGTACGCAGTTTTCAGCGCCGTGAGCGGTGGAGCGGATGTAAGTAAAAAGCTTTGTAATTTCCAGCGGCGTCGCGTAGCCGACGGTATCGGGGAGGTTGACGACGGTAGCGCCGGCACGGACGACGGCTTCCACGATGCGTGCAAGAAAGGCGCGGTCGGAGCGCGTAGCATCCTCCGCGGAGAATTCGACATCGGCACAAAAGGATTTTGCATAAGCTACGGCGCTGGCCGCCGTTTCGAGTACCTCGGCGGGGGACATGCGCAGCTTATAAGCCATATGGATGGGAGAGGTGGCGATAAAAACGTGGAGGATGGGCGACGCTGCTGCGCGCACTCCCGCCCATGCGGAGTCGATATCGGATTTCAGGGCGCGGGAAAGCGCGCAGACGGCGGCATCCTGAACGATGCCGGAGATCGTCTGCACAGCGGAGAGGTCGCCGGGAGACGCCGCGGGAAACCCGGCTTCAATGATGTCGACACCGAGCTTTTCCAGGGATCTGGCAACCTCTATTTTTTCCTTTATGTCCATGCTGCAGCCCGGCGACTGTTCGCCGTCACGCAGGGTTGTATCGAGTATCCGAATGGTTTTCATGCTGTCCTCATTACACTAAAAGACCGATTCCGAAACCGAGAAAAGCACCCACGATCACTTCACGAGGGGTATGCCCGATCAGCTCTTTCAAGTTCTTTTGGAACATATCGGGAGCGTTCTTCCAGTTATCCATCATATAATTTAATATTTTTGCCTGTTCCCCGGCGGCGCGGCGCACACCGGTGGCGTCGTACATGGTAACGAGCGCAAAAGCGGCCGCGATAGCGAAAGCGGCGTTATTGATACCTGTGTACTTGCCGACGGAGGTGACGAGCGCGATGACGAAGGAGGTATGCGAACTGGGCATTCCTCCGGAACCGACGAAGCGTTCCAGAGAGAGCTTTTTATCTTTTAACAGACTCAGTGCGACTTTTATAATCTGCGCGGATGCCCAAGCTATGACAGCCGCAAGGAGTATTCTGTTATTCCATTCCAAAGCGAAGCTGCGCCTCCTGCGGAAAGTTTTTTAGTTTTAAATATCGCGTCCTGCAAGATAGAGAGCAAGCCAGGTAAGGAAATCGGAGTCTGCGAAGCTGCGGGCAGCGGCAATCGCCTCCCGTGTCAGCTCATCAATGCGCGCACACGACGCGGATTCGCCGAGGATGGCGGGATAAGTCGTCTTGCCGATGGCTTCATCTTGCTCGAGGTCTAACAGATCGTCGCGAATCTGGAACGCAAGCCCCACAGATGCCGCATAGCGGTCGGCGGCCGCGAGCTCGGACTCCCCTGCTCCTGCGGCAATGCAGCCGAGCTTTGCGGCAACGCGCATCAGTGCCCCGGTCTTTAAGTCGTACATTTCCGAGAGCTCGTCAAAGGAAGATAGCTTCCCGTCGTTCTGCACATCGATAGCCTGCCCGCCGAGCATGCCGTCGATACCGGCGGCTGCGGCAAGGGCACGGGCCGCGGCGAGGGTATGTTCGGACGGCAGTCCCGACGACAAAGCGGTTACAAAGGCATGAGTCAGCAGTCCGTCCCCCGCGAGAACGGCGAAATCCTCTCCGTAGACGACGTGGTTGGTCGGCCTCCCGCGGCGCAGGGTATCGTTATCCATACAGGGAAGATCGTCGTGGATGAGCGAGTAGCAGTGAATCATCTCGAGTGCACACGCAAACGGGAGCGCCGCATCGATCGTACCGCCGCAGACACGGCAAAACTCCAGCGTCAGCGCGGGACGGATACGCTTGCCGGGAGAGAGAAGGCTGTAGCGCATTGCGTCGCGGATATGGGCGCGGGAATCGTCCGACGCGGGGAGGAAACGCTCCAATGCCGTTAAAACCGTCGCGGCATAGGATTCCAAACGTTCAATTCGTTCCATCGGCGTCTCCGAATTTCTGCTCGACGACATGCCCGTCGTCGAGCTTTGTCAGGATGGTGACACGCTGCGTGGCGCGCTCAAGCGCGTCGGAGCAGAGCTTACAGAGCTTTGTGCCTTCCTCGAAAAGGGAGAGTGTTTCGGCAAGCGGCGCGTCTCCGCGCTCCATGGCACGTACGATCTCCTCGAGGCGGGTCATCGCCTGCTCAAAGGTCATTTCATTTTCGTTCACAGCGAGTCCTCCTTTGTGATATCGTCAACAGAGCATAAAACCTTCCCCCGCCGCAGCGTCAGCTGCAGCCGATCGCCTTGACTTAAGACACCCGCGTCCGTGACGATGGCGCCCTGCTCATCCTGCGCGAAGGCATAGCCACGCGCGAGGACTTTCAGGGGACTCATTGCGTCAAGCTTCGACACATCGCGCAGGAATATCTCCCGTTTGCGGGACAAGGCGTTCTGCGTAGCGGCGACAAGCCGGTCGGACTTGTGAGCAAGCTCCATCCGGCGGTCGTCGATCGTGTTTTGAGGGTTTTGCAGCACACGGCTGGCGGAAAGCGTGCGAAAAACATCGCTTTTGCGGGAGATTTGGCTCTGAACGGAGCGGACAATAGCCGCTTTCGTCGAGGATAAGCCGGCAAGGATATCCGTGGTATCCGGTACGGCAAGCTCGGCGGCGTTTGAAGGCGTGGCGGCACGGATGTCGGCGACGAAATCCGCGATGGTGACGTCCGGTTCATGCCCGACGGCTGAAATCACGGGGATAGCCGACGCGCGGATGGCGCGGGCGACGCCTTCATCGTTAAATGCCCATAAATCCTCAAGCGAACCGCCCCCGCGACCGGCGATGATCACATCGGCGATGCGGTAACGGTTGGCAAAATCAAGCGCCGTGATAATCTCCCCCGGCGCATCCGGTCCCTGTACGAGAACCGGCACAATCCTCACCCTTGCGAGAGGGTAACGGCGGCCCAGAATCCGCAGCATATCACGCACGGCGGCGCCGGTCGGCGACGTGATCAACGCGATACGGCGTGGATATGAAGGCAGGGGACGCTTTAAGGAGGGGTCGAACAGTCCTTCCGTCCGCAGCTTCTCTTTGAGCTGCTCGAACGCAAGATAGAGCGCGCCGAGTCCGTCCGGCTGCATCGTTTCGGCGTAAAGCTGGTACTGACCCACGCCCGGGAATACGCTGACACGGCCGCAGGTGATCACACGCATACCATCCGCCATCCGAAAGCCGAGCTTGGCGGCAGCCGGACGGAACATGACGGCACGCAGAACGCTTTGCTCGTCTTTCAGCGTAAAATAGATATGCCCGGAGGAGTGATATTTCAGATTGGAGATCTCCCCCGCGACGAAAACCGCCGCAAGCGTAGCATCCCCATCAAACAAGCTCTTGATGTACTGGGTCAGCGTTGTGACGCTGTAAATTGTCATCGGCGCGTCCATACGTCTTCCCCTTCCTGAATTGCCGCAAGCAGGGCCGGCCCGAGCGCGTTGTCGGACGCATACGCCGGCGGCGCAAAGTACGCGCCGAAAGCGTCATGCATAGCGGCTTGAATACGGCGGTTGCTCATCACCCCGCCGGCGCAAAGGACAGGCAGGCCGGGGTGGCGTTCCAGCGCCTGTCGGGTTGCGGTGAGGATCATGCGGGTGATCGTAGCGATGACAAACGTGGCGACCTCAGCCTGCGGCGTACCGGATGCAAGCAGGGCGGTAACCTTGTTCTCCATGCCGGAGAGCGAAAAGCGCGCGTCCTCCACGCGGACGGCAAATCCCTTTTGCGGCGGAGCCCCCTCCGTCAGGGTTTCCAGCGCGGGACCTGACGGAAAGTTAAGTCCCATGGCAACGCCCGCACGGTCGACAAGCTGCCCTGCTGCTATGTCGGTGGTTCCCCCGATAATGGTTTCCTGTGGGATGCCCTGCGCGTCGGAGGTCACATATAATAGTTCGGTCGTCCCGCCCGAGAGATGCCATGCGAGGAACGGCTGACGCAGTAGCCCGAGTGCGTCGGCGCCGTAAGCGGCGGCGGCGATGTGACCTTGCTGATGGGAGAATGTATGGAGAGGAACGCCGTATGCCGATGAAAACGCCTGCGCGGCGGCGATACCCGCAAGGAAGCAGGGCATGTACGAGCCTTCCGCGTCGCGTGGGCGAGCGGATACGCCGACAGCCTTTACGCCGGACGCGGGGCGCTCCTCAAACAGGGAACGCGTCAGCTCCGGCAGAGCTTTCGTATGGGCAAAGAGCGCGTCGGACTGGCGAAGTCCTCGTTCCCCGTCCGCCACAGACAGCAGACGGGAGGATAACCTCGCCGTACGGGAATCCGCGTCATAAAAGGCTAGGGAGGTGCGGTAGTTGCTGGTATCGACGCCTAAGTACGTCATGCCTTTTTCTTTTCGGCACGGACGAAACTGCCGAGGATGCCGTTGATGAATTTCGAGGCTTCCTCGCTGTCATAACTGCGGGCAAGGTCAACGGCTTCGTTGATGGACGCGGCGTCCGGAACATCGGTATCGTCCATATATAGAATTTCGAACATGCACAGACGCAGGATGGATACGGTGACGCGGGAGATACGTCCCAGCGGCCAACCGATGGTATAGCGGTCGATAAAGGCGTCCAGCTCATTACGGTGGGCGGCGACACCGCGAAGAAGCGCCTCGATATAGACGCGCTCGGATTCGATGGGGAGCTTTTCATAAAGACTGTCTTCCGGGCGTAGGGAGGTGAAGTTATCGGCGTTCAGATCTTTGAGAACTTCCTCCGGGGTTACGGCGTTCATATCTGCCGCATACAACAGACGCAGCGCCAGTTCGCGGGCGCTTTTTCTGCTCATTTGACCACCGTTTCAGGGCTGACACCGACGACATTGACGTTGACGCCGACGACATGCAGCGCGGTCATGCTCTCGACGGCGTTTGCAATGGCATCCTGCACGGTTTTGGCCAGATCTGCGACAACAATGCCGTAACGTACCTGAAGCTGGACATCCAGCGTGACGCCTTCCTCGGTGAAACGAATTTTAATGCCGCGTCCGAGACGGTTCTTTCCGATCAGCTCACGGAAATCCGCCGCGGAGAAGAACGGCGATAGAGAAGCGCCGTCAATTTCCGAAATAGCGATCGCGGCGATGGCGGCGATCACGTCGTCGGCGATACGGATATCGCCGATCATGGCAAAATCCTTCTGTTCGCTCATTTTTTTACCCTCGGTTCCGAATATATTATGGATCAGTATAACATATCTTGCCCGAAATAGCAAGAATTTTATACGCGCGAGCTCCTTTTTAAGTCTCATTTATTTAACCACTACATTCTCGTCGCCAACAAGTCCGCGCAGCGCTTTATAGAGGATGGGACTCGCCATAAAGTACTGCGGTTTTCCGGCGTCGGTATATTCCTTTGTCCCTGTATCGTACAGGCTGACCGGCAGCGTACCGTGGAATACGCGCAGCGTCGCCATGACCTGCTCGAAGCGGGCGCAGTTTTCATCGTTAAAGCGGATATACAGCTTTTTCGGATTTTCCGGATCGAGCGCCACTGGCGGTGCTTGTAGGGTTTCCTCCGGCGGAGGTATTTGCGCAGGATCGTCCAGAATGACGAGCGGGGCGATTTCATCGACCACGAGCTTGGGATCCTCCTCTTCTCTGCCGCTTAAACGTCCGCGTACGCGGACGGCGACGCCCTCGCGCAGAAGACCGCCGGAAGCCTGGAGCGTGCGGTTAAACAGCAGCGTCTCTATAGACGCGGATGTGTCCTCAATCGTGACATAGGCCATCATCGACGCGTTTTTCGTAGCTTTCACGCGTATCTGTGCGATAAGCCCCGCGATGGTGACGTATTCGCCGTCGCGGAAGTCTTCGATGTTCTCGCGGAAGCCTTCGATGACGGACGCAAGACGCGGCAGCCGCATTTTCGCAAGAGTAGTCTCATAGACCTCCATTGGGTGTCCGGAAAGATAGAGTCCGGCGGCTTCCTTTTCCATATGCAGAAGCTCTGTGCGGTCAAGCTCCGGCAGTAGCTGCATATCGGCTTCCCGTTCGTCCGGCGGCAGGGCAGATGCCATTTCAAACATGGAAAGCTGCCCGGAAAGCCGGTATTTCGCATCGGCGGCCGCGGCGTCGAGTACGCGGTCATAACTGCTCAGCAGCGTCGCACGGGTCAGTCCAAAGCCTGTGAACGCGCCTGCACGGATCAGGCTGTCGAGCGCGCGGCGGTTCAAGTCGTTTGTCACCATACGGTCACAGAAGGATTTGAAGGTCTTAAACGGCCCGTTATCCGTCCGTTCGCGAATCAGACCGCGTACGAAGGCGTGGCCGACGTTCTTAATCGCGCCGAGACCGAAGCGAATATTTTCCCCCGCGACGGTGAAGCCGTCGTCGGACTCGTTGACATCCGGCGGCAGAACGGCGATGCCCATCGCGTGGCACTCCGCAATGTATTCGGAGACCTTCGGCGTGAAGTCGAGGACGGAAGTTAAAAGCGCCGCCATGTATTCGCGCGGATAATGACATTTCAAATAGGCCGTCTGGAAGGAGATGAACGCGTAGGACACGGCGTGCCCTTTCGGGAAAGCGTATTTCGCAAATTCCTGCATTTCATCGAAGATGGAGACGGCGGCGTCCTCCGGTACCCCGCGGGCGAGAGCGCCGTCAATACCCAATTCGGGGTTACCGTAAATAAAGTTATGGCGCTCTTGCTCCAGCACGGAAAGCTTTTTCTTGGACATGGCGCGGCGCACAATATCCGCGCGGCCGAGCGAGTACCCGGCAAGCTTTCGGCAAATCGCCATAACCTGTTCCTGATAGACGATGCAGCCGTTCGTTTCCTTTAAAATATCCTCTAAAAGCGGTGTTTTATAGGTGATCTTCGACGGGTCGAACTTGCACTCGATATAGCGGGGAATGGAGTCCATCGGCCCGGGACGGTAGAGCGCGATGACGGCGGTGATTTCATCGATGGAGCGGGGCTTGAGTCCGACGACGACATTAGTCATACCGGCGGACTCGATCTGGAAGATGCCGGAGGTCTTGCCCGTGGCAAGGTAGTCGTAGGTCGCGGGGTCGTCGTCCGGCACTTTTTTGATATCGAAATCAGGGATGCGGCGGCGGACGAGCGCCTGCGCCTCGTCGATCACGGTCACGTTGCGAAGCCCCAGGAAGTCCATTTTCAGGAGCCCCATGTCGGCGACGGTGTTCATATCAAACTGCGTGACAATTGCCTCATCGTTTCGGGCAAGCGGGACATATTCCGATACGGGGCGGTCGGTAATGACGACGCCGGCGGCATGGGTGGAGGCGTGACGGGGCATGCCCTCGAGCGCCATCGCGGTATCCAGCACGCGCTTGGTCGTCGGATCGGATTCGTAGCGTTCGCGTAGCTGCGGGTTTACGTTCAGGGCGTTCTTCAGCGTGATGTGCAGCT
Organism: Clostridiaceae bacterium; assembly: GCA_034926225.1. Classification (GTDB taxonomy): domain Bacteria; phylum Bacillota; class Clostridia; order Oscillospirales; family QAMX01; genus JAAZKA01. The sequence continues at coordinate 245,496 of JAYFRF010000001.1, forward strand.
CGTTTGGCACAAGTTTCGCAATCGCGTCGGTATCGGCATAGCTGACGCCAAGAGCGCGTCCGACATCGCGTACGGCGGCGCGGGCGGCCATGGTGCCGAAGGTGACGATTTGGGCGACGTGATCCGCGCCGTATTTTTGGATCGCGTAGTCGATCATCTCCTGCCGACGGATATAGCAGTAGTCCATGTCGATATCCGGCATGCTGACACGCTCCGGGTTCAGGAAGCGGTCGAAGAACAGGTCAAAACGCATCGGGTCGACGTTCGTAATATGCAGACTGTACGACACGATGCTGTTGGCGGAGGAGCCTCTCCCCTCGCCGACGGGGATATGTTCGGCTCTGGCATGGGCGATGAAGTCCGCGACGATGAGAAAGTAGACGGCAAAGCCCATCTTGTTGATAACGCCCAGCTCATAGTCACAGCGTTCCTTAAGCGATTCCGCGCGGTCGCCGTAGCGCTCCCGTAAGCCCTCGTAGGCGCGCTCCCGCAGATATTCGGCGGGGTCGGCATTGTCCGGCAGCGGGAAAACGGGCAGATGGTACTGATCAAACTCGAACTCGACCCGGCAGCGTTCGGCAATGCGGACGGTGTTTGCGATAGCATCTGCATCGCCAGGGAACAGCGCTGCCATTTCGTCACCGGACTTAAGATAAAACTCGTCCGTTTCAAACTTCATGCGGTCGGGCTCGTCTACGGTTTTGTTTGTCTGGACGCACATCAGCACGTCCTGCGTATAGGAATCCTCCCGGCGCATGTAGTGGACGTCGTTGGTGACGACCATCGGGATGCCAAGCTCATGCGCTATCTCACGCAGAACACGGTTAACCTCCGGCTCCATGCGCAGACGGTGATCCTGCAATTCGATGAAGAAGTTATCCTGTCCGAAGATTTCGTTCATAGTGACCGCCATTTTGCGGGCGCGGTCGTTGTCGTTTTGCAGGATGGCGCGGGATAAGGGTCCCGACAGGCAAGCGGAACAGGCGATTAAGCCCTTCGTATGCGTGCGCAGAATATCCAAATCGATGCGGGGTTTTGAGTAGAAGCCTTCGACAAAGCCCGCGCTGACGAGAGCCATCAGATTTTGGTACCCCTCCTGCGTTTCGGCGAGCAGCACGAGATGCATGGGGTTTCCGGTCTCGCGGTCGCGGTCGAAGCGGGAGCCGGGGGCCAGATAGACCTCGCAGCCAATGACAGGATGCAGTCCCGCCTTTTTCGCAGCATTGTAAAAGGCCACAACGCCGTACATCACGCCGTGATCGGTGATGGCGACGGACTTTTGTCCGAGGGATTTGGCGTACTCCATCATATCAGCGATACGGCAGGCGCCGTCGAGGAGACTGTATTCGGTATGCAGATGCAGGTGGACAAAATCGGTCATTCAAGGCTTCCCCCATTGGTTTCACGGTCGATTTGGATTAAACGCTGAAGGCGGTAGTTGAGCGTCGCGCGGCTGATGGCGGGCTCGAAGGTGGCGGCGAGGGCGGTGAGGGCAAGATCGGGGTAAGCGGTGCGCGCGTCGGCTGCGGCGCGCAGCTCTCCCGAGAGCTTTTCGAGCGCGCCCGAGCTGCGCAGACGTTCGATGGCCTCGCATTGTTGTCCGGAGGCGGCGACGGATTTCGATATATTTGCAGAATCGCAGTTGACCTGTCGGTTGACGCGGTTGCGGACATCCTTTTCGACTTTGACGGACATCACCTGCAGCGCGTACATAGGTGCGCCGATGGTGGTGAGGAAATTCTCTATTTTCTCGCTGTATTTATAATACAACACGTAATTTGCCCGGCGGATGGTCACCTTGGGTTCCAGATCCATATCCTGAAGAAGAGCGACCAGCTCGCGGGAAAGGTTAAAATGCGGGGTGACCAGCTCGAGATGATACCGCTTTTCGGGATGGGCGACGGAGCCGCTGACTAAAAACGCGCCGCGTAAAAACGCCGCGCGGGTGGATTCCTCCTCGAGCACAGCCCGGTTGACTCTTAAGGGTGTCAGTCTCGCGGCGTCGAGTCCGAAGGCACTGAAAATGCGGTCGATATCCGCCCTCTCGGTGACGGAAATAACGGTTTTACCTCCCGGATGAGGGGTACGGATGTCGGGCATGACGGAAAAGACGCGCGTATAGAGCATCGGCAACCGGCGGATGAGCGCGGGCTGCTCGGTGACATGACGAATACCGTCGGCGCCGAAGACCGTCGCAAACAGTAGCATCCCATAAGCTTCGGCGAGCAGATCGGCGGCATTTGTAAGACTTATCCGTCCCAGTTGTTCCTTGACGGAGGAAGAAAAGGAAGTGTCCATCGGTTTATTCTCCCAAGAATCGGATTTCACATTCGAGCCGCACGCCGAACAGCGTGAAAACGGTTGCCTGGATATGTTCGATCAGACGCCGGACATCGTCGCAGGAAGCGCCGCCGGTATTGACGATGAAGCCTGCGTGCTTTTCGGAAACCTGCGCGCCGCCGATACGGCAGCCCTTAAGCCCCGCGTCCTGAATGAGCTTTCCGGTGAAATACCCGTCCGGACGCTTAAAGACGCTGCCCGCGCTGGGGAGGTCTAGGGGCTGCGACGCGGCGCGCTTGGCAATCAAGTCGTCCATCTCGGCGCGGATGGCGTCCGGCTCGCCGGGGCTCAGCCTCATCCGGGCGGTCAAAACGGTCAGGTCGGGACGTTTGGTGAAAGGACTGCGGCGGTGGCCAAACAACGCCGGAACGAGCCGCATCTCGTGCACTTCGCCCGTTTCGTCGCAATAGGTGACGCTTTCTAAGACCATGCGCAGCTCGCCGCCGTACGCACCCGCGTTCATCACGACCGCGCCGCCGACCGAGCCGGGGATACCGTGTGCAAACGCAAGGCCGGCAAGCCCCTCACGCTGCGCCATAACCGCCGCGCGGGATAAAAGGCAGCCCGCGTCGGCGTAAAGCATGTCACCCTCAACCCACGCGCCGGTAAAGCTGACAGCGGTTTTTAAGACGACGGCATAAACACCCTCATCCGGGACAAGGAGGTTTGTGCCGTTGCCGATGACAAGCAGCCGCTCGCCCGCGCGATATGCGCAGGCGAGGATGGCGGGGATGTCGTCGGGCTTGCCGGGGCATACCAGCGCACGGGCGGGACCGCCGATGTGGAAGGAGGTGTGCCGGGACAGCGGCTCATATTCAAGAATTCGCGCGGAAGGTACGCTGTCCGCAAGCATTGAGAGAAAATGCTCCACTTTGACTCCTCCTAAGATGCTAAAAAATCACACGCTTTTGCCGAGCATAGCCGCGCCGATGATACCGGCGTCGTTGCCGAGCGCCGCGATCTTGATCTCGGTCTGCGCACAGTAGCGGGTATAACGCTCCCGCTCGACGAATTCGCGAACCGGGCCGAGAAGGTATTCGCCCTCCTTGCTGATCGCGCCGCCGACGCATAAGACCTCGGGCTGGAAGATATTGACGAGGTTTGTGATGCCGATGGCGACGTACTCGCGGTACTGTCGGACGACTTCCTCGGCGACGGCGTCTCCCGCCCTCGCCGCATCGAAGGCGGTCTTGCCGGAGACATGCTCTATAGAGCCGTTTTGCAGCTGCCACATGGCGCTTTCCGGATGGGCAAGCATCGCCGCGCGGGTGTCCGCAATGAGACCGGAAACAGAAGCGTAAGCTTCCCAGCAGCCGTTTCGTCCGCAGGTACAGGGACGGCCGCTGGCTACGATCACCATATGGCCAAGCTCCGCGCCGTTTGCGTTAAATCCGGAATAGATCTTGCGGTCGATAATGATACCGCCGCCGACACCGGTGCCAAGGGTGATCATGATCGCGTCCCGGCAGCCCTTCGCGGCGCCCGCGTATGCTTCGCCGAGTGCCGCGGCATTCGCGTCATTGTCGATATGAACCGGGATATCCCAGTGCTCGCGGATCAACGCGGCGAGCGGGGTTTTTAAGAAATTTATGTTGTTTGCATAAAGGATGACGCCGTTTTCGCGGTCAATGGAGCCGGGGCTGCCGATACCGATCCATGCGACATCCGCGAGATCGACGCCCGATTTCTTTGCGACGTTCCGGCAGAGATCCGCCATATCCGCGGCGATTTCGGCTGCCGGACGGGACGCTCCGGACGGGATGCTATCCTTACAGAGGATTTCGCAGTTGTCGTTCACGACGCCGGCGGCGATCTTCGTACCGCCCAAATCCACACCGATATATACCATATGAGATTCTCCTGTTCTATATACAAAAATTACTTTGTGATTAATAAATCCTTCTCATACGCGACGCGTGGAGAACCGTGGGTGGTTCGTATCCGTCCGCGAAAAGCAAAGCCGCTCTTTTCAAGCGCGCGACGCATACTGGCATTATCCTCATGCGTATCAATGCGCACCGTACGGCAGCCACTGTCCCGCGCAATACCGCAGAGTGCCCGAAACAGTATTCCCGCGACTCCCCTGCCCTTACAGCCATTGCTCACTGCGACACGGTGAATCGCGGCGTACGGCAGACTGCCAAGCCAGTCGCCTTCCGTGATGACGCGATAAGAGGGATCCTCGCCAAAGCAGAGAGCCGCCACCGCGATGGGTGCGTTCGCGTCGTCCGTAAGCACCCAGAGCTGCGCGAGGGCGATATCGCGGGCGAAGTCGCGTTCGCCGGGGAAAAAGTCCTGCCACTGATCTACGCCGCGTGATTTAAGACTTGCGCGGCCGTCTGTGATCATCCGGTGGATAGCATACATGTCCGTGCCGCACGCACGCCGGAGTTTATACATCGTAGGCGTCACGCATCCTCTGCACCAGCTCGGAAGCCGGGTTGTAGCCCATCTTGCGGTCGCGGTTGTTCATCGCGGCGACCTCGAAGATGACGGCAAGGTTACGGCCGGGCTTCACGGGGATCGTCAGCATCGGCAGCGTGATATCCATGATATCGATGGTCTGCTGATCCATGCCGAGCCGGTCGTAATCCTTGCCCTCGCGCCACAGCTCGAGATTGATGACGAGATCGATACGCTCGGTGGATTTGACAGCGCCGACACCGAAGATGCGGCGCACATCGATGACGCCGATGCCGCGCAGCTCGATATAGTGGCGGATGACCTCGGGCGCGGAGCCGACGAGGGTGTGGTTGGAGACCTTACTGATCTCAACGGCGTCGTCGGCGATCAGGCGGTGGCCTCTCTTGACAAGCTCGATGGCGGTTTCGCTCTTGCCTATGCCGGAGTCGCCCAGGATTAGGATACCCTCGCCGTAAACCTCGACGAGGACACCGTGGCGCGTGATGCGCGGAGCGAGCCAGACACGCAGAGAGGTGAGCATGTCACTCATCAGGGTACTCGTCCACTCGGCAGAACGGAGGACGGTAATGTTGTACTTTTTTGCCATCTCAAGGCATTCGGGAAAAGGCTCCATATTACGGGAGAAGATGAGGGCGGGGATGCCGCGTTTGAAAAGGTTCTCGAAGGCGGCGCGCCTGCGATCCTCGGTGAAGCGTTCCATAAAGGTGGTTTCGGTGCGTCCCATGATCTGGAGGTTGCCTGCGTCAAAGTGATCGAAGAAGCCTGCAAGCTGCAAGCCCGGGCGGTTGATATCGTCGGAATCGATCACGATTTTATCAATATCATCGGAGGTATAGAGCGCTTCAAGGTTAAATTCGTGCATCAGGGCGGAAAGAGTAATGCCGCCGCCGCTACTGGTGATCGTTTGCATAACGCACCGTAATCCTTTCGAAAGAAAGTTCCCGCCATGGAAGAACGCACGGGAGTAAGGGTTGTCCATATAATCCGGCTATCCTATATTATCCCACATAATGCACCTCTTGTCAACGCGTTAAATGGCAGAATTCACGAAGGTTTCGTATAATTTTAGTGGAAAAGATCGGCTTACCCTCTTGCGAAACCAAAAGCATGGGAGTATAATAAGATATCACAAGTCATCGGAGGGTGCTTTTCTATGCTGAAGAAAATAGACATCCATGTGCATTCCGTCCTTGAAAAAGGCTGCGAGCGAATCCCCGACGGCGAATTTACAACGCCGGATGAACTGCGCGCCATGTATGACCAGATCGGCGTCGAGAAAGGCGTAGAGCTGCCGCTCGTCTCGCCGGAGGGTCAGTTCCATATGGTCTCCAACGAGGAAGCGTATAAGCTTGCGAATCTCTATCCGGAAACATACTACTGGTTTTGCAATATTGACCCACGCTGCGGGCATAACTACCCCGGCATGGACTTCTCGCATATGCTCCGTTACTATCAATCTCTTGGCGCGCGCGGCGTCGGTGAGATCACGGCGAATCTCTACTTCGACGATCCGCTTGTTTTAAACCTTTTCAAACACTGTGAAGCCTGCGGGATGCCCTTGACGTTCCATATCGGCAATCCGGGACACGATTATGGACTGATCGACGAGCTGGGGCTGCCAAGACTCGAAAAAGTACTCGGGCTGTTCCCAAATCTGAAGTTTTTAGGTCATTCGCAGAAGTTCTGGGCGGAAATTTCCGGCGATAATGATAATACGAAGCGCGCGGGGTATCCTACCGGTAAAGTTTCGGCCGGCGGCCGCTTAATCGAGCTTTTGCAGCGTTATCCGAACCTCTGCTGCGACCTGTCCGCGGGCTCCGGCTGCAACGCCGTCATGCGCGACCCAGCCTTCGGCTACGCGTTCCTCGAGGAATTCCAGGATCGCTGTTTCTACGGAACGGATATCTGCGACCCGCGCAATATTACAAACCCGATGCTTAAACTCAGTCAGTTCCTCGACGAAGCGGTCGAGAAACAATATATCTCCAAAACGGCGTACGAGAAGATCTGCCGCGGCAACGCGCTCGCTATTTTGGAAAAATAAAACCATTACGTTAGGAGAATCATCGTATGAAACTCATTGCTGCGAAGGATTATGAACAAATGAGCCGGATCGCCGCGCGCTATTTTGCCGCACAGGTGCTTTTAAAGCCGACGTCCGTCTTTGGTTTTGCGACCGGCTCAACGCCGATCGGCTTATATAAGGAACTGATCCGCAAGAACGCGGAGGGCAAGATCACTTTTAAGTATGCCCACACCGTCAATCTCGACGAGTATTACGGCATGACCCGCGACCATGAACAAAGCTACTATAGCTTCATGCACGCAAACCTCTTTGACCACATCGACATTGATCCGGCCAACACCCGGCTCCCCAACGGTATGGCAGAGGATGCCGATGCCGAATGCCGCGCCTATGATGAGCACATCGCCTCCCTTGGCGGCGTCGACATGCAGCTTCTCGGTATCGGCCACGACGGTCACATCGGTTTCAACGAACCGTCCGACCACTTCTCTCTTGGCACCAACTGTGTCGCCCTCACTGAGATGACGATCGAAGCCAATAAACGTTTCTTCGCCTCCGCCAACGAAGTGCCGCGCAAGGCGTTGACGATGGGTATGCGTGAGATCATGCAGGCCAAGAAGATCGTCATGGTTGTCAGCGGTGAGGATAAGGCGCAGATCCTGTATGATTCCTTCTGCGGTCCCATTACCCCCGCTGTCCCGGCGTCCATCCTCCAGCTCCATCCCGACGTTACCCTCGTCGCCGATGAAGCCGCCCTTTCCGTTATGAAGGGGCATTGCAAGTGCTGCAAATGCTGCAAATAATACGAAAAAATAAATAACTAATCACCTAATACGGCCATGACGCGTATACTAGTACGTGTCATGGCTGTATTTTTATAGAAAGGAGAGCTCCCCATGCGCTGTAGCTGCCGAAACCGCTTCGCTCCCATCCCATGCGAACTGATCGCCGCCTTCATCGCTGGCGCCGTAGTAGCCTTGCTGCTTCCCTCATGGCTGCTGCTGATAGCCATAATCGCCATCGCTGCCTTCGCCGTCTGGCGCCTGTTTACAGAAGGCTTAGGCTGCCGTTGCCGCTAAGAAAAAATATCCGTGTCGCCATAAGAAGAGAGAGCCGCCTGGCTCTCTCTTCTTATGGCGACACGGCAAAAAACACGGGAAAAAGGAGCAAAGGAGGTCTAAGAGGGCGCGTCCGCGCATAGGATGGGGCATGAACATTCGGAAAGGAAGATGAAAAAGGATGGAACTGATCAGGGATACGTTTCGATACCGTCGTCTGACGGCGGAAGCGTATACGACACAGGAGGAAGCGGCGGAAGCGGTCGTCGCCGATGCCCTTCCGGATGCCGCAAGAGTCGTCGATACCGTCGCAACAGTCACGGTACGGGACAGACTGCCGCGTGAGGGAGCCGCTGAGATCCGGGCAAGCGTCCGGGTTTACGTGTTGTGCATCGAGGAAGGTACGGAGCGCTTGATGCGCGTAGCGGTACCGCTGTCGTTTACGCATAAGGTAGAGCTGCCGGGACTCGCTACGGACGCTGAGCTGATGTGCGACGCGGTACTGCTGAATGCTGACGCGCGGCTTCTAAATCCGCGAAAGCTAAGCGTCCGAGCCGAACTGCGCTTCCATACCCGTGCGTATACGGACGCGGAGGAACTCGTTACCCGTGAATTGCAGGGCGATACCTCTATGCAGACACAGCAGATAAGCCTTCCCGTGTGCGCGACGGCGCAAACCGGTACGAAAACCTTCACCGTAATTGAGGAACTGCCTATCGCAAGCATTGATTTCGCAGAACCGCTGACACAGACGGCGACACTGGTTTTAGAGAGTGCCAAATGCGGTCCCGGGCGCGTCACGCTGCAAGGGCATGCGAATGTGCGTGTTCTGTATAACGACTCAGCAGTGCTTGTACGCGCGTATCGCGCGGAGGTCCCGTTTGAACAGGTCGCGGAATTCCCCGGAGTAACCGCGGAGATGCGCTGCGATGCCGTGATCGGCTTGAAAAGCACCGAGATCGAGCCGGCAACCGACGTCGGGGGGCAGAAAGTCCTGACCGTATCCCTCGGCATCCACGCGGAAACAGCTTTTTATGAAACCCGTACCGTGACACTTTTGTCGGATGCTTACAGTACCACTTACGAGACAGAGATTACGACAGCATCGTTCTCCTATGAGTACCCGTCGGAGCCCTGGAAGGAAAGCGTAGCCGTCGACGAGAAAATTGAGACGGCATCACCCGTCGGACGTGTAATCGACTGGCAGCTGACCGTTCCGGGCGGCATTGAGGTCGAACCCGGCAGCGCGCAGTTCCGCGTGCTGCTGCGCGCTCTCTATGCCGGCGACGACGGTATGCTCTACGGTATCGTCCGCCGGATCCCGGTAGCGGTAAGTACTCCGCCGTGCGATACGCAGGATGTTCGCGCGTCGATTTCTGATGCCGACGTGACCGGCGGCGAGGTCTTAATGGTGCGCTTTACGCTGACGGTCATCTGCACGCATGGCGAGGAAAAGACGGCTGATATGGTCACGTCAGCCGAGACGGGTGACGAGATCGTACGGGACCCGGACGTCGCGCTGATTCTGCGGTTTGTCACGGATGAGTCTCTATGGGCGCTTGCGAAGGCATATCACGCGTCGCAGGAGACGATCCGGTCGCTCAACGGCTTGCCCGAGGATGAGGATACGCTGGACGCGGGCGCGGTTTTGATTCCGTCCGTACAATGAAGGGGGTAGGAAACCTTGTCAAAGATTTACGAGGACATCGCCGCGCGAACCGGCGGGGATATTTATATCGGCGTGGTCGGGCCGGTGCGAACGGGAAAATCGACCTTTATCAAACGCTTTATGGAATCCATGGTGATCCCGCGCATCGACAACGTGTACCGCCGTGAGCGGGCGCGGGATGAGCTGCCGCAGAGCGGTTCGGGAAAAACCATCATGACCGCCGAGCCGAAATTCGTACCGGAAGAAGCCGTAGATCTGCGCTTCGGCTCCACCTCCCTGCGCGTACGCTTAATCGACTGCGTCGGCTATATGATTGACGGCGCGCTGGGGCAGTTGGAAAACGACACGCCGCGCATGGTGACGACGCCGTGGTATGACCACCCGATCCCGATGAAGGAAGCCGCTGAAGTCGGTACGCGCAAGGTCATCGCCGAGCACTCGACCATAGGGCTCGTCATCACGACCGACGGCTCGATCACGGACTTCCCGCGCGAAGCATATATAGAAGCGGAAGACCGCGTCATACGTGAGCTGCAGGCGCTCGGGAAACCGTTCCTGATCGTCGTCAACTCGACGGAGCCTGAGGCTGTGGGCACGCAGAAGCTTGCGCAGGAGCTACGGGAGCGGTATGATGTGACCTGTGAGGCGGTCAACTGCCTGACGCTTGATGAAGCGGGCGTCGAGGGGATTCTTGGTGCGGTTTTGAAAGAGTTCCCCATTCGCGAAATTCAGATCACACTGCCCGCATGGGCAAAATCGCTTGCCGATAGCGGCGGCGAGGTGGCAATGTCGCTTGCGTCCACTCTGCGGGAAGCGGCGGCGGGCGTCCATAAACTCTGGCAGGCGGATCACTTCATTGAAGCGCTCGGTGGGAAGCCGTATATCGAGCACGCGGAGCTTGCGGGTGTCAGCATGAGCAACGGTGCGGCAAGGGTGGCTGTAACGGTGCCACGCACGCTGTACTACGACATGATCGAGGATGCGACGGGCATCCGGCTCTCGGATGAAGGCGCGCTGATTCCGCTTCTTCGTGAACTTTCCGGAACCAAACGCGCTTACGACAAGATCGCGGGTGCGCTCGAGCAGGTCAACGCAACGGGGTACGGTATCGTCATGCCGTCGATCGACGAGATGATGCTGGAGGAGCCGGAGATCGTGCGCCAAGGCGGCAAATTCGGCGTCCGCCTGCGGGCGTCCGCGCCGAGTATCCATATGCTGCGCGCCGACATCCATACGGAGATCTCCCCGACCGTCGGGTCGGAGAGTCAGTCGGAAGAGCTTTTGGCGTCGCTTCTCAAGACCTTCGACGGCGACCCCGGACGGCTGTGGGAGTCGAACATCTTCGGAAAATCCCTGCATGAGCTGGTAAACGAGGGCCTCAACGTAAAGCTCAATCATATGCCGCTGGAAGCGCGTGGAAAGCTGCAAAACACGCTGGAACGTATTATCAACGAGGGCAGCGCGGGGCTGATCTGCATTATCTTATAAAAAGAAGCCGCCTATAGGCCGAGCGCTCTGAAGAATAGAAAAACCCAGCTGAAAAGAATGCTTTCAGCTGGGTTTTTTCTTATAGGATTATGCTCATTTTGATAAATGGGTCTTAGGCTTCTGATTCATTTTTAGGGTAATGCCATTTTGTTTTGCCATGCCCTCAAAATATGTTACGGCAACCAAAGCTTTTTCCTTTCGCGCGGCTGCTAAAGAAATATCGGTTTCCAAATTTTTAATAACGGTCTTTACGTCTGAGAGTTCTAAAAGGTTAACTGCGAGGCAGAAAAATGTTTTGCGACGGCCATCATCGTAGTTTTCTAGTAAGTATTTCAGAATTGTTGCCTTTTGCTCAAGCTTTGCAAGATAAACTGACATTCCCTTACTTTTTGCCTTTTCAAGATCTATTATTTGATTGCGGTGAGTAATAAAGGAATCGAACTCTGTTATGGCGTTATATTTGGTACAAGGATATTCACTGCATTCAAAACAATAGTTATATCCCCCGTGCTCCAAGCTGCATCTAGCAATGACACAGCCTTGATTACCTGCTCCGCCACCACAGCCCGGACAGTATCCACCCAATTTCATGGTGCATAGGGCACAGTTTAAACCACATAGTGAGAATGATAAATCATTTCTCCTAAAATTTTTCATCATACCATTCCAGTACCATAGCTAATATATTATTTTACATAGATAATATCACATATCCTTTTCTTTAGCAAGCAAGGAGTCTGAATAGCGCAAATTAAAATCGGCTACAGCTGTTGCAAGCTGTAGCCGATTTATGTCCTTTAGGGCAACGCCCTTAGAGGATGCTTCCATCCTCTGCCCGAATCTGCTCAAAAAACTCGCCTAAAAGCGCCGCACAGGGCTTTTCCAGCACTCCCGCGTACACCTTCGGACGGTATAAAACCCGCTCAGAAAAGAGGTCGAATATACCCCCGCAGGCGCCTGCCATGGCGTCCCGCGCGCCGTAGACGAGGGTGCCGATTCGGGCGTTTAGGATAGCGCCGGCGCACATCGGGCACGGCTCGAGCGTGACATACAGCTCGCAGTCGGACAGCCGCCAGCGTCCGAGAATCGCCGATGCCGCCCGCAGTGCTTCCACCTCGGCATGGGCCGTCGCGTCGGACGCAGCCTCCCGCCGGTTGCGGCCTTCGGCGATGATCTCGCCTTTGCGGACGATGACGCAGCCAACGGGGACGTCACCGGTCGCCAGGCACTCCCGCGCGATGGTCAGCGCTTTGCGCATGTACTGCTCCCGTTCCATTCGGATACTCCTCTTTGCAGTTTTACAATGGCGTCATCGCACAAAAGACTCCCTTCCTCCAGTACACGTATGGCGGTGACCGCGTCGGTAGGCGGAGCATATTCGCACAACAAGTTGTCGTAGTCGCTGGAAACGGCTATGTAATAACGTCCGGCGTAGCATATGAGTCTGGAAGGAGCACTTTCACAGGCCAGCGCCGCGTCAAATACGTCGGAAAGCGTGTCGAAACCGTAGAATAGTTCGCCTGTGCAGCGTGCAAAAACAACGGCGCATGAGCCGCTGACAAAGGTGTCCAGCTCCAGCGCGCCGTCGGGAACGATGCCACGGTTTGTGAATATATCACGGGCCGTCTCGCGAATCGCTTCCGCATCGGCATCCGACGTGAGAGTAAAGACAATGCTTGACGGCCCGGTTTTTAAGACCTTCATCGGTTCAGCCCACTCCTTTGAGATACATTTCATCGGGGGATATGGGCATTATACCGCGTTTTCTTACGTTTGGAAAGTGAAAATTTCTGGTTATTTTAGTTCAATTTCGTCCATCAGTATAATTACATAATCTGTGGATTCCGTGTCCCGATAAATTGTCAGTATGATCGTATCGCCGACTTTGAAGGTGTTTTTGATCAGGTTGATGTCCGAGATCGACGTAACTGGATCGCCGTTGACCGCCGTGATGATATCGCCGGGCTGAATGCCCTTGGCATAGGCATCGCTTTTTTCGCTGACCGTCACGATATACACACCCTCGGGCACACGGTAAGCCTGCGCTTTATACGCGTCCACGGTGGAACCGGTGATACCGATTGTCGGATAACCGGAGACCTGACCGTACTGCAAAAGCTCGTCAACGATGGGTTTAAAGATAACCGTCGGGATCGCAAAGCATAAGCCTTCGTATGTGTCGGAACTGAGTTTCACGGTATTGATGCCTATGACCTGACCGTAGCAGTTTAAAAGCGGTCCGCCGGAGTTACCGGGATTGATCGCGGCATCGGTCTGAATAAGCTTTAATTTATTGCCTTCCGCGTCGACGACAATATCGCGGTCGATTGCCGAGATGATACCGGAGGTGGTGGTGCCGGAGAGGTCTAAAGACGAGGGGTTGCCGATCGCGACGGCAAGATCCCCTACCTCAAGCGCATCCGAATCACCGAACTCAGCGGCAGGCAGATTATCCGCGTCGATCTTTAAGATGGCAATATCGGATTTTTTATCCGCGCCGATAAGCGCCGCGGTGTATTCCGATTTATCGTTAAGAATTACCGTATACGAGACCCCGTTTTCCACAACATGGGCATTAGTTAAAATAAACCCGTCATCCGACATGATAATCCCTGAGCCGAGACTTTGGCCGCCATAAGTAGCGTCGAGCGTCGTCACAACGCCGACGACGGACGGGACGACCTTGTCATAGATTTCCTTGATGGTCAAAACACGCATACCGTTCTCATCGTAGACGGGAGCGGCGGTGGTTTTGACAGGCGCGGGCAGGATTTCGATGGTCGGCGCGTCCACGATTGCCTGAAAAACGGTGGTCGCCGCCGCCTGGGCGGTGGTTGCGGAGGAGATAGCGCTTTGCGCCGGCGGCTTGATCGGATTTTCTCCGGAGGTTGTCGCGTCTCCCCCGGAGGAGAGTCCCAACGCCGCGCCCATATCGCTGCGCAGTAAGCCGTAAACCGCGATGCCGCCGGTTAATAGCAATACGAAGATGCCGAGCGTAACGATAAAGATGATCAGTCCTGCGGAGGCTCTGCGCTTCCGTCTGCGGCGGGGCGGAATATCATCGTAGGGTGAACGAACAGTGGTATAACTGCGATAAGCGGAATCTGCATACGGAGATCCGGACGCCGCACGCTGCCGCGCGGAATCATAGGCGGGATCGGAAAAGGGTTCCGTATTGCCGTCCGATTGGGTATGCTGCGCGCTGGGGGATGCGTCGGGAATGCGAATCTCGTCTGTGCTGCGTGGGGGCTGCGGGTTATCGCTCGGGTTCCATTTATCCATAAAAACTCCGTTCCTATTCATGGACGGTGGGCGCATGTACGCCCGTTTTGGCGAATTGTCGTCTGTCTATAAAGGGTATTCTACTCGATAACCATAAACGGCGCGTGTCGGAAGATTGAATTTTTTGTAAAACGTATGCTATTCGACGGCGGGAAGCGTGAAGATGAACTTGGCAAGCCCGTTTTCGCTGCGGGCGACGATGCTCTCGCCATGCATCTTGAGGATGGATTTGACGATGAACAGCCCGAGCCCCGCGCCGTTGGCGTCTACGGCGCGCGAGGTATCCGCCTTGTAGAAGCGGTCAAACAGGTAGGGCAGCTTATCCTCCGGGATACTGCCGGTGTTGGCGATGGTCGTGACCACCTTCGAACCGTCGCGGACGACGCTGATGGCAAGTGTACCGCCGGGCGGGGTGAACTTACAGGCGTTGTCCGTCAGATTAAAAACCACCTGTACAAGGTTATCGGGGTCGGCCATAACAAACATATCTTCCTGCTCGAAGTCAATCTGAACATCGATATTTTTTTCAAGCAGAACTTGTTCAAAGCCAAGGATCGTCTGCCGTATGGTTTCACAGAGGTCGAAGCGTGCCGGATGAATCTGCGTCTGCCCGGACTCGATGCGGGATGCTTGCAGCATACGGATGACAAGCCTCGACAGCCGCTTTGTATCGGCGCTGATGCGGCGCAGATACTCATCCTGACGTTCCGGTGGTATGGTGCCGTCGAGGATGCCGTCAACAAAACCGGTGATCGTTGTCATCGGCGTCTTCAGTTCATGCGAAACGT
Organism: Clostridiaceae bacterium; assembly: GCA_034926225.1. Lineage (GTDB taxonomy): Bacteria > Bacillota > Clostridia > Oscillospirales > QAMX01 > JAAZKA01. The sequence continues at coordinate 260,571 of JAYFRF010000001.1, forward strand.
TGGCGATAAAGGAGGAACGCAGCTCCTCCAGCTTATTGAGAGACGAGCTCATCTGGTTGATCGCATGGGCAAGCTCGCCGATCTCATCGTCACGGTCTTCCGTCACTTTCGGCGAGAAGTCGCCGCGGCTGTAGGAGCGGGTGACTACGATCATCTTTTTTATCGGACGCGACATGCTCTGCGCGACGTAATAGGAGACGATAATCGCCATAAAGAGAATGAACGCGGCATAGAGGAAGAAAGTACGCTGCGTATCTTTGACGGCGTCAAACGGGCCGGAAGCCGGTGAGGAGACGAACAGCGCGAAGGTCGTCTGCGCATCGGGGCGCCTAAACAGGATGCCGCTCGTGTAGTAGATGCCCGAGAGCGCGCCGCCGAGGTCACCGACTTGATAATACGAGCCGGTGGCTTTTAGCTCATCCATGATGCTGCTGTCGACAAATTCCAGCGCGCCTTCCCGGATACCGTCCACATCCGCATAATAAAGAAGGATGCCGTCCGAATTGCAGATGATGACGTTGGAGCCTTCGTCGAAGATCTGGGTCACGGAGTTGAGATACATCTCCCGTACAACGGGCGTATCGTTATAAAGGAGGGAGATGGTCATTGAGGCGATATTCTTTGTTTTCAGCTCAAGCTGTTCCTTCGTATTTTCGACGGACATCGTATAGGAGCGCCACATAAACAGGGTCCCGGACAGCAGGAAGCTGAACAGGAGCAGGGAGACGGTAACGATCAGATAGCGCCCGAAGAGGCTTTTCATAATGCGCGCCGCAGCTCAAATTTATAGCCGACGCCCCAGACCGTGGCAAGTGACCACTCTTCACTCACGTCTTCGAGCTTCTCGCGCAGACGCTTGACGTGAACGTCGATGGTACGGGTGTCTCCAAAGTAATCAAAGCCCCAGACTTCGTCTAAGAGCTGCGAACGGGTAAAGACGCGGTTCGGATTCGACGCGAGAAAATATAAAAGCTCGATTTCTTTAGGCGGCGTATCGACCTTTTTCCCCTTGACGGTCAGCTCATATGCTTCCATATCGATCACCAACCCATCGAACACGAGTCTCTTCGACACAACGGATTCCGGCGCATAACGGCGCATGACGGCATGCACGCGGGCGATGACCTCCTTCATCTCAAGAGGCTTGACGATGTAGTCGTCCGCGCCCATTTCAAGGCCGGTGATCTTATCGACGGTTTCTCCTTTGGCGGTCAGCATGATGATCGGCGTGGAGGATTCGCGGCGGATTTCGCGGCAGACCTGCCATCCGTCCATAACGGGCAGCATAATGTCGAGCATAACGAGATCGGGGTTAATGCGCTTATACTCGCGCAGACCGTTTGAGCCATCGGACACGCCGAAGACTTCAAAGCCGTCCTTCTCAAGGTACAGACGTAAAAGCTCGCGGATATTGGCATCATCTTCAATAATTAATGCTTTCTTTGGCATGCGATCGTCCTCTTTCCGCCGCACCGCCGTTTTTATACGGATTCTTTGCGGCTGGGTTCAGTATACACGTACTAAATCAGTAGTTTATGAACGTTTTATTTATTTTCTGTAAATTCAATTGAATATTATGTATGATTTTGTCCAAAATAACGCCACATAATATAAACAACAGGAAGCGCGGCAGCCGCGTTTAAAAGATCGGATACGCTCCAGACGGCTCTTGCCGAAAATAACGCACCGAATCCCGCCGCAAGCGTCCATAATATCGGGTAGGTTTTTGGCGGCAGACCGGGCAGCGCATGGGTAAACGCCCGGGATCCGATATAACACCAGCCAAGGATGCATGCGTAGCCTAAAAGCGCAATGGTGATACGGAGGATGGGCTGCCCTGCCGGGATGAGGGAAAAAACCCGGATGCAGAACACCGCGCCATCCGTTTCGGAGATACCGGCGTGCAGAACGGCGCAAACGAAAGCAATTCCGGTGACGCCGCAAAAAACGACGGTGTCCCAAAAAGTTGCCGTTGCGGAAACCATAGCCTGCCGCGCAGGGGTTCCGTCCGGGAGCGCGCCGGCGGCAATACCAGCGGTGCCGAGGCCGGCTTCGTTGGAGAAAAGTCCGCGAGAGACGCCGTAACGGACGGCTCGCATGGAGGATGCGGCGGTAATCGTACCGCCAAGGGCGCCGTAGACTGCCGCACGGAAGCGAAAAGCTTCCGTGAAGATCGCGTGAAGTGCGGCGGGGAATACGTCGCGGCAGACAATTATTATAGCAATACAACCGAATAGATAGAGCGCTGCGGTGAGTGGTATGAGCTTTTCGCATGCTTTTTGGATCCAAACGGCGCCGCCGAGTACTACAAAAGCGGTTGAAACCGCTAATACGATGGCGGTGACGGGTCTGGCCACGGGCATGGCAAACGCGACGGTGTTCGCGGGAATCATGGAACCTAAAAACAGCCCGCCGATCGCAACGACAAGTGCATAGAAAACGCCGAGAGGCCGCCCCATGGCATCCCATGGACCGCCCGTGCGGATCTCCTTGCGGCATTCCAGCGTCATCCGCGCCTCGGCATAGGTCGTTGCGATTCCGAGCAAGCCCGCAAGCCAGCACCAGAGTACCGCGCCCGCGCCCCCTCCGATGATTGCGAGGGCGACGCCGACGATGTTGCCGACGCCCAAGGTTGCGGCAAGCTGGACGGCAAGCGCCTGAAAGCTGTGATGCACGCCTGTGACGGCATCCGCGCGGAGGGAATCGCGTATTCCCTGTCCTATTTTCCGTTGAGGAAAGCCGAGGCGAACGGTTAAAAACAGATGCGTTGCACAAAGAAGCAGCGGCAAGGGAAAGCTCCACAGCGCGGCTCCCAAAGCTTCCAAATTGGACAGAACGATCACGGAAGGGCTCCTTCTTTTTCAAAAATTGGGGCGACCCGGAAAAAACTCTTGCTTTTTAAGCGGATTTGGTGTATAATGAAGCGTCAAGGTGTTACAATGATATTTTATGTAATGGAGGAACCCTATATGATTTCCGCAAGCGAATTCCGTAACGGCGTAACCTTTGAAATGGACGGCCAGGTCTTACAGATCGTTGAATTCCAGCATGTCAAGCCCGGCAAGGGCGCGGCGTTTGTTCGTACAAAGCTTAAGAACGTCATCACCGGCTCCGTTGTTGAGCGTACCTTTAACCCTACCGATAAATTCCCGCCCGCGTATGTAGAACGCAAGGACATGCAGTATCTCTACAGCGACGGTGATCTCTACTACTTTATGGATCCCGAATCCTTCGAGCAGATCCCGATCAACAAGAGCACCCTCTCCGATAACTTCAAGTTTGTCAAGGAAGAAACCACGTGTAAGGTCGTTTCCTACAAAGGCGCCGTTTTCGCCGTCGAGCCGCCGAACTTCATGGATCTTGAAGTCACCGACACCGAGCCGGGCTTCAAAGGGGATACTGCGACAAACACCTTCAAGCCCGCAACTCTAGAGACCGGTGCTGAGATCAAGGTTCCGCTGTTTATTAACATTGGAGATAAGATCAAAATTGACACCCGTACCAGCGAGTACCTTTCCCGCGCGTAATTCTGACTTGAATTGCGTATAAACGCCGCTTTTTCGGCGTACAATACCTTATTGAATAAGGAAAATAATGGAGGACACACCATGACCATCACTGAAAAAGTGGCATATGTCAAAGGTCTTGTGGCGGGCCTTGAGCTCGACGAGACGAAGAAGGAAACCAAGGTCATTCTGGCGATGCTCGACGTACTCGACGAAGTGGCGTTATCTGTCACCGACTGCGAAGACGATATTATTTCTCTGGGTGAGGAAGTCGACTCGATGAACGAGAGCATTTCCGATCTCGAGGACACCGTCTACGACGAGGACGACGAAGACGAAGACGACGAAGATGACGATGACGATGAGGACGATGAAGAGGACGAGGATGAAGATCCCGACTACTTCGAATTCACCTGCCCGGACTGCGGCGAGAAGATCTATTTGGATGAAGAGGTTCTCGACAAAGGCTCTGTCAAGTGCAAGGCCTGCGGCCGTGTGATCGAGTTCGAGATCGTTGACAGCTGCGGCTGTGAGGACTGCTGCGGCTGCCACGACGAGGACGAGAAGGACGACGACTGCGACTGCGGCTGCTGCAAGGACGGAAAGAAGGAGTAAACTCCTTATGATTATACGCACATCGGAACAGCGTGTCGAGACCCGTACCGCCATGCGCGGCGGCAACGGTGAGATCGCGTTGCAGCATCTGGTCGACGGGACAAAGACCTACGGCAAGACCCGCATGATGGCTCGTCTCACCTTCCCCGCTGGCGCTTCCATCGGCAAGCATCCGCATATCGAGGAAGCCGAGGCGTATATCATCCTCTCCGGCGAAGCGACTGTAACGGAGAACGATGTGGCCTATAAGCTGACCGCCGGCGACGCGGCGTTTACAGGAAACGGAGATACACATTCCATCGAAAACGCCGGATCTGAGGATTTAGTCATCCTGGCGATTATCTTCAATTAAGCTTTAAACGAATCGAAAACGCGCCCCACTGCATCGAATACGTTGCAATGGGGCGCGTTTTTATAATTACATGAAACCGGGAACAGCTTACAGCGATGAACGGCTGTCGATAAATTCCTGTACGATATCGGCCTTGGCTTCCATGTCTTCCAGCAGCTTCATCTGGGCATGGGCGCGAATAAGATTGTGTTTGGGGGACTTGACCTTGAAGTAGAGGTCGCCTTCGATGTAGTCAGTCAGGAAGCGCATGGCCAGTTCGCAGGTGATGACACGCATACCGAGTGGCAGCAGCGTGATCTCATGCGGCGTCAGGAATCCGTCGACCTCGGAGAGGAAGCCGCGGGTGAACAGGGCAAACTTATCCATGTCGAGCGCAATCTGGGCGAGGTCTTCCTCATCCTCCGCTGCGGTGGAAGCACCGAAGCGAATGGCGTCGCCGTAATCGTAGAGCGCGGAGCCGGGCATCACCGTGTCGAGATCAATAACGCAGACGGCGCGGTCGGTGGCGTTATCGATCATGACGTTGTTGATTTTCGTATCGTTATGCGTCACACGCAACGGCAGGGTACCGCGTTCCAACTCGCGGACAATAGAGCCCATTGCGCGGCGGCGGTCGAACATGAACTCGATTTCCGACTCCAGCTCGCGGACGCGTCCGGCTTTATCCTCGGAAACCGCTTTGACGAAGGCATAGAAACGCTTGGTGGTGTTATGGAAGTCGGGAATGGTCGTGTGCAGCTCGGAGACCGGGAAGTCGCAGAGAAGACGCTGGAACTCGCCGAAGGCATGCCCCGCCTCCTCAAACTGCATCGGACGGGTGATGGTATCGTAAGCGGTCGCGTTTTCGATGTAGCGGTAGGCACGCCAATATCCGCCGTTTTTATACATGGAACGACCATCCACAGTCGGAATGATCTCCAGCACGCGGCGGGAGGGGTCTTCCCCTGCGGCGAGGAACTTGGCGCGCAGATGGGAGGTGATGCGTTCAATGTTTTCCATGACCGCATAGGGATCGTGAAAAACGTAGGTGTTAACGCTTTGCAGGATATAATGCCGGGTAATTCCGCTTCCGGCGTATTGGAGATGATATGTATTATTGATGTTTCCAGAGTGGACCTCACAGGCTGTCACGTAAAAGCCTTCAAAATGAAAATGGGGCAGAATATGCTTGATTTGATTATAAACCATGACAAATCCTCCGGAATGATTTCTTGCAAGACCATTGGTAGTATATCATATGCAAAATTGGGAATCAAGTGTTTTTTTTCTGGTTTTGGATGCAGGGGGAAAATTTACAATGAATGATTGACAATGGTTTCTATCACGTGGTATACTATATTTTGAGACAAAACAGAACGATTCTTGCAAAGTCAAAGGGGAAAAGCATGAAAATTACCGACATATTACAATCCGGACGCATTTCCTTCTCCTGCGAGATCTTCCCGCCCAAGCTCGGTGCGGATATCGAACATGTCGACGAGGTCATCGACGGCATCGCAGCGCTCGAGCCGTCCTTTATCAGCGTGACCTACGGTGCGTCCGGCTCTACCTCAAAGACGACGGCGTCTATCTGCGAAAAGGTGATGGGGCGAGGGATGACCGCCATTGCACATATGACCTGTCTGTCCTCTACACGTGACGAGGTGTGGATGTATACGGAAAAGCTCGCGTCTCTGGGCGTAGAGAACGTGTTCGCGCTGCGGGGAGACCGTCCGGCGGATATGCCGGGGCCGGGACCGGGGCAGTATCAGTACGCGTCCCAACTGGTTGCGGAGCTTGCCGGACTCGACCGTTTTTGCATCGGCGGTGCATGCTACCCGGACGGACATGTCGAAGCACATAATAAGGCGGAGGATATCGCGCACTTGAAGGAAAAGGTCGACGCAGGCTGTGCGTTCCTGACGACGCAGATGTTTTTCGATAACGACGTCATGTACAGCTTCCTCTACCGCGCGGTCAAGGCGGGCATCCGTGTGCCGATTCTCGCTGGCATCATGCCGCTGACGACGGCGCGTCAGTACGAACGCACCGCTCAGCTGTCCGGCACTCCCCTGCCCCCACGGCTCCGTTCGATTTACGACAGGTTCAAGGATCGCCCCCGGGCACTTCGGGAAGCCGGCATCGCTTACGCGACCGAGCAGATCGTCGACCTCGTTGCCAACGGCGTGCAGGGCGTGCATATCTACACGATGAACCGCCCGGAAAACGCGGCGGATATCTTTAAGAATCTCACTTATATTCGGAAGACAAAGGTATGAAAACAAACGCGGAAATTATCAAATATTTGGGCTACGATGAAGAGAGCATCCCGCCCGGCGTACGCAGATTGATTGTGTCATGCAGAGATGAGCTACGCGCGGCGGGATCTTTGCGGGTATACGCGGCGGTTTTCCCGGGAAATGCGAGCAGGAAACTTGTAACAAACGCGCCTGTGTGCAGAGAAAGACTATCCGGCTGCGGCATGGTGGTTTTTTGCGCCGCAACCTTTGGTGAAGAGGTGGATGCGCTGCTTGTACGCTGGTCAAAGCAGGATATGGGCCGCTACGTTGTCTTAAACGCGACGGCGGGCGCGATGGTGAAAGCCGCGCTCGAGGCACGTGCAGTGGAAGAGGCGCAAAAGCTCGGCATTACAACTGGCGTGATGCTGGAGCCGGGGACGGATGGCATAGAACGGCAAGTACGGGAAGATATTCTGCGTGTACTCGGAGGCGAAAGGGAAACAGGGATTTCGCTGGGCGAGGGATATGCGTTTTCCCCGGTAAAATCCGGCACCGCAATTATTCCTTTAAGCATGGTTCGCGACTAATTCGATAGGGGTATAGGCATCATGGACTTTTTCGAACGATTCAAGGTTGAGAGACTGTATTTCGACGGCGCAATGGGTACGATGCTGCATGCTGCCGGGCTGCCGGTCGGTGTGCCGCCGGAGCTTTGGAATGTAACGCATCCGGACACAGTTTCCGCGATTCATCGGGCATATGCAGCTGCGGGAGCAAAAATCGCAAAGGCAAACACCTTCGGCGCGTATGCGCATAAGCTTGGAGGCGTGACCGTCGAGGATGTCGTACATGCGGCTGTGAAAAACGCGAGGGATGCGGGCGCGGACTATGTCGCGCTTGACGTCGGGCCGACGGGAAAGCTCATCGAGCCTCTCGGGGATACCTCCTTTGAGGAAGCCGCGGCGGACTTTGCCTGCCTTGTCACAGCCGGGGCGAACGCCGACTGCATCCTGATCGAGACGATGACGAACCTTGCCGAGTGCAGGGCCGCCGTGATCGCGGCGAAGGAGAATACAAATTTACCGGTGCTCGCGTCGCTGACGTTCGACGAAAACGGGCGGATGCTGTCAGGCGCGGATCCGGAGACAGCGATCGCGGTACTGGAAGCGGCAGGCGCGGACGCGATAGGCGTTAACTGCGGTCTGGGGCCGAAGCTGTATACCGAAATTCTGCGGCGGATGGAGCTCGCAGCGCATGTGCCGCTGTTTGCAAACCCCAATGCCGGTATCCCTGAGGTCGTGGAGGGTAAGACGGTCTTTCCGCTCGATCCCAAGGAATTTGCACGGGAGATGCGCGAGCTTGCGCCTTATACTTTCGCGCTTGGGGGCTGCTGCGGTACGAATCCCGCGCATATCGCGAATTTAGTCGTTGAAACGCGGGATATTGCCATGCCGGTACTCCGCAAGAGGACAACGGCGGTCGTTGCAAGCGCATCGCAGACGCTGACGCTCGGTGATCGTCCGGTGATGATCGGCGAGCGCCTAAATCCGACGGGCAAGCCGAAGCTGAAAAGCGCGCTTAGGGCAGGGGACATGGGCTATCTGCAGCGGGAAGCGCTTTCGCAGGCCGATCGCGGGGCGGATGCGCTGGATGTAAACGTCGGCTTACCCGGGATCGACGAAACCGCGACGCTAGTCAGCGCAACGAGGGCGTTGATGGGCGTCTGTGCGCTGCCGCTGCAGCTCGACACGGTCTCCCCCACTGCGATGGCGGCCGCGCTGCGCGTATACTGCGGTAGAGCGCTGATCAACAGCGTCAGCGGCAAGCAAAGTGTGATGGATGCGGTGTTCCCGATCGCGAAGAAGTATGACGGCGTGCTGATTGCGCTGACGCTCGACGACGACGGAATACCCAAAACCGCCGAAGGAAGGCTTGCCATTGCGGAAAAGATAAAAAACGAAGCTGGAAAGTACGGAATCGCACCCTGCGACTTGATTTTCGACCCACTGGCGATGGCGGTCAGCGCCGATGCCGATGCGGCCGGTGTTGCGCTCGACACGATCCGGCTCATTCGGGAGCGTCTTAATGGCGTGTGCTCGCTCGGTGTATCGAACATCAGCTTCGGGCTGCCGCAGCGGGAGAACATGAACGCGGCGTTCTTGACATTGGCGCTTGGCGCCGGATTAAAGGCCGCGATTGTCAATCCCGGCAGCGACGCGATGCGCAGCGCGTTCGACAGCTACCTCGTGCTAGCCGGTTATGACGAAAAATGTCTGCATTATATAGAACGCTACTCGGAAGATTCGGCAGCGGTCGAAAAGCCGAAATCAGCAGCGGAGCCTAAGCTGCGCGACGCGGTCGTGCGTGGGCTGAAGTCGGCTGCCGCAGCGGCGGCGGGAAAGCTTTTAGACGCGGGCGTAGAAACGATGGCGATTGTGGACGGCGAACTGATCCCGGCGCTCGACGAGGTGGGCCGCGGTTTTGAAAAGGGGAAACTCTTCCTACCGCAGCTGATGCTGTCGGCGGACGCGGCGAAGGCGGCGTTCACCGTACTGCGCGAGAGGATGCAGGCGGCGGGAGAGACATCCGAGAGCCGCGGCGTTATCGTGCTTGCGACGGTCGAGGGCGATATTCACGATATCGGCAAAAACATCGCCGGGAGCATCCTCGAAAACTACGGCTATACGGTACGCGACTTAGGACGCAACGTGCCGGTGGACGACGTGGTGGAAGCCGTGGTTTGCGAGAATGTGAAGCTCTGCGGTTTATCGGCGCTGATGACGACGACGGTCGATGCGATGGCGCGGACGATCCAAGCCTTGCACGAACGCGCGCCGTGGTGCAGGATCATGGTCGGCGGCGCGGTGCTGACGGAGGATTACGCGAAATCCATCGGCGCGGATTACTACTGCCCGAACGCCATGACCGATGTGCGCATCGCGGAGGAGATTTTCGGTCAATGACCAGAATACCCGTATAGCCGCGATCTATCGCGGTTATCGCAATAGATCGCGGCCATAAAAAATCATCATAAAGGGGGAAATGCCATGTTTTTCGACATGCACGGACACGTCTACAAATACCAGTATCCGACCCCATCGGGCATCGATTTGTTTGCAAATCCCGAACAGCTCGCGGCAATCTACGACAAAATCGGCGTCGACCGCGCGGTGCTGCTGCCGGTGGTCAGCTCCGAGGAATACATGCCGCAGTCCGTCGGCGAGGTCATTGATATCGCGAAAGCCTCCGGCGGTAAGTGGATCCCGTTTTGCAACATCGACCCGCGCGTTTACTCCAACAGCTCGGACGCCCCCATCGGGCGTCTTCTCGAGCACTACGCCGCCCTCGGTTGCCGCGGCATCGGCGAGGTCATGCCGAATCTGCCGTGGCGCGATCCGCGTATGCAGAATCTCCTTTCCTGCGTCGAGCGCTTCGGCTTCCCGTTGCTGTTCGACATGACGGGACGCCTGTACCGGGGCTATGGCATCTTCGACGAGCCGGGCATGCCGCAGCTTGAGTACAGCCTCGCGCGTTATCCGAACCTGATCTTCATCGGCCACGGCCCCGCGTTCTGGTCAGAGCTCGGGACGCTGAGAACCCCCGCCGACCAAAGCAGCTACCCATCGTACGGTATCGACGCGGAGGGGCGCGTACCGGAGCTTTTGCGGGAGTATCCGAACTTATGGTTTGACCTTTCGGCAGGTTCGGGCTATAACGCAATGGCGCGGGATGAAGCGTATACGGTAAAATTCCTAAACGAGTTTGCCGATCGGGCGCTCTTCGGTACCGACGTCTGCTACGCCGGTCAAGAAATTAAAAACGGCGAGATCTTAACACGTTTCCATCGGGAAGGAAAGCTGTCCGAAGAGGTCTTTGAGAAAATCGCGCACAAAAACGCCGAGCGTCTGCTTCGGGTATCATAAGGAGGAATATCCTATGCGTGTCTGTATCATGACCGATCTCGAGGGTGTCGCATGCGTGATGAACGCGCCCGACTGGATCTATCCCCAAAGCCGCTATTACGAGGATGGCAAGCGTTTGCTCACTGAGGAGGTCAATGCCGCGGTCGAAGGCTTTACGGCTGCTGGCGCGACGAAAATCGTTGTCCAGGACGGCCACGGTCACGGCGCGATCAACGGACTGCTTTTAGACGAGCGCGCGGAGCTGCAGCGCGGATGGGGACGCATGCCCTACCCCTTTGGCGTTGACGGTGGCTTTGACTGCATTGCGTGGGTTGGGCAGCATCCGAAAGCCGGGACGGCCTATGGGCACATCTGTCACACAGGCAGCTTCCATGTACTGGACGTTTCGATCAACGATATTTCCGTCGGCGAATTCGGTGAATGCGGCTTTTGCGCGCTGGAATACGGCGTAGTACCGATTTTCGGTTCCGGCTGCGAAGCGTTCGCAAAGGAAGCGCGGGAGCTGTTCCCCGGCATCGGCACCGTCGCCGTCAAGCGCGGACTGATGGAGCTCGCGGGAGACGACTGTACCGCCGAAGAGTACGAGGGCTGGAACGCCGGCGCCATTCATTTGCAGCATCGCCGTGCGTGCCGGCTCATCCGTGACGGCGCGTATGAAGCCTTAAAGAGGTTTCAAATTACCCCCGAAAGCTTCTCGAGCAACTTCCCCGCCGCGCCGTATACGCTGGTGATGAAGCTGCGCCCCGACAAGGACAATCCCGAGCCGCGCACCGTTACCCGGACGCATCCTGCGAGTGTGACGGGGCTTCTGAATCGGCCGTTCGAACGATGACGGCATTCCCGTGCCGGTATTCGCCCGGAGAGACGCTGTAAGCCTTGCGAAAGGCCTTATTAAACGATGATATGTCTGAGAAACCGCAGCCGAGCGCGATCTCTTTTACCGTGCGCTCAGTCGATTTTAACAGCGCGCAGGCATGGTGGAGCCGCAGCGTGTTGACATAACTGTAGTAGGTGCAGCCCATCTGCTGTTTAAACACGGTGCAGAAGTAGTTTTTATTCATCAATGCCTCGCGTGCGGCCTGTTCAAGCGTAATTTTATGGGTGTAATTCAGGTTGATGTAATCAAGCGCCTGAAAAACCCCGCGATTTTGCCTTGTCGCAGGGACATTGCGGTCAGTCGGCACAGCGAAATCCCGCACAAGCTCGATAAAAAGCTCCGCGAGACACAGTCTCACCGCGGGCCGCCATCCGACACGCCGGGCCTTCCACTCCGCAAGGGTACGCTGGACGATGCGCTCCAGCTCCGCGTAATGTGTATCCTCCGCACGCACTACGTTCCGAAAGCGCGGATGCGCCAGTTCCCCGTTGTATACCGCGTCGGAGAAGACGCTGCGCACCACGGAGTCCTCGGAAAACTGGATGCAGTACAGCTCGATTTCGTTGTCCGGGAACGCGTTGTGCATTTCGTACGGGTGGATGATATAAATATCTCCGGCTGCAAACGGATAGGTCGTGTTTTCGAAGATGTTCACGCCTTCGCCGCAGATCACATAATCGATCTCCCAGAAGCTGTGGTAGTGAAGATCGTATTTGCCGAAGCCGCGGTACAGCGCGTCCTGCTGTGTACGGACGACGCGGATGTCGAATTCGAAATCCGGGGAAAGCGGAAGCTGCTGATAAAAAACGCTGTCAATTTTATTCATAGTTCACCTTTGAAGAGGAAAATCTTCAGATCGAACGGTGGATTCATGTAAAATACCAAAAAACTACTTGCAAACTGCATTACCTATAGTATATAATGAAATCGTCTAAAAAGCAAGCCCCTTTTGAGGGCTTAAACAACAAAGGAGTGTAGATAACTATGGGCGAAAAAGTTATGAACGCTGCTGGCATCACCGATCTCGGCTTCCCGATGTGGCCGCAGTTTAACCCGGACACCCTCAAGGATATTCAGGAACCCATCGCCAACGGCAAAGTCAATTACTGGACTGGCCCCAAGGGCATGGAATTTGAAGAAATGTTCCGCAAGTGGACCGGCGCCGCGATGGCGATCTCCTGCACCAACGGCACCGCCGCGCTGCATATCGGTATCTCCTCTCTGGGCATCGGCCCTGGCGACGAAGTGATCGTCCCGTCCTACACCTTTATCGCGAGCTCCTTCTCCGTCGTCCAGGCCGGCGCTATCCCGGTGTTCTGCGACGTTACCGACGACCACACCATCGACCCCGCGAAGATCGAAGCCCTGATCACTCCCCGCACGAAGGGTATCGTCGTTGTCCATCTCTACGGCGTTGTCGCGGATATGAGTGCGATCATGGCCATTGCGAAGAAGCACAACCTCAAAGTCATCGAAGACTGCGCGCAGTGCATCGGCGGCAAGTACGGCGACACCTATGTCGGTCTTGTCGGCGACGTCGGCTGCTATTCCTTCTGCCAGTCCAAGCACTTCACCACCGGCGGCGAAGGCGGTATGGTCATCACGAAGAACGAGGACTTAGGCTGGGAATGCCGTTCCTTCCGTGATCACGGTTACGACGTCCGTACCCGTATGAACATGCTTGCCCTCGAGGAGAAGCTCCCCTATATCCATCGCCGTGTCGGCTTCAACTACCGTATGACCGAGATCCAGTCCATCATCGGCATCAACGAGTTGAAGCGCTTTGATAACTGGAATCTTCCCCGCCGCATTAAGTATGCCGCGATGTACGACGCCGCCTTCAAGGGGCTCAAGGGTATCGCGAAGCTCCCCTATAACGACGAAGTCCGCAAGAATTCCTACTGGTGGTATCCGATCAATATCGACGACTCCGTCCTCGATATCGACGCGGCGAAGTTCGTCAAGGCTCTGCAGGCCAAGAACATCCCCTGCTACGGCATTCAGTGGCCGGAAGCGTATCTGGAAGCCGCGTATAAGGATCACTGCGGCTTCGGTGAAGCGAATTTCCCCTTCAACAGCAAGGAATATACCGATCCCAAGAGCATTGAGTACGACAAGGTTCTCTGCTCCAACGCCAGACGTCTGCGCGGCGTGACCTTCTCCCTGTTCCTCCATCCGTCGTGGGAAGAGAAGCACATCGAAGCCTGCATCGCCGGTGTCAAGGCTGTTATTGCCGAGCATCTGAAATAAGCTATACTTTCCTTTTTCAAAGGGCGGGCCGTTTTTTGCCCCGCCCTTTGTTTCGATTATTTATAAAATATAAGGAGGAGACCAGCTTATGCTGAAGGCTGCGTTTTACGAAACAGACATAACTCCCTACCTTTACGAATGCATGCCGGGTCAATTCGAGCCACGTTACTGCACCGAGGTGCTCGATCCGCTGCATACCCACGCGCTGGCTTTGGAGTCCGACAAGGAAAGCTGCATTGTTTTGTCCTTAGATTGCATCTGTATCGAGCGCCGTGACGTGGAAAAAATCCGCCGCCGTGTTTTCGACGCGACCGGCGTGAAAAACGTCACTGTCTCGGGTATCCATAACCACACCGGCGGTCCGGTAGCAACGCTATATACCTCCCCGCGCAGCGACCGCTACTGCGAATTTCTCTGCGCCCGCGCCGCCGACGCCGCGATCCTCGCATGGCAGCGCCGGGAACCCGCGAAATTTGGCTGGGAGACCCGGGACATAGAAGGTCTGTCCTTCAACCGCCGCTTTTTATTCAGAGATGGCCATGTGGAGATGAATCCGGGCATCAATAATCCGAACGTCGTACGCGGTGTGGACGTAATCGATCCGCAGCTCATCGTCGCGCGTGTGGATTATGCCGACGGTCGTCCGATGGGGGTTCTCGCGAGTTTTGCGCTGCATCTGGATTCGGTTGCGCATCCGCAGGGCTATTCCGCTGACTATCCGGGGGTTATCCGTGCGGATCTGCATAAAAAATACGGTGAAGGCATCGGTTTTGTCTGGCTGACAGGCTGCTGCGGCAACATTAACCACATCGACACGACCGGCAAGGTTAAACTAAACCATGCGATCGTCGGCCACAAGCTCGCGGAGCACATTTCGAGCCTGTTTGACGGTATTGTTACGGATACCGAACGCGAAGTCAGCGTGGTAACCCGTACGATCACCGCGACGATCGAGCGTCCGACGCCGGAGATGGTCGCGAAAGCGCCGAACGCGCCGCGGCATCGGGAAATGGCGGAGGCGATGGCGCTGCCGGGCGGAACGGTGTCGTGCGAGGTCATCTGCGTCGGCATCGGTGACTTTGCGATCGCGGCCTTACCGGGCGAGGTGTTCTGCCGCTTCGGCCTCGACATCAAGGCGCGCTCCCCCTACCCCTGCACACTGACTGTTGAGCTTTCGAACGCGTCGAACGGTTACATCAAGACGCGTGAGGCGGCCGACGAGGGCGGTTATGAGGCCACACCTTCGACATACAACATCCTAGACCGCAACGCCGGATATTTAATGGCGGACGCGGCGGTGGAAAACCTCTGCGAGATGAAAAAATAAAGTAACGGCGGCGTATCCTCAAAGCAGGATGCACCGCCGATTTATTTCTTATTTTAGAAATTTGCTCATCAACACAAGATTACTCACTTTTTTAAATTGCAGCTTTCCGTAAAAATGCTCATGCATCGGGTCGCACACGGCTTCCAGCTCGATCAGCGACGCACCCGCTTCTTTCACGCGGCGCTCCAGCTCCTCCATCAACGCGGTGCCGGCTCCCCTGCCCTGTCTGTCCGCCGCGATCACGATTTCCGCAAGATTGTAAGCGATAAGGTCGTCGTACTGCACGAAGTACCCCATCGCAAAGCCAATTGCGCGGCCGTTCTCCTCCAAAACAAGGCAGTAGGCGTCCTCTGTACTCCAGACCTGATGGATACGCCGACGGGCGTTCGCTTCAGTCCAGCAACTACCCTCGTGTTCGTTGTAGTACTCTATATAAAGGGGGACGATTTTGGGAATATCCGACTCGTCCATGATCCGGTAATGCAGAGCGGTCATGTCCGAACTAGCCTTTCCACCTCGCCGCCACGTAGCATTGCCGCGAAATCCTTCCCATCCTTGGGTATCCGGGGGAGGATCAACCCGCCGCGTGCGAGGTGATGACAGCGGTGAAAGTCCGATCCGGAAATGCGCAGCAAACCGCAGCTGTCCGCAAACTCCTCCGCAAGATTATTACGGCTGTCGTGGTCGGGATGGCCGTTGTAGACCTCCACACCGTCGATGTAGGCAGGATTGGATGGGGCACACGCCGAGAGACGGAACGGGTGCGCCTGGAAAACGATCGCGCCGTGTTCGTGCGCGAAGGGTAGAAATTCGGAAACAGGCATGCGGTAAAGCTCCGGGTTTTCCAGCAAATCCCGTTCGTCCAGCCCGTAGGTGAGAAAATCATTCGGATGCCCAAGGAAACGCATCTCCTGCCCGAACAGCACACAAAGCCCCAGCTTTTCCCCGAGCTCACGTGCCGCGCAGTAGCCGCGGCGGTAGTGTTCTACCTTTTCCTTCCACGTGATGTCGCCAAGACTTTTAAAATAGCCGTCATAATAGTGATCAGTGACGCAGACGCCGGCGTAGCCCGCTTCGCGGTAGAGCTTCACCATCTGCTCTGCAGGAACATTGCCGCAGGGACTGACCTCGCGGGTGTGGATATGGGGATCGAAATAATAGCCTTCCATGAATAAACCTTCCTTAGCAGAGAATAAGTAATTACAGCGCGAGTTTCCTGCCGTCATAGGCGGTCAGGATACCGTATGGAGACGCGGCGGCTTCGATATCGGAGTGCATCGCCGCGATGTTGTGTGAGAAATGGTTAACGCAGCAAACCGTCTTTGTGGTGCATAGACCGAGTGAATAAAGCACGCCGCGCAGACGTACGACATTCGGAAGCCCCATATGGCCGTCCTCGATGCTCGCTTCCTTCGTACACCAGCAGCAGTCGAAGCTGATCAGATCATACGGCGCTTCCCCACGCAGCGGCTCGAGCGCCGCGCCGATGCGTTCGCCGGTATCGTGCAAGTAGAGGACGCGCACACCCTTTGTCTCGACCGAGTAGCAGAAGGCGTCCTCGCCTGGCAAATGATATGCCGGGATCGGGAGGATACGGGCGCCGCATAGGTCGACTGTCTCATAAGCACGGAGCGTGTGCAGCTCGGCGTTGCGCAGCGCTTCGCGGTCATACTCGAGATGGTGACTCAATCGGTTGAGAGCGGATACGCCGGAGGCGATGTGTATGACCGGCACGGTGAAATCGTGGCTGTAGGGCGGGGTGCGCAGGGCGATGTCGTTGGGGTAGAGATGGTCGGAATGGGAATGCGTGATGAGCAGCAGATCGACGGCGGAGAGATCGAGGGAACCGCTGAGCTTGTGCTGATAGGTGTCGCAAGGGAAGTCAAAGAGGATATGATCGTCGAGAATCGCCTGCGAGCGGGTACGAATATCGCGCCCGCCGAGTGCCAAGGCTTTTTTGCATTGGGGGCAGTTACAGAAGAGCGCAGGCCAGGCTTCCGATGCGGCGGTGCCGAGATATTGGAAAAACATACGCATACTCCTCGTCAACAAAAAAATACGGTGATATTGTACCACAATCTGCTCATAAAAGCAAGGGATTCGGGACAATATACGCAAACTCATCGATTTTGCATGCAATCGATTGACTTATCTTGTAATTTGTGCTATAATCCATCTAATATTTAAAATCAGAAAGGGGTCAAGACTCGCCATGGCTTATTATTACGACGAGCCCTCGCGTACCTTCAATGAATACCTTTTGGTTCCCGGATACTCGTCCGCTGAATGTGTTCCTCCTAAGGTCAGCTTGAAAACGCCGCTCGTCCGTTTTAAGAAAGGCGAAACTTCCTCCATCGTTATGAATATCCCGATGGTCAGCGCCATCATGCAGTCCGTATCCGATTCCAGCATGGCCATCGCGCTCGCCATCGAAGGCGGCATCTCCTTCATCTATGGCTCTCAGAGCGTTGAGAGCGAGGCGGAGATGGTGCGCAAGGTGAAAAGTTACAAGGCCGGCTTCGTGACAAGCGACGCAAACATCCGCCCCGACGATACTCTCGCCGATGTACTCGAGCTGAAATCTCGTTTCGGACATTCCACTATGCCGGTTACAGACGATGGCACCTCCACGGGTAAGCTCCTTGGCATTGTGACCGGCCGCGATTACCGCGTATCCCGCATGGCGCCCGATACTAAAGTGCGCGAATTCATGACGCCGTTTGAAAAGCTGATCTACGCGTATGAAGGCGTCACTTTAAAGGAAGCCAATAATATCATCTGGGATCATAAGCTCAACAGCCTGCCGATCATCACCAGACAGGGCAATCTGAGCCACCTCGTCTTCCGTAAAGACTATGACGCCGATAAGGAGCATCCGAACTCCCTGCTCGACAGTCAGAAGCGGTATGCCGTTGGCGCGGGCATCAATACGCGCGATTATGAGGAACGCGTTCCCGCGCTCGTCGACGCGGGCGTGGACTTGCTGTGTATCGACTCCTCCGAAGGCTATACCGAGTGGCAGAGCCGCACGATCGCCTGGATCCGCGGGCGCTACGGCGAGTCCGTCAAAGTAGGTGCAGGCAACATCGTCGACCGCGAAGGCTTCCGCTTCCTCGCGGATGCGGGCGCAGACTTCGTCAAGGTAGGCATTGGCGGCGGCTCGATCTGTATTACCCGTGAGCAAAAGGGTATCGGCCGCGGACAAGCCAGCGCCGTGATCGAGGTGGCCAAAGCACGCGACGAATACTTCGAGGAAACCGGCATCTATATTCCGATCTGCTCCGACGGCGGCATCGTTTATGACCACCACATCACGCTTGCTCTTGCGATGGGTGCGGACTTCGTCATGCTGGGCCGCTACTTTGCCCGTTTCGACGAAAGCCCGACGAATAAGCTGAACATCAACGGCAACTATGTGAAGGAATACTGGGGTGAAGGCTCCAGCCGTGCGCGCAACTGGCAGCGCTATGATATGGGCGGCGCGAAGAAGCTGACCTTCGAGGAAGGCGTCGACTCGTACGTTCCGTATGCGGGCAAGCTTTCGGACAACGTCGCGATCACACTCAATAAGGTGCGTTCAACGATGTGCAACTGCGGCGCTCTGACGATCTCCGAATTACAGAAGAAGGCGCGCCTGACCGTCGTATCTTCCACGAGTATCCTGGAAGGCGGCGCGCATGACGTCATTTTGAAGGATAAAAATGCCATCGTTATCAAATAACGGTCTGATTACAGTACAGCCGTCGGCCGCGCGTGCGTTGACCCTGCTCCATGGGGCAGGGTTTGACGCATATGTGGTCGGCGGCTGTGTGCGTGACGCGCTGATGGGAGCGCCTTGCCACGACTGGGACGTTGCGACGTCGGCCAGCCCCGCGGATACCATGCGTGTTTTTCGAGACTTCCGCGTAATCGAGACCGGTTTGCGGCACGGGACAGTGACCGTACTGTTGGATGGTATCCCAATCGAAGTGACGACCTTCCGCGCCGACGGGTCGTATTCCGACGGACGGCACCCGGATGCCGTGCGGTTTACATCGAGCGTCACGGAGGACCTCGCGCGGCGGGATTTCACGATGAACGCTATCGCCTACGCGGATTGTACGGGGCTGATCGACCCGTACGGCGGTGCAGAGGATATAGCACAGCGGGTGATTCGTTGCGTAGGAGACGCCGAGACACGCTTTTCGGAGGACGGGCTGCGTATTCTACGCGCGGTTCGCTTCGCGGCGCAGCTTGGATTTGCGATCGAACGGGAGACGGAGGCGGCGCTGTACCGCTGCTCCGGGATGCTTGCGCGGGTATCCGCCGAACGGAAGGCAATCGAGATATGTAAACTGATTTGCGCGCTGTATGCGGCTCGGACGGTGTCCGGATACGCGGAACTGCTGCGGATTGTGCTGCCGGTTGCCGAATGTGCGGGAGGGTTGATCGAACGGCTGCCGGCGAGCAGAGAGCTGCGGTTTGCGGCGTTGCTGTCGGAGCTTATACCGGAGGATACGCGAGAGGTGCTGCGGGGCTTGAAGCTTGACCGCAAGCTTTTTGAAACCGTACCGACGCTGCTTGCGGCGGCGCGGGAGGAATTGCCGGAAAGCGTGCCGGAGATCAAACGCGCGATGGGCCGATATGGGATGCTGTGGCAGGACGTATTGACCTTCCGCATGGCGTTTTTTAAAGAAAATGACCCGCCCTACCGCAATATAGATGCGGTAAGGCGGGAAACAGCACGGATAATGGAGCAAAACGAATGCGTAACGATTGCGGCGCTCGCGATAGACGGGCGGGAGCTGCTCTCACGAGGATTTATGGGCCGCGAGATTGGGAAAACGCTGCAAAAGCTGCTTGATGCGGTAATTGACGGTCAAATTTCGAATGAAAATGCAGCTTTACTTGCTTATCTTCAATCTACGTCAAACGAGAACAGGTGAAGCTTAGGCCGCGCGCCCCAGTCCTCGCGCAGTTTGATCCGTACGGCAGAAACGGTCTTCCCTACCGGGATGACAGTGAGACGGCGGAGGTTACAGCACTCGTCCGCAAGCGTAACCCAGCCGTCGACGGTCAGCGCTTCTACGGAATAGGATTTCATCAGCGTCTTCGGCATACACAGCCGGGGCGCATTTTTATATACATTCGAACGCATACTGTGGATTCGCTCCACCCAGTTGTCGATCGGCAGCGTCACGCGGTCGAGATCGGAGTCGAATAGCAGCCGAACACGGTTGACATATTCCGGTCTCTCCCATGTGTACGATACCGTGCTGTCCGCCGCGCAAAAGTATCCCTGCTCCGTGTCGCCGTAGGTCCAATTGTTGCGGTCGGCGCCGTTGCGGAGGTTATTCAGCTGGGCGTCGGTATCGTCGGAGATAAGTCTGCCCGAAAGCGTCAGCGGACTCATGGCGCGGCGGGTGAAAGGCAGGAAGCTGTCGTCGTACATTAGGGTTTCGCGCAGGCGGGACAGGTACTGCTCATACACGCCACGTGGAGAAATGCCGCGTTCGACGGCGATGGCGGCGGCGGTACCGACCGCCTGTCCCAAAAGACCGCAGGTTGCCATGACGCGGGTACTGGAAAGCGCCGCATGCGTGGCGCTTAGGTTGCGTCCGGCGAAAAACAGGTTTTCGATATTCCGGGAATAGAGGCTGCGATACGGGATGCCATAGGGCGCGGGGGTATCGCCCCAGGTGTTGGGGTGTCCCTTATGGTAGAAGCCGCCGGGATGGTGGTCGTCAAGCGGCCAGCCGCCGAACGCGACGGTATCGGGGAAGCGTCCGCCGGAGAGGATGTCGTTTTGCGTCAGGATGTAGTCGCCGATCATACGGCGGGACTCGCGCTTGCCGGGAAGGAAACCCAAGAAGTCAAGCTGCCAATATTCCGCGCCGGGGAATTCGCCGGAGTTCTTGATATAATCCCACATCCCAAGCGCCAGCGCGATGAGATCATCGCGGATCTTTTCCGCGTCTCCGATGGTGTCGCGGTCACCGCCAAGCTCGAGGTACCAGAAGTTCTCGGAGGGGTTATTCAGATCCGGATGGCGGAATGTCAACGCTTCGGGCGAAAGCTTTGTCGCCCACGCCGGTGCGATAAAGGCGGACGGTTCCTCCATGCGCCGCGCTTGGATCAAGCAGGTGTTGCCCATGGTGCGTTTATCGGCGACCTCCGTGGCGACCTTTTCATCGAATTCGGATGCCGCTTCCCGCCCGACGCGGTATGCAGCACCGGTCAGCGGCGCAAGGATACTGTCGCCAGAGCAGTCGGCAAACAGGCGGGCGCGGACATGACGGAACGTCTGTGTTGTCATCTGCCAGCCTGTGACCGAAACGATACGGCTGCCGTCCATCTCGGCGTCCATGCAGGAGCAGTTCAAAAACAGCTCGATATTCGGCTCACACGCAACCATTTCATAAAGCAAAGTGTCCCATATGGGATAGAGCTTGTCCGGATTGCGGTAGCTGTTGCGCATCCGTAGTTCCTCGAGAAGACCTGTTTCGCGGTTGTTTTTGCCGGACGCGCCGGAAATCCACATACGCACTTCGCCGGACGCGTTCCCGCCAAGGACGGGACGTTCCTGCATTAGGACAACCTTCGCGCCGTGGCGTGCCGCCGAAATCGCCGCAAACATGCCAGCGATGCCGCCGCCGACGACGCAAAAATCGGTATCGTGATAGGTATGAGGCAGTGCCATGGATATGTGACCCCCCTTACTAGATATTGCGGAATTCCTTTGAGAACCCGAGTATGACGGTTTCCACAACGACGATTGCCGCGAGCAGTGCAAACGACGCGCGCATGCCGGAAGCAGTCTGGACAAGGCCTAAGAGGAACGGGATCAATATTCCGCCCGCCGAGCCTGCCGCCATAATCCCGCCCGCGGCTGTATCCGGTACGTCCGCGCCGACCTTACCCGCACAGACCATGATCAGCGGCCACGCGGGGGCAAGGGTAAATCCCGCGAGCGCGTAACAGGCGATAAACGCGGCGGAGGAATGGAACAGCAGCATCGCGCCGAAACTCAGAGCGGACAGAGCAAGGCCGGCGATGGTAATAACGCCGAGACGCTTTTTGACATTGGAGACGAGCAGGCGTCCGATGCCCATACCGAGCCAATAGACTGCGAGCAGGACGGACTCAATCCCCTCCCCCGCAAGCTTCGCATAGGAGCCTGACCAGAACGCGGCGCTTTCTTCGATGCCGACGTACAGAAGCATCCCGCCGACCATCAGGACATAGAATGGTCTTTTCAGGATCTTGCCGAAGTACAGCCCCTTTGTGCGCGGAGGTGCCGCGGGGAGCTTAGTTGACGCGACGATGACGGTGCAGAGGAGGACGATGAGGATCACCGTCGCATAGATCACACGCCAGTCCAGCCCGAAGCGGGCAAGCAGACCGCCGTAGAGCGGAGACAGTACCGCTCCGCCGCAGAAGTACATCTGTGAGAGGTTCATCACGCGGGATTCCTCGTCGGGGTTGCACTGGGACAGAAGACTCGACATGCTCGACTCGATGGTATTGGCGGCGCCCCCCGTGATCAGCGCGCCGAACGCGAGAAGATAAATATTATTCGACAGTGCGGCGCAGAGGATACCCGCTGCCATCAGCGCAAAGCCGCCAAGCAAAACGGGTTTGCGTCCGATTCGATCGGCAATCTCTCCGGCAATCGGCGGAATAAAGAAGGACGCCGTGAAATGCATCGCGATGAGTAGCCCGCTTGCCCAGGCATAGAGGGCAAACTCGGCCGTGATATCTGCAAGCGCGAATTGATAAGCGGACAGGTACATGCCCAGCGTCGCCATCGCGAGGTATGAGACGGCGTTCAGGCGGCGTATATTGTATTTTCCGGTGGTCATGAAAAGGTGTTAACCCTCCGCTTTCGCTTTTTCATAAATGGGCGTCAGTTCAAACAACGCACGCTTCGTCATCGCAATCTTCCACTCCAGATGCGCGCGGTCGCACATGTACTCCATGCTTGGCTCGTAGCCTAAGCGGGAGTCAAACTCGACGAGCGGGATCGTTTTCCGGGCATTCTCGATTTCGAGCTCTGCAATTTTGCGCATTTCATCGATGATTTCCGCAATTTCGGCAGCCGTCAGCGCATTTTTCGCTCCCGCACCGATGTTCTCGAGCGAGCCGCCGCCGCCCGCCCAAATCGGACGGTTCCCCTCCGGCGGCAGGAGCCGGCATTTGCGGATATACCATTCCTTCGTTGACACCGTTGTCTGCGCGGCGTTCGAGATAAAACGGCCAAGCCCCGCAAGGCGGCGCGCTTCGTCAAGCTGACGCCCGGTAAGGGTCGGCAGGATGCCGTCGATCAGATCCGCGCCCTCGGCGAACAGGTCGCGCATCTCGGAGAGACTCGCGATCTCATAATCAAGGTTAGCGCGCTTATTGATATCGTAGTTATACATCGTCTGGCAAATGTGGTTGTTGCCGAAATGCGCGTACGGCGGGCTTTCGAGAATGGCCTCCTGCTGATACAGCAAAGGATAAGCTGGGCCGATGCGGAAAGGTCCGTACTGATCCGGGTTTGTCGAGACGTAGTGTCGGATGCCATCGGAGAAAAGCTGCCATGCGCGCAGAATGACATCGACATTGGCATTACCGTAGTCGCGGGCGGCAATTTCCCGCATGGCGGTATCGTAATCGGGAGCCGGTTCCCAAAAGCACGCGTTTGCAAGCTCGGATACAAACGACGGGTAGAAGCCGAAATGATGGCTTTCCATAACGCCGCGCAGAACCCATTCATGGTAGGCCCGTACCATTCCGTCATAGCGGCGCTTCCACTGATAAGGGCAGGGCTCGTATGGAATAACGCCGATATCCCACGACAAACCGCCGGTGTTTGCCATCGTATAGAGCGGGATACCGCGCTTATACGCTTCGATCGCTTCGGAGGTAAAGTATTTGCCGGGGCCTTCAAACATCAGGGTATAGTCTACGCAGCGCTTGGTGACGCCGGGCGCGGGATGGAATTCCTCGAACATCTCGTAGGTCACATTCAACGAGATATCGGTCGGCAGGCTGCGGATGAGCCGGATGCGCGGTTCCTCGTCGACATAACCCCAATTATACGTCCAGAAAACGAAGTCAGCGGACGGATTTTTCTCGCGAATGATGCCTTTTACGAGGTTGACCCACGTGGGGTAGTCCTCACAGGGATACCAGCCGGGGCTTGGGCGCGTGTCTCCCGGCTTCTTTTCGAGGCGCATACAGCCCGAGGTATGCGGATCATGGCTCGGGAACTCGACAGATTCTCCGACGAGCGTCACGCCGCGCAGCCCAGGGCAAGTCTCGAACAGCTTACCGTAAGTACCCTCATAAAATGCCCGGGCATCCGGTTCATCGGGATGCTTGGGGCTTTTATAGTAGCTGTAGGCGTAAACGTCGACGCCCATACCGGCGGCGCGGTAAATTAAATTATTCAAGTCGAGGTATCCGTGCGGAGTAACGTTTAAATCCTTAACGAAGACGAGCAGGGCGTCCATACCGGAATGTGTGATGGCGTTGATATGTGCGTCGGGGAATTCGTCCAGCCCGAAGCCGGAATGCACCATGCGCGGCGAAAACAGCGGGCGGCGTTCGACGGATTGCGGCTCGATGACGGGTCCTTGATGCACACCCATGCGGTTTTCAAGGTAGTACACACCTTG
This sequence comes from Clostridiaceae bacterium, assembly GCA_034926225.1. Classification (GTDB taxonomy): domain Bacteria; phylum Bacillota; class Clostridia; order Oscillospirales; family QAMX01; genus JAAZKA01. The sequence goes on from JAYFRF010000001.1 coordinate 285,281, forward strand.
CGCAGTGCCGCGGGAGGTAGCGCCGCAGAGGACGATGCCGTCGGTCACGTCCATACGGAATGCGCCGCGCTCGGTGTAGGATGGCGCAAGCTCTGGCGTATGGGCGCGGTCTGTCAGGATAATGTTCCTCTCCCGCGGTGCACAGGCGATGCAGTCGGTTGCGTGCGCGCGGAGATAGAGCCTCATCGAAGTCTCGAAGAAATCGCGCAGATCGTGTGCCGCATGGATCAGAACGCGGTCTGCGTCGGCAGGGTAAATAATCTCCCAGGTCTCGTCGACGACGGTACCGACGACCTTCTTCCAAATCTGATCGTCGCGAAGGTCTTTGCGGTGTACTTCGAGCAGTCGTTCGCGGAATTGATAATTTCGTTCCATAATTCCCGAGCACGCCTCCTAATGGATGTAATAGCTGTATTATAATGGCTAATCCGCTTCATGTCAAGGAGAGACGGCGGGAATTCTGTCTTATACACACAAAACAAACGAAATAGGCGCTTGTTTTTAAGTACTTCTTATGCTATACTAACGGCGGATTATTTTAGTAGGATGAAGGTGGAAGAATGTACTTTACGCAAGATTTGCATACTCACACAAATCTATCGCTGTGCGCGAGGCCCGACGCGACGGTGGAAAGTTATCTTGAGCTTTGTGCGCAGGAAGGCATTACCACGCTCGGGTTTGCAAACCATTTCTGGGATACGCAGGTGCCGGGCGCGTCGGATTGGTACAAAAAGCAGGATTTCGTGCATGTCAATACGCTCCGTGCGCGGATGCCGGAACAGCGGCACGGTGTACGGGTGCTGTTTGGCTGTGAAACCGAGTACTGCGGACACGGAAAGGTCGGTATTTCCCGCGAAACGGCGAAATTAATGGATTTTGTCCTCATACCGACGTCGCATACGCATATGAAGGGCTTTACCGTACCCGCAACGATTCATACGCCGGAGGAATTCCGGCAGATCATGATCGACCGTACCATCGAGGTCGCCGGGATGGGTCTTGCGACGGGAATCCCCCATCCGTTTTGTCCGCTGGGCTGCCCCGATACGCAAGCTACCATCGCCGGGATCACGGACGACGACTTTGTGCGCAGCTTTACGCCCTGTGCGGCAAACGGCGTCGCGCTGGAAATCAATCCCGATATCTTTAACCCCAGAATGACGCGCGACACCGACGGATTTCCGAAGGAGTACCGCCGTATGTATATCCTTGCGCGGGAATGCGGCTGCAAATTCTTCGCCGGCTGCGACGCGCATACGCCCAAAAGCTTTCTCGTTCATGACGCGATCCGCACCTTTGCCCGTGCCTGCGGGATCGGTGAGGAGCATGTTTTTGAAATCTGAACAATAAGGAGAAATCACCATGCCCGGATTTGAATGCCGACTGCTGTCCTCATTGATTAAAGTCTTCCCCGACGAAGCGCCAAACGCGCCCTGCTTTGCCCATGCGTCCGCGCTGCGCGGGGAAGTGTTTTCGTTCCAGCTTGCCTATAAGTTTACCGACCGTGTGACCGGGACGTTCTCGATCACGGTGGAGGGAGCCGCCGATCCCGTGATGATCCGCGACGTCTCGTGTGTTCCGGCGGCGCAGCCGATCTATCAAGCTCACGACGCCAATGTCCTGCGCACTAAGCCAGGGTTGTTCCCCGACGTATTGCAGCCGATGGATCCGATGTTCTGCCACGCGGCAAACGTCTGGCACAGCGCGTGGGTGACAGTGAACGCATGGGCGCCGGGAGAACAGGTGATAACGCTGGTTTGTACGTTCGACGGAGAGACGCTTGCCCGTGAGACGTTTACGCTGCGGGTGATCGACGCGGAATTGCCCGCCCAGACACTTCTGTATACGAACTGGTTCCATGTGGACGGCATCACGGGGTATTATGGCGTGGAACCGTGGTCGGAGCGCTGCTGGACTTTAGTTGAAAGCTTCATGAAACTTGCCGCGGAGCGCGGGATGAACTTGATTCTAACGCCAGTCTTCACGCCGCCGCTCGATACCGAGGTCGGACACGAGCGCGAAACCGTGCAGCTCGTCGACGTCACGATGAATGGCGACGCATATACGTTCGGCTTTGAGAGGCTGCGCCGTTGGATTGCGCTTTGCAGGAAAAACGGGATTGCCAATCTCGAAATCAGCCACCTCTATACGCAATGGGGCGCGGAGCATGCGCCGAAAATCATCGCGACGGACGCCTGTACCGGGCAAACACGCCGCATCTTTGGTTGGGAGACTGACGCGGTGGGAAAGGAGTACCGTGCGTTTCTGGCGGCTTTTGTGCCGGAGCTGCTCCGAGTGCTGCGTGAGGAGGGCATGGAGAAGAACGCCTATTTCCACGTGTCGGACGAGCCTTCCGTCGATCACCTCGAGCAGTACAAGAACGTCGGCGGATACTTAAAATCCCTCATCCCCGGCTTCCCCGTCATGGACGCGCTGTCGAATTACGACTTTTACGCGACGGGGGCTGTGGATCTGCCGATTCCCGCGACAAATCATATCGAGCCTTTCCTCGAAAACCACGTACCGAATCTGTGGACCTACTACTGCTGCGGACAGAACATCGACGTGTCGAACCGTTTCCTCGCGTTCCCGTCGGCACGCAACCGTGTCCTTGGTGTGCAGCTTTATAAGTTCCATATTGTCGGATTCCTGCAGTGGGGCTACAATTTCTACAATTCCTGCCTGTCCCGGACAAAGATCGACCCCTTCCGCGTGACCGACGCGGGGGAAGCGTTCCCGGCGGGCGACGCGTTTGTCGTCTATCCCGGTAAGGACGGCCCGCTGTCGTCGATTCGACTGGAGGTATTCCACGAGGCCCTGCAGGACATGCGCGCCTTACAGCTTGCGGAGTCGCTTTGCGGCAGGGAGCGCGTACTTCGGGAGCTGGAGGAGGGCATCGAGCCGATCACCTTCCGTAAGTATCCGCATGGCGACGCGTGGATTCCCGCCATGCGTGAGAGAATCAATCAGCTGATCGCATCCGTATAATAAACAAGGGCAGGAGCCTCGGATCATCGGGGTTCCTGCCCTTGTTCTTCGTTATCATAGGGGTGATCGACTTATTCATTTAAAGAGCTTCAGTTTACTGATAACCAATGTAGCAACGACACTCAAGGCAACAGACATTCCGATGATGATGGGAAATCCCCAGGGGCTCTGCGTAAAAGGCATTCCTTCCATATTGACATTCATACCGTAGGCGCTGAAAACCATGGTGGGAATAGCCATGACAATTATAATGATCGCCAATATCTTCATGACGATATTTAAATTATTGGAGATTACAGAGGCGAAAGCATCCATCATACCGCTGAGAATACCGCTGTAAATATTAGCCATCTCAATGGCCTGTTTGTTCTCTACAATGACATCCTCTAGCAGCTCCGCATCCTCTGGATATTTCTTGATGAGTTCGGTACGCAGCAGTTTTTCCAATACTGCCTCATTAGAGCGCAGCGCGGTAGTAAAGTATACCAAGCTCTTCTCCAGTTTCAGCAGCTCGATCAGTTCCCGGTTCTGGGTGGATTTGTGGAGCTGCGTTTCCACCTCCTCGCTTTTTCTGTCCACATTGCGCAGATATTGCAGATACAGCGTGTCAATCCGATACAGGAACTGCAGAATAAAGCGGGACTTCATCTGCGTATGGAATTCTCTTACTTTGCTCTGCGCAAAGGCTCGGATGATGGGAGAATCTTCGCTGCACACCGTGATAATGGCATCCTGAACAATTAAAATGGACAAGGGAATGGTACTGTATAGTTCTTTCTTGCTTTGCTCTTCCACGGTGGGAATATTCACCAGTACCATGGTATACCCGTTATCGGCATCGATGCGGGAGCGTTCATCCGTATCCAGTGCGGCACGCAAAACGCTTAAATCCAGCTTATAGTGTGCCGAAATTTCGGACAATTCCTGTTCCTCGGGGGCCACTATCGATACCCAGCAGCCGCTTTGAGGTGCGGTTAAATTCTGCAGCTTTTCATTATCTGTCAGATAATAATGAATCATATGAAACCAGCCTTTCATAGCACCGTGCCATGAAAGGCACGGTGCTATTTCATTTTTTTAGTAGATTTTAATCGAGGAAACTCCGTACTTCGTTCAGGATCCATTTTAAAAATATCCTTTCTGGTAGCCAAAGCATCGTTACCGTTATAAAATGCTTTCGTTTTTTTCCATCTCAGCAAAGCCGAAATAAAATACAACGTAAAGAGACCTTATAATATTGTACCACAGGCATATGAGGATGTCAATAATAATGCAAAAGACGCGTGTTTTATGAGGGCTGATGAAAATAAATAGTTTTTAGCGACCCATGAAGTGCAAAAACCCCGCCGTTTCATCACAAACGGCGGGGTTTTCATGGAGCTGTTGGCCAGATTCGAACTGGCGACCTGCGCATTACGAGTGCGCTGCTCTACCGACTGAGCCACAACAGCAAATGCTTTTTAGAACGTTGCATAGTATAGCACAGATTCAAGTCGGAGTCAAGAGCTTTTTTTCAATAAATACCGTATACGTGCAAAATTATCGAAAAAGCGAGACTGTGCCCATTGACAAGCGGGGAATGGCTGGTGTATAATAACTTCAAATGTGTATCGAAAGGATCAAATGCTGTATGTGGACCGAAGAAAAACTGGATCAGCTGCTGACTACGCCGACAGCCGGTTTGATTGCCGACATCGCGAAGATTGAAGGCGATATAATGATCCTCGGCGCGGGCGGTAAAATGGGCCCGACGCTTGCGATTTTGGCGAAGAACGCCGTGCGTGCCGCCGGTATCGAGAAGAAGATCATCGCGGTCTCCCGCTTCTCCGACGCCGCTGCTCTCGACCTGCTGCATGAAAACGGCGTCGAGACGATTTCCGCCGACCTGATGCTCGCGGGTGCTCTGGATCAGCTTCCCGACTGCCCGAATATCATTTATATGGCCGGCCGTAAGTTTGGCACCGACGGCCAGGAACCGCTGACCTGGTCGATGAACGCCTGGTTGCCGACGCTCGTTGCCGAACGTTACCGTGCATCCTCTATCGTCGTCTTTTCAAGCGGCAACATCTACCCCATCGTTCCTGTCGCATCCGGCGGTGCGTCCGAGAATACAAAACCCGGCCCCATCGGCGAGTATACGCAGAGCGTCCTCGCCCGTGAGCGTATCTTCGAGTACGGTTCGATGCATTACGGCACGAAAGCGCTGCTGTACCGCTTGAATTACGCCATCGCGCTTCGCTACGGCGTCCTCTACGATATCGCGTCAAAGGTTTATGCGGAGCAGGAGATCGCGCTTGAAAACGGGTGCTTTAACTGCATCTGGCAGGGTGACGCCAACGAGATCGCTATTCGCAGCTTTCTCTACTGCGAGTCCCCCGCGAAGAAGCTCAACGTGAGCGGTCCCGAAATCGTCGGTGTCCGCTGGGCGGCGACGGAATTCGGCAAGCGCTTTGGCAAGACCCCGCACTTTACCGGTATCGAGTGCGCCGACTCCTACCTCGTCAACGCCGCACAGTGCTCGCAACTGTTCGGTTATCCGCGCGTGTCGATTCAGCAGATGGTCGACTGGCAGGCGGAATGGATTCTCGAAGGTGGACGGAGTTTGGGCAAGCCCACGCATTTTGAGGAGAGAAAGGGTAGCTATTAATGAGAGACAAAGCTTTGGCGTTACTCCGTGCCGGCACCGTCATTCCGGCCTTTCCGCTGACCCTGAACGCCGACCGCTCCTTTAATGAGCGCCGTCAGCGCGCGCTGATCCGGTATTATCTCGATGCCGGTGTCGGCGGACTTGCCGTCGCGGTTCATACGACGCAGTTTGCTATCCGTGACCCGAAAATAAACCTCTTCAAGCCGATTTTACGCATCGCCCGTGAGGAAACCGACGCTTTCGAAGCCCGTACCGGTAAGACAATCCTCCGTATCGCCGGCGTATGCGGTCCGACAGCCCAAGCCGTTGCCGAAGCTGAATATGCGAAGTCCGAAGGCTACGACGCCGTCCTTCTCTCGACCGGCGGCTTAAACGATTATTCCGACGATCAGCTCCTTTCCCGTGCTGAACAAGTCGGACATGTAATGCCCATCGTCGGCTTCTATCTTCAGCCTTCCGTCGGCGGCCGCGTCCTGCCATACGAGTACTGGGCGCGTCTGTGCGAAAACCCCGCAGTCATCGCGATCAAGGCAGCTCCCTTTAACCGCTATCAGACGCTCGATATAGTCCGTGCGGCGGCAATGTCCTCCCGTCCCGACGAGATTACGCTTTACACCGGCAACGACGACAACATCGTCGCCGATCTTTTGACGACCTATCGCTTCACGATGCCGGATGGCTCCGTCCGCGAAAAGCGCTTTAACGGCGGGCTTTTAGGCCACTGGTCCATGTGGACAAAGACGGTCGTCGATATGTTCGGAATACTCAAGGCTGCGCAAGCTGCCGAGGAGATGCCAACGTCCCTTCTCACCCTCGGCATCGAGATCACCGACTGTAACGCGGCCTTCTTCGACGCGGCCAACAAATTCGCAGGCTGCATCCCCGGCGTCCACGAGGTGCTTCGCCGTCAGGGCCTGATGGAAGGTATCTGGTGTCTCGATCCGGAGGAAACCCTCTCGCCCGGACAGGCCGAGGAAATCGAGCGCGTCTATAAAATGTACCCGCACCTCAATGATGACAAGTTCGTCGCCGAAAACCTTGATCGGTGGCTCAATAACTAACCCTCATCAGCTAAAAATCCCGCCTATAAGCGGGATTTTTCATGTTTATAAGGAAAGGTTTGTTCAAAATGACAAAGTACGTATTCGTGACCGGCGGCGTGGTTTCCGGTCTTGGTAAAGGCATCACGGCGGCATCCTTAGGACGGCTCTTAAAGGCACGCGGATTGAAAGTGGCGGCGCAGAAGCTTGACCCGTACATGAATATCGATCCCGGTACGATGAGCCCGTTTCAGCATGGCGAAGTCTTCGTGACGGAAGACGGCGCGGAAACCGATCTCGACCTCGGGCATTATGAGCGCTTCATCGATGAGAATCTGACCCGGTATTCGAATCTGACGTCCGGACGCGTGTATTGGAACGTTTTAAACCGCGAGAGACGCGGCGACTACCTCGGGCAAACCGTGCAAATCATCCCCCACGTCACAAACGAAATCAAGGACTTCATCTACGCGGGCGCCAAAGCTTCCGATGCCGACGTCATGATTACCGAAATCGGCGGCACAATCGGCGATATCGAGAGTCAGCCCTTCCTCGAGGCCATCCGTCAGATTCCTATCGAGATTGGCCGTGCGAACTGCCTGTTTATTCATGTCACTCTCGTTCCTTACCTACCTTTTGCGGGCGAGTATAAGTCCAAACCCACCCAGCATTCCGTCAAAGAGCTGCAATCCATGGGTATCTCCCCCGACATCATCGTCTGCCGCGTGGACGAGCCCGTCAATGACGGTATCCTTAAGAAGATCGCCATGTTCTGCAACGTCTCGGAGGACTGCGTCATCCAGAACGTTACGCTGCAATCGCTCTACGAAGCGCCGATCATGCTCCATGAAGGCGGACTCGACCGCGTCGCCTGCCGCATTCTAGGACTTGACGTGCCGGAGCCCGACCTTGCGGATTGGAACGCGATGCTCATGCATGCGAAAAGGCCGACGCATACCGTGAAGATCGCGCTTGTCGGCAAGTATATGCAGCTCCACGACGCGTATCTCTCCGTTTCCGAAGCGATGAACCATGCGGCGATTGCCTGCGGCGTGCAGCTTGAGAAGGTCTGGATCGATTCCGAAAACTTAGACGACAGTAATGCTGCCGAGCTGCTTTCCGGCTGTGCCGGTATCTGTGTCCCCGGCGGATTCGGCAGCCGCGGTATCGAAGGCATGATCTCCGCCTGCCGCTATGCGCGTGAGCATGACATCCCTTACCTGGGACTTTGCCTCGGCATGCAAATTGCCGTCATCGAATTCGCCCGCCATGTCTGTGGCATGGATGGCGCCAACTCCACCGAAATCGACGAAACGACCCCCTATCCTGTGATCGACTTCATGCCTGACCAGAACGGTGTCATTCCGAAAGGCGGTACCATGCGGCTCGGCAGCTACCCCTGTGCTATCGCGGAAGGCTCACAGATGGCGAAAGCTTACGGTGAAGCGCTCATCCATGAACGTCACCGTCACCGCTATGAGTTCAACAACACACTGCGCGAGCGGCTTGTCAGCGCCGGTCTTTGCGTTTCCGGCACCTCTCCCGACGGCCGCATTGTTGAAACCGTCGAGGTACCCGGACTGCGTTTCTTCGTCGGCGTACAGTTCCATCCCGAGTTCAAGAGCCGCCCCAATCATGCGCACCCACTGTTCCGGGCATTTATGGAAAATGCCATGTAGTAATAATACTTTACAGGGCATATTTGCCTGTAAAGTATTATTGCTTGCCATATAAACAAACATAAAACCGGCGCTCCCGCAACAGAAAATGGGAGCGCCGGTCATCGTTCATGCACTATTTTTCCAACTCGCGTAAGAAAGTCTCATAAGCGCGGCAAAGAATGGGATGCTCGAGGTAGAAGGAAAGCTGATTGTCGTTTTGCAAAACCCAAACTTCCCCGCCCTGCCGGGAACAGATGCGGATGTTGTGGAATAGGTTATGCGGGACACGAACGATCCGATAACCGGGATTGCGTCTGGAGACCTTTTCGGCATATTCGAGATGACGGCGGTAATCGCTTTCGGTATAGGGAATGGAATGACCGAAAAACGGTGGGATATTAACAAGAAGCTTCTTTTTTTCGATGAATTCCGGAAGAGGCTCCCCGATAAATTCCACAACACCGTCGCCGGCACAGTTTCGGATAAACCGCTCGACGCGCTGCATATGATCGGCGAGGATTTTCTGTCGAAGCTCTGAGCGGATTCCGTTGCGCAGCATCATTTCTTCAAGCATTTCCGACGGCATAGTGCTTGAAGATGGCGCATCCGACAGATAAGTCAGTCTTCCGCGCGCTTTTTCGAGATCAAGAATACGCTGTGCGAGCATCGGCGCGTCTTCGGAGCGGTAGATATGCATCAGTGAGGAACAGCCGTCGAGTAAACCATGAATCTGCTCCTCGTAGTAGGATACACGATCCCCATTGGAGGTAAAGACAGAACGCATTCGGTCCTCGGTGCCGGTAACGCAACAAGCGTTGACGACGGCGCGGCCAGGGGCGACGAAGATCGTATGGGAGAAACGCTGGTCGCCGGTGCGTTGGCAGGTATATGGCTCAATGCGGCCGTAATGGTAAAACGGCAGCCAGGATTCCAAAGATAAGTACAACTCCTCGTGGCTGCGGTCGATATTATGAACGACGCGAAAGCAGAAACCGGCACGCAGGGCCGTCGCCATACGCGCTGCCCATTCCTGACGGAAGCGAGGCTCACGCATCCATTCGGAATTGTGATCGGTATAAATATAAATCACGCGCTCGCCCATCAACGCGTCGGGACTCAGGACGCAATTCATAAAATCGAGCGCCGCGGCACGCAAGCCGTCGAATCCAACGCCAATTTTTTCCGATACAATGTCCGCATAAAAACGCGGCACACGCGGCAGTGATAGAAATTCCTCGTCATCCTTAAGTGAATCGACCGCCGTCAGAAAACGGGTCAAGCTGGGACGCTCATCAGAAGGACGCGCTTCCCGGAGCCATTCGTAGATGGCGTCTCGGAGCTCTTCCGGCTCACCCTCTTCACGGCCGATGAGGATGAACATAGCGGCGATGCGATCTTCCTCAAGCGCACGTCCGGCGAAATAGTCGGCGATATCAGCGATGATCCGACTATCCGTCACAGGGATGCGGGAGCCGCTGCGAAGACGGCTGATATGCGAAGCGTCCGTTTTCAGGGCGCGGGCAAGAAGGATATTAGACACACCGACAGCGGTCATCAAGGAATTGAGCCGCTCGGCCATGGCAAAGGCATACGAGGCACGCCGTTGGGAGATTTCCCGCATTTCACGGATGCGTTCCGGACGTAAAGGCGATTCAAGAAACCACGTGCGAATCCCTTCGGCCAGATCCATGGAACCAGTGCAGCCGCACAGAGCACGCAGGGCGTTTTCCTTATCGTTTTGGCGGGCATATTCTGAAAAGCCATTGCACAGCTTGTCGAGTTGAACGCTGTTGCGTGCGGGTATCCGTTCGCCCGAACGAAAGCGGCTCAACAAAGAAGCGTCGATGCCCGTAATACGTCCGGCAGCGGCACTTGTGATTTCCAGTGCTTTTATAACGAATGCAAGCTTTTCAGAAAAGTCCATACGCATCCTCCTATTTAACACTTTATTATTTTAACATAAGAAAAACTGATTTTCGCCGTCGATATTGACAGAATTACTCTGTGTAATCGTAAAAATAATTAGCGTAAATACGGAGAGCACATTCATTAAAAAACAGATTCCAAAGACTGTTTAAACTTCATAACGGAATCCGTAACGCAATACCGCTACCGACACGCCGCGGTCTTCCGCTGCGATGGCATCCGCACATAAGCCCGCATGCGTATAAGTCCATAACTCCTCCGGCGTGCGTCCGATTTCATAGAGATGCGCAAGATACACCCTCCGGGGATGATGGGCCAGCACAAAACGGGCGAAATCTGCCACATACGGCTCGCACGGCAGGCGCAGCGCATTACCGCGTCCGAGCCAGACATGCGCAAAGACCGTGTCAACCGACGCGGCGGGCGGCAGTCTGGCCGGGTCGTACAGCCGCACATCCCCCGGAAACAGCAGCGTTCGGCGGGAGGTCTCGACAAGATACCCGTACTCCGGTACACCGGTGATGTGATCGGCGTCGAAATGAGGGCTAGTAAACGGCGTGATGCGCAGCCGACCTATTTGAAACGGCCGACCGGCTTCAATAGCTGTAAAGGAGTCCTCCCCTGCTTCCGGGAAGAACGCCGGAAGGTATACCCTTGCGCCAGACGCCGCCGCCGTATGCGCGGTAGAGGGCGAATAGTGGTCGCCGTGGCGGTGCGTGTACAGAACCCCGTCGACATTTGCGAGATCATGCGTCCAGACGTCCGCGACAAGTGCTTCCATCCAGGGAAAACGAAACACAGGGTCGATGACAAGCCGTGTTCCGTCGGCATCCAGAACATACGATGCGGGCGCGATCAGCGAAACGGTATGATCGTCGCGCTGGTCGAAAGCGAAACGCCAGTAATCCGCGAAATGCAGCCGTAAATCCATCTCGGCTGCGGCTTTGAAGCGTTCTTCCATACCCGGTTCCCTCCCTTAAAGCGTAAAGGTTTCGGCGTCGTTATAAATAATGTAACGTCCCGGACATAGCCGGTCGAGCGCCGTTATCTGTTCTTCACGGCGATCGAGCAGATCGCGCCCGTGATGGATGAACGCGAGCGTCCCCGGGAACAGTCCGCGCTCGAGAAGGGTTGCCGCGACCTCCGGCGGATGATGATGCCCACTCTCCATCAACAGCAAGTCACACGGCAGGAACGCGGCGTAATCGTCAATACCTTTCGTATCGCCGGAATAGACGATGCGGCGTCCTTCACACTCGATCAGGAACCCGAACGAACGCCACGGCGTACCGTCCTCATGTGGCAGATGGTGATTGTGCAGCGCAGTCACGCGAAAGCCCCGGTCATCAAACAGCAGCCCGTCCCCGATTTCATGCGCATGGATGCGGAAATCGCAGACAAAGCCACCCTCAGTATAGGATAACGTCTGATATACGCTGTCCCACGCGCGCCGGTCGGGGATATACAGGTCGATGTCCCGGTTTTCGAGCGTATGGCGCATTCCGTCGAGCTTGCGTATCGTCCAGAACAGATTCCCGAGCCCACCGATATGATCCATATGTGTATGCGAAATCACGATCTTCCGCACCTTCATCAGGTCGACTCCCATCGTATGCGCCGTATAGGAGCAGCACTCCCCTGCGTCGAACCAGTAGAGAGCTCCCGCATGCTCAAACGCAAATCCGACATGATGCCGCCCCGGAAACGGTTCCGTTCCCGAGCAAGAGCCGAAAATATGGAGCTTCATTTGTTAAAATCCTCCTTATATTATATATGCCGCTTCGCGGCTTGGGCTAATTTGCCCTATTGACAAACGGGTAAAAGAGCACTATAATACATATGAACAATGAATCATATGAAAGGACGTTTCAATATGGACGAGAAGCAGGCACGTTCGATAGAAGAACTGCAGGAGATGCAGCCGGACGAGGAAATCTTATACGATATCGCGGAGCTGTTCAAGATATTCGGGGATTCTACGCGAATCAAGATATTATTTGCACTGGAAAGCGCGGAATTATGCGTAGGCGACATCGCGGAGCTGTTGTCGATGACGCAGAGCGCGATTTCCCACCAGCTGCGCATCCTCAAGGGCAGCCATCTGGTGCGCAGCCGCCGCGAGGGAAAGACGATGGTGTACTCGCTCGCAGATGCGCATGTCAAGACGATGCTGGATCAGGGACTGGAGCATATAGAAGAGTAAGGAGCGAGGATTTATGAGCTGCACGGCATGCGAGAACCTACATGAAAAAGAATGTAAGCGTCACCATGAACATGAACACGATACGGGAAAATCCGATCTCCTCCGAGTACTGATCGGCGCGGCAGGACTCGGTATCGCATTCTTCCTGCCGGACGGCGCGATCAAGATCGCCGTCTGCGTGGCGGCGTACATCGTCGCAGGGTACGAAACGGTGAAAAGCGCGTTTGGCAACCTTACGCATGGCGAGATTTTTGACGAGAACCTGCTGATGGTGATCGCCACAGTAGGCGCAATGGCGCTTGGCGACTGGACGGAAGCAGTGGCAGTCATGGTGTTCTTCGGACTCGGGGAATGGGTGCAGGAGCTTGCGGAAGCGCGGTCAAGACGGTCGATTTCCTCTCTCATGGCGCTGCGACCCGACAGCGCAAGGGTGCTGCGGGAGGGCAAGTCTATGGAGGTAGACCCGGAAGCGGTAGAAGTCGGAGAAACGATGCTGCTACGCCCCGGCGATCGTGTGCCGCTGGATGGCGTGATTCTCGAGGGCAGCTCCTCGATCGATACGGCGGCGCTGACGGGTGAGAGCCTGCCACGCGACGTCGGTGTCGGTGATACAATTCTCGGCGGGTCTGTGTGTAATACGGGTGCGCTGACCGTGCGTGTGACGAAACCGTTCGGCGCGTCGGCGGTCAGTCGGATTCTGGAGCTGGTCGAAAACGCGACGGAACGCAAGGCAAAAGCAGAGCGCTTTATCACCCGTTTTGCCCGTGTCTACACACCGTCCGTCGTCGGTGCAGCGGTGCTGGTCGCCGTTTTGCCACCGCTGGTTGGAAACGCGATGCAAACCGCTACGCCTGCATGGGATGTATGGATTCGCCGCGCGCTGATGCTCTTGGTTGTGAGCTGCCCGTGTGCGCTAGTGCTTTCGGTACCGCTGACTTACTTTGCGGGCATCGGCGGCGCGTCGAAACGCGGCATCCTTGTCAAAGGCGCGCAGTACCTAGATACTCTCGCGCGGGTCGATGTTGTGGCGTTCGACAAAACCGGCACGCTGACGACCGGCGTCTTAACACTTGCCGAAACCCACGCGAAGGGCTGTACCCCATCGGAGCTGCTCGAGGCGGCAGCGCTCGCGGAATCGGTGTCTGATCACCCTCTGGCGCTTGCCGTTTTACGTGCGCACGGAGCGGCGATCGATCCTGCGCGTGTGACGGATGCGAAGGCGTTCCCGGGACTTGGTGTATCCTGCGTAGCGGACGGTGTGCCGATCCGTGCGGGCAACCGCCGCTTTATCCCACAGGCAGAGGATGTCGAGGGCACCGTCATCCACATCGAGCGCCGCGGGGTGTATATCGGCTGCCTGACCTTCTCCGACACCGCGAAGCCGGAAACACGCGATGCGATCAAGGAGCTGAAAACCCTCGGTGTAAAGAAGGTCGCGTTGCTGACGGGAGACATGGGCGCGTATGCGCTGCGCGGCGCGCCGATCGATGAGGTGCGCGCACGACTGCTGCCGGAGGATAAGGTAAACGCGGTGGAGGCACTTGGTGCGGAGGGTACTACGGCCTATGTCGGCGACGGCATCAACGACGCGCCGGTGCTGGCGAGAGCGGACGTCGGCATTGCAATGGGTGCGCTCGGTACGGATGCCGCGATCGAAGCCGCGGATGTAGTGCTGATGCGCGACAACCCGCGCAGCGTAGCGGAAGCGATTCGTATCGGACGCCGGACAAAGCAGCTAGTGACACAGAATATCGCGTTCGCGCTGACTGTCAAGTTTGCTGTAATGGTGCTCGCGGTACTTGGCTTCGCGACGATGTGGGAAGCGGTCTTTGCCGACGCGGGGGTAACCGTACTTTGCGTCCTGAACGCGACAAGGGCTGCGCATTCGTCGAAAAATACTTGACAAGGCTTATAAACACAGGTATACTGAACATATCAAGACGATATTTGGGTATGGAGGCGGCTATGCCGATCAAACGCGGAATCAAGAGCGTCGCATCAAACCGGCGCGCGTTTCATGACTATTTTATCCTCGAACGCATGGAAGCGGGCATTGCTCTCGCCGGGACGGAGGTCAAATCCATCCGGCTGGGACAGTTAAACCTTAAAGACAGCTTTTGCTTTGTCCGTGACGGGGAGATGTACGTGCACGGGATGCACATCAGCCCCTACGAGAAGGGGAACATCTTTAATAAGGATCCCGTGCGTGAACGCAAGCTGCTGTTGCATAAGCGCGAGATTCTCAAGCTTTATAACGCCGTCAAACGCGACGGATGCACCGTCGTGCCGCTGGAGGTTTACCTCAAGGACTCTCGCGTAAAAGTCGAGATCGGCCTTGCAAAGGGGAAAAAGCTCTATGATAAACGCGAAGACGAGTCCAAACGCGACGCGAACCGCGAAATGGCGCGATCTCATGCCGGTCGCGGCTTTGAAGACTGAAAAAAACGACTCCCCGCGAAGGGTAAATGCCATTCGCGGGGAATTGTTATGCCGTCTTGACTGCTTCCTCGATAGCGCGGCGCTCCCCCGTCAGACTTCCCTGCGTCAAAACCGCCGAGCCGCCGCCGCGTCCGGAAAAACGCGTGTTGAGAGCCTTCGTGAATTCCCGCACATCGCCGTTCGCCCGCGCGATGGCGTAGCGGTACACGCCCGCGTCATCGCCGGAGAAAACTGCGACTAAATCCACACGCGTTCCGGACAGTGCGAGCGCCATCCTGCGCAGATCGTCCGGCTCCATCGCGTCCTCAAACAGAACGAGTCTGCCCGGTACGGAGGATAATTCCGCCACCCGGTAGGCCATGAGCCGCTTTTTTAAGGCGGTATTTCCGGCCCGCAGCGCCTCCGCCGCGGCAAGTGCCGCGCGGACGCCCTCCCCCGTCTCATACGGCTTTGCCGAGACGAGCCGCGCAACCTCCCGGTTCTGCCCCGCAATTGTCACGGCGTCTTCCAGCGCGTCCATGCCCGCAAGCATCGTTACCCGCGAGCCGCCCTTCCAGCGTATCGCGTCCGCAAGCCGTATCAGGCCGATCTCCCCCGTCCGCCCGACATGCAGCCCGCAGCAGGCGCAAACATCGACGCCCTCGACGGTGACCAGCCGCACCTCGCCGTCTATCGCACGCTTTGCACGGTAGGCGACACTCTCCGGTGCGGACGGATAGACCGCCGATGTAATGGGGACATCCGCCATAACGATCTCGTTTACCCGGCGCTCGACGTCCCTGAGCATTTTTTCATCGAGCGGGAGACTCCAGTCCAGCGTGACCAAGCTATCATTCATATGAAAGCCGACGTTATCCCCACCGGTCAGCGTATGCAGCAAACCGCTGACAATATGCTCACCCGAATGTCGCCGCATGAAGGCGAGCCTGCGCGCAAGGTCGATCTCGCAGGCAACCTGAGTACCCGGCTCGAGCGGAGACGGCAGCAACACGGCGGGCGCGTCCTCATCCGTACCCACGGCGGGGATGCCGTTCACGGTACCGGTATCGGCGGGCTGCCCTCCGCCGCCGGGATAGAAGCCGATACGGTCTAGCGTGACGCGATAGGCATCGGCCGCGGGATTGCAGGAAAGTACGGTTGCGGTAAAGGCGGCCTTGCGGGGGGTGTCGTAATAAAGGCGATCCGAAAACATGCACGCGTTCTCCTAAAATACAGTTTTTCTTCTCTATTGTACACAAGCATACCTGCAATTGCAAGAGCTGCTATGAAAAAAGAGGTGTCGAATTGTGTATAAATAACGATAACACTGTTAACATTTCGTAAGGATTGTCCATTTACTTTTTTCGCACATGCGTATATAATAAAGACACGTTAACATCCCGTCCAGATGATCTTCACGCAAGGCAGATCATGTTTAAGACGGGAATTTTTTGATTTTGGAGGGCTTTCCATGGACAAATTCTTCAAACTCAGCGAGCACAAGACCTCGATTAAGACGGAGATTGTCGGTGGCATTACAACCTTCTTTGCAATGGCCTACATCATCTTCGTCAATCCGAACATGCTTTGCGTCGATCTAGGCGACGGCTTCTTCCCTGCGATGCCCGGCGAACTGTGGACATCCGTCCTCGTCGCGACCTGCATTTCCGCCGCGCTGGGCACCATCCTGACCGCCCTGCTTGCCAATGTTCCCTTCGCGCAGGCGCCCGGCATGGGACTCAACGGATTCTTTACGTACACCGTCTGCCTCGGTATGGGCTTTACCTGGCAACAAGCGCTGACCATCGTCCTAATCTCCGGTCTCCTTTTCTTCATTATAGCGATCTCTCCGCTGCGCTCCAAAGTCATCGCGTCCATTCCTGCAAGCTTAAAAGCAGCTATCAGCGCCGGTATCGGTCTGTTTATTGCACTGATTGGTCTGCTTAATGTTAAAATCGTCAGCTTTGCGGCTGGCGTTCCGTCGTTGAACTTTGCCGGCAACAAGGTCGGGCTTGTGGCGATCATCGGTATAGTGATAATGGCGATCCTGATGGCCTTCAAGGTCAAGGGAGCGATCTTAATCGGCATCCTGGTGACCACGATCGTTGGCATCCCCTTCGGCGTGACTACCTTCCCGGAAACCCTGACCTTGTCCGGCATCACCCTCGCACCCGTCTTCCTGAAGTTTGACTTCGGAGGGCTGCTCTCCCACGGTCTCCTGCCGCTGATCACTGCGATCATTTCCTTCACACTGGTCGACTGCTTTGACACCGTCGGTACTCTGATCGGTACCGCCGGCAACGCCGGAATGCTTGATAAGAAGGGCAACCTCCCCGGCGGCGACCGTGCACTGATCGCCGACGCCGCGGCCACCTGTGTCGGCGCTTGTCTGGGCACCTCCACTGTAACGACCTTCGTCGAGTCATCCACCGGTATTTCCGAAGGCGCCCGTACGGGTCTGGCTTCCATTGTAACCGGTATTCTGTTCTTACTCGCGATCATCATTGCGCCTATTGCCGGTATCATTCCGGCGGCAGCAACTGCTCCAGCGCTGATCATCGTTGGTGTTCTGATGATCAAGGGCGTTGCGAAGATCGATTGGAACGACATTGAGACCGCGATTCCTTGCTTCCTGACGATTGCCATGATGCCGTTTGCGTATTCCATCTCTGATGGTATCGGCTTCGGTTTCATCTCCTATGTCCTCATCAAGACTGTTCGCAGAAAGTTTAAGGAAGTTCCGGCGCTGATGTATATTATTTCGCTTATCTTTATCCTCAAGTACGTCCTGTCAGTTTTGTAAGAGAACAATAGCGAAAGTGCGTCGAGTGTTTAAGACTTCGACGCACTTTTATTTTTATATAAAAGAATAAGATATCGCCGCCATTCTATATTTTTAATAACACCGTGCGAATATGCTACATTAAGACGACCTGATAAAGCCTTCCTTGTGAATAAGTGAGGTAAATGTCATAAAAAGTTTTCGAAAAAAAATACCGTCAGGCTGAAAATTTGCTTGCGCAAAGCGATCGGATATGATAAACTTGGTTTATATGGGCAAAGCGCGTCCTAAAATGAGGTTCCGCTCGTGCTCAAGAACGGAGGATAACCCTATATGGCCGATTTTATGATCAGTTGCTGCTCGACAGCCGATCTGAAGGCAGCGCATTTTAAGGAGCGCAACATCCAGTGGATACCGTTTCATTTCCTCATCGACAGCGTGTCTTATAATGACGATCAGTCGATGCCCAGTAAGAACTTTTATAATGCGATGCGTAACGGCGCGGATACGAAAACCGCGCAGGTCAGCACCGGCGAGTTTATCGAATATTTTACCCCTTTCCTTGAGCAGGGTAAGGATATCCTGCATGTGTCCTTGTCGTCGGGGCTGTCCGGCGTTTATAATGCCGCCTGCATCGCACGCGACGACTTGCGCGAGCGCTTTCCCGATCGAAAAATCTATGTCGTGGACTCCCTCGGCGCTTCCTCCGGCTATGGGCTGATCATGGATACTCTCGCCGATCTGCGCGACGGAGGCATGGATATAGATGAGCTGTACGCTTGGACCGAAAAGCACCGCTTAGAGATGTGGCACTGGTTCTTCTCCACCGACCTAACCTTCTACGTCAAGGGCGGACGTCTTTCCAAGGTGGGCGGTTGGTTCGGTACCGTCCTCCATATCTGCCCGATGCTCAATATGAACGAAACCGGTCATCTGACGCCCCGCCAGAAGCTGCGCGGAAAAATCAAGGCTATCCAAAGCATTGTCGACCGTATGGAGGAAACCGCCCGCGACGGTCTTGCCTATGCCGGCAAATGCTTCATCTCCCAGTCCGATTGCCTCGAAGACGCCAAAGCGGTCGCAAAGCTCATCGAAAGCCGCTTTCCCAAGCTTAACGGCCGTGTCCTGATCAATGACATCGGCACCACCATCGGCAGCCACACCGGCCCCGGTACCGTAGCGCTCTTCTTCTGGGGGAAGAGCCGCGCCGAAGCGTAAGCCTCACCTTTTATATTAAATAACTTACGAGACGGCACGATTCTGTCCGCTTTGGCGGAAGGATCGTGCCGTCTTTTTCGTTTATGCCGGTAATAGGGCCTATATCGAGGCTTCTTATGTTATTTTATTAGATTACTTTGTAATTTTATCCAATCAATGCAGAGGTTCATCCATGTCGCGACGTGCGGGTCGCGTATAGAATCCTGGTCTACAGCGGAAGATTGCTCGTTTGCAACGGACAGACCATGACCGCCGTAGGGATAGACATGCAACTCGAACGGAATCCGGTGTGCGCGCAGCGCCCCGGCAAGCTTCAGGCTGTTCTCGACCGGCACGCTTCCGTCCTCCCAGGTATGCCACAGGAACGCGGGCGGGGTCGTATCGTCCACACGCTTTTCCAGCGACAGTTTCGCGTATTCCTCGTCGGGAAGTCCGGAACCAAGCAGATTCTCGAACGAGCCTCTATGGGAATCAGGGCCATAGAGAATGACAGGATAGCATAGAATCATACCGTCGGGACGCGCGAGGCGGTTGTCGATGCCAAGCGTTTCTGCGATGCAAGGCTCGTTCCAGAGGATACCGGAGGACGCCGCGAGATGACCGCCTGCCGAAAAGCCGCAGATGTAGATGTTGTCCGGGTCGGCATGCAGCTCGTCGGCGTTGCGGCGCACCCACGCGATGGTGGCCGCGACCTCTAAGAGAGCTGTGGGATAACGATCCGGGGCGCAGGAATAATACAGCGTCAGGCTCTGGAACCCTGCGTTCAGGAACGGCAGTGCGATGGGGTCGGCTTCGCGTTCGGAGGTGAAGGCATACCCGCCGCCGGGCAGCGTGATCACCACGGGACGGCGCATATTCTCACCCGTACCGATACGCGGCGAGTTTTCGCGCAGAAGCACTTGCAAGCTCGCGGGAGTCTGTGTTTGGGGCAGGAGCGGATTGATTTCCTGCATGGATAAAGACATGTAACGCATGGATGCTCTCTCTCCTTATCAATGTATATCGAATGTTGGAATACGGCGTACCTTGTCCGTTTTCGTTCACGCATCAAAGATTTTTCTCAAGAAATGCCATTTGTTCAAGCCAGTCTTCGCGGTCGTAATAATGCAGTCCTTTTCTGACATGATACCCGAGCTTCCCGTCATGGAAGTGCTGCGGCGCGACCGGCAGATATTCCGGTATCGGTGCAAGCCCCGGTATGCCGAGCAGCGTATACGCGTCCGACGCCGCTACAGCCGCAAGAAATTCGCTTGCGGGGTCCGCCCATAGATCCTCTTCCGCGCTCGCGATGTAGCAAAGCCTCGGCGCGACGCAGGCGGAGACGAAATGGTGGTCAAACGGCATTTTGTACACGTCGCTGGCATATTCCGCGTAGCGAGGGCAGAACCAGAACGGAAATACAGTCGTGATGCGGTCGACATGCTCGCCGACCTTGCCGCGTTCGATGGCGGCGCCGCCGCAGCCGGAGTCGTTGGAGATGCCGCAGAAGAAACGCTCGTCTTGCGCGGCACACCAAAGCGCGGTCTTGCCCAAACGAGAATGCCCCGTTACCGTAACGCGCGACGCGTCGACACCGGGGATCGTCTCAAGCCAGTCGAGGACGCGCGACGTGGCATATGCCCACATGCCAATCTTGCCCCATTCGTCCGCGCGTCGTTCGCGCGCGCCGACATAGAGCGCACCGAGACCGTTTGTAAAGTCGCCGTCGTCGGTCGCGACGTCGCGGTAGTCAAACATCGCGAGGGCAAAGCCGCGGTCGGTGATCTCCTCAATGGGCGTATAACGGTCGGGATAATCCGGGCGGAAGCAGATGTGCAGGAAAACCGGTGCATGAGGATACGCCGCGGGACGGAAGAGCTGCACGGGGAAGGTGTGATCGCCGCAGGGGGTGTGCAGCGTCAGTGCGACGGTGTCATGGCGAACCTTTCCCGCACAGTAGCGCTCGTTGGTCTCGAGAATCTTTCCTTCGACAGGGCATGGCGGCGGGGTGACGCCATAGATGTTCTCCTGCAGGATGCCGAGCATCTCCGCCCGGCGGGTAGGCCAGCTTTCGCGGGAGACCAGGGTGCCGTCGCACATGGTAATAAGCGCTGGGATATGGCGTTCGTGGAGAAGAGCTTTGACGGACTTTGGCATGGGGATAACCTCTCTTTCGAATCTCAAATTACGAAATCGCGGTGTATAATTCGAGCGCCTCGTCAAGCGCGTAACGGTCGACGAGTTGATTTTTACGCCCGTTAAAGACTGCCAGATAGTACGCGTCATCGTATAAATAATAAGAAAGCGTCATTTCGCTGTCGTGGTCGGTGCTGCGTTCAAAGGTGATGGTGAAATACGGATCGCCCGAGAGCGCGGTATCGGGCGCGGTGTCGGATGCGACGATAGCGGTCAGCGTATCGTAGAACGACACGAAGGCGGTATCTTCCAGCGCGTCGCCTTCAAACGAACGTACAGCGCCGTCCAGCGTGACCGTCATATGGGTGACCGTTTCCAAAAGAATCCCGCAGACCTGACGCGGCAGCAGATCGGACGGTACGGCATAGGCGATTTGCTGTGCGATCGCGGCGTTGGCCAGCAACACCTGATTGGAGCCGTCGAAACGGGCATAGATGAAGCCGTCGTCCGTCACGGAACCGAAGTTTAAGTGAACGGATTGAACCGTTCCCGCTTCATCTGTATACTCAACAGCGACGGTGCAAAGCGGGTTGTCAAGGCCAAAGGCGGCGTAGTCCGCGGGCCGATATGCCGCGCAGCCGTAAAAATACAGCCCGGTCACATCGTAAAACAGCGCATGGGCGTTGCGCGTATCGGCGGGGATGGGCGTATCGTAGGGACGGCCGACGTACCAGTCGAAAATTGCTTCGTAGGCGGGATACGCATCGGTTTCGTCGTATAACAACTCCAGCTCGAAGCCGTCGCGTTCCACATACAGGGAGGAAAGCTCCGACGGCAGAATATCCGGCATGGCGTCGTAGGCGAGCAGGTCTAAAAAGCCGTAATCAAACGCGGCACACAGCTCGGTATCGACGGTGTAGACCGTATTTCCCTTAAGGACGTACCGTGCATCCCCGGCGGACGTCTCATACCCGATCCGGAAGGTTGCCTGCTCCCCCGCAAGGTTCGACGCGGTGACGGAAATACCGGCGTCGGTCAGGCCATAGTCGGAAAGCGAGCCGTCCGCCGCGGCAAAGGAGCGAATGGCCGTCAGATTGGACGCGAGGGAAGCCATTTTTTCGATGCGCGTCCCGTTGACGGGAATTGTCCCGTCGCCGTCGAGCGTCCAGACATCGCCGGAGGTGGAGAGGGTGACCGTCTCCCCCGCCCTCGTCAGCTGAATGGATGTAACGGCATTTTTGAATGCGGTAACGGCTGAGACGGGCTCTGTCTCGACCGCGCTTTCATTGCGTGTCGCAAGCATGGCAATGATGGCGGCGAGGGAGAGCACACCGCAAATCGCGGCGTAGAGGATCAGGATGCCGCGACGTTTCATTTGCGGCGCACCTCCTTCTTATTTCGATGATACCGGCGGCTGCCCCAGACGGCAAAGCCAACAAGCAGGATGACAAGCGGCAGTAAATAGACGCAGACCGCGTTCCATAGCTTCGCGTCTTGCTCGGACATTAGTATAGACTCCAGCGCAAGCGACCGCGCGGAGATAGCAAGTGTTGTATCCTGCGAGGACAGCCACAGCGCGGCATTGACAAACAGCGCATAATTTGCGCCGGATACGGAGTCGTCGACGGTGCTGTCGAGCAGCATGCTGGAGCCAAACCAGACGACTCTCGCGGAAGTCTGCGCATTTTCCGCCGCGATTCCGATGTTATACACCCCCTGCTCATCGCCTGGCTCGCGGTCAAGCGTCTGAATCGAGAGTACATCCTCCTTGCGGTAGGCGCTTTCCGACGTATACAGCAGCGCGGAAAACGACAGCGCGTCATCCGGCGCAGCAACCGTCGTGATCGCGTGCGCGACGGGAAGCAGAATACGGTAGCCTGCATCGTGCAGTGCGGACGAAATTTCGTGAGTGCCGAGTGTTGGCAGCAGATAGGACGGGTAGTCGGTCAGATGATAGTCTGCATCCCCCTCGACGATCAAACCGTCAAGCGCATAAAGTCCCATGCTCCGCATCAGCGCGTCGAGGTTCGGCGTCGAGACGGCGAGAAGGTCGGTACAGATCAGCAGCCGTCCGCCAGAGTCGAGATACCGCTCAAGCGTTTCGGTCTCGGCCGCGGTTAGGTCGGCTGTCGGCGACAGTATCAGCACAAGTGCGGCATTCTCGGGCACACCGTCTCCGGACAGGAGGCTTAAGCTCTGTGCGTTGAACCCCTGCGCGGACAGTGTTTCGGTCAGCTCATCCGTCAGCGTCAGTTCTCCGTGACCGGTCAAGGTGTAAATAATCGGCAGCGCGTCGGAGGTGACATAGCGGATCGCGTTGATGAGAACGGATTCGCCGTTAAAAAAGCCGGTACCTTCCGAATCGGCGATATAAATATGCGAGAAATCGACTGCTGTAGAGCGATCAGGTCCTTCGATAATCAGGCTATTTTCGGCAAGGGACAGCGTGGTATAGGCCGCGGAAAAGTACGGATACAGCACCGGGTCGCGCGTCTCGAACCGAATATGCGGAGTAACGGCGCGCGCCTGCGCGATGATCTCCGACATTCCCTCATCCTCGGAGCCTGTCCCCGCGAGCAGATACACAGTCACATCGCTGTCGAGCGAGGCGAGGAACTCCCGCGAAGGCTCGGACAGTGTAAAGACGCCGGCGGACGTCGTGTCGAACCTCGTCCACTTGGCCGGCAGCGCGTTCATCAGGAGGTTTCCCGCCAATACGCAGGCGCATGCGAGGACGGTCAACGCGATGTGGAATGCGCCGACGCGGATGGGCCGCTCATAACGCAGTACGGTGAGAAAGACGAACAGAAACGCGACGCCGAGGTAATAGATGACGCCGGTGAGGTCGAACATGCCATAGACAAAGGGGTCGAGCCGCGAAAAGAGCGCCGAGGAGGACAGCACCTTCTGCACCGCGCCGTCTAAGAGCGACGCGTCAAGCAGCAGGATTACGGCAAGCGGGATTTCAAGGGAAAATACGACGGCAACGGCGACGAGCGGCTTTTTTGATAGGAAGCGCACAAGCACCGCGAGGATGACGATGGCGAAGGTAAACAGTACGAACGCCGCCAGTCCGGACGACGCGAGGTAGTCGGAAACCGTAGGTAAAAGATAGGACAAAAAGCACAGCCCGAAGGTAAAAATCGCCGCGACGACCGGATTTTCAGTCATCGCCGAACAGAATGCGCCGATCGCGAGCAACGCGCAGCCCAAAAGGAAGTATCCGGCGATCGTCCCGTAAGCGGTTACCAGATCGAGAGCGCCGTAAAAGGATAAAAGATACGGATAACCGCATAATATTGCGCATAAGCCTGCAAATACGGTCACGGCGGCGAGATATTTCCCTAAAACGACGTCAGTGACGCGCAGAGGCAGCGAATATAAGAGCTTGTCCGTGCCTAGCCGCGGTTCATCGGCGAACATACGCATGGAGATAAGCGGGATGAGTATCAGCAGGATATAAGCCGTATTCGACAGGACGATTTCGAAATTCGCATAACCTTCCGAAAACGACAGGACGGCGGTGTAGATGCCGATGACGCAAAGCGCGACGGCGAGGACGAGCGGCGCGACAAGGCCGGTTAAAAACGCGTGCAGCTCCCGGGTGTAGACTGCCTTCATGAACGCCTGCCTTTCTTTTCGCGGCGATCACGGCGCTTAAGGCGGGTATCTTCCTCGTCATCATCCGCCGGAGCGGAGTCTGCCGTCAGCGCGAGGAATGCCTCCTCCAGCGTCGTCTTCCCGCTTTGCGCGATCACGGCTTCGGGGGCGCCGTCCGCAACGAGCCTTCCGCACGACAGCAGCAGGATGCGGCTGCATAAGAGCGTAATCTCCGAAAGGATATGCGACGACAGCAGAATCGTTCTGTTCCGCCCAAGAGACGCAATCAGGCTGCGCAGGCGCGCGATCTGTTCGGGGTCGAGTCCGATGGACGGCTCGTCGAGGACGAGGATGGGCGGGTCGCCGATCAGTGCCTGCGCGATGCCGGCGCGCTGGCGGTTCCCCTTCGACAGCGTACGCAGCTGGCTGCCGCGCTGCCGGTAAAGGGAGGTTTCCTCCATTACGCGCATGGCCTCTTCCCGAGGTTTGCCCACGGCTTTCGCCTGCGCAACGAAGACGAGGTATTCCTCAAGGGTCATATCGGGGTACAGGGGCGGCTGCTCCGGCGCGTAGCCAAGCTTTTTCTTTGCGGCGACGGGATCGGCGTTAAGATCGACGCCGCCGATCGTGACGAACCCGTCGGAAGGGGCAAGGCAGCCGGTGAGTAAGTTGAGCGTGGTGCTTTTGCCGGCCCCGTTACGCCCGAGCAAGCCGCAGACCTCGCCGCGCTCGACGGTGAAGGTTACATCCTCGAGCGCGGGAACGGCGCTGCCGGGATAGCGTTTTGTTAAGTGAGAAGCCTGTATCAACTTTGTATTCGCCTCCGCGTGTAGAATCTCCCTACAGGATACCACGTGGAAGGCGCGGCATTCTGTCTTATCTTGTGGATAATTTTTAAACGTTTATACGTTGTCAAGCGAGTTCCATGAAAGCGGCAGCGGACACCACGCATGCAAAAGCTTTTCCGCGTCCCCGGGCAATTCTGTGACCATCCCCGGCTCCTGGGGCCCGAACAGCACGCGCATCGCATCAAACGCCGCGAGCGTTACGCACGCTTCACGGCCGGTTTTCGCGACTTCCGTCCGGCCGCCCTGTACACGGATAGCGAGGCTACCCCAATCGGCGATGCCGAGCACAAGCTCCCCGTCCGTCAGCGGTGCAAAGCTCGCCTTGAGCGCAAGGAATGCGCCGACGACCCGATCCCAATGAAAGATGCGGTACTGGTGATCGGGTACGATCGAAACGCCGTCGCAGATCCGCGTGATGTCCCGCAGCAGGACGCGCCGCCACGGGAAGACATTCAGGTTTAAAGTCTCGAGATTGTGCCGCTCCATCCAGCACTGAAGCATACCGAGGACGCGGGACTCGTCCGTCGCAAATACCTCGGCAATGCGGGTGCGATCGGCGCTGACACAGAGATACCCCGCGAAGGTACCGTCCGGTTCACGGCAGATATAGGGGGTATTGCGCCACATAATGAGGGAACGGTAGAAATCATGGTCGTCTCTGCGACTAACACGAACGGGCTGCGCTTCATAGAGCGCGCGTACGGCGGGCAAGGCCGGATCGTCGAAGCCTTCCAGGACAGCATAGGTATAGGCGGGCGCGTCAACGTGGGCATGGCGGATGTTGCGGGAAGACAGCGTGCAGGCAATATCATGTCCGCAGCGCTCGAAGCCGTAGTAGCCGTAGCGCTGCCGGTGGCCGCCGAGGAAGGCGAAATCCGCGCCGTCAGCCTGCATATCGTCGAGCGCGCGAGCCATCGCCATGCGCATAAGCCCGGTTTTACGCTCGTCGAGGTGGGTTGAGACGTTGCCGATACCGAAGCACGAGAGCTGATTTCCGGCGATGGTCGCCTGCATCGGTGCGGACATGACAAGGGAACGGATGCGGCCGTCGCGTTTAACGACGACGTTGTCCGTGGCGTGTTCGGGACGAACCCATTTGGGCATCAGGTTCTTGAAATCGTGCGGAACGGAGTTCTGCGAGAAGACGAGATTGATAAAGTCCACGCCGTCCTCGAATTCAGAGGGTGTCAAACGAGTAACTTCCAGTGACATATCGTACAAACATCCTTTCTTTTTTAGAAATTTTCGCTTCCTTATTGTAACAGATTTTCCGTGGCATTGCAATGAGAAATGCGAAAATCCGGCGTTAAATACAAAAAGAGGTATTGGTCGGGGGATATACGCATAAAATGAATGCAGGAGGGGTGATATGAGACGTTTTTTACGGTTACCCTATCGTTTGCGGTATACATTCGGTCGGTTTTCCTTCCGTGCGGCATTGTTCGTCATCTCTGCGGTGATCCTTGTCGCGATCGGCGACGCGGCGATTAGGCCCGCGCTGCGTACCTATGCCGAGGCTCGCGCGAATAACCTCGCCGTAGCCGCGCTCAACGCGTCCATCGAATCAGCAGCAGCGGCGTTTGGCTATAATGAGGTCGTTACTCTCGAGCACGACACCTCGGGCGCCGTGACAGCGCTGCATACCGATGCGGCAGGCGTGACACGCCTGCGGACGGCAATCTGTGATGCAGCACTTGAAAGCCTCGGAGAGATACCGGTGTCAAAACTTACGATTCCGCTGGGAAGTATCTCCCGCTTTGCCGTGTTCTCCGGAAAAGGCCCGCGTGTTCACATTGCTGTCGTACCCGTCGGCGAGGTCAGCTGTGACGTCGTTTCCTCCTTCGACAGCGCCGGCATCAACCAGACACGGCACACAGTAACCGTGACCGTGGAAGCAACGGTGGCAATACTCCTGCCTGGGGAGCGGATCGAAACTGAGGTACATGCGACGGTGCCGGTAGCGGAGACTATACTCCTTGGCGGCGTTCCTAATTTTTATGCAGGAAGCTAGCGGATTGGCGTTGACGAAGGTATGCGATGGGGTTATAATATAAGTGATAATATGTCACTGATATGGTAAATACTGGAGTATAAAGCGTATGAATGATATAAAAAACGAAATCCATTCCCTAAGACGGAAAATCGACGAATATGCGCGGCTTTATTACGATCTCGACAGCCCGTCGATATCAGATGCCGAATACGACGCACAGATGAACAAGCTCCGGGAGCTGGAAGCCGCGTATCCGGAGCTTATCACTCCTGACTCGCCGACCCAGCGCGTCGGCGGGCACGTGCTTGGGCAGTTCGAGCCGGTGCGCCATGCCGTGCCCTTGATGAGTCTTAATGACGTATTCTCTATCGACGAGGTGCGAGCCTTCGACCGCCGCGTCCACGAGACGGTGCCGCAGGTGCGGTATGTCGTCGAATGGAAGATCGATGGGCTGTCAGTAGCGCTTGAGTATGTCGACGGGGTGCTCGTACGGGGCGCGACGCGTGGCGACGGCGTGACGGGAGAGGATGTGACGCAGAATTTAAGAACCGTGCGTACGATTCCGCTGACGATCCCCGACGCGCCGCATCGCCTGATCGTACGCGGCGAAATCTATATGTCCCGTCCGCGCTTTGCCGCGCTCAACGCAAGGCGGGAAACGGCGGGGGAATCCGTGTTCGCCAATCCCCGCAATGCGGCGGCAGGTTCCCTGCGACAGCTCGATCCGAAAATCGCGGCGGAGCGGGGCTTAGATATTTTTATCTTTAACCTACAGCTTGTCGAGGGCGCGGCGCAGCCCTTTTTAAGCCATGCCGAAACGCTTACATGGCTTCGGGACAAGGGTTTTACAGTCAGCCCGGATTATCGGGTCTATGACGACATCGAGAGCGTCTGTACACGGATAGAAGAGATGGAGACCCTGCGCGACGCCCTTCCCTTCGGCACGGACGGCGCGGTCGTGAAGGTCGATTCGATCGCGGCGCGCGGTGCGCTCGGCGAGACGGCAAAAGCGCCAAAATGGGCGGTTGCGTATAAATACCCGCCGGAGGAAGCTCAAACCCGCCTTCGGGGGATTATCATCACTGTAGGCCGCACCGGTGTACTGACACCGAACGCGGTGCTTGATCCCGTGCGTCTTGCCGGAACGACAGTCTCCCGCGCTTCCCTTCATAACCTCGACTGGATTACGGAGCGCGATCTGCGTGTCGGCGATCTCGTAACGGTACGCAAAGCGGGCGAGATCATCCCGGAGATCGTCTCGGCTGAACTCTCGGCGCGTCCGGAAGGCACTGAGCCGTTTCGGATGCCGGAGGTCTGCCCCGTATGCGGCGCGAAGGTCGAGCGGGACGAGGATATGGCGGCGACGCGCTGCACCGGCGCGGATTGTCCGGCACAGCTTCTGCGGCGACTCGTCCATTTTTGCTCCCGGGATGCCATGGATATCGAAGGCTGCGGTCCTGCATTGCTCCAGGCCCTTATCGATGGAGGATTCGTCCGCGATCCTGCCGATTTATATACGCTCGATGCCCAACGGGTAGCAAATCTGAATAGAATGGGGAATAAATCCGCCGAAAACCTGATGCGCGCGATCGAAAACAGCAAATCCCGCGGCATGGCGCGGCTTCTGTACGCGTTCGGCATCCGACAGGTCGGTTCCGCCGCCGCAGATACGCTAGCGTCGCATTTTCCCGACCTTGATAGTCTGATGCAAGCCGATAAACAAAGCCTGACCGCTGTTCCCGACATCGGCGAGACGACGGCGGCCTATATCACGGCGTGGGCAGCCGAGGATGCGGCCAAAATGCTTGTGGAACGCTTAAAAACGCTCGGCGTCGATACCGTATCGCGGGTGACGAAGCTCTCGGACAAGCTTTTAGGCCTAACCTTCGTCTTAACCGGTACGCTTTCGCATTATACGCGTGCGGAGGCGACGGCGGAGATCACGTCACGCGGTGGGAAGGTGTCCGGCTCCGTATCGAAAAAGACTTCGTATGTCGTAGCCGGCGAGGATGCCGGATCAAAGCTTGAAAAAGCGGAATCCCTTGGGGTTACAGTGCTTTCTGAGGATGACTTTACCACGCTTTTAAACGCATAAAGGGCTTGCAAATATGTGCCGGTTCTGTTATACTTTGTAAGAATAAAGAAATAAAGGATGAAGATTGATGAAGCGCATCGTCTCAATACTGTTGTTTATGCTGATGCTCGCACCAATGACGTTTGCCGCCCCAGCCGGCGTCGGCGCGTTAAATCTGCGGATGATCTATACGGTCAAATCGGACACCCTCGGGGACGCCACCTACACAATCTACGCAAACGCCATCGCTTTCCCGATAGCCCAGGACGATGAAGCGATGTACCTCCTGACAGACGGCTCTCTATACGAATTCGATACCGCCGTTATCGCGGCGGCAGACGAGATCGGCAAACTCTTCGAAGATGCCGGTATTACGGGTATCGAGCCGGAGAACTACGCCGCCGAATTCGAGGTGATGAGCGCGGATATCGGTATTGTCTATAACAGTACGGTTTACAATCCGATTCTGATGTATGCTTCCGACACTTATGCGGTATTAATGCTTACGGATGCCCCAGATATTGCCATCCCCGCATATATCGAAACGCTACCGGAGAGTACCGTCTCATTCTATGGCGTGACGGCTCCCGGATATGGCATCGCCGACAAAGAACCGGCGCTGTCAGAAACGCTCACGTCTATCGAGGCCGGCATGTCGGATAAGTCGGGAACAATGTACGTGGACAAGCCTTTTACGTATGAAAACCTCGGTTCTCCGCTGCTCGCTGCCGACGGTACGATCTGCGGACTCATTTACTATGATGCGGCGGCGCAGGAAATCAATGGCGCAGTATTGTCTGGCCTGCAGGAGGAGCTTGCCACTCTGGGTATTACCGTGAACCCCATCGGCGGCGCTCAGGAACCCGTGACGACGCACGTTGCGTCGCAGACGACAACACAGGAACCATCGGCCGTTACCACAGCGGCCGAACAGACGAGCAGCCCGGCAACAACGGAGGAACTCGCAAAATCCGCAAATTTCCGCACGCTCATCATCTACGCGACCTGCATCGCAGGCGCGCTGATGATCTTGATTATCATCCTAATGATTATGCGTACCCGTACGGCGAAGCCTGACCGAGAGGTTGAGAAACTGCGCCGGGAGGAGCCGTTCCGGGAGAATCTGGCTCGTCCGGCGGCCGCCGTTCGTACGGTGGAGCCTGAAGCACCACGCATTCGCCGTGAACCGGAGCATGTCCGCGTCCCGGCGAATGACAACTACAGCCGTCCACGCTATGAAATGCCCCGTGCCTCAGCACCGGCAGTGATTGCCCGGCAAGATAATGATGCGACACGCCGGATACCCAGCGCGCCTGTAACGCAGGCACCGCCTCGTTCCGTGATGCTGGCGGTACTGGACGGCAACCTGCAGGGGTATACGTTAAATATTATCGGTACGGCTGTACTCGGACGCGACCCAAAGCTTTGCCAGGTTGTTTTTGGCGCGACGCAGACGGAAATTTCACGCCGGCATTGTCAGATTACATACAAACCGCTGACGGGAGAAATCGTCCTCGAGGATTTAAACTCCGCAAACGGCACCTATACACCTGACGGACGCCGTTATGCCGCCGGACGGAAATATTTACTACGCAGCGGAGACCGTTTTTGTCTCGGTACGCGGGAAAATATGGTGGAGGTACGCTAAGCTATGAAATGTTATTCCGGTTGGAGCTATCACCCCTACGCACCGCTAACAGAGAAGACCGAAAACCCGGTGATCGTCCGGCTCGCGCCTTTGGAAGATGGAATCCGTTTCGAATTCATCGACCGGAAACCGGCATCGGAATATACGGCTGTTATCAATTTATTCGAAACCGAGACGAGGCAAACAATTTCTATATCGAGTTTTCAATCTGAGGTACATGGATTGGAATCGAATGCCGAATACGAACTGACAATCCGCACGCGGGACGGACGAGCATCCCTCCCGCGCCGCTTCCGCACGGGGTTTGTACCGGGCGTCGTCGTCAACTACCTCCATCCCGAAGACCCGGCGTATGCATTTTCGGGCCGCTATCTGTGCAGCCCTTCCGTTGTACGCCTGCCGTCGGGTGCGCTTTTATGCTCCATGGATCTGTTCGGTCACACGACGCCGCAAAATCTAGAGCTGCTGTTCCGCTCCGACGACGACGGTGAAACGTGGCATTATGTCACGGATATCATGCCCTGCTTTTGGGGGAGGCTGTTCGTCCACCGCGAGAAGCTATATATGCTCGGCATATCCAATGAATATGGCGACGTTCTGATCGGCCGTTCGGACGACGAGGGAGTTACCTGGGGTACGCCGACGGTGCTGCTCCGTGGTTCGGCCTGCACGTCCGAGCGCGGCTGCCACCGCGCGCCGATGCGCATCCTCCCTTATCGCGGGCGGCTTTGGACGGCGCTCGAATACGGCGCGTGGAATAAGAAACGCTTCTCCGCCGGCGCATTATCCGCAGCGGAGGATGCCGATCTCCTCGACGTGAACGCGTGGAGCGTCACGGATTTTGCGGAAATTGATCCCGCATGGCTCGGTCTTCCGGGGGGTGAGTTTTGCGCCGCGATCGAGGGTAACATGGTCGAGGGGCCGGACGGCGGACTGTATAGCCTCATGCGGTGCCGCGCAGGGCAGGCGCTGCTGCTGCGTTACGACGCGGATAACCCTGACGCTGCGCCGGTCTATGTGCGGACGGTCGATTTTCCGATGGCGCACTCGAAGTTTGAGGTGCTGCGCAACCCCGATGGTGTATATCTCGCTGTCGGCAACCGGCTGCCGCTAAGAAATATCCTGTCGGTTTACACCTCCCGCGACTTGATCTCTTGGGAATTTGTGCGGGATATTGAAAACCGCGAGACAATGGACGAGAAAAAGACGGCGTTTCAATATCCGACGGCGTTTTTGGAGAATAATACCCTCTATGTTGTCAGTCGGACAGCGTATAATGGAGCGGCGAGCTTTCACGACTCGAATTTTACGACGTTTTACAGGGTCGAGCTTTAATACTCGAGACGAATCTTTTGAAAAACCGAACATCGCCTAGGTTCAGCGCCCCAGTCGCAAATAAGAGCGATAGATAAAGCCCGCAGAAGATCAGAATGCATAAAATCAACCCCGGTACGCTCGAGGCAATTCCTGTGACACCGAGAAGCTTCCCCGCCGCTGCCGCAATCCCCGCGCATAAGGTCGGCTTATACACCCACTCGGCCCGTGCCGGACGGATGCCGGTGACGCGCCAGAGTCTGCGAAGAGATAGAAACGGATTGGTGATGTTCGAGACGTACATCACCAGCATAAAGCCAAAAAAGCCTGAATAGGGCACTAAAAAGTATACCATCGCAACGCGTATACAGGAATCGAGCAGATTATACCGCAGCACGGCGCTCTGCTCATCAAGCCCTTTGAGCATACCGTCAACGATGGAATCCAAATACATGAACGGTGTCAACGGTGCGAGGATGAGAAGCACCGTCCCAACCTCGGCGTCGTGATAGACGAGATGCGCCAGTTCCTGCGAAAACGCCGCCAGCAGACCTGCGACGAGAATCGATAGCAGCAGCGTACATTGTACCACGCGGATGATCGCTCCGTGAAGGGATTTAACCCGTCCCGCCGCCCTCGCTTCGGCAAGCTCCGGGATGATGAGCGCCGCAAAAGCGGAGATGAACGCCGCCGGATAGAAGATCAATGGCAGCGCCATACCGCGAACCAGTCCGTACAGCGCCAGCGCCCGGGAATGCGACGCGCCGTGCGCTTCCAGCCCCCGTGGGATCAGCGCGTTTTCCACCGTCCGCAGTCCCGCGCCGAGACAGGCCGAGCCTGATACCGGCAGCGCAATCCGCAGGAGCCGCCGCAGGACAGGGGCTGTTGAACTCGGCTCCCGATGGCGGCGAAGGCGGTAGGCAATGGCGAGAAAGATCAGAGACGCGACTTCGGACACCGTGGTACCGATGACAATAGCGGCACAGCCGTAGGCGACGCCGCGGGACGACAGGCGTGCGACGATCGCGAAGAATACCGCCATCTCGACGCCCTGCTCCAAGACATCTGACAGCGCGGGGAGCCCCGCGTCACGGTGCGCGTAGAAGTACCCCTTTAAGACGGCGGCGGCGGACATGACCGGCAGCGCCGGTGCAAGTATACGCAGCGACAGGATGGAACGCTCGTCCGCGAGAAAATGCGCACCGATGAACTCCGCGCCGAAAAACAAAAGCAATCCCGCGATCGTCCCTAAGGGAATCGCATAGCTGAGCGCGCGGCCAAGGACGCGGCGGTTTTCTTTCTTTGCGCCGATATCCTCCGATACGACGCGCGTGACCGCTGTCGAGAGCCCGGCTGTAGCGAGAGTGACCGCAAACAGGAACGCGGTCTGCGTCAGAGTAAAAAGCCCGATCCCCTCTGTCCCGATGCGTTCGGTTATTTGGACGCGATAGGACATCCCCGCTGTACGCAGCAGAAGCGAAACGGCGGTCAGGATGGCGGCGTTGAGCATGAGCTTTCGACGGTTCGCGCCGAGGGTCAAGGCGATTCCTCCCCTTTTGCATGATACACTATCGTATTCCGGCACATCCGCTTTTTATGCCGGTCTAAATGAAGGAGTTTACGTATGAATAAAATCCGTGTCCTCTCTGTGTTCGGCACACGTCCCGACGCGATTAAAATGTGCCCCCTTATCCTCGCGCTTGAGCGCGACGAACGGACGGAAAGCATCGTCTGCGTAACCGCGCAGCACAGAGAAATGCTCGACCAGGTGCTGGAGCGCTTCCGCGTAACGCCGGACTATGACCTTAATATCATGAAACCGCGTCAGACCCTGACGACGATCACGCAGTCCATTCTCGAAAAGCTAGAACCGGTGCTCGCCGATGCAAAGCCCGATATCGTGCTTGTCCACGGCGATACCTCGACGTCCTTCGTCGCGGCACTCTGTGCGTTTTATCAAAAGATACCGGTGGGGCATGTCGAAGCGGGGCTGCGTACCTTCGACCGCTATTCGCCTTTTCCTGAGGAGATGAACCGTCGTTTAACGGGCAGACTTGCGAACCTGCATTTTTCGCCGACAGAGCTAAACCGCGAGAATCTCGCCCGCGAAGGCATCACCGAGGGCGTCACCGTGACCGGCAATACCGTCATCGATTCGATGAAGTATACCGTGCGCAACAACTATGTATTTACGGACGAAGCGCTGAAAAATATCGACTTTTCTGACGGGAAATACGTGCTTTTAACCGCCCATCGGCGTGAAAACCTGGGGCGTCCGATGGAAAACATCTGCCGCGCGGTGCTGCGCCTGATCGGGCAATATCCGGAGCTGCATGTGATCTGGCCGGTGCATTTAAATCCCGCCGTGCGCGAGACGGCCTACGGTATGCTTGCCCGTACGCCGCGCGTGACACTGCTGGAACCGACGAACGTGATGGATACGCACAATCTGATGGCGAAATGCGCGTTTGTTATGACCGATTCCGGCGGTATTCAGGAGGAGGCCACCGCCGTCGGCGTACCGACGCTGGTGCTGCGTACCGAAACCGAGCGGCCGGAAGGGCTTGCGACCGGTATCCTGAAGCTTGTCGGCGTCGAGGAAGACGCGATTTATGATACGGCATCCAGACTGCTGTCCGACACGGCGTTCTATGCATCGATGGCCGGCGCGAAGAACCCCTATGGCGACGGCTTTGCGTCCGAGCGGATTATCGACGCGATTTGTGCGTGGAAGGGTGTATAAGCATGGAGCTGCTCGTCTTGACGGATTTCCACTACGCAGGAGCCGGCGCGTGTTCGACGATTCCTACGCGGCGGGGCGATCTGGTGCCGGCTCTGCTCGGCAGGCTGTGTGAATGTGAGAGAGGGCTTGACGCGGTAGCTGTACTCGGCGATGTGATCGAGAACGGCTTCCATCCGGCAGCGGCGGACGATTTATGCGGCGTACGCGATGCGCTTACGCAGTTCGGCGTGCCGGTGATCGCTGTGCCGGGAAACCATGATCGGGACCCGGAGCAGTTTGCGCGGATTTTCGGCAAGGCAGAGCCGGTTACAGTCGGCTCTGTCCGGTTTTTACCGTTTGCGGACAGTTACGACGCTTCCGACGTCTGTACGCGGGATCCTGTCGTGATGGAGCGGATGCTGTCGACGATTCGCGATGGGGAAACCGGGATCGTTTGCCAGCACAGTGCGATTTTACCGAAGATCGAAAGCGAATATCCCTACACACCGCCGCAGTATTTAGAGATTGCGCGGGCATATCGGGACGCGGGCGTCGCGCTGTCGCTGTCCGGGCATTATCACAAAGGAATACCGATGCATATCGACGGCGGCGTGCGGCATCTTTGCGTACCAGCGCTGTGCGAGACGCCGTTTCAGTATGTAAGGCTTTCGATAAACGGCAAACGGATCGATGTGAAATACGGCGCTTTGGCATAAAGAAAACGGAGGAATATGTTTTCCTCCGTTTTTTATTATTCTTCGGGTGCGATTTGCGTGGTTTCTGTGGGCACGGACGGCGGCTTGGGCCTTGCTTGCTTGTGGTAGCCGTATACGGGCGGGAGATCACCGGACTGCTCGAGCGCCTCGAGCCAGGACGCCACGCGTTC
Source organism: Clostridiaceae bacterium (assembly GCA_034926225.1). GTDB lineage: Bacteria > Bacillota > Clostridia > Oscillospirales > QAMX01 > JAAZKA01. The sequence goes on from JAYFRF010000001.1 coordinate 321,364, forward strand.
GGCAAACGCCTGCGCTTCCTCGTCGGTGACCATGCCGAGCCGCGCGTATTCATTCATCAGCGCGATTTCAGCCTTACCGCGTTGGGCGAAAAGCTTATAAACAGCGCTCTTCTGACGCTTTGTCAGCGCATCCCACTTGTCACGCAGTTCTTCGACGGTCTGCTCGGATTCCCCGACAGCGTCATGTCTTACGGGCGCGGCATAGGTCATGCCGGTGAACAGAAGAAGGGATAAAAGCAGTACGGATATGGTCTTTTTCATAATTTAGTCCTCGCTTTATCGCATTTATGATAATCTTGCGATGCTAGTTTGACCGCTGTATCGCTTAAACATGCGAGGAAAACGTAAGAATAAATTACAAAAAAAGGGGAATATGCCAATATGCTGTCGCTGTTTGTCTCGCTTTCACAGAGAAAATAGCAAAAACCTTCTGATTCGATACGCACTCCGGACCAACGCACAAGCGCTCGGCAACGGCTGGGCGAGGGTGCCGGAGCGGTGCCACGCTTGCCAATACAATCCGCTGCGCTGCAACGGATGCGTCCGGGAACGTGACTCCGCGACAGGGGTAAACCGCTTCTGCGTGGTGAGATACGCGCTGCCGCGAATACTGGAGATCCTAAAAACGCTCTGTCTCCCGTCGTAAAACGGAAGACAGAGCGTTTATCAAAATCTCGGTATTGGAATCACCTTGCCGCCTTGCTTCATGGATTCGTGCGCAAGGATGCCGGGAATGGACATGTTCAGTCCCAGTTCCACGTCGATCGGAGGGTTCGTGTCGTTTACGATGCAATCGATGAAGGCTTCCATCATCTTTGCGTCAGCACCGCCGTGCCCCGCCGCCGAATAGCCCGGGTAGCCGGTGCCTGTCGGCAGACGGAACATCTTCTCCCCCATCGCCTTGACCGACGACAGGCTCGCGTTCGTTGTATAGGCGTCCATGCGGTCGGTCTCAAGCGTGCCGCGGTCACCGAAAATGCAGTAGTTATGGATCGCCGGGCGTATGATGCCGAAGCTCACGAGGATCTTGATGAGCGCGCCCTTCTCGGTACGGAAGATCGCGACCTCGTTGGGCGTGCCGGTCGAAAGGTCGGGCAGAGAGTTGAACGACGGCGCAAAACACGAAACCTCCGTAACACGGTCACCTAAGAGATAGAGCAGTGGCCCGAGATCGTGCGTTAAGTACTTAATCGCATCATAAGACGCGCGCCATGTCGGGTTGCCGTCGCGGTCGCGCATGAGCTCAGTGACGTTGTGCAGGTATTCGGCCTCCGCGTACCAGACCCGGCCTATGGAACCGTCCTCATAAAGACCCTTCCAAGTATTGATAAACGCCCAGAAGCAGCAGTTTTCCGCCATCATATATTTCTGCTTCGGATATTTACGTACCGAATCCGCAAGAATATATGCTTCCTCAACGGAATTGACCGCCGGAATCTCCGACAGCACATGCTTACCCGCTTCCAGCGCCCGAATCGCCATCGGCGTATGAACCGTGGCGGCGGTTGCAATGACTACGGCGTCGATATCGGACGCGAGCAGCTCGTCAAAGCTTTCCGTGACGAGTACGCCGTCGAGTTTGTTCTCTTTTTTAAGCCATTCAACCGTTTCGTCCAGACGGACGCGGTCCAGTTCGCAAATGGCGCCGATCTCGGCGTTCGGCAGCCCCAACATGTCCGACGCAAGCGAGCGGCCGCGCCGCAATCCCACAAAACCGACCTTGATCTTTTTCATAGGTGCCTCCCCAAATTCACTTTATGCCTCGTCTTCTCCATGCGCAAATTCCGCAATGGAGTGATGATCGGTACCGACTGTATAGAGTCGGCGGTAGATTTCCTTAAAATCCTCAAGGATTTCCGGATGTGCAAAATCCTTGTGACAGAGCATGTTGATGTCACGGGACATGTCGGCGTCGGCAATGTCAATGACGGCGAGTCTGCCGCGTTGGACGTCCTCGACACAGGCACTGCGCGCGACGATCGAAATGCCCATGTTTAAGCTGACCAGCTCGCGGATGACGCTGACATCATCGATTTCTATCGTGACATTCAGGTTCTTAATGGATTCATGATATTTATCGAGGTAATTGGCAAACAATGTGCGTGTACCGGAGCGCTTGGAACGCAGGATAAACTTCTCCGAACGGATATCGTCAAAGGTTACGCTGCTGCGCCCCGCAAGCGGATGCAGCGGGGAGACGATTACGCATAGGGAGTCCGTATCAAGAAGAATCGGTACGTAATCCTGCACCTTGACATCGCCCTCGACAACGGCGATGTCAAGCTTATACAGTTTTAGCTGGCTTGTGATGTTCTTAATCGTATCGGTAACCACAGCGATCTGGGTACCCGGATGCTCGTTGCAGTAAATCGCAATGATCTGCGGCATGGAGACCTCGCTGACAGTCTGCGTGATGCCGATGGTTAAATGGCGGATGTTTGCGGTGCAGGCCTCGATCTCGGCCTGTGCGTTGTCGTAGAGCGCATTGATGCGGCGGGCATATTTTAAAAGGATTTCTCCCTCGGGCGTCAGCTTGATCTTGTTTTTCACGCGGACGAACAGATGCGTATGAAATTCATCCTCCAGCAGCCGGATATGATGACTGATAGCGGGCTGTGTTAAGTTTAGTTCACGCGCCGTTTCCGTATAATTCTTCGTATTTGCAAGTGAAAGCAGCGTCCGCAGCTTAGTATCGATCAAAACAAACGCCTCCTTAAGATGACTTATGCCGCTGGGTCAGACTACAGATTCCTGATCATGATCTTCCTTGGCGCAATCCGCGTCGTTATGTGCGGTATCCGACTCGTTATCCGCAAGGGAATCGCTGCCCGGTTCTGCAAATTGATCTAGCAGGGCACCAGTTCGCTGTTGTTCTCCAACGGCTTCCGAAGGTTTGCGGATAAACGCGCCGGTTTTCTTCAGCGCCAGCTTTGCGCAGGCAGGCCCTACTATCTCGTATAAAAGTCCCGATGATAATATGATGGTTGACAGTAAAACACCCGCATCGGAAGGAAGGATCCTCTGCGCAAGCGCCGCGAGTCCGATGGACACACCGGCCTGCGGGATCAGGGCAAGCCCTATGTACTTGCGTGTCTCCGGCGTCGAGCGGGATATCGTCGCGCCGAACCATGCGCCGCCAAACTTCGCGACGATGCGTATCGCAAAGTAGGTAACCCCAGCGATACCGGCGGTGGCAAGCGATGGGATGTTTAATCGCGCGCCGGAGAGGACAAAGAACATCAGCAGGATCGGCGGAGAGAATCGTGCGACCAGCTTGAACAGCCGCTTATCGCCGCCGAGATTGACGTAAACCATACCCATGACCATGCAGGCAAGCAACGGCGAGACGTTCATCCATGCGCCCGCTCCCGCGATAATCAAAAGGATGGCCAGCGCAAGCACCAGCATATGGTCGATCGTCCGCGAGGGGGTGATAATACGCTTTAAAAGGAGTCCGGCCAGCGCTCCAAGAGTGATCAGGATTATATTATAGAATAACGGAAGCAGAATGTCAAGAGTCGACATGACGGCGTCGGCGGAAGCGGATTGTACAAGCACCGCCGCGATCGAGAAGGCGAGAATGGCGAGGGCGTTGTCAACGGCGATGACTTGTAAAAGCGTGTTGACAAACCGTCCGCGTGCTTTATACTGCCGGATTGTCATGATCGTAGACGTCGGAGCGGTGGCGGCGGCGATCACGCCTAAAAGCAGCGCAAACGGCCACTCGTAATGGAAAATCCCCATCATACAGAACGTAACCACTGCGGCTGCGAGCAACGCTTCGCAAAGCGTGATGACCAGCACACGCCGGAAGTTTTCCCGCAGTTTGGAAACCTTCAAATATTTACCTACCCCAAACGCGATCAGCGCCGGCGCGACGTCCGTCAGAAAGCCCATCGTATCGATCACTGGTGCCGATAACACGCCTAAAACAAACGGGCCGAGCACAACGCCCGCCAGCAGATACCCCGTGACATTCGGTAGATGCGCTTTTTTCGTCACACGAGTGGCGAGAAAGCCCGCAATCAGCATGACCGCAATACTTAAAATCGCCTGCGCCTGCGGACTTGCGATATTGGAAATTGAAAACATGCATACCGCCTTCTTTCACTCGAATAATAACTAAAAAACGCGTATGATATATCCCGTTTTCGGTATAATACGTCTGTTGCATTAGTATAACCGTAAAAGTTATAAAAGTCCAATTATATTTCATTTGTTATCGATAAATTTTATTATGGGGATGCGAATATTAACATGATACGCATACTTGGATGTAGACGCGGCTGGAAAGGCGCTCTCGCTGTGCGACGGACAAGATTAACCCGGGGGGGATACGCAAAGCGGCACGGGTAAGGGCTATTCTCTCATCCGTGCCGCTTTCATTATTATGAGCGCTTGTTTAACCGGAGAACCTCCGCCTGCGCTGCAAGCCCCGTAAATATTCCCACAATCAACGCTGACTTTTACGCATCGAGTGCATGAAGGATGTCGCTCCAGCGGTGCGCGCGGTCTAAATCGTAAGGGACTTCGCCTGTAATCTTATGGTTATAAACGGTTTTGCTGTCGTAGGTAAGCGCTAAAATGATGAGCCGCTTTTCGGAATAAAACAGCTCGATGCCGGGCAGCTGTGTATTGCTGTTGGCGGCGGCGGAGAACATGCCCTCCGCGAGTACCTCCCCGGTTTCGCCGTCACGAACGGCATAGGCGCCGGATACCTCGCGTAGCGTATCGTTGCAGACAACGAGCGGCGCGCGCCAATTGGCAAGCTCACCCATGCACAGCACAATATCCTGCTGCGAACGCTTGATATGGTCGTAAGCAAGCTTCTTATCAAAGTAGTAATCGACAATCGCATCGGAGAACTGCGGCCATCCGTCGGTGAGATTCCACCAGATCACGCCGGTGCGCTCCCATTTACCCATGCGCATTTTCTCAATAAAAAACTTTTTAGCTTCGGCCTGCGTAAACTGCGAAGCGAAGACAAAATCCTCGAGGCTTGCCGGGATAGCGCCAAAGGTTTGCCGGGTTTGTTTTGCCATCATCGGGATACGTGAGGTATACCAGCCCTTCCCCGCGTCCGCTGCGTGGACGCCCCATTCGGGGTTGTCGTTCCACGGCCAGAGTGCGTCGGGTGTGATGAACTTTTTGATACTGTCAACGGAATTACAGCCGTGATAGCCGGTTTCGCTGACAAAACGGGCGGTATGCTCGGTGTAAAAACGCGCTTTATAGTGATCACGTGCACCCCAGATATGCTGCTCCGCGGAAACACCGGCATAATCGGCCGTTCCGTCGGGCGCCTCTCCGAGATCGGGGGAGCTTGCCAGATACGGACGGTAGGGATCATAGCGCTTGCACAGCTCTGGCAGCAAGTCGCGCGTGATGCGGTTGTCCGAAGGATGCGTCGCGTAAACGTCGCATTCGTTGTCGCCGCACCAGATTAGAAGCGACGCATGTCCACGAAGCTTGCGGAGGATGAAGACAGCTTCCCGGCGCATCGCATCAAGGAAGCGTTCGTCCTCCGGATACGGTCCGCAAGCCATCGCAAAATCCTGCCAGACGAGGATGCCGCGCTCGTCGCAGAGGTCGAAGAAGGCATGATCCTCATAAACATTGCCTCCCCAGCAGCGTACGATACTGCAGTTTAAATCGGCAAGCATATCTACCGCGGGCTTATAACGCAGCGGATCGCGGCTGTGGAAGGCATCCATCGGGACCCAATTTGAACCCTTCAGGAAGACAGGCACCTCGTTGACATAAAACTGAAACTGATGAAAGCCCTTTTCGCGCGGTGAGCGGTCGAGTCGGACGGTTCGGATACCGACGCGTGTGTGATGGACGCACGCGGGCTTCCCATCGACGAACAATGTTACAGTAGTGTCGTACAGATTGGGCTCCCCGTAGCCACGCGGCATCCAGAGACGGGGGTTTTCGACCGTAAAGCGGACAAATCCCGCCGTGAAGTAAAGCTTTGACTCCGTATGGAAAACACTGTCGCCGCAGTGTCCGTCGATCGAGAGGGACAGACGATGGATGTTTTCGGGAGCCGTACGCACTTGATAGTTGCACAGCAGGACGGCTTCGCACGCGTCTGCGGAGAAGGTTGCGATGTAGATGTCGCGGAATTCCGTCTCGGGGATCTCCTCGATGCGGACACCGCGCCAAAGGCCCGCCGATACGGTGCGCGGCATGATATCCCAGCCAAATGAGGATGCGGGTTTGCGCAGACGGAGCTGCTCATAATTATGATAATAGGCGTCGCGCTGCGCGAAGGGGTAGTATTCCTCCTCGGACGCTGAGATAAGCGCGGAACGCAGGTAGATTTGCAGCGTATTCTCCGTTTGCAACGCGTCACCGCACGCAAAAGTATGCGTAATCAGCGCATTCTCGGAGGTTCCGAGCAGCTTACCGTTTAAGTAATAATCCGCGATACAATCGACGCCCTCGAAGATGAGCCGCCATGGACGCGAAAGCTCGTCGGGCGTCATCGAGAAATGCCGCTCGTATATATAATCGTAAAGCTCAAAATCCTGCGTTTTCAGGACATTCTCGCCCATAAACAGGTCATCCGGCAAAAGGCCCGCGGCTTGAAGAGAAAAATCGACGTTGCCCGGCACATCGGCGGGAAGCGCCTGCGTCTTTACGATGTCCGTAATGGGACACTTGTCCTTTTGGGCGGGAAAAGCCCAGAGTTTCCATACGCCGTTTAAATTTTTCATATGTGAATACTCTCCTCTTTTAGATTTCGGTTAATCTTAAAGTAAGTATACAGCCTTTGCCCTTTTTCGTCAAGGTATAAAATTTCCGTTTCGGTAAAACGCGCGGCGGATATGATAAACAATGGGACTTGCAATACCCTGCCAATCTGATATAATATACAACATCTAGGTTTACCTGTTCTAAATGACCAATCCATGAAAAGGAGAACGTTTTTTATGCGTATCGCCATGTTACAGGATCACGCGTCGGTTCCGTCGATCTTCTCCCAGAAAGCGCTTGTACGGCTCGCCTCCATCGGCGAAGTTATCCGCAACGACGGCGCCCCGACCGACGAAAACGTGAAGAAGACCATCGCCGGCGCCGATATTGCCATCACCTCCTGGGGCAACACGACCCTGCATCGCGAAATCCTTGACTGCGCGCCGAATCTGAAGCTGATCGTCCATGCGGCGGGCTCCATCAAGCCCATCGTCTGCGACGAGGTCTGGGACCGCGGCATCCGCGTTACCGGCTCCCCGAAGCCCCTTGGCATGGGCGTCGCTGAAACCGCGCTCGGCTTTACGATCACTGCTTCGAAGAACTATTATAACCTCAACGCAAATATCCACGCAAACGGACCCTGGCATGAGGGCTACGACAACATCCGCGAGCTGTACGACCTTACCGTTGGCGTCATCGGCTCTGGCTGGGCGGGCGGACACTATCTCGAGCTGATGCAGAACTTCGGCGTCGAGACGCTCCTGTACGACCCCTATTGCTCCGCGGAAAAGGCCGCGCGCCTGCATACGACGCTCTGCTCTTTCGAGGACGTCCTGCGCCGCTCCGACATCATCTCCATCCACGCGCCGTCCATTCCCGAAACAAATCACATGTTCAATGCGGATACCCTAAAGCTGATGAAGAAGGATGCCGTCCTCGTCAATACCGCGCGCGGCTCCATCATCGACGAGAAAGCACTGTATGAGCATATGGCAGCGGGTAACCTCAAGTACGCCTGCCTCGACGTCTTCGATCCCGAACCGCCCAAGGAGGATAATCCCCTCCGTACGCTGCCGAACGTCATCATGACCCCCCACCTTGCGGGACTTGCTCAAAACGGCAAGCTGCGCATCGGTATGCACGCCGCGGATGAGATCGAGAAGTTCCTCTCGGGCCGTCCGATGGACTGCGAAGCGACGCGTGAGATGCTCGCGAAAATGGCGTAAACGACGCTATTATTGCGTTATTTGACTTTTTGGGGGCAGACAACGTTCGTCTGCCCCTTTTACGCTTGCTTTTTTTCGCAATTAAGTATATGATACAGATAGTAAAATTCTCGATATCTACAAAGGAGGCTCGTTTATGCGAAGCTGGAACGAAAGACTACATGCGACCATGCCGCATGGTTCCTCTACGACGTCCAAAGCGCCCCATCTCCTGCCTGAGGAGCCGGAGATCATCGTACGCGGCAAGGGCTGCCGTGTGTGGGATGAAAAGGGCCGCGAATTCATCGATTACCGCAATGGGCTCGGCCCCGTATCTTTGGGTTACTGCTACCCCGCTGTTATGGAAGCTATCGCCGCGCAAATGGAAAACGGTATCGTTTTTGGCCACCCGACCGCGCTGGAGTGCGAAGTGTCGGAAATGCTCTGCGATGTGATCCCCTGCGCGGATCAGGCGCGTTTTTTAAAAACCGGCGGCGAGGCCTGCTCCGCCGCGATCCGTATCGCCCGCGCATATACGGGACATGACCATATTATCCAGATCGGCTATAACGGCTGGCTAAATTCCCTCGCGTCCGGCGCGAAGGTCGGTCCGCGCGAGGTCGTACAGCATATCCCCGGCGTTCCCGCCGCGATATCTGCGCTCTACCATGCGGCCGGCTGGAATGATCAGAAGAAAGTCGCCGACTATTTCGAAGAATACGCCGGCAATGTCGCCGCCGTTATCGTTTCGGCCGACTATCAGCGCTTTGAGGAAGGCCGCGCGTTCTACCCGTTCCTCCGCGAGATCACTCGCAGGAACAACTCGCTTTTAATCTACGATGAAATCGTCACCGGCTTCCGCGTTGCCCCCGGAGGTGTGCAGGAGTATTTCGGCGTCAACCCCGATCTCTGCGTCTTCGCCAAGGCGATTGCCAACGGGATGCCGCTCTCTGTCTACGCCGGTGCGCGGGACGTCATGGCGACCTGCGAGCGCTCCGGTTTCTCTATTTCGTCCACCTACGGCGGCGAGACGCTCTCCCTTGCGGCCTGCCGCGCAACGATCGAGACCTTCCAAAAGTACGACGTCGTGGGGCATATCAAAAACCACGGCGACTACCTCTGGGGCAAGGCACGCGAGCTGTTCCAAGCCGAACATGTACCGATGACACTGTCCGGCATCTCCGCGTGCCCAGCTTTCGTCCCGGCCGCGAATGCGCCCGCCGTACTGTTGCCCGCCTTCTTCCGCGCCGCGTACCGTCACGGCGTATCCCTGTATAACGTAAGCTATGTCAATTTCAGCCATCAGTACACCGACTGCGACGATACGCTTGCCCGTCTTGCCGAGGCGGTTGCTGACCTGCGCCGGGAGGGTTTGATTTGAACGGACTGACCATTATCGATATGCACACGCATATCTGGCGCGGACGCTATGAAGCCGACGAGAAGCTGCTTTTGCAGGCCATTGAACGCTACGAGCTGCGCCGCATCTATGTGTCCGCGCTAGGCGGCTATACACCCGACGAGGAAACTGTCGACGATTTAAACGCTCATACCGCCGCGTTCGTAAAAAGCCATCCGGAACACGTTTCCGGCTATGTATATGTCAGCCCCGAGCATCAAAACGCGCTCGACGTGCTGCGGCGCGGCATCGAACAGCAGGGACTTTCGGGCCTGAAGCTCTGGGTGTCCACCTACTGCGACGAGCCGTGCGTCTTCCCTTTAATTGAGTACTGCGAAAGTCACGGTCTGCCGGTGCTGGTTCACAGCTTCCATAAGGCCAACGGCCAAGTCGCATCCGAGACTGTCGGCAAGAATGTAGCGAATCTCGCACGGCGCTATCCGAAGGCAAAGCTCATCATGGCGCACCTCGGCGGCAACTGCTACAACGGCGTCCCCGCCATCCGCGACTGCAAGAACGTCTGGTGCGACTACTGCGGTTCGATCTTCCGCGGCGATGAATTGAATTACGCCGTCGAGCAGCTCGGCGTCGACCGCATCCTCTACGGCACCGATATGCCCGGTTCCTTCGTCGTCAACATCGGTCAGGTGCTGGAAGCCGATCTCACCGCTGCCGAACGGGATAAGATACTCTATCTGAACACCGAAAAGCTATTCGACCGCAGCTTCCGGCTGTAAAAGGGAGGACATGAACCATATGAATCATCTCGATTGCGGCTGTTTTGTCGGAACCTGGCCGTTTCACAAGGTGCGCAAGCCTACTTTCGCTGATCTGCGCTCGCTCCATATGAAAAACGGTATCGCCGGCGGCTTTATCTCTTCGACCAATGCGATTTTCTGGAACGACCCTTGGGAAGCGGAGCTGGATCTCGCGAAAGCCCTCGTCGGATTTCCCACTTATCGACACGTTATGACCGTCAATCCCACCCAGCCCGGTACCTGGGACGATCTTGAACGCGCACACCATATCTTCCCCGTTGCCGGTATCCGTATCCTGCCCGGCTTCCACGGCTATACACTAAGCGACGACTGTGCGAAGCCGTTGTGGGACTGGCTCCGGCGGCATCGGGTTCCGCTCTTTTTGAGCATGCGCGTCGAGGATGAACGCGTGACGCATCTGTTCCACCCCCGTTCGCTGACCGTTGCCGAGGTCGATGCGTTCCTGAAAGCGGAAACCGGCTTCCCAGTCGTACTCTCCAATATTCGCGACGGCGAGCTGCCCGCGCTTCGCGAGACGATACTCGCGCGCGACGATGTCTTCGCCGACACCGCCGGATTTAAAGGTTCCCTCTTCTTTCTCGACGACCTCGCGCCGACTGGACTCCTGCCCCGTGTGCTGTACGGCTCGTACGCGCCTATCCATTGCCTGAAATCGACGCTGCTTGTCGTCGAGACCTCAAAGGTTACGGATAGTAAAAAAAATGCCATACTGACGGCTGAAAACTTTTTAAAGAAGTTATAATGGTAAGCGGGGCGTGCATACAAGCTCGCCCCGCTTCTTTTTTTTAAAACATCATATTTTCTACGAATTTTTCCATAAATACCGGATTCTCTGCAAGCGGCATCGTCCGGGCTTCCTGCGCAAGCTCTTCGGAGTAATTAAGCAGCGACCGATTCCGCAGCACGGCGGCGGCTCCCATACCTGCGGCATTCCCGACTGCGACCGTCTTTGCCGCATATCCACGGGGCAGCAGACCGATCGCTTCCGCACTCGCCGGATTTAACACCGTACCGAATCCACCCGCGAGATATACCGCGCCAAGGGAGTCCGCCGTCAGCCCCGCCGTCTCCATCAGCGTTTCCATCCCCGAACAAATCGCCGACTTCGCAAGCTGTACCGCCCTCACGTCCTTCTGTGTGAACAGCACGTCCGTCGCCCCTATACGCAAGTCTCCATCCTCCGTGATGTACCCTTCCGTGTCGGCATCCTCGTCTATGTAACCCGTTTCGTCAATCAGTCCAAGCTGCAAAAACGCCGCGACCGCATCCAAGAGCCCGGAACCGCAGATACCGACGGCCTTCGCGTCCCCCACCGTCTGCGTAACGATACGCTTGCCCTCCACGGATACTTTGCTGATTGCACCGTCCTGCGCCGTCATTCCCCGTGAGATGCCCGCGCCTTCAAACGCGGGTCCCGCCGCTGTCGCGCAGCAGAGGAGCCGTTTTCCGTCCCACAGCGCCATCTCCCCGTTCGTGCCGATATCGACGAGCAGACACGGCCTATCCCCCTCGCACAGTGCCGTCGAAAGGATGCCTGCCGTAATGTCGCCGCCGACAAATGCAGAAATGCTGCGCATCAGGTAGATTTTTGCGTCCGATACGCGCAACCCGAGCGCCTCCGGCGTGCAATACTCCCCGAACAGCTCGTCCGCTTCAAACGGTGACCGCGACAGCGCGTACGGATTCCGCTCAGTCAGCAGATAGAGCATCGTCGTATTTCCCGTAAAGACCACCGCGCCGATCTGCCGTAAATCAAGCTTTGCCTTCCGGCAGAGCTGCATAATCAACTCATTCGCGCCGTCCCGAATTGCCAGCGCCAGCGCCGCCGCATCCTCTCCGAGCGCACGCTCGATCCGCGTTACGACGTCCGCGCCAAAGCGTCCCTGTGGATTTGCCAGACTTGCCGACGCATATCCTTTCCCTGTGGCAAGCTCGTAAAGATATCCCGCGACCGTCGTCGTGCCGATATCGATGGCGATGCCAAACCCGCTTGCCCAAGGCTCCGGCGACACGGGTCGTGTGGCACCTTCCGTCTGAATGCGCATCTCACCCCGATGCAGCAATGTGACCTCCGCATTGCCTGTCAGCGTCGTCATGCAGGCGTAACGGATACCGGATGCGCGCTCGTCTCCCGACAGCAGCGCCGCCTCGTGCGTGTCAGGAGGTATGGCATTCCCCGTAACGCGGACTTTGCACTGTAAACAGCGCCTTTTCCCGCCGCAAGGCATATCGCAGCCCGTATTATGCGCGGAAAACAGGGTTGACAAAAGAGCCGGAGCAGTGTATTCTATTTTTGTGACGTTTTGACCGTCATTGATGCGAAGTTCCATCAGAACAGACCTCCATCGACAGCAGTGACCCTATTATACCCCTCATAGGAATCCCTGTCAAGAAGCCGCTATTTAAATAAGGAGTGTGTGTATATGTCAATCATCCCAATCCGCAAGCCATGGAAGTCCGAAATGACCGACCGCGAACGCTTCCGTGCACAGATGCACTATCAGCCCATCGATCGCTGCTTTAATATGGAATTTGGTTACTGGAACGAAAATTTTACCAGCTGGAAGCTATTCGTCGACCACGGTATTAAAAACAACGCCGAAGCCGATATCTTCTTCGCTTTCGACCGTATTTTTACTATCGGCGCCAACGTCTGGATGGACCCACCCTTCCCTACCCGCGTTATCGAACGCCGCGCCAATAAAAACATCCTCCAAAACGCCGACGGACTCCTCGCCGAAGTCCCCGCCGACGGGCACGATACTATCCCCCATTACATGCAGTCCTCCGTCATCACCCCCGACGACTGGGCAAAGGTTAAGAAGGAACGCTTTCAGCGTGGCACCCCTGCCCGGATCCCCGATATCGCGGCGCTCCGCGAGCGCCATCCGGAGAATCGCGATTACCCTCTCGTAATCAACACCGGCTCCATGATCGGTAAAATCCGCGATATGCTCACATTCGAAGGCCTCGCCTACGCCTGCTTTGACTATCCGGAAATGGTCGAGGATATGGTCGAAACCTGCTGCGTCCTTGTCGAGGACGAGCTTGACCGCATGCTCCCCGCCTTTCAGTTCGACGCCGCCGCCGGTTGGGAGGATATCTGCTTCAAAAACGGCCCCATCGTCACCGTCCCCTTCTTCCGCGACGTCGTTACCCCACGCTACAAGCGCATCCGTAAAAAGCTCGAGGCCTACGGCATCGATCTCTGGTACATCGACTGCGACGGCGACGTCCGCCCCATCCTCCCCTATATGATGGAGGGCGGCATCAACTGCCTGTTCCCCTTCGAGGTCAACGGCTGCGCACATCCAAAAGAACTGTTTGATCATTTCGGTCATGAGCTGCGCATTATGGGCGGCTTCGATAAAATGGCGCTCGGCGCCGGACGCGACGCGATCGACCGCTACATGGAATCCATCATCCCTTTAGTCAACCGCGGCGGTTATATCCCCTTCTGCGACCATCGCTGCCCGCCGAACGTGACGCCGGATGACTATCTTTACTATCTCGACCTTAAAGAAAAGACCTTCGGCATGAAATAAAGGAGCAATCCAAATGCTACGTCCCGTGACCCCCGCAGATCACGACATGTTTGTGGCACTCTGCCGTGAATTCTACCACTCCCCCGCCGTCCTTGCCCCCATTCCGGATGAGTATATTGAAAATACCTTCCGCGAGCTGTGTTCTCCCCGTCCCCTCGCGGAAGCGTATTTTTTTATCGTTGATGACCGCCCAGTCGGCTATTGCCTGCTCGCCAATGCCTTCTCCACCGAAGCCGGCGGCCGCGTACAGTGGATTGAGGAAATTTACGTACGGCCCGCCTATCAGGGGCGAGGGATAGGGCATGAGTTTTTCACCTATCTGGAAGCGCACCGCTCCCCCGACGTCAAACGCTTCCGTCTGGAGGTTGAGCCGGACAACGAGGCCGCGAAAAGGCTTTATAAAAAGATGGGCTTCCAGCCGCTTCCATACCAGCAGATGGTGAGAGATTATGACTAATGCAAGAAATACCGAACCCAATGCCTCTGAAAAGGGAATATTATGGGATTCTTATATAATGAGGATCGCTAAAAATGTTAATATCATATGTTGACGCTTTAAATATAGCAGAATGCTTTTCACGCGAAATAGCATGTAAATTTGGTAATCAAATTATTGCTGTTTATGCAATTGGTTCATTGGCAAGCGATTATTATCGACCAGGACAAAGTGACATTGATACTGCTGTTATAACAAATTGTACAAGAAACAATTTACAGCCATTAAGTTCCGAGATTGAAAATATAGCTGATACATATTGGGATAAATATAATGTTCCCAAAGGTTTTGGTGCAATCGTTTTTGCCGATGAACAGTTATACCCTCCTTATATCAAAAATGAAGAATTGATATTGGAAATCCTGCGATTAAAGACGCAATCTAGACTGCTATATGGGTATTATGATGTTGATGCTATACCAACACCGACGAAACATGATATCATTGAAGATGCCTGTGCCTTTCAGAAATGGGCAGATGAAGAAAAAGTCAGAAATCCTAATTTTAAGATAGATTCCATTCAAACATTTGTGAATTCGTCGTTAATTGCGTTAAAAAGATATTTAATGATAAAACACGGAATCATTGAATTTAATAAATTTAAGGTGATTGACCTATACTTAACCCATGATCCACCTTTTGTTAATGATGAAATATTCGCATTTATTAATAAGAATTTAAATGGAGATACTACTAAATGCAATGACGTTAAATTCACACAAATGGTCGAATGGCATGATGAATTGTATGAAGTTATCAACAAATTAGTATTATACACAGAATAAGCATATTTTAAAATTGTGAAAATCTGATTTAATGGATAAATAGAGGATTTTTCGTCAAAAAAATAGAAAGCTCTTGACTTTGCGGGAAAAGTATGCTATGCTATATAAGCCGCATCTTAGTCAGGCGGTTTCGACCCATGCCCGAAAGGCAAGAAGCGAAACAAAGAAGCTGCGCCGAACGCGGTGGCGCGCGCCTGCCAGAGCGAGTCCGCGTGGGTCATGTGCACCGCACATTGACCGCGTTATGAAAGAGAGGTGCTACCGGGGATGCTATATGCAGTTATCGAGACCGGCGGCAAGCAAGTGAAGGTCACCGAGGGTGAAGTTGTTTTCCTGGAAAAGCTCGAAGCCGAGGAGAGCGCGAACGTGACGTTCGATAAGATTCTTCTTTGCGGCGACGAGAACGGTGTCAATATCGGCGTTCCGTATGTGAAGGACGCAAAAGTCGAGGCTAAAGTCGTTAAGAACGGCAAGGCTAAGAAGGTTACGATCTTCAAGTACAACGCGAAAAAGAATTACCGTAAAAAGCAGGGACATCGTCAGCCCTACACCAAGGTGCAGATCGAGAAGATCATTGTCGCATGATCCGTGTGATCCTTTGGCGTAACAACAGCGAACGGACGGGCTTCCGTGTCTCCGGACACGCGGGATTCGCCCCTGCGGGACAGGATATCGTCTGCGCGGCCATGAGTGCCGCTGTCAGACTGACGGAACGGATTCTCTCCGAGATGAAAGCGGATTATACCGCCGCCATCGACCGGGAGAAGAACGTCGTCGAAATCCGAACCCGCCAGCGTTCAGTTTTGGAAGGATTTGCGCGACTCGCGCATGAGCTTTCCGAAGAATATCCGGAATATATTCAAGTGACGGAGGTGCGATATGTTTAATTTAAGTCTGCAATTTTTTGCTCATAAAAAGGGCGTCGGCTCGACCAAGAACGGCCGTGACTCCCAGTCCAAGCGCCTCGGCGCAAAACGCGCGGACGGTCAGTTCGTCCTCGCCGGTAATATCCTCTTTACGCAGCGCGGCACCAAGATTCATCCCGGTGAAAACGTCGGACGCGGCAGCAATGATACCCTGTTCGCTACTGCGGATGGTATCGTCCGTTTCGAGCGTCTCGGCCGTGACCGTAAAAAGGTTTCTGTTATTGCCGAAGAAACCGCCGAATAATCCGCAATTTACGTATCGCCGGGGAAACATACCGCTTCCCCGGCGGTTTTTATTAGCTTTCAGACGAAAGAGGATCTATATGTTTGTTGATCTCGTAAATATTCATGTCAAAGCCGGACGCGGCGGCGACGGCTCCGTCAACTTCCATCGTGAAAAATATGTCGCCGCCGGTGGACCCGACGGTGGCGACGGCGGCCGCGGCGGAAATATTGTCTTCGTAACCGATTCCCATATGACTACCCTGCTCGACTTCCGCTACACCCGTAAGTATACCGCCGAAAACGGGAATCCCGGTTCCGGTAAACGCTGCTTCGGAAAGGATGCCGGCGATGTCGTTATCCGCGTTCCCGTCGGTACTCTCATCCGTGAAGCCAAATCAGGCCAGCTGATGGCCGATATGGCCGAAGGTCAGCGCTTCGTCGCCGCCAAGGGAGGCCGCGGCGGCTGGGGAAACGCCCATTTCGCGACTTCGACCCGTCAGGCGCCTCGCTTCGCAAAGCCCGGACTCCCCGGCGAAGAATTCGACCTCATCCTCGAATTGAAAATGATTGCCGACGTGGGCTTGATCGGCTTCCCTAATGTCGGAAAAAGCACCCTGCTCTCTGTCATCTCCGCCGCGACGCCGAAAATTGCCAATTATCCCTTCACCACCCTATCGCCAAACCTAGGTGTCGTCGGTGTCGACCGCGATAAAAGCTTCGTTGCCGCCGATATCCCCGGTCTGATCGAAGGTGCAAGCCATGGTGCCGGTCTCGGCTTTCATTTCCTGCGCCATATCGAACGCTGCCGCCTGCTCATCCATGTAGTCGACGTCTCCTGCGTCGAGGGCCGCGATCCGATTCAAGATTACGAAGCCATCAACTCAGAGCTTGCCGGTTACTCCGAACGCCTCACCGTTCTCCCCCAGATCGTCGCTGCCAACAAGTCCGACATCGTGCAGGATGAAGCTGCCCGCGATGCTTTCTACGCTTACCTTACCGAGCGTCATATTCCTTACTATGAAATCTCCGCGCTTGCCCGCATCGGCCTGCAACCCCTGCTCTATGCCGCCGCACAAAAGCTCGATGAGCTGCCACCGGTCGAAATCTTCGTTCCAGATTATGTCCCTGCGGCGCGCGATACCTCCCACGAATTTGAAATTACTGTAGAGGATGGCGTCTACAACGTGCGCGCCGAGTGGCTCCAGCGTGCGTACGGCAATCTGAACTTCGACGATTACGAATCCCGCATGCATTTTGAAAGCGTACTTGAAAAATACGGATTGTTCGAAAAGCTTGAAGATATGGGCATTCAGGAAGGCGATACGGTGAAGCTTTACGACCTCGTATTTGATTATGTGAAATGAAAAAATTATGGATTCTTGGCGGTACCATGGGCGTCGGGAAAACCGCCACCGCCCGTGAGCTGTGGAATAAACTTCCGGCCGCCGTGTTCTTTGACGGCGACTGGGCATGGGATGCGCATCCGTTCGTCGTCACGGACGAGACGCGTGCGATGGTCGAACGCAATATCGCCTTTATACTGCAAAGCTTCCTTGACTGTACGGCGTATGAGAACGTTATCTTCTGCTGGGTACTGCACGAACAGGGTATCTGGGACGACCTCCTCAAAAGACTCAGGCTTGGTAATGCGGAGGTCTGCCCCGTTGCGCTCGTCTGTACCCCGGATGCGCTAGAAAAGAGGCTCAGTCGGGATGTCGATGCTGGTATACGAAAGCCGGACATCGTTTCCCGCAGTATCGCGCGGTTGCCGTTATATGACCTGCTTTCTGTACCAAAGCTTGATGTGAGCACGCTGACAGCGGCGGAAGCGGCGGATAGAATTATCAGTAATATCAACCTTAAGGAGCAATATCATGGCGATTTCGTTTGATTCCGGCGTATTTAAGCTGGATGCCGGCGCATCTTCCTATGTGATGAAAATCGGTGAAGACGGCAGCCTGCTTCACCTCTATTATGGTGCGCGGCTTGACGATATGAATCTTGATTATATCCTCTACCTCCTGCCGACGTCCAGCTTCTCCGCATTGCGTCCTGAACTGGAACGCACCGGATACTCTCCCGATACGATGCTCACGGAATACTCCTGCAACGGTACCGGTGATTACCGTGCGTCCGCCCTACAAATATGCGATGCCGACGGCTATTCCGCGACGGATATGCGCTATGTGTCCCATCGTATCCTCCCCGGCAAGTACGCACTTCCCGGTCTGCCCGCTACCTATGCGGAATGCGAGTCCGACGCCGATACGCTGGAAATTACGCTCGAGGATCCCCGCACACACATCCGTACAGTGCTGTTTTATGGCGTATATACGCATTTAAACGCTATTGCTCGTGCCGCGCGTATCGAAAATCCGACAGATAAAACGGTTGTTATCGAACGCGCTTACTCTGCCTGCGTCGATCTGCCGCGCTGCGATTTTGATCTGGTGAATCTGTGGGGGCATTGGTCGTGCGAGCGCAACGTTTCGCGCCGCCCTATTGAGCATGGTTCCCAAGGCATATCCAGTAAACGCGGCTCGTCCGGCCATGCGGAAAACCCCTTTGTCGCGCTCTGCTCCCGCAACGCCGACGAAACCTGCGGCGATATCTATGCCGCAAGCTTCGTCTACAGCGGTAATTTCGACGCGACGGTCGAAGTCGACTCCTACGGCGCCACAAGATTGCTGATGGGACTGGAGGCGACCGACTTTGCCTGGCGGCTCGAGCCGGGCGAAACCTTTACCCTTCCGGAAGCGGTGCTTGTCTACTCCGCCGAAGGCTTCGGGGAGATGAGCCGCACCTTCCACCGGCTCTACCGGAAGCATCTGGTACGCGGCGAGTGGAAGACGAAGAGGAGGCCGATTCTTGTCAATAACTGGGAGGCGACTTATTTCAATTTCGATGAGGAAAAGCTTGTCGCCATTGCCCGCGACGCAGCTGACCTTGGCATAGAGATGCTCGTTATGGACGATGGCTGGTTTGGGGAACGCAACGACGACCGCAGCAGCTTGGGTGATTGGTTTGTCAACGAAAAGAAGCTGTGTGGAGGGCTAAAAGCCCTCGTCGACCGTGTAAACGCGCTCGGCGTTAAATTTGGTATCTGGTTCGAGCCGGAGATGATCTCCCCCATCAGCCGCCTCTACGAGGAGCATCCGGACTGGGTGCTTTCCGTCCCCGGCCGCGCAAAATCCATCGCGCGGCATCAGTACGTACTCGACATGTCCCGCCCGGATGTGTGTGATTACCTGTTTGACGCGATAGCGGCGATACTCGAAAGCGCGAACATTGAATACGTCAAATGGGATTTCAACCGCAACCTGACGGAAGCCGGAAGCCTTCTTTTACCCGCCGATCGCCAGAAAGAGATCTTCCATCGTTACGTCCTCGGCCTTTACGAGTTGCTTGATCGGCTGCACACGGCGTTCCCGCATCTACTGCTTGAAGGATGCAGCGGCGGCGGCGGACGATTCGACCCCGGTATGCTCTATTATACGCCGCAGATCTGGACGAGCGACGATACCGACGCCTGCGAACGTTTATTTATCCAACACGGTACCTCTCTTGTCTATCCCCCTTCTTCGATCAGCGCGCATGTGTCTGCGTCGCCGAACCATCAGACCGGACGCGAGACCTCCTTTGCCACTCGCGGTGCGGTTGCCATGGGCGGCGCGTTCGGGTACGAGTTGGATCTGACAAAGCTGACCGACGAGGAACGCGTACTGGTGCGCGAGCAGGTGCAAAATTATCACAAATACTATGACATTATCCAAAACGGCGACTATTATCGCTTGATCAGTCCATTTGAGGACAAAAACATCGCCGCTTGGTCATCTGTTTCGGAAGACCGTTCCACAGCCATCGTCACCATCGTCTCCTACCGCTATCGTTATGCGCGCGCCCTGTTCCTGAAGCTTTCTGGACTCGCCCCTGATCGTACCTACGTCGAGGAGGCCACCGGCAGGCACTACTTAGGCTCCACGCTGATGAATGCCGGTCTGAATCTGACGCGCGGCTTCCGTGATGGTGAATCGATGATAATCGTACTGCGATCGACGGAATGATACCTACATAAAACAGCAGGGACACGGCATGCCGTGTCCCTGAAAATTTAAAATTTCAAAATGTCTCGAATAACCGGTTCAAACCCCTCAGCCATCTTTAGGAAGCCGAGGTCTGTTGCGTGAACACCGTCCACGGCATATTCCTCGAAGCAGCCGGGATAGAGCGTCTCGCCGTCGAGGAAATAGATATTCTCGTCACCTTCTGCACAGAACTGTTCTACGATGGAACGCTGTAACTCCTTCTTGCGGAGTCGGTTCGTACGCATCTCGGGATGGAAAAGCTCCTTAGCATAGGGAATCTTAGTCGGGATGAGAATGGGCGTGTCCGGATGTGTTTCGCGGAAGATGCGCAAAAAACGCGGGTAACGGGAAGCGATGTCCTCGAAGGAACCGACATTTGCTTCAGCGTCGTGGATGTAAAGCGCAATTTTTTCGACGTCGCGGACGGCGTAGGCAGCTTCCGGCTCGCACTGACCGGAGCCGGAGAAGCCCAAGTTTACAACCTCCGCGTTAAGCCGGCGGGAGAGGATGTTCGTATAGGCCATGCCGGGACGTGTGGCGCATCCGCCCTGCGTGATCGATGTGCCGTAGACGACGATTCTGCCGGGGAGCGCGCGCGGCGTCGGCGCGGCAACCGCCGCGTCGGCATCGAAGCCGAGGCGCACCTCGCGCACACCCTGATACAGCGGGAAGTTGATCACGACCTCCAGCGTCTGCGTGGCGGGCAGCTCGACAAGCGGCGATTCGTAGTAATCGGCGCGGGGGTCGAATCGCGCGGTGGCATAATAGCGGGGTGCGCCGGTTTCCGCGAGGTAGACGTCAAAGCCGCACTGCCCCGTGGCGGGCATGTGATCCATGTTGTTCGAGCCGAGCAGCGCCGCATGGATACGCAGCGTCCGGAAGGTCGCGCGGAAGCGTATCTGTCCGCCGGCGGTATGCCATGCGAGCGTTTCCACGCCGGAAGGCAGCGTATACGGCGGGTTGACGGACAGACGGCGATAAAGCCCCTCTTTTTGGAAGAACGGAAAGCCTTCGAGCACAAAGGGCGCAATGGTGGGCGAATACCAGCGGGTAGCGGGCTTTTCCATGAGAAACAAGCCTCCTTTGTAATGTGGGAAACGTATTTTTTTAGTTTGGGATTATCCGACGTTGCAGGTTAAGTACAGCATCTCTCCGGCAACGGAGAGAGACTCGAGGGTACAGCGCTGGGCTGTGAGCGCGTCGTGGATGGATGCGTTGACGGCGTCGGTTACGCCGGCGGGCAGGATGGACGCCGGCAGCGTAACGCTTTCGGCACGGACGGAGAGCGGTTCGACGACAAGCGTACCGTCTTCGGCGGCGGCGGAGAATGCGACTGCAAAGGAGAGATCTTCCGGCAGAAGCTTGAGCGCCAAAAGCAGCGTGTTCTTTGAGTCAAGCTCCGACGATTCGAGCATCGCTTCTAACTCCGTACGCGCAATAGAACCGGCGACGGTGATGGTGTCCGGCGCGGAAAGTGCGACTCGGTCGATGGACGCCTCTACGGACTGCGATTCGATTGCGGTGTTCATCAGTGTACGCAGCTGTTCGTTCGACCAGCGCAAGGTCATACCGGCTGTCGTTGCGGCGGCGGTAGATGCGGCCGAGGGGGCGGCCGAGGACGTAAAAGCTGTGGACAGAGCTTTCGTATAAACCGTTTCCGTAGTGCTGTCAGAGCCTGAGAAAAGCATGACACCGACGAGGACGACGGTGACGAGCAGGCAGCCATAGAAGATCACGGAGTAGCGGCGGGAAGCGTTCATTCGAAGCGGATTCCTTTCTTGATATGATGTGCGTAGCCTGTGTCGGCAGCACGATACAACTATATGCGCGCATTCATGGCTTTTATGATTATAACTGATTATGCGCGCTGTGTCAAACGAAAAGCGATTGAAATGACGAAAATGTTATCCTCTGGGGCGCTTCGGGTCTGATAGGATTACGTATTTCCGGGGAAATATCAATGGTTTTATGAATATCTTAAAAAGCAGCGGATCGGCTTTCAGAATAGAGTCGTACACGGGGAGCTGTTCATCAGGCTGTCAGGTAAAAGTGAGCCTTTATATGGCAGCGCGCGCATAAAAAACCCTTGACAACGCAAACCATCTGTGATATAGTACTATTAAGCGTTAAAAGCTGTTTTCGTTGTAGAAATATAGCGAGACTTATATGACCACTCTTTATATGAGTTAAGGCCACACGGACAGCCGGGTCAACTGCCGATTGCGGGAATGCGCGATGCGCGTATTACGCGACCCATGGAGAAATCCATGTTATTGATTGCGCTAAAAAAGCGCAAACTTTTTATGAGCCGGCAACTCCAATTGCCTGTTGGGTTCATCCGCCCGAAGTGTACTTAGGGTACACACTTGTAAAACGGTCAATAAGAGTAGTAAAAGTAATTCTTGCTATATAGACTCTGAAACAGCACGAATACAGGAGAATATCTTATCCGATTCGGGGTAAGCTTAAGTTTTTTCGTGCGAAAATATGACTTTTTACAGATGTACCGTTTGTACGGTGCATCTTTTTTTATATTTTATTGCGCGGGGGAAAACGAAATGGAAGACAAACTGAAGCTTTATGGGTTTAATAACCTTACAAAATCGCTGAGCTTTAATATTTACGACATTTGTTATGCCAAAACGCCCAGAGAGCAGCAGGACTATATCAAATACATCAACGAACAGTATAACTCCGACCGCTTGACGGATATCCTGACAAAGCTGACCACGATGATCGGCGCGACGGTGCTCAATATATCGAAGCAGGATTACGAGCCGCAGGGCGCTTCCGTGACGTTCCTGATCGCGGAGGAAAGCATGGTGATGAATCGCAGCGGGGAAACCGTGGTCGCGCACCTCGATAAAAGCCATGTGACGGTGCACACCTACCCGGAGTATCACCCGGAAACCTCCATCGCGACCTTCCGCGTCGATATCGACGTATCCACCTGCGGCGAAATCACCCCCCTTTCTACCCTCGACTTCCTGCTCGGCAGCTTTGACTCGGATATCATCACCCTCGACTACCGGGTTCGCGGCTTCACGCGTGACGTCGGAGGCAAAAAACTGTTCATAGATCATCATATCACGTCGATTCAGGATTATATCGACCGCACGACGCTTGATAAATATGACGCGATTGACGTGAATGTGTACCAGTCAAACATCTTTCATACAAAGATGCTGATCAAGGATATACTCCTGCAAAACTACCTGTTTAATTCCGATGTATATGAGATCCCGCCGAAAACGCGGCTCGATATTACCAATTCGCTGCGTAAGGAAATGATCGAGATTTTCAGCGGCATGAATATCTACTAGAAGAGGTTGATGGCCTTGAACAAACAAATGTCGGCGCCGCTCTACGAAGCGCTCGAGGCGCTGCGGGATAATAAAACCGTCCCGTTCGACGTCCCCGGCCATAAGCGCGGGAAAGGCAACCCCGTTTTGACAGAATTCCTCGGCGCAAGGTGCATGAGCGTGGACGTCAATTCGATGAAGCCGCTCGATAATCTCTGCCATCCGACGGGCGTCATCCGGGAGGCCGAAGCGCTCGCGGCGGAGGCGTTCGGCGCGGCGCACGCGTATTTCATGGTCGGCGGTACAACCTCGAGCGTGCAGGCTATGGTACTGTCTACCGTTAAGCGCGGAGAAAAAATCATCCTCCCGCGTAACGTCCATCAAAGCGTGATCAACGCGCTGGTGCTCTGCGGTGCGATACCGGTGTATGTCAACCCGCAAACCGATAAGAGGCTCGGCATATCCCTTGGCATGTCGGTTCAGCATGTCGAGGCTGCAATCGAGAGCCATCCCGACGCAAAGGCCGTACTCTTCAATAACCCCACCTATTACGGTATCTGCTCCGATCTCCGAACGATCACCGATATCGCGCACCGACATGGGATGCGTGTCCTCGTCGACGAGGCACACGGGACGCATTTCTACTTCGGTAAGGATATGCCGGTCTCCGCAATGGCCGCGGGAGCGGATATGGCAAGCGTGAGCATGCACAAGTCCGGCGGCTCGCTGACGCAGAGCTCATTGTTGCTGTGCGGTACAAACATCAACCCGCACTATGTGCGGCAGATCATCAATCTGACGCAGACGACCAGTGGGTCGTATCTGCTTTTAACAAGTCTTGATATTTCCCGGCGCAATCTGGCGCTCGACGGCGTAGAAATTTTTGAAAAGGTGAAGCGGTTTGCTCAGTATGCCCGGGATGAGATCAACGCCATCGGCGACTATTACGCCTATGCGCGGGAGCTTGTCAATGGAGACAGCATTTACGATTTCGATACGACAAAGCTGTCCGTCAACACGCTTGAGCTTGGTCTTGCGGGGATTGAGGTATACGATATCCTGCGGGATGAGTACGATATCCAGATTGAATTCGGCGATCTTGGAAACATTTTAGCATATATATCGGTGGGCGACAAGACGAAAAATATCGAGCGTTTGATCAGTGCCTTAGCCGAAATAAAACGGCTTTATAAGCGTGACCGGGTGGGAATGCTCGACAGCGAGTACATCAGCCCGCACGTGGAGCTGTCACCTCAGGACGCTTTTTATGCCGAAAAGCAGAGTCTCCCGCTTGAGAAGTGCGTGAATCAAGTCTGCTGCGAGTTTGTCATGTGTTATCCCCCCGGTATTCCGATCATCGCACCCGGCGAACGGGTAACCCGGGCGATCATCGAATATATTCGCTACGCGAGAGAAAAGGGATGCCTGATCACAGGGCCGGAGTGCATGGATGCGAGCAGACTTAACGTTTGGAAGGGAAGTGTGTAGATGGACGATTTATGGTACAGCGAATATCACACCGAGAACGTACGCTTTTCCATCCGGGTAAACAGGCAGCTGCACAGTGAAAAAAGCGATTATCAGCAGATCGCGGTCTACGACTCCCCGGATTTCGGCCGCTTCCTGACGCTGGACGGCGTGATGATGCTGACGGAAAAGGATGAGTTTATCTATCACGAGATGATTACGCACGTTCCGATGGCGGTCAACCCCGACATCCGGCACATCCTCGTGATCGGCGCGGGAGACGGCGGCGTACTGCGGGAGCTTTCCCGGTATGACGGTATCGAGCAGATCGACCTTGTGGAGATCGATGAGCGGGTGATCGAGGTATGCAAAACCTATCTTCCCCAAACGGCTTGCGGGTTCGAAAACCCCAAGGCGCATATCCACATCGGCGACGGCTTAAAATACATTCGCCGTGTCGAGAATCGGTACGACCTGATCATCGTCGACTCCACCGACCCTTCAGGCCCCGGAGAAGTGCTGTTTACCAAGGAGTTCTACGGCAGCTGCCTGACCGCGTTGACGGCGAACGGCATTATGGTCAATCAGCATGAAAGCCCCTTTTATCCGGGCGACGCGATTGCGATGCAGCGCACCCATAAACGGATCGCGCAGACCTTTCCCCTGTGCCGCGTGTATCAGGCGCATATTCCGACTTATCCATCTGGGCACTGGCTGTTCGGCTTTGCGTCGAAGGGGCTGCATCCGTTAAACGATTTCCGTCCTGAACGATGGAATGCGCTAGGGATTCCGACCCGGTACTACACGACGCACCTGCACAAGGGCGCGTTTTATCTGCCGAAATACGTGGAGGATATGCTTCTTGACAATGAATAAGAACGTTTCGACCTTTATCGGCTGTGACAGCGAATATGACGACGCAAAAATCGTGTTGTTCGGGGTTCCGTTTGACGGCACGACCTCCTATCGTCCCGGCACACGCTTCGGCCCATCCGCGATCCGCGGCGAAAGCTTCGGGATAGAGACATATTCGCCCTACTGCGACCGCGATTTGTCCGAAATTGCCGTATTCGACGGCGGCGACTTGGAGCTACCGTTCGGAAACGCACGGCGGGTACTCGATTTGACAAGGGAGTATGCCGAAAAACTGCTTGAGGATAGCAAAATACCCGTGATCCTCGGCGGGGAGCATTTGATCACGCTGGGAGCGGTCGAGGTCATGCTCAAACGGTATCCCGACCTGCACATCCTCCACTTCGACGCGCATACCGATCTGCGGGACGAGTATCTCGGTGAGACATTGACCCACGCGGGCGTTATCAAGCAGATATGGAGGCTTGTGGGAGACGGGCGGATCCACCAGTTCGGCATCCGCAGCGGAGAGCGGCAGGAATTCGAGTTTGCAAAGACCCATACAAGCCTGCACAAATTCAACCTTGACGGCTTCGAGGAAACCGTCGCCGCGCTCGCGGGAAAGCCTGTCTACTGTACACTCGACCTCGACGTGTTGGATCCCGCTTTCTTTCCGGGTACTGGTACGCCGGAAGCGGGTGGAATTACTTTCAAGGAGCTGCTTTTTGCGGTATTACAGTTGCACCGGCTCCGTATCGTCGGCTGCGATTTATGCGAGCTGTGCCCGCATTATGACCTAAGCGGCGCGTCAACGGCGCTTGCCTGTAAAATTACACGCGAGATATTGCTTCAACTATAAATAAAAGGAGATAATCGATAAGATGGGAAAATGTATGATTATCGGCTGCGGCGGCGTCGCTTCCGTCGCGATTCATAAGTGCTGCCAGAACAGCGCGGCGTTCGACGAGATCATGATTGCGAGCCGCACGAAGTCGAAATGCGATGCGCTGCGCGATAAGCTCCAAGGAACTACGAAGACGAAAATTCACACCGCGCAGGTCGACGCCGACAGCGTACCGCAGCTTGTCGCACTGATCGAGAGCTTTCGTCCGGACGTGGTCTTAAACCTGGCTCTCCCCTATCAGGATCTGACGATCATGGACGCCTGCCTTGCGACGAAAACGCATTACATCGATACGGCAAACTACGAGCCGCTCGATACGGCGAAATTTGAGTATCAGTGGCAGTGGGCGTATCGGGAGAAATTCCGCAAGGCCGGCATCTGCGCCCTCTTGGGCAGCGGCTTTGACCCCGGCGTCACCGGCGTGTTCTCCGCCTACGCGCAGAAACACCATTTCGACGAGATCAACTATATCGACATTCTCGACTGCAACGGCGGTGACCACGGCTATCCGTTCGCGACGAACTTCAACCCGGAGATCAACATCCGCGAGGTATCAGCGAAAGGCAGCTACTGGGAAAACGGCACGTGGGTGGAAACCGAGCCGATGGAAATCAAACGGGAGTACACCTTCAAAGGCGTCGGGAAGAAGGATATGTACCTTTTACACCACGAGGAGCTTGAGAGCCTGGGCTTGAATATCCGTGGTATCAAGCGCATCCGTTTCTTCATGACCTTCGGGCAGAGTTATCTGACTCACCTCAAGTGCCTCGAGAACGTTGGCATGACCTCGATTAAGCCGATACTCTACGAAGGACACGAAATCGTCCCGCTCCAGTTTTTGAAAGCCGTTCTGCCAGACCCTGCCTCTCTCGGCCCGCGTACCGTCGGCAAGACGAATATCGGCTGCATTTTCCAGGGCAAGAAGGACGGAAAAGATAAGACCTACTACCTTTATAACATCTGCGACCATCAGGAATGCTACCACGAGGTTGGCTCTCAAGCAATCTCCTATACGACCGGCGTTCCGGCGATGATCGGTGCGATGCTGGTGATGAACGGCACATGGAACAAGCCCGGCGTCTGGAATATCGAAGAATTCGATCCCGACCCGTTCATGGAAGCGCTGAATAAGTGGGGGCTTCCATGGGAAGAGGATTTCAATCCCGTACTGGTGGACTAGGACGCATGCATAAGGCATTGTACGGTATCGAAACCCCCTGCTACGTCGTTGACGAGGCGAAAATCCTATCAAATCTCCGGATTCTTAAAAGCGTCGCGGAGGCCGCCGGCTGCAAGATCCTGCTCGCACAGAAAGCGTTTTCGATGTTCGCACTCTATCCGCTGATCGGTGATTTCCTGGACGGTACGACGGCAAGCGGGCTATACGAGGCAAAACTCGGACGTGAGGAAATGAGTAAGGAAAATCATATCTTTTCCGCAGCCTATATCCCCGCCGAAATGGATGAAATTCTCACTGTCTGCGACCATATCGTCTTCAATTCCTTTGCGGAGTGGCTGCGATATCGGGAGAAAGCGCTCGCATGCGGCAAAAGCTGCGGTATACGCATCAACCCCGAGCATTCCACACAGGAGCACGGCATCTACGACCCCTGCGCGCCCGGTTCGCGGCTCGGCGTTACCCGTAGGCATTTCCGTCCGGAGCTGCTTTCCGGCATCGAAGGGCTGCACTTCCACACGCTCTGCGAGCAAAACAGCGACGCGCTGATAGAAACGCTTACCGCCGTTGAGGAACAGTTCGGCGAGTTTCTGCCTTTGATGAAGTGGGTCAATTTCGGCGGCGGGCATCACATCACCCGTCCGGACTACGACCGTACGGCGCTTATCTCATGCATCCGGCGCTTCAAAGAGACCTATGGCGTCGAGGTGTATCTCGAGCCCGGCGAAGCCGTAGCATTAAACGCGGGGGTTCTCGTCGCGAGCGTACTGGACATCGTCGAAAACGGCATCGAAATTGCGATACTCGATACCTCGGCCGCCTGCCACATGCCGGACGTCATCGAAATGCCCTACCGCCCCCCGTTATATGGCAGCGGTCAGCCGTCCGAGAAGGCGCATACCTACCGCCTTGCGGGAGCGACCTGTCTAGCAGGGGACGTGATCGGCGATTACTCGTTTGATGATAAACTAAAACCGGGAGACAAGCTGATTTTTGAGGATATGGCGATCTATTCGATGGTCAAAAACAACACCTTCAACGGTATGAAGCTCCCGTCCATCGCACTGCTGAAGGTGGATGGCGGCATCCAAGTGATCAAGCGTTTCGGATACACCGATTTTAAGAACCGCCTGTCATAATGAGAAAAACAGCGGGTTGATCCTATCAGATCAACCCGCTGTTTTCATATTTTAGAGGCTATAGGACGGTCCCTGTATGCATAGTGAATCCCTTGTCCTTTTAATCGGCAACCACATCGCAGGATGCAATGCCGTAATACCGCAGGCATTGTACAGCGTTGTCGTCAATGCGCTCTCCGCATACCACAATCGGTACCGCAGGGGGACAGGCGATATGGACACTTGCCAGTATCCTGCCCGCGCAGCTTTCCGTCGGAACGGTTTCGCGGTTTGACAGGCTTGCTTCTCTGACGGAAAGAACCCTCACCGGAATGCTCAGGCGCGGCTTTTTCTCATTGATTTCGTCTTTCTGGGGAATCGATAAGAGCGCTGCCTCCAAGCTTTTCAGATTGTCCGTCCCTGTTTCGGGCGTCGTCATCAGCACAAGATCATCCGGATCGGAAAACTCGCACACGATGTTCTTCTCAAGAAGGATTGCGGCAAGCTGTTTTCCTGTATAGCCGTATTTCTTGGCTTCTATCGTCAGCTTTAAGGGTTCGTCTCCAAGCAAAGAAAAGCCTTGCTGCATCAACCGAGCCTTTAACCCTGCCATGTCGGACATAAAGGTTTTCAGCTTAGCCGGGTAGCCCTCCGAGAGGTATTGATTCGCCCGATCCAGCGACTGCAGGATTAAGTAGGACGGGCTCGTGGAGCCAAACAACGCCATGGCATTTTTAGCTTGCTCGGCAAACAGCCGCGGCGCTGCCGGGGAGATATGAAGGTATGCCCCGCCGGTCAGCACCGGGAGCGTTTTGTGGGCCGAATCGCAGCACATATCGGCACCAAGATCGATCGGATGCAATGATTGCGGCAGGAATTTCAGATAAGCGCCATGTGCGTTGTCAACAAGCAGCAGCACACCGTATTTGTGACAGACCTCCGCAAGAGCATAAATATCCACTGTGTTACCAAGGTAATCCGGACTTGTCAGATAGACGGCTGTGGGCCTCGGCGCTGACTCTTTCAGATTTTTCTCCAATTCCGCCGGATGAATCCGGCAGGAAAGATAGGAGGACTTTTGCTCCGGGTGAAGCCACAGAATCTTAAAATCAAGCATCGCCGCTGCGGTCAAAAACGCTTTGTGCGCATTTCTGCCCGCCGCGATCAAAGGCTTTCGTCCGCTCTGCTTTGCATATAAAACGGTTAGATACAGCATCGCGCGAATGCAGAGAGATGACCCTTCCGTTGAATAGAAGGTTTCCGCACCGAAAAGTGTGCCGGCGTTTTTTTCGCTTTCTTTTATAATCCCATTTGCTTCATAGAGGCTATCCGCACCCACAATTTCGGTAATATCAAAGGGTTCCGCGCCAAGAAAAGGAATACCCTTGTGGCCGGGCATATGAAAGCGCAGCGCTTGGCTTTCCTTATATAAACGGACATAATTCCATATCGGTGTCGGCATCATGATTCTTCGCGGAGCTCCTTAACAGCGGCAACCATAATGGCGCATTCCATTCTCTTTCGGAACAGTTCACAGCCGTATTTGTATACGCCTTTGACCGACCCGGTAGCGTGATAAGCATTGGCGGCGCACCCGCCCGAGCAGTATAGCTTTGCCCAACAATCGCGGCACTCTGCTCTCGCATAGACATTGCATGCGGCAAACTCGTCCTGCATGCCGTGATTGGTTACGCCGTCCCAGACGTTGCCGAGCTTAAACTTTTCCTCCCCCACAAACTGATGGCAGGGGTACAAATAACCCCACGGCGTAACGGCCATATACTCGGTACCAGATCCGCAACCGGAAATCCGCTTATAGATACAGGGGCCTCCGGTAAGATCGATCATGTAATGATAAAAAGTAAAGGGCTTTCCCTCATGCTCACGCGCTAGTATCAAAGCAGCAAGTTTCTCATACTGCTCCATGACGATTGGCATATCATCCTCGGTCAGTTCTGACGGATCACCGGACGCGCATACAACCGGCTCCATACTCAGTTCGGTAAAACCGAGCTCCAGCATTTTCTCAATATCTTTCAGAAAGTCCGGGTTAGCGTGGGTGAACGTGCCGCGCATGTAATAATTTCTATTACCTCTCGCCTCAACGAGCTTTTGAAACTTCGGAACGATCCGGTCCCAGCTTCCGTTTCCGGCATTATCCACACGGTAGCGGTCGTGAACCTCGCGTCTTCCGTCCAGACTTAAGACCACATTGCTCATCTCTCGGTTTGCGAAGTCGATGACATCATCATCGATCAGCATTCCGTTGGTCGTCAGCGTAAAACGAAAGTTCTTGTTATATTCTTTTTCAATACCGCGCGCATAAGTAACAAGCTGCTTGACAACATCGAAATTCATAAGCGGCTCTCCGCCGAAAAAGTCGACCTCCAGATTTCTGCGGCTGCCGGAATGCTCTACCAAAAAATCCAGCGCACGCTTGCCGACTTCAAAACTCATCACCGAACGGTCGCCGTGGTACTTTCCCTGACTTGCAAAGCAATACGAGCAATTCAAATTGCAGGTATGCGCGACATGAAGACAGAGCGCCTTGACGATACCGTTGTTTTTCTCCTTCAAATTATTTGCCATCGGCTCAAAGGTATCGGGAGAAAAGAGCTGTCCATTGTCCCGCAGCTCTAAGATTTGGTCATAACATTCTTCTATTTCCTGTGGATCTATATCTCCCCGATCGGCGTATTTTTCCCTGACGTCTGCTATGACTTCCTCACGCGTTTTATCTTCAAACTGTTGAATCATATCGTATGCAACTTCATCTACTAGGTGAACCGCACCGGAACAACAGTCTATAATGATATTATAACCTCCGAGTTTATAGGGATGAATCATTTGAGTCTCCTTTTCAATTATTACGGAAAATGCCGCCCAACGGCGGCATTTTAACTGATTTACTTATTTTTTTTGTTTTCGCACTGCTGGTTCGCAATGCCGCAGCTGGTCTTGCAAGCGGATTGGCAGGAAGTCTGGCACTCGCCGCACCCGCCGTCCTTGACACTCTTGCACAGATCGCGCGTCTTGATGGTTTTGATATGTTTCATAACAGAAACCTCCCATTCATTCAAAATAACAAAAGCATTATAGCACTCTGCAGAATAAAAGTCAATAGAAATACCCCACATACAGGTTTTACACTGTAAAATTTTAAAATCTCACAGGGTTCCGTCACATCCGTATGTATGTAAAGCGGCAGGCGGCGGTTTTTTCCTGTTACAGCGGTTGGCATGACGGGCAGAAATATACCGATCCGCCGAGATAGGCTTCCTTTTTGAGCTCGCCGCCGCATACCGGACAACCTGACGGGAGCGTGTTCCTCGATAGTTTCGTTTGGTATCCGCCGGGTTTGCCGAACAGATCCTTTTCGGTATCCCGCCCACCCAGAGCGATCATTTCTCCCAGGACAGTAACGATGCTGCGAAGCAATCTGTCCTTATCCTGCGCGGAAAGCGTTTCAAGCTTTCTTTTCGGATGGATGCCCGCCGCGAACAAAATATCCTGCAAAACACCGTTGCCAATGCCGGAGAACCGCTGCTCCGTCGCCAAAAGCGCCTTTGCGCTGAGATTTGGTTTGCTTTCGCTTAGCAGCTTATGATAGTACGCTTCAAATTCGGACGAAAACGGAGATACAGCGCCGCGGTTTTTCAAATAGAACTCGTTTTCGTTTCCGCCGTTATGCAGGACAATGCCGCCATACATAGCGACCGTGAAAACAAGCGCCATGCCGTCGTCAAACGTGATCATCAACTGATAGTTCTTCGGCGCATCAGCCGCGGAGAGTAAGCGCACATTCACGCCGTCATTCAAGCACAGCCGAAAGCCGTTATCAAAAGCAAGCTCGACGAAGATACCGAAGCTTTCCGTCGAAAGCACGCTGCAGCCCTTGATCTTTTCGTCGTAGTCGGCAGGATCTCCGTTATACCAACAGAATTTATGCGCTTTTGTCGGTGGATTTACATGAGCAACAGTTTTTCGGACAACCGCATTATTAAGCTGCTTTGCGAGCGTCAGCGCTTCCGGCAGTTCGATCATTATTCTATTCCTCCTCATCCATGGCTTCGCCCATCAGGGCAAGCATCTGCTTTTTTAATATTTCCTTGTTTTCCGCATCGCTTTTGGTCGGGTCTCCCCGACGGAAAATGCCGCATGGGAAGCCGGCGCATTTTCCGCAATTCGCAAAGCCGTGCTCTGCGACGCAGCAATGGTAAAACGGGCAAACCTCCTGCCCGGTGTACGCGGTCCACCAGACCTTGCCCTGTATCGCGCGGCATCCAGAGCATTCGGCGGGGTATCTCTCACACGCCGCGCAGACAGCGCCGCAGGATGCGGGTATATCGGTCTCCTTCACCGTGTATTTCATCGGCGTATACCGGATGCCGTTTGTCAACCGTTCCTCTGAAAGCGGAACAAATCCAATATGCAAATAGAAGCCTTTCCCATACGGAGAAGAGTTGAGTGTGATTTCGGCAAGTGTCGGATCCTCTCGAAGCCGGTCGGTCAGAAGATAGCGGAACAGCGCGGTCGCGATGCCCCGATGATGGTATTCCTTTCGCACAAATGCCAGGTTTATATGCGTTTTACTCTCCCGCATACCCATAACACCGACTATTCTGTCGCCGTCAAACGCTCCGTAAAGGGGACAGGCGCTGGCTTTACAGCGTTCAATGAACCCAGCGTTTTCAATGATATCGTGTTTGAAGGTTTCGACCCCCTCCGATGAATAATCGGGCGCTTCAAACTCCATAAATACTGCGAGCACCATAGCAAGCGCCGCATCAACATCCTCCGGCTTTAGCTTTCTGATTGCGTATTTCATCCGGAACGCCCTCTTTTCATAGATTCTCAGGGTTCGTTAAGTGGCACATGACGACGGCCAACAAGCTAATCACCGCCATGCAAGACCACATACACGGCCTTGCATGGCTGCTTCCACATTATATTATCAAAAATGGATGGTTCGGCTTTCCATCCGGCCTGCTTCCGATTCATCGGCCGCCCTGCCGCTTGACGGCGAGCAGCTCGATATAACCGCGATCACCGCGAGGCTCAAGCTGAATTCGAGGATTCTCGTCATCCCATTGATAGCCGATGACGGAGGGATCGTAACGGTCCATAGCCTGCTGAACGCCGTAAATCGCTTCCGAGTAGTTCTCCTCCTTGAACGGCTCTCCCTGGAACATTAGATATTCCGCGGAAGGAAGTGTGATGATATCAAAGCCCTCAGGAATTACGAAAGAAGACTCCGGCTCAACCTCGACACCCTGCACATAAGTGGAGGTATGCGGCATCTTGTACTTTTCCGGCAGCCACAGGCACACCGGCTCGCCGCACAGAGAGTCCATACTGAGAAGCAGTCCCCATACGTCACAGCCCACTTCCTCACAGTAAGGGAAATAATCCTCCGCTTTGATCCCACGCTTGATGATGACCTTGCGCTCCGGTTTGCGGATGACCTGGACGAAAACACTTTGTACATTTTCCATATTGGTACATTCCTTTCTGAGCTCTTTGAATTTGACTCCGTAAGGAATGAAAAGTGTGATCGGAACAGGCTCCCTCGCGTAATCCCGGGGATTACAGCCGAATTCTCGGTAAAACGCTCTTTGATAGCCGTCTATGCTGCCGAACCCAAGATCAAATGCGGCATCGATCACACGGCAATTCTCATTTTTCAGCCGCATGGCAGACTTCGAAAGCCGCAGCCGTCGGATGTAGTCGGCCGGCGTCAATCCGGTATGGGTTTTAAACAGCCTGTAGGAATGCCACGGTGAAAACATGGATTGCCGTGCAAGATCGGCCAGTGTGATCTCTAGCGATAGGTTTGCTTCGATGTAATCCTGCATCCGTTGGACAGCCATCGTTTGTTCCGTCATCTTTTCACCTCCCCAACATCCAAATTATACCTCGGCGCAGAAAGAAATTCTCGACTTTTCTTGCTGTCCTGTACTTCCGCTGGCACAAAGGCGGCATAAAACGCTATGTCGCCATTTCGGGAGAGTACCTTCAGGAATATTACGATATGGAAGAGTATGCAATGCGTCCAAACGGATCTTCTTAAATTAGATTTTCCGTGAAGTCGGCACCATCTAGTAAACCGGGCCGTACAACACAAAAATAGAACCTGGACCTGTAGTCTCATGAATTTTAAGTAATTCTACCACAATTTCTATGCATATGCAAGATCATATCGCTGCAATCTTGTGGCTTTACATCGGTACAATATAAATTAATGCTTGCGTGATAGGATTGTCACAAAATCGCTTTTGATCCTCCGCTATGAGCGTTCTACCATCCCGTAGAAAGGCGCTGACTCAAAATTTGCCGATGTACCCTATTCCTGCTTCTTTATATCTTTCTGTCCAATATCTATTAACGTCCTACGATCTTATACAATTTTAATACACTTGCCTTATTGACAATATCATTATTATTTGTTATAATGACTCTATATTACATATAAGGACAAGCGAGTGCAGGAACAGCATGGACGCTGATACGAACATTTAAGAAAATAGCAACCGTTTCATTGACCGATCCCGATTACTTTGTTTGAATCGGTTAACTATTTATACAAAAACAAATACTTATTTCGTACATCGGAGGTCCCCCTCGGACCCCGTTGAATAATATTTACAGGAGGCACGAATATGGAAATGAAGTTTTACATCTGCAAGCATTGCGGAAACATCGTGGCAATGGTCAAACCCTCCGGAGTCCCCATCGTATGCTGCGGAGACAATATGACAGAGATGATCCCGAACACCACAGACGCAGCGAAAGAAAAGCATGTTCCCGTTGTCTCCCAGAATGGCGGAAACATCACGGTTACGGTCGGAAGCATTGAGCATCCGATGACGGAGGCACATTACATCGAATGGATTGCCGTTCAGACAAAGAACGGAAACCAGCGCAAATCATTGAAGCCCGGACAAAGCCCCAAGGCCAGTTTCTGTGTCTCGGACGATGATGAAATCGAAGCCGTCTACGCGTATTGCAATCTGCACGGACTCTGGAAGGCATAACTCAAAAAACACATGACAACGCGGGTATCTGCCTTTTTTGCAGATACCCGCGTTTTAAAATCAAAAACAGGGAGCCGCGGCATAACGCCTGCGGCTCCCTGTCCGTCATTTTATCTGATGACAGGAGGCGCTCATGGGGCAGTTTCCGCACCCGCAGCCGCAGGAGGATTTGCCGTTCCTTCTATTTTTTGCCATGCGTACCAACACTGCCGTCACGATCGCGATCAGTACAAGACAAATGATGATCGTGGCAAGGTTTTCGAATATCCAACCGAGCATATAAAGTCCTCCTTATGTTTTTAGAGTGATTATACTATGACTTTTTCTCTGGGCTTCGTGGATTCCTTAAGAGGCTTTAGTAGTATATAGATTATGAAGCTCAATACTGCGAGTGCCGCGATTAATCCAATCACATTCAGCACGCCAATGAAAACCGAGCCAATCTGGAAGATCATCAAAGCTACCGCATATGCGAATACACACTGATAACCAATGGCAAACCATGTCCATTTTGCAGAGTTCATTTCGCGCTTGATGGCGCCGATCGCCGCGAAACAGGGAGCGCACAACAGGTTGAAGCAGAGGAAAGCGTACGCCGCAAGCGGGGTCATGCCCTCGAAATCGAGCACGCCGAATACGCCGACGACCTCTTCCTTGGCAACCAGTCCCATGATGGTAGCGATCGTAGCCTTGATATTCCCAAAACCGAGAGGCACAAAGATCCAGGAAATCGCATTACCAAGGATACCAAGGACACTGGATTCAAGCTCCATATCAAGATGAAACAGGAACTTACCGTCAACTACTCCGAACACGGAGCCTGCCCAGATGACAATAGAAGCGAGAAGAATAATGGTGCCTGCTTTTCTGATGAAGGAGGACGCTCGCTCCCACATGGAGCGTAGCAGATTGGATACAGTTGGCCAGTGATATGCCGGAAGCTCCATGACGAAGGGAGCGGGATCTCCGGCAAAGAATTTGGTTTTTTTCAACATGATACCGGAAACGATAATTGCAGCGATACCTACAAAGTATGCGCTCGGCGCTACCCACCACGCGCCGCCAAACAGAGCGGAGGCAATCAGCGCGATAATTGGCAGCTTTGCACCGCAAGGAATGAAGGGGGTGGTCATGATTGTCATTCGGCGGTCACGTTCGTTTTCAATGGTACGGGAAGCCATGATTCCGGGGACGCTGCAGCCCGTACCGATGAGCATCGGAATAAAAGATTTGCCGGATAACCCGAATTTGCGGAAAACGCGGTCAAGCACGAAGGCAATACGGGCCATATAGCCGCAGGCTTCTAGGAACGCAAGGAGCATAAACAGCACCAGCATCTGCGGAACAAAGCCGAGGACAGCGCCGACACCGCCGACCACACCGTCAACGATCAGACTGCGCAGCCAATCCGCGCATCGAACCGCATCCAACCATTCTCCCAGCAACACCGGAATACCGGGAATCCATACGCTGTATCCCGACGGATCGGGGACTCCTTCCGCATCGCCACCAAGCGCCGCGTCATACATTTCCGATATATCATAACCGGCTTCGGCAAGGGAAGCAGAATAGAATCCGTAGGCTTCGTCAAACGCGTCGTAATCCACTGCGCTGATGGCATCCTGAAGCTGTGCTGCACCGATCACATCCGCTTTGGCGGCATTGTCAACGGTCGCTTTAAATTCATCCGTCCAGACGTTTTCCACGGCATAGTCAGTCATGGCCTCGTCATATTCGGTGGTTCCGACGCCAAACAGGTGCCAACCGTCGCCAAATACGCCATCGTTTGCCCAATTGGTCGCCCAGGTGCCGACAGTTGAAACGGAAATGAAGTATACGAGGAACATGATCACCGCAAAGATCGGGAGTGCCGCCCAGCGGTTTGTGACCACCCGGTCGATCTTATCGGAGGTAGACAGCTTGCCTGTCGATTTCTTTTTATAGCAGCGCTTGATCACGGATGAGATATAAACATACCGTTCGTTGGTGATGATGCTTTCCGCGTCGTCGTCCAGCTCCTTTTCGGCAGCCCGGATGTCCTCTTCTATATGGGCGGCCATCTCCTTACTCAGGCTCAGCTGCGAAAGCACCTTGTCGTCGCGCTCGAAAATCTTGATGGCATACCAGCGCTGCTGTTCAGCTGGCATGTTATGCACGGCGGCTTCTTCGATGTGAGCCAGTGCGTGTTCCACCGCGCCGGAGAAAGTATGCATAGGAATAGTTTTGGTGTTTGTGGTGGCGTCAATGGCGGCCTCGGCCGCTTCCATAATACCGATGCCTTTCAAAGCGGAAATTTCAACGATTTTGCAGCCGAGCGCATGGGAAAGCTCGTCGATGTTGATTTTATCGCCGTTTTTCTTGACAACGTCCATCATATTAATTGCGATGACGACCGGAATGCCCAGTTCGGTGAGCTGTGTGGTGAGATAGAGGTTTCTCTCAAGGTTCGTACCATCCACAATGTTCAAAATGGCGTCGGGGCGTTCGCCGATCAGATAATTTCTCGCGACAACCTCCTCCAGTGTGTACGGAGACAGCGAGTAAATACCGGGCAGGTCAGTGATGATGATACCGTCGTGCTTTTTAAGCTTACCTTCTTTTTTTTCGACTGTAACCCCCGGCCAGTTACCAACAAACTGGTTGGAACCGGTGAGTGCGTTGAACAAGGTGGTCTTACCGCTGTTCGGGTTACCGGCAAGGGCAATTCTCAAATCCATAACATGTTCCTTTCCTCACTGATTAGCGAACGCTAACCGATTGTTATAAAAAACAGGGACGAAAATCCCTTAATATTTTTATTCCACTTCAATCATGTCCGCGTCCGCCTTGCGGATGGAAAGCTCATACCCGCGTACCGTAACCTCCACCGGATCGCCTAAAGGGGCTACCTTGCGGATGTGTACGGCAACGCCTTTGGTAATCCCCATGTCCATGATCCGGCGCTTGACCGCTCCCTCGCCGTGCAGCTTGACAACCGTCACATTCTCTCCGACTTTCGCGCTTTTTAACGTTTTCATACGGTATCTCCTCCATCTATACTATGTATCATCAGATCATGATTTTTTGCGCCATTTCTTTACTGATCGCTATTCTGGCTTCTTTTACATTGACAATGACATTCCCAGCAAGCTCATTGATCACCGTAACATTCCCACCTGCCACAAAGCCCAGGTTTTCCAGGTGTTTCTTTACTTCGGGACTGCCGCCGACCTTTTTGATCATGTTTTCCTCACCGACATTCGCAAGAATCAATGGCATCATGATATATCCTTCCTCACTTTCCGGGAATACAATTAGCACACGCTAACTAAAGTCTCACAGTATAGGTTAGCCATTGCTAACCTATACTGTATATTAGCATATGCTAACCTTTTTGTCAAGCGGTTTTTTTGGATATTTACCCTTACGATCCAATTTCAGCGTTATAATGAGCAGGTTAGTAAAAGCTAACCTGCTCACTTATGCATATTGACGATAAGCAAAACGCCGAGACTTAAAAGCAACGCGCCGCATGATCCTTTTTACAGGTGCCGTTTTGATCACATTGATAGCAGATTTCATTTTTCAAGAAATCGCCATTGAAAAACGCGACGATATTTTCAAAGGTCGTCTCGGCGATACTTTTCAGCGCTTCCTGCGTTAAAAACGCCTGATGGGAAGTAATCAACACATTGGGCAGCGAAAGCAGGCGGGCAAGAATATCATCCTGTATGATCTGATTGGAAAAGTCCTCAAAAAACAGGTCGGCTTCTTCCTCGTAAACATCCAAGCCTGCGCCGCCAATTTTTTTCGATTTGAGTCCCTCAAGCAGCGCCTCGCTATCGATGAGCGCTCCCCTGGAGGTGTTGATAATCAGCACACCGTCCTTCATTTGGGAGATGGTTTTTTCGTTTATAATATGATGCGTATCCGGGGTGAGCGGGCAATGCAGCGAAATGATATCACTTTTTTTGCATAGCTCTTCCACAGAAACATATTCGATTCCGGCGTCCTCTGCTGGATAGGGGTCGTACGCCAGCACTTGAAGGCCAAACCCGCGACAGATATCGATAAAACATCTGCCAATCCTGCCGGTGCCCAGTACACCTACGGTCTTCCCATGAAGGTCAAAACCGACAAACCCATTAATATTGAAGTTAAAGTCTCTCGTCCGGTTAAAGGCCCGGTGCAGCTTTCTGTTCACCGAAAGGAGCATGCCGATCGCATGCTCGGCGACCGCATAAGGTGAATAGGCTGGGACGCGAACGATGTGGATTTTCCCGTATGCCGCCTTGAAATCCACATTGTTGTATCCCGCGCACCGGAGAGCGATAAGGTTAATGCCCATATCGTAAAGAATACCGATCGCTTTTTCATCTACCGTGTCGTTGACAAACACGCAAACACAGTCGCATCCTGCCGCAAGCGGCGCGGTATCCTCGTTGAGCTTAACTTCAAAATATTTGATTTCCGCTTCGTACTGTTCCTTCAGTTTATCAAACCAGATTCTGTCATATGGTTTTGTATCAAAAAACGCAAGTTTCATACGGAATCCTCCTTTGTAATACGGCTGTTATTACAGGTTCTATGGACCCTCTTACATTGCCCGGACATGACCTCTTGACTTTATAACAATATAATACTATAATTATTTCATCTTGTCTATTGTAATCATAACAATTCAAACATTTTTTGAATACTGCCCCGCTCCCCCATCGTAGTATAAAAGCTCAGAGCATTAAGAGACACCATATGGCCATATTAGCCGAATATAAGAGTAGGCAAAGTTGTAAAGATTCGCGATATGTTTTGTGACAATATCACGGAAGAAACAGCCGATTTTTGCTATACTGAACCCATGACCATTGGGGAGGGCTGCTAGTGCCGGATGTCAAGCCAAAAATGAGGAAGGCGAAAATATCTCAGCGTGAATGCGTAGCCTGCGGCTGCTGCGTCAAATCTTGTCCACGGGATGCAATCATCGTTGTCAAGGGCATTTATGCCCACGTAGACAGGGATCAATGCATCGGCTGTGGTAAATGCGTGAGGGAATGCCCCGCTTCCGTTATCATTATCCGGGAGGTGACGCATGAAAAAGCATTGGTATGATTATTTGTGGGTATTCTCGTCGATTTATCTGTTGCTTGGCTTTATAAATATTCTGTTTGCGTGGATCGGTCTGATATGCTTTTTTGTGCCCATCATCATCGCTGTTTTGGGCGGCGGGAAGGCGTACTGTAACCGCTATTGCGGAAGAGGCCAGCTCTTTGCACTGCTGGGCGGCCGGCTCGGACTGTCGCGTAAAAAAGCTCCGCCGAAATTTCTTCGCAGCAAATGGTTCCGATATGGTTTTTTGATTTTCTTCTTTGCGATGTTCTTTGCGATGCTGTGGAATACCTGGCTGGTATTCCAAGGCACGCAGGACCTTCGCCAAGTCGTGAAGCTGCTTTGGACAATTAAACTTCCTTGGCAGTGGGCATATCACGGGACTGCCGTCGAGCCATGGGTCGCACAGTTTTCGTTTGGCTTCTACAGCGTGATGCTCACATCTACCGTACTCGGAATCATCACAATGACACTTTATAAACCGCGTTCCTGGTGCGTCTACTGTCCTATGGGAACGATGACGCAGCTCATATGCAAAACAAAAAGCCACAAAAGCGTATGTTTGTCATGCAATGAGCAGAATACTACCTGTACAATACAAACAGAACAGTAAATGGAGGTCGATTCAAATGGCTTTTGAATTTGGTCACAAGGAAAGAGTGACAAATACGGTTAATATATCTTTACATGTCGACAAGAACCGCTGTCCGCAAAATCATCCCTGTCCCGCGGTAAGGGTATGCCCTGTCGGTGCGCTTTCGCAGATTGGGTTTGCCGCGCCGGCGGTTGATCAGGATAAATGCATCCGCTGTGGAAAATGCGTGAAATACTGCCCTAAGAGGGCTCTGACATTACAGTAAAATAAAAGGCTTATGATGGTATATGGCAGGTCTTCAATCAGGCAGTCCGCGCATAGCCAAAAGCTGACAGTATTGTGCTGTTGACATAATGTTATGAAGAAGGTGCGGTTATGGGGAAAAAAGTATTAATTGTAGGTGGCGTCGCGGGTGGCGCGAGCTGTGCGGCGAGGCTTCGGCGGCTTGATGAATCAGCCGATATCATTCTGTTTGAGCGCGGTGAGTATATCTCCTATGCCAATTGCGGTCTTCCGTATCATGTGGGGAATGTGATCAAATCACGCTCTTCGCTGCTGCTGCAAACACCGGAGCAGATGAAGGCTAAGTTCAACGTGGATGTGCGTGTCCGAAGCGAAGTGATCTCCATCGACCGTACCGCGAAAACTGTTCGCGTGCAGAAGGTTGGAAGCGATCAAGTTTATACGGAATCCTACGATACTCTCGTACTCGCTACGGGTTCCTCACCCTTAAAACCGCCGATTCCCGGCATAGACTCCCCGCACATTCAGACTCTTTGGACAGTACCGGACACAGACCGCATCCGCACCATGATCGCGGACAGCGGGGCGAAGCGCACGATTGTGGTGGGCGGCGGCTTTATCGGGCTCGAGATGGCTGAGAATTTACGGCACGCGGGACTCTCGGTCACCATTGTGGAAATGCTTGATCAGGTCATGGCGCCGCTGGATTATGAAATGGCGCAGCTACTGCATGAGCATCTTCGGCAAAGCGGCGTAACGCTCTCTCTGGGCGACGGCGTCCAATCTTTTGCCGAAGAAAACGATGTCGTAACCGTAACGCTGCGCAGCGGCAAAACGCTTTCGGCGGATATGGTCATTCTGTCCATCGGCGTATACCCAAACAGTCGACTCGCTAAAGACGCGGGTCTTACCTGCAATCAACGCGGCGGCATCGTCGTCGACGATCATCTGCTGACGTCTGACCCGAATATCTACGCTGTGGGCGATGTAATCGAGGTGGAGGACTTTATCGACAAAAGCCGTACGATGATCCCGCTGGCGGGCCCCGCCAACAGGCAGGGACGCATCGTGGCGAACATTATTGCGGGCATCGACGATGTCTATACCGGCTCACAGGGGACCTCGGTCGCGAAGGTGTTCGATCTGACCGCGGCCAGCACTGGAGCGAACGAGAAGGCATTAATTAAACGGGGTCTTGTCAAGGGAAAAGACTATGAGAGCGTCATTATCACGCAGAATTCGCACGCGGGTTACTATCCAGGCGCGGTCCCGATGACGATAAAGCTTTTATTCGCCATGGATGGAAATAAGCTTTTCGGCGCGCAGATCGTCGGAACCGATGGTGTGGATAAGCGTATCGATACGATTGCGGTTACCATTCGTCTGGGCGGGGGCGTCACGGCACTGAAAAATCTTGAGCTGGCGTATGCACCACCGTATTCCTCGGCCAAG
The DNA here is from genome assembly GCA_034926225.1 of Clostridiaceae bacterium. Classification (GTDB taxonomy): domain Bacteria; phylum Bacillota; class Clostridia; order Oscillospirales; family QAMX01; genus JAAZKA01. The sequence goes on from JAYFRF010000001.1 coordinate 364,740, forward strand.
GATCCGGTCAATATGGCGGGCTTTGTCGCTGAAAACGTGCTGAAAGGTAAATCTGCCTTCGCGCCGTGGAACGCTGTGGAGACTATGCCGGATGCCGTTCTGCTTGATGTGCGTGAGGACGCGGAGGTGATGGCCTATTCCCTGCCGAACGCCGTTCACATTCCGCTCGGACAGCTGCGCAGCCGCATGGGAGAGCTGGACAAAAACCGCACGATCATCACGTTTTGCGCTATCGGTGTTCGCGCCCATACCGCGGCACGGATGCTTATGAACAGCGGGTTTGAGCATGTGCTGCTGTACCCTTCCGGAATGCGGTTTTACCGATCCACCCACTGCGAGGAAAATGCCATGCCTGTTATGAATATGCCCGTTTCCGATAGCGGAAACGTAAGTGCTGCCGCAGCGCCGGAAACTTCCATTCGTCTGGATTGCTCCGGTATGCAATGCCCCGGCCCGATCATGAAGGTGTTTGAGTCGATTGAAAAAATGCCCGATGGCGCGGTTCTTGAGGTTTCCGCCTCCGATCCCGGCTTTGCGCGTGATATCGAGGCGTGGTGCCGCCGCACCGGGAACAGGCTCGTCAGCAACGAAAAGCACGGCGGCGATTATGTGGCCCGCGTCCAAAAAGGCACCGCTGTACAGCGTCCCGTGCAAGCGGGGAACACAGAGCAAGGTAAAACGATCATCGTTTTTGACGGCGACCTTGACAGGGTACTCGCTTCGTTCATCATCGCCAACGGCGCGGCGGCCATGGGGCGGCCGGTCACGATGTTTTTCACCTTCTGGGGTCTTAATGTGCTGCGAAAGAGCAAAAAGGTCAAGGTACAAAAGACGTTCGTGGAGAAGATGTTCGGGGGAATGATGCCGCGTGGCACAGGCAAACTGAAGTTGTCCAATATGAATATGGGCGGCATGGGCACCGTCATGATGAAGAAGATCATGCAGGCCAAGAATGTGGACTCTCTTGAAACACTGATCCAGAAGGCGATGGCCGCGGGCGTGAAAATCGTCGCCTGCACGATGAGCATGGACGTGATGGGCATCAAAGCCGAAGAACTCATCGACGGCGTAGAACTTGGCGGCGTGGGTGCGTATTTAGGCGACGCGGAGGAATCCAACGTAAATCTGTTCATCTGACCTTCTGTCAGAATAAATACATCGGCGGCAAACCCGTTGTCGGTGGAAGTTGCTTGCAATTTATCCCGCTGAGAAGAAGTTTGCTTTCTTTTCAGCGGGATTTTGTTTTTTTACAAACGGATTGTTATTGTACGCCGGTATGAATGGTTTTATGACGTCTAACAACCCTAATTAGGTCATACGACGGCTTTTCCCACTTCACTTTTATAAGGATAGTGGTATGAAGTATACACTGCGAAAAAAATATAAGCAAAATGCAAGGATTTGTCTTTTCCAATCGTATTAGGAGTGAAGGTCAAAACACAACACACTATTATCGGAGGTAAAGACTATGAAAAAAATTCTAACTGGTATTCTGTTGGCCGCGCTGATTGTGTCCTTAGGTACAACAACCGCATTTGCAGTTTCACAACCTGGCGGGCAGAATTTTGTGGATGCCAACAACGACGGCATCTGCGACAATTGCGATTCCACCCGCCATTTCATTGATGCCAACGGCGACGGTATCTGTGATAACTGCGAAGGCGGCATCCGCCCCATGGACGGCACAGGTAAAAGAGCCGGAAACGGCGGCAAAGAGGTTCGCGGTTACGGATATACCGATGCCGACAATAACGGCATCTGCGATAATACCGCAAAGGGAACCGGTGCCCATCTTCAGAACGGACGCCGGCACGCTGCTTGCTATCACGGCGAATTAAAGTAAAAGCGAGGGATTAAAATGCGGAGCGAGCAGGAGACGGTCAGAGCCATAGAGATGTATGCGGATACAGTCCGGCGGATCTGCATGGTACACTTAAAGAGTTATTCTGACACAGAGGATATATTTCAAAATGTATTTTTGAAATATGCCCTCAGCTCCGTCCCGTTTGAAAATGAGGAGCACGAAAAAGCCTGGCTTATCCGCGTTACGATCAATGCCTGTAAAGACCTGCTCAAGAGTTTTTTCCGCAGCCGGACGGTTTCCATTGATGATCTGATCGAACAGCCGGCCGAAATGACGCCGGACAACAGCAATGTTTTGGAGGCGGTATTATCGCTTCCCGTAAAATATAAAGATGCGGTATACCTCCATTATTATGAGGGATATTCCGCAGTGGAAATCGGAAAAATTCTTGGAAAGAACACAAATACGGTATATGCTCTGTTATCGCGTTCAAAGGGAATTCTCCGCGAAAAGCTTGGAGGTGAAAATCTTGCATAACAGAATTCAAACGGCCTTTGACAAGGTACATGCAGAGGATTCCTTAAAAAAGAGCACAAAGGACTTCATATCCAATAGAACACAGAACTACGGTAAAAAGACTGTTTATCAAACCAAGCGTCTTATAACAGCCTTCGCCTGCATCGTCTTCGTTCTGTTTGGTATTGTCGGTTCCGCTTCCTACTTCACTCCCGTTTCTGCAATCAGTATCGATGTCAATCCTTCCGTTGAACTTGGAGTCAATCGTTTTGACAAGGTCGTTTCCGTAGAAAGCTACAATGAAGACGGGCGTACGCTCGCGGCGTCTATGGATATCAAGTATATGAATTACGCTGACGCGCTGAATATGCTGATGACGAGTGAAAGCATCGAATATTATCTCGCGAACGACGAATTCGTGTCCATCACGGTACTAGGCGCAACTGACGAGAAAAGTGAAGAGATGCTGGCCTCAATATCCTCAAGCGAGGCTGTCAAGCATACCAACATTTCCTGTGACTCCGGTAATTATAACGAGGTGGAGGCTGCCCACGAGGCAGGGCTGTCTTTCGGAAAATACGATGCCTTTTTGGAGTTGCAGGCACTCGATCCGAGTATTACCATTGAAGATGTGCAGGAGCTTACCATGCGCCAGATCAAGGACAGGATAGATGATCTGTCGGAGGAAACGCATAACTCCTCACAGGGAAACGGAAACGGAAAAGGAAACGGATCATCAGCTTCCGGCAACGGTCATGGCGGACACTAATCCCTAAAAAAGTCGTATTGCGTATCTCCACCGGGAACGCAAACAGTCTCTGTACGCAGCAGAAATTGTCGTTCCGGACCTTCACGGCGGAAGGATATCGCTTTACGCAGAATATGCGGCGGGCGCCTCTAAACGAGTGATATAGGGGACGCGTGCACCCGCTATATCGTAAATCCAAACCTCAAGCGCGTCAATCTTACCGCAAGCGGCGAGAAAGGCGCGCTTTCCGTTTGTAGTATTTTATATAGATCAATTTCCGTCAGATGCTCTGCCTCTATAGGCTGAAGTTCATACGGATCGCTCTGCCAGTGTGTATATTTTTCTTCCGTTCTTTCCACGAAATCTTGTAATTCTTTCTCTGGAGATAACTTTTTATGCTAAATCACGATGGCTGCTGGAAAACGGGTTTAACGACTGAAAAAAGTTGACAAGTGTAAAATATTGTGTTAATATAGGATCACTACTATAATTGTCGATATTAGCATACTTTCAAAGATAGCGATGAATAATATACGTATTTACCCGATATGATTTTATATATAATGGCAGTATGGGCTCTAACGCGAAACAATAGGAGGTTCGAGTATGGACAAGAGAATTATCATCCTCGGTGCTGGCTACGCCGGAGTTCTCACCGCAAAAAAGCTTGCGCGGACATTCCGAAAAGACACTCGCGTCAGCATTACCGTCATCGATAAAAACCCTTATCACACTATGCTGACCGAACTGCACGAGGTCGCGGCAAACCGCACGCCCGAGAGCCATATTCGTATCAGTCTTGCAAAAATATTTGCCGGACGCCGCGTCGACGTAAAACTCGACACCGTCACCGAAATTGATTTTGATAAAAAGGTGCTGACCGGCAAGGCTGGCTGCTATAATTACGACTATCTTGTCATTTCCTCCGGATCAAAGCCGACGTATTATAATACGCCCGGCGCGGAAGAGTTTTCGTATAAGCTTTGGTCTTATGACGACGCGGTGCGGATTAAGCACCATATCACCGACGTATTCAGTTTTGCCGTTTCCGAAACCGATCCTGTGAAAAAGCGGAGTCTTCTGACCTTCTACGTAGTCGGATCCGGCTTTACCGGCGTTGAAATGGTCGGTGAGCTTGCCGAGTGGGTATCTATCCTTTGTGACGAGTACGAAATCGAGCGCAAAGCTGTAAGAATTGTCAACGTGGACATGCTCGACCGAGTCGTACCCACCTTCCCCGAGCATATATCCGCGAAAGTAGTGCGCCGTCTTCATAAAATGGGCGTCGAAGTCGTCTTGAAAACCGGCGTATGTTCGATCGGCGCCGACTTTATCGAACTCAAGAATGGCGATAGCTGCACCCGCGACAACACGGCGACAGTTATTTGGACGGCAGGGATCGAAGGCTCTGAAATCGTCCAGAAAGCGCAAGACCTGCAAAAGGCCGGGAGAGCGCGCATACAGACAGATGAATATCTTCGCGCAGCGGGTCGAGAGGATGTGTACGTCGCCGGGGACAATATCTTTTATATACCATATGATACGAAGAGCCCCGTACCTCAGATGGTTGAGAACGCCGAACAAAGCGCGCATACCGTCGCGCACAATATAACCGCCGTCATAACCGGGTCTGGGGATCTCGAGAAATATACGCCGAAATTCCACGGTGCGATGCTCTGTGTCGGCAGCAGGTATGGCGCAGCTTATGTCGGTACCGCGAATAGGAAATTCTCTCTCGCTTCGTTCTTCGCCATGTTCGCCAAGCATTTTATCAACCTGATCTACTTCATTCAGGTTGCCGGTTGGAACAAAATCGCCGGATATATGAAGAATGAGTTCTTCACCGTGCGTAATCGCCGCAGCTTCGTCGGGGGCCATTTCTCGAATAGAACCCCGAGCTTCCTTCTTGTACCCATGCGCATATGGCTCGGAGCCGTATGGCTTTTCGAGGGCATCATGAAAATTGTCGAGGGCTGGCTTCGCGTACCCAAGCTTGACGCCTTCTTCAGCGGAGCCAATGGATGGTTCAATGCAATTCTCAATTCCGGCGCTGCCGACGGCAAAAGCAGCGCAACTGTTACCGCGACAGAAACCACAGCTGAGGCCGGAACGGTCATTTTCAATATTAATTTTCTCGGCATTTTAAGGGCCATTTTTGTCAGCGGCAAAACACTTGAACATTCTGCATTATCTGATTACGCGTTTAAGCTCGATATCGGTGTCATGAATTGGTTTGTGAACAATGTCATTCTGCTCTATTCAAGCGTCGGGATGGTCATGCAGATATTTATTGTCCTCGCGGAAATCCTTATCGGTCTCTGTTTGATGGGCGGTCTGTTGACGACATTGTCCGCGCTCGTATCCATTGTCCTGCTCTTCATGTTCGCCGCAACGACGGGACTATACCTCTCAAGCTTCTGGATGGCTTTTGCCGCTGTCGCCATGCTTTTCGGCGCAGGTAATATACTCGGACTTGATTATTACGTTTTACCGATTCTTAAAAAAGGCTGGCGCAAGATCGGCTGGGTAAGGCGGTCGTACTGGTATCATGACTGAACTATCGAAGGAACTGCCTCCCCGCATCGGGTTGACTTATGATGATGCGGTAAATAAGACAGCCGTTGAGGTTAAACGCCTATTGCGCACCGCACCGGTTCTCATCCGGCATATGACGTCGCACTTGGCGGCTGCCCCCGGAAAAATGATCCGCGCCCGCGCGCTTCTCGCCTGCGCCATCGATATGAACAGCATGATTCACCCGGACGCGATAAATGCAGCAGCTTCCGTGGAACTGCTTCATTTGGCAACCCTCGTCCATGACGACATCATCGACGATGCCGATAAGCGGCGGGGCATTGCCGCGTTGCACAAAAAATATGGCGAAAAATACGCTGTTCTCTGCGGTGATTTTCTCTTCTGCACAGCACTTGAGTTTGTCTCATCCGTTACCCCTCCCGAAAGCAGAAAAGACTCTCTCGATAGGACTTTCCCGCATTATCTGACCGAGGTATGTCTCGGCGAACTCCGACAAGACCAGAATAGCGGAAACCTGAGCCTGTCTGAGCGTGAGTACTTTAAAATAATCAAAGGTAAAACAGCCGCGCTGTTTGAGGCCTCTTTCTATACCGGCTTCATTTTTTCGGATGAGCCCGACGCAGCAAAAGAAATATACAAAGAAATCGGCGGCAATATCGGGCTTATCTTTCAGCTTGCCGATGACTGCGCTGATTATGAGTCCACCGAAATATTGACAAAAAAGCCGGTCCTCTCCGACTGGAGCCGTGGCATCGTGACCCTTCCCCTCATCTACGCGCTGAAGAAGGACGACACGCTTTCCTCAAAAATAGCGTCCGGTATGAGCCCTGTGGAATTGAAGGACGCCATCGAATCGGCAGGAGGATTTTCTTATACCCATTCCAGAATTGTTGGATTGCATAAAAAAACCGAAAAGTTAATCGAATCACTTACGATTGACCCTGCAAAAAAGAAGATTCTCGTCCGACTACTCCGAAAATCATCCGGTATTGCGGTCTAACGAAGGCAGCATAATAAGCTATGTTAAAAACTATTAGACGACTGTTCAACTATGTTGAAATCAAGACGAAAATCACCAGCGTCTTCCCCTTCATCATGACGCTCGGGTATCTTTTTCTTAACGGAAAGCATATCGACTATCTGCGCTCCATTGTTTTCTTCTTTGGCATGTTCCTCTTTGATCTTACAGCAACGACGATCAATAACTACAATGACACGAAAAATAACAATCAGCTACTCGCCTTTTCGCGTCGCACCTCGTTGAATATCACACTCGTTTTACTCCTTCTCAGCACCGCCCTCGGTATCTGGCTTGCCGCTTTAACGGACATTGTCGTGCTGCTCGCCGGTATGCTCTGTTTTTTCTTCGGTATCATTTACTCCTATGGCCCGATCCCAATTTCACACGGTCCCTACGGCGAAGCGGTATCAGGCTTCTTCTACGGCGCATTGATACCTTTTATTCTTATTCATATCAACGCTCCCGGATGGCTTGTATCTCTTTCCCTTTCGCTGGACAAAATCTCTCTTACCCTGAACCCCCTTCCTTTGTTGGGATTCATCCTTCTGGCGGTGCTGCCGTTTTGCCTGACCGCCAACATCATGCTCGCAAACAATATCTGCGACCTTGAGCATGATACCGCGGTACGGCGCTATACACTGGCATATTACCTCAAGCGACGTGCAATATATCTTTTCGCTCTCCTTTATTATACGGTATATGCGTCTGTCGTCATGATGGTGATCCTCCGCTTCCTCACGCCGCTCTCCCTTTTACTTTTAGTCACATTCATTCCCGTTCAGAAAAACATTCATTCATTTTTCATGAAGCAGGACAAGGAAGAAACATTTATCTTATCCATCAAAAACTTCCTTCTCATCATTTCGGTGCATATAATTTTAATTTTTCTGGGCGGACTTCTGCCCGGATGGGGAACATGATTAAGTTTGCTAAAAAATCTGACATCATCATCATCGCCGCTTTCATTAGTGTGGGGATCCTGCTGTGGATCTTCTTTGGCGGTCTGTTCGGCGGTTCAAATGGGCTTAGGGCCGAAATATATTACAAGTCGGAACTGATAAAAACAGTGGACCTGACAGAAGGTAAGGAAGAAAGCTTCTCGGTTGAAGGTGTCCCCACCGTCGTGTTTCATCTGTACACCGACGGCAGCATCGCATTTATAAAATCCGACTGCCCCGATCAGATCTGCGTCAGATCAGGCAGACTGCGGAAAGTCGGTCAGATGGCAGCTTGCCTGCCCAATCAGCTTTATATGAAAATCGTCGGTTCAGCGCCCGGGAATTCCGACGAACCGGACATGATAATAGGATGAATTCGCATACAAGCATAAGCAATAACTACTCGTTCTAGGATACCGGGGGATATGAATCAGTGAACAGACACCAATCCGACAGTGGCACAAAAAAAGTCGACATTAAACGCATCGCTCTGCTCGGGATTCTGTTTGCGCTGGCGGTTGTCCTTTCGATCGCGGAGAGCTTTATCCCGATTCCCATTCCGATTCCCATTCCCGGCGGCATCAAAATAGGACTGTCCAATATTGTGATCATGTTCGCACTTTTAAACATGCGAAAGCGCGATGCATTCACTCTCGCGGTTATGAAATCCACCTTTGTTTTAGCGACCCGCGGCCCTATTGCCGGGATATTGAGCCTTTCCGGTGGACTATGTGCCTTGTCTGTGATGATCATCGTCATCGTGATACTAAAAGGCAGGAGCACATATCTGTTGGTCAGCGTAGCCGGGGCGGTATTCCACAACATCGGACAGATCATGGCAGCATCCGTGATCATGCAGACTTTTTTGTGGCCGTATCTGCCGTTATTGCTCATTTCAGGTATAGTGACAGGACTGGCAACCTCGATACTGTTGAAGCTTACATCCCCGGCGTTTCAAAGACTGCGCTTAAAATAAAAATAATAAGGAGAACAATTTGATGAAAAAGATTACTGCCTTGTTTTTGGCAACCGTTCTAGTGGCGGTACTTTTTACCGGCTGCGGAACAACCACCGGCGATACCGTAAAAACCGGCCTTGCTGTCATCACCTCGGTATTAAAATCGAAGGATGCCGGTGAGACAAGCGGACTTGCCCAGGCTGATTCGACAATTATCGCCGTTACTGTCGACGGTAAGGGCAAAATCACCGATTGTGTAATTGATGCTGTCCAGACAAAAGTTGACTTTACCGCATCAGGCGAAATCACCACAGCTCTCGACTCCGTAATCATGACAAAAAACGAACTTGGAACAGAATACGGCATGAAGGGATCATCCTCAATCGGCAAGGAATGGAGCGAGCAGGCCGCCTCCTTTGCTCAGTATGTAGTCGGTAAAACCGTCTCTGAGGTCAAGGGTATTTCGGTCACCGAAGACGGCTACGCAGCTGCAGCCGATCTGAAAGCTTCCGTCACGATACACGTGACCGACTTTATTACAGGCGTCGAGAAGGCCGCCGCAAACGCCGCCGACCTTGGTGCAAAGACAGGCGAAAAGCTCCGGCTCGCAACTGTAACGAACATCGAAAGTTCTAAAAACGCCACTGCTCAGGAAACGGGTCTTGCACAGATTTATTCCACCTATGTAGCACTGACACAGGATTCTAGCGGCAAAATCACAAGCTGCGTCTTTGACTCCTCCCAGTCGAACATCAACTTCGACGCCGCCGGAAAGATTACAACCGATTTGACCGTGGCTCCCAAGACAAAGAACGAGTTGAAAGAAGCTTACGGCATGGGTGCAAAATCCTCGATCGGTAAGGAGTGGTACCAGCAGGCCGCATCCTTCGCCGCTTATGTGAAGGGCAAGACAGTAGCTGAGGTCAAGGGCATAGCGGTCAGCGAATCCGGACAGGCTACAGACGCCGACTTGAGTGCTTCCGTTACGATACACGTAACTGACTTCATCAATCTGATAGACAAAGCCGCGGATTAACCTTTCATGTATCGGAGAGGCAAACTCATGCCTCTCCGATACAATCATAATCATCCATTTAGTCAGGAATAACGTATGAAAACGATGAAAACAAAAGGCATCATTCTTATTTTGTGTCTTTTGATGCTGCTTTCCACCGGGTGTGCTCAAAATAAAACGTACCGCTATCAGGCAGAATTCCTCCAGCTCTTTGACACGGTCACACAAATCGTCGGGTATTCGGACAGCAAGGAGCATTTTTCTGAATTTGCCGAGCAGGTTCGCGCCAAACTCGAGGAATACCATCGACTCTATGATATTTACGATAACTATGAGGGCATCAATAATATCAAAACGATAAACGACAACGCGGGCGTCGCGCCTGTGAAGGTCGATATAAGCATCATAGATATGCTGCTTTTCGCCAGAGCGGCATATAAGGCAACCGGCGGAAAAGTAAACGTCGCTTTTGGCTCCGTGCTGAGCATCTGGCATGATTACCGCGAATCGGGGCTTGACAATCCGGAAAGCGCGCAATTACCGCCGATGGAACAGCTGACAGAAGCCGCGAAACATACAAGTATCGACGACATGATCATTGATGAAGCGGCATCCACCGTCTATCTGTCCGATCCCCTGATGAAGCTCGACGTTGGCGCTGTTGCCAAAGGATATGCCGTGGAACAGGTTGTCTGCTATTTTGAAAGTCAGGGTGTGACTTCCCTACTCCTATCGGTCGGAGGAAACGTCAAGGCTGTCGGCGAAAAGGCGGAGACTGACATGGGGAGCGATAACCGCTGGGTGATCGGTATTCAAAACCCCGATCAATCAAGCGACCAAGCCTACCTAATGCGGCTCGCAATAAAAGGGATCTCTGTCGTGTCGAGCGGGAACTACGAACGCTATTACGTTGTAAACGGCGTCAGATACCATCACATCATCGATCCTGAAACCCTTTTCCCCTCTGATTATTACGCACAGGTGACCATACTTTGCCGTAACTCGGGGCTCGGTGACGCGCTCTCCACCGCGGTCTTCAACATGCCCCTTGACGCCGGGCGTGCGTATATTGAGAGTCTTTCCGATGTCGAAGCTGTGTGGGTCATGAAAGACGGCAGCGTCGAATACTCAGAAGGCTTTGAGGATTTCGACAAATATGCCACAGTGCTCAAGTAACCGTCTAACAATCCCGCATCAACGCAAAGCTTAAGGGCTTGCTATTCACAGATAGCAAGCCCTTAACTTTATTATAATATGATCACTTACCATACTTGTATAACCCATATGGGAGTGATTAATGCCTAGTTGTTATTATACAAAAACAGAATCAATTCTATGATAGAAATAAATATATTGTAAGAATGTAAATATAGTTAACTCAATGTAAAGATATTGATATTTACAAATTTAATTTAATATAATAAAATATAAATAAACAATATAAAAAGAGGTGGAAACAAGCTTTGAGTAAAACAATTATCCCTGTATCCGTGCCTTCGACCGGCACTACAAAAAAACGAAAACGCGGGACATGGCTAAAGAACATGGAGTTACTTATATTGTGCGTACCTGCGTTGGTTTGTTACATATTGTTTGCCTATGTGCCTATGTTCGGATTGGTTATGGCGTTTAAGGATTACAAATTGGCGAAGGGAATTTGGGGAAGCCGCTGGATAGGGCTGAAGAACTTTGAATTTCTTTTTAAATCGGTCGATCTGACTAGAATTGTTCGGAATACGTTGGTTTACAGTATCACATTTATCATTACGGGATTAATACTCAATGTACTGATTGCTATCCTGCTCAATGAAGTATCAAAGAACCGACGGGCATTGAAATATTATCAGACAACGATGATATTCCCCAATTTTCTGTCATGGGTTATTGTCGGTTATATAACCTACGCGCTGTTCAACCCAAGTCTCGGGATATTGAACCAACTACGCGGATTTTTCGGCTTGGAAAGTATTGATGTCTATATGCATACGCGGTACTGGCCTGGGATATTAATACTGGTAAACCTATGGAAGGGTGTCGGTATGGGGTCTATGTTTTATTTTGCGGCGCTGATCGGCATAGACGAAAGTCTATACGAGGCCGCACGAATAGACGGTGCGAGTCGCCTCCAGCAGATTCTGCATATCTCGTTACCGGGACTGATTCCATTGATGACGATCATGTCGATACTCGCGATGGGCAGTGTATTCCGTGGCGACTTTGGTTTGTTCTATCAAATTCCACGTGATGTCAGTCTGCTGTATGAGTCCACTGATATTATCGACACCTATGTTTTCCGAGGCTTACAGAACAACAGCTACGGTATGGCAAGTGCGGTTGGTTTTGTGCAATCGGTTGTCGGATTATTATTGGTTACGGGAACGAACGCAATTGTGAAAAAGATCAGCCCCGAAAACAGTATGTTTTAAAGGAGGGAGATTGAGCTATGGCGCGTCGTATTCATACCAGTCAGGTGCTGATCCATATAACATTTTGTCTGCTGTCACTACTGTATATTCTACCACTGCTGCTGATTCTCTCCATATCCTTTTCAAGCGAGCAGTCTGTCACATCAACAACCGCCGTAAACGCGGGGTACCATCTGGTTCCGACGGAGTTTTCGCTGGAAGCCTATGAAATGGCGATCCGCAGCCCCGATCAGATGCTTCGGGCGTATTTTATCACAGCAGTACAGGCAATTATCGGCACGGTTGCAAGCTGCCTTGTCGTAGGAATGGTTGCTTACCCACTTTCCAGAACCAATTTTGCCTTCCGCAAGCCGGTCACCTTTATCATCTTCTTTACAATGCTCTTCAGCGGAGGGTTGATTCCAACGTATATAGTTTATACGAATCTTTATAAACTTGGCAATAATTTTTGGATTTATGTGCTTCCGGGGCTTGCGGGTGGTGCATGGAATACACTCGTCGTACGCACCTTTTTTAAAGGATTGCCGGAAGCGTTGTTTGAGTCGGCAAAAATCGACGGTGCGAGGGAAATGACGATATTCTTGCGGATTGCGCTGCCCCTGTCGACGCCGGTTTTTGCAACGATCGGTTTTTTAATGCTTGTAGGAAAATGGAATGATTGGAATACGAGCCTAATCTATATCCGTGATTCCGATCTCTATACACTGCAATATTTACTCCAAAGGATCCTTAACGAGGCAAAGTTTTTAATGGATTTGGCAGCGTCGGGAAAAGCCTCACAGATCACTGCCGTACAAACTATGAGGCTACCGATGGAGACGCTGCGTTATGCAATGTGCGTCATCGCAGCGGGTCCGATGCTGATCATATTTCCGCTGTTCCAGAAATATTTCGCCACTGGCCTGACCATCGGTGCGGTTAAAGGTTAAGCCCCGTTGTCGTTGCGTTCCCTAATATTAATATAAGGAGAGATCCCCATGAAAACACGTTATGTCGCAATCCTTCTTGCGATACTGTTACTTGGCGGCATGCTCGCCGGGTGCCAGTCCGGTACGGCAACCCCGACAGCAACGGCTACTACCGCTGCTGTGGCTACTACCGCAGCAGCGGCTACCACCGTGGCTGCAACTACCACCGTGGCAGCGGCTACCACCACGGCTGCGACTACCATTGCTGCTGTTGCCACAACCACCGCACCGCCCGCAACGACGCAGGCGAAGTCCGATCTGGAACAGGTGACCTTAAACTTTTGGATGGGCTGTCAGGGGAAACAAAAGGATACCGACGAGGTACATGCGTATCTTCAGCAGCAGATCAACGAATATCTTCCCAATACGGACATCGAATGGACGCTTCTTACCTTTGGCGAATATGACGAGAAGTGGACGAAAGCGCTTGCCGCGGGCGAAACGATTGACATGTCCTGGTACGGTTGGATGCGTACCGTAGGTGACGATGCCAACGACGGCACGATTCTTTCTTTTGATCCCTATCTTGACGAGTATGGCCAGAACATAAAGGCGTATTTTGGAGACCGTATCCTGGATCTGCACCGTTCGGCGGACGGAGGGCTTTATTTTATCCCGGCGTGGCAGGGGCTTTGCGCTAACCGCTGGTCGATGTATATCCGCAAACAGGCCGCCGATTCGCTCGACGAACAGACAAGAAAAGATATCACCGACGTCTATGTAAAGAATCAATTTGAAACGTCTCTGGAATCACGCAAAGAAAATATGGACGTCCTGACAAGAATACTCGAGCAGACAAAGGCTGCCGGTACGATAGGCTCGGGCGTAGGTGGTGTCACCACATATCCGATCGAAACGAACTCGATTTACAGAGTCGGCACCTACGGCATGGTAATGTATGGGGATAGCGGGTTCAAAGTGGTGGATTTGTTTGACAACGAGTATTGGAAATTCCTCTATCAGACGGCTGCGGAATGGTACGACGCCGGTTATATACCCGCGGATATCGCTTCTCGCACCGACACCAATGGGTGGGCGGAAGACGGCGATAACGGTGTTACTTTCTCCTTGGGCGGCACACAGGGTTACGAGGATCCCGCCGGCGTATTTTCAACCCGTTACGGTATCGAATTTGAAAACTACAGCATGTTCGGCGACGATCTCTTAGTACTGGGTACGCCGACCGGTGAATGTCTGCCGATGACCTCCAAGAATCCGGAACGTGCCGTGATGCTTCTCGACCTGCTCTTCGCGCCAGAGGGCAAAGAAATCTACCGTACTTTTGTTTACGGTCTTGAAGACAAACACTACAAACGCACCACCGATAATGACACGATCGATCTGCTGACCGGAACCGGCGAGCCGCAGTCCGATTGGGCGTACGGAATTCCGGCATGGGTTTTGGGTACCTGTGAGGATATCTTTAACACCGCCGCGGGTACGGTAAACATTTACAAGAAATATAAGAATGCTGAGGCCACCGCATACGCGCCGCCCCTTCTTGCGTTCTCTTTTGACAATACCGACGTTTCTGTTGAACAGGCTCAGATCAAGACCGTCGTCGACGAATACGACAAGGTGTTGACACGAGGAGTCAAGGGAACCGCCGGATGGGAAGCGTATTACAAAGACTTCCTTGATAAGCTGCAGCAGGCCGGTATTGACAGCTATCTTGCCGAGGTACAGAGTCAGGTTGACACTTTCGTCGCGGAACGCGGCGTCAAGTGGTAAGTTGACTGTCACAAAAGCTGATTTATAATTAAAGAAGCTGTCGCTCGTTAGTATGAACCATGAGCGACAGCTTCTTTATGCTCTAATGATTGGACAACGTATCATAACACGCAATCCTTGCGAAGGGGATGCCAGTGTAATGCCATAGAGATCTCCGAAAAGCAAACGAATACGGCGTTGAATGTTTCGGATGCCCACTTTGGAAGAATCCCGGCAATCCTCCGAGAGAGAGGCGCGTAATTTTTCAAGGGAGGCTTCATCCATACCAATGCCGTCGTCCTCGACGGACAGAACAAGAGTATCACCGTTCTCGGAGGAAATGCCGATGCGGATTTCGCCGTTGTAACGCCGTGAACGCAGTCCATGATTCAAAGCGTTCTCAATCAACGGTTGTAAAGATAGCTTCAGTATTCGGCAGTCGAGAAGCGTATCATCTACGTCCCAAAAGACAAGAAGACGGCCACGATAACGTCGTTCTATAAGCGCAAGATAAAGCTTCGCGTGGTTAATTTCCTCTGCGACCGATACGAGATAGCTTTCACGGGAAAGGCTGATTCGAAGGAGAGATGCAAGTGTCGTCAACATCACGCTGATATCGTTAGGGGCGCCTAAGCGTTCGATGACACTCCAGTTGATGGTATCAAGTGTATTGTAGATAAAATGCGGATTGATTTGATTTTGCAGCATCACAAGTTGTGTGTCGTTTAGCGCTTTCATGCGCCGTTCAAGCTCGTTTTCGAGGAAGTCATTTCGACGCCGCATTTTTGCAACAACATTTCGGATATAAGCAATCTCGCTTTTATTTTGCACGTCAAGATATTGGACTTCTGAACCGTTAATATCCTCCAGGGAGCGCACCAGCTCTCTTACGGGCGCATAGGTCAATTCTGTTATGACGAAGGAAACGATAAACGACAATAACAGCGTCGACAGTACGATTTGAAGCAGGAAAACATCTGTCGTTTGGTTGCCATATACAGAATACGGTGTGATCAAGATATAATTCCAATCAAATTGTGTGGAGCGAATAAAAGAAAGGTAACACATGCCTTGCCCTTCAATAGTAACGATTTGAGAAGAATGATCTTGGAATGTGCTTAAGTCCTCTTAAAGCGTGAGCCCACTGGTTGTCAAACGGCGTACGTCGCTTGCGTACAGCATATGACCGTCAGGATCGATTAAATACAGCTCAGTGTCTCCACTGGAATCGGCAAAATGCGCAAGCTTTTCGATGTTTATGTTGACAATGACCGCGCCTTCCCTTTTGTGGCTGTTTTTTATGGGATATGTAAGCGTCAGGTAATAGGGATAGTAATCATTTTTTAAACGTGCGTCAATTCGAAATGTGGCGTCAGTCATTTCCTGATAGGCGGGTAACCATGAAACGTCAGGCATCGATGAAAATGGCAGGAGGCCATTTTCGTAAATCATAAGTTGATTATCCTCTGAATAAAAATAAACAGATTCAACGTAATTAAAGGTGCCTGTGAAAACGGCGACGGACTGTATAATATCCTCTATATAGGGACTCTTTTCCAGTTGCTCTGCTTCAAGAAAAACAAACATTTTCACATTATGATCAATGGATAACATATAGGTGTAGGATTCCAGCTCATAAAATACATTATCAATCACGCTCGCCGTACGCGAAAGAGTCTCGATATGGGCGGCCTTTAAATCATTCTCACTGCGCTGATGCAGGTGTGCAGAATAAAGCAGAATTAATAGAACGATGGGAAGGCTGACCAGAATAATGATACTTAATAAATTACGAAAAAAAACACTTCGGAAACGATAAGCTTTTATATAATGAAAAAATCGACGGCGCTTTATCTGCATGACTTCCACCCATTAGGACGTTCTCCGTTGCGTTTATATTCCTGCGTTGTTTGACCGGTAAAAGCTTTGAAGCAGCTGCAAAAATACTTTTCATTTTGATATCCTACCATGCTGGATATCTGTTTTGCGGTCAGATCACTGGTATTAAGCAAGTGCATCGCACGTGTGATACGCCGCTCGGTTATATATTCGCTTAAACGTTTTCCTGATTCGGTACGGAACCGGCGAGATAAATAACTTGGATTAAAGTTAAATTCCGACGCTATATCTTCAAGCGAATCGGAAAGATGCTCCTCGATATATGCTTTCATTCGATCGATCAGTGTTCCTGACGGTTGCGCGTTCCCTAAGCTGTCCCAACGCAGTGTCTCCAATGCGTTTGTTATTTTATTCAGTGCGTCTAAAACCGCGCCGGACAGTTCTTTTCGCTCTTTGGAATGAAGGCTCTCCATGATGGAGGCGAAGTTCAACGATGAAAGGGAGGTATCGGCTGTAATTGGCAATTTAACATATTCAAATATCCGTTCAAACAGTATGGAAACCGCGAGGAAGACGACCGAATCCTTCGCATTCGAAAGCAGTGTGAAGAACTCCTTATGATATGTCTGAATCGCGGCGGTATCTTCTTTCCCTACGGCTTGCGCCTGTAATGCGGTAAGCATCTTAATCTTTTCCCACGTTTCCGATGAAAGATACCCGAAAGGCTGCGATTCCTTTTCATTCTCAGTGCCGCGCCGGTCGAGTGCGTCACGGATGGTGATCATCGTTTTAATTAGTTCCTTTGGGTCGATCGGTTTCAATAAATACTCCGCCACACCAAAACGAATCGCTTCCTGCGCATAAGTAAAGTCTTGATAACCTGAGAAAAGGCATACCTTGACTCTCATGCGCCGCTGGTTATCATAGACATACCGCGCTATGTCGAGCCCGGAAAGTTCAAACATACAGACATCTGTCAATATCACATCGACGTCTTTTTTTTGCAGATAATCGATTACATCCCGTCCATCCTCAAACAGCCCTGTTACCTCAAAACCAAGGGATGACCAATCGATAAGTGTTACCAGCCCATGACGAATGATTTCCTCGTCGTCGGCGATAATTAGCTTATACATATCAACTACCACCGTCCTGCTTTTGAGACTATCATTATAAACGCTATACGATAACTCAAACCGCTTAATCTTAACCGTTCATGGAAAAATGAACCATCAGGACAACACATCCTCTATCTTGGTTGCAAATCATGAAAGGAGCAAAGATGAAGTCAGAAAAGCCAATACAATGCAGACCGACAGGGCGAGCATGCCCGGTCGGCCTGCATTTATTATTCGCTAAATTTCTTTGACCTACTTCATTTCAGAATCGCATTATTAAAAGCCGTAATCAATTGTTCCCGCGACAGCTGACTCCTCATATAGCGTCGTCCGCCGACAGGAATTGTAATCGTACCTGTCTCCGCTTTGATACGTACGGGCTCTGCGAACAACTCCTCTTGGAGCACCACATCCTTTACATCCAGCGGTAGCTCCAGGCTCGCACTGCCGGACGCGTGCCAATACACCACAAAACGCTCAGCGTTTCTTTCGAATATAAACGCCAGGATGTCCGTGTTGCCGCTCGCCGCTTCTGTTATCCGGTCATAGGGGACGAGCTCGTATTCCTGTTTCTCGTTAATCAACAGGATATGCTCCTGCGCTAGGTTTTGCAGCGAATGTTTCTGCATGTCCGTCAGCCAATGCTTCGCCCGGACGTCCTCCCAGCGCCGCATGACCTCCATGATATCGCTGATACGGGGATGCTTTCGAAACTTATCGAGATCCGCCATCATCGTTACGGGGCAGTCCCATGCAGCGGCGCGGCTCGTTCCGTATTCATACATGTCGGGCTGCGTACCGGGCGTCCAGAAGCCCCACCAGCCAAAGTTGAGCCGCGTGAAGTCACGTCGCATGCGCGGCGCTTCCTCCGCCGGGAACTGGGCGATCTTCTCCTTGAAGACCTCGGGCTTAAAGATATCGAAGGCGTTACCGCCGCTGAGCATATGCCAGCTGAAGTGGGCTTTTGCCGCGCCTTCCGTATACAGCGGCTCAGGTGTCAGCTTTTTATAAACGCGGTACTGCGCATTCGGAACATGGAATTCAAATGGAGGATTCGTGCCTTCTGAGCCGTCGAAGTAGACGAAGCGGAAGCCCGCACTGTAAACATCGGCAAGCTTATCCGCAATCTCGTCCTGAAGGCTTGAGTTCTGGTCGAGATAGACGCTTGTTCCGCCAAATTCACTGACGTCCAAGATACCGCCGATCTCGCCCATGGGATGCTGCACGATATTCGTGTTGTATTCACCGCGCCGGCATCCGATAAAGCGATAGGGAAACTCCTCTGTATAGCTCTCATAGGCGATCAATTCGCCGCCAAATTGCAGAATCCGGCATTTATCCGCCATGACCGTACCGCAGGGGTTTTCTTCAACCGTGACAACGGTGTCATCTTCACCCAGAGACTGTGCCAGCGTAAATTTGCGTGTCTTGTTCAGCCGATGGTCGGCGATCGGTGTGACATACCGGCTGCTGATGCCGATATGCGTCTGAAGGAAATGGATCCCGGGCGTGATGCCGGCGGCTTTAATTTTTTCGAGCATCTTGACAAGATCCGCTTTACCGTTCGGATACTCGTCCTTGTAGTCGTAATCACCGCATGTATCATACCCGACATGCGTCTTGAAGAAGGCCGTGTAATAGATCAACATGCAGCGAAATCCACCCATACTTGCATAGCGGATATGCTCATCCACATTTGCAGGGCTGATACTGCTCGTCCAGTAGGCCGATACGTTGATCCAGTCACTGCGGCGGCTTTCCACCCCGTGCGGCAGGCTGTAATCCGTCTCGACTGCCGCAATCGCGTCCAGCAAGCGGTCTGGATTGCTGACGATCAGTGCTGCGCCCGTGCCGCAAAGCTTAATGTCGCGAATGGCGTCGGCGCTCAGGATACGATACCCGTGACGCCGCTCGGAATCAATTTTGGCATACGGCGAGGTTGCGAGTACGTTTACTGCTACCTTGCTGTCCCAGCTAACATTCAACCATTCGCCGAAGTTTTCGCGGTTGCGTACGGGCAGCTGCAATATCCGCATCTCGGCTACAGGCGGAGTCGACATATTCAAATGGCCGTAATCGTCCGGGTGGACAATGAAACGGTCGAGCCGGAAGGCGATGTAGTCAGAGGCTTCACGGACCTCAACCACCGCCTCAAAAGGTGTGATTTCGAATCCGATGATGAGGCTGTTTCCCTCGCGGTGAACGCGGTTTGCTTGAAAGGTCGTCCTCTTGTTCGGATGGGCCAGCTTGACTTCGTTGTTGAAGGGCCGCTCCTGCGTCACAGAAAACAACGCGACTTCCTCGCCCGCGGTCAGGCATTCTTCAGCATTAGGCTTGTACACGAGGCTTTTTGTGATGCAATCAGGGCCGACAACGAGTTTAAACTGCTCGTTTTCGAGGATAATATCCTGCGATTTATCGAAGATACGCTCCATATTGACACTTCCTTTATCTGTTGGGATTTTATATGATTTTATTTGCCATATCTTTGCCATTGGCAACAGGTAATTTTACATAGAGCTTGCCAGTTACACAATTGGATTTGATGCGAGAAGACAACAATGTGAAAAGGTTGACGTCTTTATGGAAGCCGGCAACCTTTTCACGAAGTCGATTTACGGGCAGTGTTTATTTACTGTAAGTTCTGTCATATGCGACTTGATATGTGTCGATGACCTTCTGAACGCCGATGTTCTGGAGCTCTTTCAGATAAGCATCCCAGTCCGTATCCAGATTCAGTTCTCCGCGGATGAACTTAGCCATGGCTTCCTGACAATAAGTCACGATAGTTGTCTCGATATCTGCGATGGATAATGTTTCTTCTTCGGTCAAAGACAGGACGGGCATCGTCTTGTTCTTAGCGTACGGAAGCATATGGTCTACCGTCGACTGATATAGCACCTGCTCTTGGTTATAACCACTGCCCATTTCGGTCGCCATGATCTCTTTCCATTCCTTCGGCATGTTGATCATAAAGGTCTCATACAGGTGCGTATTAGTGGTCTCGCCCCAGTTGAACAGCCATTTGAAATAAGCTTTTTGGCCCGTGAAGCCGACGGCATCATCAGCCGCTTTCTCCCAGCCGACGCCTTCTTTGCCGTACCAATAATTCAGCCATGTGGTATCGCCGTTTTTAATGTCATCGACACTGTTGTAGAACTGCGCATCGGCCCAGCGTATAGCGACTTCGGGCATCTTACAATAGGAGGTGATCATGAAGAAGGGATTTGGGTTGAAAGTTTCCTGTGCGGTTTGCTTTGTTCCGTCCGGTCCGGTCAGAGGATCAATGACCTCGAATTCAAAGATCGCGGGATCGGCCATATTGAAGATGCCGACGGTTCCGCCCTGGACGGCGCCGACTCTGTTGCCGTTAGTAGAGGCGGCCAGTGCCTTTGCCTGCTCAGCGGTCATGGAGAAGCATTCATTATCGAGCAATTGCTCATCATAGAGCTTCTTGAGGTAGACAAGAGCGTCACGATAACCCTCCTGCATATACGGCTCCATAATCTTGCCGTCTTCCAGGTATTCGCCCGCACTTGGCGGATAATATGTGAAGGCGTTAAAAATGCAGCCCAAGCTCTTGATCGAACCCATGTAACCGCCTTCATAGGTAATAAACGGAATTTCGTCGGTGGCGTCACCGTTGCCGTTCGCGTCCTGGTCCTTAAATGCCTTCAGTACAGTGTAAAAATCGTCGGTTGTGACCGGCACATCCAGACCGAGATTATTCAGCCACTGAGTATCGATCCATAATTTTTGAGTAGCCTGTACATGGACGGTTTCGTAATAACGGCTCAAGAAATAAATATGGCCGTCATAGGCAATGTACTTCTGCTTTAATTCGGGTTTTTCAGAGAATAGTTTTAATGTGTTGATGGCGTTTTCCTCAATCAAGCTTTCCAGTGGGATGAGGACACCCTGAACGCCGTACGCTTCCGCCGTCGAACGCCCTATGCCGGTATAAAAAACGTCTGGCATTTCAGCGGGGTCGTTTGCAGCAAGCAGAAGATTGATCTTGGTAGAGGCATCGGTGGATGAAACCAATGTCCACACAACATCTACTTTTGTCAAATCCTCAAGCCACATAGCTGCATAGTTGGTATCATAGTTTTCGACATAACTGGAGGGAACGGTGAGGACCTTGAGCGAAACGACTTCATCGACGATCGGGAATGTGCCGGGATCAGACATTTTCGGTCCGTTCGAAGATGCGGTCGTGGTTGCGGCGGCGGTCGTGGTCGCAGCGGTGGTAGCGGTCGTGCCGGAGCCGGATGGCGTGCAGGCGGCGAGTAGCATGGACAGTACGAGAGCGATTCCCAACAACATGCTCAGCCTTTTTTTCACAAGGGACCCTCCTTATAATAATATATTTTAACGGCATAACCGTCAAAATCACCATGGTAGATCAACCTTTGATTGCGCCGATCATGATGCCTTTTACAAAGTAGCGCTGGATAAACGGATAAACGCAGAGTACGGGTAAAGACGCCACAATGATTAAGGAAAACTTCAGTAGCTCGTACATGTTTTGCTTAATAGCTATATCTTCCGTCGTCATTTGCCCGCTTGCAAGCATTTCTGCGTCCACTTTGTTCAATATCAGTATTTCACGCAGGATCATCTGCAATGGATATTTGCTTCTGTCGGAAATATAGATTAAAGCGTTAAACCAGGAGTTCCAATAACCGACAGCGTAGAACAACGTGATGACCGCAATAACCGCTTTTGAAAGAGGAAGGGCGATTGACCATAGAAAGCGGTAATCGGAGCAGCCGTCGACTTGTGCGGCTTCCAGTAATTCGCTGGGGATGTTTGTTTTAAAAAACGTCCGCATGACGATGATATTGTAAACGGACAAAGACCCTAGAATGATCATCACCATACGGGTGTTGCTTAATTTCAGATCCTGTACCAGCAGATAGGTCGGTATCAACCCCCCGCCGAAATACATGGTAAAGGTAAAGATCATCATGATCGCATTGCCAAGCGCAAAGTCTTTGCGTGATAACGGATAGGCTGCCAAAATAGTCATTATCAAGGCCAGAAGGGTCCCGGATGCTGTATAGAAAAGAGTATTGGCATATCCGGTTATAACAGATGAGTTCTCAAAAATCGTTTTATAACCCGCTAAAGTCGGTTGAATCGGGAGGAGCCAGACGCGTCCGGCTACAACCGCCTGCGGATTTGAGAAAGAGCAGCTGACGATATAGATCAATGGATACAGAACGATGATAAAAATACCGGTCAAGAATATATAGTTGATCGTATAAAAGAGTCTGTCCCCGCGCGTTTCCCGCATGATTCACTCCTCCTCCGAAATATTCAGTCGTCACTGATTACCACAGACTGCTACCGCTCCACTTTCTTGCGATTGCGTTGATGGACACAATCATGATAAAGTTTACGACGGAGTTGAACAAGCCGATTGCCGAGCTGTATGAATAATTCGGAAAAGACGCCGTAAGGCCTTGTTTATAGACGAGTGTAGTAATGACCTCCGAATACTCCGTGTTGGTACTGTTTTGCATCAAAAGAACTTTCTCGTACCCAACATTCATAATATTACCGGCGCTGAGGATCAGGAGAATGATGATGGTTGGCGCTATACTGGGTAAATCGATATGTAGAATCCTCTTGAATCGTGACGCGCCGTCGACTATAGCCGCTTCATGCAGCGTCGGATCCACACCAGATAGTGCTGAAATATAGATGATCGCGCTATAACCCATACCCTGCCAAACGCCGGACCACACATAGATGTGCGCGAACAGGCTGCCTTCGCTCATAAAGTTGATGGCGCTTCCACCCAGCAACTCGATCACTTTGTTGACGATGCCGTATTTCGGAGACAGTATCTGGATAAGCATACCGACAAGAACAACAATCGAAATAAAATGTGGAGCATAGGTTACCAGCTGCACGGATTTGCGAAATTTTATGTTGTTTGCGCTGTTCAATGCAATCGCCAGTATAATCGGTATCGGCATGCCGGCAATAAGTCCATAGATACTGATCGTCAACGTGTTTCGGATGACGCGCCAAAAAAGGTAAGACTGAAAGAACGCTCGAAAATGCTTGAATCCGACCCAGGGGCTCCCCCAGATGCCAAGAGAAGCTTTGAAATCCTTGAAAGCGATCTGTGCTCCATACATCGGTATATAGTTAAATATAAAAATGTAGGCAAAAGGGATGAGAATCATGGTAATCATTTGCCAGTTTTTTTGAATCCAACGCACAGTTTTTTTCTTTGGCGACCGATCTAGGACAACAGCCGTATTCGTTTCTTTTCCGTAATCCATTAAAAAAAGCCATCCCTTTCATAAAAAACTTTTGCGTCGAGGATACTATTATAAGTAAAATGCATATATCAACAACTAAAATTTACTCCTTTGATATGCATTGCGTACTTCGCTTATTTTTATTTTACAATGGGAAGCATCTTAAATCTAAGTTTTATGAATAGTTCATTGATAGTTTTGTTGTTTTAGTTAAATATACGCCAATTCCCTTATTTTGTCAATAGTTTTATATATTATTTTTTTATAAGGTTATTCGTTTTTGTTCATATTTATGTGACATATTATCTCTTTTTTCGCAGGAAGTTTCCTTCCATATAAAAATAACGCCGTGTACACGGCGTTATTTTTATATATAGATCTATTAGTCTCATAAAATGCTTTTTCGTTCCAGCGGGTAAGCGGTCGCGGAAATCAGTACAGGGTTCATTTAGTGGAATTTCACGTCACAAAAAGGGTATAATCATTGACCCAATTAGTAATCTATTTCCATTTTTCGATCAAACCGCGAATCTGATCCGTAAATTTTGCAAGCTCTTTATTTGACATGCCTTTACTGCCTTTCACGATACGAAGTAGCTCATTCGCCGTATCCACCAATGTTGCATAAATTTCCTGCGCTCTGGAGCGGCCTTTCGCTGCCTGATTTCGGTCGATCTTTATACCCTCCGTCAATACGGTCGCTTTCCCTGTCTTTAAGTCGAATTCCGTACCACTGAACGGCGAAGTGGCGTTATATCTGTAATCGGAAACAAGCAGGTTCTTAAAATCTTCGCTGGATTGTTCGTCTCCGTGATTCACAAAAATGAAATCGGGCTTTTTCCGAAATGCGGATATCCAGTTTATCAATCCCTGCCGATCTGCGTGCCCACTAATTCCGTGTAGTGAACAGATTTCGGCTTTCACCGCGATATTCTCACCGAAAAGGCGTACATTATCAACACCGTCAAGGATAATTCTTCCCAATGAGCCTACCGCCTGATAACCGGCGAATAAAATAATATTCTCCTTCTTCCAGAGATTGTGTTTCAAATGGTGGCGGATTCTTCCGGCTTCACACATACCGCTCGCGGAAAGAATGACTTTATTCCGAGTGTCTAAATTAATCCGTTTGGAGTCGTCGGCGGTGACCGATAACCTTATATCGTCGAACCATATCGGGTTGATGCCTTGGGCGATCAGCGATCGCGTTTCATCGTCAAAGCAGCTGGTATCACATTGCATGAAAACAGCGGTGGCTTCTTCTGCGAGGGGACTGTCTACGTAAACGGGGAACCCGTCATGGCCGGAAATGAGTCCTTTCTGTTTGATCTCTCTCAGCGCGTATAACAATTCCTGCGTCCGGCCGACCGCAAAAGCGGGTATAATGACACTGCCGCCTCGGTCAAAAGCCCGCTGCAGATACTCAGAGAGCTCCTCGATTGTGTCTTTGGGTTTTTCGTGCAGCCGATTGCCGTAAGTGGACTCAACGACCAAGTAGTCCGTTTCTTCCGGCGTTTGCGGGTCTTTTATGATAGGTTGGTTTGTATTGCCAACATCTCCGCTGAACACGATCTTTTTTGAAATGCCGTCTTCCACCATCCATATCTCTATACACGCGGATCCTAAAAGATGACCAACATCAGTAAAGCGAATGATAACGCCTTCCGCAATCTGATATTGCTTGTCATAAGCGCAGCTGTGAAACAGACTTATTGCGCCGATAGCGTCATCCAGATCATAAATCGGTTCATATGGACCTTCTCCAGCACGTTCCGCTTTTCTATTTTTCCATTCCGCTTCGGACATTTGAATATGCGCGGAATCTTTTAGCATGATATTGCACAGATTACAGGTGGCTTCCGTCGCATATATGCCACCTCGAAACCCGTCTTTATACAGCTTTGGCAGCATACCGGAATGGTCGATATGGGCGTGCGTCAGAAATACGGCTTCGATCTCTTTTGGAGATACAGGTAAGGGAGCCGTCTCAAAAGTATCCATCCCTTGTTTCATGCCATGATCGACCATGTAGTACTTACCGTTCAATTCCAATAACGTGCTGCTTCCGGTCACTTCGTGCGCCGCGCCGATAAATGTTATCTTCATGGGTATGACTCCTTACATTCAGCTTTTTCGTTTACCCTTGATTTTATTATAATACTTTTCTCGTGAATTTTCAATATGCAAAGTGAGAATGTAAGATGAAAAGATACCGCGCATATTCAAATGTCTAACAAGCGGGTACCCCCATAAATCAGAATTATCCAATTCATGCATTCCTTATATAATGGGCAAAACATGGCAGATGCGGCATCGCATCTGCCATGGGGCAGCGTTTTTTACTGTATAAAACTACGATAAAAACGTTGGAGAATCGCTGCAACTTCAGCACGGGAAGCTGTTCCGGCCGGATCCAGCAAACTGCCGGTCTTACCCTTTATCAAATCCCATCCGACTGCCCAGCGCAGAGCGTCGGCCGCGTACTGTGAGATCTTTGCGCTGTCCTTGAAGGCGTCAAGGTTGCCTGTAGCCTTCGTATTTATATTCCTGTAATTCGCGTACCGGCACAGGATTGCTGTAATCTGTTCGCGGGTCACAAGCCCGTCCGGATTGAATTTTCCGCCTCCTACTCCGTTGACGATGCCGTTTAGAGATGCCCATGCGACCGCATCTGCATACCAAGTCCCCTCCTTAACATCGGTAAAACCGTTTGATCCGCTCGCAGACTGTCCGTCGAGCCGCCATAATACCGTCACAAGCATCGCTCGCGTCATGCTGGTGTTCGGACTGAACATAACAGAGCCGGTGCCGGTGAACAGGCCCTTTTGCACGACAAATTGGACGCTGTCATAATACCAGTCCCTCGGCAGGACGTCTTTAAAGAACGTTTCCGCGCCTATAGGCAGGAAGATTGCATGGATCGTATGCGTCATACCGTCGCTTGGGAATGTATAACTGTCAACCGCGCCGACATTATTACCGTCCACGTATACCGAACCCACAATGTAACCGGGCTGCGCTGTGATTTGATAAGTGGAATTGCTGCCCGATACGCTGCCTCCGCTCCCAGCGCTCGTGGTCACACCGCCTGGCGTATAATACCGGTAACTCAGGGAGGTCTGATAGCAGACCGCAAATGGACTGAGCCCGTTCGTTTTGATCACAAGCCCGTCGTCTGTCAGTTCGGGGATGTAGTTGACAATGCCCTCCGATGAACCATGCACAATCATAAATTCGAAGTTATTTTGGTTGGTTCCGGTTGGATATTGGAATTTGAGCGTCGCTGCGCCCGTATAAGGAACGATGCTGCCTCCATTTGAAATATCAATGATCGAAATGTCGTAAATATCATCCGCTGAGATATTGTAGCCGGTTATCGATGAGAGCATTTCGGAAGCGTAAGGGTCGTCCGGTGAAAGCTTGGTTATGATAAAGCGTAATGTTGACAGATTTGTCCCCGCAGGCAGCGCGGAAGTGTCGATTGTAATCACCGGCATATCGGAATGGGGCGCTGCGAGCATTTTATCGAGCTTTAAAAGAATGGGATTCGCGCCTGAATCGAGCAGTGTCAGCGTGCCGTTAACGAGAGTGATGGCGTAATTATCGGAATAACCACACGCTATAATATCGAACACGCCCGGGTATTGATCAGAATTTGCAGCATGCCGTACCACCGCGTTCTGTAAAACATCCGCGTTTTCTCCTTTAACGAAGCCGTTATAAGTCTGTTTGGGATTCGGCAAGCCAAAACCTGTGTACGCCGTTTCATCTTCTGCTGTGATAAGTAACTTCTTTTGCAGCACCGTGATCGTTTTGGATGCCTGGCCTTTCGCGAAGCTTTCGTCTCCGCTGTATACGACGATCACAGTATACTGCCTTCCGCCTTTTATCGTCGTTAGCGTATTTTTGTCCAACGTAATTGACAGCGGATCCGTACCGATTGCCTGTACCGCGCCGACGATATTTTCCGGCGCAATTGAATTCAAGTAAAAAGTTACGGTTCCCGTGGGCAATAATCCGGTTTCCGCATCGTTACCGGGCGTTACCTCGACATTGAAAATGACGCTTGTCCCGTAGGTCGGATTCAAACTGCTCGGGGTAATTGTGATCGTATTGGAATATTTAGGAGATGCGAGGACGGATGTATCGGCGCTCCCGACGCTGTAATTCGCGCTTTGCTGTAAAGTTGCCTCGAAATGGATATATTGATCGATCAGGTTGTCGTTATCCGGAAGCGTATAAGTTGCGGTATAGACGCCGGGAGAACCTGCTTTCGCGGTTATCTCAGATGTACTGCCGACTGCTGTGCTGTTCTCCTGCGTGACCGCGATGGAAAGCTTATTGGCTTCCGGGAATCCGGTCGCAAGACTTGCGTTATTCGGATTTGTAACCGTAATTGTCAGCGTGATCTCTTTGCCGATCATACGCGAAGAATAATCCGATTCGATGTTGACCGTCGGCGTCGCACGGTTTACGACCAGCGTTTTCAAGGCGTCGGCTGCCTTATAGATCGCCGTCTTGACCGCAATATCCACATAGTTCGTCGTAACGTATGTGCTTGGGGTAAAGCTCATTGCATACCCATTGTTCGCAACCTCGGGTACGGCTGTCGGATCGGCAAATGCAAAGTTGCCGTACACACTCGCCGGGGATTTCTGCGGATCATACGTACCGGCAAAAGACAATGCGCTGCTTTCTGCGATCACCGCCTGCGCAAGCGTCTGCCCGTAGGTCAGAGTTGCGGAAACCGGCCAGACAATACTGGGAGCCGCCGCCTTGTTAACTGCCAATACAACGTTTTTCAGTGTATCTGTAATTTCTTCATAGTTCTTTACAGTTTCCGCCGATGCCGTGAATTTGACGCTGTAACCTGGATTTGCGGCAGTATCCACCGTCGGGATGGTGTTCGGATACTCCCATGCGAAGGTACCGAGGACGGTCGATGCGTTCGAGTTGTTAAATACCGCGTCGGACAGCTTCTGTCCAAAGGTGATATACGGGGTGGTAACGGTCGGCCATACGACGGTCGGCACGTCGGCTTTTGTAATGGATACGGTCACAACATTGCTCGCCACTTCCTTTGTTTCGCCCTGTTTTGTACGGCTCACGGCACAGTAGTAATAATACTCCCCTACTTCAAGTCCCGTCGGCACGATAAACATTGTACTGGTCTCATTATCGAGTTTGCTGTCGTTTTCCCGGTCGATCGTTACGGAAGACGCCTCATACCATTGATAAGAGAGCGTATACCCGCCTTCGACGGACGCGGTAACATCTACGGTTATGCTGTTGGTCTGATAATTGTATTTTGCAGTCGGCGGTACAGGCTCAGGGTTGAGCGGATCCACCTGCGGCGTAGTGTTGTAATTGGTTAGCGTAAGCTGATACGTCCTGCTTGCGGTTGCATCCGCCGACAGCACGGATACGGTGATAACTTGAGCGGTATAACATAAGGGGACGTTTGCGCCGGCGGCATCCGATGAAATATCGCCGGTTTTATCGGAGGTTACGGTAACCGTCGCCATCGGGTATTCCGGAACGGCAACGACCAGTGTTTTCTTCAAATCCTCGCAGGTTGCCGTCGCCTTATATATACCGTCCGTATCCTGTATGAAGTCAGAGAGCCCGACCGTCACGCCTGAAAAAGCCAATGTGGTCAGATTGGGGCTGTCGACGCCTGCGATCGTTGTACCGAACGCGCAGGCGACGTTTACTGCCTCGAAACCTGTTGCGGTGAGCTGGCGGGTTTTCTCTTCCCCGCCTTTCAGCGTTATAAACTGCTGTCCGTCCACCAGATATGTCTGCATAACCTTCAAATTGCCCTGTGCATCAGTCATGTAAACGAGCAGATTGCCCCTCTGAATGTTCATCTCGGAATTATTATGCAGAATGGCATTTACGGTTGTATTTCCTTCAACAACGGTCAGTTCCGCGTCGATTGAAACCGCTTCCCCACGCTTTTTCATCAGGTTATCGAAGCAAATATTCGCGGTGTTGTTCGACATGTAGTATTCACCCGCGGTTTTCATGGACATACCGGACGTACTGCTGTCGGATTCCTCAATCCATACTTTAAAATACAGCCGTACACCGCCGTCCGGGATCTCGCAAGTCGCGCCATCGACCGTTTCGTGCCCGGAGCTGATATACTTGCGGAGATTGAAGTTGATTTTACGGCTGTACGCGTCCGAATCGATCAAAGTCAGATCAGCGTCCGCGTTGATCGTAAGCGCTTCGCCCGTTTCCTGCCCCGTAACCTCCGTATAGAGTTTTGTGCATTCCACATCTTCATAAACGCCGAGGCGCACAACGCGTCCGGAGCCTGCAAGCTCCGCTGCATTTTGGTTATAAAGAACGATCTGTATTTCGCGTATGCCGTCGTTCTGACTGATCGTCTCGACTTTGGAAATACCCACGTCGGCGATGTCGAGATACACCGTATCTCCGGTTGTTTTTATTTCGTTTGCGCCAAAGGTCACATCGACCGTATACACGGCATTTTCCACTTTTGAACCGACATCATGGTAAACGGTCGCGGTGTACGTTTGATTCGGCAGAACGTAGAGCCCCGTAAAATCGGTTGTCTTATCGCCGACGCGGATGCTGATTTTCGTGATCGGGTCAAGCCCGTCGTTCCGGACGGTGAATTGGATCGGAACCGGTGCATTTAAAATAAGGGAACCGTAATCCACCGCGACAACCGGGAGCGAAAAGGTATTCCGATAGGTTTCCGTAGCCGTTAATAGTTTTGAAACCGATTTCGCAACATAAATGTCGGAATCCTGCTGCGGATCCGTTTCCGTCGCGGGGCGATAGGAATTCGTGTCTTCCTGCACGTAGCGCTCGTAGGTGGCCGGATTCGTGGGGTCGATATTCATGTATTGCGTTGCGAGAATGACAGCTTTGACGGTATTCGTTGCCGTATCGGAAGCATAGGCGTCGAAATGATCTACAAGGGTGTTCGAATCCATTTCCGCAACCTTGATCGCGGCGGATATGCCGACCGTACCTCCATAACGGATAAATTTCACCGCATAGAGAATATCGTGGTCGGATTCGGCAGCCGTGCCATCGGTGACGGTCATCGCAGGGGATGTCCATATCAGCGAAAGGTTTTCAAGTTTATTGATCGCGGGTGAAAGTTTGACAAAGCGGAAGTTGCCGTCGACGCTGACCGCTCCGGACGATACGATCTCGCTTAGCGCATTGGGGAAGCCGCAGTCAAGCGCGCCGGTTTTATCCACCATCGCAAAGCGGATATCGCTCGTCGTGACGCCGCTCAGTTGATGGCTGGAATGCCAGCCGATCACGAACCGTTCGTCTTTTTCCGCTGTTTCGGAGACGTCGACGGTTGCGATCTGCGGGTTTTCGTCGAGGAAGTTGTCCGACGTCACCTGTACATTCTTGACCACGGACCCCATGTGATCGATCACGGCATAAACGATCTCGTAATACGAAGTGCTGTTTTCCGCGCCCTGCGGAGCCTGATTCAACGAATAAGCGACGGCTGCGGTTCCGTGGGTAAGCATCGCGGCCTCAAGGCCCATGACGCTGCCGCTTGTGCCGTTGTACAGCACACTTTCATCCGACCATACGCCGTTTTCGTAAATACGGTAAACAATATAATCCTGTGCGGAAAAGTCGGAGATGTTTTCCTTATCCGCCGAGTAAACGCTGCGCCATGCAACCAATACCCGGCCGCCGCTGACCGCCACAACCGGCGCAAGATCCGGCGTCGTATTACTCGTCAGGCGCGTCGTCGTCCATGTCGTTCCATTCCAGATACTTGCCATAATTTCGGTTGAGCTGAGCATGAGCGCCTGCTCGTCGGTGTTGATCGGCTCGCCCGCCTGTTTATCAATCGTGTCGATCTGACGTACCCATACGGTCGCCGCGAATGTGCCGGAGCCGTCCAGCCGGAGACCGGAGTCTCCGTAGTTCTCCGTTCCCGTATTATCCGGGATCGGAACCCCTTCGTTGTAGCTGCTGCCGGACAACTGCGTGTAACAGACGACCGTATCCGTCACATCGGATGAATCGCTGTCCGAAACGTAAACCAACATCTTCCCGTCGCTGGTTAAAACGGGATTTGCATACGGATAGGCGTTTGTCTGCAAATTCTTTAGTCCAGACACCGGGTCAAGCGACATGAGGCTAAATCTCGAGCCGGAACCGTATGAAGCGGTCAGCATCCCTGCCTGCTGATCGAATGTGTTCGTACCGGACCCCCACTCGCGGCTGTTTTCAAGATAATTACGGCTCTCAAGCGTTGCGGTCGAACGGATCGTCTCGAGTCCGTACATTTCGGCGTATGCCGCCGCGAGTGCCAAGCTGGATATCCGGCCCTGATCCGCGTCTTCCCAGTACTTTACGATTTCGGAATACTTGTTGAACGTCCACGCTTTTCCGAATTTAGCGGAAGCCAGTACTTTATTATACTCAACAAACAGGAATTTCGCGATAAACTCGATGCCAACCTCACCAGTCAGCGTAATCTGCTGTCCGTTGATCTGCCGCTTCGCTGAGTCTTTGAGATAGGTACGCGACAGGAACAGGTTATCCACGGCGACGGTTATCTGCCCGAAAATACCCACTTTGAGCGCGATGACCGAATAGTCGAATCCGACACCGGCAAAGGCGCGGATATATGCCATGATGCGGAGGTTCGTCAGATAATCATTGACCATATCGTCGGTGTAATACGCGTCGCCCCATTCTAGCCCCGTCATCTGCGCGTATCGGACGGCGGCCTTAAAGTCGATCTGCAGCGCGCCGCCGACTTTAAGGCTCGCGGTAACCGGCACAGGCCCTACGAACGTGTTATATGTCCACTCGTAAGACGCGCCGACACCCGCCGAGAAGCCACCTCCAAGGATATAAACCTTCCATTTGCCCTCGTCGTAATTATATTGTATCTGCGCTTCGAAAAATCCCTGCAGCGTAAAGCTAGCATCCGCGCCTCCGCTTACGCGTCCAGCGTCGGCGTTTTTCATCGCCTCGTCAAGCTCTTTGCTTTGCTCGGAATTATATGTACCCTTAGACATGCTGATCATGTCGCTGACGCTCGGAGTTACACCAACTTCGGTTTCGTTAAAACTGCCTTCGAGAAAAATATCGCCGGAGTTATCGTCAGGTGAACCAAGGCTGTCAGTGTTGCCAAATCCCGCGTCACCGTAACCCATCCAGATAAATGCGCGGAACACCGTCGGATCCTCCGTCGGGCTGATAACCATATTGAACAGATCGCAGCCGATCTCTCTATCGCCGAGGAAACGTAGCGCTTTTGCGAGCATCGGATCGGAACCCAACTGAGCGTCGTCGCTGCCCATCACCATCGCGCTGCTCTGCAGCGTCACAAGCGCTCCGTTGATGTCTTCGCTCTCTTCCAGTGTTTCCGCCGCCGTCATGTTAGTAATTTGGTACGGAGCCTGAATACTGGAGTGAAGTTGATTCTCTTGGTCATATAGTTTTGTACGTATTGAGACACGGTCGGTGCCATTCGTCCAGATTGTATTTTCGTTTATAACCAGGGAGTTGTCTACAATAGGAATCGTTGAAAACGGGTACATAAACGCCGTCGAATTTTGTCCCTTCGGAATAACGCCGTACTCATCTTCGAGCGCAATCCGGTAGCCCTCGTAACCGCTCGTAGGAAGTCCCCATAAAAGCATTTTTGTGCTTAACGTAACTTCTGGATAGCTTGAACTCGGTCCCACCGTGCCCTCATGGGATTTTACGGAGATTGTACGGTTCGTGCCGGTGTACTCGACGTTCTGTACCGCGATAAACGGCCGTTTACCACCGTTTACGGCCTCAAGATTCAGTACGCTGTCCGCTGTGCGGACGATTTGATCGGGATTTAAATTGCCGTCGACATAGACCAACGC
Source organism: Clostridiaceae bacterium (assembly GCA_034926225.1). Lineage (GTDB taxonomy): Bacteria > Bacillota > Clostridia > Oscillospirales > QAMX01 > JAAZKA01. Next base: position 398,501 of record JAYFRF010000001.1, read on the forward strand.
CGGATAATAATCGTCAAAGCTGCCGTCAGCACCGTTCTCGAATTGCAGTTCAATTATGAAATCGAGATCGTCGAACGAGGTCAGTACCGTCTGGTCGTTTTCTCCGTTTTCCGAAGACCAAAACTGCGTTACGTCAAGATTGATAACGAGGTGGCCGTAATCGGTATAATTCAACGCGACAATCTGATCGGACTCGCCGTTTTTCTGATTCACCGCCGCATCCTGACAGTATCCGCCGTTTTTATACACGCCGCCGCGGATTTTCACTTCACCGGTAAACGCCATATCGTAACCGTCTTTTAGATATAGGTCCACCCTCGCGACCTGCCGCAGTTCAAATGTGTTGATCGGATACAGCGAAAGCTTGGTCGAATCTCGTTCTCCGGACAGGATATATTGGTTATACAGCGTGCCCATATATGTCGTACCGTTGTAAGCGGATTCAAGCCTTACGTCCGACGTAATGCCGTTTTCCTCGTACAGTGCGATCGAGCCATCGCTGTTTGTCTTTACAGTCCGCTCGACAGTATTGCCGGATGCGTCTTTTGTCTGATACCGCATGGTCGTCTCGGCCATCGGAATAAACTGGAACATATAGAGTTTATCGGTCAGCGTCTGAACGTTCACCTCAAGCGTATCCTTCATGCCGGAATTGGCGTGCGTCGCGGTAATCGTTGTACTGCTATCGGACAAGCCGGAAAGCTTGAATCGGATGGATGCGAGATACGCCGAATATTCGAAGTTTTCGATATTCTCATATAGAGACCCCTGCTGGTAATTCACCGAAGCAACGGTGCTGTCCGAGGACGCCCAGCTGATCATATCCTCTACAAGATTCCACGTATAATCCCCGTAGTTGATGCTTATCACGTCGCAAAGCGTCGCGTCGACACGCATTTGCCGGATCTGCTCGGGGGCCAGATTTACATAGCTTTTACCCCTGTACTCGCCTATATTGCTCATCGTATATGTCGAGCCGACGTCCGCGTTGTTGACAAGGATTTTCAATGCGCCGTTGTTATAGACATAGAGAACAAAGGAATCGTAGCTCCACGTATTGTCGGCATTGTTCTTTGCTTTCAGCGAAATTGTATATACATCCTTGAGTGTATTTACCGCCACAGCGTCGAACGCAAGCGTATAGGAAGCCGTATATGTTTGTCCCCCGATATCGGACAAAGAAGGTTTCCCGGAATATTGGACCGAGCCGTTTTTATCGATTGTAAGGAGGTAGTCGCCTTCGCCTGCATAATAATTCTTCAGCATAAGCGTAATCGGGAGCGTATTGGCAGCTCCGGTTTCGCTGCAGTCCAGCGCATAGGTCGATTTTTCGGTAAATCTCGCACCGACGGGCTGCGAAAGGACGACGATGTACGAAAGCGTATACAGGGTCGTTTCCGGCTGCGTGGGACTCGGCTGCGGATTCGCAGCGCTGACCACGACGGTATACTTCGGCACACCGCCCACGGACAGTCCTTTATTCATTACATCCGCCGAAATCGTACAATTTGTAATATTCTGCTCGATGGTTGCATTTACGGTATATGTGCCCAACGGTTCTCCGCTTACGTCCTCCGGTTTATCGAATTTCCCTTCGTAAACGGCGACGGTATATGTCGTTGGTTTCTCCCCGTTTAAATAGTTGATATTGGACGTCCAGCGCACAAGGGCATCTTCTCCGCTGCGGATCGTGATCGTACGGCCGTTTTCGGGCGTCATTAAAACCGGCAATCCCTCCGCGCTGACCGTTACCTCGTCGGATTCGGCGTACGCCGCGGGAAGAGCGTTTCCACCCGCGTCGTACTCGATGATACCGCCGTTCTTTGCGGTAATACGGAAGCGTACCTTACCCTGCCCGACCGGGGTTACCTTTCCGGTGGAATCGATCGTCGCAACGTTTACGTCGGAACTTGACCATGTAAAATCCGTCGCCGTATTCTGGAAGGTAGCGTCGCCGTTGTAGGTAAAGGCGAATTGCGTCTGTTCGGAGTTGACAATCTTGATTTTATTCGTCTCTCCGGACGGCCAAGTACCAGGAGCGACGACCGCCAGCTCGGAATTCATGGCAAAGACCATCGACTCGACTTCAAACGAGCCGTATGTGCCAACTACCACGCCGCCGTCAAACAAAATTTCGACCGCGTACAACATATTGGAGCCCGAAGTATTGGAGGGTTTTGTAAAAGAGCCTTCAAGCGTTAAGACGTCTCCGACGCTATAGGCCGACAGCGCTATGGGGCTTGCTATACCGGTTACCGATGCCGTAAATCTGCCAGTGTTTGCCGCATTGATTATGGCGTTAATATAATTGGCCTTTTTTACGGGTTCTGTCGTTAGAATCGCTGTTGCGACACTGATGCCGATCGTCGTATCCGTTACGGCAGCCGTCCCCGGCGTTACGGTAACATCCCCCAGTGCGGTTTCAGGACGAGTACTGACAATGCCCTCGTTTGTACCGTTTAAAAATACGTACCCGAGGCTGTCCCTTGCCGCGCGCGTGTTGTTGACGGTATCCATCACCGCACTGATGTTTGAAATGGTCAGCGTTGTGTTATCTACTTCCTGCACGGCGTATAAAAAAGTATGGGACTTCGAAACGGCTGTCGGATCAGCCGGGGACAATACTCTCGAATTCGCCGTAATGGTAAGACTCTCCGCCTTAACCGGTTCGGAAAAGGTTACGGTAACCGGGATATACTGGCCGGGATAATAGAGACCGGACGGAACGGAGAAGTCAGCTTTTATCACGGCTGCCGGTGCCGTTTCATCATAAAAGCCCTCGCGGATATAATTGCCATATGTCATATCCATCGTCTGGTAGAAGGTCCCCTTGCCGTTTGTATTATACCAATTGGAACCGTCCAGGGCCTTATATCCGAGAGGATAACTGAATGTCGCGATATATGCTGGACTCACCGGGAAATTTACTGTACCGTACGACGTATCCCTGACCGTTGCAGTGGCGATTTCCGTCGTAATATTATTTCCCTGAACGATCGCATTCAGCAAATCGTTCGTCAGTACGATATTAGTCACATAGGAAAAGCTGTTATTTAAATATCCCTTATCATTATAGGAAGGCGGATCGCTGAGAAGCCCCGTACGGGTTCGGTTTGCGTATATGGCCATAGTTGCGGCAGTTGCTGATGCTTTTGGTACAAAATAATAGTTTTCTGTCCATGTAACGATCGCTCTTATGTCCAGTGCAGGATACAAAGAGACATATTGGCTATATGTCATCAAAAGTTTCGACAGCATTCCGTCCGCGGCAAGAAGACGTGTATCATCCGATAAAGAAATGATACCGGTTATTACAGCAGTTAGCCCCTGATCTTCCGTTGTTCCCGATAGGACTTCATCGTTCGATAAAACCATGCCGACGTCATAAAGCGACGGGACGATATCCTTAAACGACGGGCTGCCGTCCAAGGTAATTCCCGTAACGCTTGGCCATGTGAAGGTATTGTTGATTGCGACTTCCTGATAAAACGCCGGAATATCCGCATTGGTGCCGTCACAAAGCAAGGCGTTTGTCGGTTCGTAAACCTGTATATAAAAAACGGCCTTGCCGCTGTAACGCCAATCCGCGATCGGATACTGCTTCGCGCTTCCGCCGATCGACGCCGAGGCGTAAGAACCGAGCGTAACGGTAAAGCTCTTGAAGGTTTCCCCCGACGCGAATGTAATCGTACCGGAATTCGCCGTATAATGTATTCCGGCCTTTGCGGTGCCGTCGACCGTACGGTATTTAACAGTGATCGGATACGTATGGGCGGTCGAACCGCCTGTTGTATTATAAAGCGACAGGGAAACCGTCACCGTTTGCGTTCCGTTTAAAGTTGCCGCGTCAAACGTGCTTGTGCTTGCGGTCGTCTTGATCCGAAGGTCATGGTTAATGCTTGTGGGCGCGGAACTATCCGCCATAACCGCCATAATCCCCTCGCTCCTGATCTGGCCGAGGATACTTTGGAGGTTATCACGGTGTTCTTCGGTCATTTCCACATCCCCGCCGGTCATTGCGGTACGCAGGGCCTCCAGCTGTGTCTCGATCTCGATCATCGTTTGCAGGTCGCCGAGCGTTAATACCGTGCCGTCCACGGTGACAACGGTACTCATATCCGTATCCGGCCGCGCGAGCAGTTCCCTGACCTCGTCAAGCATCATGGCTGTACCGTTGAGTATAATGCTCTCGGTAACACGGATGTTCCCGCTTTCATCTAATAACCCCATATAGGAAAGCTCGCGTTCCATGTCCTCGGTGGTCATGTCTTCCCCGTAAAGAGTTTGTAGGCGGTTAAGAATCGTCTGGTTTTCCTGTTTAGAATTTTGTAAAAGATCGGTTATGTATGCGGCGGCGGGCGTGGTAATTTGCCAGATCAGCAATATGCATAGAACAAACGAAAGCATCCTGCGACAGAAATTCCCGAAACTATTCTTTTCCATATGCTTCTCCTTAGGAAAATTTTTTAAATTTATACAATTATAGCATATAAACAAAAAACAGTCAAGAATTATACACAAAATTATAATATTTTTTTCTTAATTTTCACAGCTAGCATAACTATATGAATTGGAAAATGACGGTATCAATTGACCTTTCGTCAGCCGCGTTTTGCATCATTTAAAACTGCAGCTGCATAAAAGCATAAAAGTCCACTTAACCCCCTTCCTTTTTGTTTATACGTTTGGTGCTAACATATCGCATATTGTTATATAAAAAAAGAGAGCGGAAACTATGTATTCCGCTCTCTTGCCGTCTTAAATTTCTGCTGTACCCAAATTTATGCCAAAACGCATAATGCCTCAGGATTAACACAATTTAAAACCCCTGCTCATTAAAGACTCACGAATCCTCCGTAAATGCTCGTGATTCCTCGTTTCCATGGAAATGTTGAGATAGCACCTGTTGATATCCATATTTTCGCCGCCGGGCGTATAATGAACGCGAATTACATTTGCTCCTTCCTGAGCGATAATCGCAGAAACATCCCTTAACTGACCGGGTTTATCGATGAGTTCTATCGACAAGTTCGTCAAACGGCCGGTGGACAGCAGTCCTCGGTTTATGACTCTGGACAGGATATTCACATCGATGTTACCACCTGAAACAACCGCGCAGACCCGTTTGCCTTTAAGAGGCAGTTTGTCATACAGGACCGCCGCGACGGACACAGCGCCAGCACCCTCGGATACAAGCTTTTGGCGTTCCATCAACAGGAGAATAGCGGTGGCGATCTCATCGTCCGATACGGTAACAATACCATCCACGGACGATGCGCACAGCTCATAGGTCAGTTTTCCAGGGACTTTAACGGCAATACCATCGGCGAACGTCGATACGCAGTCTCCGCAAAGATGCTCCTTTGTTCGAAATGATCGCGCCATGCTGTCCGCACCCGCAGCCTGCACACCATATACTTCACAACTAGGCTTTAACGATTTGATTGCGAACGCAATACCGGAAATTAAGCCGCCGCCGCCGACAGGGACTACAACTGCGTCGACATCGGGAAGCTGTTCCACAATTTCCAGTCCAACAGTCGCTTGCCCGGCAATAATGTCTTCATCATCAAAGGGGTGAATAAATACAGCGCCCGTCTCCTGCGCGTATGCGACGGCTTCGGCGTATGCGTCGTCGTATACGCCGTCTGACAGCCGAATTTCAGCGCCGTACTGACGCGTCGCCTCTACCTTTGAGATTGGTGCGGAGCTGGGCAGGAAAATAGTCGCGCGGATTCCGAACTGGCTTGCAGCGTACGCCACGCCCTGGGCGTGGTTACCCGCTGAACAAGCGACCACTCCCCTAGCCCGCTCCTCCTGACTAAGCTTTGACATTTTGAAATAGGCGCCGCGAAGCTTGAAAGACCCGGTTTTTTGCAGGTTTTCTGTTTTCAGATAAAGCTGATTATCTCTTGAAAGCCCGGATGCCGGTATGACGTCGGTTTTTCTGATAACGCCCCGAAGCGTTTGCCCGGCAAAATGTACTTTATCAAACGTTAGCATGTGTCTCTCCCCCCTTATGTGACAACCGCGCCCCGGTCAGCGGAGGATACGCGTTCCCGGTATCTTTTCAAATAACCGGTAACCTTACGCGGGTTCTGGGTAAGGGGATTGCCCTTTCTTACCGCGATCTCCGCATCCGATACGAGTAAATCAAGACTGTGCGATGGGATGTCGATAGAAATTTTATCGCCGTCTCTGACATACGCAATGAGTCCGCCTGCAGCAGCCTCCGGTGAAATATGCCCGATGGCGGCGCCGCGCGTCGCGCCGGAAAATCGGCCGTCGGTGATAAGCGCAACCGATTCGTCCAGTCCCATGCCGGCGATGGCCGAGGTGGGCGAGAGCATTTCCCGCATACCCGGGCCTCCGGCGGGGCCTTCATAACGTATGACGACAACATCCCCCTCGTGAATGCTCCGGTTATAGATTGCGGATATCGCTTCCTCCTCGCTGTCAAAAACCCGTGCCGTGCCGGTAAAGCAAAGCATGGAATCCTTCACGGCGCTGCGCTTCACGACAGCTCCGTTCGGAGCGAGGTTCCCAAACAGAATCGCCAGCCCGCCCGATTTTGAATACGGATGATTAATCGGACGGATAACCGAGGCGTCTTTGACCGTATACCCGGGCAGAATCTCAGAAAGGGGACAGCCCGAGACGGTCATTGCATGGGTATTCAACAGCCCGTTACCCGCAAGCTCGTTCATGACCGCGTAAACGCCGCCCGCTTTGTATAAATCCTGCATATGATGTGCTCCAGCGGGAGCAAGCCTGCACAGGTTGGGCGTGGCGTCGCTGATGGTATTGATGGTCCGCAGGTCAAGCGCGCGTCCGAGCTCGTGCGCCAGCGCGGCAAGGTGCAGCACGGAATTGGTGGAGCACCCGAGCGCCATGTCGACGCGGAGGGCGTTTTGGATGGCGGCGTCCGTTAGGATATCCGATGGGCGCAGGTCGTTTGCCAGCGCCTGCATAACCGCCTCTCCCGCAGCCTTTGCCAGTCTTAGCCGTTGTGCGTAAACGGCGGGAATGGTCCCGTTGCCCGGCAGTGCAATTCCCAGCGCTTCACAAAGGCAGTTCATGGAATTTGCCGTAAACATCCCCGAGCAGGAGCCGCAGCCGGGGCAGGCGGTGTTTTCAATATCGCAGAGCGCTTCCTCCCCGATCTTGCCCGCCTGATAGGCGCCGACTGCCTCAAAAACCGTGTTGAGGTCCCTCCCATCATCGGAAAGCATGGGGCCTCCCGACACGAAGACACAGGGCAGATTCAAACGCGCGGCAGCCATCAGCATACCGGGGACGATTTTGTCGCAGTTCGGGATAAACACGAGCGCGTCAAAGCGGTGAGCCGACACCATGCATTCCACGCTATCCGTAATCAGCTCTCGGGACGGAAGGGAGTATTTCATCCCTTCGTGTCCCATGGCAAGCCCGTCGCAGACGCCGATGGTGTTGAACTCCATCGGCGTGCCGCCGGCCGCTAAAATGCCGTCCTTTACAGCTCGGGCAACGGACTCCAGATGGATGTGCCCCGGGACGACTTCGTTATACGAGTTTACGATACCAACGAGGGGCTTTCGCAGCTGTCCGGCCGAATAGCCCATTGCGTACATGAGCGCGCGCTTCGGCGCGTTGACCGGCTCCCCCAATCCGAGGCGGTTTTTTTGTTCAGTCATGAGGATTTCCTCGGCTGCCAGCTCATTTTTTCCCTAAGCTCTGCACCGACCTTTTCCACGAGAAGCTCGGATTCCTCCTTGCGTCTCTTGGTAAAGTTCGGGCGTCCTTCCTTGTTTTCGGTGATCCACTTCCGCGCGAATTCACCGCTCTGTATCTCGTCGAGTACCTTGCGCATTTCCTCTTTGGTGTCCTGCGTGATGATTCTGTCCCCCACGGAGTAATCCCCGTATTCGGCGGTGTCGCTGATGGAGTACCGCATAAAGGAGATGCCGCCTTTCGCGACCAGGTCAATGATCAGCTTCATCTCATGTAAGCATTCGAAGTATGCGCTTTCAGGCTGATATCCCGCTTCGACCAGAGTGTTGAAGCCCGCTTTCATCAGGGCGGTTACACCTCCGCACAGCACGCATTGTTCTCCAAACAAATCGGTTTCCGTTTCTTCTTTGAAAGTGGTATCCAGAACGCCCGCACGCGCTCCGCCGATGCCCTTTGCATAGGCAAGGGCCATATCATGCGCCTTACCGCTGAAATCCTGCTGCACGGCAATCAGGCACGGAACGCCTTTGCCCTCCAGAAACTGACTGCGCACGGTATGCCCCGGGCCCTTGGGCGCAATCATGATCACGTCGACATACTCCGGAGGTACGATCTGTCCGTAGTGGATGTTGAATCCGTGCGCAAAGCAGAGCGTCATGCCTCTTCTTAAATAGGGTGCTACTTTTTCGGCATACAGCGCGGCCATCTTTTCATCATTCACCAAAAGCATGACGATATCGGCCTTTTGAACAGCGTCTTCCGTGTTCATGACTGTAAATCCGTCCGCCTTCGCCGTTTCAGCGCTCTTTGAGCCCTCGTAAAGGCCAACGATCACCGAAATGCCGCTGTCGCGAAGATTTTGGGCATGCGCGTGCCCCTGACTGCCGTATCCCACGACGGCAACAGTTTTTCCCGCAAGTAGGGAGAGGTCACAGTCTTTTTCATAGTACATCTTCGCCATTTTCATTTTCCTCCAGCTCATTATTTATGTTGAGTGTTTTATCTGCTCCGCCAGAAAGCGCCAGCACTCCTGAGCGGCAGAGCTCATGTATTCCGATCGGCTTGCATTTGTCGATGAATTCTTGAATTCTTTCGGGGATGTCCGTAAGATCGGCAACCAAAAAGCCTTCCCCAATGTCCATGACTTTTCCTCCGTATTGATTGATGAGCGCTATAATCCCGGAAGTCTGTACGCTGCCTGTTTTTAGTTTGATCAGCAGGTGCTCAACGGAAATTCTTGTCTCGTCATCGATAAGAGCGGCTGCCTTCACATCGTATAGTTTTTTGAGCTGGCGAACGATTTGTTTTCTAATATATTGGTCGCCGCTTGATACGATGGTCATTCGGGAATACGCAGGATCCTCCGTTTCACCGACGGCGAGGCTGTCGATGTTGTAACCTCGCTTGCTGTATAGCCCTGCGATACGGTTCAGGACACCATGGCGGTTTGTAACCACGAGTCCCACAGTAAAGCGTTCCGTCATATTGCTCATCCCCCTATTTTGGCAAAACCTGAATCATCGCCGCTGTTTTTCATAGGTGCCCTCATCCTCTTACCTCCTTGCCCATCCAGATGTTCTTGACCGATCCGCCAGGTGGGATCATCGGGAACACTTTTTCATCCTTGTCTATCTTACAGTCGAGTATAAACGGCATATCCTGCGGCAGCCTACCGTCGAGAACATCCCGAAGCTCTGCTAAGGAGCTGACCGTACATCCGTCCGCGCCGAACGCCTTTGCGAGAGCGGGAAAATCGGTTTTGCGCTCAAGCGTGGTCGAACAGTAGCGTTCCTCATAAAACATGCCCTGCCATTGCCGCACCATACCAAGCACGCCGTTGTTAAACAGAATAATCATGAGCGGAAGCTTTTGCGAAACCGCGGTGGCCAGTTCGTTTAGATTCATGCCGAAGCTGCCGTCGCCTGTGAACAGAACCGTCCGCATCCTGCCCGAGGCAATGCATCCGCCGATGGCAGCTCCCAAACCATACCCCATCGTACCGAGGCCGCCTGAAGTGAGCAATGTACGCGGGCGTTCAAACGCGTAATGCTGCATAACCCACATTTGATGCTGCCCGACATCGGTTGCGATCACCGTATCGTCCCGCAGAAAAGCCCTGACTGAGTGAATGATGTTCTCCGGGGTAAAGCAAACGGTGTCTTTGCTGGCTGCGTCGAGTTTTTTATCCTGTGCAATGGCGTCAAGCCAAGCTTCGTTCCGTTTGACGGGAACAGCGTCCAGTAAACCGGCCAATATCTGTTTAGCATCGCCGTTCAGTTCGATGATGTCAGAGATGTTTTTACCGAGCTCCGCTTCGTCTATGTCGATGTGAATGACGGTGCAGTTTTTCGTATATTCAGAGATATCCCCCGTCGCCCTGTCACTGAAACGCACTCCGGCTGCGATCATCAGATCCGCCTTCGATTGCGCCACGGAAGCGGCGTATTTTCCGTGCATTCCGCACATGCCAAGGTTTAAATCATAGGAGCTCGGAACAGCGGAAAGCCCCATCATGCTTAATCCGATCGGTGCTGAAAGTTTTTGGGAAAGTGCAAGGATCTCCTTTTCGGCCCCTGCTGACAAAATGCCGCCGCCGCAGTATATATAAGGTCTATCACATCTGAGGATTGCATCCAACGCTTTATCAAGACAGGGCATCGGATAGTTTCCGGTGCGAACCGCTGCGCCGCCCGCATATTCGCATCTGCCCTTTTGAATATCCTTGGGGATATCGATCAGTACGGGCCCTTTGCGGCCCGAGGAAGCAAGCATAAAAGCTTCGTCAATGATGTCGGACAAATCCTCAACCTTCCGGACAACATAGTTGTGCTTCACGATCGGCTGCGTGATCCCGACGATATCCACCTCCTGAAAGCTGTCTTTCCCGAGCAGGGAGGTCGCGACGTTCCCAGTAATCGCGATCAAGGGGACGGAATCCAGATAGGCGTTTGCGATGCCTGTGACGAGATTGGTAGCCCCTGGCCCGCTTGTGGCTATCACGACGCCGGGCTTTCCCGTGACCCGCGCATACCCGTCGGCCGCGTGCGCCGCGCCTTGTTCGTGCGCAGAAATAACATGCTTGATTCTATGCGCATTCTTGTAGAGTTCGTCGTAAATATCCAATACCGCGCCTCCCGGGTAACCAAAGACGGTATCAACATTGTGACAAACTAATTCTTCCGCTAGAATCTGGGCTCCTGTCAGAATCATGGTCCTTTCTCCTTCCTTTAGAAACAAAAGAGAGCCCGCAGCGTTAGCTGCGAGCTCTCTTTTGTATAATTTAGTAAATTATACTCTTCGGGCTCCTATCACAGCATAACGCAAAAAGGCGCTATCAATAATGATAACGCCGTTAATAATAATTACGTTAACGCTGTAATTAAAAGGATTCAAAGAGCGCATTGTTTTTCTCCTTCAGCCATCTTCGAAGATAACAAAATATAAACACCTATATACTATCATAATATTCATGATCTGTCAATAGTAAATTCGAAATTTTTAAGCCAGGAGAATATAACTGTATTTTCATTGATAATACTGCGCCTGCGTAAACCATAGTGTATGATACTTACCGTCTCTGTCCGTAAGCAGAATGTCATGGCTACCGTGCTGAACGATTTCACCGTGGTCGAACACGATAATATCATCGCAGAAGCGGCAGGAGGACAGACGGTGGCTGATGTAAATAGCGGTTTTATCGCCGACGATTCTGCTGAATTTACTATAAATCTCGTACTCCGCGACAGGGTCGAGCGCGGCGGTCGGCTCATCGAGTACGATGAGCGGTGCGTTTTTATATAAAGCGCGGGCGAGTGCGATTTTTTGTGCTTCTCCACCGGATATCTCCACACCGCTTTCTTCGAAATCCTTATATAAATATGTTTCCACCCCGTCCGATAAAGTGTGCAGACGATTGCCGAAACCGGCTTCCATCAAACAGGACTCCACGCGGGAGCGGTCATAATATACAGAAGCCGCGACATTTTGAGCAAGAGAGAATGAAAAAAGTTTAAAGTCCTGAAAAACGATAGAAAAGAGTGACAGGTATTCATCGTAATCATACTTCTGGATGTTGATACCGTTTAAAAGGATTTCCCCCTCGTCCGGGTCGTATAGACGGCATAGGAGCTTGATAAAGGTCGTCTTGCCGGAGCCGTTTTGCCCGACCACCGCCAACCGTTCACCGATGCGAAAACAAATTGAGACATGGCGCAGGGCGTAGGTATCGGTGTTGGGATATCGAAAGGATACATCGCGGAACTCGATTTCGTAAAGGTTATCCCCGCCGTCACAGAAGGCGCGTTTTTCTACGGGAAGCGTTCCTTCGTATTTTTTATTGGGGATATCCAAGTAGTCATATAGGGCTTGTAAATGCTTACAGTAGACCGCATTATCCGCCAAAACGAACAGCAACCCCTGTACCCCTTCCCCAAGGCGGCTCAGTACGCCGACATACTGCACCATGCTGCCGATGCCGAACGCGCCGTAGAAGGCTTTCAACACGACGAATATATAGCATAACGCGTTGCCGATACCGATGACGATACCGGCGACGGCGGGATAAAGAGACATCTTAAGGATCTGCCTGTCGGTATCCATATCGCTCTTTAAAAGCCTTTTGAGCATACGGTCGGCGATAAAACTCTGCCTGTAAATTCGTAAATCTTTGGCGCGGTCAGATGAAATATACAGTTCGCGGCCAAACAGCATTGCCATACGATTGAACCATACGGTGCCCTTACACCAGTCCTCAAAGACACGGTTTTCATGGACAACGGCACGAGCGTTGCATACTCCGCATAGAGATATGCCAAAAAGCAGCGCAAGCGCCCATAACGGATGATCGATAACAGGATTACCGGACTGCTGTATAAATAATGTCACCGTCATGGAGACGGAAACAAGGATACTGACAATGTTTTCGACGAGTCCGGAGGTGCCCCAGACGAGCTGTGCAAGACCGTTGCCAAACATATACAGATTCTCTTCGGCTCTTTTGCGTTGGTGCTGTATTTCCGCATTTTCCAAATCTACAAAGTCCGCGGACATTTGCTTATCGGCGAAAACCTTTCCGAAAGAGTGCCACATTTGCGATTCCTTGGCACTGTTGACCTTGTCCAGAGTGTTCCTGATCAGCGATGCGGTAAAATTGACAAGTACCACAGCTGCCGCATAAATTACGATGAGCCGGAGGCTGCGTGCGCCGGACAGCTCGCCGATGATCTGTGCCGAGAACCAGATCGCCGCGAACGGCTGCAGGGAGGACACAAGCGCCGCCAATGCCTTGCCTTGTACGAGACCTGGGCAGTATTTGCTGAGAAGTCCAAAGCCGCGCCTGGTGATGGCGATGCGCTCCCGAAGGGTTAGTTTTTTCGTCATGCGTTCACCTTCTCGCCATCGGGATGCTCCCGGTAGTATTTCGCTTGTGTTTCAAACAGCTCAAAATACCGGCCTTTTTTCATAAGCAGCATTTCGTGCGTACCTTCCTCGATGATTCTACCGTTCTCTATCAATAATATACGATCGCAAAAGCGCGTGGAAGCGAGCCGGTGCGAAATGAACACCGCCGAGTGACCACGCAGGATCTCGTCGTAGCTCTCGTACAGACGGCTCTCCGCAATCGGGTCCAGTGCGGCTGTCGGCTCATCGAGTATCATCACCGGCGCGTCCTTGTACAGCGCGCGGGCTAAGAGAAGCTTCTGTATCTCACCGCCGGAAAACTCAACACCGTCGTCATAAATTGTCCTGCCGAACTCGCTTTTAAGTCCCTTTGGCAGCGATTCGATTTTCTCCCATAATCCAGCCGTTTTAAGACAGCGCCGAACCCTGTCCAAATCAATCTGTGCCGTGACCGACTCCGCGACGATTTCCTCGATGGTGACGGGCAGAATGCTGTGATGCTGGAACACGGCGGAAAAAAGCCGATAATACGCTATACGATTGTACGCTTTCACATCGTCACCGTTATAACATACCATGCCGCCCGTCGGATCTGTCAATCCGCAGATAAGCTTGACAAGCGTCGTTTTCCCGGCGCCGTTAAGACCCACTACGGCCAGATGCTCCCCCGCCTTGAGTGTCAGGCTGACGTCTTGAAGTGTGTCAGCATCCGCACCCTCATAACGATAGCGGACATGGCATAGCTCGATGGTTTTCGGGGCTGCCATTAACCCATCCGTCTCGATCCCGCCTTCGCGCCGATAGTTTTCCGGGTAATCCAGATAGGCACGCAGGTAATTGAATGAAAGACTTGTACGATTAAGGGTGTTGATTTGCCCCAGAATTCCGCTGAGCCATACTGAAAATCCGGTGATCACACCGAAATACAGTACAAAATCCGCGACCCCGATATGAGAGGTGAGCACGAGGTACAAGAGATAGGCGTATGCCGCGCCCTCGCGCAGCATGGACAGACCGCTGTCCAACACGGATACGCCGAAGACCTTCGCGGCATACCGGCGATACCAACCGGCAAGACCTGCCAGATTTATATTATAGAGCTTATCAAACCAGGCGGCGATGCGATACAGACGGATATCTTTGGCGGAGCGTAAATCGCCGGAGCTGTTGTTGATGTAATCCGTCCGTTGCTGATAGCCGATCTTTTCCTTGTTGTTGTCCGATGTCCAACGGACAATTTGTTTATTCAGAAAATAGCTCGCAAGCGTTGTGGAGATCAAAAACAGAACAATAGACGGGCTGAGTTTGGCGAGAATGCCAAAATATAAAAGGAAGCCCAGAGCGTTTGAGAGCAGTGTGATACTGTTTTCATAGATCACCGCCATCGGCGAATCATGGCCGTTACAAACGGTAAAGACTTCGGATTGCAGCTTCCTAAAGTGCTCCCTTTCCTGATTCTCATAGTCGGTGGTCATGCCTTTATAGGCGATTTTTCCGGTGTAATAGGTGTTCATTCGATATTTTTGGAAATAAACAATCTTCTGAATGAAAATTTTCAGACCGGAAAGGATCGCAATCCCCAAAGTAAACGCAAGCGTCACCACCGCAAGGCTTTTCACGCCGTCGTCGGAGGTGATCCTCTGTATAACGACCTTGGGCAGGAATGTGGTCAGTACCGGCAGCGCCGTATTCACAAGAATCGCCAGCCCACACCACATGAGGAGCGGCGGATAACAGTCAAGTGTGTTTTGAAAGCAGAACGACAGATTCCGGATTAGTGAATATTCGTTCACATTCATCTCGTTTGACTTGCTCTTTTTCTTTTTCAATCCGTTCACCTCCTGCCGTCATACTACCACAAATAACCGTTCCCCTGTTGCTTTCGGCACGAACGGTTGAAATATGAGCACGAATTACATCACAGCGGAAGCATGACCTCGGTAGCGAACACGCCTTCCTCGCTTTGGCGGTTGACATAGCCGTCGTATTTGTCGGCGATGGTATCTACACGTATGAGCCCGAAGCCGTGACTCGCGCTGTTTTTTGTAGACAGGTAAGTTTTCCTTGACTTTTTAATCTCACCGCCAAAGGAGTTTGATATTGAAAGGTAAAGCTGCCCCTTCAGAATGCCGATGAAAACGCGGATGAATCTATTCGTGTCCACGGGTTGTTGCAGACATGCTTCCATGGCGTTGTCAAGTAAATTCCCGATGATCACACAGAGGTCAATTTCAGAAATTTTTAATCCCGACGGGACGATGGCTTTCGCGTTGACGGAAATGCCCTTAGAGTTGATGAGGGACAGCTTACTGTTCAGTATCGCATCGACCATCACATTCCCGGTTTTGATAACGGTATCCACAGTGGTCAGATCATCGTTCAGTCTGAGCAAATATTCACGCGTCTGCTCCTCGTTTCCGCAGAGAGCGAGTAAGGTCTGAATATGGTTATGATAATCATGCCTCCAGCCGCGCATGGTTTTATAGATGTTCTGTACCTCATTACAGTGACGGGTGATGAGATCGCTCTGATACGCTGCGATACGGCGGTCGATGAATTTGCCAAGCAACAGGTTTGTAAGCCCCATATTAAGTACCTCTGTAAAATCGGATGAACGCCTGATTGACGGCGGCATATCGGCTGCGAGAGAGCGGAAGCTTGTCGCCGGAATCAAGCGTGATTTCCGTCCTGGTTATACTGCGGATATGCTGCACGCCGACGATATAGGAACGATGGCAGCGGATGAAGGCCGTACCCATCTGTATCTCGATATCGGATATGCTCATTTGCACGTCGAAAGCCGAGGTAATAGTTGTGACCCGACAGGTATGAGCAAATGCTTCGACGCTGATGATATCCCCTTCACGGATACGGTGCGATTCGCCATCGGCTTTCAAAAGAATAGAGCGTTCCGCCTGCCCAAGCCTAGCGGCGGCACGGGAAAGGACGTCGCAGAGCTTGCCGAAAACTACCGGTTTGAGCAAGTAGTGAAGCGCGGAGACTTCATAGCCCTCGGCGATGAAATCCGGGAAGCCTGTAATGAAGACGATTTGCACCGTGCTGTTGTCGCGGCGAAGCTTTCGCGCAAGTTCCACGCCGTTCATAGCGCCCATTTCTATATCCAGCAAAAGGATATCGTAGGACGGATCCTCTGCGTATTGAAACAAGAACGCTTCTGCCGATTGGTAAGTATTAATCAGAACGCGATTATCACATAAATCGGCCCATTTTTTAGCCAAGGAAGACAAGTAAGCGAGAACCTCGGCATTGTCGTCACAGATGGCGATGCGGTAAAGCATAAGGGTTTTCCTCCCAGACATGGATGCGTATAGGTTTACTATAACATAAAAAAGGAGATATGGCTACTGCTATTACGCAGGACATAACTCCTTTTATAAGCGATGCAATTTCATAGTATAATAATATTTCTTCACTTTGGTATGGTCAATAGATAACTCGTCCGTGCGTATGGCCGTTACAAGTTGATCCATAACGTCAAGAGCATAACAATCACCATAACAATGGCAATGATAAGGTTTTTAACCGTTTTTTCCTCCCGTATGTAAGCGACGGAAAAAATACCGCATAGTACAACCGGTACACCAAGTGCTGCCGGTTTCGGCAATGTTGTCGGGGTCTGTCCGGCAGTGGTGATTTGAACGATGAGTCGGTCCGGGAGGATGATGTAGCCGATAACGGCAATGGTTAACGCGACGAGAATAAGAAGAAGTGCGATGGTGCGTTTCTTTTGTACGGTACCCATTAGATGATCTCCCTTACTTTAGTCGTAATATATGGTGCGCAGGATCCTGTGATTGTCGATCGTTAATAAAGAACCGGCTGTTTTTAGTGACCGACGTATAGAGAAATCCCTTTTTGAGTATTGTATCATATATATTTGTAAAAATCAATCTTTTTTAAGATGGATCAAGGTGTATACAGTTAAACATCCTTAGCTCGCAGTATCCCTTTTACTGCGGTTCCATTTTGGTACTGATAACCACTTTGCATTGGTCATCGATCATTAAGGTACTCTCAACCGTAATATGCTGCGCATCCATTTTACTCGCGGCGGATAACATGGCGATCATGGGGTCAAGGCACCACCCATGACAGGGATTCGCTCCCCCCATCTTCTTGGACAGCGAACAGAGTTTGCACGAAGTCGCTGTGGCTGTATAACCGTCCTCGGTTTTTTCCACAGACCAATTTGCACAGCCATAGATTTCCGAAAGCTTGTAAAAAACATCCTCAACACTTTCAATGCCCAATTGCTGATTCAAATAAGGCGCCGACTGTGTCTGCCTTTCTTTCCTTCTTTCAACAATCGTATCGAGCGCTTTCAACTTGTCGTATGTGTTGACTGTCTCGGCTACGGATGCCGCATATGTGTATTGCAGTATGGCGAGTCTCTTTTCGATATCCATTTTTGTCTCTCCTTTAATAATTTATATTAACGTTCGTTAATATCAGGTAAGCATAAATCCGCATTATCCATGCCATACGGGTTTTTGTTTAATTTGAGGAGGAAATTATACACTTCCCCGCAGAACAATGGTAATCTCTTCGCGAATTTCTTTTTCTGGCAGATATCTGTTTTTTACAACGATGCTATCGATCAGCGTTTCCAACAAATGGACCAAGGTTCTCACAACCGCGGTATCGTTATCCGTATTTTTCAGATAAGGCTGTAAAATATGAAAATGTCGAGGAAGTATGGTCTTTTCCCACTCATCCATGATCCCCATCAATTCCTCATCGCCGTCAAAGGACAAATAAACCTTGACTCCGAGCCGGTACACTTGTTTATCGTAACGGCTCAGAGCATTTAGATCATACACGAATTTTGTGTAAAAATCTATGACATCATTGATTTTTAAAAGCGAAGCCTGCCTTTTTATAAGATTGAAAAATTCCTTTTTAATGATTTCATCAAAAAGTTCTTTTTTATTTTTATAGTAATAATAGATCATCGGCAGAGAGCAGTTTACATCGTTGGCAATATTACGGATAGTCGTTCCATGATAACCATTGGCATTAAAGTGTTCAACCGCTACTTCTTTAATTCGTTCTCGTAAATCCTGATCTGACATAATACGCACCCTCATATTTAACGTTCGTTAGTATTATATTTGATTCACCTCTCGATGTCAATAGTATATAGAAATATTTTTTCCAGCAACGAAATTCGCTATGTTAAATTTTAGCAGTGTAATCCATTCAAAATTTTTTTCCTAAACATATTGACAAAATTTGATTTGACGCATATAATAGCAGCATATCGAATATTCTTGATTTGAGGTGATCAATTGGCAACCGTTTATGATGAACACGCTAAGGTTTTTAAAGCGTTTTGCGATGAAAAGCGCTTGCGAATACTTGAGCTGCTGCGCGGCGGGGAAAAATGCGCCTGTGTTTTGCAGGAACAGCTGGACTTGGGGCAGTCGGGGCTTTCTTACCACATGAAGCTTCTGGTCGAATCCGGCATTGTGGAAAGTCGGCAGGAGGGAAAATGGACACACTACAAAATCAGTGAAAAAGGCAGTACTTATGCAGGTACTCTGCTGAAGGAGCTGACAACGCCGAACGCGGTTACAGAAGAAAAAGACTGCCGTGATAAATAAGCTATAACAATGGCTTTTAAACAACAGAACGCATCATATTTATTTGATGTTTTTTATGAAAGTGAGGCTTATAACCTGTGCAGATATTAAAAGAAATTTGGGACTTTTTTCAGTATCAGATCCTCGGTATGAAATGGCTGGATTCGCTGATTGGAAACGGGCTAACGAGACTGGGACTGGATGTGTCCACCCGCCTAGTTGGCAGCATCGAGTTTTTTTTCTATGATGTGATTAAAATCACAGTACTGCTGTGTTTCCTGATCTTTCTCATCAGTTACATTCAAAGCTATTTCCCACCGGAAAGAAGTAAGAAAATATTAGGTCGGTTCCACGGCATCGGGGCAAACACCGTGGCGGCCTTGCTTGGTACGGTAACTCCTTTTTGCTCCTGCTCCTCCATTCCCTTGTTCATCGGGTTTACGTCGGCCGGGCTTCCCGTCGGCGTGACGTTCTCGTTCCTTATCTCTTCCCCAATGGTTGATCTTGGCTCACTGCTTCTGTTGATGAGTATTTTTGGTGCGAAAGTTGCTGTCATTTATGTAATTGTCGGTCTGATTATCGCTGTTGTCGGCGGTACGATTATAGAAAAGTTACACATGGAGAAACATGGGGAAAGCTTTATTCTGACCGCCGGAAACGTGGATATCGCAGCTCCTGACCTGACGAAAAAAGACAGACTGATCTATGCGAAAGAACAGATGCTGTCCACTTTTAAAAAAGTATTTCCATATATCCTGATCGGCGTGGGTATCGGTGCAATTATTCACAACTGGATTCCTGAAGAATGGGTGAACGCTGTACTCGGCAGCAATAACCCGTTCGGTGTCGTATTGGCAACGCTTGTCGGTGTTCCGATGTATGCCGATATATTCGGCACAATTCCCATTGCGGAAGCGCTGCTGTCAAAAGGCGCACAGCTCGGTACCATTCTTTCGTTTATGATGGCCGTTACCACGCTGTCCCTGCCGTCAATGATCATGCTGCGAAAGGCTGTCAAACCAAAGCTGCTGGCGCTGTTCATCACAATCTGTACCATTGGCATCATCATCGTAGGTTACTTTTTTAACGCCATTCAAAATTATATTATATAGGAGAAGCTGTTATGGCTAAAACATGGTATCCCGTTATCGATTACCTGACCTGTGAGGAGTGCGGAACTTGTGTCGCGAAATGCCCTCACGGTGTATACGACACGGCGAAAGCACCATCCCCTGTTGTAATGAACCCCGAATCCTGTATTGACCATTGCCATGGATGCGGCAACCGCTGTCCTGTCGGAGCAATAACTTATGTAGGAGATGACACCGGTTGGACACCGCCGAACGGAGCGCAAACGGCGGATAAACCCTGCTGTTCCTGCGGATGTGAAATAACACAGGGAAAGAAGGTTATTATTGAGTATCTCTATCTTGATCTAAAGACCTGCGACCGTTGCATCGGCACCGACAACGTTCTTGACGAGGTGATGCTGACGCTTACTCCCGCCCTTAAGCTTGCAGGTTACGAAGTTGAATATAAGAAAATCGGGATGGAGACGGCGGAGCTTGCCGCGCAGTATAGGTTTCTTTCCTCTCCAACGATCCGTGTAAACGAGCAGGACATCTGTCAATCGGTTGCTGAAAACAGCTGCGGCTGCTGCAGTGAAATCAGCGGAGCCGATGTGAGTTGCCGGGTATTTGAGTATAATGGGGAAACATTTGAAGTACCTCCGAAAGAAATGCTAGCCGAAGCCATCCTCGAAACCATATTTGGGCAAGGCAACTCCGGCTGTACCTGTAAAGCTTACGAATTGCCTGAAAACCTGAAAGCTTTTTTTGCTGGGAAGAAAGATAAAAAATGCTCTTGTGGAGTTAATTGCTGCTGATGGATAATAAGAAAAAGCTGCTGTTGAAAATACTTGTTCCGGTATTGATCGCGGTAGTATTTATTGCTATTTGGATAGTCAAAACACATCCCATGTCTGCCTCCATTGATGACCAAACCGGGAATACTGCGGATTATGTGCTTGAGGCAACATCAATTGATTTGGAAACGCTGAAAGAATATGGGCTCCCGATCATAATTGATTTTGGAGCTGATACATGTATTCCATGTAAAGAAATGGCTCCTGTCCTGAAAACCTTGAATTCGGAAATGCAAGGTAAAGCAATCATTAAATTCGTAGATGTCTGGAAATACAGCGAAGTGGCAAAGGATTTTCCTATTCAGGTAATACCGACACAAGTATTCTTTAACGCAGACGGGACGCCATATGTACCAAGCGACGATATCGAA
Source organism: Clostridiaceae bacterium (assembly GCA_034926225.1). Classification (GTDB taxonomy): domain Bacteria; phylum Bacillota; class Clostridia; order Oscillospirales; family QAMX01; genus JAAZKA01. The sequence goes on from JAYFRF010000001.1 coordinate 419,509, forward strand.
ATACAGTTTGATAAGTACAGCTACAAGGATACCGGTAAACACGCCTTTACGGTGCATCAAGGCGGTTTGAATGAAGATCAGATGCGGGAGATTCTCGCCGACATGGGGGTAACCCAGTGACGGTTATTCTGGAGAGCCTATCTGAACTTATAACATATAGCGGCTGGTTGGCACCTCTGCTTGCGCTTGTAGCCGGAATGCTTACATCAATTACACCTTGTGCGCTATCCAGCATACCGCTTGTAGTTGGATATGTGGGCGGTATAAGTCAGCGTGATACCAAAAGAGCTTTCTGGCTATCAGTCACTTTTGCGGGAGGTGCGGCTGTAACCTTTACTGTGCTTGGCGTGGCTGCTTCTCTTGCCGGACGTTTAATGGGTATTTCAGCGTCGTGGTGGTATATTATTCTGGGCGCACTGATGATTCTGATGGCTTTGCAAACCTGGGGTATCTTTGAAATCATCCCGTCGAGCTATCTTATTTCAAAAAATACTAAGAAGGGATTTGCGGGTGCATTCATCGCCGGAATTCTCGGTGGAATCTTTTCCTCGCCTTGCTCCACACCTGTGCTTATTGCGTTACTTGCCATTGTCGCCGGAAAAGGTAGTATTGTTTGGGGCATACTGTTATTGCTGATGTATTCAATCGGGCATGGCATACTCGCTATTGTCGCCGGAACTTCGATAAGCTTTGTGCAGAAGCTGTCTTCCAGCGAAAGATACGGTAAAGCAAGTACCGTATTGAAAACTATAACAGGCGCTCTAATTTTACTCATAGGTTTTTATATGTTCTATCTTGGATTCTAATATTATAAAAGGAGATATTTATTATGGCACTGTTTGGAAAGAAAACCAATAACGAAAAAACTTCCTCCTGCTGTTGCGGTGGAAACTGCAATGCGGAAAGTATGTCAAAAGCGCAAAGCGCAAAAAAAGAAGGCGCATCCGTAAAGGTATTGGGCAGCGGCTGTGCTAAGTGCAATCAGCTTGAAGCGGCGACAAAAGCCGCATTGGAGCAGCTTGGTATGGATACGACGATTGACCATGTGACTGACTTTTCACAGATCGCGGCTTATGGCATCATGACAACGCCTGCCCTTGTCGTAGACGGGAAAGTCGTCTCATATGGCAAGGTTTTGAAAACCGAGGAGGTCGTGAAGATTCTGCAAAAAATCAGATAGAATCAGGAGGCTTTCATATGGGAAAGGGCAAAAATGCCGGGCTCGGATTTTTTGAAAAATATCTCACGCTGTGGGTCATTCTGTGTATGATCGTAGGCGTGTTGATCGGTAAATTCCTTCCCGGCATCCCCGGGTTTCTCGGACGCTTCGAGTATGCCAATGTATCCATACCGATTGCCATACTCATCTGGCTTATGATCTATCCCATGATGCTGAAGGTTGATTTTCAAAGCATTAAAAATGTGGGTAAAAATCCAAAAGGACTGTTCGTAACATGGGTGACCAACTGGTTGATAAAGCCGTTTACTATGTTCGGTATCGCCTGGCTGTTTTTCTATGTTATTTTCAAAAATCTTATCCCTGCAGAGCTTGCAAAGGACTATTTGGCAGGCGCAATACTTCTTGGTGCCGCTCCCTGTACGGCAATGGTATTTGTATGGAGTCATCTGACAAAAGGAAACGCCGCATATACCGTGGTGCAGGTTGCAACCAATGACTTGATTATTCTTATTGCTTTTACTCCGATCGTTGCATTTCTGCTTGGAGTCGGCGGCGTATCTATTCCGTGGGACACGTTGATTTTATCGGTAGTTCTGTTCGTTGTCATTCCTCTGGCAGGCGGAGTGATAACACGAAACTATATTACGAGGAAGCACGGTCTGGAATATTTCCAAAACCGATTTATACCGAAATTCGGAAATGTCACAATCATTGGCCTTCTTTTAACCTTAGTCATTATTTTTTCTTTCCAGGGCGATATTATCCTGAGTAATCCTCTGCATATTATTGTGATTGCCGTGCCCCTTATCATACAAACATTCCTTATTTTCTTCATTGCTTATCTTTCATGCAAGGCGTTAAAACTGCCACATGATATTGCCGCACCGGCTGGTATGATCGGCGCGTCTAATTTCTTTGAGCTAGCGGTCGCGGTTGCAATTTCTCTTTTCGGCACACAAAGTCCTGCCGCGTTAGCAACCATAGTAGGCGTCCTTACAGAAGTGCCTGTCATGCTAATACTTGTCAGAATAGCCAATAACACGAAAGGTTGGTTTAAGCATGAGTAAACCAAAAGTTGCGTTTATCTGTGTCCACAACTCCTGTCGAAGCCAGATTGCCGAAGCGCTGGGAAAACACCTTGCCGCCGATGTGTTTGAAAGCTATTCTGCGGGTACCGAACTGAAAGACCGCATTAACCCTGATGCGGTTCGGCTTGTAAAACAGCTTTATGGGATTGATATGGAGCAAAGTCAGCGTCCCAAGCTGCTCGCGGACATTCCGCCAGTGGATGTAGTCGTGACAATGGGCTGCAACGTGCAGTGTCCGTTCCTGCCCAGCAAACGCCGCGAAGACTGGGGCTTAGATGATCCGACAGGGACGCCCGATGATGAATTTGTTGACGTGATAAAAAAAATCGAATCAAAAATCCAGTCATTGAAAGCTGAACTCGCTTTTTTTTAAGTTATGTTAAATTATCAACCCCAATTTGCGGTGACAGGGAAGGATAACAATATAAATGACAAGGCACTCTGCGAAATTATCCGCAGGGTGCCTTGTCATATTAAGCTGTGCACTCGGCAAAAGGAATCGGATAGTACCACTTCTTTGGTTTCCCGTCTTTCCATATATCCTAGACTTCTTTTCGGAAGTTAATGTAAACAATACAGCTTCCATCGGAAAGAGTCGGTCATCATACCGATACGGGATGGCTTAATGTCTCGTTAGTATCTTGCTGTCCTCCAGCAGACTTTCTATCGACTCAAAACCCAGCCTGTGCAGGATCTCAATCACATACGGATTGTCAGCCGGGGTAGGATAGGTCGCCTGCGCGGCGTAATCGTCCACGTGCTTCCTGCCCTGCTCCTTGTCTATGATAGCTTTGGGGCCTCCCACGCACCCTCCCACGCAGCCCATGCCCTCGTAGAAGTTCGCGTTTGTTTTGCCCGCAAGCAAGTCATTGATCATAGCCCTGCAAGCCGGCACACCGTCTGCCTTCTGGGTACGTATTTTGATATCCCTGTCGGGACTGATGCGCTCCAGCGTCTGACTGACCGCTTCGCTAACCCCTCCCGCCTTCGCATATATGCGTCCCGCGCGTGAGGAGTGGTCACGCTCGCTTTCCTCCATTTCGGCGGGGTTGATCCCCATCGCTTCGAAGATGTCGCGCATTTCCTGAAAGGTGAGCACAAAATCCACCGCGTCGGCTATATCCGCCTCGCGCGCCTCCGCCTTTTTTGCGATACAGGGACCGACGAAAACAGTGAGCGCGTCGGGGTGCAGGTGTTTGATCGTTCGTCCGCAGGCCACCATCGGAGAGACGGAGCTTGGAACATGGGACATCAGCTGGCTGTATATCTTACGTATCATGGCAATCCATATCGGGCAGCAGCAACTGGTAAGCTGGTAGTCCTTTTCCGTCTTGATCATACGGTCGAACTCCAGCGCTTCCTTGAGGGTGAGCATATCCGCGAATAAAGCGACCTCTATCATGCCATCAAAGCCCGCTGCTTTTATGGCGGAGCGCAGCTTACCCGGGGTTACCTCACTGCTGAACTGTCCGAGGAAAGCGGGTGCGACGAGGGCGTATGTCAATCCGGTATGGTCCTTCATTGCGGACAGGGTTGCGACGGCGTCCTTGCTTGTCACCAGCTTCTGCGCCTTGCAGGAGTCCACGCATACGCCGCATCCGATGCATTTGTTCTTATCGATGCCGATTCCGCCTTTGCCGTCCGGCAGGATGGCGTCGAACAAGCAGCGGCGGGAGCACTCCTTGCGTTCCTCCATCGAACAGGAGCAGTCCTCGGTACGAAGAACCACAGGATACTTTTTGGGATTCAGCAGACAGTCAAGCTGATCGACGCACAGCTCGTCTCCATTCTGCGCAAGATCCTTACCGTTTACCGCGAGATTCAGCTTACCGTAATAAAGTTTTTCAAAATCGGTCATTGTTCCTCCTCTTTGCACTTATTAAAAATGATATTACAATATTACAATCAATTATGTAAATAGACAGCTGACCTCTTACATTCGGGAGGTGGGCATTTCGCTGGCATACCCACAATATACAAGAGTCTATTGTATATTGTGGGTACGTTGCCACGAAAAAGCTAAAGTGATTAATGCGGTATTGCCTTCACTATTCCACCGTAATAACGGACACCGGGCAGCTGTCCTGAGCCTGGGTGGCGGTATCCTCGGCTTCGGAAGGAATAGAATCGGAGTAAACCTCCGCCCTTCCATCGTCTGCCATCCTGAAAACCTCGGGGCACAACTCGGTGCAGAGTCCGCAGCTTATGCAGCCGTCGCGGTCAATTGTTGCTTTCATAATCATACATCATTTCTTTCATTTGAAATTTGTTTTATCGATTTGAAATGGAAAAGCAGTCCCTGCCCGGATATTTTGCGGATGCACCTAAAAGACGCTCAATCCTGAGCAGGCGGTTGTACTTAGCCACTCTCTCGCTGCGGCAGGGTGCTCCGGTTTTTATCTGTCCGGAGTTTGTCGCCACAGCGAGGTCTGCTATTGTTGTATCCTCCGTCTCACCGGAACGGTGAGATATGATTGCTGTATAACCTGCCCTGTGAGCTGTCTTTATAGCGTCCAGCGTTTCGGAGAGTGAGCCGATCTGGTTGAGCTTGACAAGGATAGAGTTGCCGCAGCCAAGCTCTATCCCCTTCTTGAGACGCGCAGAGTTGGTGACGAACAAGTCATCCCCCACAAGCTGGAGGGAGCTGCCCACCGCATCCGTCAGCAGCTTCCAACCATCCCAGTCCTCCTCAGCGAGCGCGTCTTCTATGGACACTATTGGATAGGACGAGGACAGCTTCTTCCAGTAAGTTATAAGCTCCTCGGTGGTAAAGTTTTTCCTCTTTTTGGGAAGCGTGTATCCGTTCGGGTTCTTCCATTCGCTGCTGGCAGCGTCAAGCGCGAGGACAAAATCCTCCTGCGGTTTGTAACCCGCGGCGGACACGGCATCGAGGATTAGATCCAGAGCTTCCGCGTCGCTCTCAAGATCGGGAGCGAAGCCGCCCTCGTCACCCACGGCCGTCGCGAGTCCCTTACTCCTCAGTAAAGAAGCGAGCTTGTGGTAAACCTCCGTGCACCAGCGAAGTCCCTGACCAAAGGAGGACGCGCCGACCGGCATGATCATGAATTCCTGAATGTCCATGTTGTTAGAGGCATGTGCCCCGCCGTTTAGAATATTCATCATAGGCACAGGCAGCGTGTCCGCTCCAACGCCACCGATAAAACGGAAGAGGGGCATTGCACAGGACTCGGCGGCAGCCCTCGCGCTTGCTAGCGACACGGCGAGGATAGCGTTGGCGCCAAGTCCCGACTTATCGTCGGTCTTGTCCGCCTGCAGCATAGCGCTGTCCACCGCGGCTGTGTCGCGTGCGTCCAGTCCCATCACCGCGTCGGAGAGGATGGTGTTTACATTTCGCACTGCCTTGAGGACTCCTTTGCCGGTGAAGCGTGACTTGTCCCCGTCGCGCAACTCTTTGGCCTCATATATTCCGGTAGACGCTCCGCTCGGGACTGCTGCTGTGCCGCAGTATCCCCCGTCTAACTCGACAGTGGCCTCTAGTGTGGGGTTCCCCCGTGAATCTATTATTTCCATTGCATAGACTTTTTTAATTTTCATATCACTTTTTACCTCTCTCCCTATAATATTTAACCGATTTATTTTCTCTCGGTTAACCTCGGGTCTTAGCTCCCCTACTCCTTGTCTTGTGACACCTCCTTGAAAAACTCCTCCACGCTCCGTCCACTCGCCTTCAACATCGCAACTAATTCCCGGACTTTCGCCTCTTCCGCCATCCTTGCTTCCTTCTTTTCTTTGCGTACGGTGCGAGCGCGTTCCAATGCAGCCACCCTCGCTTGCTGACGTTCTTCGGGTGACAGCTTCGGTGCCTTAACCACGGGTGGTTTTGAAGGACGGTTCTGGAGCTCAACCAGCGTGCTCTTCTTCGCTTGAGCGTCATTCAGCGCTTTCGTTGACTTTTCCAAAGCGATGCGCCTCTCTTCCAGCGCAGCCTGTGTCTTTGCTATAAGAGTGACGCGTGATTCGTTAAGCTTGGTGAGACGAGCTATATTGTCATCAACCGCTGCTAACCGCTCTGATATAGTGGGATAATGACGTTTCGATGTTTTTGGCTCGTTTGGCGCAGTCGCCGGAGTGTCGGCAACAGCTTCAAGCACCGGGGTTGGTTCGAATTTAGCTTCACTTGTGTTTTTCACGGAAGCCGGCACTGTGTTCCCTACGTCCTTACGTGACCGGCCGCGGCGCTTCGGCGCTGTATTTTCTGCTGTAATCGGGGAATCCGTTGTGATGTTCTTCTCTGCTCCCACTGCGTTATTCATTTCTTGTGACATATTAATACCGCTCCTCATATTAGTATTTTTTTATGAATTAATTTTTATCGATCAGAATCTAATCAGGTTCTGTTTGATCATCGGATTCAACAGCCTTATAATGATTCTATTATAACCATATACGGGATAATTTACAATAGTTTCTAAGAAATTAGAGCTAATAACTGCGGTTAAGATTAAGAGGCTTAATAATGCGAATGCGGTTGTATCCGTCATCAATCGGTACAATACTATTGTATTGCCGATTTTGTCTTGCATTTTATAGATATATGGTATATGATACTTATAAGTGTGACAGCACGTACAAAACATGATGCAATAATGCTTGACGAGCATGGAACTACCCGGCTGGATCGAAGATGCAGGATGACATTTAGATATAGGATATAACTCCATATAATATCCGGTGTCAATGGAGGATTAATATGACACATACTTTTCACGAACCCGCGCGGGAAATTCCGGTCTATGACAATGTTGATGTTCTAGTACTGGGGTCTGGTCCCGCCGGCGTATGCGCCGCAATCTGTGCCGCCAGAATGAAAGCACGGACACTTCTGATCGAGCAGCTGGGCTGCGTCGGAGGTATTTCGACCGCCGGATTGATGAGTCATTGGACCGGAAATACGCGGGGAGGTATTTACGAAGAGATTCTCGACCGTTCCTGCGAAATTAATGAGCAGGCGGGGCGCAATACTATCAACCCGGAAAGGTTGAAAACAGTATACTTACAAATGCTGCAGGAAGCCGGTGCAAAGGTTCGGCTTTATACCTTTGTCTCATCTCCGATTATGGAGGGTAATTCGCTGCGTGGTGTGATCGTCGAGAGTAAATCAGGACGCGAGGCCATATTTGCTAAAGTCATTATAGACGCAACAGGGGATGGTGACATTGCTGCGAAAGCCGGTGTCCCCTACGCGCTCGGCCGCGAAGAGGACCGGAAAATGCAGCCTGCAACGCTGATGTTCAAGGTCGCCGGTGTGGATATGTCCGAAGGGGTCTTCCCCGGATCGTTTGAAAGCAATTTAGATGTGCCAAGAGGCAAAATACAGGATCTGGCAAGGGAGTATTTGCCGTTTCCTGCGGGGCATGTGCTTCTGTACCCTTCCACCCTACCCGGTATCGTGACCTGTAATATGACGAATGCCATCGATATCGACGGCACCGACGCCGACAGCCTGACGCAGGCCGAGTGCATCTGCCGGAGCCAAATGGAGCCGATAATACGGTTCCTGCGGGAATTTGTGCCGGGTTTTGAAAATTGTTATATTATTTCATCGGCTTCGCTGATCGGCATCCGTGAAACCAGGCACTTTGACGGTGAGTATACCCTGACAAAAGAGGATATTCTCGCATCCCGACAATTCCCGGATTGGGCGGTGCCTCATGCTTCCTTTAACTTTGATGTTCATAATATCACCGGTGCGGGACTGGACGCAACCGGCGCGCAAAAACACTTTCCGAAAATTCAAGGATATTCGATTCCCTACGGCTGCCTTGTTCCGAAAAAGGTGGAGAATCTGCTGCTGGCCGGCCGCTGCATATCGGGAACCCATCTGGCGCATTCCAATTTCCGCGTTATGCCGATCTGCGCAAATCTCGGTCAGGCAGCAGGCGTCGCATCAGCCCTCAGCGTGCAGAAAGGAATCCCGGTACGTAGAATCGACGTCTCTGATCTGCAAGCAGCGCTGCTGAAAATGGGAGTACGCGCAGACCGGTAAGATTAAGAATTTTCATTTAATCAGTGTACTAAGCGCTATTAACTAAGGAGAGTGAATATTTGTGAAAAAGAGTAATGCGATTACAGCCGTCTTAGCAATATTGTTGTTAATATTATGCGGCTGTACCAACGCCGGCGATAGCTTAGATTCATTGCTATGCAAAAAGGGACTTAAACTGGCAAGCAGAATGGATATGATGGCAGAAAGCAAGGAATACACCTCCCTTTGAACTTCATCAAAGGATCTTGTTGACATAATCGACGAGATCGGCGCCGGACAGTATGCTGAACCAAACGCAGTATATAAAGTGTCCATTCCCAATACAGCCTTAGTCTCTATGTTTTCAGAATATGAGGGTATAGAACTTCCCGAGGAACTCAGGAACGAAGTCGAAAAGCGTCTTATATCTGCTTTTCCTACACGTATAAACGCTTTGAATGGCGCGACTGTATTAGCCGCCACATCAATGTTAAACTCAAGCGATGTCTTTATCGGGAAAGGCTTAACACACTATACGGTCTATATCTACATATTTGAAGCCGGAACCCCTATATCGGTTACTTTCATCCCAGGTAGCGATAACGTTGTATCTGCAAACAGCAGCTTCATCATTAATGATATTCTCAAGGAAATCGAATCTGGAACAGATTTAAAAGAGTGGCTCCGAGAATACGCAAACCTTTCAGATTGTGATGTAAGTGAAGTTCAAGAGCCTAGAATTTAATGACTATAAAAAAGAGCGGTCAACATGATCGTTCTTTTTTTTCGCAGAGCGGATTTATCTCAATATTATTATGTTAACTATTATTTTCTCGGTAATAAAAGAATTTACTGGTTCCTATTGACATAGAGCAATCTGTTGTCTATAATACAAGCATAGAATGACGATTCATTCTATGCTTGAGAGGAGGTCTATACCATATATAAAACATCAGGAGATACTCAAAAGCGCAAGGACGCCAAGCGGAAGCTGATTCTGGATACTGCCGCTAAGGTGTTTGCTGCTAAGGGATACCATAATACGACAGTAAAAGATATTGTGGATCAGGCTGCTGTGTCAGTAGGCAGTTTCTATTTTTATTTCAAGAGTAAAGAGGATTTGTTCGCAGAGCTATATATGAGCATCGCGGATAAATTTAACACTAAAATTATGCGCGTTTTGGATGTAGATCACTTTCCCCTGCTGAAAAATTTTACCCGCGTGATGATAGCAAATCTTTGGCTTTATGATAAAAACCGTGATATTACCAAGATCATGCTTTTAGAAGCTGCAATCGTCCATCCGGAGTTTCAACGGATAAGAGCAGACAGTATGAAAGAATCCGCACAAGTCATGGCAGTATGGTTTGAACGTTTTAAATTACATCATACGGTCAATATCCCGGACGCAAAAGTTGCCTCTCTTATTTACTTAGGTTCTTACTACTATCTTATCAATGACTGGCTGGAATCCGACGAATGCGTTCCACTCACAGATTACGGCTATGCGTTTTGTATTTATAATCTACAGGCGCTGAAAATCCCGTTTGATGAGGGAACGGTCAGAGGGTATATCAGTGAAGTTTTGAATGAACTCGAGCAGACCTATGAAGAAACAGATCAGAAAGAAGATAGAACGTTTTGAATAATCATTTTGGCAAAGATCTCACAACCGGCAGTATTTCAAAGAACCTGATTCAATTGGCATTACCCATTTTAATCGGGAATATCCTGTCGACAGGATACAGTATTATCAACACAATGTGGGTTGGTAATCTGATCGGAAAAGATGCGGTCGGTGCAGTAGCAGTCAGTTTCCCTATTTTTCTAGGCATGGTTGCGCTTTGCTCCGGTGCGACGCTGGCCACATCTTTTCTGATCGCAAAAGCATACGGTGCTAAAAATCATACACAAATACAAAAATTCGTTAACAACTCGTGGACTGTTGGGGGTATCATCATTCTAGTCATCTCGGTGAGCGGATTGTTGTTTTGTGACGAGATACTAAAACTCCTTAAAACACCGACCGATATGATGCCTATGGCAAGCGGTTATCTGCGCATTATGTTTATAAATTTTCCCGGGTTGTATGTATCTTATTTAATGTCTTCCATATTGCGCGGTGTGGGAGATACGGTTATTCCTATGATTTGCATTATCGTTTCCACTCTCGTTAATGCCGCTCTTGATCCTTTGTTAATCCTGGGAATCGGTCCGTTTCCCAAGTTGGGACTAAACGGTTCGGCCTATTCCGACTTAGTCGCCACTACGGTTACCATTGCGCTAGGGATAATTTATACGATTCGTAAATATAAAAACGAACCGGTTAATCCAACGGGACTTTTATTGGAAAAAAACACGGTTTCCCTCATTCTGAAAATAGGCATGCCCTCATTCGTTCAGCAAATGCTGGTTTCTGTCGGCTATGCTTTTATCACGGTTTTTGTAAACCGTTTTAGCTCCGCATCTATTTCGGCGTTCGGGGTCGTCAGTAAGATTGACACGATTGCCGCCATGCCGGCTATGGCTTTGATGATGGCCGTTTCCACATTGACGGCACAAAATATTGGTGCGGGAAAATCCAAGCAAATAAAAGATATTCTGAAATACGGAATATTAATTAACATTCCGGTAATTTTAGTTATTTCCATACTATGCGTCACCTTGCCGCAGGGGATCATGCGCACTTTTGTTAAAGACATGGATGTCATTCGGGTTGGCGTCGATTACCTGAGAATCGTTGGCGCAGGATATCTTTTCTTTACTGTGTTCTATATATCCAACGGTATTATTAACGGCGCGGGTAAAACGCTGCCAACTATGATTCTTTCCTTTATCTCTCTTTGCCTCGTCCGGGTTCCTTTAGCCGGATTATTGTCCGGCACCGAACTGGGCATTCATGGCATCTGGATTGCCATCGTGATCAGTTTTGCCGCCAGCGCAATTAACAGCCTCGTATATTACAGATGGGGAAAATGGCGCAGAAATCTTTCCTCCATAACGTATGTTGACCATGTATAAAGGCATCAGGATACATTATAATGTGAAACGACCGTAGCTTTGCGCAAGAAAGCTTTTACGGCTGGATTTTTGAGATAGAAATTTCCAAAAAATGAAAAGAGGTATGGACTCATGGCTTCTGTAAATAAGAAAGAACTGAAAAATGCGTATAAGGGTAAGCCTGCTATAGGCGGTATCTATTGTATACAATGTGATGGTAATCATCGTAGATGGATAAAATCCACGCAAGATCTGGAGAGCCAAAAAAGCAGGTTTGACTTTTCTGTCCTAACAAACTCCTGCCCGGAGCCGGCTATGCATACGGAATGGGTCGAATATGGGATGCAATCATTTTCTTTTATCATTCTTGAGGAATTAAAAAAGAAGGAAAACCAAACAGAGCGAGAGTTTTCAGATGATATCAAAGTTCTATTAGAAATATGGCTTGAAGAATATAAGCAGGATCAGCACATGGAATAAATAATTTTTGACAGCTCAGGGATATATTAGGGAGATTCCTGTGATGTTATTTTCTTGTCGAATTATCTGTTTTTTACCATTTTCCGTTTGTCTGCGCTCTTGTGTTTTCTCACAAACCACTGTATACTAGACGCATGACACGCCTGCTGCATTTTTCGCAGACGGTCGATTTTCGTATGGAAAGAAGGGTGATCATCCTGAAACCCGATGCAAAAATGATTAAGGACGCCGCAAGACGCCTTGGCGCCGACTGCGTGGCAATCGGCTCAATCGACCGTTGGGACGGCGCTCCCGCGCAAATGGATCCCCGTCAGATCATGCCGCGTGCGAAATCGATCATCGCTATGGGTTTCCGCGTCTTTCGCGGCAGTCTGCGCGGTATCGAAGAGGGCACATACTTTTCCAATTACTCCGCCATGGGCTACGGCGGCATCACCTACCTGTACATGCCGATGACCGTCATTAACCTCTGTAAAATCATCGAAGATGCCGGTTTCGAGGCCATTCCCTATGGTCATCAGAGCGATTGGCGCGGCATCGATAACGCCGGTAATCGCCACGAGAACTATTCCCGTCCTGTCGCTCCGGGCAAGCCCATCCCCGACATCATGGTGCATCTGCGTATCGCTGCCTATTTGTGCGGTCTCGGCGAAATCGGCTACTCTAAAATGCTGCTGACGCCCGAATTCGGTCCCCGTCAGCGTGTCGGTATCGTCATCACAGAACTGGATCTGGAACCCGATCCCATTATGGAACCAGGCACAATCTGCACCCGCTGCATGGCCTGTGTACGCGAATGTCCCGGTAACTGCATCAGTCCTACAAAAACCGTGAAGGTCAATCTCGCCGGTCACAACGTCGAATGGGGCGAAATCGATATCGACCGTTGCGCCTACTTCTTCACCGGTGCGGAAAAAACTGAAGACGGCGAAAAGGGAGACTATAACGGCGAGGACTTCAAGCCCAATCCCATTTCCCCCTTCTATCACAAGCCCCGCAACCTATATAATACCGGGCAGGCCGTCTGCGGCGCACGAGGATGCACCCGTGCCTGCATGATCAGCTTAGAATCCCAGGGCAAGCTCAAGAATAGATTTGAAAGCCCCTTTCGCACACAAAAGCCCTGGACTATGGACTGGTCCGAAGAGGCCATTGCAGCTGATCAACCCGCCGAATACTCCAACCCACACGGCCGTCCCGAAAAATCCGAGATCGACTGACGCCCGTAGAACGTCAAATGGGGAGCCGCGCAGGCTCCCCGCTTTTCCGATATAAGGGGGAAATTAGGATGCGCTTTGCCGTCGGCTATCAGCTTGCGGAAAACGGGGAAGAGCCGTTTTCCCACATCGTTTCCGACTACCGCGACCACATTGCGGAGCTTTACTTTCCATGGCTTGACACCCCCACCTGCCGTTCAGCGCTCGCAACCCGCAACGGGCATACCGACTGGACGGCGCAGGGACGGCTGGAAGAGGAACTGCGCACGGTGCATAGGATGGGTGTCAAGCTCGACCTACTCCTGAACGCCAACTGCTACGGCGGCGAGGCCGTTTCGAAGGCACTCACCAACCGGGTATGCTCCATCGCGGAGCATCTGGAAAATGCTGTCGGCGGACTGGAGATTGTGACAACGACCTCCCCCTTCATTGCACACGTTTTGAAAGAGCACTTTCCGCATATCGAGCGCCGTGCATCAGTCAATATGCGCATCGGCGAAGTGAAAGGCATGGAATATCTCGTCGATCTCTTCGATTCCTTCTACATCCGCCGCGAGTATAACCGCGACTTTGACCGTATCCGTGAGCTAAAGACATGGGTGGATGCCAATGGAAAGCAGCTTCTTATGCTGGCGAATTCCGGCTGTATGAATTATTGCTCGGGACAAACCTTTCACGACAATCTCGTCTCCCACGAGGCGCAGATCTCCGAAACGATCAACCAGCCCGGCTTTCCTGTGCATACCTGCTGGCGTTACCTGCGCGATTCGGCACATAGAGTCTCTGTTCTGCAAAATTCTTGGGTAAGACCGGAAGACCTGCATCATTATGAAGGTTTATTTGACGTGGTCAAGCTGGCCACGCGGATGCACAGCCTGCCCGGGATGGTCATAGACGCTTACGTGCGGGGACGCTATTATGGCAATCTGCTCGACCTGTGCGAGCCGGGCTTCGGTCCCGCTTTCGCACCCTATGTCATCGATAACGCCGCCTTCCCGGAAGATTTTTTCGACCGCGTAGTCTCCTGCGACAAACGCTGCCATGCCTGTGGCTACTGCCAAAGCGTACTGGAGCGCGTGATGGTACGCGCCGAATGAGCGTGCTGTTGACCGGTCTGGAACAGGCGGATTTTACTGTCAGCGGCCTGCATGTTCGATTGACCGAGCGCGCTCAGGGTCATATTGCACGTTTCGACATGCCGAGAGCGCAAAGTGTTTTCGTCTATGTAACCTGTGGCGAGGTGATATTACAGCAATACGGTGAAGAGCCGGTCATTTTAAAACCGGGCGCTGTCGGCTATATACCGGTAGGCGTACGCAACACCTCCGCCTACACCGGTCATGATAATGCGGCCCTGGTGATCTCTTTTACGCTCACGGATCCGGCAGGCAGTCCTTACCGGCTCGCCGATAAGATCACCGCTGTCTCCAACGCATTATCCGCAGAGGCGCGGCGACTGCTGGCATTGCTGCGGGATAGTACGGCCATTATGCGTGTGCCGGAGTTGCTGTCTCAAACGGCAACCTTCTACGCGCTTTTATCCGTTCTGGCGCAGGAGCAGTATGAACAGGATCCCCGCACAGCTTCTAAGCTGCGTGAAGGGGTGATGCTGCTGGAGTCAACCTATACACATAATCAGCCTGTCTCCGATTATGCCGCTGCATGCGGTCTGTCCGACGGCTGCTTCCGGCGGCTATTCCGACAGGTGTACGGCATCTCTCCGGTCGAATACCGCACCCGTTTTCGTATTGCACATGCCGAACAGCGATTGGCCAGCGGCGATGTCACCGTCGCCGAAACGGCTGTCAGTGTCGGATTTGAAAATGTCAGCTATTTTATTCGCGTATTTAGGCGCTACACCGGCCATACGCCGGGTTCCGAACTGTGAGCCTTCATTAGGCATGCACACTGGGTAAAAATTCACTGTTATTCTTCCTTTTATATTCCACATGTAACGCTAAGCTCATCAAGGAGCTTAGCGTTACATGTCTCCGAAAGCAGCTTTAATACATGACTACATCATGAACATGCGAGATACACCAGTTCCGTATCCTCACCGACTCCGGTATACATTATAAAGCCATAGTATTTGTAAATTTTATTATTGGTATATATTGACAAACCATTACCATATGATATAATGACGTTGTCTAGAGAATATTCATATATTCTCTGTCAAAACATATTGGCGTTTTCGCCATGTGTTTTATAAATTATTTTTTAAAGGAGGGCTTCCCATGGTCAGGCGTCTAACCATTCTCCTACTATCCGCCGCCTTGTTGATTACCCTATTTTCAGGCTGCGCAGGTACCGGAACCGCATCTTCCACTGCCACAACCACCGCAGCAACCTCCGCTGCTACCACCGCTTCTACCACCAAAGCAGCCGCCACGACATCTGCAGTCACTGTCGCATCCACGAAAGTAACTACCGTCGCCGCCACAACAAAGGCAACCATCGCCACAACCACCGCAACCACCGCACCTCCGGAAGCCAAACCAGCCCAATTTACTGCTTTCTGGCAGGAAGCCGGTCAGAATTTCCCCGACGGATACGACCATCTTCATAATGACTGGGTAGATATTTTGTGCGAATGGGCAAATGTTGAAATCACCCAATTAATCGTTCCCGCCTATGCTGATACTACCACGAAATTCAACCTGATGATGAGCTCCGGCGAGATCCCGGATTTTGTCGAATGTGCGAACCGTCCGGATATGCAGAAATATGGTATGGAAGGTGCGTTCCTCGAACTGACGCAGGATATCATCAATGAAATGCCCCTTGTTGTGGAAACATACAGCGAACTGCAGTTTAAGGCTATGCAATCCGAAGACGGACATGTGTACGCGCTGTCTGCCCCGCCGATCAACCACGATTTCGATACCGTCTTCGCCCGCTGGGATCTTTATAAGGAAATGGGTATCGAAGAGGTTTCCATGGCTCCGGCGGATTTGATCGATGCCGGTAAAAAACTGCTGGAACTCTATCCCGATGCGATTCCCTATACCACCCCTGGTATCAGTGGTTACCGCGGTCAATGGCTGTACCGTATTTTCAACACTTTCCCAAGCGGTTATTTCTATAACCCTGAGCTAGAGAAGGTCGTCAATTATTGGGAAGGTGACAACATCATTACATGCGTTTCCTTTTTAAGGGATATCTACGCGCAGGGCTTGCTTGATCCTGAGTTCATGACATCCAACGGAGATGACAATGCCGCCAAGCGCGCCACCAGGAATGTCTTGTTGGCATATGGCAACGTCGGTTCTTACACAATATGGCTCCAGCAGCTTTTTAATGCCGGCAATACGGACGCGATATTAATCCCCGTCGGCTGCAATTTCGTGGAAGGTGTATCTGAGAAATACGAAGCGTTTCCCAAGGGGCTTGCTCTAGTTCTAACCTATACCTTCGGTATCAACCGGAATGTCGGTAAGGATGAAGAAAAGCTTGAGGGTATTCTTCGTTTCCTGAATATGCTGCATTCTGAACAAGTTCTCCAATTGAGCAACTTCGGCCGCGAAGGAATTGAGTATACACTGTCCGGCAATGAAGTCATCCCGATTGAACCTGCGTTCACCGAAAGCTCATACCGCAGCCTATATGGCTGGGTCTTCGTCAACAACGCACAATCACTTGAGTTTAAAGCTCTGCAGTTGATCTCATCCGGATCCTCGCTTGGGAAGGCCGGAGTCAATGAATTCACGCAGCTGTATCTGGACAGCACAAGCGCCGCATTCGATAAGCAGGTTTTGGATTACGGTTATTATAACCCCCTCGATGTTGCCGGGAAGCTGCCGGATGAAATTACAAACAACTTATCCAACATGACGCCACTGCAACAGAACTTAGTGGGTCAGGTTATCCTCGGCGAGATCTCCATTGATGATTTTATTGCGGCAAAAGATGAGGTTGTCGCCCAGTTCGCGGACGATATCGCGAAGATTGATGAGATCGCGAAGCAAGCTAAAATCGATTTCGGAATGTAATATTTTCTGTACGCATAACGGAGACATAAGCCTCCTAATCCTGATACACGAGCTGGGGGCAGGAGTTTCGTACTCCTGCCCCCTAAAGCTTTTAAAGGAGGAACTATGACAAATACTGTTACAATGAATCATAAGGCAAGCCTGCGAGCCCATATGCGCCGCGCGCTGCCGATTTATTGCATGCTTGCTCCCGGTATCATAGCACATTTGGCATTCCATTACTTCCCCATTTACGGCATTATAATTGCTTTTAAGGATTTTTCACCTTATAAAGGTATTTGGGGCAGCCCATGGGTGGGTCTTTTGCATTTCCGATACTTTTTATCCGACAATAACTTCTGGCGCGTTATGAGCAATACCCTAATTATTAATCTATATAAACTCATATTCGAATTTCCTTTTCCGATCTTCTTTGCCCTCTTATTAAATGAGCTGCGTTCAAAGCACTTAAAAAAGCTAATACAGACCGTCAGTTACCTCCCGCATTTTATTTCCTGGGTTATCGTAGCATCCATCGTAACGGCGGTGCTTTCTCCGAGCGGAGGCTTATTTAACGCCATGCTGCGTGCATTTGGCATAGAACCCATCTATTTTCTGGCCAAAGCACAATATTTCCGAACCATTCTGGTAGTGACCGATATCTGGAAGGGTTTCGGTATGGGCGCGGTATATTACATCGCTGCGCTATCCGGTATCGATCAGGAGCTGTATGAAGCAGCCGCAATCGACGGTGCGGGAAGGCTTCGTCAGACCTGGCATATCACATTGCCCGGGCTGCGTAACATCATAGTTGTGCTTTTGGTGCTGCGCGTGGGCAGCATGATCACGATCGGATTTGAGCAGGTATTCCTGCTTTATAACCCCATGGTATACGCTGTAGGCGACGTCATCAGTACATACACATATCGGTTAGGTATCGAAAACACGAAGTATTCGCTGACCACCGCAATCGGGCTTTCGCAATCGGTTGTAAACTTCATGCTGGTTTATACGGCGAACCGGCTGGCACGTAAAGTTGCCGGCTGGTCATTATGGTAAGGAGGATCAGAATGAAGAGAACTACCGGCGAGCGTGTTTTTGGAGCTTTCAATATTCTAATCATGCTCTTCATAATGGCCGTTATCATCGTTCCGATGCTGCACATTATAGCTTTAAGCGTGTCGAGTGCAGAAGCAATCAATTATAATCGTGTAACGGTTTATCCCATCGGATTTAACTTTGCAGCATATAAGCGCATTATTGGTTTCTCAACCTTTTCGACCTCGCTGGTCAACACCGTTTTTATTACGATCATCGGAACAGCACTCGCGGTGATAATGACCGTGCTTTTAGCTTACGCTATGTCGCAGGATTTCCCCGGCAAGAAAATTGTCACCTACTTTTTTGTCGTTTCCATGTATTTCAGCGGAGGACTGATCCCTACTTATATCGTTTTTTCTAAGTACCTTCATTTACGCAACACTTATTGGGTCTTATTTATCACCGGAATCGTAAATGTTTTCTATATGATTGTCGTACGAAGTCAGATAGAAGCTATGCCGCAGTCAGTTTTTGAAGCGGCGCGAATAGACGGCGCCGGCGAGTTTCAGACGCTCTTTCGTATCACGCTACCGATGATTTCACCCACTGTTGCGGCTATTTCGATGTTTTTTGCGCTCGGATACTGGAACTCGTGGTACAATGTCATGGTGTACACAGATAATCAACAATTCTGGACTTTACAATACTTCTTGCGTGTCGTGGTATTGCAAAAACTAATCAATGCAAACGATATCAGCATTGCGACACAATTGCAGCAGGGAACCGCACAGGAGAGCTTCATCCCAGAAGCGAATTTCCGTATGGCGTGCGTTATTATTGTTGCCGCACCGATCGTCGCGATCTACCCATTCGTGCAGAAGTACTTCGTAAAAGGCATCATTGCAGGCTCCGTGAAAGGATAATTCGTAAAAAATAAAACCGTTATACAGAAAGTAAGGCCTGCCGTGGTACGCATATCGGTGCGTTTTACGGCAGGCCCTTAGGATTACAAAAGCTAAAACAAGGCTCTGTTCATATCCGTCAGCTTATCTTAACATATGTGCGTTCGACCATCAGTATGGCTTCCTCTCTCTTTGCCATTCCGTATCCGGACTCACTCTGCGCGGCGGTTACCGGTTTGGGCATAAAGTTGCCGCTAGAGTCCCCTTTTATAATTCCTATTTTAGCCATATACTTCGTCGCCGCTACCGCCCAGGATGAAATATTCGCCTGGTCGGGAAAATCCGCGACCGCGGCTACGCTGTAGTCGGCGTTGGGATCTATGAGCTTTATGGCCCGGAAGATCATCGTGGCGCACTGTTCCCTATTGATAAGCTCTGATGGAGAAAATGTCGTCGCGGAGGTGCCGTTGGTAATCCCAAGCGAATAAGCCTTCAATATCTGTTCGTTCGCTGTATCCGTAAAGGGATTCGGGCTTGCGGGAAACGCATGATTTCCCGTCATTTTTTCATAAAGCCTTACGGCCAGCTCACAGAATTCCTCACGCGTAATGGGCTTTGTCAAATCGGTATTCGCGAGAATATCCGGTATAAGACCCGCGTCGTTCGCGGCATCCAATTCTTCGGAAGCCCACGCGTCGTATCTGCCGAGCTCGATCCCGCCGCTCCCGTTAATCGACGGCGGGATATATGTCGCCTCGTTCGACGGCTCCGATTCGAGAATCAGCGAGTAGGCCCTGACTCGGTACGAATAGGAAACACCCGCTGTCAGACCGAAATCTGTATAAGCGGTATTACTGTTCCCGACCACGGTCAGAGTACTCCACGTTCCCGACTCGCCAGCCTTACGCTCGATTCTGTATCCGGTCACGAAGCCCGACGCAGCATTCCAGTTTAATACAGCCCGATCGGTATACCCAGCCGTCCCCGATACCGTAAGATTCGTCGGAGCGCCAGGTATCATTTTGCCTAAATCTACGGGAGGCTCCACGGTAAAGGAGAAAATCTGGCCCACTGCTTCGCCGGAATATCCCGAGTTCAGTTTAATACCGTTGGCGTAAACGCGATAAGTATACATCGTATCGATGCTGACTGTTGTGTCGGTATAGTCCGTGACATTCGCCGCTGTCGTCGCTATCTGACTGTAAGCGCCGTCGTCCGTCTTTCTCTCGATCGTAAAGCCCGTTTCGTTGTTGGAATTGTCATTCCAGCTGAGCTGGATCGTCCTGTGAATGTAGTCGGCAGCGGTCGTCAGGCCGGACGGTGCGTCAGGCGCAAAGATATGAAACCGGATTATGGGGATTATGACAGGCGTACCGGTTATCGCGAAATCGGCGTTGGAGTCATCCGCGACAGACGCGTCGGTGCTGGTCAGATTATCATGATAACGCCACTGGACTCTAACCCGTACGGTACTGCTGGGGGTGGACGGAACCTTCCAGCTGTAGCTGCCGGTATCGGAAAGGTTCTGCACGATGCTGACCCACGATCCGTCGGCGCCACCAGTGGTATAATACAGGTTTATAGTGCCGCCGGACAGCGTCGTCGACCATTGTATATTGACCGTGTCTCCGATTGTATAGCTCTCGCCGCCGTTCGGCGAACTTAAGCTGACGTCCTGAACCGTGGTTGACGAAGACCACGCCCTGCACTGAGCGCCTTCATATGTATAGCCGCTGATCATTGCCAGCTCCGTCTGATAAAAATGCTCGGCATCGAAAGCCACAAAGGGATCTCCGGAGCCAAAAAGATCATCAAACCAGCTGCTGTCGGCGGTCGACTGCGGCCTGTACCAGCGGTAAAGCGTGACGTCGCCGTGCGCGTAGTCATCGGCCGGAATCACGTAGCCCATGATACCTTCGTCGACATAGCCGTAATTTGCGATTGCGCCGTCATGCTCCGTTTTGCTGGTGGTCATGAATGTATCCATGCCATATAGCTTCAGTCTGTAAAGGGGAACTGTGTATGGCAGCGGCTGAGGTGAAATCCAGCAGGATATACCCTCGTCCGTCCAGCCGTTGTTCAGCAGCGCGCTTCTTTCACTGCTGCTTGCCGTATAGGTATGAAATGTGCCGTTAAACAGTCTATACAGAGGGGTCGTCTGTATTTTTGATGTGTCGAAGAAAATTGGTAAGGTACGAACAGGTGGGATAGTCAGCGCGGAAGCCTGCATATTTGTGCATAACAGCATCAATGCCATCAATACACAAAAAACAAACGCCGCTTTTTTCCTTTTACGTGTTTTCATTTTACATCTCCCTTTCAATCCGTAAATTTTCTCGAGGTTGCGTCTGTCCGTAATGAATCTTGGGCTTATTCCGGTAAGCCCGCTACCGCATTTATGCTTTCCCGAACCGAATTTTTCCTTCTTTGCACATAATTTCTATACATTTTTTATAATACCATATAAATGAATACACGTCAATGGAGCAACCAAGAAAATTTAAACATTTCTGTAATTAATTTCCTAATACTCTATTTAGCAATGCAACCAGCAATACGACAAAGAATATGACCAGGAACTGTAAATTATTCGGTAAAGATGTTATTTCGTTATGGAAATTCCTGCGTCTCTGTGTTATAATGTAGTATAAACTACCGCGTATGCGTAAGAACGCTGTCAGTCATATATATTTACTTGCAAAGTGCTAATTTAAGGGGTTATAAGTGCAATGTTTACGATGTCAGCGATGGAGCTTGCTTATGCAATTCAAAGAAGAAGTCTCGGCGTAGAGGAATTAACAAAAGTATACATTGAGCGTATAGAACGCTTTGATGGAGCCGAAGGTCTGAATGCGGTGGCGGAAATATACGAGAATGCAATAGCAGAAGCTAGAAAAATGGATTCTATGAAAACGGACCGTAAAGGTGCTATGTTTGGGTTGCCTGTGCTAATTAAGGACAATATCGATGTTTCCGGTTTACATACAACGGCCGGCAGCCTTACTCTCGCAGATAACATTGCTTTAAAAGATGCTCATATTGTTATGAATTTACGTCGCAACGGTGCTTTAATATTAGGAAAAACCAATATGACTGAATTTGCCAATTATACTGGCAATAACATGCCGGGAGGGTATAGCTCGCGCGGTGGTCAGGTTCTAAATGCATATGATCGTATAAAAAATCCCGGCGGATCGAGTTCCGGTTCAGCGGTTGCCATGTCGGCAGGATTCTGTTCTGCTGCGATTGGCACGGATACATCATTCTCCATCGTTGGCTGCGCCATGGAAAATGGCGTAACGGGACTTAAGCCGACTCATGGTTCTTTGTCGTCAGAGGGTATCATTCCTATTGCCAGAACACTCGACAGCGCCGGACCTATTACACGAGACCTGCCCGACGCACTTCTAGTATATTCATGTATGAAAGATGAACCTTTGCGGCCGGTTGAACCGTTAGCACCTGAAAAGATACGCCTTGCTATAAATACGTATAATCGGGATCAGGTTTCCGAAGCGCAGCTTGCGAGATATGACGCCTTACTTGGCGCGCTCAAAACAAATCATGTGCAGATCGCAGAGGTCTCCCATGCTCATACAAAATATCAGCGTGATATCATGCGCTGTGAATTTCGGCATGATCTTGAAGAGTATTTGGCAAGCTCCGGTGCACATCGTAAGACGCTTGAGGAAATAGTACGCTATTACGAAAATAATCCGGAACAAATGTTGAAATACGGTAATGCATATTTGCGAGACGCATTATACAGCGTCTCAGGAAACCTTGACGATATAATATATAACGAGGCTCTGGCTGAACGCACGAGGTTACGTTCTCAGATAATGGAGTGTTTATGTGGATATGACGCCTGTTTGATGACAGGGCCAACGAATATTATGCATTTTACAGGGTTGCCATCCGTAGCACTGCGGCTATGTATGGCCGACGATGGAACCCCACGCGGATTGATGTTATACGGAGCAGACGAACGGCGGCTGTTTGCTGCCGCATTGACTATCGAACAATATTGCGCACCTATTATTATGCCTGTGTTAGATAGGGTATGTTAGGTAATTGACAAAAACGCCCTAGGCGAATATGTCAACACCGAATTAAACTGCCAATGTAAACCGGGTTATTCTGTACGGTTAAAGTACAACAAAGGAGGAGTTGTTTATGCTGGATTCTGCAGAAGTCAAACGTATCGCCAAACGCATGGGCGCCGACTTGGTAGGCATCGCATCAATGGATCGATTTGAAGGTGCGCCGCCGGAGATGGATCCACGGCTGATTATGCCCAATGCAAAGTCCATGATTGTCGTGGCATTTCGTATCAACCGAGGGGCATTCCGCGGCATTGAAGAGGGTACGCATTTCACATCCTATGCTGCCATGGGTTACGGCGCCATCAATACCGTAGTGATGCCGACCTTCGTTATCCAGTTTTCGCGTATTTTTGAGGATGAAGGTTACGAAACGCTACCCCTGGGTTATGAGTCTAACTTTGGCGGTGTCATTGACAACTGGCATAAACCTACGCAGGAGAATCCCATTCCGCATAACACGGACAGCGACGGCAAGCTGCGCTCCCGTCCGGTGTCGGAGGGCAAACCCGCGCCGGACATACAGGTTCATATGCGTATCGCGGCGTATCTGGCGGGTCTGGGTGAAATCGGCCTGTCAAAGGTTTTTTTGACACCTGAGTTCGGTCCCCGTCAGCGCTTCGCACTCGTCATGACGGAAATGGAGTTGGAACCCGATCCCATCATGGAACCCGGCACCATCTGTCTGCGCTGCGGTGCTTGTATTCGAGAGTGTCCGCCG
>JAYFRF010000014.1:0-5163 GCA_034926225.1 Clostridiaceae bacterium
CAACACTTAAAACACCCAGCGTCAGCGTTTTTTTGGCGGCGCGCGCGGTTTTCTCCACAGTGCACAGCAAAATCTTGCTCCCGCTGGACGCATAGCAGGCAAACTTCGGGGAGCCGTCCTCGCAAACACCTGTGGTTTGGACGGCGATGACGTCGTTTGCGATGATGTCCAGCTCTGCAAAGCGGCAAAGCGGCGTCATTTCACCGGTATCGAGCGAAATGCCATATAATACACGGTCGTAGCCGTAGAGATCATATACGCCATCGCCGCCCGCGATGCCGGAGAACGTACAGGGCAACAGCGTTTCCAGCCGTCCCGCGCCGTCAATGCGGGACAGCTTCGTTCCCTTCGTATCGGACGCCAAAAGGAGCATCATGCCGTCGGACGCGCGGGCAAAGCCTGAAAACCCCGCGCAGTCCAGTGAATACCGCAGCTTCGCATCCGCGCTAAAGGAAAAGATTTTCCCGGCGGTATACAGATAGTAATTGCCGTCCCCGTCCACCGCGCCATAGGTGCCCGTGCCGTCAAACGGCACGTCCCGCAAGTCCGCTTCGACTGTTACGCCGCCCTGCGCGTCTATCCGGCGCAGAACGTTTTCCTTATAGATATGCAGATCACTGTTCCAACGCTGCTCGACGAACCAGAGCGCGCCGGGCTCCCCCGGAATCGACGCGATCGCGTTGGCAATGGCGTTCTCTTGGAATGCATACGAATGCCGCTCAAAATAGCCCCTTCCGCGGCAATGGAAGCAATAAACAGCGTATTTTTTCCGTTCTCATACCGCACCGCCGTCTGCCAGAAACGTCCGTTGCCGGCTGCGGCGGAACTGGATACATTCAACCAATCCGGCGTCGCGCCGTAGACAGCGGTATACCGCAGAGTGGTATTACCGGTTATGGCGAGCGCCGTTGTACCCGCAAGCCCAGCGATCTGCGAGGAATCCGAAGTGGGAGCGCAGGAGACAAGAAACAACAGGACGAAAATCAGACAAAAAACGCGAAACACTCTCATAAAGCGCTCCTTTCCCGATACAGCAGCGCAACTCCGCCACCAAGAGCGGCTAACACACCCGCAATGTACACAAACGACCGCGCACCGAGGGTTACAACCGCCTGATACGGCGTGAAAGCCGCGACGGGAGACAGCGCCGCGAGGATGTCCACGCCGGCGGCGGACAGCAGAAACGGCAAGCCGAACAGAGACGCCGCGAACAGGATGCCAAAACTCGCCTTGCGCGTCCGGCGAGACAGCCAGAGCGTCCAAACGGACACAGCGAACGCCGTTATCAGCTGTAGAAGCGAGGCGAGCGCAATAAACACGCCGATCGGCAGCCCACGGCTTGAATTCCGGAACGCTTCTGTGTTGCGGGTGTCGCTGACAAACGACAGGCGGTATTTGACTAAAAGCGTTGCAAACGGCGCGGCGTACAGGAAAGCCCAGATCAGGGCCGTTAGCGTCACAAGCGCCGCGAGCTTTGCGGCAGCCGTCCTGCCCCGCCCGCGCGGTGTCGTGCGCACAAGACGGATAAGGCCCGTGTCGTACTCGTGCAGGAACAGGTATACGCAGAATATAAAGATCTCCACTGGGACGAGCAGGTCGCCGGTACGAAAGGAAGATACCGCGACGACGCCCCGCTCATAGCCGAGCTTTAAGGGAAGCGAGGCAAGCGGCGCGAAATCCTTCGGCGTTTTCTGGATGTTATTATTCGAAAAGCTGCCCTTTTTTTCGAAAATAGACGGCTTTAACATCGTATCCGCGCGCGTCTGCATATCTTCGATGAACGAGCGGTACCCCGTGATATGCGCAAGCTCCCCCGTCACGATATGGACGGCGTAGGAGAGCCCGTCTCGCGCGACGCGGTCAGTCAGCAAGGGCGAATCGGCATATTTTTCGAGGACGCCGCCGCTTTCCGCGAGGAGCTCGTCGTACATCTCGCCGAAGAACTCGTTTTCTTCGCTGAGCTGCGCGTACAGGCTCAGCCTTCCGAGCACCGCGAGCTCCTCCGAAAGCGTTTCCAGCTCGGCATACGCCGCGTCCGGGTCAATGTCTGCATATTTCACCTCCAGCGCGGCGATCTCGTCCCGCCGCTCGAAAAATCCCGCGTCGGTGCGCCATGACTGCACCGCAAACAGCGCGAGACTGGCACACAGCATCCCCGCCAGCGCGAGCACTGCCGTGCGGCGCCACAGCACCTTATACAGCTCATACGCGTACTGCTTCATGTCGCGTCCCCGCTTCCGAAGTGGTACAGATACACGTCCTCGAGCGTCGGACGTACGGGCTTCGCGCCCTCCGGCGCGTCCGTGCCGTCCACCAGCACGATGCGCGCTTCGACACGATTTTCCCCGGACACCGCGAGATTCGACACGGTGTATCCCGACAGCCCGTGCACGTCCTCCGCCGCGATGTCCAGCGTGACGACGCGTCCGTCGATCTCCCGGAGCAGCGCATGCGCCGGAGCGGCGGCGAGGAGCTTCCCCTTTTTGAGTAGTACGACGGTGCCCGCGATGCATTCGACGTCGGAAACGACGTGCGTCGCGAGCAGGACGATCTTGTCGCGGGCGATCTCACTTAAAAAATTGCGGATACGGATGCGCTCGCGGGGGTCAAGACCGGCGGTCGGCTCGTCGAGGACGAGGATTTTCGGGTCGTCGAGCAGCGCCTGCGCGATGAGGACGCGCTGCTTCATGCCGCCGGAGAACGCGCCGAGTCTTTTATGCGCGTCGTCCCGGAGATTCACGAGCCGCAGCAGCGTATCGATCTGCCGCGCGGCGTTGGGTTTTCGCATCCCCTTGAGTGAGGCCATATACCACAAAAAACGGTTCGTGGTGAAGTCGTCGTACAGCCCCTGATGCTGCGGGCTGTAGCCGACGAGCCTGCGATACGCAGCGCCGAGCTTTCGGATATCCGTACCGTTCCACGAAACGCTGCCCCCGGTCGGCGCAAGGGTATCCGTAATGATATTCATCATCGTACTCTTTCCCGAGCCATTCGGCCCGAGGATACCGTATACGCCGGGCGAAAGCGAGAGCGTCACGTCGTCGAGCGACGTGTGGGACGCGTGGGGGTAGAGATGGGTGAGGTTGGTGAGTGTGAGCATGGGCAGCCTCCTTTCAGGGAAAGAGCACAAGCTAATCAACGCCGAATTGCTCGATCAACTTTGTTAATGAGATATGCCCGGAATCAACCTGCGTAAGATCAAAGTAGTAAATGGCCGTCGAAGTCTCCCTACATCCATTGATCTCCCGGCCGGTCAGCGCCACATCAACGATAAACGCATACTTTCTCGGGCTGACGTACAAACCACGTATGCCCTTCAGTTCTGTGCCGAAATCCTGCGAAATCAAAAGCTTTCCATCGGTATCATAAACGGTAAAACAACTGCTAAAATAGGATGTTTCGCTCTCTTTAAGACGATAGAACCGCTTCCCGTCGGACTGCATGGTTGCTAAAAGACCCAAAGATTCGTAAGGGTTGTCGGGAACGATCTCCGCAACGCCGCCAGATAGAGGAACTTGATAGGCTACATAGCTAGAGCTTTCGGAGAGTTCCCAAAAGGACAGCGTATTCCCTTCCACACGGAGATTTGTAATATAGGTAGCAGCTTCATCAACGTTTGTGAAAATAGTCTGCGGCTCGCTTTTATGTCCGTGTAAAGAGTAGGCTTTTATGCAATCATGCTTGATCAGCGATTCGTCATAATATGTATCAGCGATGTAGAACATCCCCCGATGGACCACCATACAGTCCGCCATACCAAAATGTGTCTGGAGACCGGTGATAACTTCCCTGCGAGAAGACCCGTCAGCGGAGACCTCATACAGGGAAGCGATGGCTTTATTTGAAGCGGTGGTATAGACATAGACCTGTCCCTCCGACCAGAAAACCTGCCCGCCATAGTAGTTGGTGCGATTAAAGTAAGCGTTGCACAGAGCAAGGTGCGCCTCGTCGGTTTCTTCATTGTGTTTGCAGTTGGGCTTGGCGCAGAGCGGTACGGGCTCCATCGTGCTTTCGTCACAGTAATATAAAAAGCTATCCATAAAGAAGTAATAGCCATTTTCGGAGCAGGCAAAGAAAATAGGGTAAAAAATTAATTAAAAAAGCAAGCCGATAGCAGCGCCAATACACGCATCGTACGTTTCTTTTTCACCCAGGGGTAGAACGTGATTTGCGCGGCGTTGCCTAAAATCTATTCCGATTCCAGAAACGTTCCGGAATCGGAATAGATTGACCCCGTAACCCGAACTTTATAAATGTTCTAAAACGAAAGTGAACTGCCACCCGATTATAATATTACTTCATACTTTCTATAGTATTATAAACTGTTGATGTGACAAGGCACCCATAATTTAACGATGGACTAGCACTCTGTATGACACCCCAGATTATTCCGTCGTAATCGTATGCTGGAGAGCCGCTCTGTCCCCCTTCAACATCACAATCTGTATAGAAACGATATGATGAACTGCTATTCATAATACCAGTACACATATACTGTTTATAACGCATGCCAGCTTGATCCGGATATCCGCTTGTGATAATGCTTTTGTTATAAAT
The DNA here is from genome assembly GCA_034926225.1 of Clostridiaceae bacterium. Classification (GTDB taxonomy): domain Bacteria; phylum Bacillota; class Clostridia; order Oscillospirales; family QAMX01; genus JAAZKA01. The sequence continues at coordinate 4,558 of JAYFRF010000014.1, forward strand.
AACTGTTGTATAGCCATACCCGAACCATCCTGTTGTATTACCGATTGGACTTTGTGTTTTAATAACACACCAATCAAAGTCAGAACTTTTAGAGTTAATATACTGTTGAGGTATAACCCAACTACTGGGATAATAATATGTAGAATTTAACCAAGTAGAATCTTGTCTAACGTTAAGTCTCAATTCTTGTGCTGTTTTCGAATATTCGTACCAATATAAACCAAGGACACGCTGCTTCATGCCACCGGAGAACGCACCGAGCTTTAGGATTCCCGTGCTGTTCCACGCGGCGTCCGCCGTCGGCGTATGGGTATCCGTGATGATATAGGCATCAGTTCAAATTGTGCTTCAGTATTCAGATCGAACGCGATTCCCTGATTGTCAATAACCATCATCATGCGGCGCGTTTCATCGCCGGTATTTTTTTGCATAAATTGTATATATAAATAGTTGTCGTCCGAAGCGATGAGACCAAGCGATTTTAACGGAAGGCTTTGCGCGGGGATCCACCCGACAGGGTTTTCGCCGTTCAGCTCCGCTTTCATCAAGCAGACGGAGGAATCCCGGTATCCGGCGACAATCAGACCATCGGAGAAAGGCGCGAAA
>JAYFRF010000015.1:0-188855 GCA_034926225.1 Clostridiaceae bacterium
TTCTTTCAACTAGAAGAAAAGTAAGTCGGTGTTTATTGCCACAAGGGTCCACCCGTTCCCATTCCGAACACGGTAGTTAAGCTTGTGCGCGCCAACGATACTTGGAGGGTGACCTCCTGGGAAAATAGGTCTTCGCCGACATTCCTCCTTAGCTCAGTTGGTAGAGCATGCGGCTGTTAACCGCAGGGTCGTTGGTTCGAGCCCAACAGGGGGAGCCACGAGAGGGACTCCTACCAGAGTAGGAGTCCCTTTTCTCTTTATTATGGGCCTTTAGCTCAGTTGGTTAGAGCAACCGGCTCATAACCGGTCGGTCCCGGGTTCGAGTCCCTGAAGGCCCACCATATCATATAGGGGTATAGCTCAGCTGGTAGAGCATCGGTCTCCAAAACCGAGTGCCGAGGGTTCGATCCCTTCTGCCCCTGCCAGGAAAAAAGCTCATTGCATAAGCAATGAGCTTTTTTCAGCAAAGAATATCGCCTTAAATCTGAAATATATCCATTCTCCTGAACTTACTTATAAATGTGATTTATGATCACGCTCGTAGGATTCAATCGCGGTGCGGATGGAGTCGCCGTTGTCGATAAGCAGCTTCGCGGCAGTATTGTCGTCACAGCCGGTCGCTTCCCGTATGATACGCTCGGCACGACGGCGGAGTTTGGCGTTCGTCGGACGCATACAGACCATGTAATTGCGCCAGACATGGCCGGTTTTCACCATCGCACCGGTGGAGAGCATGTTCAACACCATTTTTTGTGCGGTACCGGATTTCATGCGGGTTGAACCGTTGATTACTTCCGGCCCGACGACCGGCGTAATTGCAATATCCGCTTTCTCGGGCAGCGGTGTGCCGGGATTCGTTGAAATGCCGATCGTTTTTGCGCCGAGAGAATGCGCCCATTCCATGGCGTGAACGACGGAGGGCGCATGACCGGATGCGGATAAGCCGACTAAAACATCATTTTCACAGAAATTGCGCGCGATTAGCTCACGGATGCCGGCTTCCGGGTCATCTTCCGCCCCCTCTACGGCATGAGTGATCGCCCGTTCGCCGCCGACCATGACGCCCTGTACCGTGTCATAGGAAACGCCGTAGGTCGGCGGACATTCGGAAGCGTCGAGGACACCTAAACGTCCCGAGGTCCCCGCGCCGACGTAAAAAAGCCGGCCGCCGCTTGAGAGGCTAGCGGCAATCGCATCGATCGCGGAGGCAATGGCGGGAAGTGTCTTTTCAACGGCGAGAGCCACGAGCTTGTCCTCCTCGTTGAATAACTGCACCATGTCCAAAGTACTCATTTCATCGATGTGAGCTGTTTTTTCATTCTGTTTTTCAGTAGCTAGGATATCATATTGAGCCATCCTTCAAACCCTCCATGTCGATAAAAAATGATTGCGGAATGATTCGGTTACGGAGACGCTTGCAAGACGGGCGGCTTCCGCTGCCGCGCCAAAAACCGGAGGCGCTTCCGGGAAAATCAGACGCAGTGTGTCGGGAAGCTGCTGTGTGACACGGGGAACCAGGATATCGCGGCGGTTCCACAATCCACCGATACAGACGACATCCGACGCGTCATATGCCGACGCGTCATATGATGCGGAAAGAAGCCCGGCACGCCGGGCAGCCGTGGAAATGATCTCGGCAAGATATGCACAGGTTCGGTCGAGGAGGGCGGCTGCGGCAGGATCGCCTGTGTCGTATGCTGCAAAGACGGCGGGCGCGAAAGAGGCAATATAGCGTTTCCCCTTTGCGTAAATATCGGTCAGTTGATCCGCGGCTGAGCCGCCGAGAGCCTGTTCCGTGAGGACGGAAAGCGGGGACGCGACTGCGCGGCCGTCGTGTACCCGCAGCGTGTGCGTAATCGCGCCTGCACCGAGATCATATCCTGAGCCTGCGCCATCGAAAAGATAGCCCCAACCGCCGCAGCGTGTGAGAACGCCGCCTACGCGTGCGAATGCGGAAGAACCGGTGCCTGCGATCACTGCGCAGCCGTCTCCGGAGAGGGAACCGGATGCAATGGCGTTGACCATGTCGCTGCCCGCATCGCAGGGGGTATCGGGCAGGATGGCGCGGATGATATCGCGGAGCTTTTCGGTACTGTCACCGGAAGCGCCGCCGGACAGACCGGCAAAAAGCGCGTCAAGACCGTCCTCGTCCTTTAAAAGAAAATCGATACCTTCTCGAAGGAGAGCGGCAGTGCGATCAAAGCCGATATCAAAGGGATTGGATGCACCGAGACGGATCCGTTTCAAAACATCGCCGGAGGCTTGCAGGAGGACAAATTCTGTTTTCGTACCGCCGCCGTCTATGGCGGCTAATTTATTAAATCGTTTCATATTAAAAAAGTCGGTGAAAGGCAAAGGATTGTTGGCCTTTCCGGTGGATGGTTGTGAAAAAAGCAATAGTAAAATGCACAAGACACTTGAAAATTGTCAGGGTTTAAGATATAATAAAATCACTCAGTCGATACGGCACGAATACGGGGATATATTACTAATATAGGAACAGGTAAAGCAGCATGTGGTGTGGGCGTATGAATAATACGGTATAAGATCGTGATAAAAGCAAAATAACACTTCGCGGGGGGTACCTATGTCATCGCATGAAGGGTATCAGGCATTAATTGTAGAAAATGATCCGGAAATATGCCATATACTGGAGACCGGGTTGACAAGATGTATGGCAATTCTCGGAACCCATGTCGTCTGCGATATGGAATCTGCACTGGAATCGTATAAAAGACGTTTCTATAGGCTTGTATTGATAGAACCGGAGATACTGGGAGAAGACAGCATAGCGTTGATTCGGAACTTGCGGTTACTGCACGGTGAAATTTTTATTATGATCCTTACTTCGCTGCCCCGAGATGCATCTTTACTGCTTCATTGCCGTATAGAGGGCGCGGATTGCATAGTTTGCAAACCTTTTTCATTATCGTACTTATTAGATCTGATTCAGAATCGGTTGCGTATCCAAAGTGATCTCGGAGTGAATAGGCGATGCCGTGAGATGCTTTCCGAATGGGGATTTCAGCATCGGCTTCTTGGGACAAAATTCATACAAAGGGCGGCGCTGCTTCTCTACAGTAACACAACGCTTCCGATGAAGGTCGTCTACGCGGAGGTGGCCAAGCAAGAGAGAACGTCATCGGAAAATGTGGAAAGCGTGATACGGACGGCAATACAAGACGCGTTTATCAAAGGCAAGCTGAAGGAAATATATGTTTCACAAAAGCGTCCGTCTAATAAAGAGTTTCTATATATGCTCACAGAAAAGATGGTACGATATGAGAACGACTGACTATATGAAGCCTTTTATCGAACGGAGGGTGTCGGTACCTTTGAGTCTAGCCTTGTCCAATCTGGATCTGCTATATGCGTCTGTCGGAGAGGATATGCAGGAAACGGTACGAGAAACGCGTAAAAATGTGCTGAGAATGTATCGCGTCATTCGTAAATATGAGATCGGGGAAGCACTTCGAAGCGGGAAGCTGATTATGGACACAGGCCCGCATGCAGTTGCGGGCATTCTGGAGAGGGTACGTGTTTACGCATTGGCCGCCGCGGCGGAACAGGGCGTGGAAATAAAATTGGAAGCGCCGCAGGGGTTGGTTGCAGCCTGTGACGCGGAAGTAATAGAACACGTGCTGTGGAATCTGCTGGAGAATGCGATGAATGCTACGCCTACTGGCGGAAAAGTGACCTTTCGGGCGGAGCGCGTTGCAAGCGGTGTGCGGATTGCAATTGAGGATACGGGAATAGGATTTGGCGATGCCGATACCGAACAACTGATAAAAGCAGCCTCCGGAACTTCCGGGCTGGGGATCTCACGGGAGCTGCTTAGGCTGCAGGGGAGTGCCCTGACGCTTTCCCGCAGAGAAGCGGGGACGGAAGCGTCCTTCATACTGCCGGAGACAGAGGTCAATGCCCTGCATAGTCCGGTTCCCGGGGTACTCGCCATTCATGGCGTAACGGAAGCGGATATAGAGCTTTCCGCGTTGAAGATAATAAAGTCTAGCGGCGAATCCAGCGATTGAGCGTTGCTGCATCCGAAAGGAAGACAGCGGGGTCGTCGTCGCGTACAAATTCTATCATAAACGAATGAGGGTCGTCGGAGCCGCGGAGAACATCCAGGTAACAAGCCCAGTCCTCTGCGCCGGTTTCCAGCATTTGTCGTGTGAGGGTACCGTTTTCGATCGCCCAGGAGAAAACATGGATGTTCGCCGAATGCGGCAGCAGCGACGCGAGCGCGCGGACATTGACGTCGACAGAGTCGTAGACGACGGGCTGCCAATAGGTGCGGAAATTGTCTCGGCTGACCTCCTGCAGAAGCCGCAGTGTGGATGCGGCATGATCGGTCAGCGTGTTAGCATGATACTCCGTGGCGACCGTAATGCCGAGAGGCGCCGCGGCGTCGCACAGTCGGATCAGCGCGTCGACGACACGCCGCCGTGCGTCGCCTTCCGCCTCGAGACTGCCGAGCTTTCCCGCCCAGACGCGCAGCATCTTCGTGTCCATGGCCCGGCACAGCTCCAGCACCTGCGTACCGACGGTGTCGTCGTCGGAACCGGGGCGGTAGTAGGAGCCCAAGGAAAGAACCTCCAGCCCCGCGGCACGGGTTTCGGCCGCGACTTCGGCTGCTTGTGCCGCATATCCGGGCCGCACATGCCCGTCGCCGCCCCATTCGATGCCGTTAAGGCCCGCACGTGCGGCCAGATCGATGATCTCGCGGCAGGAGAGCTTGCGGAAGGTGATGGAGGTTAATCCGGTTTTCCACATAAAGAATCCCTCATTTCTAATGTAGCTCTTGTATAATTTAGTATACCATACGGAGGTCAAATATGCAATACGCGATTGTTTCTCCAAAGGCTGAACCGCTTGAACTGGGAGCGCTTTTGACAAAGCTGCATATGGATGAAGAAAGCGAGCGGGAAGATATTGAGCAAATCGGTCGTATGGCCGCCCAAGCGCTGGCTGTCGCAAAGCCATGTGCGATGTATCGGGTTGTGCCGATCGATGCGCATGGCGAGGATTTCGTAACGCTGGGGGAGGCGCGGTTTACCTCGTCGCTGGTGGCGAAAAACCTGCTGGAATGCCATGTATGTGTGCCCTATGTAGCTACCTGCGGCACGGAGCTGGAAGCGTGGGCGGAAGGCTACTCCGCGGATTTCATGGCGCAGTTCTGGGCGGATGAAATCATGCTTGCCTTTCACCGGCAGGCGGTGAAGGCGCTCAACAAGGCTGTTTTTACGGATGTCTTTGGCAGGGGAAAGTATGCGAGTATGAATCCCGGCTCGCTTTCAACTTGGCCGATCTCCGAGCAGGCGCCGTTATTCTGTACTTTGGGTGCGGAGCTGCTGCCGAACGGCTTTTATAAGCTGCCGATCGGCGTCCGGCTGACGAAGGAATATCTGATGCTGCCCGCAAAAAGCGTATCCGGCATCTTTTTTACCGACAAATCGGGCTTTGTAAATTGCAGACTATGCCCGAAGCTTACCTGTCCGAACCGCCGTGCGCCGTTTGATGGGATGAACCCTTAAATTAATAATAGGAAGTGTTATCGTGCGCGAAAAACCCAATATGATTTGCGACAGTGTACTCGATGCAATCGGTTATACGCCGATTATTCGCCTAAACCGTATGAGTGAACCGGATGCGGCCCAAGTGCTTGTCAAATATGAAGGCTTAAATGTCGGCGGCTCGATCAAGACGAGAACCGCTTATAATATGATTCTCGAAGGCGAGCGCCAAGGTAAAATCAAGCCTGATACAATTATCGTCGAGCCGACGTCCGGCAACCAGGGCATAGGCCTTGCGCTCATCGGTGCGGTGAGAGGCTATAAAACCGTCATCATCATGCCGGACTCCGTCAGCGAGGAGCGCCGGCTGCTCGTCGAGCATTACGGCGCCAAAGTCGTGCTCGTCCACGATGCCGGCGACATCGGGGGTTGCATTGCCGAGTGCATCGCGACGGCCGAGCGCATGGCTAAGGAGGATCCGCGCGTATTTATACCGCAGCAGTTTGCGAATCCGGCGAATCCGATGGTGCATAAGAATCATACGGCGCTGGAGATCCTTGAGCAGGTCGCGGGGCCGATCGATGGCTTTTGCTCCGGCGTCGGTACCGGCGGAACCGTTTCCGGTATCGGCGAGGTGCTGCGCGCGCTGAATCCGCAGATCGAAATCTGGGCGGTCGAGCCGGAACACGCGGCGATTCTTGCCGGCGGCAACATCGGCACGCATTTGCAGATGGGGATCGGTGATGGGCTGATTCCCGAAAATCTGAATCAGAGCATCTATTCCGATATCGCGATCATCACCGATCAGGAAGCCATTGAAACAGCCCGCAGGCTTGCCCGCATGGAGGGTCTGATGTGCGGCATCTCCAGCGGCACAAACGTGGCGGCGGCCTTAAGGCTTGCGCGCAAACTGGGACGCGGCAAGACGGTGGTCACGATTTTACCGGATACCGCCGAGCGGTACTTTTCCACGCCTTTGTTTGATGAGCATTACTTTGAGAAGGAAGGAAACACGTGATGGAAAACGATTATACCACGTTATACCGCCGCCTGCAGCGTCCGGAGGGAATGATCGACGCCGTTTTGGACACCGATACGTATAACGAGATCGATGACCAGTTCGCGCTGGCGTACCTCATCCGTTCAACCGAGCTTGTACGCGTGAAGGGTCTGTACGCTGCGCCGTTTTTTAATCAGAATTCGTCGGGGCCTGCCGACGGGATGGAGAGAAGCTATTTAGAAATTCTGAAGCTGCTGCGGCTTGCCGGGCGCACCGATCTGGAAGCGGTTACGGTTCGCGGCTCAGAGCGGTACCTGCCGTCGGAGACGGAAGCGGTGGACTCGCCCGCTGCGCGGGCGCTGATTGCAGAGGCAATGGCGCATACGCCGGAGGGGCCGCTCTACGTTGTTGCCATCGGTGCGATTACGAATGTGGCGTCAGCGATTCTGCTGGAGCCGTCCATCTGCGATAAAATCGTGATCGTCTGGCTTGGCGGGCACAGCTTCGAGTGGCCCAATACGCAGGAATTCAACATGCAGCAGGATGTCGCGGCGGCGCGTGTGGTTTTCGGCTGCGGCGCGGCGGTGGTGCAGCTGCCGTGCATGGGCGTTGTGTCGGGCTTTACGACGACGGGGCCGGAGCTTAACGCACACTTCGCGGGGAAGAACGCGCTGTGCGATTACCTCGTGCGGCATACCTGCGACGAGGTGGCGCTTTATAACAAAGACGGCATCTGGAGCCGTGTGATCTGGGATGTGACCGCTGTCGGATGGCTGATGGAAGGGAAGCTGATGGAGGATCGTATCGTGCCGTCTCCGATTCCCCAGTACGACCATCATTACAGCCACGACCCGTCGCGGCATCCGGCCAAATACGTTTGGCATATCAACCGGGATGAATTGATGCGCGACCTGATCGGGAAGCTGACGAAATGACAGGGAGGATTGCCATTTATGCCGTACAGAATCCATAAAACCGACGACATCTCCCAAATGGAGGAGGGCCGCATCGCGCTGGCTCCCTGGGGGACAGAGTATCATCCCGACGCCCGTTTTTACATCGGGTGGCAGGACGACCGGCTGATCGTACATCTGCGTGCGTATGAAGTAAATCCGGTTGCCGACGTGACGGAGCGAAACGGGAATGTATGCCGTGACTCGTGTCTGGAATTCTTCTTTTCCCCGAGCGCGGATAACTCGGCGGGGTATTTTAACTTCGAGATGAACGCCAATCCGACGCTTTTGCTGCATTACGGGCTGGATTCCAAGTATCCGGGGCGGGTTTGCGTAGACTGGCCGCTCGGACGCTTCGAGCTGACCGTGACACGCGGCAGCGACGCCTGCTCGATGGGCGGGGGGTGCTACTGGCAGACGAATTTTATCGTACCGCTCGATATGGTACGCAAATATGTGCCGGATGCGGCGTTTTGTATGGGGAACACGCTTCGCGCCAATCTGTACAAATGCGGCTCGACGCGGCAGGTTTCGCATTATCTGACTTGGGCGCCCTTTGATACGGGCGACATTGCGCGGCCGAATTTCCATGTACCGCGCTACTTCGGGGAGATGCTGCTCACGGACTGATCCTAAGGTTTCACCAATCCCGGTTTTACGGCATATTGTAGGATAGCTTTCTTTTTGAAAGGAGAGATATCCTTGCTATGCCGGGTGAAATGATTGAATTTGCCTACAACAGGGAAAAGGCAGTGACATATGCGCACCAGTGGGCGTACCGGCGCAATCCCGCGTTCCTGAATTTTCAGGACCTTGGTGGCGACTGTACAAATTATGCGTCGCAGTGCATCTTCGCGGGCGCGGGTGTGATGAACTATACGCCCGTGTACGGCTGGTATTATATCAACGGTAATAACCGTACCGCGTCGTGGACGGGGGTCGTGTATCTGTATAATTTCCTGACGCAGAACGAAGGCGTGGGGCCTTACGCGCGGGAGGTCGATATCACCGAGGTGCAGCCAGGCGATGTCTGCCAGCTCGCAATCGACCGCGATATGTTCCACCATACACCGGTGATCGTCAAGACAGGGCTTGTGCCCGACACCTCGAATGTCCTCGTCGCGGCGCATACGCGGGACGTGGACTGCCGTCCGCTCGATACCTATACATACCGCAGGATACGCTTTCTGCATATCGAAGGTGTACGCACCATTGTGAATCCACAGTAAAACTTACGCGGGAGCGACCGTTATAAGCCGCTCCCGCGCATATTTTATGCTTTTTTCGTAAACCAGGGAAGTATGGAGAGAGGCGCATCGACGGTTACATTGCAGGGGCCTGTAAAAGTGCCGCAGTCACGGCTTTCCCATACGCCGGAGGGGAAACGGACCCGCCTTGTACGAGCGGCTTTTTCGAGGACGGGTGCGACGAGGATGTCCGTACCGAGCAGGAATTCATCGGTTACAGTCTCAAAGCCCTCGTCGGGATAGTCATATGCGAGCGGGCGGAGAATCGGCTCGCCGGACTGGGCGGCGCGCTCGACCCATTCGGTTATGTAACCCCCTAGCTCGACATGGAGATCCTGCGCGGCACGGACGATAGAAGCGTTTTCGGGAGACAGGATACGCCACGGCGCGACGGAAAACTGCATCGCGGGGAAGAGCGCTGACGCCTGCGCAAAGCGGACGATCAGATCCTGATCAAGCGGGTAACTGTCGACAAAACAGATCCAGCTGCCGCCGCCGACCATGTCCGGGCACAGGAAGGCGTGCCCCGTCAGCGAAGCTGTGATCGCGTCGGGAATGACACAGGAAAGCCCTTCGCCGTCCCACGCGTGATCCTTGTCGCGCAGACGCTGATTAAATGGCAGTCCGCCCGCCTTCCATGTATCCTTGACCTCGCTGATCTTGTAGGAGAGCGCAAAGCGGTTCCACGCGGCGGTCAGCTCCGTTTTTGACGCGCCGGACAGGACATGCTCGGGATAGCCGTCGATGGAGCCGCCGTCGCATTTAAAGCCGTCGACGCCGAGGTCGCGGATCAGGGTGTCACAAACGCTGTGAAGCCAGCGGACGTCGCCCGCGCTCGTCATATCGAGCGCCGCCGAGTAGCCGTTCCACCAGCGGAGGATAACGGGGGAGCCGTCGGGATTGCGCAGAAGGCGGGTGGGATCCGCTTCGGCTTCACGGAATTCGGGGCTGTCGGCGCAGAGGTAGGGGACAATCCAGACCATGACGGTGAAGCCGAGCTTATGGAGGTGCGCGACCATAGCGCGAGCGTCGTCGAAGCGTTCGCGATTGAAGCGCCAGATGCCGTAGCCCGCTTGCCAGGTGTCGTCGATCATCAGGATACCGGGGGTATAACCGTTTGCGACGATGGCGTCGGCGTAAGCGGTGATCGCGGACTGGGACTGATTGTAGGTCAGCTCCGCCCAGGTGTTGTACTGAGGGGTGCGGTAAAAGCGCGGATCGGGGGCATCCCCTGTCGGCGGAAAATGTTTGTTCATCGCTGCGCGATACGTCTCGGCAAGAGTACGGCCCTCCTCAAAGAGTGCGGCGTCGCCGTCGGCGGAGATGAAACCGCCGGAGAAGCGGATGGTGAAGGGATCCTCACTCCAGATATAACGTCCGGCGGTCGAGACAAAGAAGGGGACGCTCTGGTTGCCGACGCTCTCGCGCGCGAGATCGATCGTATATTCGCTGTCAGCGGAGAGCGGCATTTTGGAGCCGTGGTGGATGGCGCCGCCCCACCAGCGTTCACCTGGTTTGATTTCCGTACGCAGCATGGATACTTCCTCCGTATTCATCAGATAAAGGAGATTATACCGCAAATATGACGGAATAACAAGACTGTCCTTGACTTTATTGCGGTTTGCGCGTACAATAGAAAGCATTGAATGCTACAAAGGGGGATTATCCCATGTCACCCGCAAAGGTTTTTCCCGTCATGCTGACGCCGTTTCACGGAGATCGTTCCATCGATTACGCCGCGCTCGAAAAATTGATCGCTTGGTATGAAGAAAAAGGCGTGGACGGGCTGTTTGCCGTTTGTCAGAGCAGTGAAATGTTCTGTTTGAGCTTACAGGAACGCGTCGCGCTCGCGAAGTTCGTCAAGGAGCACGCGCATGTGCCGGTTGTTGCGTCCGGGCATATAGCGGACGCGCCCGAGGAACAAGCGCATGAGATCGCGGCGATCGCCGACACCGGCGTCGATGCGGTCATTTTGTTGACAAACCGCTTCTGCGGACAGTTTGACGGCAGCGAGGCGTGGCTTGCCGCGTTTGATAAGCTGCTTTCAAAGATCCCGGATGTGCCTCTTGGACTGTATGAATGCCCGTATCCGTATAAATGGGTGCTTTCCGATCAAGAGCTTGCGTATGCCGCGTCGACGGGACGTTTCCGCTTCTTAAAGGACACCTGCTGCGACAGTAAACGCATTCGCGGCAGGCTGGGCATCCTCGCGGGAACACAGCTTGCTTTATATAACGCGAATACCGCGACGCTGCTCGATTCCCTGCGCGCGGGGGCCGCCGGATACTCCGGCATCATGGCGAATATCCACCCCGAGCTTTATAAAAAGCTCTGTCAGACGCTGTACTGCCCCGACGCGGAGTTGCTGCAGGCTGCGCTGACGATGTGCGCGTTGATCGAGCGCCAGTGCTACCCCGTGAACGCGAAATACTATCTCGAGGGGGAAGGGGTGCCGATGACGCGGATTTGCCGCACGCGCGACGCGCACGACCTGACGGTTACCTATAGAAGCGAGATGGAACAGTTGCGGCTGGTGACTGCTGATTTGAATCGGCGTTTTTAAGACACTTTTTCCTGGACAGCCTCTGCAAACTGTGGTATAATACGTTGAAAACGTTTCGAAAAGAGGAATATACTATGGAAAAGGAACCGATGGAACGTAAAATCCTGCATATGTCTCCGAGCGATATGACAAACCTCAGCTACGACTGCTCCTGCGGACGGCATCATGCCATCCGCATCGGCGAGCTGATCGTTGACCGCGGCGCGTCGAAGGAGATCGTCCGCGTGGCGCGCCCCTATGCCGCCGAACGTCCCGGACGTACCTTCATCGTCGCCGATACGCATACCTACGACATCCTTGGCAAATCCGTGGAAGCGCAGCTCGGGGACGCCTACTTCGACGTGACCTCCTATGTTTTCCCAGATCATCATCTCGTTCCCAATGCGCAGACGCTCGGCACCCTGCTCATCGAAGCGTCCGAGACGCCGACCGCGCTGATGATCGCCGTCGGCTCCGGTACGATCAACGACATCACCCGGTATGTTTCCCACCGGCTCGGTATTCCGTATATCATCGTCGGCACCGCCCCGTCTATGGACGGCTATGCCGGTGACAGCTCGCCGATCGTCTGCCGGAATAATAAGGTCAGCTTCTGGGGAAACTATGCGTCGGCGATTCTTCTCGACACGGATATCCTCGCCGGCGCGCCGCATACGATGCTGACCGCCGGATTTGGCGATATCATCGGCAAGTACATCGCGCTGACCGACTGGAAGCTTGCGCGCGACGTTAAGGGAGAGTATTACTGCGACAGCATTGCCGAGCTGATGTTCGGCGCGCTTAATAAGACGGTCGCGTCGATCGACGGCGTGAACGCAAGAGATCCTGAAGCGATGAAATCCCTGGGAGAGGCGCTGTGCCTGGCCGGTATGTCAATGGGGCTTTCCGGCGTGACCCGCCCCGCGTCCGGCTCGGAGCATCATATGACGCATTGCTTTGATATCGATAAGATTACCCGGGGCCTCGACTACCCACTGCACGGCAACACGGTCGGCATGTGCTCGATTGTCATGGCGCGCTTCTATGAAATGGCGATTGCCGATGGGTATGTCAGCTACGAACTGCCCAGTCGGGCGCAAATACAGAGCTTGATCGAACGCGTCGGCGGTCCGGTGCATCCGCGTGAGTTCGATATCGACCGGGAAACCTTCCATCGTGTCCTGATGACGGCCAAGGATCTGCGCCCGCGTTACGCCATTCTCAAATATGCGGATGAAAAGGGCTTCCTTGCCCGTTATGCCGACCAAATTACTGCGGAGTATTACGATTGATGAACGAATTTACCTTTGCTGCGCCTTGCCTGTTTGGCATTGAAGGTGTTGCCGCCGATGAATTCCGGCGCTTCGGCTTTCAAAACGTCGTCGCCGCCGACGGACGCGTGACCTTTACCGGTACACTCGATACACTCGCGGCGGCGAATATCCGCTCGCGGTATACCGAGCGTATCCTGCTGGAGCTTGCCCGCTTCCCCGCGACGACGTTTACACAGTTGTTCGACGGAGTCAAGGCCGCCCCGTGGGAGCAGTTCCTGCCGCGCGAAGCCACGTTTCCCGTGGACGGCTACAGCGTGCACTCAAAGCTTGCGAGCGTGCCGGACTGCCAGAAAATCATCAAAAAAGCCGTCGTCACGGCGATGCAGCAGAAGCACGGCGTCGATTGGTTCCCGGAGACGGGCGCGACGTATAAAATCCGCTTCTCCATCCTGCGCGACGAGGTAAGCGTGGGACTCGACACCTCGGGCGAGGGGCTTCATAAGCGCGGCTATAGGGAAATCGGCAACGTTGCGCCGCTGCGGGAGACCTTGGCCTGCGCGATGGTTGATCTCGCGCGGTACCGCGGGCGAGACCCGTTTATGGACCCTTTTTGCGGCTCGGGTACCATCGCGATCGAGGCAGCGCTCAAAGCGTTAAACCGTGCGCCTGGCCTTTCCCGTTCCTTTGCCGCCGAACAGTGGACGTTTATACCGGAAGCGGTGTGGAAAAACGCCCGCGACGCGGCTCGCGGCGATGAATGGCAGACGCCGCCCGGCGCGCTCGATATCGAAGCGCGGGATATTGACCCGAAATGCGTCGAGCTGGCACGCGACAACGCGCGTAAAGCGGGGGTATCCGACCGTATCCGTTTTTGCGTAGCCGACGCGACGGAGCCCTGCGGCTTCGATGGCGTGATCGTGACAAATCCCCCCTACGGCGAGCGTCTGGGGGATCAGGTGCAGGCGAGGGCGTTGTACGCGGCGTTCGGGAAAGCGGTGAATCCGCGCGCGCGGCTGTATGTCATCTCGTCGGACGAGGAGTTTGAGCGAAGCTTTGGCCGACGCGCGACGAAAAAGCGTAAGCTGTATAACGGCATGATTAAGTGCAACCTGTATATGTATTTTTAAGATAACGGCAAAACGCGCCCCGAGAGTGCAATGTATCTTCGGGGCGCGTTTCTATAAGGAGATATATGAATGCAAGCCTATGAGATTATTCGCGTAACGCCGGCGTTATATGCGCAGTGCAATAACATATGGGATATGGCAAAACAGCCGAGAACACAGCTTTGGTTAGAGGAGATTAAGGCGGGCACACGGCTGACCTATGCATATACCGAAGGCGGCTTTTTTTTAGGAGAAGGGTCGCTCGTACTTGCAAACAACGACCCCGATTACACAATTGAGGGCAAACGAATATACTTATCCCGGTTGATCGTAAAAAAGGAGATTCGAAACCGGGGAATAGGTAAGCTTTTGGTGGATTTTCTTTGTGAAACCGCAAGGCAGATGGGTTACGTCCAGATCAGCATCGGTGTGGATAAAAGCAATGCCGCAGCGCTGCATCTGTACCGGTCGAAAGGGTTTGATCAAATATTATTTGACGGTGAGGATGAGTATGGGCCGTTCTATAAGCTGCTGAAGGAATTGGAATAGGCGAGCCGGAGGGGCGTTTGCGAATAAAAAGACTTGGCGGCAGGCATGCCCGTCAAGTCTTTCTATATGTTTCGAAATTTTACGATTTTCTAATAACTGACTGCTGTTGAACGCATGGTATCAGCAAAGCTCTCCGGCTGCGAGAGAGCGCATATTCGCGGCGACCGCGCCGAGCGGGATTTCCTCACGGTCACGCGGCTTGCGCGAGACCTCGTACAATAGCGGCCCCGTGTAGCCGTGCCGCTCGAGCGCCGCGAGGAGGTCGTTCCAGCGGTTGATGCCGTCGCCCGGCAGACGATGGCGCTCGTCCAGCGCGCCCGCCATATCCGGGCCGTAGTCGGAGATATGCAGCGACGCGATACGGATGCCGCCCGCGGTCAGCGTGTCGACAAAGCGGACGTTGTCCTCCGTGAGCGCGTGATTCGTATCAAACACGGCGCAGGCGCCGGTATCGCGAAGCAGCGTGACCATTTCGTCGGAGGTGCGGCCGAGGCAGGTGCGCGGCAGATTTTCAACAGCCAGCGTCAGGCCGCAGGACACGCATTCGCGTGTAAGCGTCTCAATCGCGTCCCGGGACAGCCGCAGACGCTCAGGACGGCGGTCATCCGCGATCGGCTCGCTCGACGGATGCAGCACGATCACCTTCGCGCCGGCTTCCGCCGCGGCACGGATGAGCGTCTTGTCGGTGTAGAGCGTGATCGCACGCAGCTCGGGGTCCTCGCTGGAAATATCGAGCCGCCCGGAGAAGGGGATGTGCAGCGACCAGATGGCAAGCCCTGCGTCGCGGGCCATTTTTCCGTACAGGACGGCGTTTTTCGGGAAATCGATGCCGTTCATGTAGTAGTCATAGGTATACGACAGCTCGACGCAGTCAATGCCGGCGGCGGCGGTTTTATCGAGTACGTCGCGATTGAGTTCGCCAAAAAAGCTTAACGACAGCCCCTTTTTCAAACCTTCGACGTACACCATACGTACCCTTCTTTCTTAACCGATTGCCGCGACAAGTTCCGCAAGCTTGTCCGGAATCGCAATTTTCTGTGGGCAGCGGGACTCGCAGACATGGCATCGGATGCAGGTACGGGCGGCCGCGACGTCGACGTCGGTGCCGTTGACCCAGTTGGAGCCGGTGTTCAGGGCGCGGGTGTTCCAGGCCTTGAAGATGTCGGGAATCGGGATTTCCTTTGGACAGGGCAGACAGTAGCGGCAGCCGGTGCAGCCTACACGCTGGGCAATATGGACGTTTTCGCAGACCTCGGTGACGGCGGCATGCTCCGCGTCGGAGAGGGGCGCGGGATTTGCAAAGATAGCGAGGTTTTCCTCGAGCTGCGGCATGGCGCTCATCCCTGAGAGGATGGTCATAATCCCCGGCTTTTCGCAGAGCCAACGGAAAGCGTAGGACGCATTCGACTGTCCAAGTGCACGGAAGGGCCCTGCAATGTTATCCGGAAGATCGGAGAGAACGCCGCCCTTTAAAGGTTCCATAATGATAATCGGGATGCCGCGGCGGATAAGCTCGTTGTAGCCGTCGAGTCCGGGACGATCCTTTTCGTCAAGATAGTTAAGCTGAATCTGGACAAAATCCCAGGCGTTGCTGTCCAGCATATGCACGAGAGCCTCGTTGCTGTCATGGATGGAGAAGCCGACATGACGAATTTTCCCCTCGCGCTTTTTCGCGTTGATCCAGTTAAGCGCGCCGAGACGAACCGCTTTCTCAAAGCTTTCGGCATTCATAGCATGGAGCAGATAAAAATCAATATAATCTGTGCCGAGGTTATCAAGAGATTTTTGGAAGATTTTGTCCAGATACGCCGGGCTTTCCGCCTTCCAGAAGGGCATTTTATCTGCGATCATGTATGCGTCGCGCGGATAGCCGGACGCACGGAGCGCCGCGCTGAGAGCAAGTTCACTCGCACCGTTGCCGTAACTCGCAGCGGTATCAAAATAGTTGATGCCCCGGTCAAGCGCGGTCCGTATCATGGCATTGACGGCCGCTTGATCGGTCGTGTTATCCTTTTGCGGAAACCGCATGGCGCCGAAGCCGAGCTTCGAGACACTGCGACCGAAATATTCGTTCATTAGCATACTCTTAATCCTCCATGCGAAATATATAATTTATTATAACACACCGGCTGACTCTTTTCAATGGTTTTTCTTGCGAATACGACGGGTTTGTGCTATAATACGCTTACGTTTTATATCGGAGGAAGGTTATGCATAGTTTTTTAAATGATTACGCGGAGGGCGCGCATGAGCGTCTGCTGGAAGCCCTTATCAGGACGAATCACGAGCAGCTTGATGCTTACGGCAACGATACATACTCAAATGAAGCGCGTACCCGCATCCGGGAGCTGTGTGCTGCACCGGATGCCGGCGTACACTTTTTTATCGGCGGTACCCAGACCAACGAGACGCTCATCAGCGCCGCGCTGCGGCCCCATCAGGGGGTACTCTGCGCGGACTCCGGACATATCGCAGTGCACGAATCCGGCGCCATCGAAGCCTGCGGGCATAAGGTGCTGCCGTTGCCTGCCGCGGACGGCAAGGTGACGGCCAAAACGGCAGATGCGGCCTTCACAGCCCATGAACAGGACGTCAATTTCGAACATATGGTACAGCCAGCGATGCTGTATATCTCCAATCCGACGGAGCTCGGCACGATCTACACGCTCGCGGAGCTCGTCGCGCTGCGCAAAATCTGTTCAAAGCACCACGCGTATCTCTATCTCGACGGCGCGAGGCTTGGCTGCGCCTTGACGGTTCCGAACGCGGATGTTACGCTGGCCGACCTCGCAAGACTGACAGATGCCTTTTACATCGGCGGCACAAAGCTCGGCGCGCTCTGCGGCGAAGCGCTGGTCATCACAAACCCCGCGATTGACCGCGATTTCCGCTACATCCAAAAGCAAAAAGGCGCGCGGACCGCAAAGGGACGCGTTGTCGGCATTCAATTTGCCGAGCTGCTGCGTGACGGGCTATACTGGGAAATCGCAAGCGGCGAGAACCGGCTTGCGGCGCGTCTGTCCGAGGGGCTGACAGCAAAGGGCTATCCTCTTTTCGCACCGACTCAGACGAATCAAGTCTTTCCGATTATTCCCGACCACGTTTTAAAGGCCTTAAGTCAGCAATATGAATACGGTTTCTGGGAATCCTATGACGACACGCATAGCGTAGTCCGCTTTTGTATCAGCTGGGCGACACCGGAGAGCACCGTAGAGGGACTGTTAGCAGCCCTTCCCGACAACAGAGCATAAGAAAAGAGCTGCCCCGCCGCAAAGCATTCGTAGAGATGCAAAACGGAAGGGGGCAGTTCATTTTTATCTAAACGGCTGCTGTCAGCAGATGTGACAGCGGTTGCCGTCATTCCGGAGAGGTACTTTGGGGTGCAGGGGAAGCAAAGCGCCCTTATCAAGGCAAGAGTCAGCATATAGTTCGAAAAGACATGCCGGTGGAGATTTTAGAGGTAAAAGTCATGATCCCCAATGGAACAATAGAACGAGCGGTTGTTGACAATCCAGAAGGACGTCGCGATATCGGGGTTCAGGAAGAATAAGCAGTCGCCGACAAGATTCTCGCCGGACAGACATCTACGGGCTGCTTCGTAGGAATCCTCCGAGGGTGTGTTATAGATGGTACCATTGGAGGTCGGAGTGTACTGGATACCCCAATTCTTGTCGAAAATAACGCCGTAGATCGAGTCAGGAAAGCTGGAGCTTTCTACGCGATTGAGTATCGTGTTGCCGACAGCAATCTTGCCATCCATCGGCTGACCGCCCGCTTCCGCTTCGATGATGCGGGCCAGCCAGAAGAGATCGTCGCTTGAGTAGAGGGCGCTGTCCTGCGAGGATACATCGGAAGCGCTGGAGGAAGTCTCGAGGGTGGAGGAGCCGTTTGAGGTATTGTAATCGTACGGCGTATCGACGACGACTTTACCGCGATTGTAAGCGACGACGCCTTCTAAAACCTTCGCTGCAGCGCGAATCGGTACGTAGAGATGACCGTTGCGAATCACGTTCGGTACGTCAGACGCGACGTCGGTAGTGCCGTAAATGCCGTATTGGTTTTCGGCGACCTCATAGTAACAGTTCGAACCGGAAATCGTCGCGCAGCGCGCGGACGCATTCCAGCCGACTGCCCAGCCCATCCCTTCAAACAGCGTACGCAGCGGTACATAGGTGCGTCCGCATTCCAAAAAGGTGTCATATACCTTAGCGCCGTCTACCGTTACGGATATTGCCTGCGCCGGCGCGGCGCAGAGTGCCGAAGAAAGTATCAGCCCGACGACCGCACATGCGATTTTTTGTAAATGCTTTGTTTTTTTGAAAGAGAAGATTGTCATGAGTTTGTCATCCTTTCCGTATAAAAATGATATTCCGTCGCATACCGCGTCGGTATTACCATTTTATACGGGAAAACAGTAACAATCAATGCAAAAAATTTGGTAACTGCTGCATGCAGAGGGTAATACGCCCCTTTTCAGTTGAGATGCGCGGGGTATAAAAGCTCGTCCTCAATGGCCAGCAGCCGGTTATATTTTGCGGTTCTCTCCCCACGGGAAGGCGCACCCGTTTTGATCTGCCCGGCATTCGTCGCAACCGCAAGATCGGCCAGAAAACTATCTTCGGTGTCTCCGCTCCTATGTGATAAAATCACACGATAACCATGTGCTCTGGCGGTGTCTATGGCGTTAAAAGTGTCGGAAAGTGTGCCGATCTGATTGGGCTTGATCAGCACCGCATTCGCCGCGCCAAGCTCGATTCCCTGCCGGATGCGCCCCGCGTTCGTGACAAATAAATCGTCGCCAACCAATTGTATCCGCCGCCCCAGAGAATGCGTCAGCGCCGTCCATGAATCCCAGTCGTTTTCACCGAAGGGGTCCTCGATAGAAATAATTGGAAATCGGCTGCAAAGGCTCTTCCAGTAGGAGGAAAGCTGTTTGGGAGCAAAATCACGCTTCATTTTCGGCATGTGATAGGCGCCGTCGTCGGCGGACCAGTCGGAGGAAGCCGCGTCAATCGCTAAGGCAAAGTCGCCCGCTTCACCGGCGGTATACCCTGCAAGCCCGATGGCTTCGACGATCAGCCCGCATGCGTCGGCAGGGGTACGCAGGTTCGGCGCAAAGCCGCCTTCATCGCCGATACCGACGGAAAGACCGCGGGAAACCAACACACCGCGCAGGGCGTGGTAGACCTCCGAACACATCCGCAGCCGCTCAGCAAAGGTTGCGCCCTCCCGCGAGGGGACGATCATAAACTCCTGAATGTCGAGATTGTTCGACGCATGGGCGCCTCCGTTGAGGATGTTCATCATCGGTACCGGCAGCACACAGGCATTCGTGCCGCCAAGATACCGGTACAGCGGTATTTCATACGCGGTGGCGGCAGCGCGGGCGGTTGCGAGGGATACCGCAAGGACGGCATTCGCACCTAACCGGGAAAGATCATCGGTGCCGTCCAGCGCACGCATGCGGGCGTCGATATGCTCCTGTGCGGCGGCGTCACAACCGCGCAGCGCGGCGTTGATTTCACCGTTAACATGTGCGCAGGCGGTCAGCACGCCGCGGCCGTTATAGCGGGACTTGTCGCCGTCGCGCAGCTCCAGAGCTTCATACTCGCCGGTCGAGGCGCCCGAGGGAACCATGGCGCTGCTCTCATACTCAAACGCGCCGCGCCGGACGGTAACTGTCGCCGAAACGGTGGGGTTTGCACGGGAATCGATGATCTCTCGGGCGCGTACGCGCAGGATCTCCGTAGTTTTCATGATCATACACCTTCCTTTACAAAGAAAAGCATCCCCGTTAAAACATGGAAATATGCGTGGGAGGCCGTATTTTCCAGGAAAGAAGACGTTAAATTTTAAGAAATGCTCTTGCATTTTATGCGCGAATTGTGTAGAATAAAGGGAAACGAAATCGATACGGAGGAATTGATTGCATGTACATTTTGGTTATCAACGGCGGTAGCTCATCTTTGAAGTATCAGCTGTTTGATATGGATACCCGTAAGGTCATGGCGAAGGGCATATGCGAACGGATCGGCATGGGCGGACATATGCGCCATGTCGCAGAAGGCAAGGACAAGCTTGAGTTCGACATTGATATTCCGGATCATACCTTTGCCGCAAAGCTCGTTGTTGAAAAGCTTACTGATCCCGAATGCGGCGTCCTTACCGATATGTCGCAGATCGGCGCCGTCGGTCATCGTGTGCTCCACGGCGGCCAGTGGTTCTCAGAGAGCGTCGTCATCGACGAGCCGGTGATAGAAGCGATCGAAAAATGTATCCCCCTGGGCCCGCTTCACAACCCCGCAAACCTCATGGGTATCCGCGCGTGCGAATCGGTTATGCCGGGCGTGCCGCAGATAGCCGTTTTTGATACCGCCTTCCATCAGTCCATGCCGAAAAGCTCGTATATCTATCCGATTCCATATGAATACTATGAAAAGTATGCTATCCGCCGCTACGGCTTCCACGGCACCTCCCATCGCTACGTCTCCGGACGCTGCGCGGAGATCCTCGGCGGAGATCCGGCGTCGCATAACATCATCGTCTGCCACCTCGGCAACGGTTCTTCCCTCAGCGCGGTGCGCGGCGGCAAGTGCTTCGATACTTCGATGGGGCTAACCCCCCTTGACGGCGTGGAAATGGGTACCCGTTCCGGTGCTGTCGATCCGGCGGTCGTCAGTACACTCTGCGAGATAACCGGGCAGTCGGCAACCTATGTCGTCGATCAAATCTTGAATAAAGAATCGGGACTTTTGGGTATATCCGGCTTCTCCTCCGACTTCCGCGACGTCAACGCCGCGGCCGATAACGGCAATGAGCGTGCGATTCTTGCGCGCGACATCCTGATTCATACGATTCGCCACTACATCGGCGCATATGCGGCGGAGATGAGCCGTGTCGATGCGATCGTCTTCACCGCCGGCATCGGGGAGAACAATGCCGCGCTGCGGGAGAGCGTAACGGATACCTTGGGCTTTATGGGCGTGGCGATCGATCGGGAAAAGAACCTAAATCCGGAACGCCGGGATGAAATCGAAATTACGGCTCCGGACGCGCGTGTGCGGACCTTCGTCATCGCGACGAACGAGGAACTGATGATCGCGATGGATACCGAGAGGCTTGTAAAAGGCAAATAATCCCGTTTGAGGCTGCTTTTTCGAAGGAAAGGGGAAAAACGGTTTAAAATTCGACAAAAAATCTTGAATTTACAAATTCCTCTTTACAAGGGCAAGAAAAAGTGGTAAACTAAGCAGGATACAAGCAAAGATTTGTATTTATATACTACCAAGGAGGATTCTCATGGCTCGTAAAATGAAAACCATGGACGGCAATACCGCGGCGGCGCATGCGGCATATGCGTTTACCGAGGTTGCGGGTATTTATCCGATCACCCCGTCGTCCCCGATGGCGGATTACGTCGACAAGTGGTCGGCCGGCGGTTTAAAGAATATCTTCGGGCAGACCGTCAAGGTTGCCGAAATGCAGTCCGAAGCCGGCGCCGCCGGTACCGTTCACGGCTCCCTTGCCGCCGGTGCGCTGACCACGACTTTCACCGCTTCTCAGGGTCTTCTTCTGATGATCCCGAATATGTACAAGATCGCGGGCGAATTGCTGCCCGGCGTCTTCCATGTTTCCGCGCGCGCGCTCGCGTCCCACGCGCTCTCTATCTTCGGTGATCACACCGACGTTATGGCCTGCCGTCAGACCGGCTTTGCCATGCTCGCGTCCACAAACCCCCAGGAGGCAATGGATCTCGGCGCGATTGCGCATCTCGCCGCCATTAAGAGCCGCATTCCGTTCCTGCACTTCTTCGACGGTTTCCGCACCTCCCACGAGATGCAAAACATCGAGATCTGGGACTACAAGGATCTCGCCGAGATGGTCGACATGGACGCTGTGAAGGCGTTCCGTGAGCGCGCGCTGAATCCGGAACATCCGGTCCTGCGCGGCACCGCCCAGAACCCCGATATCTTCTTCCAGGCACGCGAGGCATCCAACTCCTATTATAATGCCGTTCCCGAAATCGTCGAGGAATACATGGCCAAGGTCAACGAAAAGATCGGCACCAACTACCAGCTCTTTAACTACTACGGCGCGCCGGATGCGGAGTATGTCATCGTTGCGATGGGCTCCGCCAACGACGCCGCCGAGGAAGTCGTCGACTATCTGACTGCGAAGGGTGAGAAGGTCGGCCTTGTGAAGGTCCGCCTGTACCGTCCTTTCCGCGCGGACAAGCTCCTTGCCGCAATTCCGGCGACCTGTAAGAAGATCTCCGTTCTCGACCGTACGAAAGAGCCCGGCGCTCTCGGCGAGCCGCTCTACCTGGATGTCCAGGCAGCTGTCGCCACCTCCGGCCGTGATATTCAGGTTGTCGGCGGCCGTTATGGCCTCGGTTCCAAGGATGTTACCCCGGGCTGCATCCTCGCCGCCTACCGCAACATTCAGAAGGACAGCCCGAAGGATCACTTCACCGTCGGCATTGAAGACGACGTGACCTTCCTTTCCCTTCCGCTCGACGAGAACCCCGACGTTACCCCCAAGGGGATTGTCTCCTGCAAATTCTGGGGCCTTGGCTCCGACGGCACGGTCGGCGCGAACAAGAACTCCATCAAGATCATCGGCGGCGTCAAAAAGTACGCGCAGGCGTATTTTGAATACGACTCCAAGAAGTCCGGCGGTCTTACCATTTCCCACCTGCGCTTCGGCGATGTGCCGATCAAGTCCACCTACTATGTGACGAAGGCTGACTTCGTTGCCTGCCATAACCCCGCGTATATGGGTATTTACGAGATCGCGCAGGACGTGAAGCCCGGCGGCGCGTTCCTGCTCAATACGCATTGGACCGACGCGGAGCTTTCCGAGCATCTTCCCGCCGCTGCGAAGCGCCACATCGCGAAGAACGGTATCAAGTTCTATACGGTAGACGGCTTCAAGGCCGGCCGTGAGATCGGTCTCGGAACCCGCATTAACACCGTTCTCCAGGCCGCGTTCTTCAAGATCACCGGGATCGTTCCGATCGACCGTGCCGTTGAGGAAATGAAGGCCGCCATCAAGTACACCTATGGCCGCAAGGGCGACGCGATTGTCAACATGAACTATGCCGCGGTCGACGCCGGTATCAACATGGTACACGAAGTCGCGGTTCCGGCGGACTGGGCTGACGCCAAGGAATGCTGCGGCGGGAACGTCGAGGAAAAGGTTTATACCCGTCCGGAGATGAAGAAATTTGTCGAGAACATCCTCGAGCCGGTTTCCGCCCACCTCGGCGACCGTCTCCCGGTTTCCACCTTCGCCAACATGGCCGACGGTACCTTCCCGCAGGGCAGCGCCGCTTATGAGAAGCGCGGCATTGCGGTGGACGTCCCCGAATGGATCCCCGAAAACTGCATCCAGTGCAACCAGTGCTCGCTCGTCTGCCCGCACGCCGTCATTCGTCCGTATCTTCTCGACGAAGAAGAAGCGGCCGCGGCGCCGGAAGGCACGAAGATGATCGATATGAAGCCCAAGGGCGCGTACAAATACGCGATGGGCATTTCCGTACTCGACTGCGTAGGCTGCGGCCTGTGCGCCAAGACCTGCCCGGCGAAGGAGAAGGCTCTAACGATGAAGCCGCTCGAGACACAGCTTGCCGGCCAGAAGAGCTTTGACTATCTCTCGGCAAAGGTTTCCTACAAGGAGACGAACTTCAAGCCCGAGACCGTTAAGGGCAGCCAGTTTAAGCAGCCCCTGCTTGAGTTCTCCGGCGCGTGCCCCGGCTGCGGCGAAACCGCCTATGCCAAGCTCATCACCCAACTCTTCGGCGACCGCATGATGATCGCGAACGCGACCGGTTGCTCCTCTATCTGGGGCGGCAGCGCGCCTTCCACCCCGTACACCGTCAACAAGGAAGGACATGGCCCGTCGTGGGCAAACTCCCTCTTTGAGGACAACGCCGAGTTCGGCTACGGTATGTTCCTCGCCATCAAGCAGCGCCGCGCGAAGCTCGCCGAGACGATCAAAGCGCTCGCCGAGAAGTGCGCGGAGTGGCCGGAAATGAAGGCCGCCTGCGAAGAGTGGCTTACCGGTATGGAAGAAGCCAATCTGTCGAAGACCGCGGCCGATAAGCTTCTCAAGCTCTGCAACGATTGCTGCAACTGCGGCTGTGACGCGGACGCGCTCGAGAAGGAAGTCATCGCGAACGCCGATCTGCTTGTCAAGAAATCCGTCTGGATCTTCGGCGGCGACGGCTGGGCGTACGACATCGGCTTCGGCGGCTTGGATCACGTCCTTGCTTCCGGCGACGATATCAACATCTTGGTCTTTGATACCGAGGTATACTCCAATACCGGCGGTCAGGCTTCGAAGTCCTCGCAGATCGGCCAGGTTGCACAGTTTGCAGCTTCCGGCAAGAAGGTCGCGAAGAAGAACCTCGCCGAGATCGCGATGACCTACGGTTATATTTACACCGCGCAGATCGGCTTCGGCGCGAATCAGGCGCAGGCGGTCAAGGCGATTGTGGAAGCCGAGAGCTACCACGGCCCGTCGCTCATCGTCGCCTACGCGCCCTGCATCAACCACGGCCTCAAGGGCGGCATGAGCAATTCACAAGTCGAGATCAAGGCTGCCGTCGATGCCGGTTACTGGCACCTGTTCCGCTTCGATCCGCGTCTTACCGACGAGGGTAAGAATCCCTTCCAGCTCGACAGCAAAGCGCCGACTGCGGCGTATAAGGATTTCATCGCGAAGGAAACCCGCTACAGCTCCCTGCAGCTGGCGTTCCCGAACCTCGCCGCTGAGCTGTTCGATCAGGCGGAGACTGCTGCCGCCGCCAAGTACGATCGCCTCAAGAAGCGCGCCGAGCAATAAGTTCTGATATAAAAGATTTCCGCCGGAAGAAGCAATTCTTCCGGCGGATTTTATTATTGTATGCTTAGCGGAACATTTCCAGGAGCTTTTCGCAGTTGATGACCTTTTCCATCAGCATGGAACGGTTGAAATAATAATGATTCGCGGCCTCGTAGCCGATGCAGGGACGACGGAGCATGATGCGGTAGGTCTTAACGGCTAAATCACGCTCATTTTCTAGCAAATTACGGATTTCTGTGCGTAAAGCATCCGTCGGAGACGCAAGATAGGCATCACGCGCGCGGATGAAGCGGATCTGATTGTACGACGCTTCGAATAACGCGCCGCAGACAGCGGCGACGTCCTTAAACTCGCAGGAGGGCAGCCCGGAAAGCAGGGATAATCCCTCGTTCCAGCCTTCCGAGAGCTTACCGAACTGCTTTTCAAAGCTGTCGGCGGGGTAGATGCTGCGCCAATGCTCGAGATCGTCGTAGGCCCAGCAGGTCATCGTTGCCGCGAGTCCCGTCGGACGGGCGAAGAGCAGGTTCGAGGGACCGCCGTTCTGGGGACCGGTGTAGAGTGTCGTGACATGGAAGGGGAACTCCGCGAAGGCTTCACAAAAGCGATGGACGGCGGCCTTGACGATCGGTGCGTCGGCGCCGTAGGCAGCGCCCAGCGCGTCGTCGTAGGAGAGGGGGCGCTCATCCTCGAAGAAGAAAGCGGACGCGATGCGGAGATTCTCGGACGGATAGCCGCCGAGCGTCCAGGAAAGCTGGAGATTTTCGACCTTGGCGTCGCGCAGCCGGCGCATGTATTCGAGTAGATTTTCATAAACGGGAATGTACGGCGCGGTGGAGCCTTCCCAGGTCGTGTTGAGCTGTACTTTGGCGGAGGTTCGGTGTCCGGTTTCAGCGGCTCTCTGCCAGCACTCGAGACTTTGTGCGGACGGCGGGATATTCGACATCGTGTAGTCGACCACCTGGGATACGACGCCTGCTTTGACGATGGAGAGCTTTTCCTCGGAGGTATTCTGGAGGATGCAGTTTGGCGAGAGCAGAGAGATGGCACGCAGCATTTCCTCGTGGCCAAAGCCATGCCAGCCCCATGTCCAGACAATCGTCTTGATGAGCGGGTCGACCTCGTGCGCGGTGTCGGCGATAAGAGAATTGACCTCCGCGACGACCTCCTCGCGGCGTCGGAGCTTGCAGCGCGGGCAGGTCTGATTGGATTGGGTGGAATGGGAGTAACAGTTGGTCTGGTTTTCGGAGACGGAGATCGTAAAGAAACCGCCGAGTCCCGGTGCGTTTTCGCAGAGCGTGCGGATGCCGTCGCGAAGATACCGCTGCACGGCCGGATGGGAGGTGCACAGGCTTGCAAGGTCACCGCGCTTGAAGCCCTTTAAATCGGGATAGCGGTCGAAAAAGGCTAAGGGCATCGCGCGCGGCTCGTTGATGTAGAGATACACCTTTAAGCCATAGCGTTTGGCACGGGCAATTAAGCCGCGCAGGCGCTCCAAGCGTTGCTGATACCCGTCGGAGAGGGCGGGATCGAAGGGAAACTCGACAAGCTTATACAGGACGCCCTGCAGCCAGACGCCGTTTGCGCCGACGCGGGCATACTCCCGGAGAAGCGCGTCGGGGAAGGATATCTGCGTATCGACGTCGAGCGGACTGCCGTATAAACCGCAGTAGGAGTAGATGTAACGGGCATCGAACGCCGGGCGGCGATGGAGGACGGATGGCTCGAGATAGGGGCCGTGCGCAAGATCCATGCGGGTAAGCAGATAGTAAAGCCCGCGCAGCACGCCGGCGGGGTATCCCGCGTGCAGCTCGACGGAGGCGGGCGCCGTCGATAGGATGTGGTATTCCTCCGGCTCTGTTCTCAGGGCTTCGTCAAGCACGATGCGGAGAGCGGCGCTGCTGGAGCCCTTCAGGGCGAGTCCCCACGTGTCGTATAGGCTTTTGCGGAAGTCGTCAAGATAGACGGCGACGTCGGCGTTCTCTGTTTGGTCGTCGATGCCCCAGCCGTCGTCGAGCGCGATCAAGCCGTCGGGCAAGGGTCCCGGCGTCTTGCGGACGGAGGAGGCTTCCGGAAAAAAGTCGAAGGGGACGGTGATATCTTCGGCATCATAAACACGTATGTGTGACTGTATGGCGGCGCGGAGCTTCGCGGTTTCGGTTTTTTCTGCATCGGTCAGGGGGCGGTAGCGTACAAGCTCGCAGGGGAATTTGCTG
This sequence comes from Clostridiaceae bacterium, assembly GCA_034926225.1. Classification (GTDB taxonomy): domain Bacteria; phylum Bacillota; class Clostridia; order Oscillospirales; family QAMX01; genus JAAZKA01. The sequence continues at coordinate 27,243 of JAYFRF010000015.1, forward strand.
TTGCCTAGCTTATGGGAGAGGAAGTCGTCCTCTTTGAGGATATAGGCGAGCTGTTCGCGGTTGATACCGAGCAGCGTCATGAGCTGCTCGTAGGGCAGAAGCGGCCATGCGCTGCGGATGATGGTGATGTAGCCGCTCTTTTGCCACACGGCGGTATCTTTTTGCGGGGGCAGTCCCATATCCTGTGCGAGGGTAAGGACGGTCGCTTCGTCTGTATCGAGGACAGCGGCAAGGGTTTCGGCGGATACCATTTCCCAAAGGCGAAAGATGACGGCTTGTATACGGGTGGGGAAATGCGGCAGGTCAATGGAAAGGGTATCGTTGACGGGCGGCAGCCAGGCTTTGTAGTCTTCCATCCGAATCTCTCCTTTCATTGCATAGGGGATAGGCTTGCATGTAAAGCTGTAAGATGGTATAATAAAAACAAACAGGACGAAGGGCGGTGTACGTGAAAACATGGTAACGCAGGAACGGTTCTGCGATATACTCGACGAGCTGGCAAACGAGCTGCCGGAAGCGTTTTATGAGAAGCTCAACGGGGGCATTTGCGTGATGACGCGAGTTAAGTTTCATTCCGTGGCGCGGAATTTATGCGTGATGGGGGAATATGAGCGTCATCCCGCGCTGGGGCGGCGGATTCTGATCTATTACGGTTCCTTTTTACGCGTTTTCGGCGGCGCACCGGAGGAAATCTACCGCCCGGAGATGCGAAAGGTACTGCTGCATGAGTTCCGGCACCATATGGAGTCGCGGGCGGGGGATCGTGACCTCGAAATTGAGGATGAGCGGCAGCTTTCGGAATACTTGAGCGGTGTCAGCGACGGCGGAGACGAGCCGTAAGCTTCCCGGTTTCTTCGCGCACCTCGCCGGTAAGAAGCAGCGTCGCGGCATACAGAACGATGCCGGCAGGTACCGCACAGCCGATCGCGAGGACGGGGGAGGAGATCGCGGAGCAGACCGCATAAGCGCCGCCGCCGCATAGAAGACTGCCCACGATAACGGTGATGAGGGTGCGCGGACGCAAGGTAAAAAGCAGCGTTTTCCGCGCGCGAAAGGCGCTTTGGGCAAAATACAGGATAAACCCGACGAGCGAACCGATCGCCGCGCCGGTAAAGCCGAGGGAAGGCAGCAGCGCGAAGGAGATGATGACCTTGACCGCCATTGCCGCGAGAGCGCCTGCCATGATCGGCACGGTCTGCGCGCGCAGCTCCCAGGTTTTAATCGCGTATTCGTTCAGCCCCGAGAAGAACATCGCGCAGGCGATCAGGCCGATGATGGGATAGCCTGCGATATAGTGAGGGTCGCCCTGATAGAGGAAGGCGGAAAGCTGACGGGATACGCCGCAGAGCCCCGCCGCGGCGGGAGCCGCCAGCAGGACATACATGCGCGCGCCGCGGTCAAGCAGGGGCTTTGCGGCGGCGATGCCGCCTTCCCGGTAGCCCTTGAGGACGGCCGGGTAGACCGCGCGCATGACGCCAACGGTAAGTAGGGTGAAGACGGTCGAGGAGATCGTGTTATTCGCGTTGTAGACGCCGTATTCGCCGCGAAAGAAGATGATGATGAAGCGGTCGATCATGTTGAGAAGTCCAACGCTTACGCTGACGCCGAGTAAAGGGACGCCGTAAGCGGCGAACTTTTTGGTTATTACCCCATCAAAGCCGCGCAGGGAAAGCCTGGAGGGTATTTTTAAGAGTACAGCTCCCGCAAGCCCGCCGAGCAGCTCGCTGAGAGCATAACCGAGCACGGCCGGGAGAATCCGGTCGACAGGCGCGCTGCCGGTGAGGACGCGGCACACGAGCCACATAATAACAGGCTTTGCCAGCGCCGTTGCAAGAGAGACGGCAACGCAGCCGATCCGTTTTCCCGTTTGAACGAGTTCACCGAGCGTGATTTGATACAGGGAGGTCGCCGTGAGCATGAGGAAGGCCGCGAACCATGTTGTGGAGCGGGTGACGGCGCATACGATGGCGGCGGCAAGCAGAATCGCAAGGTTCGGCATAGCCCAGAGAAGAGTCGCCGTCGAATAAAAGCGTCCCGCAAAAGGCGTGTCGGCGTATTCGCCGACATAGCGGGTGGTGGCGTTGATGATCCAGCCTAGCAGAAGCAGATTGGCGAAGACGACGACGGTATTGATTGTTGAGAAGCGATCGTAAGCGCCATGAGAAAGACAGCTGGTCGTATAGGAAAGCGTCCAGACCCCGATGAGGCCTTCGACGACTTTGGCAGGCAAAAAAAGCAGTGCGGCGCGACCCATGCGCGCATCGGAATGTTCCATATTGATCATTAAAACCCCTTGCTTTTCATTGAGGTCTATTATATAATAAAAGAAGGGGAAATGCAAACCACATTTTCAATAAAACGCATGAGAATTAAAGCGAGGATCTTTTTATGTATAAACTACCGGACGGGCAGCTCGATATCTACGAGGTATACTGTCCGCTCGAGAAACTTCTGAACCAGAAAAACCGGTTTTATCGATGGGCTGAAACGATCCCCTGGGAGGAACTGGAGCTCGAGTGGAGCGGGCGGCTGTATTCACGGCGCGGTGCACCGGCAAAACCGCTGCGGCTGGTGCTCGGCGCTTTCCTGATTCGAGAGAAGTTTGAGTTGTCCGAAAAGGAAACGCTCCGGCAGATTGTAGAAAACCCGTATATGCAGTATTTTATCGGTTTAAAAGAATTTTTGCATGAGCCGCCGTTCAACGCCAGCCTGCTTGCGCAGTTTCGCCGCCGGATAGACCCCGCGGCACGGCGGATGATCCGGCGAGTGATCAGGGATTACATGAAATGAAGCCTTTTGAAAAGGGGTCTGTCGACGACCCTATTACCGTGCTGCGCGGCGTTGGGGAAACTACCGCCGCTCTTTTTGAACGACTGGGCGTTGTGACCGTCGGCGACCTGCTGCGCCACTTTCCCCGTTCCTTCGAAGATCGCACCGCTTATGCCGATATCGCGTCGCTGGAGGACGGACAGTCCGCGTGTGTGCGTGCCACGGTTACATCGGCGCCGACGCTGGTACGGGGGAAGAACCGTCCGTTTGTCCGCGCGGTTGTCTCGGACGATACCGGCGTGATGACCTTGATGATTTTCAACGCGCCCTATGCCAAGAACCGCCTGGCGACGGGGGAAATGTATGTTTTTTACGGCAAAGCACAGCGGTCGGGGCGGCATGTGACGATGATCAACCCCGTGATCGATCATGATGACGCCCGTCCTAGCGCCGAAAAACCGTCTGGGCAGACGGGAAGCTTCGTGCCGGTGTATCCGTTAACGGCGGGGCTCTCCCAGCCGACGGTTCGCAAGTATATGCGTCAGGCGCTTGCGTATGCGGACAGGGCCCCGGAGCTGCTGCCGGAGAGTATTCGGGAGCATTATGAGCTGGTGCCGTATGCCGACGCGCTGCGTGGCATCCATGCGCCCGAGGATGCGCGAGCTTTGGAGCGCGCACAGACGAGGCTTGCGTTTGAGGAACTGTTTTTGCTTGCGATGGTGCTGTCGCGCAGACGGATTCGGGCGTCGGCGTCCCATGGAGCGAAGCTCGGAGACTGCGATATGGAGCCGTTTTACCACGCGCTGCCGTATGCGCTGACGGGCGCGCAGAAGCGTGTGATCGCCGAGACGATGGCGGATATGACCCGGGAAGGAGAAGCGATGCACCGGCTCATACAGGGAGATGTCGGCTCCGGCAAGACGGCGGTCGCGGCAGCCTGCGCGTATGCGGCAGCGCAGTCGGGTTGGCAGACCGCGCTGATGGTGCCGACGGAGATTCTCGCGGAACAGCATTTTCATTCGCTGTCCGCACTCCTCGAGCCTTTAGGCGTGCATGTCGATCTGCTGACAGGGTCGGTGTCCGCGCCGACGCGCCGCGCGGTGCTGTCATCCCTCGCAAGCGGGATGACTCGCTTGATCATCGGAACGCACGTGCTTTTAACGGAGGGCGTTGTCTATCAGAATCTGCGCCTAGTCATCACGGACGAGCAGCATCGGTTCGGCGTCGCACAGAGAACGAGGCTGACCGAGAAAGGCGCGGGCGACGGCTGCGATCCACATGTGCTCGTCATGTCAGCCACGCCGATTCCGAGGACCCTCGCGCTGGTGCTGTATGGCGATCTCGATATTTCAGCGCTGGATGAGCTGCCGCCGGGGCGCACACCGATACAGACGCGGGTATTGTCGGAAAAAACGCGGATGAAAGCGTATGGTTTTATGCAAACACTGTTTGCCGAAGGGCGGCAGGGGTATGTCGTTTGCCCGCACATCGAGGATAATGAGGAAGATGATATCCTGAGTGTCGAGGAGCATGTCAAAACGCTTTCTGAGATATTCCCGGATTATAAGGTAGCCTGCCTGCACGGACGGATGAAGCCCGCCGAGAAGGAAAGAGTTATGCGCGCTTTCGCGGCGGGGGAGATCACGCTACTGGTATCGACGACAGTGATTGAAGTAGGCGTGAACGTACCGAACGCGACGATCATGGTGATCGAAAATGCGGAGCGGTTCGGGCTTGCGCAGCTGCATCAATTACGCGGGCGCGTCGGGCGTGGGGAGCATCCCTCGTATTGTATTCTATTTTCAGGAAACGCCAATGAAGAGACGCGCGCAAGACTTTCGGCGCTCAGCGCGACAAATGACGGCTTTGCGCTGGCGCAGGAGGATTTGCGTCTGCGGGGCCCGGGGGATTTTATAGGCATACGGCAATCCGGCGTTCCGGGGCTGCATATGGTGTTCGGAGGCACGGATTTAACCATGTTTGCCGACGCGCAGGATGCCGTACAGATGATCAATATCAGCGATCCGGATCTTGACGGGTACCCGGAGCTACATGTGTATGTCGACACGGTCATCAGGAAAGCGGCACAGACGTCTTAAAGATGCATGAAGCGGACACTTTCACCTGCGACAGTGCTTTTTTAGAGTATACGCCTTCTTGCGGATGACTGTGGTAAAAACAAAACACCTTAAAGAGAGAAGGAAAGCTTATGAAACCCGTTGCCCGTATCGGTATTTCGCTGCCGTTTGCGCTGCTTGCCGATCAAGGTTGCCCGCCTGCCGTCACTGCCCTTTCGGATGCCTACGGTGGTGTCGATCGGCTGCTTGACGCCATTGCCGGGATGGGCACGTCCAGTGTGGAGCTGCGCGCGGTGACGGCTGCGGCATCCGCCGAAACGGTTGATCGGGCAGTACGGCGATGCGCCGGCGCGGGGCTTACCGTGACCGTACACGGCACCCTGCGCGGCGGTATTACGGAGGAGGACTTTCTTGCACCGTATCGAGGCTTTCGCGAGCCAGTGACGGTGACTGTTCACGCGCTTACAGGCTGCCCGGCGTCGGATACCGTTCACATACTGCAAAAGATTGCCGCCGTCTGCGTACGGGACGGGCTGCCGCTGTGTTTTGCCGTGGAGAACAATCGCCGCAAGGGGACGGATGACCCCGGCGACTCCTGCGAAGGGGCGCTCGGCATCGCGTCGCAGGTGCCGGGCGCCGGGGTCTGCTGGGACATGGGTCATTTTTATTATAACGCGTTGAATTTCTGCCAAAACGGGAACGCCATTCCGGAGCCTGCGTTCCTTTGTGCGGCGGTGCATACGCATATTCACGGCGTGGATCACGGACGGACGCATTTCCCGCCGGGGAACGGGCGGCTGCCGCTCGCGGGGTATATAGAAGCGCTGCAACGCGCGGGGTACGGCGGTGTATATAATTTCGAGCCGAGTATCGACCGCTGGGAGGGTGTTCATCCCCGCGACGGCGTGGAGGAAACGCTTGCGCTGCTGCGGGAAATTGTCGGATAGGATGGGAAAACGCGCCGAATTGGCCTATTCATGTCACTAATTCCAGAATTTTTGGGATTCCATAAGGCGGGGTCATACCGTATAATGATAGGGTATGGCCCCGATTCTTTACTTATGGAGGATAGAGCAAGACATGAAACATAAATTCTTGAGGACGGTGGCATTGTTCCTGGCGATGGCGCTTGCCCTTGCGGTATGTGCCTTCGCGGACGTCGACGAAAGCGAGGCGCTCAATTCCGATTACATCCCGCGTACGATCACCGTTTCCGGCGTGACCGTCGAGGGCGACCAGATCCACGACGCGGCAAGGCTGCTCGTCAGCGAGACGCTGCACAACGCCAGCATATGCGAGGTGTGTAAGGCTTTCCGCGCTTTACAGGACGAAGGGCATGTGCTGCTTACGAAAAACGTCACCCTGACGTTCGGCTTTCACGGCAGTATCACGGTGACCTTCCCGGTCGATACCTATTACAACGGACTGGAAATTACGGTGGCGCACTGTAATAATCAGACGCTTGAGTATGAAAACGCCGTCGTTAAGAATGGAAAGGTATCGATGAGCGTGACGAAGCTGTCGCCGTTCGTCGTATTCGACGGGATATACGACCCGGAAACCGGTACGGTGACGAAGGCCGAGCAGCCGGAGCCGGAAGTACCGCCGCGTAAGAATCCATTTACCGACGTCGCGGAGAGCGACTGGTTTTATGACGACGTTCTGACGGCGTATGAACAAAAATGGATGACCGGCACGGCAAGAGATGCATTTGCGCCTGACGGTACCGCGACGCGTGCGATGCTGGCGACATGCCTATATAGGCTTGCCGGGAATCCGCCCGTCTACGGCGTGACCCCGTTTTCGGATGTGGACATGCATGAGTGGTACGCAAATGCCGTGCTGTGGGCGAGCGAGGAAGGGATCGTGCAGGGAGACGGGAACGGCCGCTTCCTGCCCGGACAGGCGATTACGCGTGCGGAGCTTGCGGCCATGCTGTATCGGTATGCGCAGTGGGAGGGACGCGATGTGTCGGCATCGGCGTATTTGTCGTACTTCCCGGACGGCTATCTGACGCCTGTCTGGGCGAGAACGGCGCTTTCCTGGACGGTTGCGGAGGGAATCATTACAGGCAACGCGGACAGCACACTCGACCCGATGGGAGATGCGGCGCGCGCGGAAATCGCAGCGATGCTGCGGCGGTTTGCAGGTAAATAAAGTGCTTTGCGGAGGGTGATTTTGCCCTCCGCAATTCGTTTTTCGGCGTTTACAGTGTCTGTTCAAGAAATAGTTCTTGCAATCCTATTCTGAATTTGCTATAATACACTGAATACGGAGGCTGTAAGGATATTTTCAAACGGAAAGGAGATGCGCGGCGATTTTACTCAAAAGGCTGGAAATGCAGGGCTTTAAGTCCTTCCCCGATCAGCTGCGCGTCGATTTTCACGCCGGTGTGACTGCCATCGTCGGCCCGAACGGATCGGGCAAATCGAATATCTCCGATGCGATTCTCTGGGTTTTGGGCGAGCAGTCCACGAAGGCCCTGCGCGGCTCAAAAATGGAGGATGTCATCTTCGCGGGCGCAGAGGAACGAAAGCGCATGGGCTTTGCCGAAGTGACGCTGACGCTCGATAACTCCGGACACGCTCTGAAAACGGACTACGACGAAGTTGCGGTGACGCGCCGCTACTACCGTTCGGGTGAGAGCGAATATTACATTAATAAAAAAACCGTTCGCCTGCGCGATATCCATGAGCTTTTTATGGATACCGGCATCGGCCGCGACGGGTACTCGGTGATCGGACAGGGACGTATCGACGAAATCCTGTCCGTAAGGGCGCAGGATCGCCGCGAAATCTTTGACGAAGCCGCCGGCATCACAAAATTCCGGTATCGCCGCGACGAAGCCGAGCGTAAGCTCATTTCCGCCGAGGAGAATCTGACGCGTGTGTCCGACCTTGTGCGGGAGATGGAAACACAGCTGCCATCAATGGAGAAGCAGGCGCAGCGGGAGCGGACGTATAACGCGCTGCGGGAGGAACAAAAGAAGCTGGAGGTCGCGCTGTGGCTACGGTCGCTCGACGCGGCGGACGGTGAGCTTTCCGGTACGCAAGCGGACTTTACTACGGCGGTCGAAGGGCTAACGGCCTGTGAAAACCTCGTTACGGCGCTGGAGACGGAAGCCGCGGCATTGACGGCACGGATGCGTACGCTCGAGGAAGAACAGGAACATGCAAGGCTTGAGATACAGGACTGCGCGTCCGGCAGCGCGTCGGAGGAGGGAAAGATCGCCCTCGCCCGTGCCGCGTTGGAGCGTAACCGCGCGGAGGCTGTACGCAATGAGGCGGACCGTGCGGAGCGTGCTGCGCGAACGGAGGATATGCGGGCAAAGCTCGCGGCGCTCGGAGAGGAAATCCATAGCCGTAAGGATCGCGAGAGGGTCGCGGAAATGGCGCTTAACCGGTGTGATGCGGAAGTCGCCCGGAGCCGGGAGCTTCGGGAAGCGGCTGCGGCAAAGCGGGAGCAGAATCGTTCCGATGCGGATAGCCTGCGTGCGAGGGAGAGCGATGCCCGTGCGAAAATTTCGTCGGCCCAGGCGTCGGCATCCGAGCTGCAGGCGCGTATCGACGCGATGAATACGGCGTCCCGTACGCGTGACGAGGCGAAAAAGGAAGCGGCGGAGAAGCTTGCCGCGCTGATAAAGGCGGAGGAAGCCGCCCGCGCGGAGCTGACCGCGAAGGAGAACATCCTCGCGGGGTATACGCGCATGAGAGCGTCCCGCGCCGCCCGTGAGGAGGAAGCGCGGGAGGCCCATACGAAGCTGAAAATACAGCTTGCCGATACGGAGAACCGCTTGCGGCTGCTGTCCGAGCTTGCACGGGATTATGAGGGGTATGCCAAGGCTGTCCGTGCCGTCATGACGCGCAAAGCGTCCCTTGGCGGTATTCACGGGCCGGTGTCCGCACTGATCTCGACGGACGACGCCTATGTCGCGGCGATCGAGACGGCGCTCGGCGCGGCGGCGGGCAACGTCGTCGTGGACAGCGAACAGGATGCACGGCGTGCGATCGGCATGCTCAAATCAAGAGACGAAGGCCGCGCGACGTTTCTGCCGCTCGCCGTTGTGCGCGGAACGGAGCTTGCGCCGCAGGACTATGAAAAGCTGCCGGGTGTGATCGGCCTTGCGAGCCGGCTTGTGCGGTTTGAGCCGGTCTATGCACCGGTGATGCGAAACCTTCTCGGACGCACCGTCGTCATAGATACGATAGACAATGCGATTGAGGCGGCGCGGCAGTCAGGGCACCGGTTAAAGCTTGTCACGCTCGACGGACAGGTGTTGTCTCCGGGCGGCGCGATGACCGGCGGCAGTCTCGCTCGTTCCTCCGGTGTGCTTGCGCGGGCAAACGAGCTGGAACGCATGAAAGCGGAGCGCGAGACTACCGCCGGGGAACTCGAGTGTGCGGCCAAAGAGGTCGGAGAAGCCGGACGGGAAGCGGCCGCGCTCGGCGTACGGATGGAAGCCGCGCGGGAGGATGTGGAAGCGGCAAGAGCGGCTTTGACGGAGTGCGCGATGGCGCGTGACCGCGCGAAAATGACGCTTGACAGTCTCGACCGCGATGAAAGCGAAGAGAAAGCCGAGCTGACGGAGCGTTTGCGTGAGGTGACAGCCGCATGGGAACGCGGGGAAGCCGAACGCGGGATCGTGTGGGAACGTCTGCGGGAGAACGCCGTCGAGGATACCCGGCTTGCGGGTGAGCTTACGCGCGCGGCGGCCGGGGAACAGGCGGCGACGCAAGACAGGGAGCGCGCAAGACAGGCCTGCGAGGAGGCGCGCGGCGTGCTGCGCGAGATTCACGCGGCGGCGTCGGAGCTTGCGGCACACCTCGCGGATGCCGAGACGGATGCCGGGCGGCGTGAGGAAAACGCACGGGACTTCGACGCGGAAAATCAAGCGCTCGAGCGGGAGGCCAAAGCTGCCGAGGAAGCCCGCGATGCATATGCCGCACGGATGAGTGCCGCACAGGAAAAGCTCGCCGCGATTCTCTCGCAAAAGCAGAAGATCGAAGCGCTGCGTGTCGAGGGCGACCGGAAAAGAAACGACGCGGGTCAGCGGCAGATTGCACTCGAACGCGAAAAGGTGCGGCTTGAAAATCGGGTCGAGAACCTAAAAAAGTCGCAGGACAGCCTGACGGCGGCGCTGTGGGACGAATACGGACTCACGCGGGCGACGGCACGGGAATGCGCCGAGCCGATGGAGGATCCGGACGCCGCGAAAAAGCGTGCCGACGCGCTGCGGCGGGAGATCCGCGCGCTGGGCAGCGTGTATACGGGGGCAATTGAGGAATATGCCAAGCTGAAGGAGCGTTACGATTTCTATCGGACGCAGCAGATCGACGCGGAAACGTCGAAGGGGAAGCTTGAGAGCGTGATTGCCGAGCTGAACCGTCAGATGCGAAGGCAATTTACGGAGCAGTTCGCGATTATCAACCGCGCGTTTGGGGAAACCTTTACGGAGGTGTTCGGCGGCGGCACGGCGGAGCTGGAGCTTGCGGAACCGTCGGACGTGCTTTCCTGCGGCATCGAAATTCGCGTGCAGATACCGGGCAAGACGCTGAAAGTCTTAAGTCTGCTGTCCGGCGGCGAGCGGGCGTTCGTTGCGATCGCGCTGTATTTCGCCATCCTGCGCGTCCGACCGACGCCGTTCTGCATCCTCGACGAGATCGACGCCGCATTGGACGACGTCAATGTCCGGCGGTTTGCGCGATGCCTGCGCAGTTACACCGAGCATACGCAGTTTATCGTGATCACGCACCGTCGGCATACGATGGAGGAAGCCGACATGCTCTACGGCGTGGCGATGCCGACACAGGGTGTGTCCAAATTACTGGCATTCGACGTCGGTGAAGCGGCGCGGGAATTCGGTATTAAGAATTAGACCTCGAAGGAGCGATTAAAACATGGGATTTTTCGATAAAATCAAGGCGGGACTTGCCAAAACACGCGGCGTCATCGCCGAAAAGCTCGACGCAGTGGTCAAGGTTTTCCGCGTCGTCGACGAGGATCTGCTCGACGAGCTGGAGGAAGCGCTGATCCTCTCCGACCTCGGCGTCGACACTGCGACGGACGTCGTAGAACGGCTCCGCGCGGAAGTTAAGGCCGGCCGCCTGCGCGAATCGACGCAGGTACGCGACACACTGGCGCGTATTCTCGCCGAGATGACCGGCGGCGCGGCTCCCGAAACGCGGAAGCTGCGGCTCGGGACGAAGCCCTCCGTCGTCCTTGTTATCGGCGTGAACGGCGCGGGCAAGACGACGACCATCGGCAAGCTTGCGCATAACCTGAAAGAGGACGGCAAGTCGGTCCTGCTTGCGGCGGGGGATACGTTCCGTGCGGCGGCGGCGGACCAACTCGAGATCTGGGCAGGGCGCGCGGGCGTGGAAATCGTTCGCCAGACCGAGGGCGCAGACCCGGCGGCGGTCGTCTACGACGCGCTGGCCGCGGCGAAGGCGAGAGGGACGGATGTCGTACTCGTCGATACAGCGGGAAGGCTGCAAAATAAGACGAACCTGATGAAGGAGCTTGAAAAGATCAGCCGCGTGATCGATAAAACCCTGCCCGGCGCGGATCGTGAGACGCTTTTGGTTCTCGACGGGACGACGGGACAGAACGCGCTGTCGCAAGCGAAGGCGTTTGCGGAAACGGCGGGGATCACGGGGATCGTCCTGACAAAGCTGGACGGCACCGCGAAGGGCGGCGTGGTCATATCCATTTCCCACACGATGGGGATTCCGGTCAAATATATTGGTGTCGGCGAGAAGATCGACGATCTTTTGCCGTTCAACCCGGACGATTTTGTGAAGGCGCTGTTTTAAGCGCGGAGAGGACTCATCATTATGCCGCGAATTGACGGACGAAAGTATAACGAGCTGAGACCCTTTACACTGACACCGAACGTATCGGCTTTCGCAGAAGGTTCCTGCCTGATCGAGCAGGGACAGACGAAGGTCTACTGCACCGCGAGTATCGAGCAAGGCGTACCGTTCCATCGCAAGGGGACGGGACTCGGCTGGGTGACGGCGGAGTACGCGATGCTGCCGAGGGCAAACCGCGAACGGTCCCCGCGCGATGTGTCGAAGCTGAAGCTTGCGGGACGCTCGGCGGAGATTCAGCGGTTAATCGGACGCGCGCTGCGCAGCGTCGTCGATATGGGGACGATGGGCGAGACGACGATCACCGTGGACTGTGACGTTCTGCAAGGCGACGGAGGCACACGCTGCGCGTCAATCACGGGCGGCTTTGTCGCGCTGGCGCTCGCGTGTAAGCTGGCGACGGAGCGGCGCTGGTTCAAGAAGAATCCGGTTACCGACTATGTCGCGGCGCTCAGCACGGGACTTTTGCCCCTCGACGGCCGCGACCAGCCGTTGATTGACATGTGCTACGAGGAGGACTCCCACGCGCTCGCGGACTTCAACATCGTCATGACCGGCTCCGGCGCGTTCGTCGAGGTGCAGGGTACGGGAGAAGGACGCCCGTATACGCGGGAGGAGCTGGACAACATCGTCAAGGTGACGACGCCCGCGATCTTCAAGATGATCGACGCGCAGAAAACGGTTGTTACTGTTTGACAAGCGGGAAAACGGGATGGAATTTATATTGGCAACCGCAAACGCGCATAAAGCGGAGGAACTGAGTGCGATTTTAGGGGGCATCCGCATCCTAACGATGAAGGAAGCCGGATTCAACCCGGAAATCGTCGAAAACGGCGCAACTTTTGCCGAAAACGCGATAATCAAGTGCCGCGCGGTCTGGGAACTCGCGCACAGGCCCTGCATCGCGGACGATTCCGGGCTTTGCGTGGACGCGCTGGGCGGCGCACCCGGCATTTACTCCGCGCGGTATGCGGGGGAGAACGGCACCGCGAAGCAGTGTAACGATAAGCTCCTTGCGGCGCTCGCCGGCGTGCCGAAAGAACGGCGCACCGCGCGTTTCGTTTGCGCGATGGCGTGCATTCTCGATGAAATAACGGCGTTCACCGTCGAGGGAACCTGCGACGGGATCATCGCCGCCGCACCGCGCGGCGAGCGTGGCTTTGGCTACGATCCCCTGATGTACCTGCCCGAATACGGCTGCACGATCGCCGAACTTGACTCTGATAAGAAGAACGAAATTTCCCACCGTGCGAGAGCCTGCATGCGTTTACGCGAGATGCTCGCCGGGTATAATCGATAAACGAGGATAAAAATATGCTGACATCCAAACAACGGGCGTTCCTGCGCTCGAAAGCCAATACGCTCGACACGATCTTCCAGATCGGACGCGCCGGGGTGACCGACGCCGTCATCGCCGAAAGCAACGCGTCCTTAGACGCGCATGAGCTGATCAAGCTGCGCGTACTGGAAAATTCCCTGCTGACCGCAGATGAGGCAGCAAACGCCATCGCGGAGGGGACACATGCAGACGTGGTGCAGACAATCGGCACACGCTTCGTACTGTACCGCGCGAATCCGAAGCTGCCCGCCGAGCGCCGCATCGTCCTGCCAAAATGAGAAGCGTGGGGCTTCTCGGCGGCACCTTTAACCCGCCGCACGCCGGGCATCTCCACGCCGCCCGTACCGCGCTCGAAGCACTCCGACTCGACGAGCTGTGGTTTGTGCCCGACGCCGAGCCGCCGCACAAGGCGCTGCCGCCGGGTACGCCGACGGCTGCCGACCGTGTTGCGATGACAGGCGCGCTTGCGTCGATGCTCCCGGGTACCTCGGTCTGCACCATCGAGCAGACGCTGCCTGCGCCGTCCTATACCGCGCGCACGCTGACCGCGCTTGCAGAGCTGTACCCCGACACGGCGTTCACGTTTATCGTCGGCTCGGACATGTTCTTTACGCTTGAACGCTGGTACCAGCCCACTGTGATCTTCTCCCATGCGGCGATAGCGGCCCTTGCCCGGGAGGATGAGGATGCGAAAAAGCTCGACGCCTACGCGGCGCAGCTGCGCGAACGGTTTTCCGCCCGTGTGACGATTCTCTATACACGAGCACTGCCGGTTAGCTCGACCGAGCTGCGGAAGTGTCTTTTACGGGGGACGGTACCGGAACTGTTGCCGGCGCCCGTACTCGATATCATCCGCGAAAGGGGACTCTACCGATGATCGACCGTGCCTCTGTGGGAAAGGTGCTGCGTGAAACGTTGAGCGAGAAAAGGCTTGCGCATGTCCTCGGCTGTGTGCAGGCGGCGAAGGAGCTTGCGCCCGGATTCGGCGCGGACGTCGAAAAAGCCGGAGATGCCGCGCTTTTACACGACATAACGCGTGAAATAAGCCACGATGACCAGTTGAAATTATGCGCAAAGTACGGTATAATGATAGATGCAGATACGGCTGCGGATACCGCGCTGCTGCATGCGTTTACCGGCGCGGAGGTCGCGCGGGAACGCTTCGGCGTGGAGGAGGATATCGCGGAAGCCATCCGCTGCCACACGACGGGAAAGGCCGGGATGTCGCCGCTTGACATGACGCTCTGCCTAGCTGATTACATCGAGCCTACGCGTAAATTCAAGAAGGTTGATACGCTGCGCGCGCTTGCGAAAAAGAATCCCCGCGCGGCGCTCCTGCGGGCCTTCGACGGAACGATCGTCCATATTGTCCGGGACGACGGACTCTTACATCCGTTGACCGTGATCGCGCGCAACGACCTGCTTGCGCGGATTTTGCGGGAAGAGCCCGGCGTGCTTTCTTTGAAAAAGGAGTAACCTATGAAACTTTTTAGCGGAAATCACTCCGATCAGCCCTCTGACAAGCCTAAAAAGACGGATTACGACGCGAATGCCTTCGATGAAAACGCGGCGCCCGGCGCAAAATCGCCGCGTATGCCGGAGGATCGTGCCTATTCGGAGACGGATACCCCTGCGCCGCAGGGATCGCTCTCCAAGGGCATGAAAATCTACCTCGGTATTGCGGTTCCGCTTTTAGCACTTGTTGTCTGCTCACTGCTGTACGTACTGTTCTTTGTTAAACCCCCGTCGGGTGAGAATGTGACACCCACATCGACTGTCCCGTCTACGACAACGACGACCGTAGCGCCTGCGACGACAACGACTCCTATTGCGACGACAACGACGGCTGCGACAACGACCACCGAAGCGACTACGGAGGCCACGACGGCCGCGCTCTCCGAGGACGAGATTGTGGAAGCTGCCATCATGGAGCTGTCCGAGGAAGCGACCGATATCGAAGCGCCGGAGAAGGGGTTGCTCGATAACCCACGCCGCGAGGGGGTCTATACCATTCTGCTCGTCGGTCTTGACGACAGCGGCAAGCGCTCCGATACCATTATGATGCTCACACTCGACACCGCAAAGAAAGCGGTCAAGATCATGAGCGTTCCGCGCGACCTGATGAGCACGTCGAAGTTCGGCAACGTCATCAAGATCAACGCGGCCTATGCGCAGGGCATTGAGGAGACGGCGGCCGAGGTCGCGGACGTCCTCGGCTATACCGCGAACCGCTATGTCGCTATCGATTACGACGCGTTCGAGCGCTTGATCGATACCCTCGGAGGCATCGAGATCAACGTCTTCATGGATATGCAGTACACCGACAACGCAGGCAACCTGAATATCGATATCAAGGAAGGCTTGCAGACGCTCGACGGAGAGACGGCGCTGAAATACGTCCGCTTCCGCTCCGGATATGCCGCCGCCGATATCAAGCGTATTGAAATCCAGCAAGAATTCTTCGCCGCCGTTCTTGCAAAGCTCGCGTCGCCGCAGACGATATTAAAGGTACCCGAACTTGTTGAGCTGTTCCGCGACAGCGTGGAGACCGATCTGACGGCGGGCGAACTGATTTGGCTTGCGCTGCAATACTACGATATGGACCCTGCCGATATCGAGATCGGCAAGGTGCCGACCCATTCCGTGCGCTTTGAGGGGCAGGACTACGAGGTCGCCTATCTGAACACCCTCCTGCGCCGCGTCAATGAGGGCGGCTATAACCCCTACGTCAATGCGATCACCGAGGTCAACCTGACACTCCCGCCGGAGGATACCGCCACCGGTTCCGACGTTCCCGCCGCCGCGACGTCTGCCGTGACGACCGGCGCGTCGACGGCAGCGGAAACTACGACAGCACAAACGACAGCGGCATCCGGCAATACCCCGCCGTCTTGGCTTGGAGGCTAATACTGATACATGTCCAGAAGAACAACCCGCGGTTATGGAAGGTTCATGGCTTTTTGTACCGGAATCACACTGATCACCGTTGCGGCCGTCATTTTTGTTGCGGTGTTCATTCGTCCGCCGAGAGCCGCGGCTGCCGTTTCGACGACGACCGCCGTGTCTGCGACGCAGAAGACCGTATCCATCGCTGACGAGGACGAGGTACAGGCCGCAAAGCCTGTTACAGAAAGCGGCAGACGGGAGAATTTCTTTACGCTTCTGGTTGCCGGCACCGATGAAGACGGCACACGCACCGATACCATCCTGCTTGCCGCGATCGACACGGCGGCAGGCACCATCAATGTCTTAAGTATCCCCCGCGACACCCGTGCGTATATGGCGAGCGGCGGCGTGCATAAGATCAACGCCGCCCACAACAAGGGCATCGACCGGATGCTCACCGAGATCGAAAACACCGTCGGCTTTGCCCCGGACCGCTACTGCGTCATTGATTACAGCGTATTTGAAACCGTGATCGACGCGATCGGCGGCGTGACCGTCGACGTGGCGATGGATATGGATTACTCCGACCCCACGCAGGATCTCGAAATTCATATTAAAGAAGGAGAACAGCTTCTCGACGGCGAACAGGCGCTGCATTATATGCGCTTCCGTTCCGGCTACGCGGACGCGGACCTCGGCCGCATTCGTGCACAGCAGAAGCTGATCGGCGCCGTCGCGGATAAGCTGATGACCCCGGCGTCTCTCGCCCTTTTACCGAAGATTCCCGCGATATTAAAACAAGTCGAAACCAATCTTTCCACCGGCGAGGTCATATGGCTTGCCACACAGCTTTTTAACCTCGACGCGGATAACATGACGGTCGAGACACTGCCGGGCGAGGCCGTCGGAGCGGATTACGGTGCGGATGGGGAACAAGTGCTGGCTCTTATCAATGAACGCTATAACCCCTATACCGAACCGATTACCGAGCTGAATATACCGTAATTAGCCGCGCTATTGGCGCGTTTGTAAAAAAGGAGGATGAACATGGATACGACGAAAAAGAAGACCTTGACAGACGAAGAAATTAAACCGATCCTCGAGGCCGTATCCGCGAAGCTTACCGAAAAGGGCGCACGGCAGATGGAAGTGCTGGATATCCACGAACAGACCACTCTCGCCGATTATTTTATCATTTGCACCGGTACTTCCAATACCCATATCCGTACCTTGTCGCAGGAAGTCGAAAAATTGGTGGAGGAAAAGTTTTCTATTCGCCCGCATCACATCGAGGGTTACGACAACGCCCAGTGGGTGCTCGTTGACTACGGCTTCCTCGTCGTTCACCTTTTCCGCGCGGATGTGCGCGAATTTTATTCCCTTGAGCGTTTGTGGCGTTAATTTGCCTCCCGCGGTGCCGAATTTTGTCGCCGCATCACACATATATAAGTAGGACGTGAACGATACTATGAAGTATGAACCTTCCGCCATTGAGAAAAAATGGCAGACTGCGTGGGAAGACGCCGGCATCTTCCACGCCGATAACCATTCCGATAAGCCAAAATTCTACGCGCTGGTCGAGTTCCCGTATCCGTCCGGCCAGGGTTTGCACATCGGTCACCCCCGTCCGTATACCGCGATGGATATCGTTTCCCGTAAGCGCCGTATGCAGGGCTACAATGTCCTGTTCCCGATCGGCTGGGACGCCTTCGGGCTCCCGACGGAGAATTACGCGATCAAGACGCATACCCATCCCGCTATCGTCACTAAGCGCAATATCGCCCGCTTTACCGAGCAGTGCAAAGCCATCGGCTTTTCTTTCGACTGGTCGCGTGAGATCAGTACCGCCGACCCGGAATACTATAAGTGGACCCAGTGGATTTTCCTCAAGCTATACGAAAAAGGACTCGCCTATAAGAAAAAGATGGCGGTCAACTGGTGCACCTCCTGTAAGATCGTTCTCGCAAACGAAGAAGTCGTGGAAGGGCACTGCGAACGCTGCGGCGGCGAGGTTGTCCGGAAAGAAAAGTCCCAGTGGATGCTTGCCATCACGAAATACGCTCAGCGCCTGATCGACGACCTCGATACGGTGGACTTCATCGACCGCGTTGTCCTCGCCGAAAAGAACTGGATCGGCCGTTCCACCGGCGCGGAAGTCGACTTCTCCACCACCGCAGGGGATAACCTGCGTATTTTCACCACGCGTCCCGACACGCTGTTTGGCGTAACGTACATGGTCATCTCCCCGGAGCATCCGTACATCGACAAATGGGCGGACAAGATCGGCAACATGGATGCGCTGCGCGCGTATCAGGAAGCGGCAAAGAAGAAATCCGACTTCGAGCGTACCGAGCTTGTCAAAGAAAAGACCGGCGTCCGTATCGAGGGCGTTTCGGCAGTCAATCCCGTAAACGGCGAAGAAATTCCTATTTTCGTATCGGATTATGTCCTCATGACCTACGGTACCGGCGCGATCATGGCGGTTCCGGCGCATGATACCCGCGACTGGGACTTTGCGAAGACCTTCGGGCTTCCGATCATCGAGGTCATCGCTGGTGGTAACGTCGAGGAGGCCGCGTTCACCGATGTCGAGACGGGTACGCTCGTCAATTCTGGCTTTTTATCCGGTATGAGCTGCAAGGAAGCGCAGGAAGCCATCGTCAAGTGGCTTGAGGAAAAGAAACTCGGCGAACCGAAGGTCAACTTCAAGCTGCGCGACTGGGTTTTCTCCCGTCAGCGCTACTGGGGCGAACCGATCCCGATGGTACACTGCCCAAAGTGCGGTTGGGTGCCGCTGCCCGAGTCTGAGCTGCCGCTGACCCTGCCGGACGTCGAGAGCTACGAGCCGACTGACAACGGTGAGTCGCCCTTAGCCAAATGTACCGACTGGGTGCATACGAAATGCCCTCGCTGCGGCGCGGACGCCGAGCGAGAGACCGACACTATGCCTAACTGGGCGGGCTCCTCGTGGTACTACCTGCGTTATATGGATCCGCATAACCACGAATCCCTTGCGGCAAAGGAAGCCCTCGACTACTGGGGCCAGGTTGACTGGTACAACGGCGGTATGGAGCACGCTACACTGCATCTTCTATATTCCCGCTTCTGGCATAAGTTCCTCTACGACTGCGGCATCGTCCCTTACGCCGAGCCATATCACAAGCGCACCTCTCACGGCATGATTCTCGGCGAAAACGGCGAAAAGATGTCCAAGTCCCGCGGTAACGTTATCAACCCCGACGACGTGATCGCGGAGTACGGCACCGACACGCTGCGCCTGTACGAGATGTTCATCGGCGACTTTGAAAAGTCCGCACCGTGGTCGACTTCGGCCATCCGTGGCTGCCGCCGCTTTTTGGAACGCGTCTGGTCGATGTCTGAGAAGCTTGTACCCGGCGATGAATACTCTAAAGCCAATGAATCCGCGATGCACAAGACGATCCGCAAAGTCACCGTCGACATCGAGGAGATGAAGTTCAACACCGCCATTGCCGCGCTGATGACGCTTCTCAACCGGTTCGCCGACAACGGCTGTAACCGCACCGATTTTAAAGCCTTCATTACGCTCCTCAATCCCTTCGCGCCGCATATTACCGAGGAGCTTTGGCATACCCTCGGTTTCGGTAAGAGCTTCTTAAGCGCTGCGCCGTGGCCGTCCTACGACGAAACCAAGACCGTCGACGCCGAGGTCGAAATGGCCGTACAGGTCAACGGCAAGCTGAAATCGGTCGTAAAGCTCGCGGCGGACGCGGATGAAGCGACGGCTAAAGCCGCGGCACTTGCCGATGAGAAAGTTGCGGCGGCGGTCGAAGGCAAGAATATCATGAAGGTCATCGTCATCAAGGGAAAAATTATCAACATTGTCGTAAAATAAGAAGATAATACTTGACAAGTGACCGGTTATCGGTTATAATAAATATTGCTACGCTGGCGCAAGTACGAGAAAAACCGGAGGGCCGCGTAGTGTATGGCGCAGCCGGTTTGCGCGGAGGGAGGGAAAATAGATGTCTGAAGTCCATCTCAAAGAGAACGAATCGTTGGACAGTGCGCTTCGCCGTTTCAAGCGTTCTTGCGCGAAGGCGGGAGTGCTTTCCGAACTCCGCAAACGCGAACATTACGAAAGTCCCAGTGTCAAGCGCCGTAAGAAGTCGGAAGCCGCTCGTGCGAAGAAGAAGAAGTTTAAGTATTAACTGATAAAAAGGAACCGTTTTGAATAGAACGGTTCCTCTTTTTTATTTAAAATCCAAAACGCCCTTTTATTGGCGGCATCGTTAAATGGATGCCGCCAATAAAAGGGCGTTTTGGTTAAAAAAGAAGGCAGAGGGATGAGTAGCGCCCCTCTGCCGATCAGTAAGGATGGATTAAGAACGGAATGGGAAGGTGCTATTATTCCTTCTTCACACTCTGCGTCTGTAACTGTGCGAGCACGAGCCGCCGGTACACACCGTCCGAGTGACGCATCAGCTCCGCGTGAGAGCCGCATTCGGCTATTTTACCGCCTTCCAGGACGACGAGACGGTTCGCGTTACGCAAAGTCGCGAGACGGTGCGCGATGGCGATCGTCGTACGGCCGTGTATCAGACGCCCCAGAGCTTCCTGTATTTGGGCTTCCGTTTCCACGTCGAGCGAGGACGTCGCTTCGTCGAGAATCAAAATCGGCGGGTCGCGCAGGATGGCGCGGGCGATGGCGATACGCTGGCGCTCGCCGCCCGAGAGGGTGTAACCGTTTTCGCCGACGAGGGTATTGTAGCCGTCGGGGAGCTTTGTGATGAACTCATGCGCGTTGGCGATCTTCGCGGCAGCGATGATTTCATCGGGAGAGGCCTCGGGCTTGGCGTAGGTGAGGTTATCGTAGATCGTGCCGGCAAAGAGGAAGTTCTCCTGGAAGACGACGCCGATGTTCTCATGCAGCGTCTCGCCGGACAGATCGCGCAGGTCCACCCCGTCGATGGAAACTGAACCGCGCGTGACGTCGTAGAGACGCATGACGAGGTTGATGAGCGTACTCTTGCCCGTACCGGACGGACCGACCAGACCGATCATTTCGCCGGGATGGATTTCGAGGTTTACGTCCTTCAGCACTGGTTCATAGGACTTATAACCGAAGGTGACGTGATCGAAGGCGATCGCGCCGCGGATTTCGGGTGACAGCGCGCGGGTCGCGGGCAGTACCTCGGGAGTCTCGTCGAGGATTTCGAAGATTTTTAGAAGCGATGTCAGCACATCCGCGAGCCAGCGCGGCAGATTCGTCATCCAGCGCATCGGGCCGTAAATGTAACTAATGTACATCGTGAATTCGACCAGCTCGCCGGTGGTAAGCTCGCGGTTAAGAATCATCTTTCCGCCGAAGTATAGAACGAAGAACTCGCCGATGCCGATGAGGAAGTTGAGCATCGGAAACAGCTTCGCCCACATGCGCTCGTTTCGCGCGGAGACGGTGGCAAGTTCGCGGTTAACGCCGGCGAACTTCGCGATTTCACGCTCCTCGTTGCCGAACGCCTTCACGACGCGGATACCGGAGATGATGTCATGGAGAA
Source organism: Clostridiaceae bacterium (assembly GCA_034926225.1). Taxonomy (GTDB): domain Bacteria; phylum Bacillota; class Clostridia; order Oscillospirales; family QAMX01; genus JAAZKA01. The sequence continues at coordinate 48,721 of JAYFRF010000015.1, forward strand.
TGGAGTTCGATTTCGAGAATAAGCGCCACTGCTTTTCGTAGCGGAGCATGATGCGGTTCCAGACTTTCGTCGAGATGAACAGCGCGACCGGTGCGGGGACAATGACGAGCAGGGCAAGCTTCCAGTTCTGAATAAACAGAATGGTGCCGATGACGATGAAGCTGACGGACATTTCAAGCAGGAATCTGCCCTGATCGATCAGAAACTCTCGTACCTTCTGCGTATCCTGAGTGATGCGCTTTAAGAGGTCACCGGTGGTCTTGCGGGAGAGGTTCGCCATCGAGAGCCGCTGCACCTTGTCGTAGGCGGCATGGCGAAGACCCGAAGCAAAGAAGGAACCAGCGCGGCTGATGTGACGTCCCGCAATGATATAGAGGGTTTCACCGATGGAACGCACCAGCAGCATCATGCCGCACAGGAATAGTACCATCTCGACCGTGCCGGTGCCGCTACCGAGCTGACCGTCGATGAGCATCTGATTCAGCTTCGGCGTCAGCGAGTACAGAAGGTTCGACATCATGACAAGGACGCAGCCGATGGTAAAGGGCTTCATCTGCGGACGCATCATTTTGATCGCACGGAGGAATACCGCGCCGGTCTTGATGCAGTACATACAGACGGTGGAGTTTTCGGGGTATGGGCGTCCGCATTTCGGACAGACGCGTGGGGTATCGTCTACAACGGCATTTAATTCGCCGGTGTCTATGTAATATTGCAGCGCGAGAAGGAACTCTCCCGCGGCGCGCAGATGACTTGTCGTCATGCGGGCTAGGATACGCGGCTTTCCGTCGACGGTAGCTTCCAGATACCCGCAGCCGACGTCGCCGGTGACCTTGATGCTCGACAGTGATGCTGTCGGGAGCATGTAGCAAACGGTGTTGTCGACAATACAGGTCAGTTTACCGTCTCCGACGGAGAGGATTCCCTTAGTGAAGGTGCCTTCGAAGCTCAAATCGAAGGCGAATGTCAGTTGATCGGCCATATGACCTCCTTATGGTACGTTCGAGGATTACAGCAGATACGGCTCGAGACGCCGTCTGGATTTGAGATCAAGGGCTTCGATGTCCTCGATTTGATAGCGGTTGCCCTCGACGTCAGTGATCATCAGGCGGTGGGCGTCGATCGCGCGGAGGTTGCGGGAGTAGTCCTTGACGGCAAAGACACGGTCGCCGCCTTCGATGCGGACGTCGAGATAGAGGTAGCCCATTTTATCCCGGACGGAACGGATTTCGAGGATCTGCGGGGAGAAGTAACGCATGCGCAGGGCCTCGTGGAGAAGCTTGCGCTGCTCCTCGGGGAAGTCTTGCAGATCACGGAGGATGCCGAGCTCCTTTTTATCCTCGTCCTGGATACAGAGATAGCTTTCGGGAGTTGAAAACGGCAGCGCGCGGGCAACGGTAACGCGCGGTACTTCGCGGTCATGAAGCTTTGCGCCGATGAAGCCCTCGGCGGATGTAAAGAAAGTGACGTCGGCGGGGGTGAGAATGCCGATATCCGTTAAAGTGTTCATGCTTGCTCCTTTCGTTGCGGTGAGTTTGAGCGGGTAGAGGCGCCGGGGTTAAACCAGCCCATTTCCATACGCACTTCCCGGCGCTCGATGTCGTTGTTTTGATAGGCACAGGCGTCGAAGCCGATGAGGGCAAATCCCTCGTGCAGGTAGAAGCCGATGGCGTTTACGTTACAGGACTGCGTTTCGAGCATCACCGCGCGGTTGCGGTCGCGAATGGCATGCTCTTTGGCAATGTTCATCAACGCATGGCCGATACCCTGCCCGCGCAAAGGCTCGGAGACCCACAGCTCGGTGACACGCAGGCGGTTGGACCATTCCTCCGGCCATAATTCGATTGCGGCGGTGAGCTTGCCATCACGGACGATGCCGTAGGCCTCGGCACCGTCCCACCAGTCGGCGTAAAGTCGGTCGGGGAAGTCGTATTCCTCGGGCGTATGGGTGATGGCCTTACGGAAGGGCTTTTTTTCAAAGGCGACCGCGAAACCGGAGACGGTCTGAACGACGGATACGTCGTAATAGGTGGCTGTCGTGTAACGAATAGGGACAGCGGTGCCTTTCCACTGCTCTTTCGGCAGATATACTATGGTTTCAGTCATAAAAGCTCCTGTATTACGCGCCGATGCCGGTGTATTTCAGCGCTTCGGTCTGGATGGTGTACAGCTTATAGAATTCGCCCTTTTTGCGGATCAGCTCGTCATGTCGGCCGTATTCAGCAACCTTACCGTCCAAAATCACCGCGATGTAGTCGGCGTCGCGCAGGGTGGACAGACGGTGGGCAATGGCGATGGTGGTGCGGCCGGATTTGAGGGCGTTTACGGAATCTTGTATTTTACGCTCGGTTTCGGTGTCCATCGCGGCGGTGGCTTCGTCAAGAATAAGGATTTTCGGGTTTTGGATGATGACGCGCGCGATGGAGAGCCGCTGGCGCTCGCCGCCGGAGAGGTCCTGCCCGCCGGCACCGACACGGGTTTCATAGGCGTCGGGCAGGCGCATGATGAAGTCGTGTGCCCCGGCGGCCTTCGCCGCGGCAATGACCTCTTCCATCGGCGCGTCGGGCTTCGCATAACGGATGTTATCCGCAATCGAGCCGATAAAGAGGTAAATTTCCTGCGAAACGATGCCGATGTTGCGTCGGACAAGCGCCATCGGCAGAAGCTTTAAGTCGACACCATCGATGCGCACCGTCCCTTCCGTGGGGTCGTACAGACGCGCCATCAGGTTCGCCATCGTGGACTTACCCGCACCGGCTTTGCCGACGATGCCGAGCATTTGCCCGGCTTCTACGGTGAAGCTCATATCGCGCAGCACCGGACGGGCGGGTTCGTACTCAAAGCGGACGTGATCGAACTCGATCTTGCCGTCGATTTCCTCCTTGGGGAGGGGATGCTCGGCTTCCGCGACGTCGGGTTTTGAGTCGATGATCTCAAAGACGCGCTGCGCGGAGTCCACGCAGCGAGACCACCAGTTGGAGACCCACGACATGAACTCAAGCGGTCCGTAGAGCATCGACATATACGCGATAAAGGCGATCAGCGTACCGAGGGTCAGCTCCCCGCGCAGTACCATGGTTCCGCCGATGGCGGTGAGGACGACCTGAGCGGCGAACATCATCAGATAGACGAGAGGGAAAGCTGTCGTCTCCGTGTTCGACAGGCGGATTTCGGCCGCGGCGAGGTTGCCGGAATGAGAGTCAAAGCGGGACAGCTCGGTGTCCTCCTTGGAGAACGCCTTGATGACACGCTGGCCGGAAAGTGTGTCGGAGACGACGGAGGAAAGCTTTGCGTCGTGTACCCAGAGCCGGTGATGGAGGGGCCGGAAGACCTTCCACATGATCTTGAAGAAGATCAGCACCAGCGGAATGGCAGCGATGGCGATGAGGGAGAGTTTCCAGCTCATCGAAATCATGAACGCGGCGACGCCGATGAAGAGGACGGAGTTGACGATCAGGTACGGCACGCCGTCGAGGAAAAACCAGTAAATGTTATTCGCATCTCGGTTTACACGCGTCATGAGGGCGCCGGTCTGCTTGGAGGTGTAATACCCCGTCGAGAGCCGCTGCATGGCGGTAAAAATTTTCAGCTTCAGATCGTAGACAATCCACGGCATGATGCTCCCTAGGACCCAGGTATAGAGGACGTTCATCAGCGTGTTCATCAGCCTAACGGCGAAGATCAGCAGGACGATGGCAAGGACCATGCCGTAAAAGCGCCCGTTTGCGACGAGCACCTCGTCGTATAAAAGCTTTGACCCGACGTAAGGGGTCAGCAGCGAGAAGCCGGTCGCGAGGAACATCGTCAGGATGATCGCCGTGACCTGCTTTCCGTAGTCCTTGAAGTACCCTAAAAGGCGCATTGTGATAGAAACACGTCCCGAGCAGTTCGGGCAGACACGGCGGCCTTCCTCGGGGTACGGCATGCCGCATTTCGGGCAGAACGGCGACACATACGGTGGCATGCGCGGTGTCTCGCCTTCGAGATAGGCGTTATAGGCACGCGCAAAGTCTTCCATTGCCTTGGTGCGCCCGATGGAGGCGACCGCGAGGACGATGGGGTCGCCGTCGGTGTCCGCGAGCAGGCGGGAGGTGGCGATCTGCCGCTCGACGCGGAGGTTTTTGTAAGCGCGGACAGGTGCGGTGGTAAATCCCGTTTCAGCAAAGACGCTCTCGAGTTTTCGTGCGCGGTCGACGCGCCGCAGCTCGACCGTACCGGTGATCGTTATGAGCGTATTCGCGTCGAAGGCCAGAAGCGTTTCTCCGGGGGATTCCTCCGGCAGAAGGTCGCCTTCGAAGTAGAAGAGTATGTTTTCCGCATCGGCCCGTTCGTGGATGAGTACGTCTACAAGCCGGGGCGGAAGATGTGTTTTTGGCATATACTATCCTTTCTGTCTGTATGGATTATAGTGGTGGAACGCGAGCCGACGAGAGCTATTCTAACAAACTTGTGTATGGTTTGTCAACCCAATTATGAACAAATTTGGCAGTTGTAATATAAGTGTAACGGAAAGTGAAAAATAACGTTTATACACGCTCTGATTATTGCAGATATTGTTACAGACAATAATCAAAGGGCCGCTTCACAAACGAACATCGGTTTTGTGTTGCAAAGTCGTAACACGAGTGCCACGCTCTTGTCCGGCGTCGTAATAAAAACGCAAAACGAAATGCGGCGAGGGGGGGATTCCAGCCGAACCGTGTACGCAGAGCTCCCGCGCGGGTTATAGGAAATATACGCGCGTCATACCGCAGCCCCATGCACAGTCGTCTTGTCAAACTGGTAGATCTAAAAAACGGCGCTTCTGTCACAGCGCCGGGGACAGTATCGCATAAACCCCGACGTGGATGCCACGGTATCCGCATGAAATACGTCTCAGGGGCTTCTGGAACCTGTGAAATTGGCGCTATGTAAAATGAAATGAAAATAATACAAAATTGCATTATCATCAAAAACGCAAATTGTGAAATCGAACAATATCAGTCTGACAAACACGCGACGAAAACTGCATCGTATAAATAAAGAAAGTTTAAATACAGTTATACTTGACAATTTATGCACAAAGGTGTATCTTAATAACAATAACCCCAGCGTGCGGTCGAAAAACGAGAAAAGTCAGCGTTTTAGAAATGCAGGAAGGCTTGCAGCATCCTGCAAGATATGCATGGGCCGCTTGTGAAAAACGCAGGAGCTATCATTTTATATCAGGGAGTTGCATCGAAAACTATGGATCTGTCCAATAGCTATTTATCCGGCATTTACACGGATGTATGCCGTCGTAATCCGGGTGCCGTCGAGTTCCATCAGGCGGTACGCGAGGTGCTGCAGTCTTTGACGCCGGTCATCGAACGCCGTGCGGACATCGTAGACGCGGGCATCGTGGATCGTGTCGTGGAGCCGGAACGTCTGATTCAGTTCCGCGTATCGTGGGTGGACGACTCGGGCCGTGTGCGCGTCAACCGCGGCGTACGTGTGCAGTTCAACTCCGCCTTAGGCCCGTATAAGGGCGGACTGCGCTTCCATCCGTCGGTGAACCTGTCAATTCTTAAGTTCTTAGGCTTTGAACAGATTTTTAAAAACTCCTTGACCGGGCTGCCTCTGGGCGGCGCGAAGGGAGGCTCGGACTTCGATCCGAAGGGCAAGAGCGAAGGTGAGATCATGCGCTTCTGCCAGAGCTTCATGATCGAGCTGTCCAAACATATTGGCGCGGATACCGACGTTCCGGCGGGCGACATCGGCGTCGGCGGCCGTGAGATCGGATTCCTTTATGGCCAGTATAAGCGCCTGACCGACCAGACCACCGGTGTTCTGACCGGTAAGGGTATGAGTTTCGGCGGCTCCCTCGTGCGTCGCGAAGCGACGGGGTATGGTCTGTGCTACTTTACCGAGGAGATGCTCAAGAGCGCGGGCAGGAAGTTTGACGGTGCAACCGTGCTTGTTTCCGGCTCCGGCAACGTGGCGTTGTATGCGACGCAGAAGGCCCAGCAGCTCGGCGCGAACGTCGTCGCGATGAGCGATTCCGCGGGCTATGTCTACGACAAAAAGGGTATCAACCTCGACATCATGCGTCAGATCAAGGAGGTCGAGCGCGGTCGTATCGTCGAATATGCGCGCCGTGTCCCGTCGGCGGTGTTCACCCCCAACTGCAGGGACATCTGGACGATTCCCTGCGATATCGCACTGCCGTGCGCGACGCAGAACGAAATCGACGAGGAATCCGCTTACGAACTGATCAAAAACGGCTGTATCTGTGTTTCGGAAGGCGCGAACATGCCGTCGACACCGGAAGCGATCAACGCGTTCATCAAGAACGGCGTGCTGTACGGGCCGGCGAAGGCCGCGAATGCCGGCGGCGTCGCGACGTCGGGGCTCGAGATGAGCCAGAACTCCATTCGTATGGGGTGGACGTTCGAGGAAGTCGATAAGCGCTTACAGGACATTATGCGCAACATCTACAAGAACAGCTACCACGCCGCAGAAGAATACGGCTACGAAGGTAACATGATGATCGGCGCGAACATCGCAGGCTTCCTGAAGGTCGCCGAAGCGATGCTGGCCTACGGTATCACATATTAAACAATCGGGTGATCAGATCAGCGGGGATGAGAAATCGTCTCCGCTGTTTTAACCCTCCAGCTGATGGGACAGCAGCTGTAACCCGTTTCGATACGAGCCCGCGGTTTCACGAAAAAGACTGTCATAGAAAGCGATTGCGGTATGCTGCCGTTCCCGGGCGATCTCCCGTCCACGTTCGGTAAAGAATTTACCATAGAGCCTCTCGAGTTTATGCTTGTACTCCTCAAAAAAAGAGGGCGAGATATCAGCGGTACCGTCGGAGACCTCCCCATCATCCGTAAGTGAGTACAGCGGCTCCCCTATACGCCCATTGTAAAGGAGAGTACGGGCGATACCGATCGCGCCGGACGCTTCGACCTTATCCGCGTCAAAGAGGATTTTTTCCTCAATAGCGGCAGGCGGATTGTCGTTCCGGAATCGGTGTACGCGGATACATTGAGCGACGCGGCCGGCACAATCCGCGCTATAACCGTGAGCAGTCAAAAAGTGGTATGCCATATCCGCCCCGATGGCGGCATGACAAAGCGCGGGATTTGCAAATTGCTCTCCGCGCCCGATATCATGCAGAAGGCAGGCCGCGATCAGGACATCATAATCCACATCGCGTTCCCGTCCGGCAATGTCCAGAGCGACATATAAAACACGGTAGATATGGTCTTTATCATGCGCACTATCCCCCATGCAGGATAGCATATAGGTTTCCAGCAGGGCATAATCAGTTTTTCGCATAATAACGCTCCTATTTTCTTTTCTGCTTCAATGTTGCTTTCTTTACCGGTTGAAAGAAAGCAGCCCTAGGGTGCAGGGGGCGGAGTCTTGGGATAAAAAACGAGGCTGTTTTCTTTTTAGAAAACAGCCTCGTAAAAGAACATACTTATGCGTCGAGCTTCAAGGGGTTAACCTTGATGCCGGGGCCCATCGTGGCGGCGACGACGCAGGAGCGGATATACTGACCCTTGGCGGCGGCGGGCTTGGCCTTGATGATCGCACCGAGGAGGGTGTTAAAGTTCTCGGTGAGCTTCTCGGAGCCAAAGCTGGCCTTGCCGATCGGGCAGTGAATGATGTTCGTTTTATCGAGACGGTACTCGATCTTACCGGCCTTCGCCTCGGCGACGGCACGGCCGACGTCGGGGGTAACGGTGCCGGCCTTCGGGTTCGGCATGAGGCCCTTCGGACCGAGAACACGACCGAGACGGCCGACGACACCCATCATGTCCGGGGACGCGATGACGACGTCAAAATCGAACCAGTTTTCCTTCTGAATTTTCTCGACGAGATCCATCTCGCCGACGTAATCCGCGCCGGCATCCTTGGCAGCCTGCACACGGTCGCCCTTCGCAAAGACGAGGACGCGAACTTTCTTACCGGTACCATGGGGAAGGACGATCGCGCCACGGACCTGCTGGTCGGCGTGACGGGAGTCGACGCCCAGACGGACATGGACTTCGACGGTTTCGTCGAACTTCGCGGTAGCGGTCTTGACGGCGGTATCCATCGCCTCGGCGGGATCATAGAGCTTCGCGCGGTCGATGACCTTTGCGTTATCCTTATACTTCTTACCTCTAAACATATTCGATTACTCCTCCACCAGAATGCCCATGGAGCGCGCGGTACCCGCGATCATGCTCATGGCAGCTTCAACCGACGCGGCGTTCAGGTCGGGCATTTTTTGCTCGGCGATCCGGCGGCAGTCGGCCTTTGAAAGGGTCGCGACCTTCTTGGTGTTCGGCGTCGCGGAGGCGGACTCGAGACCGCAGGCCTTCTTAATGAGGAAGGGCGCCGGCGGTGTCTTGAGGACGAAGGAGAAGGAACGGTCGGCATAGATCGTGATGACCGTCGGGATGATCATGCCCATATCGGCACGGGTCTTCTCATTGAATTCCTTGGTAAAGCCCATGAGGTTGATACCAAAGGGGCCGAGGACGGAGCCGATCGGCGGGGCGGGAGTCGCCTTGCCGGCCGGAATCTGAAGTTTAACGAAACCTACTACTTTCTGTGCCATTTACAGCACCTCCAAACAGATTGTGGTTTTACGGACGGAAAAACAAGTATTCCGTCCTCCCACGGGGGAACGAAAAAGAGAAACGCAAAAGGGTCAATCAATAATCGACCCGGGAGACCTGTGTGAGCTCAAGTTCGACGGGGGTTTCGCGGCCGAACATCGAAACGGTGACACGAACGCGATTCGAGTCGATGTCGAGTTCATCGACGATACCGACGAAATTGGCAAGCGGGCCTGCCGTGATGCGGACATTGTCGCCGACGGCGTAGGAGACGGTAACGGTCTCCTTGCGATCGATACCGAGTCCCGAGACCTCGGCGTCCGTCAGGGCGACGGGCTTGGAACCGGGACCGACGAAGCCGGTCACGCCGCGGGTATTGCGGACTACGTGCCAGGAATCGTCCGTCATGATCATTTTAATGAGCACATAGCCGGGAAAGACCTTGCGCTCGACCTCGACCTGCTTATTGTCGGTGATCTCGGTCACCTTTTCGACAGGGACGTTCACCGCGAAGATGAGATCCTGCAGGCGGCGGTTTTCTACCGCCTTTTCGATCGATGATGCTACCTTATTTTCATAACCGGAGTACGTATGGACTACGTACCAACGGGGTTCCTCGGCCATTCTTCATGCTCCTCCTATTGATTAAAACCCAGTGACCAGCGCCAGCAGACCCTTCAGGATCACGCTCTCAAAGAGAAGATCCATGAGCCAGACGGCGACGGTAACGATCGCGACGACGGAGATAACGACGATCGAGTTGTTTCTGGTGGGCTTCCAGCTGGGCCAAACGACCTTCTTCACTTCGCCCTTGAGGTCACGACCCCATTTGCCAATGGAGCGGCCGAGCTTTCTGGCGCTTTCGACAAAGCTTTTCTTCTTCGGGACCGGCTTGTCGGACTTACGGGCGTCATTCTGCCCGTTTTCGAGATTCTTGTTGTCTTTCATAAGCTCGAATCCCCTTCTTTACTTGGTTTCCTTGTGCGCAGTATGCTTGCGGCAGAAACGGCAATACTTCGACAACTCGATACGATCGGGCGTATTCTTCTTTTCCTTGAAGGTATTGTAGTTGCGCTGCTTGCATTCGCTGCAGGCGAGAGTAATCTTGGTACGCATGTCTGACGGCACCTCCTTATGATTCGGTTACGTCGTGCAGGGACAAAACCCCGCCGACACCCTTGAGCCTCCCTGAGCGTCGGGGTTGAAATCTGCGCACAAAAGCGCATAAAAAAAGAACCCCGCACAGGTAATTTCAGTATAGCATATCCCATTTCGTTTGTCAAGCGATTTTCGTATAAAAACCCCTGTTTTATGTCCGTTTCGTTACATTTATCCGGAAAGGGTTGCATAATGCGGCGATGCTATGGTATAATAAAACCATCCCGAGACGAAAGGAAGCATGAAAATGGTAAAATTTATCCCTTACGAGAAGCTGTCGAAGCGTGAAAAGCGCGCGATTGACCGGAAAAGCCGCACAACCTGGACGCGCAGCCCAATCACCCGCAAGCCCGCAGATCCCCGTGTCTATGACCGCGGAAAGACCCGGAACCAGCCGTATGACGACGGCGGATGTTCCGGGCCATTTTATGCTTGATTTATCTACCGTAATTATTTTCGGAAAGAAGAAAAAAACCTCTTGACAAAATCCGACTTTGCCGTTATAATATAATTCGTTCGCTACGGCAAACAGCAAATGCGAATATGCGGTCATGGCGGAACTGGCAGACGCGTACGTTTGAGGGGCGTATGGGCAACCATCCGGGTTCAAGTCCCGGTGACCGCACCAATCAAAAGCGGCGTATCCATTAAGGATACGCCGCTTTTTCTGTGGTTCTCCAATTTGCTCGAACTGCTTTCGACAGGAGCATCACGCTTTACGGTTTGAAAAAATCAATCTTCGTTGGGGGTCAGGCGGCGGATGCTTTTAAATAAGATACCCGCTACGAGGAATAAGCCGAGTCCGGTGACGAATAGCAGAATTTGAACAGAGGAAAAGGAGAAGGTGCCGACAAGGAGCGTGCGGACGCCCATCCATCCGATGAACGCGGTGCCGGAGAGCATGCTGAGGAAGATGGCGAGGTTGATGGTGACGTTGTAGAAGGAGATATAACTGGTTTGATCGGCACGGGGGGTATTCAGGTAGATCATATTAGCGGCGGCGAGGCTGTGACCGGCGCCGGCGACGTGCTGAAGGGAACGGACAATGAGCATGATGACGATATAATTAGACGCGTTGACAAAGCCATACAAAACGAAGGAAACAGCAAAGGTGAGGGAAGCCCAACCAAAGATGGCGAGCCAGGAGGTACGCCGCAGGATGGAACGCCACATAGGCTGCAAAAACAGCAGCATGAAGGGGTAAATCATATCCATGACGGAGATGAAAGTATAGGATACGCCGCAATTGTTTAAGAGATAGTAGGACATTGTCGATGCGGAGAGGTTATACGCATAAAGGAAAGCGGCATAGATACCGAGGGTGCCCATAAATTTGCGGCAGCGCAGAGGGAGGGTGAAGATATCCGCGACGGACAGGTGCGACTTCGAGCGGGGGTATTCGCATTCCCTGGGGCGTGAGCAGACCCAAATATCGATCGCGCCGATGAGGACGAGCAGGAAGCGCACACCGATGATGATGTAGCCTTTAATCGCACTCGCGGCAAAGGCATCGACGAAGAAGCTCGACAGGAGAGCGAGTCCGAGACCGAAGAACGAGGGCAGAAGTACCATGTAGGAGAAGTGGCTGGCGCGGACATGCTGGGGAAGGAAGCTTAAAAACCAGGTATCGAAGCCGGACAAACAAGTGTTATTGATGACGTTTGCGATGAAGATCACGCTGACGCTGACGGGGATGAGGATGCGTGTATCGTGGATAAAGAAGGGAAGAATCGTGATGACGAAGAGGTTTAGCAGGTAGTACAGCGCTTTACCGCATAGAAGCAGCGGTTTGCGGCGGCGTAGACGCTCGAGAATCAACGGCGCGAAAACGGCTACCGCAGAAGCTAAGTACGGTATAAACGTCAGGATACTGATGTTAACGATATCGACCCCGTAGAGCATGAAAAAGCCGGTGAAGAATGCACCGGCATTGAGTGTCGCGACGCAGCTTTTGATAATACCGTCGATTAAGATGGTGCGGCGGCCCACCTGATCATCTTCATGACCGGCATAGAGCTGATATAGAGTCGTATTCCGTAGAGAGAAAGCCATATAAAAAGGCTCCTTCGTTTTAAAAGCAGCGCGTTACAGAGGACGCTTTCGGGGAAAGGTCAGGCGATACTGGGTCCATCCCTCCATCGGGGACGCGCCCAGGGAAAGATAGAAGTCGATGCTTGCCTGGTTCCAGTCAAGGCAGCTCCATTCGAGCCTGCCGAGGTTCTCTTTTTCGCAGATGCCCGCGAGATGGGCGAGCAGCGCTTTTCCGTAACCCTTTTTCCGGTGCGTCGGCTGGATGTAGAGATCCTCCAGATAGATCCCCGCGCGGCCGAGAAAGGTGGAAAAGTTATAAAAATACAGCGCATAGCCGACGGGTGTCCCGTTCTCTTCGGCGATCAGGACGCGTGCGGTCTTTTTCTCGAAAATCCATTCCCGCAGGAGCTCCTCCGTCGCAACGACCATGTTTTCGAGCTTTTCATAGACAGCCAGCTCCCGGATAAACGCAAGGATCGTTCCCTCGTCTCCCGGGACTGCCGGACGGATGGTAAAATCACTCATTCCCATTCGATGGTACCTGTGGGTTTGGGCGAGAGGTCGTAGCAGACGCGGTTGACGCCCTTGACCTCGTGGGTGATACGATAGGTGATGCGGTCAAGGAGATCCCAGTCCAGGCGTTCGATCGTCGCGGTCATCGCGTCGACAGTATTGACGGCGCGGAGGATGACCGGCCACTCGAAGGCGCGGGCGTTATTCTTGACGCCGGTGGAACGGAAATCCGGGATGAGTGTGAAGTACTGCCAGACCTTGCCCTCAAGACCGGCTTTGGCAAATTCCTCGCGGAGAATCGCGTCGGATTCACGGACGGCTTCGAGTCGGTCACGGGTGATCGCGCCGAGGCAGCGTACGCCGAGACCCGGGCCGGGGAAAGGCTGACGGTAGACCATGCTGTCGGGCAGCCCCAACGCTTTGCCGACAGCGCGCACCTCGTCCTTAAAGAGGTACTTAAGCGGTTCGACCAGCTCGAAGTGTAACTTTTCGGGCAAGCCCCCGACGTTGTGATGCGCTTTGACCGCGCGCCCGGTCTTCGTGCCGCTTTCGGCGATGTCGGGATAGATGGTCCCCTGTGCGAGTAACTCGATGCCGGAGAGCTTGGCGGCTTCCTCGGCGAATACCTCGATAAACTCCGCGCCGATGATCTTGCGCTTTGTTTCAGGATCCTCCACACCCGCGAGCTTGTCGAGGAAGCGATCGACGGCGTCGATGTAGATGAGCTTCGCGCCAAGTTCGTCACGGAAGACGCTGACGACCTGCTCGGGTTCACCTTTACGCAAAAGACCGTGGTTGACATGGACGCAGGTGAGCTGGTCGCCGATGGCCCGTACGAGGAGTGCCGCGACGACGGAGCTGTCAACGCCGCCGGAGAGGGCGAGAAGTACCTTGCGGGAGCCGATCTGCCGCTTTAACAGCTCGATGGCGTCGGCGATGAAGTTCTTGGTCGTCCAGTTCGCTTCCGCTTTGCAGGTGGTAAAGAGGAAGGTTTTCAACGATTCGTCGGAACAGGGAGCGTCGAGCGTCGGGTAAAGGGCGAGCGCATCGGCATGCGGGACGGGATCGGAACCATCGGGGAGCTTATTGGCGCCGTGGGAGAGGATGACGCCGCGTACGCCGGGGAGGGCGGCAAGCTCAGCTGACGTGATGTCGTGGGGATGGATTTCGCTGTAGCAGCCCATCGCACGGATGCGGCGGGCAAGGGCGGCGTTCTCATCCGAGCCTTGATCGAGAATGACGAACATATCCTGCTTCATACTAAGAAAGCTCCTTTGCACCATAATTCGACTGTAGAAAAGGAATTTTATAAAACGAACCCGCCCTTAGGAAAACCCTTTTCCCAAAGACGGGCACGAAAACAAGCGGAGAATTACTTGGCGGCTCTGGCGATGGCACTCTTGCGGCGAGCGGCGGTGTTCGCATGCAGGAGGCCGGCGGCGCAGGCCTGATCCACCTTTTTATATGCAAGCGCAACGGCGGCGGCCTTATCGGACTCCGACGCGATCGTAGTCTGGAATTTCTTCATATCGCTCTTGAATTCAGACTTTGCCATTTTATTCTGAGCGGTCTTCGTCGCGCTAACCAGCACACGCTTCTTGGCAGACTTGATATTCGGCATGATGGTGTCTCCTTTCGTAGTTTTCATAGTCTAACGAATTTGAATTATACCATAGAACCGTCCGAAAAGCAAGTACTTTTTTAACAAAAGAGGTCGAAGACCGTACTAATTTTTCCGCCAATGCGCGCTTTTCCTCGTTGACAGGAGGAAAATGCGGCGGTATAATACCAATAGGAACCCTTTTTGCGCTGTATAAAAAGGAGGAATACCGATGAACATCTGCGAAAAACTGCTGCGGGAAGGCGGCGGCATTCTCAGGCTCGCTCCCGCATGGGTACCGCGTTCCTTCTGCCGTCCGGCGAAGCGCATAAAGCTGCATCCGGACGACTACTATAAGCTTGGCCTTGCGCGTGGCGGCATCGACGAACGTTGGCTTGCGTCTGCGACCCCCGCCGATAACGGCCCCGGAACCCCCGCCGACGAGGGACTGTCCTATGCTGTCTCCCGCGACGGACGGGAACGCGTGACCTTGGCGGAGATGGTCGATACGCTCAAGGGGGAGCTGATCGGGCAGGTTTTGTGGGACAAGTACCAGCGCTGGCCGGCATTTTCGAAGTTTTTCGATAACCTCGGGCCGCTGCCCCATCATATTCATCATGACGAAGCCCATGCCGCGCGCGTGGGGATGCATAAAAAGCCCGAAATGTATTTTTTCCCCGCGCAGATGAACGCCTTCGGCGGCGAATTCCCGTTTACCTTCTTCGGGCTGCGTCCCGAGACGACAAAAGAGGAGCTGTACCGGGCGCTGGCGGCGTTTCCGAAGGGCGATAACCGGATTCTTGAGCTGTCGGTCGCTTATAAGCTGGCACTCGACACCGGCTGGAATGTGCCGCCAGGCGTACTCCATGCGCCGGGCAGCCTCTGCACCTACGAGCCGCAGTTCGCGTCCGACGTCTTTGCGATGTACCAGTCGATGCTTTATTTTGAGCATGCGGTGCCGGAGGAGCTGCTGTGGAAGAACTGCCCGCCAGAGAAGATGGGGGACGTCGATTACCTGATGGAGGTTGTCGACTGGGAGAAGAATATAGACCCGTATTTCTCGAAAAACAGCTTCATGCGTCCGGTGATTGATACGAAAACCGACGCGTACGCCGACGAATGGATCTGTTATCGCTGCAAGCTGGCGTCAGCTAAGCGCCTGACCGTCTCGCCCGGGCAGTCCGTACGCTTGACGGACGCCGCCGCGCACGGCATTATCGCGATTGAAGGCTGCGGCACCATCAACGGGCAGCCGCTCGAGTCGCCGACGCTGATCCGTTTCGGTGCGCTGACGAATGACGAGTACTTCATCCCCGAACCGGCGGCGAAGGACGGCGTGATTTACGAAAACCACAGCGCTTCAGAGCCGCTCGTGATACTGCGGCATTTTGCCGAAAATCCCGCATGTCCTGCGATGTGAAATCCACGGCGAAACACGTTTCATATAAAAGCCTTTTCGGAAGGGATAGTTGCCCCGCTGTCCGTTCATGAATTTCCTATAGATCACCCGCATAACAGATGGGAACCGAGAAGTTTTCCCGAGTTTCCACCGAGTTTTCCCCATTCAAACGGTAGAACCTTCACCAGGAGCAAAAATTACGGCGAGGTGTTTTGAACTTATGCTGACGGTGCCAAAGACCATTTCCAGATCGTATTTCGAAAAAAATCAGGAGTTATTTCCCAAGCATGCGATAGCCTTCTACCCATGGGCGGCGGCGGGCTCGTATATGCCGAAAAGTTACGTACGTGTTGCTCACAGCGGCAGCGCGATTTTTGTACGGCTATGGTGCCGCGAGAAGGATCCCCGCGCCATGGTAACGGAGTGGAACGGGGCCGTCTGGACAGACTCCGCGTTGGAGTTTTTCATCGAGCCGGTGCGCGGATCGGGATACTTCAATTTTGAGATGAATTCCCACCCGGCGATGCTGGCATACTTCGGTGTGGATACCGCCGACGATAAACGTGTGCCGGTCGAGTGGCCGCATGAGGCGTTCGCGCTTACATCGCGGTTTTGGAACCGAAACGGTGTGGACTGGTGGGAGGTCTGTGTGACGATTCCGTTTGACATGCTGTGCAAATATGTGCCGTCCTTTCGCGGGGCGCCGGGGACGGTTATCCGCGCGAACGCGTTTAAATGCGGCGACGACTGCGCGGAACCGCACTACGGTTGCCTGTTCCCGATCGACCAAAAAAAGGTTCCCGAGCCCGCCTTCCACGTGCCGCAGTATTTCGGCGAATGGAAGCTTTCATAACGCACCCGTTCGAGCCGGTCTGCGGAAAGGATGCCCGCGCGTTGATTTTGGGCACTTTTCCATCCGTACGCTCGCGGGAGGAGGGGTTTTACTACGGACACCCGCGCAACCGCTTCTGGAGGGTGCTTTCCCTCATCTATGGGGAAAATCTGCCCGAGACCATTTCCGAAAAGCGGACGCTGATCATACGGCATCGGCTTGCGCTGTGGGATGTCATCGCGTCCTGCGAGATTACAGGGTCGGCGGATGCGTCGATCCGTGGAGCGGTGCCGAACGATATCCCGGGGCTTTGCGCTCAAGCGGGAATCACGCGTATTTACGCTAACGGCCAGACGGCGGCAAGGCTCTATGCACGCGCGGGGTTTGCGCCGGGGATCCTCGCGCTGCCGTCCACGAGTCCCGCCAACGCGTCGTGGAGCGTTCCCGCACTGGCCGATGCGTGGGGGAAGGCTTTACTATAGGATCGAAAGTATCGAACGATAGACATGGAGGTTTATAACAATGGAAAAGCGTATTTTAGGAAAAACCGGCTACTCTATTACGCCGGTGGTGTACGGCGGTATCGTTTCGATGCGCGATGGGCAGGACGCGTCGGACCGCTATGTGTCGTGGGCGATTGACCGCGGTGTCAATTACTTCGATGTCGCTCCGAGCTACGGCGACGCACAGGAAAAGCTAGGAAATTCCTTAAAACCGTATCGAAACAGCGTCTATCTTGCCTGCAAGACACAAAAGCGGACGGCGGAGGACGCAAAGCGCGAGATGCTGGAATCGATGAAGCTTCTGCATACAGATTACTTCGACGTCTACCAGCTCCACGCGCTGTCGTCGCGGGAGGAAGTGAAGACCGCGTTTGCGCCCGGCGGTGTGATGGAAGCGATCGAATGGGGGAAGCGTGAGGGTATTATCCGCCACACCGGGATCACCGCGCACAGCGAGGCTGCGGCACTTGCGGCGCTCGAACTGTACGACTTCGACACGGTGCTGTATCCGATGAACTGGAGCCTTATGATGGCGTTCGACAACGGAAAGGCGCTTCTTGCGAAGGCTAAGGAGCGCGGGATGGGGTTTCTTGCGATGAAGGCGTTCATCGAGCGGGCGTGGAACGATCAAGCAGAGCGGGAAGGCTCGCGTTTCCCGAAGTCGTGGTGCAAACCCATCGATACGGAGGATCGCACGTTCCTGCTTGCGGCGATGCGGTTTACGCTTGAACTTGGCGTGGATACACTGGTACCGTCGGGGAATTTCGAAACATTTTCGTTTGCGATCGAGCATATCGACGAAGCGCTGGCAAAGCCGATCTCGGAGGAGGAACACGCGTTGCTTGCCGATAAGCTGGAAGGTGTTCGTGATAAGCTGTTTTTCACGGAGGAAGCCACCAAAAAATAAGGATATAGAGGTGCAAACAGCATGAAATTTGCGAATTGCCACTTCCATTCGACACACTCGGACGGTCAGTTCCGCCCGATGCATCTCGCGCGCCTCGCTTACGGCATGGGTTACTGTGCTGCCGTGATGACCGATCACGACGTGTTAAGCGGCAACACGGAGTTTATACGGGAAGCCGGAAACCTCGGTCTTATGGCGCTGCCCGGCATCGAGATCACCTGCCGCATCCCCGAGGCGGGCTTCCATCTCGTGGGGCTTGGCATTGATCTCGCAAACCCCGCTTTAACCGCGTTCGTCGACCAGCTCTGTGAGTGGCGAAATGCGCATACAAGGCTGCTTTTCGAAAACGGTGTGCGGGAAGGGCTGCTGCGCGATATCACCTGGGCGGAGGTCGAAGCGTACAACCCAGGCTGCCGGTGGTTTTGCAACGAGCAGATCTTCCGTGCGATGGAGCTGAAGGGTGTGTTCGACATCCTGGAGCAGGACAAATACTTCCGGCTTGTCTTCTGGGGCGAGTTTGCGCGCGCGCACCACATCGAGGAGCCTACCGCCGCCGACGCGATCGCCGTCATCCGCCGCGCGGATGGGATCCCCATCCTGGCGCATCCGCACCGGCAGGCTCGATACGTCCCCGCGCTCGTCGAGCTGGGACTTCTCGGTATCGAGGTCTGCCATCCCGATCTTGACGCGGAGGACGAAAAGCTTGCGCGGGAAGCGGCAGACGCGTATCATCTGTACCGCTCGGGCGGGTCCGATCACTCGGGCGTGATGGGCGGCTGTTGCCCGCCGTATACCGGCGAAGGGCCGTGGGGCGTGGATGAGGAAGACTTTATGGCGATGGTTAACCGCCGTATAAAATAAAGGAGAGAATACCATGACAGAAGAGGAAAAAATCTTTGCGGGGCAGCTTTTTCACCCCGGCAACCCGGAACTGCGGGCAATCAAGCTGCGTTCGCATAATCTTTGCACGAAGTACAACCGCACCTTCGAGGATGAAACCGAGATGCGCGCGGAGCTTTTACGCCAGATTCTCGGCGATCTCGGCGAGGGCAGCTTTATGCAGGGACCGATCTTTTTCCACTACGGCAGGCACACCCATATCGGCAAACGCTTTTTCGGTAATTATAACCTGACGGTGCAGGACGACGCGCCCGTGACCATCGGCGATGATGTCAATTTCGGTCCGAACGTTACCATCGTCACGCCGATTCACCCGCTGATCGCGTCGGAGCGCAACCGGATGATCGACGAGGAGGGAAAGCCCGCGCGGCTGTGCTACGCAAAGCCCGTGACCATCGGCAGCAATATTTGGTTTGGCGCGAACGTCGTGGTCTGCTCGGGCGTGACGATCGGCGATAACTGTGTCATCGGCGCAGGCAGCGTCGTGACGAAGGACATCCCCGCAAACACCTTTGCGGCGGGCGTGCCGTGCCGCGTCATCCGGGAGATCACCGAAGCCGACAGTATGAAATATAAGACAGAAATTCTCGGCGGATGCCGTGTCGAGGAATAAGCGAAAGTATGCAAAAAGCGCACCCGAAGAGCCCGGATTCCGGGACAATTCGGGTGCGCTTTCCCTATCGATGTAAGCCCGCGAGCAGCCTTTGCCCGTTGCGGTAGAAGATGTTGCGGCGGTCATCGTCTGAGATATCGGCGTCCAGAATCGCGCCGATATAGTAGAATGTCGAGAACCACGGCAGATCGGTGCCAAAGAGGATCCGCTCGGAGCCAAGCTCATGAACGAAGCGGTCGAGGATGCCGCGGTCATCCATGACGGCGGTCAGCTCGAGATAGACGTTCGGACACTCGAGCGCGACTTCTATGGCGCGATCCCACTGGCCGTGCATCGAGTGGCCGCAGAGGATGGAGACGTTCGGGTATGCCTTTGCAACGCGGAGAACGTTGTCGGGGCCGTTGACGGGACTGCCGCCCCAGGTGTGGCAGAGTGCCAGCAGCCGACGCTCGTTTAAGTACTCCCAGTAGGGCGCGTGACGGGGGTCCTCCAACGCGACGGCGTAGTAGTCCTGTAAGAATTTACAGCCGACGTAGACGTCGGGGTTTTCCTCCAGCGCCGCGCGGTCGCGTTCCCAGTCGATGTCATAGCTTTTTACACCGAGATAGGCGCGTAAGGGGCGACCGTATTTGCGGACGGGCTCGAGGTTCGCGGACTCGCCGATTTCGGCGGAGTAGAGAGCTAGGTGGCTGCAAAAGATAAAGCTCTCGATATGCGCGCGGCGCATGGTGTGGAGCATCTGCTCGGGTTCGCCCGCCGGGAGGTAGCCGCCTTCCATTTCGTGCATGTGACCGTGAAAATCGTAGATAGGGCAGTCCTCGACATATCCCTTTTCCCAGAATTCCTGCGCGAGCGCGCTGTTTTTGTTGATGTAGGTCATCGTTTATAGCACCTCCGCGATCATATGGAGGAAGTTGCCCCCGGCGATGAGCGCTTTGTCCTCGTCGGAAATTTCCGCGCAGCGAAGCTGCAGCATCCCGCCGCCGATGTACATGCTCGGGAAGCGGCTCGCAAACAGGAAACGCGCCGCGCCGTATTCCCGCACGAGGTCCTCAAGCCCCTGATCGGTGATCATGAAGGACAGCTCCATGCGCAGATTGGGGAACTGCGCGAGGAAGGGACGGTAATAGCGGTCGGCGGGCCAGATATTCGTGTAGCCGAGAATGGCGCAGAGCTTTGGGAAACGCTCCATCAGGTCGTAGCATTCCTCAAGCGTGATCCCACACGCCGTGTCGAGCATGACGGGGATCTTTGCGTCCTCCGCGACGGCGAGATAGTCCGCAAGCACCCCGGCGCGCGGCAGAAAGCGGTGCGCGCGCGGATTCAGGCGTAAAACGGGCATCTTATCGCGGCGAAGGATGTCGGGCAGCTCGTCGGGCGCGGGAATCTCATGTGTATAGCGTGGCAGGAGCGTATACATACCGTAAAGGTCGGCGGAGGCGGTTTTCAGATCCTCCGCAAGGATGCGGTTGCCGACGGCGACGCCAGACATGTCGGCAGCGAGCGTCCGCACAAGCCCGCCTTTGACGCCGGCACGGTCAAGCGCGTTACCAAGCGCTTCGATCGTACGGCAGGGCTGCGGCGGCGTGCGCGCCGCGTTGACCTCAGTGCCGTAGGATAGGTTTGCGTCATAAAAGATCATGCGTCCATTCCTCCCGATACACCGTTTTAGACGCTGACGGCGGCGTCGGCGATATTGATCGCGTCGGCGATTTCGTCGATGTTTTCTTCCGTAAAGCGAGTATTCAGGCTGATGCGCATGCAGCGGGAAAGGATGTCGAGCGTACGTGGGCACATGTCGCGGCTGTAGTGAACTTCTCCCTTGTAGGCGGGATCCTTCCAAGGGTAGCCCGCGCGGGACCAGGAATACTGCTCCATGATGGAGTCCCAGTAAGCGTAGATATGGCGGTCGGGAAAGCCTTCGTTGTAGATGGAACCGACACGCAGGCCCTCGCTTGCGAGAGAGGCGGTCATACGCTTCGTTGCATCAGTGGTATTCCCGATGATCGCAAACGACAGACCCGCGTCGCCGTCGGGATCGTCCACGACCTGAAGGATATAATTTTGCGGGGACGCAAGGCCCGCGATCAGGCGTTTTTTCAAGGCGCGCGTCGTCGCGACGATGCCTTCAAGTTTCGTCAGCTGCACGCGGGCGATCGCGGCGGACAGCTCAGAGATGCGGTAGCCGCCCTTCGAGAAGGGCTGGGTATCCTCACTGATCAGCCCCGACTTCCACATCAGATTTGCCGGGTCGGACTGGCAGACCGCTTTCGCGTGTGCACGCGCGTCTTGGAGGAACGCCACGCCGCCTTCACCGCAGGTGATCGTCTTGTAGTAGTTGAGACTCCAGGCGAACGCGTCGGAATGCACGCCGCAGTAGTCGCCCTTGTAGCGCGCGCCGATGGCCTGGCAGCAATCCTCGATCATGTAAAGCCCATGCTTTTTCGCGACAGAGCGGATGGCGTCAACCTTGCAGGGTACGCCTTGCATATGCGTCGCGATGACGGCCTTCGTGTATGGGGTGATCTTTCGCTCGAAGTCCGCGGGGTCAAGTCCTAAGGACTCGTCAACTTCCGCGAGAATCGGGATGGCGCCGACGTTGATGACGGAGGAAGCGGTGGCGATGTACGTATACGCCGGGACGATGACGTCGTCACCGGGGCCGATGCCGAGTCCCGCAAGGCAGCAGGAGAGCGCGGAGGTGCCGGAGTTGACCATCAGCGCGTGGGGAGCGCCGGTGAGTGCACAGGCCTCGCGCTCGAAAAGATCGGCGTTCGTCGGCTCACCGCGATGGCGGAAGAGCTTTTCGGGGGTACGCAGCAGCGCGACGGCGGCTTCCACCTCGCGTTCGTCGAATGAGCATGCGCACAGGGTCCCGGAAGGCAGCGGATGACGGATGGCAGGCATGATGTAAGACCTCCCTATCATGATTTCAAAGATTTGAAGGACGCGGCACGATATGCTGCCGGCGTCTCTCCGGTGATGGCGTGAAAGACGCGGGAGAAGGTTTTCGGTTCGGGAAAGCCGACGGCTTCCCCGATCTCGGCGATGGAACGGTTTTCATCGAAGACGGCATCCTGCGATAACAGTCGTTTCGCGGCATCCACACGCGTTTCATTCAGGTAACGGTGGAAGGTGCGCCCCGTAACGGCCTTGAAGCTGCGGCAGAAGCTCTTTTCCTCGTAGCCGGAGATCGCCGCCGCCGACTGGACGGTCAAGCTTTCCGCATAACGCTCCGCGACATACGAAAGCACCCCCTGCATTCTCCGCAGGGACAGTAACCGGCGGGCGCGGGCGTCGGTCGTCTCCGTTGTGTAAGGTAGAGCCGCCACGAGCGCCGCAAAGCGGTAGAGCAGGGATAAAAGTTGCCACTCGCAGGCGGGGCTGTCGCGGCGCTGCTGTATCCACGCAGCGATTTCGTCCATCGTTTCGCCGAGCGCGGATGGGGAGGACTCCCCGAAGTCGACAAAGGGAGCCGCAAGGCGGCGTTCCCAGAACGAAAAGTATCCGTCCCCGAGCAGCGCGGCCCCCAGTTCCAGGACGAGGTACCGCGTTCCGGGAGAGGCGATTTCGATCGCATGCGGCACCGCCGCGCCGACGAAAACGGCCTTCCCCGGCGTCACCGTATAGACGGTTTCATCCGTTTGGACCTCGAGCGCGCCGGACAGGACATAAAGCGTCTCGAGTTCCGAGTGCCAGTGCGCGTTAAAACGGTTTGAGCCGATACTGACAAGGTATGGATGCGGCCCATCAAGAGGGGATTGATAGAATGCGTTCATGTGGTAAAAACCTTTCCCTTACGCAGGATTATATCACGGGCGGCCGCGACGCACAAGGCGTGAAAACGGCTGCCTATACCCAAAAAGTTGCATACCCCTAAGGCTCTCCCCATTGGAAAGCCTTAGGGGTACCGAATCCGCGTCAATCTTCGTCGTCGTAATAGCGGCCGCGGCGGGTATGCCGCTGGGGGGAAGCCGCCTGACGGGCTTTTTTGGCCTTGCGGATGTGATAGGAGCGCATGGACGCGGAGAGGACAACGAACAGAATCAACATGCCGGCAAAGGAAAGGACGATCAGGGAGATGATCTTCTCACGGTCATAGGCGGGAGCGGCGTCCGTTACGTGCGCGTTTTCTGTGGGAGACGTCGGGGGAGCAGCTGTCGTCAGGAGGGAGGCCGATTCATTGGAATAAAACGACAGCGTATCACCGGTCTTATCGATTACGTAGAATACCCCGTCGCGTCCGACGAGCGCATAGCCCGAATCCGTGTCAAAGTCTGCGGCGTAGGCGTAGAGGTAGTCGATGACGAGCTTGCCCGTTGTATCGATGTAGCCCCAGTTGATACCGTTGCTGACAGCGGCGAGTCCGCCGGAGAAGGGGCGGGCATTTTTAAAAGAGGCGTCCCCGAGCTGCCTGCCACGCGTGTCGATAAAGGCATATTCGCCGACCGTCCGGAGATCTGCGGACAGCGTACCGACCATGGCCGCGCCGCCGGAGAACGGCCATACAAAATCCCATTCCGGCTCGATGACGACAGCGCCGCTATAGTCGGCAAATCCCCATTCACCCTCGACGCTGACACCGATGAAGCCCTCGGACGGCAGCTCCACATCCTGCCAGTCGCAATCGACGGAAATTTCACCGGTCGCGTCGACGAATCCCCAGCCACCGGCGCCTTTCGTCAGCGCGAGCCCGTCGCACAGCGTCGAATAGACGACGGGTGCGACGACCTTTCCGGAGGTGTTGACGAGCATACCATCGTCGCCTTTTTCCACATAGGCGACGCCGCCGGAAAAGGGAGTGGCATAGTCGTACTCGAACGGAATCATCGTCTTACCGGCTGTCGAGAGGTAGCCCCATTTTCCGTCCAACCGCGCGGCGATTAGGTTTTCCGATACATCGAAGGCGTCCTCATAAATCACGGCGACGACGATCTCACCGCGCGCGTTGAGGAATCCGACAAGATTATCCTGCCCGACGCGGGCATAGCCGTTTTCAAAGGGGTAGATACAATCGTAATCTGCCGCGTCGATCACCTTTTCCCCGGTGACATCGATATAAAAGTATGAGCCGTTCCGCGATACGGGCGCAAAGCCGTAGGAAAAGCGCCCGGCGGTATCGTAGGCGGGCTCTACGACAAGCTTCCCGTCGGTGTTGGCGTATCCCCACAGACCATTGGACTTCACAGCGGCAAGCCCCTCCGAAAAGAGCGGCTCTGTCATGTCGTAACCGAGGGTGTCGGGGGTATAGATACCGTTCTCATAAGCGTAGATACCTGCCGCATCCAGCGCTGTCAAAGCAAAGGATGTGGGGGTCAGCATCAGCATACAGAGGAGAATTATCGGAATAAAACGCCGCATAAACCGCTCCTTTCACGAAAGGATCCGTGCGATCCGCGCTTCTACACAGCCGTATTCAGCGGGGTGCTCCCGATACGCGCCCACGCTGCGGTAAAATGCATCCCATGTACGCCATTCCTCCGGGGTTTGATCGGTATCGTTTTCGTAGGGGGGAAAGGTCGTATAAGCGGCGTATTCGCGCGCAAGGGTGAAGCCGAGCTTTCTCGCGGTAGCCTGCGAGCCGGCGTTCGCCGCGACACAGAGCCATTCCAGCGTGGCGATACCTTCATGAAACCATCGGTCCGCGTTAGCGGCCGATACGATGCCAGCAAGCCCGCGCCGCCGGTACCGTGCGTCCACGACGATGCCGATGGCAGCGCGATCCCTCACGCGGCAGTCCGTAAGGCTCCAAGCGCAGATCGTGCTGCCGTCGCGGATAATATACCCCCCACCGTCCGCGAAGAAATGAGCAAGTCCCCAGGTTTCGGCCCAGTGACGGACGGTATCGCTGTTCTCGAAGCCCTCCAGATGTGCGGGCGTCAGGCGCTCAAGGTAAAATCCGGGTGCGAGATGCTCGCGGTAGTCCCGGTAGGTAAGACTCCGCGCAAGGTACTGACGGCGCAGGTAGCGCCGCAGGTAGGGGTTCGGATGGATTTTTCCCATGACGGCTTCCCAGTCCGGCGTATCGGCGACGACGGACTCCATAAAGCGAAGCGTCCGGCGGATATCCTCATAAGCGGGGGTGTAGGACGCGTCGCCGGCGATGGCGGTGGTCTCCGTGGCACGGATGACGGCGGCATGGGGGGAGGTCACGCTGTCGACAAGCACCTGCCCGGGGTTCCAGCCGCCTAAGGTCGCCGCGATGGACAGCTCTTCCTCGCACCCGCGTACGAGCCGAGCGGCGATCCCATATTGGGTGGGGTGTAGTTCAATCATAGCAATGGTTCTCCCGTAAAATTGAATGGAAGGGGGCAGGCGATGGCATACACAATCGCCGCCCCCGATAACAAGTATTAGACAGGCTGAATCGTCAGCGTGAAGATGAAATCGCGGTCGAAGGCGTATTCGGGACGCAGCACCGGGCCGCAGGAGTTGGAGCCGATACCGGCCATGCCGGCGTCCGCGCAGAAGACCGTTTCGCCGCTTCCCCGCAGCTCATAGTTATGCGCGGCGGCGGTCAGCTCCTCGGCCATATACGGCGACGCGTTGAAGCAGAAGCCATCAGGGGACGAGAAACGGAAACCGTGCGTGCAGGGACCGGTGAGCTTTACATAGTCACAGTCGTAATGGCTGCCGTTTTCCTGCGGACGAACATAGTCCTCGTGCAGTTCCCGCACCTTTGCGGTAAATTTGCCGAGATACGACGCGCGCCGCTTGTCGATATAACTTTCATAGGGGCCATAACCGAAGTACTCGACGTTCTCCGCCTTTTCAGGGAAGAAGAAGCGGACACCGAAACGCGGAAGGGCGGGCATATGCGGATTCTTCTTCGCGTCGCAGCGCAGGAACAGGACGCCGTCGGCATAGACTGTCCATGTAAAGGAGAAGCGCACGACGGGCTGACGGGCGACCGCCGCGACGGAGGCCGACGCAGTGATGACGACCGCACCGTTTTCGGCTTTAGCCTCCATCGAGTATACGCGGACAAGCGCGCGGTTATACCCGGCGTCCATCCACTTGAGCTTTAAGGTGCGTTCGTTATCCGTCGGCGTGCGCCAAATCGTAAACGCCGCGGGACGCGTCATACGTTCGCGGTCGGAGACGACGAGCGCGCTCGGGCAGCCGGAAAGCTTATCGAAGGTATAGGCAAAATCCGCACCCGTCACGGTGATCGCCATGGATGAATCGTCGAAAGAAAGGGTGCCATCCTTCGTCTCCGGTATCGGCTCGCGCACACGGCGCAGGATGACCTCGTCGAAGCCCAGCGCGTCGCCCGCCTTGACATAGGCGGAAGTCCGGAGGCGGAACTGATGAAAGCGCACCGTCACAGTGCCGTTTTCGGGCAGCTCAAGCGGCAGCGTAAAGCGTACGCGCTCGTGTGCTTCCGCATCGACATGCAGCTCGCCCGTTTTAACAGTTTCACCATTGCATTCGAGCGTCCACGTCACACGAGCATAATCCGCTGCACGGGTGAAGTCAAGCGTATTATAAAGCTCGTATTCGCTGCCGCCGATATGCGTGATGCGCAGCGGACGGGCGACGTTTTTGAGCTCATAGAGACCCGTATGCGGACGGCGGTCGGGGTAAACAAGGCCGTCCATGCAGAAATTGCCGTCATGCGGGTACTCACCGGAGTCGCCGCCGTAGCCGAATTTGACCTTCCCGTTTACGGCGACACCCTGATAGACGGCGTGGTCGCACCATTCCCAGACGAAGCCGCCCATGAAGCGCGGGTACTTGTAGAAGATCTTGTAGTAGTCCTCAAGGTCGCCAGGGCCGTTGCCCATCGCATGGGAAAACTCGCAGAGGACGAAAGGACGGTCATAACGAGGGTCGGATACGTTGCGCTCGCACAACTCGAGACTTGAGTACATCGCCGAAAAGACGTCGATCATGTCGTACTCGGGTGCGTGCGGCGGCACCTCCCAGTTGTCGTTCATGAGGGAGAGGTAGGGCTTGGCGCGCTCGTAATGCACGGGACGCGACGGATCGCGGCGCTTGATCCAGCGGCCGGCGAGTTGAAAATTGCGGCCGAAGCCGGATTCGTTGCCCATCGACCAAAGAATAATGGACGGACTGTTCTTATCGCGCTCAATATTCCGCTCGATGCGGTCGAGGATGGCGGTTTCAAACATCGGGGACTCGGCGATGGTGTTGTAATTGAATTCTTCCCCCATCATGACGGTGCCGTGGCTCTCGATATCGGTTTCGCCGATCACATAAAAGCCGGCCTTATCGCAAAGCTCCAAGAAGCGTGGCGCGCTCGGGTAGTGGCTCGTACGGATGGCGTTGACGTTATGCTGCTTCATCAGGGCGAGGTCGCGTTCCATATGCGCAAGATCTACCGCAAAGCCGACATACGGATCTGAGTCATGACGGTTGACGCCGCGCAGCTTAATCGCAGAACCGTTGACATAGAAAACGCCGTCGCGGATACGGATATCGCGGATACCGATGGATTTCACGATCACTTCGCCGTTGTAGGAGAGGAGGAGCGTATAAAGCGCGGGGCTCTCGGCATTCCAAAGCGCAGGGGCGGGTACCGTGCAGTTAAACCCGTCGATCACGCCTTCCGCGACGAGGGTGTTGTCGGGAGACAGAAGCTGCGCCGTACCGCCGGGGGCGCCGGTAAAATCCGCGTCGAGGGTGACCGTGGCGGCGGAATAATCCGCATTGAGGGCCGTATGGACGAAGAAATCGCGCAAATGCTCTTCCGGACGCTCGAGGATGTAAAGATCCCGGAAGATGCCGCTCTGGCGGAACTTGTCCTGATCCTCAAGGTAGGTACCGAAGCACCATTTGAAGACGAGGATACAGAAACGGTTCGCGCCCTGAAGCAGATGGGCGGTGATGTCGATTTCGGCGGTCGAATGGGAGACCTCGGAGTAGGAGACCAGCGTACCGTTGATATATACATAAGCGCAGGAATCCACGCCCTCGAAAACAAGGTAATATTTCCGTCCGGCTACGGGGCTTACTTCGACATCGCGGACATACAGGCCGCAGGGGTTCTTCGCGGGTACGTAGGGAGGGTCATAGGGGATGGGGTAGTTGACGTTAGTATACTGCTGATAGTCAAAGCCATGCGTCTGCCAGACGGAGGGTACCGGGAGAGTGCCTAGCGTCGAGAGATCGAACTTAAGTGAGGTGAAGTCTGGCAGCGTATGCGCACTGGGGTAGTAAGCAAACGCCCAGTCACCGTTTAAGGATGTAAAGCGGGGAGAAGCCTCCCGCGCAAGGGCTTTGGCGTCGGCCGCGGAGGAAAAAGGAATGTAGTATGCGCGGTTATCCTCCAGTCCGTATCGGGTAACCTGCGGATTCTCGATATAAGCGGGTAATTTCAAAAAGAAAACCTCCTTTAAAAGGCAGTATCCATACTCTATCCTGTATTGTACACGATTAGGTGGATTTTGTCAACGGGGCGGATGCCCTGTCGATACGGGTTTCATTTATTAAAGAAATACCGTGGACAAGGAACGCTTATAATAAGACGCTCCAAGCCACGGCATTTAAAAGGTTCTTTGTGTCCGGGGGAATTAATAGCCCATGATGTACATTAGCGCATCGGTTAAATCCAAAGTGTACAGTGCATCGAGAATCTCAATGTTCATTTCAGCGGACTCCGTCCCAAGGCGTTCCTGGAAATAGTAATCCTCGGCGTAGGTGAGGAAAGAATCGTGGTACTGCTCGTACATTTCCTGCGTGATGGGGTTGCGCTTGATGATGTGGTAGCCGTATTCGGTTTGGACGATGTCGGAAATTGCGCCTTCCTCGAGAGCAAAGGCGGCGTCCTCAAATGCCGCGACCATGTAGCCCTTCGGGAAGACCATACCGACGGAGTTGTCCTGTGAGGTGTCCTCGTTATACTCGTTGGCAAGCGCTATAAAATCCTCGCCGGCACGCGCTTTGGCAAGAACTTCCTCCGCCTTCGCCTTGGCCGCGTCGTAATCCGCCTGACTTTCCGCGTTTTGCGTGGAGATCAGGATATGCGTGGCACAGCAGTAATACTGCTTGAAAAGGTCATAGCATTGCTCCGTTGTGGGCTTTTCCACGCCGGTTTCGGCGTTGTAGAGGTAATCCTCGAGCTTTTGCTTCTTATAGCTGTTATACATCAGGTTCTGGAACTGCTTTTTGGAGAGCTGCATCTTCTGAAGGAAGGTTTTATATACGGAATTGCCGCCCATTTCCGTGATTTGCTCGGTGATGCCGTCAAGCACTGCCTTACGCTCGAGCGCGGTAAGCTCCAGACCATACTGCTTGCAGAGTTTTTCCACGATGTAGTAGGTGACAACCTCCTGCATCGCATAGTTCGCCAGTTCCTCATCCGAGTAGGTCGAGCTGTAGCTTGAGTAGCCGGTACAGTAGTTATAGATATAGTACCCGGCGGGAACCGATTGTCCGTCGACTTTCATAATGGCGGGTGACGAGGAACAGCCGGTAACGAGCGTCGCGATCATACATAAGGCCAGGATGACCGCGATCGAGCGGGAAAGCTTCATAATACCCCTCCGATTCTGTTTATAACGGCAGTATATCACCGTTGGTCAAGTTTTGCATGAACATTTCTTAAATTT
This sequence comes from Clostridiaceae bacterium, assembly GCA_034926225.1. Taxonomy (GTDB): domain Bacteria; phylum Bacillota; class Clostridia; order Oscillospirales; family QAMX01; genus JAAZKA01. The sequence continues at coordinate 78,330 of JAYFRF010000015.1, forward strand.
CTTAATAATTCATGTTTCGCTCTTAATAAATCCACCGCCGAGCAGCACCTCGCCATCGTACAGCACCGCCGACTGACCCGGCGCGGCCATGCGGACGGGATTATCCAGCCGCAGTGTCAGTTCTCCCGCGCCGTCGAGCGCTTCCACCGTGCAGGAAGCGGGACTCGCGCCAAGGCGCAGCTTGACTGAGTACCTTTCACCGATCACAGGCGCATCCTGTAAGAATGCCGCGCCGGATACCTGCACCGTATCCCGCAGGAGAACTTCTCCGTGCGATAGAATCACGCGGTTATGCGCCCGGTCGAGCCGCGAAACGTAAACGCGCTCGCCCGCCGCGACGCCAAGCCCCCTGCGCTGACCGACAGTGTAGCGGTAAAGCCCCTCGTGCCGTCCGAGGACGCGGCCGTCATCGTCGACGATCTCGCCCGGCGTGGGTACGAGTCCGCGCCGTTCGAGGAAAGCCGCGTAATCACCGTCCGGAACGAAGCAGATGTCCTGACTGTCCGGCGCGTCGGCGGCCGCAAGCCCCAAGTCCCGCGCCTTCCGGCGGACGTCGTCCTTAGACGCGGCGTCGCCTAAGGGAAAGAGCAGCCTCTCCTGCCACTTAGGATCGATGTACCAGAGCATGTAGGACTGATCCTTGGTCCGTGCCCGCGCGATGGCGGGACGACCATGATATTCGGTGCGGCGTGCGTAGTGACCTGTGGCAACGTACTGCGCACCGAGTTCGTCCGCGACGTCGAACAAAGTTTTCAGCTTCACGGTACGGTTGCACAGCACACAGGGGTTCGGCGTGCGGCAATTCAGATACTCCTGCGCAAACAGCGTCACGACATGGCGCTCAAACTCGGCCTGTACGTCCCGTACGACGAGCGGGATGCCGAGCCTGTCGGCGGAGCATCGGGCGGCGTCGGCGGTGCCTGCGCCGGTATCGAGAAAGACGCCCGTGACGCGGTAACCCTCGCGCAGATACCCGGCGGCGACGGAGGAATCCACGCCGCCGGACAGACCTAATACAATGTGTTCCATGAAAAAACCTCGAAAAAATCAGGAATCTATGCCAAACTGGGATGTGTACATCTGATAATACGTACCGCGCTTTTCCATCAGCTCCGTATGGTTTCCGCGCTCGACGATTTCACCGTGATCGACGACGAAAATGCAGTCCGCGTCGCGGATAGTGCCGAGTCGGTGAGCGATGACGAAGGTGGTTCGATTCTCCATAAGACTTGCCATGATACGCTGGATGCGCAGCTCGGTACGCGTATCGACGGAGGAGGTAGCCTCGTCGAGAATCAGGATCGGCGGATCGGACAGCACCGCGCGGGCGAGGGCCAAAAGTTGCCGCTGCCCCGCTGAGAGATTGCCGCCGTTGTCGGCCACAACGGTGCTGTAGCCGTTGTGCAGGCGGGTGATAAAGCGGTCGGCTCCGGCGATGCGGGCGGCTTCGCGAACCTCTTCGTCCGTCGCGTCGAGCTTGCCGTAGCGAATGTTGTCGAGAATCGTGCCGCCGAAGAGATAGGTTTCCTGCAGGACGACGCCGAAGGTACTGCGCACGCTGTCCCGGGTATAGTCGCGCAGGTCGCATCCGTCAACGAGGATGGCGCCGCCGGTGACGTCGTAGAAGCGTGTCAGGAGGTTGATGATCGTCGTTTTACCCGCGCCGGTAGGGCCGACAAAAGCCGCTCGGGTGCGCGCGGGAACGGTGAAACTGACGTCATGGAGGATCTCGGTATCCGGACGGTAGCCGAACGAGACGTGAGAAAACTCGACGGACGCGCCGCCGGAGGCCTCCGATAAGGCGACGGCTGCAGGACGGTCGGCGATTTCTTCCGGCTCGTTCATGACGTCGAAGACGCGCTCCGCGCCGGCGATGGCGGAGAGGAAGGTGTTATAAGTGTTCGCGATTTCGTTTAAGGGGCGGACGAACTGCTTGGTCAGCGAGACAAAGGCCGCGATCGTGCCCAGCGTGATGCTGCCGCGCAGGGCGAGGACACCGCCGACGGCGCTGACAAGGACGAAGCCGAAGTTGTTGATGACGTTTAAGAGCGGCATGATCGACGATGACCAAACGTGCGCGCTGGTACCGACGCGGCGCAGAAGGTCGTTCTGTTCCTCAAACTGACGCGCGACCATGTCTTCTTTACCATAGGCACGTACCGTTTCCACGCCGGTGATCGTTTCCTCGATATGTGAGTTCAGCATGCCGAGGACGGCCTGCTGCTTTTTAAAGAGAGGGCCGGTGCGCTTGGTAACGATACGCGTCAGAAGATAGATCAGGGGAACGGTGACAAGCACGGTGCAGGCGAGGATAGGGCTTTTAAAGATCATCGCAACGAGTGTACCGGAGACGGTGAGGACGCCCGTGACGAGCTGGATGGCGGCCTGACCGACGGAGCCGGAGATCGTGTCCATATCGTTTGTCAGGCGGCTCATCAAGTCGCCGGACTCATGGCTGTCAAAGAACCACAGCGGCAGTTTTTGGAGCTTGGCGAACAGGTCGCGGCGCAGCCGGTTGACAAAGCTTTGAGACAGACCCGCCATCAAAAACTCACGGAGGAAAATGAGCCCTACATCCACGCCGTAGGCGACGGCGAGCAGAATGACGAAGTTGCGTAAAACAGGGAAGATAACCTCGCCGGGGCCCGTACCGCAGGCGTCGATTGCGGCGCCGGAGATCAGCGGGATGATGACGGAGGCGCCGGAGATGATCAGCGCGATACCGCATACGACAGCAAGCTGCCCGCGCAGACCGGATAGCGCCTGCCAGAGCATCTTCATCGTACCGGCGAAGTCATGCGGCTTTTGTACCGGGCGACCGCGGCCGCCGCCGCCGACATTTCCGCGTCCGATGGAGGCATTCGCGTTTGACTGCATCTTATCCATTACGCGGTCACCTTCCTTCCCGCATTTTGCAGGGCGTCCGCGCCGTACTGCGATAAGTAAATGTCACGGTAAACTGAGCAGCTTTCAAGAAGTTCGTCGTGCGTACCGAAGCCTACTCCCTCGCCGTCGTCGAGGACAAGAATTTTGTCGCAGTCAGCGATGGAGCTGATTTTCTGGGAAACCAGCAGACATCCGCAGGTCTTCTGCACCTCGCGCAGCGCGTCACGGATGCTTGCCTCCGTCAGCGCGTCGACTGCCGACAGACAGTCGTCCAGGATCAGGATGCGCGGCCGCTTGATCAAGGCGCGGGCGATGGCGACGCGCTGACGCTGGCCGCCGGAGAGGTTTACGCCGGAGTGCCCGAGCAGGGTGTCGTAGCCGTCGTGAAAATTCGAGATAAAGTCGTCGGCATGAGCGGTGCGCGCGGCGGCTCGGATGTCGTCGTCCGTCGCGTCCTCGCGTCCCCAGCGGATATTCTCTCCGATGGTGCCGGTAAAGAGCATCACGCGCTGCGGTACCACGGAGAGCAGTTGCCGCACCTCTTTGGGGTCTGACTGCATCGAATCGGCGCCGAAAATGCGGATTTGGCCCGCTGTCGGCTCGTAAAACTGTAAAATCAATGAAATAAGCGTTGTCTTGCCGGAGCCGGTCGCGCCGATGACGCCGACGCGCTCTCCGACGCCGCAGGAAAAGGTCACGTTATGCAGCGCGGGACGTCCGGTGGCGTTTTTATATGAGAAGGTGACGTTTTCGAATTCAATCCCGCACATTTCATCGAGTTTCAGCGGCACAGAGGGGATTTTTAACGACTCTGCGTCCATGATTTCGGTTAAACGCTGCGCGGAAGCCTTGGATCGGACAATACGCTGGAAGATGTTCGAGAACATGTTTAAGGATTGCAGAATCTGCGTCATATATGAGACAAACGCGATAATCTGACCGGTATGCATCGTACCCGCGTCAACCTGCATGCCGCCGTTCCAGTAGATGAAGACGATACCGGCATAAATGATGATGGTAACCGTCGGGTTAAAGATAGCCATAATGCGGGAGGCGAACGTCGAGGTGCGCCGCAGCTCCTCGTTGGGGGTATCGAACCGGTTCAACTCAAAGCTGAAACGGTTGAACGCCTTAACCACGCGCACACCGGAAAGATACTCGCGGATGACGGTGTTCACACGGTCAAGCGCTGCCTGCACCTTGGAGAAAAGCGGGAAGCCGTAGCGGATATTGATCGCAATCAGGCAAAAAATAACGATCGTGGAAATGATGGGGATGAGCGCCAGCCGCGCATTGAGGCGCCATGCCATGAGGATGCCACCGACGCAGAGGATGGGCGCTTTGATGCAGACGCGCATGAGTCCCATCGTCATATTCTGGAGCTGGGTAATGTCGTTCGTGACGCGCGTCATCAGAGTACCCGCGCCGAAGCGGTTCAATTCGTCGGGCGTCAGGCTTTGAATTTTCTTATAAACATCGGCGCGCATATGGAAAGCGAACCACTGAGACCCTTTTGTTGATAGGAGGTTGCGCGCAAACGCGGCAGCCGCATAAAACAGCACCGCGAGGAGCATAATGCCGGACGTCCGCACGACGTAGGAAAAATCACCGTTCGCTACACCGACGTCGAGAATATTCGACAAAAGTGTTGGCTGAATCAATTCGACGCCGGATTCGACGCACATGCACAGCACCGAGAAAATGAAGAACGGCAGGATAATCCGGACGTACTTCCAGTAGAATCGCAAGATGCATCCGCTCCTTTTATGATTGTTTGAGGGATATCTATCGCTTCCAGATCTCTTGGCGCACGTTTGCAAGCTCCGGCAGATCGATGTACTCGACTGCAGCTTCAGGCAGCGTGACGATGTGAGAGGTCAGGCAGCCGTTCAGGAACATTTCCTTCGGCGTATTGTCGCGGCGGCAATGCGTTTCCGCCGTATAACCGTGACCGTAGAACGTGATCTGCGCGGGAGAAAAGCGGTCGTTTGGCACATGGGACAGGCAGACCGGAATGCCGCCGAGCGTTATTACCGTACCGGGCGTCACGACCCGTGCATACGGCGCACGCCGGGCGATCTCATCGGGCAGATCGTTGTTGCCGGGGCAGATGATTGTCTCTTTCGCACCCGAGCGCGCAAGGATCGCAAGGATTCGGTCGAGCGCTTCGAGGTATTCTTCTCTGACGGGTGTCCGTCCAACTTTGACGTCGTCGGCCATATCGCCTGTATGCACGAGGATGTCAGGGTGCACCCGTTGAATCAGCTCGTCGAAATAAGTAAAACGAGCACGGGGCGTATCGCTGATATGCAGAAGCTTCATCATACGCTCTCCGCGTTCACCCGCAGGCGTTCGGCCTGATCGGCGGTGATCAGCGCGTCGATCAGTTCGTCGAGGTCGCCTTCGAGAATGCGGTCGAGTTTATAGAGTGTGAGATTGATGCGATGATCCGTCAGGCGGTTTTGGGAGTAATTATAGGTGCGGATGCGTTCGGAGCGATCGCCGGAGCCGACCATCGTGCGGCGCTCGGCAGCGATCTCGGCGGTCTGACGCTCGCGCTCCTGCTGTAAAAGCTTGGAACGCAGTATTTTCATCGCACGGTCACGGTTTTTGTACTGGCTGCGTTCATCCTGACATTCGACGACGAGCCCGGTCGGCAGGTGCGTGATGCGGATAGCGCTTTCGGTTTTATTGACATGCTGCCCGCCCGCGCCGGAGGAACGGTAGGTGTCGATCTGGAGGTCTCCCGGGTCGATGCTGATCTCGACGTCGTCGGCCTCTGGCAGCACGGCAACCGATGCCGCCGAGGTATGGATACGTCCGCCCGCTTCCGTCTCCGGCACGCGCTGTACACGGTGCACACCGGACTCGAATTTGAACCGCGAGTACGCGCCGTCGCCGACGACCATGAAGGAAAGTTCCTTGATACCGCCAAGCTCCGTTTCGCTGCGATTGATGACCTCGATTTTATAACCCTTAGCTTCCGCATACATCGAGTACATCCTATATAAAACGGCGGCGAACAGCGCCGCTTCCTCACCGCCGACACCGCCGCGAATTTCGACGATGACGTTGCGGCCGTCGTTCGGGTCGCGCGGCAAAAGCAGAACGGTCAGGCGATCCCAAAGGGATGCCTGCCGTGTCTTGGCATCGTCCAGTTCCTCCTGCGCAAGCTCGCGCATCTCCGGTTCCGACGCAAGCTCGAGCGCGTCTGCCGCATCCTGCCGCGCCTGCCTCCAGGCACGATAGGCTTCGACGACAGGCTCCAGCTCTTTCTGCTCTTTGGCGAGTTTTGCGGCGCGGGCGGGGTCTTGGTAAACGGACGGGTCAAGGAGCTCCCGTGCCAGCGCGTCGTAGCGTTTTTCCAACGCCGCGAGCTTTTCTTCCATAGATATAATCACTCCTATTTATGGTTTAGCGGTTGCGGATCTGCCCGCGAAAGGAAAATTCCCTTCGCGGGCAGATAGGAGGTCAGTTTTTGAATGCCTTCGCAAAGACGGGGATGGACAGGAAAAATACGGCGATGCCGGCGACGCTCTGCACGGCGTTTAAAGGCAGGCTGACGACGGCGGCGGACACCCCGTAGAGGACGCTGTCCGCGAAAAAGTAGCCCGCGACATTGAGAATGCCGGAGATGATCACGGCGAGGAAGACGAGGATGAGGTCGCGCTTCTCAAAGTGCTGCGTCTCGCCGCGCAGACGCTGAATGAAGCCGTTTTTACGGCACAGGAACGCGACCGGCAGCGCCATCAGAGCCTTGATGACCGCCGTCCATGGCGCGTACACCGCGTAGCCCGCGAGAATATCGGATAATAATCCGCCGACCGCCGCGGCAGCCGCGCCGTAGGCGGGGGGCAGGATGGCCGCCGCCGCATAAATGAATCCGTCGCCGAAGTGGATATAGCCCGAGGGAATCGGTATCTTGATGATAAAGGTACCGAGAAAGATCAGCGCCGCGAACAGCGCCGCGCGCGCAAGAAATGTCAAATGCGTCGTCTTCATAGTAAAAACGTACGCTCCTTTTTTTATGATAGGATATCTATAAACAATCGCGTTTCTATGGATGCCGTATGGGGTATCGAGGAGAGAAAAAAACGGGGTTTCAGCTATATCATGAATCCCCAAAATACCCATGCTTTATCCAAAAATCGCGTGATACACAACGGCAATGAATTCGCGCAGATACATGCTAAGCACGACGCCCCGATTCGGCAGCGGCGCGGAGAGCGTGCGCACATCGACCGCGCCTGCCTCGGTCAGCGCCTGTACGCAGCGGCGCAGATGGAACGCGTTCGATACCGCGACGACGGACGCGTGCGGGTCGGCAATCAGCGCCATCGAGTAATGCCCGTTTTCGATCGTATCCACCGCGTGCTCCTCGCAAATGAGCCTTTCCTCAGCGATACCCCAGCGTACGAGCATCCGCCGCATAGCTTCGGACTCCGTAATCCATTCGCCTTCCCCCTGTCCGCCGGACAGGACGGCGCGTGCCTCCGGATGCGCGGAGAGGTACTCATACGCTGTCCGCGTCCGCAGCGTCAGCATGAGCGAGGGTGTCTCGCCCTGTACCCCTGCGCCGAAGACGACGAGATAGTCCGCGTCTGCGTTTCCGACTGCGGTATCGCGCGCATACGAGTTCAACGACACGGTGACCGCGATAAAGGAGACGAGTGTGACGGCCGCGCAAAGCTCGCTTGTGATACAAAAAAAACGGGAAAATCGGCTGTCCCGTGCGGCAATCCACGCGTAAAGCAGACAAAACGCCGAGACGGCAAGGGAAAGCCGTCCGGCAAAGTCGACGTGTCCGACAGAGAGAAACATCCAGACGGCGGCCAATAACACGAGTGCCGCGAGGATGAATCCCACAAAGGTGCGGATTTTTGAGCTTTTTCTCATGACAATCTCCCGGTTTTAAAGACGAACCTTCGATGTCTAACTAGTATAGCATATCAAGCAGGGAAAATCAAGCGCTGCGCGCGGACGTTTTATACTTTTCAGCGAAAAAGGAATTTGACAAAATGGCAAAGATATGTTATTAAGGAATAACCGTGTTCTGTCGGAAAAAGTATGCTAAGGGCGCATGAACAAAAAGTTTGTGGAGGATCGTACGAAATATAAGAGAATTGTACTAGAATCGTTTATAAAAAGCGGATATAATAAAAACCGGGAGGAGGGGAGGTAAGGGCGTTGGAAGAGCGAGTGGAAAATCTGGAGCAGTATGAAAGGCATTTTGAAGGCTTATGCGGCGTGCCATGCGCGCGATTTGACCGGAAAAGCCGAACCTTCTGTGAAAGGGCGTACTGCAGCGACATCTGCGGCGAGTCTGCGAAGCAGGATTATGCCGTGACGCATTGTTACGGCTGTGCCGAGGCACGCCGATGGGGGAATCGTTTCTTCTATTATGGGCCGTGCGGTTTCGTCTTCATCGCGGTGACTCTTGACGGAGACGAGGATACCGCCGTCATTGCCGGACCGATCCGGATGGAAGGGGACGAGGATACCCCCAGCGCGGAGGGCGTCGTGACGATGGCTCCCGCACAGGTGACGCATCTTTCGGCCCTAATGCTTGCCGTCTTGGGCGGCGTCGAGCAGCTCCGGCGGCAGCTCGCCGACGATCGTCCCCGGGAAGCGTTTCTCGCCGAGCTTTATCGCATCGCCGATGAGCCGGAGGAGACGCGTGCCGTCTACCCCATCGCCGCCGAGCGTGATCTGCGCCGCGCGATCATGGACGGCGACGTGATGGCTGCCCGCGCGGTATTAAACCATCTGCTCGGTTACGTCTTTTTCAGCGCGGGGGTCGATATCGACTCGATCAAGGCCCGTACACTGGAGCTTTTGGTGCTGATCTCCCGTTACGCAATCGAAGGCGGTGCCGATCCGCAGACGATTTTGCCGATGAACGACGTCTGTATTCAGGAAATACGACGGTTCTCGACGCTGGATGATTTAAGCGTATGGCTCGGCAGCGTGTTAAACCGCTTCATCGGCTGCGTATTCGAGTTCCGCGACGTCAAGCATGCCGATACGCTGCGCAAGCTGACGCGGTACCTGAATGAGAACTATGCCGGCCGCCTGACACTCGACGATGTGGCCGAGCATGTGTTCCTATCGAAGTCCTACGTCAGCCGCCTGTTCTCCGAGGAGCTTGGCACAACGTTTACGGCGTATCTCAACCACATCCGTGTGGAAAAGGCAAAAATCATGCTCGTTGATCGCGGGAATACGCTTTCCGCCGTTGCCGTTGCCGTGGGGTTTGCCGATCAGAGCTACTTCTCCCGTGTTTTCAAAGCGATTACCCATGTATCACCCGGCGTGTACCGGGAACAACATTATAAGGAATAAAGGAGAAATCATACTATGGCGACTTTGAATGAAATCAGCGAGTTCCTGCAAAAAGGCCGCGCGAAAAACGTCCGCGAGCTGGTGAACCGCGCGCTTGAAGAGGGCATTTCCGCAAAAACCATTCTCGAGGAAGGCTTGCTCCCCGGGATGGGCGAGATCGGCGAAAAGTTTAGGAAAAACGAAGTCTTCGTACCGGAAGTCCTCGTCGCCGCACGTGCGATGAACGCCGGTATCGAAATCCTCAAGCCCTATCTCGCGGCCGGTGAAAATACCGCCAAGGGCAAGGCTGTCATCGGCACCGTGAAGGGCGACCTTCATGACATCGGCAAAAACCTCGTTAAGATCATGCTCGAAGGCAAGGGTCTTGAAGTGATCGATCTGGGCGTCGATGTGTCCGCCGAGCAGTTCGTGAACGCCGCGAAGGAAAACGGCGCGCAGGTGATCTGCTGCTCCGCGCTGCTGACGACGACGATGGGTGAGATGAAGGAGACCGTTGAGGAGGCCAAGCGTCAGGGAATCCGCGATCAGGTTTTCATTATGGTCGGCGGCGCACCGCTTACGCAGACCTTCTGCGACCAGATCGGCGCAGACTGCTACACCTCCGACGCCGCGTCGGCCGCCTCTGCCGCGCTTGCGTACTGCCAGAAATGAGCGTAAAAACCGCTGACTGACAGCGTATCGCTGACTGACAGTGATGGGGTATATGTGCCGGAAGACCGTGATCCGTAGAAATGGAGAATAAAGGTATGACGCTTTTATCAAAAAAGGATTATGAAGCAGCGCTCGCCGCGTCCCGTGACCGCCGTATGGCATGGTGGCGTGATGCCCGCTTCGGCATGTTCGTTCACTATGGCCTTTACTCCGTCAGAGGCCGCATGGAATGGGCGATGCCGCTGGAAAATTACTCGATCGAGACGTATGAAAAATATGCCGATCAGTTCTGTCCCAAGCCGGGCGCTCCCCGTGAATGGGCGGCGCTTGCTAAAAAAGCCGGCTGTAAGTATATGGTGATGACCACCCGGCATCACGAGGGCTTCTCTCTCTGGGATTCCAAGGTCAACCCCTATAACAGTGTCAACTACGGCCCGCATCGCGATATCGTCCGCGAGTTTGTCGACGCCTGCCGCGAATATGGCTTGAAAATCGGTTTTTACTCATCCTTAATGGACTGGCATCACCCCGACGGCTGGAAATGCGCCTTTGATACCGAAGCCCGGGCGCGTTTTGACGAGTACCTGACCGCGCTTAACGTCGAGCTTTTATCGAATTACGGCAAAATCGATATCCTCTGGTACGACGTACCCGCGCCGATGGAGTCCTGGGAGGGCTGGGATTCCCTCGCACGTAACCAGAAGCTGCGCGAGATACAACCTGATATCATTATCAACAACCGCTCCAAGCTTGACGAGGACTTCGGCACGCCGGAAGGCCATATCACGGCGGAAAACCGCGACTGGGAAGCCTGTATGACCTACAACGACTTAAGCTGGGGTTATGTAGATTCCGCGCAGGCGGCGCCGTACGGATATAACGCGCAGCGGATCCTAAAGATGCTGTGGAACGTTTCGAAATCCGGCGGCAACCTGCTGTTAAACATCGGCCCCGCGCCGGACGGTTCGGTGCCCGCGGAAGCGGTCGAGCCGCTGACAAAGGTGGGGCAGTGGCTTGCCGTCAACGGCGACGCCGTATACGGTAAGCGCGACGAGTCCGCGCATGCGAATTTCTGGATCCGCGGCACCACCCGCCAAAAGGAAAAGGTCTATGTCTGGAACTGGATCTGGCCGGAGGACGGTGAGTTTACGATCGGCGGCTATATGACGAAGCTCGTCTCGGCAAAGTTACCCGCGACCGGAGAGACGCTGCCTTTTGAACAGGACGAATACCGCATCACGGTGAAGGGGCTTCCCTGCGTGTCTCCCGACCCGGTGTGCAATGTCGGCATCGTGGAGCTGACGTTCGCGGAGGAACCGAAGTTTTTGATGGGAACACGTTTCCCGCAGCTGCACGGTGGCACGAAGGTGCTGTGGTAAGGCGAGAATATCTATAAACAAACAAAATATGCGTTATGCGGCGGTGACTATTTACCCATAGTCATCGCCGCATTTGCTTAGCCTTGGTATGGTAGGGGCTTCCGCGAGCTGCGGTTCATGCGGATGGAGTATAGGCTTTGGCATAGGGGACAGGCCGGCGGAAAAACGGCATTCCGGTTTAAATGCATATTTATGCGCAAAACCATGGTCATCCACACGGTACGCAAGCTCTGATGAGGTAAAAAAGCTTCCTGCTTATACGTATATAAGCCTAAACTAATCGGCTCTTTATATACATAATTTTCCTCCATGGCGTTTCAGCTTGTCTTATGAGATCGACTAAAAGAAGATGCAAAAAACGTCATAGTTTGTCGAAATAGGATATTGCTAAAAACATTGGGTTGCACTATACTATACACTAGAGGGAAATTGGTATTTCAAGAAAAGAATAGATTTCAATATTGCACTCTTTTGCATATTTATTACCACATTACCCACCGCAAAAGTGCTGTAATCTGAATATTTGTCTTTTCACTCGCCGACTTCCCGATAAAAAATATTTATACTATCATAAGGAGGCTCACGCGTCATGCCACTGTTACTTGGCCTGGTAATCATGGCCGCTATCCTCGCTCTCGCCTATGCTACGTTCAACTTCTTTACTGTGCGTAAGATGGACGAAGGCAACCCCCGTATGAAAGAAATTGCAGCAGCCATCCGTCTCGGCGCCGATACCTTTATCCGCTATGAGTACCGCATCGTCGCGATCATCGCAGTCGTAATCGCTGTTGTCCTCGTTATCCTTATTTCCTGGCAGACCGCCGTCGCGTTCATGCTCGGTGCGGTCATGTCCGCTTCTGCCGGTTTTGTCGGTATGAGAATCGCTACATATGCCAATGTACGCGTTTCCAACCGTGCCCGCGTGACAAAGAGCCTTGGCGAAACACTGAAGGTGGCTTTCCGCGGCGGTTCCGTTATGGGTCTGTGCGTCGGTGGTTTCGCGCTTCTGGGCATTTTTATTGTTTACTTGGTTTTCGGCTATGCCCTTGGTCAATTAAATGATGTGATCAACGGCGTCTATACAGTCAACTGGATCGGCCTGGAGGTTCCCTTCACGATGACCCTCTCCGGTTATGCCCTCGGCTGCTCCATCATCGCCATGTTCAACCGTGTCGGCGGCGGTATCTATACCAAGGCTGCAGATATGGGCGCCGACCTCGTCGGTAAGACCGAAGTTCATATTCCGGAAGACGATCCCCGTAACCCCGCCACCATCGCCGATAACGTCGGTGATAACGTCGGTGATGTCGCCGGTCTTGGCGCGGATCTCCTCGAAAGCTATGTCGGCGCGATTATGTCCGGCGCGATTTTGGCGATCGAGCTTTTCCGCTCCCACGGCACGGAAATCGCAGCGAATCTTCTTCCCGATATGGTGTTGTATCCGATCATTTTCGCCGCGTGCGGCCTGATCGCCTGCGTACTCGGTGTCGGCTCGCTGCTGATCAAGCGCAAGCTCTCCGAAAACCCCCATATGGAGTTAAACCTCGCGACTTGGATATCTGCCGGACTGACGCTCGTCTTCGGCCTGATCCTCACGCTGGCTCTCTTTGGCCGTACGGACGCCGCCTCCCTGCAGGCTGCAGGATTTAAGGCCGGCACTCTCTCTCCCTGGATTGCCGCTTTCGTCGGCGTCGCCGCCGGTATCATCATCGGTATCTTCGCCGAATACTACACCAGCTATGACTATAAGCCCACACAGATGATCGCAAAGTCCTCTGTCGAGGGCACCGCGCTTACCATCACCGAAGGTTTAGCGCTCGGCATGAAGTCCTGTATGGCGCCTGTTATCGTTCTCGGCATTGCCATCTTCGGTTCTTATGCCATCTGCGGCATGTACGGCGTCGCCTGCGCTTCCATCGGCATGCTCTCCTTCGTTGCGGCCACCGTTTCCGTCGATACCTACGGCCCGATCTCCGATAACGCCGGCGGTATCTCCGAGATGTCTTCCCTCGATTCCGGCGTCCGTGAAATCACGGACAAGCTCGACTCCGTCGGCAACACCACCGCCGCCATCGGTAAGGGCTTTGCCATCGGTTCTGCCGCTCTGGCGACCCTCTCCATGATGGTTTCCTACCTCTACTCCTATACCCCCGCCGAGGAATCCATCCTCCTGAACCTCATCGATCCGCTCACCCTTGCCGGCGCGCTCGTCGGCGCGGCGCTTCCGTTCATGTTCTCCGGTATGCTCATCGAAGCCGTTGCGAAGGCTGCCCGCCGCATGGTCGTCGAGGTACGCCGTCAGTTCCGTGAAATCAAGGGTCTGCTTGAGGGCAAGGTTTTACCGGACTACAAGACCTGCATCGGTATCTCCTCTCAGGGCGCGCTGCTTGAGATGCGTATGCCCGCGCTCATCGCGATTCTGTTCCCGGTCGTCTGCGGCTTCCTCTTTGGCGCCGAGTTCGTCGGCGGCATCCTGATCGGCGCGACGATCTCCGCCATTATGCTCGCCATCTTCACCGGCAACGCCGGTGGTGCGTGGGATAACGCCAAAAAGTACATCGAGACCGGTGCGGTCGAGGGTCACGGCAAGGGTACTCTTGCACATGACGCCGCTGTCGTCGGCGATACTGTCGGCGACCCCTTAAAGGACACCGTCGGCCCGTCCCTCGATATTCTCATCAAGATCATGAGCACCATCTCCCTCGTCACCGTTACCGTTTTCTCGCGTTTCAACGTACTGGACTGGCTCATGAGTCTGATCGGGTAAGTAATTCATCGATACAGGCCGCGGCTGCCGAATATAAAGGCATCCGCGGCCTTTTGCTGCCTGCATCTCATCCAATGCGACTTTTTTAACAGCTTATAACCGCAAACAGGCCGCGCCTTATCCGAAAATTTGACTATTTTGTGACTTGTATTTTTATTGAAATACCTGTATGCTTAATGACAAGAATAAACGCGGTTTTGCGTCAAACGGGAGGTATTTCTCATGGAATCCAAGGGTAAGCCTGCGGTGCGTCCGGGTCGTTTCCGCGCGTTCCTTGACCGCAAGCACATTTCCATTACCCCGCGCGCCTATTTCCTCGACGCGATGAGTGCCATGGCACTCGGCCTCTTTTCCTCGCTGTTGATCGGTACCATCTTTGGTACGATCTACAACTGGACGGGATGGGAGCTTCTTAATACCATCGCCACGTACGCAAAAGGCGCGACGGGCGCGGCTCTCGGCGTCGCTATCGCCTATTCGCTGCATGCACCGTCCTTCGTCCTTTTCTCCGCCGCCGCCGTCGGTATAGCGGGCAACGCGCTCGGTGGACCCGTCGGCGCGTATGTCGCTGCCGTCATTGCGACTGAGCTTGGCAAGGCTGTCTCGAAGGAAACTAAGGTCGATCTGCTCGTCACCCCGGCGGTCACAATCATCTCCGGAGTTCTCGTCGCCCAGTTCGTCGGCCCGGGCGTCTCCGCGATCATGAACGGCTTCGGTGCGTTCATCATGCGCGCGACGGAATTACAGCCGCTGTGGATGGGCATGATCGTTTCCGCCGTCGTCGGCATCGTGCTGACGCTGCCGATCTCAAGCGCCGCGCTCTGCGTGATGCTGAACCTCTCGGGAATCGCTGCGGGCGCCGCGACTGCCGGATGCTGTGCGCAGATGGTCGGCTTTGCTGTACAGAGCTTTCGGGAGAACCGCTGGAACGGCCTGGTCGCGCAGGGGCTCGGTACTTCTATGCTTCAGGTGCCGAATATCCTGAAAAATCCCCGCATATGGATTCCCACGATTGTCACCTCGTTGATTACAGGGCCTATTTCGACGTTGATTTTCAGACTTGAAAATATCCCCACCGGTGCCGGTATGGGTACCTGTGGTCTGGTCGGGCCGCTCGGGATCCTGACCGCAATGCCGAATGGCGGCGTAAAGATGTGGCTGGGCATTATCCTCATATGCTTCGTCTTACCCGCCTTACTGACGCCGATTTTCTCCTGGGGTCTTGAAAAGATCGGTTGGATTCGTCCCGGTGATGTAAAGCTTGACCTGTAAAAGATGATACTAAAACACGGACGGCCTTAATAAAAGAAGGTCGTCTGTGTTTTTTTTCTATAGGATTTACAGCTTCGCTATCGCCGCGGCCGCGTCCCGGATGCCGCGCGTCAGGAAAATCGCATCGCACGCCATCCAGATGAGGTTTGTACCGAGGGCGATCCGCTTTACGGCGTCCGCTTCGTCAAAGCAGTAGCTGCCTGACGAAATCCCGTGCGCAGCGCACTCTTCATACACGCTGCGTATGACCGCGAGGGAGGCGTCACTGTAGAAGTCGAGCGGTGTTCCGGCGTTGATCGACAGGTCGCAGGGCCCGATCACACACGCCGAGATACGGTCGCCGTAGCGTTCGAGGATTTCCGGCAAAATAGCGGCGCCCGCGGGGGATTCAATCTGGATCCACAGCATGCGGCGGCGGTTGTACTGCTCGATCGTCTCGCCGGGATAGAACTGGAACTTCCCGCCGTAGCCTTTTTTGCCGGCAGGCGGCAGATATAAGCCTTCTACGGCTGCACGCACCTGCTCCATCGTTTCAACGCGGGGGATCAGCACACCGTCCGCGCCGCAGTCGGTGGCGTGAGCGACGAGGTGGTATACGGCGTCGGCGACACGGACGACGGTCGGGATACCGAGTGCGCGGCAGTGCCGGTAGTAGGAAGAATAGTGTTCCGCGTCGTGCGGGCCGTGTTCACAGTCGAAAAGGATATAGTCCACGCCCTCGGGCTTGTACTCGGGAAGGGTGTAGGTGGAAGGGATATACGCCGTGTAGCCGAAGATGCGCTCACGGTGGCGGAGCTTTTCGTTTAAGCGGTCAAGATGATCCATATTATTGTTCCTCCAGTCGATTATAAGCGCCGAACGGCTCGTCAAACGACGGCTGATAAGCCCAGCGGCGCAGGGTGACATGCAGTGTGACTACAGTACCGGGAGTGAGCTTCAGGTTTGCCCACTTACCGCTCACGGGGAGCCGTCCATCTTCGCTGTCGATGGACGTAATTTCGTGCTCGCCGTAAGCGCCGCCCTGCATACAGAGTGTGTGCGAAACGGTGTCGGTGTTTGCAAGCGTCACGGCGAATCCCTCTGCGCGGATTTCGGATATGAGCGCCGCGACGTTCTCGCACAGCCCCGGACGGCGGCGGTCTATGTCAAACCAGCGTGCCTCGGCGGACAGAAGCCCGCCGTTGTAGATCGGCGACATTGCGCCCATCGTCAAATTGAGGAGCCCCTCCATCGACAGCGGCGTGCGGTACAGAAGAAAGGTCTGGAAATATGAGTGGACGACGGTTTCGTCGAAACGAAGACCATAGCGCTCGCGCAGCTCCGCCGTGATCTTTTTTAACATCTCCCACTCGCCCTCGCCGTCCGGCTCATAGCCGAACCCCATCGAAGCGCCGGACTTTTCCCCTTCGAGAACGGCGTTCTGATGATAGAAGATATCGAGTGTATGCCGCAGAATTTCTTCAGGATAGCTTGTATATTCGCCGTTAAGGTATCGCGCGAAGGCTGCATGCTGGCCGCCTTTGTATTTATTCGAAACATTTTGCATCGAAACGGTTAGCTTCTCTGGCGGCAGGATTTCCTCCATCCGCCGTACATCCTTTGCGTCCTTCGACGCGGCGCAGATATGTCCCCAATGCGCGGCTTCCCCGGTACCGTACTCATACCAGCCGTCAACCTGCTGATAGCGCACATGATTCGGCGCGGTCGTGCCCGGTGCCGTCATCGGGGAGCCGGCCTTGCCGATGTACTCAATAAATGCGCCGTCATCGGCATGCTTTTGCGGGAACAGCATGCCTCCCCCCTCGCGTGGGATGCCGTAGCGGTCGATTAAGGTGTCGTACAGTGCCCGCGCCCAGTCGAGAGCGTCCGCGCGTCCGGTGACAAGACGTTCGTTTTCACCGCCGACAATCAGGGCGTCTTCGATGAAGTAGTAGCCGTGCGGATGCGTCCAGCCGTAATGACTGCCGTAGAAGCGTCCGCCGAGGGTTTCGCCGACTTTCCCTCCGGGCCCCGCGTTATCGGGCATGAATGATAAGCCCTCGCCACGCCGGCGCCATGCGCCGACGTAATCGACGATAAAATCTTTAAAGCGCTCCTCGCCCGATAGCGCATAGGCATAGGCCGCAAGGGAGGTGGACATCAGATTCGTCACGGTGTCGCAGTGTGCGAGACGCTCGCCGTAAACATGGCCGTAGCGGACGGCGTTTTCGGGCCTTGCAAGATCGAGATAGGTACGTACGCCGGGCACATCGTAGAAGGCAAGACCGTAGAAGTCCATCCAGTGGCTGTGATAAATCGGCTGTTTGAATTTTTCCCATGCGGGGCCGTTTGCGCCGAAGTAGCCGCTTTTGAAAACACGGTGCGCGGGGTCATAGTTGCGCTCGAAACCGGCGGGATTCTCACCGAAATGAATCTCGGCAAATTTCATGACGCGTTCACGGTTTTTCGGATGCGCGGGGTTTGCTAAGACAAGGTGATAGAGGAACAGCGATGCCTCCCCCGTGTGCATCCAGTCGAGATCGGGAAAGGTTTCGTCGACGAGCATGGTATCGCGTCCACGTTTGGCGGCTTCGTCCGCAGGAATGCCGAGATTTCGCTTTTTCTTTGCCGAGAACTGCCGGGTGAGCGCGTCGTACTCCCGCTGCGCATACGCGAGGAGCCGATCGTCGCCGCCGAGGAGGTAGAGCAGGGGGAAGCTTTGGAAGCCCTCGAAGGCGTTGTCAACGTTGCCGTAGGCGAAGGTCTGGAAGTCGGGGACGCACTCTGTCCAGAGAATTTCGCCGTCGGGGGTCAGATAATCGGAGAGCATCTCCGACGCGCGGGAAAGCGTATCGAGTACCTGCCGCTCGAGCAGCGCCCAGTCCGGGATACGCTCGGCGGGTCTGTGGAAGGAGGCGGACGGGATGGTATTCACGGTCAAAACCCTTCTTTCGGCATTAAGAATTCTACCATATCGCAGGTCATCGTGCAATTGAGCCCCGCAAGGGAGTCTTTCAGCTGGTCAAGCGTACGGGCGCCTACGATGGGGAAGCAGGCGAAGCCGTAGGGCTGCGCGAGAATCCATGCGATTTGGAGCTGCGTCGGGGTATAGCCCGTCTCGGCGGAAAGCTTTGCAAGCCTTGCCGCCACCTCGCGGTTGTAGGGGGTGTCGTATTTGCCGATTTGGTACGGATTCCATGCGCGGGTATCGCCGTCACGCAAGAGCTTTGTCAGCGTACCGACCGCGAGTGGCGAGTACGCGCCGACGGGGGCTTGCGTTTCGGTATGGTAGGCGATATAGTCTGCGTCGAGCCATTTGATGTTGCTGTCGTCATTGCGTACGTTGCGGCGAGTCAGGTTCATCTCGATCTCGTCGAGCGCGAAGCGCGGCAACCCATGCGCATCGGCGTAGGCGGCAGCTTCCCTCTGACGGGCAACCGACCAGTTGGAGCAGCCATAATAGCGGATTTTTCCCGATTCTTGAATTTCCGCGAGCGCGCCGACAATCTCTCCGACGGGAACGGTTTCGTCGTCGAGGTGCAAAAGATAGAAATCTACGCAGTCAAAGCCCGTACGCGCAAGAGTTTCGTCAATATCCTCGAAAAGCTCATGCGCGCGCATGGCGACCGAATGGGGACGCGTGTGATCCTCGCCGCACTTTGACGTAACGATCATCTGCCCCCGAATACCGCGCTCGCGAACCCATTTGCCGATGGTTCGCTCCGACGCGCCGAGCCCATACTCATGCGCGGTATTTAAGAAGCGTCCTCCGAGGGCATAGTAATAGTCGAGCATCGAAAACGAGGTCTGCTCGTCCTCACGGGAGCCGAAATACGCGCAGCCGAGACAAAATTGGGATACCGGGAATGAGATACCGGGAAGTGTGATCGCTTTCATAAGCAATCCCCCTGCTATATTCAGTTTAATAAGACCCGAATCCGCGCGCAAAGCAGTTCTGCCGCCTGCTCACGGTACCATAACCCGTTTTCCGCCGTTGCCGGACGCGGGTCGCCGACACAGCCGACATCTGTCAAGCTCGTAACCCCTTGAGTAAAGAAGCGATCGAGAAGTTCCGGCGTCAGCGGGTCGCAAAAGCCCGGCGCCGCGCAGTCCATATGTACAAGTGTTGGCGCAAGCGAAAGCATCTCCGACGTTTCGCGCTCGTCCGCATGACCGCCGTTCGTTCCTGTCGGCAGATTCCGCGCACGCTCCAGCGCCCGCAGCTCCTCCGGCGTCGGCACATCCGCAACGGCAATGATCTTCACTTCCGGATGCATCGCCCGCAGCTCGGCCGCCGCCGTCTCGCAGGGGCGGACGTTCCCGCCATGCGACGCGAGGAATATGATCTCGGAAAAGCCGTGCCTAAGATAGCTGGTGACATAATCCTCTAAAAGCATCCGGAGGGTCTCCGGCCGCAACGTCAGCGTACCGGGCAGCGCCATGTGATGGGGCGACAGTCCCGGACGGATGCAGGGCGCGACAAGCGTAAACCCGAGGCGCTCGGCTACCTTAACGGCGGCGGCTTCGCCGAGGACGGCGTCGGTGTTCTCGGGAAGCTGATAGCCGTGCTGTTCAATCGAAGCGACGGGGATGATCACGCGGCGCCATCCCCCGTCCAGAGCCTCACGGATTGCGGGCCATGTCATTTCCTCTAATTTATAGGTTTTCATCGGTATTGTACCAGCAGCTCGACTTCAACCGGGATACCGGCGGGCAGCGCCGCGACACCGATGGCCGAGCGGGCGTGCGCGCCGATTTCTCGTCCGAATACGGCAAGCATCAGCTCGGAGAAACCGTTGACAACCTTGGGTTGATTTCCAAAATCCGGAGTGCAGTTGACAAAACCGGTCGCTTTGACAATCTTCGTAATACGGCTTAAATCGCCGAGCGCTCCGTGCATGTTCGAGAGCATTGTGATGCCGACGCTGCGCGCGGCGGCATAGGCGGTCGTTTCGTCCATATCCGCGCCGACCTTGCCGACAAAGTCGAATTGTCCATCGTGCTGCAAAGGCCCCGCGCCGGAAAAGTACATCAGATTTTCACCGAACGAGACGGCACTAGCATAAGCTCCGGTCGCAGGTGGGATGGGGACAAGCTCAATGCCGAGTTCATGAAGACGGGCGTAGATATCCATATAGATAAAACCTCCCTTACGAAATCCGGTAAATCCGCTTTGCCGTGCTGCCGAACACTTGATCCGCCGCGACATCGTCGCCGATGATAAAACGGGTGACCTCAACGGCGTGCCGGTACGGAGCACCCATTACGGGCCAGTCCGAGCCGAACATGCAGCGCTCCGGGCCGAAGGCAGAATAGACCTTATAAAAGGTTCCCGGAACGGCCCGGGCTCGGTAGGCTTGGGGAATATGCGGCACAGGGTGTAAAGCCCCGAAAGCTTGATTGACACATTGGGCAGGCTCGCGAAATCGTGACAGAACGCGCGGTAATCCTCCGGCACAGGCGCGCCGTCGAATGGATAGCCGCCAAAATGCTCGATGACGAAGGATACCCCGGGGTTTTCCGAGACGATGTCTTTCCAGCGGGCGGTATATCGCCAGCTTCCCAGCAGCTCGATGACGGTATCCGGCTGATGTGCCGCGAGGACACGGTAGGCATGGGCAAGGGCGGTCTGCGAGGCGACGCGGAAGCCGCGATATTTGGCGTCCATCGAGTAGCGATGCGTATACGAGACGCATTCGGGGTCACCAGGGTCGAGTTGGGCGATATAAGCACCGACAAGCGGGTCTTTGGCAGTCGTCTCCAGCAGCTTTGCGTTCAGGGTATATTCATTTGAGCAGCCCACCACGACACAGGAATCGACTGCACCGTCTGCATCGGTTTGCAGCATACCCGTAGTGAGCAAACGGTGGAATTCGGAATCGGCGGGCGGCCACGCGTAGTCGCCGAAGGCGGGGTCATAGAGATGGACATGCGTATCGATCAGCATAAAACATCCTCCTTTTCCCGTATAAAGATCCGGCATGTAAAAACACCCAATTCTAAAGCCATGTTAACATATCGGGATTCAGAAGTCAAGCGCGGATGATACTTGTCTTTTGACCGTTCTTCGTGATATAATGACATTGATCATAAAGTGACGATTCCGATTATTTACGAATTGCATCTTTTGACAGGTTATGCTATACTATGAAAAATAGAAATTTTTAATTACCGAGGATTTTTTGACAGTATGCGGGATTTTCGTTTGCAATTTGACGGTGCGGCGCTGGCCCTTCCGGTGACACCCGCGCGGGAGATCTGCGCGCTCGGCGACGCGGATGCGGCGCTGTTATATCTGTATCTGCTCGCGCATGGCGGCGTTATTGAGGAAGCGCAGGCATACAACGATCTGAAAATGACTGCCGCGCGTTTTGAATCGGCCGCACGCACCCTCGCCGGGGCACGCGCGGTTGCACCGATCGCGGTATCGCCAGCCGTACCGCAGCCCGTCGCGGAGCCGGAGACATATTACACCTCGGGAGAGCTTGACTGCGCCATTCGCGGTGATATGGGCTTTGCCTGGCTCGTCGCCGAAACGGAAAAGCGCATCGGACGCGGGATATGGAAGCATGAAGCGGAAAAGCTGATGATCATCTACGATACCGTAAAGCTGCCGCCGGAGGTTATCCTGCTTTTGATCAATAAGGTCGGCGGCAGCGATCCCGGACGGCAGGGCTTGAGCTTTGCCCGGCTTTTAAGTGAAGCGCGCCGATGGGCCGCCGACGGTATCGATACCGTCGAGCGCGCGGAGGAGGCCCTGCGCCGTGACGCGGAGCGCAAAAGCGACGTCGGAAAGGTGCTCGCGGCGCTCGGAATCCGTGACCGTGCGCCGAGTCCCTCGGAAAGACGCTACATCAACGGCTTCCTGGATACGGGGATATCTGCCGAACTGATC
Organism: Clostridiaceae bacterium; assembly: GCA_034926225.1. Taxonomy (GTDB): domain Bacteria; phylum Bacillota; class Clostridia; order Oscillospirales; family QAMX01; genus JAAZKA01. The sequence continues at coordinate 100,501 of JAYFRF010000015.1, forward strand.
GCCCGCGCCTTCGATATCACCGTGACGAAGAAGGGTGCGATTAACTGGGCATACACCGGCGGCATCCTAGAGCGCTGGCGCGCCAAGGGGCTGCGTACGCTCGAGGATGTCGAACGCTGCGACCGTCCCGCGTCGTACAAGGTGCGGGGCGATGAGGATGAGGAATCCTACCGCCGCGCGCGGGAAGCCTATCTTGCCGAAAAGGAGAAATTGAAATGAGCGCGGATGAAAAAGCTCTGTCCCGCGCGTCGGAGACCTATGGCGCGTCAATACGGGAACGCCGTGTGCGTGCCGCCGCGAGACTCGACGAGATCGCAGCCCGCGACGCGCGTATCGGAGAGATCGCGTCGGAAATGCGGCTTGCGGGACTGGCGGCGGTGCGCGCCGCGATGGAGGATGTGCCCGAGGATGTGGAAAAGCGGGTGCGGTCGATTGCGGAGCATAATCTGGCGCTGCAAACGGAGCGATCAGACAGGCTTCGCGCGTTGGGATACCCGGAGGACTACCTCTACGCGGGGCCGTTTTGCGGCGTCTGCGGCGATACCGGCTACCACGACGGCGCGATGTGCGGCTGCTTTCAGCCGTTTTATATCCGAGCGCTGGGCGATCAGATCGACGAAGCCGTTGGAAAGGGTTTCCCAACGTTCGAGACCTTCAACATGAGCATCTTCACGGCGTCGGTGGCCATCCCCGACGCCGGGTCACGCGCGGAAAGAATGGCCGTCGTCCAGAAATGCCGGGATTACGCCGGAATGCTCGGGGCTACCTCCGAAAATCTTCTTCTGCGCGGAGAGTCCGGCAGGGGGAAAACTACGCTCGCGGTCTGTATCGCGCGGGAAGCGGTTCGCCGCGGCGTCGGCGTCCTGTATATCAGTGCGCCGGCGCTGTTCTCGCTGCGCGAGGAGGAGCGCTTTCGCCGCGACGAGGAAGCCGGAGCCGAGCTTGCGCGGTATCGGGTTTGCGACGCGCTGGTACTGGACGACGTGGGACTGGAAGCCACCGCGCCGATGAACGCGCCGACGCTCCTGTCGCTGCTTACTGCGAGGGAAGCGGCCGGGCTTCCGACGATCCTCTGCACGGCGCTGTATGGGAAAGATCTTTCCGGGCGTTACTCCACAGCTGTGGCATCCAGGCTGGAAAATGATTTCAAAGCCATCGAGTTGCGCGGACTCGATCTGCGGCGGATGCTGAAAACGACGGTATAGGAGCAAAGGGCATGAAGAATAACCGCCTGTATGGACTGGTATTTATCGCCTTGACATTCCTGTTCTGGCTATGCGCCTACCCCGCCGTCCCGATCGTCTCCGCCTATGCGGATTCCCTCGGCGCGTCGTCCGCGATGGTCGGGTTCATCGGCGGCGCGTACGGGCTGTCGATGCTCATCATCCGCCTGCCGCTGGGTATACTCTCGGATAAGCTCGGCAAACGGAAGATTTTCATCATTCTCGGAGGACTTGCCGCCCTGCTTGGGGCGTGTATCGTGCTGCTCACGCCATCCCCCGCCACGCTGTTCGTTTTCCGCACGCTCTGCGGCGTACAGGCTTCCGCATGGGTGCCTTTTACGGTGCTTTACGCGCATTCCTATCCGCCGGAGCAGTCCGCGCGCGCGATGGCGGTGCTGACGACCGTCTATACGGCGTCGCAGCTTGTATCCATGCTTGCGGGGGGGATCCTTGCGGACAGGTTTACGTATCTCGCACCGTTTGCCCTCTCGGCGGTCGGCGGCGTACTGTTTTTAATGCTGTCGCCGATGATGCGGGAAGCGCCTGTAAAAAAAGCCGCCGCGCGCGCGCCGCTAAAAGATGTGCTGACCCGGAAGCTGTGGCTTTTAACCTTTGCCGGTATTGTGTTCTTCTATGTGAAGTATGCGACGGCGTACACCTTCACGCCCCTGATTGCCAAGGAACTGGGCGCATCGGATGCGGCTCTCGGGTACTTAAATACGCTCTACTGTCTTTGCGGCGTTGGCGGCTGCGCGCTTTCCTATAAATTGGCCCGCCGTTTCGGCGCGGCGAAGACGATCGCGGTCTCCCTTGCCGTTCTCGCGGTGTTTTCCTGTTTTGTTGTGCCGTTTGTGCCGAATCTGCCTATTTTATATGCGACACTCGGCGTGTCCGGCTTCTTTACGTTCCTTTTAGACGGGCTTCTCGGCGGACTTGTCATCCTCGGCGTCGAGGAACGCCGCCGCTCCACCGCCATGGGCTTTTATCAGGCTCTCTACGGACTCGGCATCCTCGCGGGACCCGTCTTATCGGGCCGCATCATCGAGCTGTCCGGCCGTGTGACCGCTTATACCGTCGCGGGCATCCTCGCCTGCGTCTGCGCCGCCGTCATTCTCATCTATAACCGGAAGGAGCCGATTCCATGCTGACCATTTCCCCGCGAGACAACGTTGCCGTCGAGCTGACCGATACCCCCGACGTTCCCGCCGGTCATAAACGCGCGCTTGCCGATCTTCCCGCGGGCGCCCGCGTCATCAAATACGGCTTCCCCATCGGACGCGCCGCGAAATTCATCCCGCGCGGTACGCATGTCCATATGCATAATCTTGAATCGATGCTCGAGGGTGTCGGGGAGTATGCTTACCATCCGGATATCCCGGCGGTCACCCCGCGTACACCTGCCATGTTCGACGGCTACCGGCTGCCCGACGGGCGCTGCGGAACCCGTTCAGAGATTTGGATTCTGCCGATGGTTGGCTGTGTCAACGCGGTCTGCCGTACCCTGGCGGCGCATGGACAAAGCCTTGTGCATGACGGGTTGGAGGGCGTATACACGTTTGAACATCCCTACGGCTGCTCCCAGCTCGGCGGCGATCTTTTGAGCACGCGGCGTATTCTTGCGGGGCTTGCACAGAACCCGAACGCGGCGGGCGTGCTGATCGTCGCGCTCGGCTGCGAAAACAATACGCTCGACGCCTTCTGGCCGCTGCTGCCGGAAGATTTAAACATCCGCTTTCTCGTCACACAGGACGTCACGGATGAGATAGAGGAAGGGCTGCGGCTGCTGCGCGAGCTTGCCGAACCGGTTTACGGACGCCGGAGGGAGTCCTGCCCGGTATCGGCGTTGACGGTCGGTTTAAAATGCGGCGGCTCGGACGGCTTCTCCGGCATCACGGCAAACCCTTTGCTCGGTCGCTTTACCGATACACTCGTCGCGATGGGCGGCGGTGCGATGCTGACCGAGGTATCCGAGATGTTCGGCGCGGAGGAAACCATCCTCTCACGCTGTGTATCCGAAAAGGTCTATGGAGATGCCGTTCACATGCTCACAGCCTATCGGGAGTACCTGATCGCGGCGGGGGAGCCGATCTACGATAACCCCTCTCCCGGCAACCATGCCGGCGGCATCACCACGCTGGAGGAAAAATCCCTCGGCTGCACCACGAAGGCAGGGTGCGTCCCGATCGTCGAGGTCGTCCCTTACGGTGAATGCATGCGGGAGCGGGGACTTGCCCTGCTCGAAAGCCCGTCGAACGACATCGTGGCCTGCACCGCTCTCGCGGCGGCGGGCGCGCAGCTTATCCTCTTCACGACAGGACGCGGCACGCCGATGGGCAGTCCCGTGCCGGTCGTGAAGGTGGCCTCCAATACGAGGCTTGCATTAGCGAAGCCGGGTTGGATCGACTTCGATGCCGGCAGTGGGACGGAGCAGGCGGCGGACGGAGCATTTTTGTCCTATGTCCTCCGCGCGGCGTCCGGCGAGCGGGTCAGTGCCGAGCGGCGGGGGAACCGTGAATTCGCAATTTGGAAGCGCGGCGTGACGATGTAAAAAAGGCATAGAAAAGAGCCTTTACTTTTCCACACAGGTGCGGTATAATAGATTATCTGAATCTACACGGGAGGTAAATCCCACATGAAAATTTCGCAGGCCGCAGCGCTCCTGGAGGCGCAGGTCTTATGCGGCGAGGAGCATCTCGATGCGGAGGTCACGTGCGCGTGCGGCTCCGATATGATGAGCGATGTCCTCGCCTATGTAAAGGATCATTCCCTTCTGCTAACCGGCCTTTTAAACCCACAGGTCATCCGAACCGCCGAAATGATGGATATGTGCGGCGTTGTCTTCGTACGCGGAAAGACGCCGGGAGAAAGTATCCTTGACCTTGCGCGCGAAAAGGGCATTGTCGTGATGAAGACCAATTACCGCATGTTTTCCGCTTGCGGTATCCTCTATGATGGCGGTCTTCGTCCATCGGACGACCGCGTATGAGCGAGCCGATCCGTTATACATATACGGTGGATGGTGACGACTTCATGTCAGCGGGTTCGGCGTCCGCTGACGTCAAGCGCGTACTCCGTCAGTTAGGCTTCCCCTCCGATGCGATCCGCCGTACAGCGATCGCGATGTATGAGGGGGAGATTAACATGGTCATCCACGCCCAAGGCGGCTTGGCGACTGTCGATATCTACGGCGACCATGTGGATATCAAGCTCGAGGATCACGGCCCGGGGATTCCGAATTTGGAGCTTGCGATGTCCGAGGGGTGGTCGACAGCCTCCGACAAGATCCGCGACCTCGGTTTTGGCGCGGGCATGGGGCTGCCGAATATGAAGAAATATTCCAACGAAATGCGTATCGACACCGTTGTCGGCACCGGTACGACTGTTTATATGACGATTCAGGTCTGACGTCTGTTACCCGGGGCGTGTCCCTGACCGCAAAGGGAGAACGCCCCGGCACTTCGCCTGACAGACGGCAAAAGAGGGAAGGTGAGAGAAGTGCAAACCTTTTTCCATTCCGTGCGGCTCGAGAAAGATAAGTGCAAGGGCTGCATCAACTGCATGAAGCGCTGTCCGACAGAAGCGATTCGCGTGCGTGAGGGCAAGGCGTTTATCATCTCCGAACGCTGCATCGATTGCGGCGAGTGTATTCGTATTTGCCAAAATCATGCCAAAAAGACCGTATGCGATCCCTTTGAATCGATCTACGATTACAAATATCGCGTCGCCATGCTCGCACCGTCCGCCTACGGGCAGTTTATTTTAGATGATATCAATATTCTGCTGACCGCCATTAAGCGCGTCGGTTTTGACGATGTGTTCGAGGTTTCCCGCGCGGCGGAAATCGTGACGCACCTGACACGCAAAAAACTCGTCGAGCTGCGCCGCCGTATCGACGGCCCCATCATCAGTTCAGCCTGCCCTGTCGTCGCACGGCTCATCCGTGTACGCTTCCCCGAGCTTTGCGCAAACGTTCTGCCTGTCAACGAGCCGTTCCAGCTCGCCGCACAGATGGCCAGAGAGGAAGCCGTGAAGAAGACCGGGCTCGCACCCGAGGATATCGGTGTATTCTTCATCTCCCCGTGTCCGGCAAAGGTCACCTCGGCGAAGTCTCCCATCGGGATTGGCAAATCCTACATCGACGGTGTACTGTCGGCGTCGGAGCTGTATCTGAAGGTGCTGCCGGAGCTTAAAAAGATCGATGAGCCGGAAAACCTGATGCAGTCGGGCATCGTCGGCATCAACTGGGCAAATTCCGGCGGCGAGTGCGCGGGACTCTTGTCCGACCGTAACCTCGCAGCGGACGGCATCGAAAATGTCATCAAGGTGCTCGAGGAGATCGAGGGGGATCAGCTGTCCGATCTCGATTTCGTCGAATTAAACGCCTGTCCCGGAGGCTGCGTCGGCGGCGTACTCAATATTACGAACGGATTTGTCGCCCGTTCACGCATCAAAACCCTGCGTAAATACCTACCGCTGACACAAAATAAGCTCTCCGGCGACGATCAGCATCAAATGTTCTGGGAGGAAAACCTGCAGTACGAAACGGTCTACAAACTCGACGACGATATCCGCACGGCAATGGATAAGATGAAGCTGATCGACGCGATCGCAAAAACCCTGCCGGGACTTGACTGCGGCACCTGCGGCGCGCCGTCCTGCCGGGCTTTCGCCGAGGATATCGTGCGAGGCGAGGCGTCCATCAACGACTGCGTGATTCGTTTCTCCGAGGAGATGACCAAACTCGGCGTCGTCGGTGCCATTCCCGCCCCGTTCCGCAAGCATGAAAATACCGACGTAAAATCCGCGTCCGCGGAGGAGGAAACAGCTTCCGAATCGGACGGATTATTACACAAATGAACACAATCGAGGGAAACAAAGCATGAAAATGGGCATCGTAGGCTTGCCGAATGTCGGCAAGAGCACCTTATTCAACGCGATCACCGACGCGGGAGCCGAAGCCGCAAACTACCCCTTCTGCACCATCGAGCCGAACATCGGTGTTGTCGCCGTACCCGATGAGCGCCTTGACCGGCTAGCCGATATGTACCATCCCGAAAAATATACCCCCGCGACGATCGAATTCGTCGATATCGCGGGTCTTGTCAAGGGTGCGTCGAAGGGGGAGGGACTCGGCAACAAGTTCCTCGCCAACATCCGAGAGGTCGACGCCATCGTTCATGTCGTTCGTTGCTTCGAGGATGAGAATATCCTTCACGTAGACGGTTCCGTCGATCCCGCGCGGGACATCGAGGTCATCAATCTGGAGCTGATTCTTGCCGACATGGAGACGCTCGACCGCCGCCGTGACCGTACCACGAAGCTTATCAAGGGCGATAAAAAGTATCAGGCGGAGCTTGACCTATTTGACACACTCGCAAAGCACCTGGAAGAGGAAAAGCCCGCCCGCAGCTTTGAATGCACGAAGGAGGAACGCGAAGTCATCGACAGCGTCAACCTGCTGACAGCAAAGCCCGTGATCTACGCCGCGAACCTCGACGAGGACGGATTCGCCGATTTCGAAAGCAATCCGATGTATCAGAAGGTCGTCGCCCATGCAAAGGCCGAGGGCGCGGAGGTGCTCCCGATCTGCGCAAAGCTGGAGGCTGACATCATTGCGCTGCCGCCGGAGGAGCGCGGCGAGTTCTTAACGGAACTTGGCATCCCGGAGTCTGGTTTGTCCCGTCTGATCAAACTCAGCTATAAATTGCTCGGTCTGATCTCGTACCTGACCGCCGGCCCCAAGGAGGTCCGCGCGTGGACGATCGAAAAAGGCACCAAAGCGCCGCAGGCTGCCGGGAAGATTCATACCGATTTCGAGCGGGGATTCATCCGCGCCGAATGCGTCTCGTATGACGAACTGATGGCGTGCGGCTCAATGGCGGTCGCTAAGGAGAAGGGGCTTGTCCGCTCGGAGGGCCGCGACTATGTGATGCGCGACGGCGACGTTGTGCTGTATCGCTTCAATGTCTAGGGAAACGACGGAAAAAAATCCGGCGCGGGAGCGCATACATCTGCTCGATTTGCTACGCGGTGCGATGATCCTCCTGATGGTAGGGCATCATCTGCTGTATGATCTGACGTATATCTACGGATTGCCGCGCTGGATCGTGGAGAACCCCGTCATCCGCGTCGCGGCGCCCCTGGGCGCGGGTATATTCATTGCGATGTCCGGCGCGACGGCGTCCGTTTCGCGCTCGAACTGGAAGCATGGACTGCGTATTCTGCTGGCGGCGGCGGCGGTTACGCTGGTCACGTTCTTTTATGACCGTGCGGACGTGATCGTCTTCGGTATTCTGCAGTTTCTGGGCGTCGCGACGCTGCTTTACGCTGCGGTCACGCCATTGTGGAAGAGAATCCCCCGTCCGATCCTCCCGGCGGTATGCGGCGCGCTGTTTGCCTTGTCGCTGCTGCTTCGCAGTATGATAACGGGCGGCGCATGGTATCTCATACCGTTCGGATTTCCGGGCGAGGGCTTTACGACGCTCGATTACTTCCCGCTTTTACCGTGGTTTTCCGTCTACCTGTTTGGCACATGGCTCGGCGGCTGGATCTTTGCGCAAAAGCTACCCCCGCGCTTTTACACCGTCCGCAACACCTTTTTAGAGAAATGCGGACGCTGGAGCATCTGGATATACCTGCTGCATCAGCCAGTAATGATGCTGATTTTATCCTTCCTCTTCACCGTTCTCGGCAAAATGTAGGCGGTAAGGCTGCCCTCCGCGAAGGACAGCCTTATCGTACGTATAAAGGGTTATACTATGGATTGGAGCCGCGCGAAAAACATTGTGATCGGTATGCTCATACTGGTCAATCTCTTCCTGCTCGGTACGCTGGGCTATTTAAAGTACACAGAGGAAGCAAACTTCCGTGAATCGGTCGAAGGCACCGTCCGCGTTCTGGAAGCGCGTGGTATTGCGATAGACGAGTCAATGATCACGAAGATCAAGGACGACCGCCGCATGTGCGTGATCGTCCGCAGCCGCGACAGCGAAGCTGCCGTCGCCGCGGCTTTCCTCGGTGCAACCGAGGTTTCCGGTTCCGGCGGCAATGACCGCTACCGCAGCGAGTCCGGTACGCTGTCCTGGCTCTCCGGCGGGATGTTCGACGCCGCTTTCCGCGCCGACGCCGTATCCCTCGGCGAGCTGCTTGCCGCTTCCGGCCTGCCGCTCACGCAGACCGCAGCAATCTCCGACGGCGGCGGCACGATTTACCAGCGTATCGACGACCTGCCCGTCTTTAACTGCGCCCTCAACTATGCCTTCGACGGCACCGGCGGCTGCACCCTTTCGGGTCGCGTCTGCCTTGGAGGCCCGCAGCCGGTAGACGATACCGAGCCGATGGGACTGTGCGGCGTCCTCATCGAGTATGCCTCCATCGTATCGGGACTCGCCATCGAGCATATCGATACCATCGACTCGGGCTGGGTGGCGCAGGCCCTCCCCGGCATCGGCGTGAGACTGGTTCCCGTGTGGAGAGTGGTAGGCTCCGGCGTGGCGACGTATGTGAATGCGCTTGACGGCAGCGCGGTTTTGGCGGAATAAAAGGAAAGCCTCCTGACCGTTTTGTCGCGGCCAGGAGGCTTTTTTTGTCAGGACTGCTTTGTGATGTACCGGGATGCGGCGTTGGCTAAAAACTTCTTGGAATCGCCGGAGTCGAAACTGATCGTCAGCAGCAGATCGCCGCCCATCGGGGTCGTCTGCGAGACGGTGCCGAGCCCGAAGACCGAGTGAACGATACGGTCGCCGGTTCGGAATAGGATTACCTTCGCACCGGGCTTCTGTGCGGAGGGGATGGCCGCACTCGACGCACCCATATGCACTGTCGGAGCGACCGGCGGCTTACGTTCGGGGCGCGTCGGGCGCATACGGCTTGCCGGCGTTTTCTTCTCCCTTGCCGGACCGAGGTCGATGCAGCTTTCGGGAATCTCCGCAATAAAGCGGGAGCGTTGGTTATACGAGGTATGTCCGAATAGCATACGTGTCTCGGCGCAGGTGATATACAGCTTACGTTTGGCGCGGGTGATGCCCACATAGGCTAGACGGCGTTCTTCTTCCATTGCTTCCGGATCGGAGGCGGAACGCATACTCGGAAAGATGCCCTCCTCCATGCCGCAGAGGAATACATACGGGAACTCAAGCCCCTTCGCGGAGTGCAGCGTCATCAGGATGACGGCGTCGGCGGTGCTGTCGAAGCGATCGATATCGGTGAACAGCGCCACGTCCTCAAGAAATCCCGTCAGCGTCGGGGACATGGCCCGCGTCATATATTCGACGATCGAGGAACGCAGCTCCCGTACGTTCTCGGCGCGGGTGATACTCTCGGGATCGGTCGCCTTGCGCAGGAACTGGTCGAGATAACCGGTCTTTTCTAAAACCAGATCGTAGAATTCATCCAGCGGCATCGTCTCGGAACGGAGACGGAGTTCCTCCAAAAGTGCCGCGAAGATCTCCATCGGCTGGGCGGCGCGGTCAAAGCGGTCAAAGCTGCCTGCACGGCGCAGTACCTCGTATAGGGTAATCCCGTTTTCCTCCGCGCATGCCATCGCATCCTCGATACGCTCGGGACTGATGCGGCGCGGGGGGTTGTTCACGATACGACGCAGGCGCATGGTATCGTCATGGTTCGAAATCGCGCACAGATAGGCGATCATGTCGCGCACTTCGGCACGGTCGTAGAAGCGCATGCCGCCGATGATGCGGTAGGGAATACCGTTGGCGGACAGCGCGCGCTCAATGGCGTTCGACTGCGCGTTCATGCGGTAGAGTACCGCGAAATCCTTCGGCGTCGCGCCCTTTTTATAGCCTGCAAGTACCTGCGAGGCGATGTACTGCGACTCGTCTCGTTCATCCCGGCCACAATAGAAGCCAATTTTTTCGCCGTCCTCGTTGTCCGTCCACAGTTCCTTGCCCCGGCGGGCTTCATTGCGGCGAATGACGTCGTTAGCCGCCGTGAGGATTGTCTTTGTCGAGCGGTAATTTTGTTCGAGCCGGATGACCGTCGCGTCTGTGTAGGTCTTATCAAACTCGAGGATGTTCTTCACCGTTGCGCCGCGGAAGCGGTAGATGGACTGGTCATCGTCGCCGACGACACAGAGATTGCCGTGCCCCGATGCGAAAAGCTGCGTTAAGCGATCCTGCGCGGGGTTCGTGTCCTGATACTCGTCCACGAGGACATAGCGAAACTTATCCTGATAGTAGGCGAGCGTATCCGGACAGGTCTCAAGCAGCCGGACGGTGTAGAGGATCAGATCGTCGAAGTCTAGGGCGTTATTGTCATGAAGCTTCTTCTCGTAAAGCTTATAAATGCGCGTGATATCGTTCTTTTTCGTCTGCGCACCGGGATAATCGTTATGGATGGGCGCGGATGCATAGGCCGCGGCGTCCTGTAGGGCATCCTTGGCGTGAGAAATCTCACGGGATATGTCGCGCGGAATCAAAATCTTTTCGTCGAAGCCAAGATCCTTTAAGCATGCCTTAATGACGGCGAGACGCTCGTCCTCGTCGTAGATCGTAAAGCGCGGTTCAAAACCGAGGTTTCCGATATCACGGCGCAGTATCCGCGCGCAGGTCGAGTGGAAGGTGGAAGCCCAGACATCGCTCCCGGCGTCACCGAGCGCGACGGACAGGCGGGCTTTCAGCTCGCCGGCGGCCTTGTTCGTGAAGGTGATAGCGAGGATGTTCCACGGGCGCACGGAATCGACGGCACACAGACGATGCTTTGCTTCTTCGTCGAGGGTGCCGGGGGCGGCATAATCGCGGGACAGTTCAAGAAGGTCTGCGTCGCTCGCGAAAGCGGGTGCCGTTTTAGCGGATGCGGCGCGTCCGTAGCGGACGAGATTCACGATACGGTTGATTAAAACGGTCGTCTTGCCGGAACCCGCGCCGGCGAGGACAAGCAAAGGACCTTCCGTGTGCAGAACGGCGTCACGCTGCTCGGGATTTAAACGCGAAAAATCACGCGCGATCAACTCCCGACGCAAAGCGGCATATTTTTGATCGAAAATCTCCTTGTCGGTCATCTTTTCTGCTCCTTTTCTCATTACGTATTTATTATACCATATTTTCAGACCTTTGTAAAGCGACCGTTTTAAAAGAAGTTTTCGTGATGCGCCCTGACGATCGAGGATTTAACAAAACCTACTTGCTAAAACAGGAATTCTAAGGTATAATAAACTTCAAAAGGGTTGAGGGGAGCGGAACACGCTTTGGATACTAAACGGGATATAATCGGCATACGCTTCGACAATGTGACGATGGAAGAAGCGATTGCATGCTGTGATAACATGATTGGCAATAAGAACGCAGGCTATGTCGTCACGCCGAACGCCGAGTTTGTGTACGCCGCAAGGCAGGAGCCGGTACTCGCCAGACTCTTGAACAATGCCGCGCTCGTTGTGCCGGACGGCATCGGCGTGATCTACGCGTCGCGTATCCTGGGGGCACCGGTACGCGCAAGGGTGCCGGGCGTGGAGCTTGGGGAAAAGCTCGCGGCGCTGTGTGCGGAAAAGGGGTATCGGCTCTACCTCCTCGGCGCAAAGCCGGGGATCGCGGAAACGGCGGCGAGGAAGCTTTGCGCGAAGTATCCGGGTCTGACCGTTGCGGGGACGCATGACGGATACTTTCAGGAAGCGGCGCCCGTGATCGAGGAGCTTCGCGCGGCGAAACCGGACGTCGTGTTCGTCTGCACGGGATTCCCGAGGCAGGAACGCTTTATGGAAACCGCCCTGCGTACGCTGCCGCCGGTGCTGATGCTCGGACTCGGCGGGTCGCTGGATATTTACGCGGAAAACCTAAAGCGCGCGCCATCGTTTTATCAGAAGGCCGGTCTTGAATGGCTGTACAGGCTTGCGCAGGAGCCGCGCCGCGTCGGACGTATGGCGAAGCTGCCGCTGTTTTTAGGACTTGCCGTCAAGGAACGGTTTCGGAGGAAATCAGCATGAAAGTGACTTTAATCGCCTATACGCCGGAGCCGGAACGCATCATCGCCGCCGCCGCCAAGACCTGCTACGCTTCAAAATCCGTCGGCAGCGTACTCGACGGGCTGGACGCGGCGGAAACCGAGCGCTTTGTCGATATGCTCGCGTCGATCGGGCATGAAAGCCCCATCGAGCACGCAAGCTTCACCTTTGCGATTGAGGGCATCTCCCGCTCGTGTCTGGCGCAGCTCACCCGTCACAGACTTGCATCCTACAGCGTGCGCTCGCAGCGATATGTATCGGAGAAACGGTTTACCTATGTGACGCCGCCGGAGATCGGGGACTGTCCGGAAGCCTTCGCCCTGTACGAGGAAGCCATGGAGGCCGACCACCGTTATTATGAGAAGATCGTCGCGCTGCTTACACAGAAGCATCTGAAAGCTTTCGAGGGGCGCGAGGACGCGAATACCCTCGCGCGCAAAAAGGCACAGGAGGATGCGCGGTTTGTTCTGCCGAACGCGTGCGATACGCAGCTTGTGATGACGATGAACGCGCGGGAACTGAAGAATTTCTTCCTGCACCGCTGCTGCTCCCGGGCACAGTGGGAAATTCGCGCGCTGGCCGACGCGATGCTTTTCGAGGTCAAGGCCGTCGCGCCGCATATCTTTGTCCAGGCTGGGCCGCCCTGCGTGACGGGAGCCTGTCCCGAGGGGAAGATGAGCTGTGGTAAAGCAAACGAAATGCGAAAAAAGTACGACGCGGAGGAAAAATGAGCATGGGTCGGTTGATCGTACTCGAAGGCGTCGACGGTACCGGAAAGACGACGCAGTTTGAGCTCCTCTGCACATACCTCCGCGAGCGCGGCATCCCGCACCGGGCGCTTACCTATCCCGACTATGCCGACGAGTCCTCGACGCTGGTGCGTATGTACCTCTCCGGCGCGTTCGGCTCCGACCCGGATGCCGTCAGTCCGTATGCCGCGAGCACCTTCTACGCCTGCGACCGTTATGCGTCGTTCATACGCTACTGGAAGGAGGACTACGAAAAGGGAGTCCTCTGTCTTTCTTGCCGTTACGCGACGTCGAACGCGGTACATCAGGGAGCAAAGCTGCCTGCAGATGCACGGACGGTTTATTATGAGTGGCTTTCCGATCTGGAATACCGAAAGATGGGCATTCCCGAACCGTCCCGCGTCGTCCTGCTGGATATGGCAGTTGATACGGCGCTGTCAAACATCCGCGCCCGTGCCTTAAGGTGCGACATCCATGAAGCCGACGAAGCGTATCTGCGCCGTGCGGCGGAGTCCGCGCATACGGCGGCAGCCTACTACGGCTGGAAGACGGTCGCGTGTGACGAAAACGGGAAAATGCGCGAGAGGGAAGCCATTTTTGGGGATATACTCGACAAAATCCGTGATTTACTGTAAGGAGCGATGAAGATGGTATATCTGTTTTTAAAGGACGGCTTTGAAGAAGCCGAGGCCCTTGTCACCGCGGATGTGCTGCGCCGCGCCGGCGCGGAAGTCGCACTTGTCGGCGACGGCGAGGTACGCGGCTCGCACGGTATCCGTGTCGCGGCAGACATGCCGACGGCCGATGTAAACCTCGGCAACGCGGATATGCTGATCCTGCCCGGCGGGCTTGCCGGCGTGCGGAACCTGAAGGCGGATGAGACCGTACTGACGCTTTTGCGCGGCGCGGCGGAGCGCGGTATCCGCATTGCGGCCATCTGCGCAGCGCCGTCCGTTTTAGGCGAGTTAGGGCTTTTGCGCGGGAAGTTTGCGACCTGCTATCCGGGCTTCGAGACGGCGCTGGAAGGCGCGGTCTGCCCGGGCGCGGGTGTCATTACCGACGGTCTGATCACGACGGGCAAAGCGGCGGGGACGGTTTATCCGTTCGCCTATGAGCTCGCGCGCATCCTCTGCGGCGAAGCGGCTGCCGATAAGGTGCGCGCTGGCATGTACGCCGGCGAGGATGCGCCGGTCATCCGCCGTTGAATACGGATAAGACTACCCTCCGCCGGGAAATATTAGCCCGACGCGAAGCTGTGCCGCCCGAGACGCGACAGATAAACGACCGCGCTATCGCCGAAAGACTTATGTCCCTCCTTCCGTGCGGAACCTGCGTCTTTTTCTATGTCAGTATGGGGTTCGAGATCGCGACGCGGGACGTCATCGCCCGCCGACTATCCTCCGGCGGCGGCGTCTGTGTGCCTTTATGCGGCAAACGCGGGGAGATGACCGCGCGGGCGATTCATACCCTCGATGAGCTGCATCCGGGACACTGCGGCTTACCGGAGCCGCCCTGCAGCACCGAGATCGTGGACAGTCCCGCGGCGATTGTTGTGCCGGGCTTGTCTTTTTCGCCGGACGGCTATCGCTTAGGGCGCGGCGGGGGCTACTATGACCGCTATCTTGCGGCGCATCCGGGGATTTTTTCGGTGGGGCTGTGCTATGAGGCATTCCTGATGCCCATCCCCGTCGACAGCCACGACCAGCGGGTGGATGCGATCGTAACCGAAAGGAGACTACTTTCATGCAGCTGAAGCCATCGGCGCTTGCGGGATGGGCGCTCTTTCTGTTGCTGCTGTTTTTGAGCGTTTTCTACGCGCTTGCCCAGCTTGGTACGACCATGTCGTCGAGCGCCGCGTCCTATCTCGTACTAGGGGGTGCGGAGCTTTTGATTTTCGGCGTGCCGACGGTCTTTTTGAAGAAGTACCGTCCGCTTGTCGGGCTCGTCTCGCTGCGTGGAAGACCCCCAAGGAAGGCTTTTGCGATGAACGTGCTGTTTGCTTCCATTGCGCTGGCGCTGCTGTCGTTCCTGTTAAACTGTCTGTGCCTTCTGCCGCAGGGAAAAGCACCCGCGGGACTTGCCGAATATTATCCCATCCGCGCGGCGATTCCGTCGAATATGACGTGGATCGTCATCGCCGCCCTGATCGTGGTTCCCGCGATTGTGCAGGAGCTGTTTTTGCGCGGCGCGATCTTTTCGCTGTACGAAAAGCGCGGTACGGCGACGGCGCTGCTCCTGACGGCCTGCGCGTATGCCATGCTGCAAAAGTCACCGGAGATCGTGCTGTCCGCGCTGGCGGCGGGACTTGGCTACGCACTGCTTACATACTGCACAGGGTCGATCTGGGCGCCGATTTTCGCGCATATGCTCAATAACGGCTATGCGATGTTTATCTCGTGGCTGTCCGTGAAATATCCGTATAACGTGTCATGGGAGTATTTTATCGCCGGGAATGTGGTATTATTGTTCATATGCGCCTACATCGCCGTCCGCACGCTTCGCAATCTTGTCCGTGAGGAACAGGTGCCGAGAATGGATCCCGGCCCCGGGACAGTTCGCATCAATTTGTCGGGCGCTGCCGCTACAACGGGTTTTTTGCTCTTTGCGGCGCTGTTTTTAACACGTATTGCCATAACCATTATCGCGCGGTTTGCGTGACCGTTTTGGAGTGAAAGAGAGTAACCATGTCCGATCAAGAACGTACTGGCAAGCACCGGGAAGCTGCGGCTGACGAGCAGGAAAAGAAATCGGCAGGCTCCCTTGCGGAATTTTTGGAGGAGGCCTCGACGCAAGCGTCCCCCGATGTACTGGATGAGCTGTTAAATCGGGCGCCGGACGTCGATGCGCCGCCGCCGGTGGATGAAATACCGGAGAGTGACGATACGCCGGAGAATACGGAGTATCTGCCCAAGCCCGCCATTGAGGCTGCGGTCGAGGTTACGGCCGATGAGCTGCACGCGAAGCCGCCGAAGAAACGCCGTCGCGCGTACCCGGGTTCCGGCCACGGCTGCTTGGTTGCGATAGCGTATGCCGCGTTTATCCTCGGCATATCCATGATTCTTTCCTCGTTTGTGATCCTTTTTGCCAACGAGATCTTTGCCTTCGTCAAGTCGGACATCACCACCGTCGTGGAGGTGACCGAGGACGATACTTTTACGACGATATCGGAAAAGCTGAAGGATGCGGGGCTGATCAAATACCCTGCGCTGTTTGACCTCTATTTGCATATCGCCAAATCCGGCACAACGTTCGAGCCGGGGCAGTACGAGGTCAGCGCAAAGCTTGACTATCCTGCCATTGCCCGCGCCATGCGTAAGAGCACCGTCCGGGAGACGGTGCGTGTGACCGTCCCCGAGGGCTACACCACGGCGCAGATCGTAACGCTCCTCGCGCAGAAGAATGTCTGCTCGGAGGAAGCTCTGTACAACGCGATCGAGACGGAAACTTTCGATTACGAATGGCTGTCGGAGCTTGGCGAAGGGAAAACGCGGCTTGAGGGGTATCTGTTCCCGGATACCTACGAATTCTATATCGAGGACGACGCGAAAACCGTCTTGAATAAATTCCTCGCTAACTTTGGTACCAAATACGATGAAGAATTGCGTAAAGCAACGGCGGAAACCGGCTATACGCTCCGCCAGATCGTCATTATCGCATCAATGATCGAGCGCGAAGCGCTCCTAAGCGAGGAGCGTCCGGTAATCGCATCGGTTATCTACAATCGCTTAAACAGCACGAAATTTCCCTATCTCCAGATCGATGCTACGGTTGCCTATATCCTCGGACGCGCGCCGACCGACGCCGACCTGACGATCGACGACCCCTACAACACTTATATCTACAAGGGGCTGCCCCCCGGCCCGATTGCGAACCCGGGTCTTGCGTCCATCCAGGCCGCGCTCGACCCCAAGGAGACCAGCTACTTCTTCTACGTCGCACGCCGTGACGGCTCGCACATCTTCTCACGCACCGCCGCGGAGCATGAAGCGGCAATTAAAGAGGCAAGCGGGCAGTAAACGCTCCGTATGAAAACGCTTTAAGCGCAAAAAAAGCAACCAGCCGAAGAGAAGGGATACTCCGGCTGGTTGTTTTTATTGAGGTAATGTTCATAACGTACCGTTAATTCATTCAAAATGTGCCTGCGCATATTTCTCTGCTTTATTTAACATATCTATCATTTTATCTCTGTTATAAGTAACATTTGCCGGTAATGTTTCAAAAAAAGCAATATTTTTCATTTCACTATCCCGAGGTAAATACGAAAATTTCTTTATATTTGCATAATAAACACGTCCATTATTATAGCGAGTTCCGTCATCTGCAAAATACTCGTAATCCCAGACAGGAATGATATCGTATTCTACAGCTCCTGTTTCTTCATATAATTCACGCTTTGCTGCTGCAAGCGGTGTTTCTCCTTTTTCCACATGTCCGCCGGGACATTCCCATTTTTGACGGCGTGAATGAAAACACAAAACCCATTTGCCATTATATTTTGATTCAATACACACAAAACCGATGTCATCAAGAGAACCTGCAATACAATTATTAATCATCGTTTTCCTCCTTTATATAGAATTAATTACTTAAAAGATGATAAAAATCATTAAAAGTATGTAAACAGAAACTTTTATCATTTTGTAATATGATACTTATAGAACAATTTTCAGGTGGAAACCCGAAATTAAATCTTTTTTGCTGCGGTATTCCAAGAACGCCACAGATTATGGAACGTATCGTACCGCCGTGAGTGACAATGGCAATCCTATTATAATTAGCTTCTAAAATAACATCCATTTCTTTTTTACATCTATTCCAGACATCCATTCCACACTCGCCGCATGGATACGGGATATCTTCTTCATGTAATAACCAGTTTTCATATATTTCGGGGAATGCTTTCCAAGAATTTTTATAAACTTCGCCCATGTCAATTTCACGAAAAGAAGGAGTTACAGATAATTCTGACTTAACGGTTGTCTGTAGGATTTCAGCCGTTTGCATTGCTCTAACCAAATCGCTGCAATAAATTTTATCGAAAGTGATGTCTCTTAATCTTTTTGCTAATTTATTTGCTTGCTCAACCCCTGTAAGCGTAAGCGGCGGATCCATGGTTTGTTTTTCATTGTTATAATGTTCTTTGGTAGAATTATAGCAATGGCCATGTCGTATCAAATAAATTTCCATAAACTAAATCCCTCCATATATAGATTATGTAAATAATACAGATACGGTAACATTCAGGACAGGCTGTCGCGCGGGCTGCATCTATGGAGAAATATGCTCATAATGCACATATCACTTAATTGGCAAATATAAGGCCATATACGATATTCCGTTTTCCAAATACACTTCTTCCAAACATGGTGTATCTTCGTTAGAAAACAATGAATAACAATCCTGACTGGAAGTGCAACCCAATCTGTTTTCTACGTTATTTTCAAATGTCCATTGCAAGAGGACACCCCATGTTAATGGAAAATTGCTTGAAAATGGGTCTGTAACAACTATCTTTGCAAATTTCCCACCAAAGAATTCTTTTATTTCAACATCTGTGTCTCCCTTTAAATGGCTTGGAACAGTATAATACACATGATAGATTCTACAATCTTTTGGAATATCACGACCTTTATGACAATCAAAACCAAAGCCCCTAATACCGTTTTCGCCGACTTTCAATCCTTTTCCGATCAGCCAACTTTCTACAAATTCAATGGCTGTCTGTTCTGGATTACTGCTTGTAACTTCGTATGATGCTACCATCATGTTAGGTAATGATACAACTTCTATTTTTCCAAATTCCATTTTATACTCCTTCCTATTATATAAACAACATGGATACGCCAAACCTCAGGACAAGCTGTCCAGCAGTTGCTCCACGCTCGAGCATCCGATGACGGCCGCGGCGGGGACTTCGTTTTCCGTGATGTACGACAGCACGATCGACGCGGGAGAGCGTCCCGTGCTGGTAGCCTCTGCACGCACCCATTCCAAACGCATAAGGTTTTCCGGTGTTGCAAACCTCGCCCGCGCCTTCTCGGGAAGGGAATCCAGCCCGTGCGCGATCGCTTTTGAGAAAAAACCCTTCGCCTGCGACGAAAACGCCAGTACGGGGAACCGGTATTCCCGGTACCACGCGTACTCGGTATCCGTCATGCATACTAGGGTCGGGTCGCCGTACGCTTCCGGCGTGGTCGCGGCAAGGCTCCATTGAATTTGACTTGCGGCAAAGCACGGCAGCCCATGCGCGCCCGCGTAGGCGTTGTACACCGCGATGCGGTCAACCCGCCAGTTCGACGCGCCTACGGCGTCCGCATACCCCGCGTCAACGAGCGCCGCGAGCGTTTCGGCAATTTCCTCCACCGGGCGCTCCCGGTCGTCGCGGTGGAGAAACCACAGCGCGGGCGTTACCCCGAGTGCGTCCACACTGCGCGCCGCGTCGTCAAGGATGCTTGCGCG
Organism: Clostridiaceae bacterium; assembly: GCA_034926225.1. GTDB lineage: Bacteria > Bacillota > Clostridia > Oscillospirales > QAMX01 > JAAZKA01. The sequence continues at coordinate 119,889 of JAYFRF010000015.1, forward strand.
GTCGAGCCGGGAAACCTCCATATGCCCCGGCGCGGGATGCGCGCCCTTGGTGATCACACGGACGCCGGCCGGCTTACGGGACGCAAGCCAGCGGCCGATCACGGCTTCCGACGCGCCGATCCCCGCGTCCGACCAGGCGCCGTAGACGCGGGCGGTATCGATGGCGCGGCCGCCGCGGGCGTAGTAGATATCCATCAGAGCAAAGCTCTTTTCCGTGTCGATCGCGGAACCGAAGTAGGAGGAACCGAGGATAATGTTTGATATGTCGGTATTGCCGATCTTTAAAGTATGCATAATGAACCTCACAAGAGTAAATTCACAAATAGGACTTGCGAAACGGGGTACTGTGTGTTATAATCCATAAAGGATATAAGGCATTATACTGCCAAAATTCCCGGTTTGTCAATCTATATCGCATCAGGGAGTGGATGATTCTTGACGAATATACCTGTAATCCGTCGCGCCGTTGTAAAGCTGTCCGGAGAAACCCTCGCGGGATCGCTCGGACGCGGTATCGACTTTTCCATGCTGGATCGTGTCTGCCGTGTGCTCGCGGACTGTGCCGCATTGGGTGTGGAGCTGGGTGTTGTCGTTGGCGCGGGCAACTTCTGGAGAGGCGTCAAAGACGGTGCGGGGAAGCTTGACCGCGTGCGCGCAGACCATATGGGGATGCTTGCGACGACGATGAACGCCATCGCGATCGGCGACGCGCTCGAGCGCAATGGCGCGCGGCCGCTGGTCCTTTCCGCTACGCCAATGCCCGCGTATGTGGATACCTACTCCCCGGATCGCGCCCGCCGCGCTCTCGCGGAGGGGAAAATCGTCGTTGTCGGCGGCGGTACGGGAAATCCCTATGTCTCCACCGATACCGGCGTCGTCCTGCGCGCGCTGGAGATGCAAGCGGAGCTGACCCTGATGGCTAAGAACGTCGACGGCGTCTATGACCGGGACCCAAAAGAACCGGGCGCGGTCAAGTTCGACCGCCTCTCGTATAAGCGTATCGTGTCCGACCACTTAAACGCGATTGATCAGAGTGCCGCGTGCCTTGCGGGAGATAACGGCCTTGTCATCCGCCTGTTCGCACTCGAGAAGCCGGAAAGCATCCGCGAGGTGCTCCTCGGTGCGACCCCCGGAACCCTTCTCACCAACGAATAAAAAAATCCTTCCGAATAAAGAAAGGAGAACACGCATATGAAGAACAAGGGTGATTTCAACAAGAAGGAAACCAAAAAAGCCCCTGATAAAAAGGGCGTACCGTCGAAGCAGGAGACGTCCGCCGCCGCCGGCTTCAAGCCCGATCACGATAAGTACGAATCCCGCATGAAGAAGACCATCGATGTGCTGGAATCCGAATTTTCCACCATCCGTGCCGGCCGCGCCAACCCTGCCGTCCTTGACCGCATCACCGTCGAGTACTACGGCGCACAGACCCCCCTTGCACAGGTCGCTTCCGTCTCCGCGCCCGAGCCCCGCATCCTCGCGATTCAGCCCTGGGACGCCTCTACTCTCAAAGCGATCGAAAAAGCTATCCTGACCTCCGATCTCGGCATCAATCCGCAGAACGACGGCCGTATTATCCGCCTGGTCTTCCCGCCGCTCACCGAGGAACGCCGTAAGGAACTTATTAAGCAGGTTAAAAAGCTTTCCGAGGACGCCAAGGTCGCGATCCGCAACGTCCGCCGCGACGCGGTCGACGAATTTAAAGCGCAGAAGAAGAAATCCACGATCACCGAGGATGATCTCGCCATCGCCGAAAAGGATGTGCAGGATATGACCGACCGGTATATCCGGACGATCGACGATACCGCGGCAAAAAAAGAAAAGGAATTGATGGAAGTTTGATTCCCGAAGGAACGAAGCTTCCGACCCATATAGCAATGGTGATGGACGGCAACGGCCGGTGGGCGCAGACGCGGGGGCTGCCGCGTACCGCCGGCCATAAAGCCGGCGCGGAAACCTTCCGCCGTATCGCCACCCATTGCTCCCGTATCGGTTTGCCCTATCTGACGGTGTACGCATTTTCCACGGAAAACTGGAAGCGTCCGGAAAATGAAGTGCGTACCATTATGGAGCTTTTACGCAAGTACCTGCTCGAAGCGCGGGAGAAGATGGTGCGCGAAAACATCGCGCTGCGCATCATCGGCGACCAGTCGAGACTGCCCGAGCCGCTTCGGGAGCTGATCCGCGAAACCGACGAGCTCTCCCAGAGAACGAACGGCCTGCGTGTGAATGTCTGCCTAAACTACGGCGCGCGCGACGAGCTTACCCGTGCGGTGCGGTCGATCGCGTGCGACGCGGCGGCTGGCAGACTTGATTCAAATGACGTGACACCGGAACTCCTTTCGTCGCGGCTCGACACGGCGGGGATACCGGATCCGGATTTGATTATTCGGCCCGGAGCGGAGCACCGGCTTTCGAATTATTTGCTTTGGCAGGCGGCGTATGCGGAGCTTTTGTTCTCCGATACGTTGTGGCCTGATTTTGATGAGGAGGAGCTTGACCGGGCGATCGTGTGGTTCTCCACGCGCATACGGCGGTTTGGCGGTGTCTAGTCATGTGGATTCGAATCCTCTCCAGCGTCGTCGCGCTCGCGCTGCTTTATGGTATCCTCTTCCTATTCCCGCTTTGGGTAATTCCCGTGGCCATGATGGCGCTCAGCGTCCTGATGGTGCGCGAATTTCTGGGCGCGACGGGATTTGTCAAAAACCGCGCGATTTTGATCTGCGCGGTTGTTTTTTCAATGCTGATTCCTCCGTGGGTCTACAGGGGCTCAAGCTACGAGTCCGCGAATGTGACGGTGTTCCTCTACGCCGTGCTTCTGTTTGCATTGGCGCTCGGTAGTCAGCGGCAGGTGACACTTGAGCAGATCGGCGGCGCCTTCTTCGCATCGCTGTTTATCCCGCTTGCCCTGACTTCCGTGCTGCGTATCCGTATGATGCCGGAGGGGCATTACCTCGTGCTGTTGCCGTTCATCGCCGCGTTCGTCAGCGATACCTGTGCGTATTTCACCGGCGTCGCGATCGGACGCACAAAGCTCGCGCCCGGGATCAGTCCGAAGAAGACGTGGGAAGGCTCCGTCGGTGGGCTTTTAGGCTGCATCGGCGGCATGCTCCTGTTCGGATGGATGATGAACCGCGTTTTTGGGTATAACGTCAACTGGGGAATCCTCGCCTTTGCTGGCTTCCTCGGTTCGGTTGCCGCACAGTTTGGCGACCTGTGCTTTTCTTACATCAAGCGCCAGTTCGGCATCAAGGACTACGGACATATCATGCCTGGTCACGGCGGCGCGCTCGACCGCTGCGACAGCCTGATTTTTGCCGCTCCCACCATTGAATTCGTGCTGGCCGTCGTCGGAGGACTTGTCATATGGCACTAAACGAAGCTCCCGCCGTAGCGGTCCTCGGTTCGACAGGCTCGATAGGCTGTCAGGCGCTCGATGTGGCGGGCAGGCTTGGGCTGCGGGTCGCGTCGATTGCGGCGGGAAGCAACGTCGATGCCGTTGAAGCGCAGGCGCGGCAGTTTCTACCCGAGGTTGCAGCGCTCTATAATGAGGGTGCGGCCCGTGAGCTGAAAATCCGTCTTGCGGATACGCCGGTACGCGTCTATGGGGGAGCGGAAGGCGTCGAAGTGGCGGCGCGGATGGGGAATATCGCCTTAAACGGCATCGTCGGCATCCGGGGGCTTGCTCCCACACTTGCCGCGATCGACGCGGGGCATACGGTGGCGCTTGCGAATAAGGAGACGCTTGTATGCGCGGGGATGATCGTAAACCACCGGGCGGCGGAGAAGGGCGTACGCATTCTGCCTGTTGATTCGGAGCATTCCGCCGTTTTTCAGTGCCTGCAGGGGAACGAACGCGCCCTCCGACGCGTCATACTAACATGCTCGGGCGGCGCGTTCTACGGAAAAACCCGCGCGGAAACGTATCGGATGACGCGCCGGGAAGCGCTTGCCCATCCGAATTGGCGGATGGGGGAGAAGATCACCGTCGACTGCGCGACCCTGATGAACAAGGGACTCGAATGCATCGAAGCCATGCGGCTGTTCGGCGTCGGAATCGACGCGGTCGAGGTGTTGATTCACCGCGAAAGCATTGTCCACTCGCTCATCGAGCTTACGGACGGTGCGGTGCTCGGTCAGCTCGGCGTCCCCGACATGCGGCTGCCGATTCAGTACGCGCTGACCTACCCCGAACGCATGCCGTGTTCCGCAGAAGCACTGCATCTTGCCGGCAGGCAGTTGACCTTTGCCGAACCGGATACCGACGCGTTCCCATGCCTGAAGCTTGCGCGGGAAGCCGCAGCACGCTCCGATGCGGCCTGCGCGGTGCTCAACGGCGCCAATGAACAGGCGGTCGCACGGTTTTTACATGGGGAAATTGTTTTCGGACAAATCGCGGACGCGGTTGCCCACGCGCTCGAAACGGTGCCGGAACGTACCCTTGCGGATACCGAGGATGTGTATGAGATTGATCGGGAGGCCCGGGCGGCGGCCGATGTGTTCATAAATCGTTAGTTTTCCGTTTTCTTCGCGAAAGGATTATGCTTATGACTATTGTTCTCGCAATTCTCGCGTTTGCCGTGATGATTCTCGTCCATGAGGGCGGCCACTTTTTCGCGGCGAAGCTCTGCGGCGTGCGTGTCGTGGAGTTTGCATTCGGGCTCGGACCGTCCCTCCTAAAAAAAAGGTTCGGGGAAACGACCTATGCTCTCCGTGCGCTGCCGTTCGGCGGTCAGTGTGTTATGGAGGGGGAGGACGCGCCCTCCGATGACCCGCGCGCATTTCTGAACGCGCGCCCGTGGAAGCGCGGCATCATCCTCGTCGCGGGTGTCGTGATGAATTTCGTCATGGGTTTTATCGTCATGCTCTGTCTGTACGCGCCTGCACAGGGTTTCGTGCTGCCGACCGTTGATACGTTCATGGAAAAGTTCACCGGCGGCGGGGAAAACGGGATCCAAGAAGGAGACACCTTCCTCGAAATCGACGGCTACAACGTCTATCTCTCCTCCGATATCACCACCGCGCTGTCCAAAGGCGACGACGCCTACTTCGAGGTCTGGATTCTCCGGGGAGGGGAGCGCGTTCACCTCAAGGACGTCTACATCGCGCCGCAGGAGTATGAGCTCGACGGCGAAACCGTGTCCTACTACGGATTCTATCTGCAATCCGCGGAAGCGACGCCGGGGATGACCCTGAAGGTGACGTGGTACAGCTGCGTCAACGTGGTGCGGCTTGTCGTCGAAAGCTTAAAGCAGCTTTTCTCGGGCGCGGTTAAAATCACCGACCTGTCCGGTCCCGTCGGCATCTCGGCGACAATGTCCGATATGGCAAAGCGGGATATGTCCGATTTCTGGTATCTCGTTTCGCTGATCTCCATCAACCTCGCCGTGATGAATCTGCTGCCGATCCCCGCGCTGGACGGCGCGCGGCTACTGTTCGTACTCTATGAGGTGATATTCCGGCATCCGGCAAACCGCAGGGTGGAATCCTATATCCACGCGGCGGGTTTGATTCTGCTCCTATTACTGATGGTCTTTGTGACCTTCCATGACATTTGGAAGCTTGTGGTATAATGATGAAAAAGACAATTCATGTGGGCGGCGTCTCCATCGGTGGCGACGCCGCCGTTTCCGTGCAATCGATGACGAATACCGATACGCGCGATGTGGCAGCAACCGTCGCGCAAATACGCCGTCTTGCGGATGCGGGCGCGGCCATTGTCCGCGTCGCGGTGCCGGACAAGCTGGCGGCGGCGGTGCTCGGGGAGATTTGCCGTCTTTCGCCCGTGCCGATCGTCGCGGATATCCACTTCGACTACCGCCTTGCACTGATCGCGGCTGACGCAGGTGTGCAGAAGATTCGCATTAACCCCGGCAATATCGGCGATCCCGAGCGGGTGCGCATGGTGGCGGACGCCTGCCGAAAGCGCGGGATTCCGATCCGCATCGGCGTAAACTCCGGCTCCGTCGAGCGTCCGCTGCTTCTAAAATACGGAGGTCCGACAGCGGAAGCGATGGTCGAGAGCGCCATGAATCACGCGAAGCTGCTGGAGGATGCGGATTTTACCGATATTGCGATTTCCTTGAAGGCATCCGATGTCCCGACGACGATCGCCGCGTACCGGCTGCTCGATACGCGCTGCGATTACCCGCTGCATCTTGGCGTGACCCATGCCGGAACGCTGCGGATGGGTACCTTAAAGGCTGCCTGCGGTATCGGTGGGCTACTCGCGATGGGTATCGGCGACACCATCCGCGTATCTCTTACCGCCGACCCCGTCGAGGAGGTGAGCGCGGGCTATGATATTCTCCGAGCGGCGGGGCGATTGCACGACGGCGTGGAGATGATCTGCTGCCCCACCTGCGGGCGCTGCCGGATCGACGTGATCGGCTTGTCCGAGACGCTCGAGGCGCGTCTGCGGCATATCCGCGTGCCGATGAAGGTTGCCGTGATGGGCTGCGCCGTCAACGGCCCGGGCGAGGCAAAGGAAGCCGACGTCGGCGTCGCGGGAGGCGACGGTTGCGGGCTGCTGTTTGCGCACGGCGAAGTCCTGCATGAAAAGATACCGATGGAGCATTTGGCCGACGCGCTCACGGCTCTTGCGGAGCGTGTCGCACGGGAAAAGGAGACGCTATGAACGCGCCGTTTGTGCATATCTTCAAAAACTACGAGCCTGATCCCGAGCTGCGAAAAACTGTCGACGCGCTCGGCGTGGAGAAGCTTGATGGGGACCGTGCGCGGCGCTCCATCGTCGCCGTCTGCGCGTCGGAGGATTTTTTGGACACGGACGAGCTGCGCAAAATTGAGGACGGTGTCGCGGCGTGCTATGGCCTTGCCTGTTTTAAAATTCGGGTGCGCTATCCCACGCATTTGCTGAGCGATGAGTACCTAGCTATCCTCTGCGATCAGCTGAAAGAACGCCATCCCGTTGCCAACGGATTCTTTCTCGGAGCGGACTTCGCGCTACGGGAACGCACGCTCGAGGTGTGCTTAAAGCACGACGGTGTGGAGTTTTTGACCGCTGCAGGGCTTGACCGTGTGTTGTCCGACATGATTTTTGACGATTTCGGCATTCGCATAACCGTTTTATTCGGCTGCGGCGCGGAGGGCAATACGGAAACGCTCGAGCAGGCACTTGAGGCCGCGCCGGGCCGCGAAAGCTCTGAGGAGCACCCCGTTGTACGGGAAGCGTCCAGGGTTGCTGCACCGAAAGCGGAGCGGAAGGATACCGATAAATCCGCCTTCCGGCGCCGCTCATATACTCCTAAGGAGGGCGAAGAGCTGATTTTTGGCAAGCCGCTCGAGGAGGAGATTACGCCGATAGACAGGCTCGACTTGAATTTCGTCAGCGTGACCATTGTGGGAGAGGTCTTCGCCGTCAACAACCGCTCCCTTCCCGAGCGCGACCTCGAGATCATCAGCTTCGACGTGACCGATCACTATAGCTCCATCCGCGTGTCCCGCCCGTTCAAGTCCGACAAAGCGCAGCCCCTTCTCGACGGCATCCACGTCGGCGACAGGCTGATGATCCAGGCGCAGCCGGTATTCAACCGGTTCGAAGGCGAGATGACGCTGTCCCCGAACGCCGTTGTCCGCGTCAGGAAGCAAAAACGGCAGGATACCGCCGAAAAGAAGCGCGTAGAGCTGCATTTACATACGAATATGTCCGCTATGGACGGCATGTCTCCCGCCGGAGCGCTTGTCGAACGAGCCGCCGAATGGGGGCATACCGCCGTCGCTGTCACTGACCACGGCGTCGCCCAGGCGTTCCCCGACGCTGCCGCCGCGTCGAAGAAGACCGGCGTTAAAATTCTTTACGGCGTCGAGGGCTATGACCTCAACGACTGTGCCGACGCCCAGACGGTCTTCGGCCGGGATCCCGGCGACACGGAACTTAACGGCAGCTTTGTCGTGTTCGATCTCGAGACGACGGGGCTTTCTCCGCGTGACGAAAAGATCACAGAGATCGCCGCTGCCCGTGTCACGGGCGGTGAAGTGACCGAGACCTTTGAGCAGCTGATAAACCCCGGCAAACCGATTCCGGCAAAGATCACGGAGCTGACCGGCATCACGGACGCGATGGTCGCCGATGCGCCGACGATCGATGAAGCCCTGCCGAAATTCCTCGACTTTATCGGCGAGGATATCCTCGTCGCCCACAACGCCACGTTTGACGCGGCGTTCCTTACGGCAGCCTTGCATGCCTGCGGCTTGTCCCGCGACTACTGCTACCTCGATACGCTCGAGCTTTCGCGCGCCATTCTGCCGGGGCTTGCGAAGTACAACCTCAAAGCCGTCGCCACCGCCGTCGGCGCGGGCGATTTCCGGCATCACCGCGCGGGAGAGGATGCGTCCGTCCTCGCGTCGATCCTCACACGGCTCATTTCAAGACTGCGCGACGCGGGCGTGACCCGTGTCGGGGAGATCAACCCCTACGTCGGCTCGCTCCTGCGCACGGCGGCCGAGGATCACGGCGAGCTGCACCATATCATCCTTATTGCGAAAAACCTTGTCGGCTTAAAGAACCTCTACGAGCTGATCTCGCTGTCCCAGATCAAGCACTTTAAGCGCCGCCCGCGTATTCTGCGCTCGGAGCTGATCAAGTTCCGCGAGGGGCTGATCATCGGCTCGGCTTGTGAGCAGGGAGAGCTTTTTCAGGCCGTTTATCGCGAAAAACCATGGAAGCAGCTTGTAAAAATGGCGGAGTTTTATGATTATCTCGAGATTCAGCCCATCGGCAACAACGAATTCATGGTACGAAACGGTTCCGTTGCCGACAACCGCGCCCTGCAGGATATAAACCGCACCATCGTACGCGTCGGAAAGGCCGCAAACCGCCCTGTCTGCGCGACCGGCGACGTTCATTTTCTTGAGCCCTACGATGCGCAGTTCCGCGCGATCCTCATGGCCGGACAGGGGTTTACGGACGCCGATCAGCAGGCGCCGCTGTACTTTAAATCCACCGACGAGATGCTCGAGGAGTTTTCCTATCTCGGAGAGAAGACTGCCTATGAGGTCGTTGTCGAGAACACCAACAAAATCGCCGATCTGTGCGAGAAGATCAAACCCGTACCGGACGGCGTGTTCCCTCCGTCCATTCCCGGCTCTGCGGAGGAGCTGCAGGAGATCGTTTATCGCCGTGCGAAGGAAGTCTACGGGGATCCGCTGCCGCAGATTGTCTCGGACCGCATCGAGGCGGAGCTTGCACCGATTATCCGCCACGGCTTCGACGTGATGTACATGATCGCTCAAAAGCTCATCGCGAAGTCGAACGCCGCCGGGTTCCTTGTCGGCTCACGCGGCTCGGTCGGCTCGTCCATCGTCGCCTATTTTGCCAACATCACCGAGGTCAACGCCCTTCCGCCGCATTACCGCTGCGAGCACTGCCTGCATTCGGACTTCGATGTCCCCACAGGCTACAGCTTCGGCATCGACATGCCGGATAGGCGCTGTCCCGTCTGCGGTAACACCTACCGCAAGGACGGCTGCGACATCATGTTCGCCACCTTCCTCGGCTTCGACGCGGACAAGCAGCCCGATATCGACTTAAACTTCTCCGGCGAGTATCAGGCCAGCGCTCACCGCGATACCATCGAGCTGTTCGGTGCCGATCACGTCTTCCGCGCCGGCACCATCGGCACCCTTGCGGAAAAGACCGCTTACGGCTTTGTGCGCAAATATATGGAGGAACGCGGCAAGACCGTCTCGAAGGTCGAGCTTGACCGCCTTACGCTCGGCTGCACCGGTGTGCGCCGTACGACGGGTCAGCATCCCGGCGGACTCGTCGTCATCCCCAAGGAGTATTCCGTTTACGACTTCTGCCCCGTCCAGCATCCCGCCGACGATCCCGATTCCGATATCATCACGACCCACTTCGACTTCCATTCCATTCACGATACCGTTTTAAAGCTCGATCTGCTCGGACACGACGATCCGACGATGATCAAGATGCTCGGCGACCTTACCGGCATCGATATGCTCCGGATTCCGTTCGACGATCGGGATACAATGAGCCTTTTCCTGTCGTCGAAAGTCTTAGGCTATGAAAACGACCCCCTCATCGGGCCGACCGGCTGCGTCGCCATCCCCGAATTCGGTACGAAATTTGTGCGTGGGATGCTCATGGAGACAAAGCCGACGACATTTGCGGGGCTTGTCCGTATCTCCGGCCTGTCCCATGGCACCGACGTTTGGCTTGGCAATGCCCAGAAGATTATTGCGGAGGGTAAGTCCGACTTAAACGGCGTCATCTGCTGCCGCGACGACGTGACCGCATACCTGATCGGCTGCGGCATCCCGTCGAAGCTGAGCTTCAAAATCAGCGAAACCGTCCGTAAGGGCAAGGGACTTATGCCTGACTGGGTTCCCATGATGCGGGAGCACAATGTTCCCGAATGGTACATAGAAAGCGCGAATACCGTCAAATACCTCTTTCCCCGCGCGCATGCGACTGCCTATGTCATGATGGCCTTCCGAATCGCATGGTGCAAAGTGCATGAACCGATGGCCTTCTATGCCGCCTACTATACCATCCGCGCGACGGGCTTTGACCCGCTTACCGCCGTCCGCGGCATTGACGCCATCCGCGAAAAATACTACGATATCTCCGACCGCATCGACCGCCGCGAGCCCGTGACCCCCGCCGAAAAGGACACCATGCAGAACCTCGAGGTCTGCTACGAGATGTACCTGCGCGGCTTCTCCTTCCTGCGCCCGGATATTTATCGCTCCGACGCAGCGAGATTTCTCATTGAGGGGAACGCCCTGCGCATCCCCTTTGCCGCGATCGGCGGATTTGGCCAACAGGCGGCGCAGGATATCGTAACCGAACGCGAGCGCGGCCGATTCTCCAGCGTTGAAGATCTCGCCATGCGCTGCCCCAAGGTCTCAAAATCCGTCATTGCACTCCTCGAGGAACACGGCGTTTTGGAAGATATGCCGAAAACGGAACAGCTCACCATGTTTTAGTTCTCCATGGAGCCCCCTTGACAACACTGATAAACTGTGATATCATATTATCACTTTAGCATGATAAAGTGAGGATGTAACGGGATGCCCTATTATGCAACGCCCGTGGGGACACGGGATAGGCTCTTTTCCGACTGTGCGAGACGCAGAGAGACGGAGAATAAGCTGGCGCGATGCTTTTACGTACGCGGATACCGGGAGATTGAAACGCCGGCACTCGAATATTACGATACCTTAATCCGGTCGGGGAATCCGATTACGGAGGAGGAGCTTTTCATACTGCCGGAGCGCGGCGGGAAGCTCTGCGCACTGCGGCCGGATATGACGACGCCGATCGCGAGAGTGGCGTCGTCGAAGGTGGACTGCTCGGTACCGAGACGGTTTTACTATTTACAGGACGTATTCCGCGCGTCGGGGATGCCGGGACGTGTGCAGATACGGCAGGCGGGCGTGGAGCTTTTAGGTGCCGCCGGGCTGCGTGCCGATATCGAGGTCATCGCGCTGGCGGCGGAAGCGCTCGCGACGACAGGGATGTACCGCATCGAGATCGGCCACGCGGGCTTTTTCAGAAAGCTTGCGGAGGCGTTGGGTGCGGGGGAGGAATTCGTCGAGGAACTGCGCGGCCTCGTCAACCGTAAAAACTTCGCGTCGCTGCCCGACCGACTGTCGGAATACCGGGAAAGCCCCGCCTACCGCGCGCTTTGCCGTTTGCCGCAGCTTTTCGGCGGTGAGGAGGTGCTCGACGAGGCGCTCTCCCTCGCGGACGGCTGCGTCGGTACGGAGGAGCTTGACACGCTGCGGGCCATTTATCGGGAATTGCAGGCGGCGGGGTTCGGGCCGAATATCATGCTCGATCTTGGGCTTGTCCACCACATGGACTACTACACCGGCGTGGTTTTCCGCGGCTATGTTGCCGGCGCCGGGCAGCCGGTGTTGCAGGGCGGACGCTATGACACGCTTTTAGGCTGCCTTGGACATTCCGCCCCGGCGACGGGCTTTGCCGCCGATGTCGACGCGCTGACGGAGCTGCGTGCGGATGAGGATTCGAAGGATGACATCCGGTTTGTCATCCACGTCGGCAGTGGTGCGCTGCGCCGCGCGATGGATTACTGCGACAGCCGTCCGGGGCAGTGTGTTTGCTCCCCGTATGAAAACGAAACGGAATCGCGGGCGCTCTGCGAAAAGCTTGGCGCAAAGCTGATTGTCGTAGAATAAGGAGGGATGGCGGATGCAAACCCTGAAAATAGCGCTGACAAAGGGCAGATTGGAGCAGAAATCCGTCGTACTCTTTGAAAAAGCGGGCTATACTTGCGAAAACCTGAAAAATCCGGGACGGAAGCTGCTGCTCGAAGCGCCGCATACCGACGAAACGGCGGCGCCCCTCGTTGCCGTGCTTGCGAAGGCGCCGGACGTAATCACCTACGTCGAACGCGGCGTCTGCGATCTCGGCATCGTCGGCAAGGATACCATCATGGAGCATGGCACAAGCTTTTACGAGGTGCTGGATCTCGGCTTCGGACGCTGCCGTTTCGCGCTCGCGTCGCTGCCGGAGACCGACTTCGACCGTCCGAGCTACAAAACCCGCGTCATCGGGACGAAATATCCCAACGTGACAAGGCAGTATTTTGCCAAACGCGGCGAGGAAGTCGACATCGTCAAAATCGAAGGCAGCGTAGAGCTTGCCCCCATCCTCGGGCTTGCGGACGGCATCGTCGATATCGTTGAGACCGGAACGACCCTCGCGGAAAATGGACTGGTGATCAAAAAAGAGGTTGCGCCGGTGAGCGCGCGGCTGATTGTAAATCTGGTCAGCATGAAAATGAAAAAGCGGGAAATTCTTGATTTTATCGAGAAGATTCAGCGTACGCTTGCCGAATAGATCAAAGGAGGAGTATCCATATGCGTAAAATTCCGGGTATCCTTGCGATTATCCTATGCTTGACGGTATTTTTCATCCTGACGGGCTGCGACCAGTTCCGCGTGCCGCTCACGGAGGAGGAGGCTGTCGCTGCGACACAGGCGCTGATCGCTAAGCCGGAAAACCTCGGCATCACCAATTTCGACACGCCGGAGATTGAGAAGCTGACCTTCGCCGAGCCGCACCTCGTCCTAAGCGTCGCCGAGAATGGCCGCGACGAAAACGGAGATTCTAAACAGGTCGATTTGAATGGTAAAACCGTCTATAAGGTTACCTATCACACCGACGAGGACGAATCGAGCGGCCCGATTGCGCTGTATGTGGATTACCGGAGCGGCGCGGTCTACGGAATGGATGCCCGCCGCTAAAGGGAGAGAAGAACGATGCTGTTGAATGTGATCTCATCCGCCGACGCACCGCGGATTTTAGCTGCGATGCGGGAACGCGCGGCGGAAACCAATACGGAAATCACGGCCACCGCCGAAAACATCCTCCGCGAAGTCCGAAAAAACGGCTTTGACGCGGTGAAGGCCTGCTCCCTGCGTTTTGATCACGCCGAACCTTATGAAATCCCCACCGAACGCGTCCGTGCCGCCTATGAGGCGATCCCTGCGGTGCTGCGCCGCGCGCTTGAGCATGCGGCGGAGAACGTCCGCGCCTACCACATGCAGCGCGTCCCGGAAAGCTGGATGTGGGAGAAGGACGAAGGCCGCCGCTTGGGCCAGGTGCTGCGAGGGCTCGACCGTGTCGGCATCTACGTCCCCGGCGGTACCGCCGCATACCCGTCGAGCGTCCTGATGCTCGCGATCCCCGCCCGATGCGCCGGTGTGCGCGAGATCGTCATGACCACCCCTCCGACGGAGAACCTCTCCGACGCTGTCCTCGCGGCGGCGTATATCGCGGGCGTTGACCGCGTTTTCGCCGTCGGTGGTGTGCAGGCTATCGCGGCGCTCGCTTACGGGGCGGGCTTTATCCCCCGTGTCGATAAGATCGTCGGCCCCGGCAACGCATACGTCGCGGCGGCAAAACGCCTTGTCTATGGCGCCGTCGATATCGACATGGTCGCGGGACCGAGCGAGGTTCTCGTTCTTGCCGACGACACGGCGGACGCCCGCTGCGTCGCGGCCGATTTACTCGGCCAGGCCGAGCATGACCGGCTTGCGTCGGCAATTCTCGTCACCACGTCGGCGCGCCTCGCCGAAGACACAGCCTGCGAGCTCGAGCTGCAGTCCGCCTGTCTCGAGAGACAATCCATCGCGACGCAATCCATCGCGAATTACGGCGCGGCCATCGTCTGCGTGTCGATGGAGGAGGCTGTCCGTTTTGCAAACGACGTCGCACCGGAGCATCTGGAGATCATGACAGAGAATCCCCGCGCGATCCTGCCCGGCATCCGCAACGCCGGAGCGGTTTTCCTTGGCGCGTATACGCCGGAGCCTTTGGGCGACTATCTCGCGGGCCCGTCCCATGTACTGCCGACGTCGGGAAGCGCGCGTTTCTTCTCACCCATCGGCGTCGACAGCTTTATCAAGCGAATGAGCGTAATCGAATACTCGAAGGAGGCCCTCGCGGAGGATGCTTCCGATATTACAACCGTCGCCTACGCGGAAAAGCTCACCGCGCACGCGCACGCCGTGGAGGTGCGAACATGAAACTGCCGGATAAACTGATGCAAATGGAGCCTTATACCCCCAGCGTCGATCATTTTGACGTCAAACTCGACGCCAATGAGAACGCCGTTACTGTCGACGTGGAAGCGCAGGCCCGTATCCTCGAGGTAATAGAGAAGGTGGAATTGAACCGCTATCCCGACCCGGCAGCGACCGCGCTGCGACAAGCGGCGGCGGGTGTCTACGGCGTGACGGCCGCGAACATCGGCTGCGGCTGCGGTTCCGACGAAATTATCAGCATCCTGATGAATAACTTTCTATCCCGCGGCGATACCGTCGTCATGTCCGAGTTCGACTTCTCCATGTATGCGTTCTATGCCCACAATGCCGAGCTGCGTGTCGTTTCCGTACCGACGGACGACAAGCTGCGCTTAAATCCGGATGCGCTGATCGACGCCGTACGCCACAGTCACGCGGGCATGCTCATTTTCTCGAATCCCTGCAACCCCACCGGCCAAGGGCTTCCGCGCGACGTCGTACGCCGCATCATCGAGAAGGCCGACTGCCTGGTCGTCGTCGATGAAGCCTATATGGACTTCTGGAACCAGTCCGTCGCGGACGAGGTGGATGAGTACGATAACCTGATCGTCCTGCGCACTTGTTCGAAGGCCTACGGTCTCGCTGCGATTCGCTGCGGCTTCCTGCTTTCTAATACGAAGCTCGTTGGCTATTACGATAACGTCCGCTCGCCATATAACGTCAACGCCCTGACGCAGGCTGCCGGTGTCGCGGTGCTTTCCGATCCGGAGATGACATGCCGTATGGCGCAGGCCTGTACACGGCGTGCGGATTCGCTGCGCTTAATGGCACGCGGACTCTGTGCGGCGCATGCGTGGTACATCGAATACATCCCGACTGTGACCAATTTCGCGCTACTACGACCGAAGGAGCAGGGGGACTGGAACGCCGCATACTGTTATGAGCAGCTCAAAGCCCGCCGTATCGGCGTGCGTCTCTTGAAAGACCAATATCTGCGCATCACCGCCGGCACCGATGCAGAAAACAGCGCCGTCATCCTCGCGCTGGACGATATCCTGACCGATTGGGAGGAATCCAAATGAGAACGGCGGAACTGACGCGCGCCACGCGCGAGACGGATATCGCGCTTTCCCTCTCCCTTGATGGAGGCAAAATCGAGATCGATACCGGCATCGGCTTCTTTGACCACATGCTAAACGCGCTTGCTGTCCATGGCGGGCTGGGACTGACCGTATGCGTCCGGGGAGACCTTCAGGTCGACTGCCACCACACGGTCGAGGACACCGGCATTGTTCTCGGGCAGGTGCTGGCAATGGCTCTCGGCGACCGGCGGGGTATCACCCGCTTTGCCGACTGCCGCATCCCGATGGACGAGGCGCTCGCATCCTGCGTGCTCGATATCGGCGGACGCGCATTCCTGCACTTCAACGCGGACTTTACGAATCCGTCCATCGGTGCTTACGATACCTGCATGACGGAGGAATTTTTCCGCGCGGTATCGGCGAATGCGGGTCTGGCGCTGCATCTGGCCGTCGAATACGGCAAAAACGACCATCACAAGACGGAAGCGCTGTATAAAGCCTTCGCGCGCGCGTTAAAATGCGCGGCGGCGGTGACGGGAACCGAAATCCCGTCGACGAAGGGGGTTTTATAATGCTCGCGATCGTCGATTACGGAGTGGGCAACCTCCACAGCGTCGCATCTGCGTTCCGCTTCGTCGGCGCGGACACCATCGTCACGGCGGATGCCGAATCCCTTATAAGGGCGGACGGCATCATCCTGCCCGGCGTCGGGGCGTTTCCCGATGCGGCGGCGAGCCTTACGAAAACCGGTTTGATTCCGGTCATCAAGGCAGAAGCGATGAAAAAGCCTTTGCTCGGCATTTGTCTCGGGATGCAGCTATTATTCACGGAAGGCCGCGAGCTGCGCCCGACCCCCGGACTCGACCTGATTCCCGGTGTGGTCGATCGCATCCAGACCACGGAGAAGCTGCCGCAGATCGGCTGGAACGCGCTGACGCTCACGAACCCCTGCGCGCTGATGGACGGACTGCCGGAAAACGCGTACGTCTACTTCGTTCACAGCTATATGGCCTTTTGCGCGGACATATCGGACGTCGCGGCGGTGACGGAATACGGCACGGAGGTGACAGCCATGGTGCATCGTGGATTTGTCTACGGCTGCCAGTTCCACCCGGAGAAGTCCGGCGACGTGGGCTTGCAGATCGTCGAAAAGTTCTGCAAGGCCGTAAAGAACAAAGGATAGGGGAACCCGTTATGGAAAACCTGCAAATACGCAAGGCCTGCGCGCGGGATGCCGAAACGCTCATCGAGCTGTATCATCAGCATCTGACGAAGATGCCGCCGGAGGGGGAGCCGGATATTCCCCTTTGGAGGGACAAGCTAGCCCGTTTTGAAAAGGATAGCCTGTATCATCTGCTCGTCGGCGTCGTGGAGGGGAAGATTGTATCATCGGTAACGCTCGTCGTAATCGAAAATCTGACGCATGGCGTAAGACCGTACGCCGTGATGGAGAACGTCGTTACGCACCCGGATGGTCGTGGCCGCGGGTATGCCACCGCCTTAATTGCGCATGCCGCTGGTATCGCGAAGGAGATGGGCTGCTATAAGATCATGCTCCTGACCGGATCGAAACAGGAAAGCACGCTGCGATTTTATGAGCGCTGCGGGTTTGACCGATACGCAAAGACAGCCTTCCTGATGCGACTGTAGGTGCCTATGTGAAACCGCGGAAAAGAGAAAATAACTCTTGACAAAACGAAAAATATCAGGTATAATAAACGAGCGCCTAAGGGGGTTTTTAAAACTTCCCATACATGAGCGGGGTTGACCCACGCGTACATGGAGAGATGGCTGAGCTGGTCTAAGGCGCACGACTGGAAATCGTGTATACCCTATAAAGGTATCAAGGGTTCGAATCCCTTTCTCTCCGCCAATAAACCAACCATCAATTGACAAAAATCGATTGATGGTTGGTTTGTTTTGTATTAAAATAGTAACATGGATTATTTATATTTTGAACAGACTGGAGGTTTCTTCATGCGTTATTTTCGTAAGATCGTTGGCGAGCGATTGTACCTCTCACCGTTCAACACCGACGACATAGAGAGCTATGCCAAATGGGCAGAATGGATGAACGATAGAACCGTCGCCGATAATTATGGCGGGTATCACAATCTCGTATCGCTGGCGAGCGCGAAAAAGACCCTTGAAGAATTAAAAGGGTACCGCTTCGACATAATACTCATTGACAATGATGTATTGATTGGCCACATCAGTCTGCACGACATCAATCACCTCAACCGTAATGCCTTCATCGGCATTTTTATTGGCGAAGAGATGCACCGAAACAAGGGTTATGGAGCTGAGGCTATCCGGTTAATTCTCGATTACGGATTCAAAACATTGAATCTTCACAACATCATGCTCTCCGTCCACGCAGACAATTACGTAGGCATTTCCTGCTACAAAAAAGTGGGTTTCCGGGAAGCCGGGCGACGGCGCGAGTGGTTATTCAAAGATGGAAAGTACATAGACGTGATTTATATGGACATACTGGCGCGCGAGTTCGAGGGGTAAGGGATGCCAAACAACGCCGGATTATGCATGGTTGTAAGACAGAATTATTATATGCAAAAGAGAATGAAGGATGGGGCCATCAATCCCTGCGTTTTGCAGCGACCTCCCCAAACAACGCGCCGCCGATAATCAGCGCGGCACCGAGTATCTGCAGCGGGAGCAAGGTTTCCTTCAGAAGCAAAACCGAGAATACGACGGCGGACAGCGGCTCCAAATACCCGCAGATCGCCACGGTTTGTATGGGTAGATTGCCAATCGAAGAAAAGTAGAAATAGCAGCCGATTCCCGTATTTAAAAGTCCGAGCAGCAAGATCCAAAGCCAGTCGTCAGCCCGTATTTGCAGCGCAAATCCGCTTTTGAAGCCGACAAACACGGCGACAGTCAGAAAGCTTATCACGAGCTGCAGCACCGAATTCTCCATTCCCTGGATATGCCCGGCTCTCTTGTTGGCTATCACCATGACAGCATAAGTCACGGCAGACATCAGACCGCAGAAAACGCCGAAGAGATTGCCGCCGTCGTGGGCTGCGCTGCCGTTGATAAAGAAAATTCCGCATAAAACCGCGAGAAAACCGCCAATTTTCACCCAAGTCAGCTTCTCTTTGAACAGGAACGGCGAGAGGACCATAACGATTACGGGACCGCTATAGTAAAGCAGGGTCGCGATACTGACACCGATCTGTGCGTAAGCCTCATAAAGAAACATCCAGCTTGCACCCATCGCGACGCCGGATATGCCCATATAAAACATATCCTTTCCGTGTTTATAAAATGTCAGCTTCTGTTTTGACAGAAAGAATATAGCGGTCAAAAATAAACCGCCGATGAAGGTGCGCAGCAATACGATCTCATAGCTTGAAAGCCCGATATGACTGGCCACAAAGCCGTTTGAACCGAACAGTATAAGCGCGGTTATGTATTTAAAATATGATTTTTTCATAGACACATTTGTCCTTTCCCAAAAAGCGGGAACGTTATAACGAGGGCAGACGGGCTGCATGCCGCATAAAAAGTTCGGGAGAACCAGCACAGACATGGACTTTCCCGAACTTTGATGTATTAAAAAGTTATTGTATTCGTAAGGGTTGATTTTAGCGCTGTTGTACCGCTGCAGGCAACGAAAGGAGGTAAACAATATCGATGTCGCTAATAACAAGACTGCGTATTTTCATTTTAACATAATACTATTTTTTTGTCAATTTGTTGGGTACCCAATCTTGCCGCTTGCGAACATATTATCTTTTCCCATTCCGCACACATAGGGATTTTGATCAAACTGATAACAGAAGTCAAGGAATTCGCGTTTCTGCTGCGGATTATGCATGATCTTGCGGAGGATTTCACCCGGGATGGTTCTTGCGTAAGCGCCGGGGCCCGCAAGACGAATATCCTCCACGCCCAGACCGCTTAAAATTCGTTCCAGCTCGTCGGGCAGAAAGGTATAAGTAATAGGCCAGGGCGTGCCGCCGCGTTCATATTCGGCTATTTCATCTTCCCCTCCCATAAGGCCTCCTTCCAGCAGCCTGACGCAATCGGCCGGTCTGAATGAAAAGTTGTCAACCGCGTTCCGCTGATTTTCGATGCACCACCGCACCCAGGGATCCGCACTGTTCTCGTTTAATATAAATTGGTTTTTTGCCAGAGGATTCGAAAGATACGGCAGGGAGCCAAGCCGGCTGGACACGCTTATCATGATTCTTTTTCGGCAGATACGCACAAGGTTTTCGATGATGCTTTCCTGATTTGGCCAGGTATAAGAGATCGGCGCGTCGAAGCTTATGACGAGATCAAAAGAGCGATCTGTATAAACGGATAAATCCTCAAGAGCGCCCTTCACAAAAGTAATCCGTTCCAAAACCCCGGCGGATTTCGCAAGCTCGCGCGCCTTATCGATCATCGGCTGCGAAATATCAAAATGCGTAACCCTGCAGCCATGTTTCGCAAGCAGAACGGAAAATCGTCCCGAGCCCGCTCCGCCGTCAAAAACGGTCTCGATTCCATCCAGGTGGGACAGCAATTCCTTTTCAATATGACTTTTCTGCACGATGTCGTCTATGAATGTCTGCTCGCGCAAGGCTTCGCGCTCGCCTTTATCCGGCAGATTCCACTGCCGCTCCGATATTTTCTGACTGTAATTCATTACATGCTTCCTTTCATATAATCGACGCCCCATTGATGCATCAAGCGGCAGATGAGGTCGTCTTCGGCATATAGCTTTTGACTGCCCGGAATGCCGTAAGTTTTTGCGAGCTCCGACACGGGAACGCCGCGGTTTGCGGTCATGCCCGGCGTCTCTTCGTCAATAAACATTTTCATCACGGTATCCACGCTGCCCGTTTTGAGATTTCCGAGCTTCCACCACGGCGCAGGTTCGGCAATATTCGGATACACATCGAAATCTGCGTCAACGGCCAAGCACGGAAAATTTGCGCTCATGCGCGGCGGGTTGCCGACGTGAAGCAGCGTATGGAGCAGCGTGTCCTCCGGTACTCCGAGCATATTCAGACCGTCGCGGCTGAGCGCGGTAAGCTCCGGCGGAATCCTTGCTATGTCGGACCGCTCTATCCGCTCCTCCTCGAGCTCGTAGCCGCCGCCCTCGGGAGACATACCACCGATGAAGAACTGTGGAACTTGATATTCCCGAATAAGCCGCAGGTATTCGTCCAGATCGTCTAAACAGCGTTTGGTTAAAAAGAGCTGCCAACGCGGAGTAATTCCGACCGCAAAGCATCTTTCGGTCGCGGTCAGCTGATCCCGGAACGCACCCTTTCGCCGCATCCCCCAGTCGGTGTTCTCCTCCATGCCGAAGAACGTGATTTGACACGCTTTCGGCGGCAGCATCGCCGCCCATTTCGCATAAGTTTCGTCCCGCGCGAGCCGCCACGTAGACAGCAGTTCAAAGCGTTTTGCCTGTCCCGGTGAGGACAGCTCCTGCTCGAGACGCCACAATTCTCGGTAGTCGTCGCGGAAGTCCGGCTCCCGCCACCAGGAGAAGAAGCTCATCTCCACAATACCGCTTCCGCCGCTGCCCCGCCAGCTTTTGAACTGTGCGGCGATGTCCTTGAAATCCCCCACGCTCATGTGTCCATTTTTACGCGCGCCGAGCCAGCAGTGCCGGCAGCGATTCGGGCATCCAGCCATATCCGCCATGACGCCGAGATAGGGGATGTTTTGGTTACTCATGGTCTTCATATAAAATTCTCCTATAATAAAAATCGGGCGGCAAAGCCATAAATTTGGCCCTGCCGCCTGTGTCGGACTGCTCCGATGCAGACAAAAAGGCCGCGGACGAAACATCCGCGGCCGGTATGCTCAAATCTTCTGTCGGTAAAAATGGCTACACTATCCAAAGCCTAGCGGCAGCTACGCTTTACACGCCATATTACCGACGAACTCGGAAGAAACCTTCCGTATTTAAGCTCCGCACAACGTCTCGTCGTTATCCTTTTGAACGGAGCGGAGAAGGCGCCTTTTACGCATGACGCCGGAGATGTATACCATCGGTGTCACTCTCCCTTTTCATGTACTATACCACAGGCAGACTGCAATGTCAATATTGTTATGGGATGGTATGGGAATAAGTCCGATTTATGGAGCTTCGGGATTGTAAAAATGACAACGCTATGTTAAAATCAATCAAAGAACCGCCGCATAACGAACGCTGGGAAGCTTCATGATCTACGATGAGGGAGCTTGTTGTTGCTTTCCACCCGAAAAAACGATTTGATAAAAAGGAGACAACCATATGGTTTACCCTAAAATGATCATATTCGATTACGGACACACTCTGCTGTATGAGCCGGAGCTTGCACCGCTGAAAGGGGAAAAGGCACTCTTTGCATATGTGACCGAGAATCCGCGCGGGATCACGCCTGAGCAGGCAAATGAATTCGCTCAACACATATTCGAGAGCTTTGACGCCGTCAGAAAGTGTGGCGCTGAAATACAGGAATATCCCGCGCTCAAATTAAAGAACGAATATCTCGGACTTAAGTATTCGGTTTCGATGGAAGAAGCCGAAATCATACTTTGGGATCATATGACACCCGGAGCTGTCATGCCCGGTGCGGATATAATGCTTGACTACATCAATAAGCGCGGAATCATGAGCGCCGTTATCAGCAATATCGGTTGGTCGGGCCACGCGCTGACAAACAGACTGAATCGTTTGCTTCCGGATAATCGATTTGAGTTTGTTATCGCTTCAAGCGATTATGCCATCCGCAAACCGAACCGCTTGCTGTTTGAGCTTGCACTGCGTAAAGCGGGTCTTGATGCCAGTGACGTCTGGTATTGCGGCGATAATCCGCAGGCTGATGTGGAAGGTGCAGCGCAGGCTGGGATCTATCCGGTTTGGTACGACAATGATACCGAATGTGCATACCGCGACAAGGCAAGAGAAACCGTCCCGCAGTGCAAGTATTTATATATCAAAGAGTGGAGCGAGATGATAAAAGTATTGGATACGATGTCAAACACGTTGAGCTGACCGAAGGTGTGATTAAAGATGATGAATATGGGCTTGCAGTCAAGAACACCGATATGCTGATGCGCGAGATCCCCCCTCGGATGGCTGGAACAATGCTGTTATGGACTGTTCAACAAGTTGAATACTTTACTTTCCGGGAGGTAATTCAAATGATCATATGGATAAACGGCGCGTTCGGTGTGGGAAAAACGAGTGTAGCTGAAAACCTGTCAAAAAAGTTACAAAACTCGTATATATACGACCCTGAAAATGCCGGAGGGTTTATATGGAACAATACACCAGCATCAATGAGCAGAAAAGGCGATTTTCAGGATATTCCGCTTTGGCGTATAATTAATCGCCATATGCTTTCTTATATAATAAAATGTTCTGATGTCGATTTGATCATACCAATGACAATGGTAAACAAAGCATATTATAATGAAATAATCAACGATGTATCCGAAGCCAAACTGACTATATGGCATTTTATACTGACAGCCCCAAGGGATACAATCGTCAAAAGACTGCTAGGCAGGGGAGAAAGCCAAGATTCATGGGCTGTACGGCAGATGGATAGGTGTATTAAAGGGCTTGCCGATATGGATGGTATATTCATAGATACAGAAAATCGATCAATTGATAATATAACGGATATTATTATTAGAAGGATTTCATGAAATGTCTGATATGTAATTGAGGCGAGTTCTTACACTTCACCGTCTTTGTTCACCCCCGGCAGCCTTGCAATCGCATTTGAAAGCTTTCCGTTCTTAAGCGCTTGAAGTGACTCCTCTGCCCAACGGGGAAAAACGGGTCTCTGCGATGCGCTGTACAGCGTTACCAGTATACTTGCGACGTCATCGAGTTGTTCTTCAAGCTTGTCGACTTCGCCGTATGCGCGTAAGAAAGCTCGTTTTCCGTTTTCTCCGAGTGACCATGTAACGTTGCGGATATCAGACGCGGCAAGTCCTCGACCAAGCAGATTGTAATCGAACATGAACGCGGATGATTTATCCTTTGCCGCAATAAGATTCGTGTAATAAAAGTCGTTATAGGTCAGTGTCTGCGTCATTTTTGATAGTAATATACTTAACCGTGGCAGCGTATCGAATACGGCCTGCCATACTGGCAGGTCTTGGGTGTCGGTGCGGCGCATGACGAGTTCCATGTTCCCCCGTGTAAGGCAATCCGTCTCCGCATACATTTTCGCTCCATACTCGGCTATATACCCACGCCCCCGTTCGTGCAGCAGCCGGTACCACCCTCCAAGCGCGGTGCAGAGCTGCGGGTCGTCCATGTCCTCCGCGCAGCCCAGCCGTAATACAGGCGACGCCTCGACGTCCTCCAGCAGAATCGCATCTTCGGTGGTCGCCAGCAATTGGAGCGTTCGGATGCCGAGAGTCTGCAGAATATGATAATTCGCAATCTCCCGACGGTCGTCCTCTTTTGCAAAGGTCTTGAGTATGAGCGAAGGCATATCTCCCCGAAAAACGCGGTAAACGCCGACGCCCTCCTTTTCACGGATCGTCTCAAACGAGCTGTAACAGATATGCATCCGGCGCAGCGTTCGGTCAATCATATGCTCACCGACTTTCTTGCTATTATGACTGCGCGGCAGGTATCCTCGCCGATGGAACGCAGATTGTAGCTGCCGTACTCCGCCTCGATAGTCAATCCTGCGCCGAAAAGCCACGTTCGCACGTCGTGGAGCGTGGGAATATGCTTTACGGAATCGGAGAGAAAAGTATGCGATTCCCCGTCGGTCAGCGTCAGCGTGGTTTTACACTTGCTGATCGCGAGTTTGCGTGCCTGGTCATATACGCCGCTTAAAATATCGCTTTTACCGCTAACACCCGTATCATCCGTAATCTCAAAAACGACGCGTTCTTCGGTTACGTTGAAGAGCCTTTCCGGATGGGCGATCAGATTGAAATCCAGATACGCGAGCCCGCCCGGCTTCAACGCCGCCGCGGCCTTTTTGATAAACAAACGCTGTGCGGCTTCATAATCGCCGTCCGTTTCAATATTGATAAGGATGTTGCCGGCAAGCACCACGATGTCAAAATCGGTTCCCCAATCGCATTCAAGCGCGTCCGCCTGATAATAGCGAATATTCTCAAGTCCCGCCGCTTTTGCCGGTATGTACGCAAGCATATCCTCGTTCATGTCGAATCCCGTTACATTATGCCCCGCGCGGGCAAGCGGAACAAGAATACGCCCGCCGCCGCAGCACACCTCAAGGATGTTTTTCGGCGCGTCTCCCAGCAGCGTAAGCATACAGGACACGTCTTCGGTTTCATTCTCAAGCCGATCATACGCATACGCGTACCAGTGATTCTTTATGCTCTCGATATCCGGCGCGAGCGTTTTGGCATAGGTATAGCCGATACAGGCGTTCCCGTCCGCGTTTGTACAGCCGCAGCGCTCGGTCTGCCTGTATCCGAGCTTTTTATAGCAGTTCTGCGCCGTTGTGTTATCCTCATTGGTATGAATACGCAAAACCTTGTATCCACGCTCCCGCAGCATTGCTTCCGCAAGCATGATTGCGCGACTGCCCAGACCCTGATGTTGATGCACCGTATCAATCGCAAGCATGGAAAGCCACGCGCCGGACGTCTCTAAACCGTTAAGCTTCATCCAGCCGACCGGGGTTTTGTCCGACGTTATCATATACACTTCTTCGCAGCGGTCATTTTGCCATATGGAATACGCTTCTTCCCATGTTTCCAGCGTCGTCGGAGACATATGAAGCGCGGTCATGACGGCGGGCTCGTTTAAAAGAGCGTTCAGGTAGGGGATATTATCCGATGCAAAGGAAACCAGTTGTAATTCCGGCATAACAACACGAACTTTCTATATGATCTTCATGACACATCGGCTGCCGCCGACTGGCTGAACTTCTTAATGAGTCTTCCGTCACAGCAGCATCACAATATTGCCGTCAGGGTCTTTGAAACTATTTCCTGACCACCCCAGTCGGCGGAACGCGGAGAGTCTGCTTCAATGACCTTGCTTTTTATTTCTTCATAGGTGTTTGTTTTACGCTTTAATTAAATATGCACCAACTTACACCGAATTTGTCTATAAGCGCGAACATACATTTACTGAAAGGACACTCACCGATGGGAGATACAATTTTGGCACCGTCACCAAGCACTTTATATGCGTGCTTTACCTTTTCTATTTCGTTTTCTTCAAAATGCAGACAGAATTGCATGTTATTTCCGATAATACTATCATCCGTTGCTTCTGAAACTGCCAATATTTGACCAAAGGCATTAAGCTCGGAGTGCATATAACCGCCGTTATCGTCTGGATATGCACATAAAAGCTCTGCGCTAAAAGCCTTTCGGTAAAACTCGACTGCGTCCCCGCTGTTTTTGACATACATTTGCATCATGGATCTTTTCATTTCTTTACCCCGCCTTTAATATATGTTCTATCCTTAGCTTAGTAATATGCTTCGATTGCGCCGATCCCCTTATCACAGGATCGTCTTTAGTATAACAAAAAAACGGTACATATGCAATGTCCGCAGGGCTGTAATTCGGATGGCTAGATTATTCGCACCTAAGTATTGTGGCTTGCAGAACTGCATGATATAATAAATTATCTTGTATTTTGGATGTACCATGAAATGAAGCGTGGTAAAGATGGGATGCGGTGAGCCTGTCAGCCGGCTTTTCGTTGATGATGAATACAAAAGAAGATTGGAGATAGAACAATGACAGAATATATAAAAGATATGCGGTCACTTGTAGGGCATTCGCCGATTTTGCAATGCGGCGCAAGCGTGATACTTATCAACGAAAACAATGAAATACTGCTTCAAAAAAGACGTGATAACGGTTGCTGGGGATATCACGGCGGCAGTGTGGAGCTTGATGAAGTCGTTGAAGATGCGGCTAAAAGAGAATTGTTTGAAGAAACCGGCTTGACGGCAGACAAACTGGATTTGTTCGGCGTATTTTCCGGTGCTGATATGCATTATGTTTATCCAAACGGCGACGAGGTTTCCAATGTTGACATAGTGTATATTTGCAGAGATTATCACGGGGAGATTATCCGGCAAAAATCCGAAGTTGACGAGTTGAAGTTTTTCAAAAGCGATTTGCTCCCAGAAAACCTATCACCGCCCATAAAACCTGTGCTAAAAAAATACGTGGAATCGTTAAAAAAACAAGACACAGCAGTTTTTTCGTCTGAGTATAGTGTGATGCCAATAAGTGACAAATACCGTTCACAAGTAGATGCGCTGATCGAAAAGGAGTGGGCCGGGCCGTTAGTGGTCACAAAAGGGAAAATAATCGATACAAGACAATGCCCCGGTTTTGTTGCCGTACAGAATGCAACATTATTAGGATATATAACATACCAAATCAATGGCGCACAATGTGAAATAACCGTACTGGAAAGCCTTGTCAGCGAAAAAGGTATCGGTAGCGCGTTGATTAAAGCGGTAATAGAGACCGCGAAGCAAGCGGGCTGTTCTCGTGTATGGCTGATCACTACAAATGATAACACTCATGCAATACGATTTTATCAACGGTTCGGCTTTCAACTAGCAAATGTGCATATAAACGCTCTTGAACGTTCACAAGAACTTAAGCTATCCATTCCCATGACGGGTATAGATGATATACCGATTCTACATGAATTTGAATTTGAAGTGATTATATAGCGAAAGAAATCCTCAATCGCCGTGGATTCCATATAGAAAAAGTCGCTCCGGTAGGTGACAATGTTTTAGCTGACGAACTTATATGTGCTTACAGGCAACTAAGCCATTTTTTGAATTATTGGAGGATGCAAAAATGAATAAATCATTATGCGGATTGGATTGCAGCGAGTGTGGGCTGAAAGACACCTGCGGCGGCTGTGTCAAAACAAACGGACGTCCATTTGGTGGCGAATGTGTTATCGCGGTGTGCTGTCATAACAAAGGACAAGAGCATTGCGGTAAATGTTCCGATAGCCCTTGCCTCCTCAAAAAACAGTTAATTACGGAATTCAACGCACTTGGTATTGAGAATATGGCGGAGGTCACAGACCTTAATGCACTCAAAGGCTTGTTCATCAACCTTGAATATACGCTCCCGAGCGGACAAGCGATTAAATTCTGGGATGATGATAGGATTTATCTTGGTAACCAAATCCGCAAAAAAGGCTGCGACAGATATTATGGCCTGACTGCCGATGAAAATTATCTTTTGGTATGCGAATACGGTGCCGGCGGTTCCGACGCTGAAATTATTATTTACAAGAAGCGGAGGTAGTACATAATAGTTAATTTATACTTATAATCACCATCTCTATGGCCCCGGAGGGGCCATCCCCCCACCGTATCCTTCCCGATACTGCTCGACGACGCTGTCGATCCCTGAGTCACGCAGCAACTGCACCGCTTGCGGCAAGCGGTCGACGGAAACGCGGCCGTCCCGTATAAAGAGAATGCCCGACGCAAGGTTTGCAAAGCCTTCGCTTGTGTATATCCGATTGACCGTCTGCATATCCAGCCGATAGCTATACGCGCCGGGGTTGAAGGACAGCAGCGTATCAGCCCCGAGGCGCTTTGTCAAGACGGTTTCTTCCGCGGCAGAGCGCTTCCGATTCAATATCACCGAACTAAAGTACTTGCCATGCGCATTGGATTGTAGGAGCTCTATCGAGTCGTCCGTATTTTTCGTCCAGTCGCGCCCCTCGATCCCGTAAATCAAGGCATCATATACCGTCTGATCGGTATAAAGCGTCTCGAGAAACCGCATTGCAGCCGTCGCATCAGCTGTAGCGGTCACGCCAGCGAAGCGGAACACATCCGATGACGTCTGCATATTGCCGCGGTCGGGCGCAAACTGCACCATGACGAACTCATCTTTGAAAGCGCAGTCTGCGTAATAAGTCATGGGGTATATCGCTGCCAGCGCGTCCCATTCTGAGCAGAAGGTATCGATCTCCTTGGTAAAATACAACCCGCGTAGGACGCCTTCTTCTTTAAAACGGCCGTAAAACTCGGTGTCCTTCAGGAATATCTCCGATTCTGCGTAAATTCCGACCTCGCCGTCCTCGTCGATCAGCACAAGCGAGTCCGGATCCGTGTAAAACGGCCATTCGGCATAGGTTCGGTGAAACGCATATGGCGGAGACGCGCCGACCACGAGATCGCACGGTAACCCTGCGTCGCGGGCCGCCATGCAGAGCTCCAGCAGTTCCTCAGGAGTCTTGGGCGTTTCCCTGCCTAGCTCCTCCAGAATATCGCTGCGCAGAAGCACACTGCTTTCTCTCGCGGGAACGCCCGCCGATTCGAGTAGCGGATAACCAATGATTGCGCCCTGATAGACCGCTGCGTTCCAAACGCTCTCAGACACCGTCGAAAACAGCAGTGGGTACTCTGCTTCGAATTGCGAAAGGTCGGCCAGCAGCCCCTGCTCGTACATCTGAGACATGAGGCTGTAATCATAGAATATGGCGATATCGGCTTCCGGTAGACCCTCAGCATACGACTGCATGATGGACGTCGTCGTATTGCTATCTATCATGACTGCCTCCACCGTCAGCGCAAGTCCGGCGTCTGTCAGCGTCCGGGAGAGATTTTCTAAAATTTCCTCATCCGCCTCTTGATACGACAGCAGTACCAGCCGCTTTTCCTGCGACACGGCAGGCGCGGTCGTATCGTATTTGGACGCCGTAGGCAGCGCGGTCGTCTGCACCGTATTCGCCACGCCGCCGCATGCGCAGAGGGTGACGAGGATGGCTGTGAGCAGAATCATGGTTGCTATCCGGAAACACCGATAGTTCAAGGGCGTTCTCCTTTCTTAAAAAGCCATAACAGAGACCGGCCTATATTAACCCATATACTACAATATTAATTCTGATTTGTCAATACATATTTCGATTTTTAAAAATATTCGCCCTTGACATCGGACTCAACATAAACTATCATATAATCAATTGAGGTGATGCTTTTGCCACAATCCATCATATACCAGCATTCCCTCGTCGCCGGGAAAACGCGCGACTTCGTCTCTTCTCTCGCACTTTCCTTTGAATTTGATCGACTTCCGGACAATATAACCCCTCACGAAGAGAGTCTCAAACGCATAGTAGAACCAGCGTTTGCCGCACTTGTCGAGGTGGTAAAGCCGTTCCGTTCGGATTTAGCATTGTTTCTCTACCATGCTCCCGGAGAAGTCAGCTTTCTCACTTCATATGCAATGAACCTGCTGCATCGATTACATCGAATAATTTCAATGGATGATTTATGCCGTTCCCTATCGGCGCTGTCGGACGAAGAATGGAAGCTTGAACTGCTGCTCCATTTCGGTTCATCCTCAACAACTGCAACCGGATTTTACCGTGAGTTGCTCAAAAACCCTGCACTGACGATTTCCTATATCCGTACTCTGGATGTTTCGGATTCTATCAAGCTCGGACTGTCCAACCTCGTAACGATTCCCGGTGCTCTTTCGAAGGAGCTCTTGCAATTTTTAGCTGCTTACCGTGTGTGTTTCGACGCGGTGTATGAGAGATTTGAAAAAGTAATGGAAGAACGCAGCAAAGCTTTAGAGAACGCATTGCGCCTGGATTTAGAGGGCATTCTGACAAGATTAGCTCGTAAACGTTACGATATTTCGGGAATCGAGTCCGTCATCTATGCTTCCCATGTGTTTCCGACAACTGATTTCTGTAGTTCACAGCAAACCGAATTACTGTTTCTCTATATTGGTTTAGAATATCCATTAACTCCTGACATACAAACGGCTGGGTCTCTTTTAACTACGACGATGTTTAAATACTTGGATGCACCGAAATACATTGCTGTTTTACGGACATTGGCCAACGGTGAATTGTGTGTCACGGATATTCAGCGCAGCCTCCGAGAGGAATATCAAATGCCGCAGCCGTCTCTATCCGGTTATCTGGCGGATCTCTTCGAAATGGGCATTGTTCGCCGCCGCTATGAAGGAAAACGGGCTTATTACGAAATTGACGAGACGTATTTCAAAAACGCAAAGGCGTATATTTCGGATGCGGAAAACGTTTTACTCGGGAGGTGAAATTGTGAAACATAGATGGCATAACCGACGGTTATACCATTCAAAAGGGAATGATATAAAATCTGTGATTTTTGTATCCAATTGTTCTAACTATGGTCACTGTGTCACGAAAATCAGACCGACAATCCGCTGCACGCAATCGTGGACATCATTCGGCAAAGCTGCAGTGTAAAACCGGGCATATTCGCTATGAACGCGAATGCTTGCACCGTCGGCGGAAAAGCCTTTGCATTTACAGGAGCCACCGTTAGCGGGAAAACCACGCTTTCTGCCTTCCTGTCATTTTGCAAAGGCTTTTCCTTTATTACCGTTCTTGCTTGACCGGATTTCGTATCCTCGGTCATTCATTTTACTGAAGCATATTATCTATTCATCATATTGCGACTTTTTAAGCAAAGCGCTTTCCACAATCCCTATATAATCTGTCGCTTTGAAAATGACTTTGTGCCCACATAAAGTCGGCGAACGATAGACCAAGAAACCGGTCAGCTTACTGTGAGTAATAAAAGCTGGTAATCAGAAGGCGGCAAGAGATTTTAAGAATACCTTTCTTCATCAAATTTTTTATATTCTATAACTACTAAAATCACTATTGTAAAATCACTATATATATGATATACTTCCAACATATTGAAAACGATGGAGGATATGGCTATGCCAGATATCCATTTTATAAGGGACCCCGGATATATGTTTGATTTGTTCTTTTTGTTTGTATTACAGTTTAATAAAGAATACTGTTTGACAGAAGGGATCAATCCGAATAAAAGTACTGAGGATAAGGAGTTTTACGAACAAATATTAAATAATTATGGACCCCCTGAAGAGGAACTGTATCCGTTCTTTTATGTCAAGAATTACTCAAAAAGTTTTATAACAACATACTATCATCAGGCATACAGAGCAGAATTTACCACAAGTTATCGTTTTAAAACGGTAGAGCTTGCCCTGGCAGACTACGAGCAGGTGATAAAAAATCTTATACGCTTTTATTTCGACGACATACCGGAATCGGAGCTTGCGGAAACTGCCCATTCGGCGCAGATGATCGGTCGACGGATCAAGGAATCGAGCTATAGTGATCGGCTCAAGAGCGGATTATACTCATTTTTTTTAGAACCGATCCCGATTCTGCAAAAGCTGACACACGAATTGACAGCGAAGGCATTACAGCTGTCACGGTATTACGACGAGAAGGCGTACTTGTTATCGCGATTACAAACTCAAATGGATACAGCAAAGCTTTTGGTGCGACTTAAGCATATTCGAAATTACCTTATTGATGTAGAAAACTTTGAAAAATTGTATATCTCTATCTGTCTTCTTAATAAGAACTGTGTAAAAATCGTTTTCAATGACCCAGACCCGGTGCTTTTTCTTGGTTCGGATTATGACAACTGTCTGAATTTCTTAATCGGTCAAGAACAAGCTATGAAATTGGACGTATTCGGGAACGCTTTGTCGGAAGAAAACCGTATAGAAATACTGAATCTGATACTGCAAATGGGGGAGATAACGATTAAGGATATTGAGCGGAATCTGAAAATATCAAGCACAAATGCGTATTATCACATCACTTTAATGTTGAAAGCTGGGATGATCCGTACTGGAAATCAGGGAAGAACGGTTTTGTATAGTATTAATCAATCATATTTTGATGATGTCTGTGAGGCGCTGAAAAAGTATGGAACTCACTCCGAAAAGGAATGAGTCATCTATAACCGCCTAAAAGGGAGGTATGCACTTATGTTCCGACCAAATTGCCGGTTCGGGCTGCGTCATTGCATCACGGTTCCGCTGCGTGCTGCGCCGTGGTATGCATCGACGGTGCTGCTGTTGGAGGCGGTGCGTGCGATACTGCCATCGATGCAGGCGGTCATCGTGGCAAAGTTCATTGAGACGGTGCTGGCGCTCGTACGCGGTGAGAGCGTGTACCTGCTGCCTGCCATAGGGAAGCTTGCACTGTTGGTGAGTGTATCGATGCTACTGCCTACCTGCATGGAGTTGTTCGACACGAAACTGCGCACCGCCATGCGTCTGCCGCTGCGCACGGCTTATGTCGATAAGCTGGCGCGGACGAAATATGCAGTACTGGAGGACGCGGAGACATGGAAGCTACTGTTCCGCATCACGCAGACGAAACGGGAGGAACCGGTATATCCCGAGGAGCTGTTTTCCGAGATGTTCTCCGATCTGCTGCTGTTCCTGCGGATTTGTGTCAGCGTACTCTGTCTTGCGGCGCTGCTGTCGATGCAGCTTTGGTGGATGGGCCCGGTGCTGATCGTGCTGAGCGTACCGTTGATGTGGGTGTCGTATGTACTGGGAAAGAAGAACTATGCGCTGAACGCTTCCTATAAGGAATATACACAGGCGTCAGCGGCACTGGGCGAGACGCTCTTAAACCGTCCGTTCATCTTTGAACGATACTTATTCGGCTACGCACCGCGTCTCAATGAAAAATGGCAGAAAAACTATACGCGCATCCGCGACGGGATGCTGAAAAACGACGTCAAAGAGCAGTTGATTATGAAGCTCGGCGGCGTACTCGGTACGGTCGTGGCGATCCTGATGATTCTGATGCTCGCCGTGGGAGCGGTGCAGGGGACGATTGGTATCGGACTGTTTTTAGCACTGGTGTCGGTGCTGTTCGAGCTGTCGCAAGTGCTGTCGTGGGAGCTCTCCTACAGCCTGTACAGCATCGCACGCAGCCGGGAGCTTTTGCGTGACTTCACCGCCTTTGCCGCGCTACCGGAGGATATGGTGCAGGACGGCGATGCCGTGCCGATCATCTTTGACGAAATTGAATTCCGCGATGTGTGCTTCCGTTATCCCGGTTCCGAGGCGTATGTGCTGGACGGTGTTAGCTTTATGCTGGAAAAAGGCCGTCACTACGCGTTTGTCGGCGCAAATGGTGCGGGAAAGACGACAATCACAAAGCTGCTGACGGGGTTGTACAGTGATTATGAAGGCAAAATCTTACTGAGCGGCAGGGAACTGCGCGAATTCCCGAGAGCGAGTTTGTATCGGACGTTTGCCGTCGTCTTTCAGGACTATGCGCGTTACGCGCTGCCGCTGCGGGACAATATCACGGTCGGGCGGGAGAGGATTTCCGACGAACGGATGAAAAGAGCGGCGGAGCTTGCGGGACTGGACGAAACGGTCGCCGGGCTGCCGCGCGGCTTTGATATGCCGCTCGGGAAGCTCGAAAAGGACAGTACGGAGCTGTCGGGCGGGCAGTGGCAGCGCATTGCGATGGCGCGTGCGCTGGCGTCGGACGCGCCGATGAAGATATTGGACGAGCCGACAGCGGCGCTCGACCCGATCAGCGAGAGCCGTGTCTACGAGCAGTTTGGCCGCATCAGCGAGGGCGCCGCGACGATCTTCATCAGCCACCGCCTTGGTTCGACAAGGCTCGCGGACGAGATCTTGGTATTGGATAAAGGCCGTATCGTGGAGCAGGGTACGCATGTCGAGCTGATGCGGGAGCGGGGGCTATATCGGGAGATGTACGAAAGCCAGAGCGCGTGGTATACGTCCAAGGAGGCTGTGGTATGAAGCGAAGGAAGATCGGTACACCGGAGCTGCTGGGGAAGACGCTGACGCTGATCTGGCAGCATTCGGAGAAGTGGACGATGGGGCTTCTCGCTCTCACACAGTTAGTGCAAGGCGTGATGGCGGGCTACTCGGCGAAGGTTACGCAGAACTTTTTCGACCGCGTGACGGAAGCTGCGAAGCTCGGCGAGCTCAGCCGCGGCGTGATCGGTGCGGGGATATTCTTAGGCGTCTATATCACACTGACGCATGTGATCGAGGCGCTTGCCAGCATCACGGCGATGCTGTATCAGCGGCGTACGGCGGGCGGTCTGACAGCCGCGGTCAACGCTAAGACCGCACGCATTGACCCGATTCTGTTCGAGGACAGCGAGCGGCTGGACGACATGGAGAAGGCTGGCTTCGGCGTCTACAGCATACGGGCGCTGTACTGGATGCTGTCCGACATTGTATTTTCCTATATTCCGCAATTTGTCGTACTGGCGTGGTATCTGTATACGCTCAAGCCCGTCTTTGTGCTCGCGCCGGCGCTGGTGTTTCTCCCGGTGTTGGCGGCGCAGCTTCTGCGCACCGGCATCAAGGCGCGCTCGGAGGACGCCGCCGCACCCTTGAGACGGCGTGTGAAAGCATATCAGGACTATATGACGGACATGGCATACGCCAAAGAAACGCGGCTTTTGGGCGCGTTCCCGTATTTCCGGCGGCTTTTCAGCGATACCATCCGTCTGTACGACCGGGAGGTCTGGCACGCCGATCGGCGGATGGGTCTGCTCGACTTAACGTGTAAGCTGATCTCGCTCGGGGGCTTTGGGCTGATATTATGGATGCTGATTCGCGCGGTGATCGCGGGAGAGATCGGTGTCGGCGCGTTTGCCGCCGTATACGCGGCGATCAACAGTTATTTCGCGTCGCTTGAGAACCTGATCCTGCGTCGGATCGGCTGGATTTTGACACAGTTCGGTCTTGTGCGCAGCGTAATACTGTACATGGAAGCCCCGGAGCGGCAGGGGGAAACGCGGTCAGTCAACCCGTGCGACGGTATCCGGCTGGAAAACGTTCGTTTCCGCTATCCGAACGCGGAACACAGCGCCGTCGATGGCGTAAGCCTGCATATCCGACCGGGGGAGACACTGGCGATCGTCGGGGAGAACGGCTCCGGAAAGTCAACGCTTGTAAAGCTTGCGCTGGGCATTTATTTGCCGGACGAAGGGTCAGTTTATGTAGGCGGTGCGGATACGCGAACTACGCAGCCGGAGAGCCTGTTTGCGCACAGTTCAGCGGTGTTTCAGGATTTCGCACATTATCAGTTAACGCTGAAGGAAAACGTCGCAGTATCGGATATCGAAACCGCAGCGCTGTCGCCGGAGTTGATGCGGCTGCTGGATACGACGGAGGATGAAACCTCCGTTCGGACGCGAGCACTGTTGGCAGAGAATGGGCTGGAAGGCCAAGACGTCAATACAATGCTGTCGAAGAAACTCG
The DNA here is from genome assembly GCA_034926225.1 of Clostridiaceae bacterium. Taxonomy (GTDB): domain Bacteria; phylum Bacillota; class Clostridia; order Oscillospirales; family QAMX01; genus JAAZKA01. The sequence continues at coordinate 155,582 of JAYFRF010000015.1, forward strand.
GCGGTACGGAGCTGTCGGGCGGTCAATGGCAAAAGGTCGCGATGGCGAGGGGGATGTTCCGTGAGGCGGACATCATCGTACTGGACGAGCCGACAGCGGCGATCGATCCGATCGAGGAAGCACGCGTGTACGAGCGGTTTTCTCGTATTTCAAGAGAAAGTGCCGTGGAGAGCGGCAGAAAGAGCGCGATCATCGTCACGCATCGCATGGGGTCCGTGCGCATCGCCGACCGCATTGTCGTTATGCGGAATGGTAAAATCGACGACATCGGGACACATGAAGAGTTGATGGAGAAAGGGGAATATTATACGGAGCTATGGCAGTCGCAGGCGAAGTGGTATGCGTAAAAAGATGGGAGGCAGCCTATGTACCTGATGTTTGCCCGGATGGCGTTCCGGGAAAAGCTCGTGTACCGGGTCAATACATACCTGTACATTCTGTACGCGGTGTTCAACCTGGCAATCCAGCTCAGCGTGTGGTATGCGCTTTATGGCGCGCGGTCGGATGTAGGCGGCGTGACGCTTATCAACATGACGACCTACGTTCTGATCAGCACCGGCGTCTCCATCCTGACGAGAAGCTCTGTCGGCAACACACTTGCCGAAAAAGTGGAGGATGGATCCATCGAAGGAGATTTCGTCCGCCCGGTCAGCTTAAAGTACTATCTGATGTTCGAAACCTTAGGTGGCGCGGCGTATAAGTTTTTATTTACCTTCGTCCCGGTCGCTGTCGTCGCGGCGTTCCTTGTTCCGGTGCAGCCGCCTGCGTCGATTTTGAGCTTCGGCATCTTCCTTCTGTCCGTCGTCTTGGGAATACTGCTCGCGCATTACATCAATTATACGCTGGGACTGCTCGCTTTCTGGTTTAAGCGGTCGATTTATGTCAACTGGTTTTTAGGCGCGTTCTTCACGCTGTTCGGCGGCACGGCGGTGCCGCTCTGGTTCTATCCCACGTTTTTGAAGAACATTGCTATGGTATTGCCCTTCCGATTTGTGACATTTGAGCCGATTTCTATCTACCTCGGGAAAACCGATTTAATAGGTTCCGTAAAGGTGCTGGCGTTTCAGGCGGCCTGGATCGCCGCGCTGATGCTGCTGGAACGATTCATCTGGGCGAAAGCGCAGAAGGTCGTTACCATTCAAGGAGGGTAACCGGATGAATTACTTCGGCCTTTACATGGATTTTGTCCGCATCCGGCTGCGGACAATGGTGGAATACCGCGCGGAGACGATCTGGACGGGTGTGGCGCAAGCGGCGGGGTATCTCGCTGAATTTGCCGTTCTGTGGGTGATGATCGACCGCTTCGGCACCATCGGCGCGTGGAATCCGTATGAGATTATGCTGCTGTACGCATTGAACCTGTTTGCCTATGCGCTGGCGGGTTCGTTTTTCTACCGTACGAGCAACCGCTTGCCAGGGTATGTCCGCACAGGTTCGCTTGACGAGGTGCTGACAAAGCCGACAAATCCACTGCTGTACTTAACTTGCTCCGGCTTTCTGTATGGCTATTTCAGTCACATGATCGTATCGGTGATCGTGCTCGTCATCTGTTTTACGGGACTTGGCATCGTTCTGACCGCGGCAAAGCTTGGATTCCTGATCCTGACACTAATCGGCGGCGCGCTGATCTACAGCGCGGTCTTCCTGTTTGTCGCGGTGCCGTCGTTCTGGATCGTCAAGACGGACGCGATCGGTGCGCTGCTGTGGTCGGGGCGCAGCTTCGTCCAATATCCGGTTTCGATTTATAACAAGGCGATACAGATCGTTTTGACGGTAATCCTGCCGTATGCGTTCATCAATTTCTATCCGGCGCAGTTTCTGCTGTCGAAAAACGACTTTATGATGTTCCATCCCGTCTTCCAATTCCTATCGCCGGCAGTCGGCGCGCTGCTGTTCTTTCTCGCTTATCGGTTTTGGATTTCCGGAATCAAACACTACAACGGCTCCGGCTCTTAAGGGAGGTTCATATGTCTTATATCGAAGTATCGAATATTTGCAAGGAATTCCACATCACAAAACGAGAAAGCGGCGCGAAGGGCGCGATGAGATCCATGTTTCACCGGGAATACACGGTAAAGAAGGCCGTCGACGACATCTCCTTTTCCGTGGAGCGCGGCGAGTTGGTCGGCTACATCGGCCCCAACGGCGCGGGTAAATCGACGACGATCAAAATGCTTTCAGGGATTTTGACGCCCACGTCGGGACGCGCGACGGTCGGCGGCATTGTCCCGTACGAGAACCGCAAGGATAACAATCTGCGCATGGGCGTCGTTTTCGGGCAGCGTTCGCAGCTGTACTGGGATTTGCCGATGGGTGAGACGTTTGAGCTGTATAAGCGGATGTACAAAATCGACGACGCGACTTTTAAACGCAACGTGGAGTTTTATGTCGAGCTTTTACAGATGCAGGATTTTTTGCAGACGCCCGTCCGTCAGCTCTCCTTAGGACAGAAGATGCGCGGCAACATCGCGGTCGCGCTGCTGCATGATCCGGAGATCGTTTACCTCGACGAGCCGACGATCGGACTCGACGTACTCGCGAAAAGCCGCATCCGTACGTTCATTCGCGAGGTCAACCGCGAAAAAAACACGACGCTGATTTTGACGACGCACGATATGGACGATATTGAGGCGATTTGCAGCAGGCTTATCATGATTGACCGGGGCAAGAAGATCTACGACGGCACGCTGGCGGCGTTCAAGGAAGCTTACACCGGCGAAAACGTGCTGATCGCGACTTTCGCGACAGAAGACCCGATCACACTTCCGGATAATCGTCTCCATCTAAAGAAAGAGGAAGGCCCGCGCAAGTGGATTACATTCAAGAAAACGGAGATCACGCCAATGGAAGCGCTTTCAGCAATCGAGCGGCGGTATCCGATTACAGATTTTTCGATGAGGGAGTCGGATATCGAGGAGATTGTCAAGGAGATTTATGAGAAACGGGGATAAAACGGACCGCACATTCCATTGATATTATAGATGGAGAGGATGCCATGAAACCGTTCAAGCTGGAAACCCGCCGATACCGCATGCTCGACTACCTGCGCATGTCGATGGAGATCGCGCCGATCCCCATTTTAGTCATCATCTTCACCGGTATCACGCTCGCACTTGTACCGACGGCAACCGCGCAACCAGCTAGTATCCTCATACAAATCTTCAAATATATTAGGATGCTTTTCGCATAAAATCGTCCTTGCTGCTTCCGGAATTGCCGAAAGCGTTTCTTCTGTGACAAAGTCACGAGCAGACCGCCCGGCCTCAATACGCGATAAACCTCTTTCAGTGCCATGCTTTTATTACCTTGCTCAGTATTACCGATACCGCCGCCGTCTGAGATAACATCTACACTCTCGTCTCTGAACGGAATATTGCAAAAGTTAAACACTGCGTACGCTATTTCAGGCGAATTAAGCTCTTTATCGAGAAAGCGTTTCCATTCGCGTACAACCGTGGGAGACAGATCGCTGATTATAACAGTGGCATTCGGATTGGCTTTCAGCACATACGGTATGAATCCGCCGCCCGGTCCGGCTCCGATTTCGAGGATCGTACCGCCGTGCTCCGCGATTCTTCCGCCAATTTTATCGCGCACCGTGTTTTTTAAGTTTACTGCTGCTGAAATTTCGTGCAATCCAGTCGCCGTTCACGATTCCCTCAACCCATTGCTTATTGTGTTCGGCTTCAACCCTCGGAACAAAATACGCGATTCCGTCATACTCATATTTTCTGTCGGCAAGCGTTGCGACAATATCGGAATCTTCGAGCAATTGGTTGATTGTCACGCCATACATATGTGACAGCTCAAGCAGCAAATCCAAATCCGGCAGCGCCGTCCCGCACTCCCATTTTGAAACCGCCTGTGAGGTAACGCTGAGTTCCTCGGAAAGCTCCGCCTGCGACAGGTGCAATTCTTTTCTATGCGCCGCTATCCGTTTTCCGAAGTGTATTTTATTGATCATAATGATTTCCTCCGTGATTTTTATGAATAAATTATATGGGTAGGCAGATACAAATGGAAGAGACGCATATTCTTTCGGGATGAAAATTATACAACTGACGGTTGTACCAGCTATTATTTTGAAGAATACTGACGAAATGCAAATTGGACGAATAAAGAGATACGATTGTCGGTTGGCTGCGTTCATACCCGACAACCAGTGCATCGCAGGTTTGCGACTGGCTGAAGGAGCATTACAACGCCTCCATCAGCGAGCGCACAGTCTGTCGCTATGTGAAAAGTCTGCGGGAAGAATACAACCTTCGGAAAGCGCCGAATCCACGAGGCTATGAGGCCGTACCAGAGCTGCCCATGGGACAGCAAATGCAGGTAGACTTCGGCGAGAAGTGGATGCAAAACATAAATGGTGGGAGCACAAAGGTCTACGCGGCAGCCTTCGTGTTGGCACATTCCCGGTACAAATATGCCGAGCTGCAGAGCCGACCATATATGGCAACCGATCTGGTGCGGGCCTGCCACCACTGCTTCTAGGTAAGATTTTGCCGTTTTTTTCTGGTGATATATGAGGGGACATTTCCACGGCTTATCCCCCGCCTGCATCATGTCAATTTCATAGACATCATACGGGTACAGATAATGATACTTGCTCACGCTCGTCCACGGACTTGAGACGAAGCCCGGGGGTATTCGCCAGCTTCATATGCGGCGGTATCCCGGAGTTATGATTGCCGCCATCGGCGGCTGCCCGTATGATCCCCTTGTCGTTCGGGGAGGTGATAAATGGAACGATAAACATATAACATGAAACAAGCCGTGCCGGATTTTCATTTCCGGCACGGCTAACCTTGATAGATGGAGAGGTACCAACGGACATCGTTGGAATTTTCCCGTGATCAGTTGAAAGTGGTTATCTGACATAACTTTCAGCCTCTTGTTGGTTTTTATAAGGATTTGATTGAAGTATGAGGCTTAGCCCGCTTTTCAAGGCATATTACTCAGGCTTGAGATAGTCCAACCACTATGCGAATTGCACGCCCAACACAGACAGGAAAACTTTCATTTACGCCAGATTCGCCTATTTTGCATGCATTAACTCGAATAAACTCTCACTAAACCACCAATCGGATTTTACTGCCGCTATGCGTTTTCTCCACACAAACCTGCTTGTCAATTCGCTCACGAAGTTCGGCTACGTGCGAAATTATACCGATAATACGATTGCCGTCTGCCATATCCGAGAGTGTTCTGACGGATAATTCCAAAACTTCCGAATCAAGTGAACCGAAGCCTTCGTCTATGAACATCGCATCAAGGTGTACTCCGCCCGCACTCTGCTGAACCACATCTGACAAACCAAGTGCAAGCGATAAGGATGCCATAAATGATTCGCTGCCTGACAAACTGTTCGCGCTGCGGCTTTTGCCAGTGTAACTGTCAGCGACTTCAATTTCTAATCCCATACGCTTGCGCCCGTCGCCGCCTTCTTCCTTGCGCAGGAGGACATACCTGTTCTGGCTCATCACTTTAAGTCGCAGGTTAGCTGCCCAAAGTACACGCTCAAAGTATGCCATTTGTGTATATGTTTCAAAAATCGAGTTTACCATTGGTGGTATCAGACAGACTTTTGATGGCGGCATACTCTCGTTTGATTTTGGCGAGAGCGTCAGCGGATTTCTTTAGCTCTTTTAAAATTTGCGACCTGGTTTCCAGCCGCAGCTTCGTTTCATCGCGCTCTGTGCGCAAGGCTTCGAACGCATTTTTGTTCTCATCGTAAGCACTTGTGAGCTTTTCTAAATCGGGTTTATATTTGTCCGCTGTTTCATTTGACAAACGTTTGATGTCGCGCCGGATACGTCTGCCGTTTTCGTCGTATTCAGCAAGTTGCTGGGCGATTGCCGCAAGCTCATCTTCCGAGATAAGCGATGACGCATACGCGGCTTCATTCTCGAACCCGTTTGTACTGATAGCGCTCGCGAACAGATTCTGTGCTTCCTCGTGCTGATTGCGGGAATCTTTCTCATATTTTTCACGCTCGGCTAAACATGTCTTCGCCTTTGCAATTTCTGTGTTGCTGTTTGCTTGGTTTTTCTTCGCCACATCCCAGTCGGTTTTCAACAGAACAAACGCGGCTTCGTCAGCGTCTTTCTGTGCTGTCAATTCAGAAAACTGACTGGTGGTTTCGCTAAGTAATACGGACAATTTGGCGTTGGCATCGTCCTAAATCAAACCCGGATTCAATGCGCCAAAGTCTTTAAGGAAGCGGTCGATGCGCATAGAAACCGATGATGTTAATGCCATGTAAATGTCCTTCAATTCTTTTTGTCTTTCAGCGGATTTGCCCCATTTTTCGCTCAACTCGGCAAGTGCTATTGTGTCAGCGGATATTTTTGCTGCCATTTCCTCGACAGCGGTTTGGGTACTGCCAAGCAAGCCGGACAATTCCGTTCCGCGTGCTCCCATGAAGCACTGGGTAGAAAAACCGCAAGGTCTTGCTCGAACTTGACTTTCAGGGTTGACACTTCTGAATGCAAAGCTGTATACAGCGGTGAAAGTTCCGCTTGCCGTGCTGCTGTAGCTTCAGTTTGCGCAGCAAGCCTTTGCTACATCCAATGCGGTTTGATTCTCGACAATCACTTTGTAATCGCCGTCAAGTGCAGTGAGCTTATTCAGTTCGTCGGAGGCTTCCTGCCATTTTTGCTTCAAAGCTTCAAACGCGGACTGCGCTTTTTCGAGCGCCGGCAAATCCGCTATGACTTTCTCCGTCATCTGTAACGCGAGCGCAGCCGTTTCTGCATCAGATTGCGCTGTGTCAAAGTCGGTTTTCGCCTTTGCATAATCGGTTTCGGTTTCGGCTGCTTTGTCCGCAAGCGGCTTAACCTTGCGTATAGCAACTTCGCCGCGTTTGTGTCGCTCTGCCAGTGCCGACATTTCGTCATTCAAGATGCGCGACGATGACGCCATGCAAGAAACCACCGAGAGCATTAAGCAATATGGCGTTTTTGTCCCGGCAATCGTCAGATGGTGGACGAAAAGAAAATTGCCATGACTCCTACCGTTGAAATCTCCTACCTCAAGCCGGAGGAACAAACCATGCTTCTGACCGCCATCGAGAGCGAACAGGCTACGCCGTCGCTATCGCAGGCGCAGCGTATAAAAAAACCCTCACAGGAGGGTAAACTCACCGACGATTCTATGCTGAACATTATGACGGAGCAGAAAAAGCCGGAGCAGTACAACGTGACTATATCCGGGGACAAGCTCCGTAAATACTTTCCGCGTTCCTACACCCTGCAGCGGATGGAGGACCGGGAACAAGATGGCTTTACCAATCAACATTACCGACCTTATCAACCGATGTGTGGTGGAAAGCGCCCGCGTCGAATACAAGCGCGACTGGAATCCGGAACAAAATCGCTGATTTGAAAGCAGCTCTCTTGATTGGAAATATATCGGGTGAAGCGCCGGATGAAAACTGAATATGTAAGCAAAAAATCGACCCGCTTTTGGTGCAACGCAGGTCGATTTTCATTTCCGTTTGTCCTGTTCCTTCGCTTTGAGCTGTAATCCGATGTAGTCCGAAACAGCCTTGCGTCCGGTTTGGCTGAGCGACATCACATTGTAAATCATCTCACCCGCTGTGTAACCGGCGACGACCGGTTTGTTCACGCCGTCGATTCCGTCGCGGCACTCCGTCCTGCCGAGTAGATAATCCGTTGGACACTTTATAAAAGTCAGCGAGAGCTATGATGTAACGAAGCGGAAGTTCGTACTTGCCGGTTTCGTATTTTGAATAGTATTGCTGTGTTATCCCAAGCATCTCGGTGATGTCTACTTGCTTCAGATCGCGGTCCTCCCGCAAATCCCACTGCAAGCTCAAAGCGATACTCACGACTCAGATCATCGCGCTGATTGAAAACGGCGTCACGACTTTTTTATCGGGCATGGCATTGGCCGCCGACACGTGGTGCGCTGAAATCGTCCTTGCCAGTAAGGAGTATTATCCGAACGTCCCGCTCATCGCCGCGCTCCCGTGCGAAACGCAGGCTGACCGCTGGAGCGTAGAGCAGCGCGACCGCCACTTCAACATCCTCGAAAGATGCGACGAGGTGGTTTACGTCAGCCGACAATACAGCTCCGGCTGTATGTTCAAAGTTTTCACGGGAGTGAAAGCCTCGGCTCGCTTACGTTTGTATAAACGTAAGCCCTGCTTGCCAAATTAACCGGAACTATCCGATAAACTCTGGTTATCGGAATGAAGTTGTCAACACCGGTTCAGTCTCTCCCCTCAAGGAAAATATAACAAGACGTGGTTCAAGCTGCGGCGTTGCGCGCCAAAAAGCTGCGCCGATGCAGTTCCGGCGGTAGACCGCCGTTTGTCAAATAAACACGCCGAAGATTGTAATAACAGACAATACCGGGTAACGCGGCGAATTTTGTGTAATAAGCATTCGACAAAGTCAAAAATCAAGCATAACCGTGGATTTGCATCTGCAAATCACGGGTGGGGAATCGGCCGTAATCACTTTCTTACCGGAGGCGGTGACGGTATGCACGCCCGCAGGCGTGAATGCTGTCGCCGTATCCGGGAAACTGGGCCGGTTAACCGGCTATCCGATCGGCAAACATCAGATCCAGCTGCGCCAATACCATGTCCCAATATCGACACCGTGCCGTCCAATGTTTGACAATCTTTTTGCTGGCCAAATACAGCATCTTGCGCAGGGAATCGTCGTTTGTGAAGTTTGGTTTGTTCTTCGTGATCTGCCGGAACTGCCGGTTCAGGCCTTCCATGATGTTCGTCGTGTATATGATTTTTCGGATCTCCGCGGGATATGCATAGAATGTGCTCAGAATATCCCAGTTATCTTCCCAACTCTTTACGCAGGACGGGTACTGCCTGCCCCATTTCTCTTTGAACAGCACCAGCTTTTCCATGGCGGCATCTTCCGTTACCGCCTGATAAACCAGTTTCAAATCCGCCATCAGCGCTTTGATGTCTTTATAACTCACATATCTCGTGGAACTGCGGATCTGATGCACGATACAGCGCTGTACGGCTGATTGCGGATATACCGCCCCGATCGCCTCCGTGAATCCGTTCAATCCGTCTACGCAAAACAGATAAACATCCATAACGCCCCTGCTTTTGAAGTCATTCAACACATTCAACCAGAATTTGCTGCTCTCGTGCTCGCCAATCCAAACGCCAAGGATGTCTTTGTCATATCGTGTGCGCGGTCTTTTTGGCATGCGAGCTCGAACGCCTCGATACATAATTCTTTTTTCACGTGCTATATGCGCGGATGCTGCCGTCAAAGCAGTCGAATACCGGTGCGAGATACAGCTTTCCGTCCGCGCAGGGAATCTCCGTAATGTCGGTGAGCCATTTTTCGTTGGGACGGCTGGCCGTGAAATCCTGTTTTATCAGATTTGCCGCCTTCTGCACCTCGGAATCCACTTTCGTCAGATAATAGACATACCGGTTGAGGGTAAGCGTCATGTCTTGGAAGCCTGTGAAGAGATCCTCATGGAGGAACCTCGCGATCTCGGCCTTGTAGAATCTCGCTTTCAGGTCGTAGATCCCCAGCGCCTCGTCGTAATAGTACCCACAATAGCGGAACGGATTCAGCGAACCGCCGGTCTCCTCGAGGATCACCCCGAAAGCGTCGTAGTAGTAGCTCGCAAGGACGCTCCCGTTGGAGGCAAGCAGAGCCGTAACGTCACCGTGGCCATTGTAGAGGTAGTACGCCTTCGTGCCGGACTCCGTGCGGGAGATCAGCCGCAGTCCCCAGACGTTGACGGTGGTGTCGTTGCCGGTCTGCTCCAGGACGATCTTGTCGTACTCGTAGAGGAAGGTGGTCGTGACGCCGTCCTCCGTCTTCGTCGCGCGGTAGCCCTCCGGCCCGAAGGTGTTCTCGACGGTCACACCGTCGGTGTCTGCGCAGATCAGCTGGTTGCGGTCGTTGTACTCGTAGATCGCGGCGGAGAGGTCGTCGTCCAGAGAGAGCGTCGGGCTCGGTGGGCTCTGGCCGAGGGACTGGAGGATCTCCGGCATGTCGGAGATCAGATTCCTCGCGTTGTCGTACGCGTAGGTGTGGATGGTTTCTTCGCCATCCTTCACCTCGACGACCTCCGTCAGGCGGTTCCGTGCGTCCACGGTGTACGTGCTCACGGCCGTCATGTTGCCCTCCACTATGGTTTCGGAGGTGCGGTTCCCGGAGGCGTCGTAAGCGTAGGTCGTGACCTTCCCGGAGGGCTCGGTGACGGTCAGGGGCTGGCTCAGGTCGGTGTAGGTGTAAGTCGTCGTGCCTTTGACGTCCTGCTTCGCCGTCATGTTCCCCGCGGCGTCGTAGGCGTACTGATACGTGTCAAACAGAGCGCCGCCGGGTGCCCTCTGGGTGAGCGTTTTGAGCTTCCCATTATCGAAATACGTGTAGGCGGACGTGTAGCCGTTGGGAAGCGTCTCGCTCTCCAATCTTCCGTTGTCAAGGTACGTGTAGCTTGTCGTGTCCGCGCCTTCCTTCACCGAGACGAGGCGTCCCGCGCGGTCGTAGGTCTTCGTCACGGTCACGCTGCCGTAGGCGGAGCTCTCCGCGACGTATCCCGCGCTGAGGCTCGCCGTGATGTCGTAGGTGAAGATGGTCGCGGCAAAGCCGGTGACCGTCTTGCTCGTGACACGGTTCAGCGCGTCGTACACGCGCGTCGTCGTGCGAGTGCCGTCACTCTCCGTGAGGAGGTTTCCGGAGGCGTCGTAGGTGTATGAGATCGTGCCGCCCGGCGTACTCTCAGAGAGGAGCCGCCCGAGGGCATCGTAGGTGTAGGTTGTCGTGACGCCGTTCTTGTCTGTCGAGGTCAGGAGCCGTCTGGCAGGGGAGTAGGTGTAGGTCTCCGCGTATCCGGGGATGACCTGATTGCTCTGGTCGAATCCATCCGGGTCCACGGTCTGAATCAGGAGGGTCTGGGTGTTGTAGGCGTAGGTCGTCGTATTGCCGCGACCGTCAATCTGGGTGAGCATGTTGCCGGCGGCGTCATAGGTGTAGCTCACCGTGGAGTTATCCGGGTTGGTGACGAGGATCAGCCGGTTCCAGGAGTCGTAGGTGTAGCCCGTGACCTTTCCGCGCCCGTCAGTACGGGTGGCGATGTTTCCGACGTTATCGTAGGACTGGCAGACGGTGTAGTTCTCCGCGTCCGTCGTTGAGATCGGGCGGAGGCAAGCGTCGTAGGCGTAGAGCGTGACGTTCCCGGGGGCGTCAGTGGAGCTGATTTTCAGCCCCGCGTCGTTGTAGGCGATGCTCTCGATGAGGTGTCCCTCCGCGTCCGTCGTGGTGAGGAGCCGTCCGAGGGCATCGTAGGTGTAAGTGACGGTATTCCCGAGCCAGTTCGTCTCGGAGAGTACGTTTCCGTCTTTATTATACGCGTATGTGGTCGTCTGATCAAGAGGATTCTTCGCGCTGAGCGCTTGTCCAAGGGCGTCGTAAGTGTATGTGTTCGTATTCCCCCGCGGATCGGTCTCGGAGACCTTCCGGCCAAGCAGATCGTAAGCGTAGGAGATCGAAACCGAGAGAGCGCCGGCGTTACCCTCGCGTGTGACGGAAAATGTGCGTCCCCAGGCGTCGTAGGTCGTCGATTCCACAACGCCGTCGCTATCCGTGGCCCGTACCATGCGGCCGGAGGCATCGTACCATACCCGGGTCGAGTACCCTCCGGGCAGAGTAGACTCGCGGAGCCTTCCCGTGAGCGTGTCGGTGAAGGTGGTTACATTATTGTTCGCGTCCTTTATGGAGGTCCTGTTCCCCGCGAGGTCATACGTGGCCTGTGTCTGGCGTACATAGGCGGTATAGGTCTCCGTGAGGTTCCCGGCGCCGTCGTAGACATAGGTGGTCGCTACACTCCGCGCGTTCACCCCGCTCGTGAGGCGTCCGAGGGCGTCGTAGGCGAAGGAAGTAGCCTTACTTGCGGCGTCGGTGACCTGGGTGGCGTTCCCGCGCGGGTCATAGGCGTAGCTCGTGGTGTTACCTAGCGCGTCGGTCTTCGTGAGGAGACTGCCTGTCTTGTCATACGTGTTCGTCGCCGTCGTGACGCTCACGAAGGACGGGCTCCCGGCTGGCTTGTAAACCTCCGTCACCGTGAGGAGCCGCGACATGCCGTCGTAGGTATATATCGTGCGGTTGAGATTGGCCGTGGGCTATCCGGAGACGTAGTTCTCCGGCGTGACGCTGCATATCAGGCGTCCCTGGAAGTCGTACTCGCTGTAGGACACGCCGGAGAGCGCGTTCGTCACTGTGGCAAGGAATCCCCGTGCGGTGTAGGCGTAGGCGATTGTGTTGTTCAATTCGTCCGTCTTGGAGCTGACAAGGCCCATATTGTTGTATGCGGTGGCCACCGTCACTTATGTCCGCACGCCGAACGCGTTCAGGGCGTAATAGGTTTTCAGTGTCTCCCGCCCGAGGAGGTCGTAGGCATACGTGACGGTCTCCGTGTTTGGGTAGGTCACGCTTAGGAAGCTGCCGTTAAGATCGTAGGTGTATGTAGTCGTCTGAGCGACAAGAGATGTGCTATTGGAATTCCAGTCGAGGTCACAGAGCTCCTCATAGGTCGCGCTCTCCGTGACATTTCCTCGAAAATCATATACTGCCATGGTGATCCGGGATCGTGAGGCGTCGATCTTTGTCGCCGTCTGCGTAAGAAACCTGTCCGCGTTGTAGGTGTAAACCTCCTCTCGTCCCGCGCTTGTCGTCTTCCCTGAGAGAGTCCCGTTGAGGTTATAGGTGAATTCCGTCCAGGCGGTGTTGGAGAGGGCTCCTCCAAGCGCTACAGGTGCGGTATTGCTCTCCTCACGCGTAAGGCGTCCGGACTTGTCGTAGGTGTAGTCCGTACGGGCATAGAGGTTTGAGCCTGTAGGCGCATACTTTCGGGCCAGGAGCCCGCGCCCATCATAGACGAAGCTCGTTGTGTTCCCGCGAGCATCCGTCACGTTCTCCGGCAGGCCGTTTGCAAGATATACGGTCGTCACAACGCCGGTATCCGGGTTTACCTGTTTCACAAGCCTGCTCGCCCAGTCGTACGTGGAAGTAGTCGTCGCGGATTCCGAAGAGGAGAAGTGTACGGCCACAGCGACTGTACTCTCGCCCGTCTGGAGGATATTATAGCTGTACCCGTCAACTGCATCGTCGCTCCGGAGTTCTCCTTGAAGCTCTTCGTCAGCTGCCGGTTTAGCACGTCATATGTGAAGACGTACTGTGAGCCGTTCGGAAGGGTCTGCGTCAGGATATTCCCGTAGACGTCATAGGCATACGTCGTCGTCTCGTTCAGCGTATGCAGCTCTGTCTGCAGGAGTCCGTTTGCAAGGTAGGTATAGCGGTGCCCATGCGTCGTCGCGTTGTAGGCGCCCGCCGCGTTTGCGATGTTCTCCGCGGTGAAAGTCGTCGTGTCGGAGCCGGACGCGTACTGTCCGGGTAGGACATGCTGTGTCAGCTGCCCAAGGGTGTTGTACACCCAGCGCTCCACGCCGCCGTCTGGGTTCACCTGTTTCAGGATACTGCCCATCTTGTCGTAGTAGTACGTGGTTGTATTCCCGCGAGCGTCTTGCGATGCCTTCGGCTGGCCCAGGACGTTATATGTGTACTGATACGCCTCACCCTGGGAGTTCATAGTCTTTATGACATTCCCACGGTTGTCGTATGTGTAGGTGGTAACGTTACCCTCCGGCTCCGTCGTGGTCTTCAGGAGGCCAACGATAGAGCGACCGAACAGCGTCTGCGCCTCGGAGGAGGTGTAATAGGTATTTTACGTAATCGCGAAGAGATTCTGATTCGCGTCGCTTGAATAAACGTCCGTACCGTTGAGCGGCTGGGCAGTTTTCAAGAGGTTTACCCCGCTTACGTCATAGACGTAGAATATGAAGTTTCCCAGCTCGTCCTTCACGGACAGGAGGTTGCTCTTGCTGTCGTAAGTGTATTCCTTCGTCGAGGCGTCGGGGTTGATGAGCCTCGTGATGTTGCCACTCGCGTCCCTCTCGTAATGGGTCGTATTCCCGTTTCGATCTGTATAGGAGCTCATTTCACCGTAGCGGTTCAAGCCACCGTCTATGGTGTATTGAATTCTGGTCTCCTTACCCCCGGCGTCTTTTGTCCGGATCTGGTACATGGCCTTGTCGAACCATGTCTCAGTTGTACGGCCGCTGCTGTCCGTAGCGCTCAGCTTTCCATCGTTATCGTCATAGGCGTAAGTCGTGGTATTACCGAACCGGTCTTTGACGGTTCCGACCCTCGGCTCGTTGTCACCGTGCGGCGGCAGGTAGGTGATAGTTTCGACGGTATTTGTCGAAGTACCCTCCGCCACACCTGTGAGTCGTGCATTGGAGTCGTAAGAAATAGGGTAACGGCGGTGACAGACGCACTTTCTGGTGCTGAGTATAGTGAATGCGACCTCCAGGGGCGGTTGTTGGCTAGTATAACGCCGGAGTACTATATCTCCGGAGAACCGACGGTTAATATAAACCGTACTGAATATACATATGACGGTATGTTAAGGATTCTGACAGCAACAGAGGTTATCACATCTATTGGTAGTACATCGTTTGAAAGCCATACAACGACAAGCACATATGACAAAGTAGGAAACCAGATTTCGCATACCGATGCTTTAGGAAACACCACTTACTACGCCTACGATCCACGTGGCAAATGCATAAATGTCACAGATGTCGCAGGGAATACCACCTCCCGTGCATATGACGCGCTCGTACACCTTAACTCAGGAGGTAAATGCAAAGGGTGTAATAACCTCCCATGCCTACGATGCTGCCGGAAACCTCACACAAACCACTGTCGGTGGAGTTCGACAAATGTCTGCTGTATATGACCTAGCAGGGAATTGTATATTTTCCATAGATGCAAACGGTAACCAATCCACATACGAATATACAACTACAGGAAAGTTACAGTCTTCAACGTTACCTGGGGGTTATTATTCACGTAACTGGCACGACCCTTCCGGCTATATTTTATGTACAACAGACAACGAAGGATTAGAAAAGCCGACGTCCAATGTATATCGGCTAGCAACCGCCGAATGCTAAAGCAGATGGAAGAGAATATGTAGAAATTGTATGTATACCTTTAGAAAGAGTTATTTCATGGCGGAGTAATTGACTTTTAATTTCATCTTTACCTTTGGATAATTCGATATCTACATTATCAATCGTAATATCGGGTAAAATATCCTTAAATTCCAATATAAAATATCCTGTATTTTCAAGCTCAAGTATGTAATGAGTGGTATGGGAATCTTTAAAGTAACTTACTGTTATACTGCCGTTGGGTGTATTCATTGTGAGCTTTGAGGAATCAAGACTTATTGGCGGACGGGGTTTAAAATATATACTTCTCCAAGTAGGTGTGGCAGGAGAGAGTCCCATAGTATTTTCCGAAATAAAGATAATCGGCGAACTGCTCCATGGGTGACACCAGCTTGTATTGGATTTCATATCTGGTTTCCATACTTCCATACAAGTAGTAGCGCCGGCCTCAAGCATTGAATACCATGAATATTCGGCATGGGATGTGATAAGCCGATACGCAAGATCGTTATATCCGGCATTATAAAGCCCTTGAATAACAAAATACGCAAAGTATACACCGCAGCGAAGGCCTTCACACTCTATTTGATCTTTTATGGCTCTATATCCATCTGGCAAAGGTAATCCAAATGCCATAGCCATTGGACTTGCGTGATATGGAGTGTTTTCAGAACCGAGGTAATCCACAAAAAGATGTTTTTTATTATCATATAAATACAGAATGAGATTTTTTGCAAGGTTATCACGTTTTACTTCCAGTTTTTCGGCTTGCCGCTTATCCCCTGCAATCCGATACAATTTTACGCATGACTTTAAGAAGCCGTAATAATACAGATTGATAACGGAGGATACACCATCTTTTGCTTTCTCAAAGTTATAATCATGTCGTATTTCCGGTGGCCAATCTATTAATGTGCCGCAGTAATGGGGAGGAGTTCTCCCGTAGGGCGCTTTAATATCCGCAGACCGTAAGGCGTATTGACAACGGCCACTATATCATCGATTTCGGTCATGAATTAACCGGTACTACTGTTTTTAGGATTAAGGGTGAAACCGGACAAAAAGTTGAGATCCGCCATGCCGAGGAAATGCTGAATGAGAATGAAGTGCGTTATGAACTCCGTGCAAACTGCCACTATCAGGAGTTTATCACGCTGTCGGGCGGCGACGATACGGTTGAGTTTTTTGACAGCAAAGGCTTTCGGTATGTGGAAGTTATCAACGGACCGTATGAATTATACGCCGGTGATATGTGGGCAATTAACACGTTTCATCCCTATCCGGAAACGACTCATTTTGAGTCGTCGGACAGTCTTCTCAACGATATATGGAAAATATGTCAAACCGGCGTGAAACAGGCTACGCAGGATACCTATCTTGACTGTCCGACGCGTGAAAAAGGCGGCGTTCTCGGAGATGCATATATCTGTGCGAATTCCCATCTGATCCTGACCGGAGATACGCGGCTTTTAAAGAAAGTGATCGTCGATTTTGCCCACACACTCCGGAACGATCCCGGTATGACGGCCGTCTCGCCTACTTATAGCCAAGGGGGGAATATCGATTACGCGTCCCTTTGGCCGATGCTTATTGAAAAGTATTATATGTGGACGGGAGACATGGAATTCGTTTCAAAAATGCTCTACGGGCTTGACTGTTTGATTGAATATTTCGAAAGTTGGGAAGATGACCACGCGTAAGTAGATAAAATCGAGCGTAGGGATACTTTGGGGAACCATTGTATACGGACTGGGATATGGTGCCGCTCTTACATATACGGGAGTCCAATTACTATCGTTAAAATCCTTATTACGCCAGCCTCTGGGATATTTACGCATATCCATATCTTCCGTAAACTGAGTGGTATAACCATAAACAGCAGTGCCCGTCCACACGCCGCACTCGCAATATTTCCAACTGCTATCGGATACCATTCGGTCCATTGAACCGTCGTCATATTCGACTTCCAGTTGAAAAATCATGCCTTCAAGATTGTCCGCGCTCAGATAAGAATGCGTAAAAAGCCCTAGGTAATACACATGCACCGCGAATACGACATCCTCGCCGCTTTTTAGGAAGTCCGTAACGTCGAGCGTATTGTAATTATAGGCAAACGGGAAGGACTGCGCCGGGCCGAGTCCCGCCAGTTCCCCGTTTATATACAGCTTATACGTATCGTCCGTCGTAATATAAAGGCGGGCCGATTTTATAGGTGTATTTTTAATCCGGTATTGCCTGCGATAAAACGTATGGATGTTTCTTAATTCGCTTGCGTTGTCCATATTCCTCAGGCCGGAATAAATATTGCGATACGGTAGTACGGAAAATTTATGATTTTGTATCCAGCGTCCTCGCCATACGATGGAGTTTTGCGCGTCTAAATCCATCGGCTGCGCCTTCTTCGGCAGTACGATCCGTTCTTCAATCATGACGTTCTCCTTTGTTATCACCATTACGGCGGATCAAGCGGTAATGATATAATGCCGAATCGGGGGATTTTGCCTTCTTAACGTCCAAACCGTCATGTATAAGATCGTTCCCGGCATATTCTTGAGTACAGCCGGTATTGTAATCTTTAACGGCGTAAATTCCCTGTGGAATTAATCCGTGAAATTTAATTTTTGCGGCTTCATAGGGAGAGTCTTTTCGCATAAATAGCTGAAGCATACCTTCCCCGGTCTTGTTGTAGTCCCCATCGCCTTTCAGATATTGTAAGTCGTCATCGGCGGGAAGATCGAATTGCCAGCCGATCCAGCTTTGATCGTCGATGCTGTAAGGAGTAACGGGGTAATAATCGCCGTAGAGGCAGTAGGCATTTTCCTTCCACTCGCTCATCCATTTTTTAAGGAGCGTAAAATCAAAACCTTCTTTTAGTACATTGTCGCAGCCGTTGAAGGAAAGTAGCAGGGAGCTTCTGTGATAATAAACGTCGCTTTGATCGGCCGGCATATCGAACGATCCGAAGAACGGGAACCAGTGGAACAGCGAGTGGTTGAATCCGTGCTTGGTTGTGATGTCGTTGTCATTATAGTCCGTCGGGTGGAGTGGGATGCTGCGCCGCATCGTTTCCAGATCGTTACGCCTGCCGCCGGAAGCGCAATTATCGATAAAAATACCGGGATTATCTTTGAGAAGCCTATCGAAAAACTCGAGGAAGCCGCTGCAGAAGTGATTTTCAAGGATACCCGCCCGTTCCGGTTCGTCGTTTTCCGTCCAGCAGGAATACGGTTCCATATTGAAATCCTCGCGGTAGATGCTTAATCCCTCGCTTCGTATCAGAGTGTCGATCCGGTTTACGAGAAAATCGAGGGCGTCCTTGTTTCCAAGGTTAAAAAGGCGGGAGCCCGCTCGTAGATAACGCGGCGCCTTATCGTAGAGCTCCTCGTAATCTTTGCATTTCAGGCACCAATCCGGATGCTCTTCGTAAATTTCCGTTCCGTGGTTGACGCGTTCGGGTTCAAACCATAACATGGTCTTGGCTCCGACTCTTTTTAGCGCGTAATCCGAAATCGCCTTCAGGCCGTTTGGGAAACGATTTGTATCGACTTTCCACGTACCGGTGTTGTGCCAGCTTTCGTCCGTCCCCATTTCGTACCAGCCGGCATCGAGCCATAGATAATCGAAACGGATGCCGTTATCCGCAAATTTATCGATATAGTCGAATAATTTACGCTCCGTAGCGTGAACCATTTCATAAAAAATCTTTCCCGAGTAATTTGCGTAGAAGGGTGGAATCAATTTCCCGTTCAAACGCGGCATGTTGCATTCGATAAACCAGTGCCGCCATAGATTGATAGTCCGGTAACGGTCGGAGCCGTCATAGAAAAATAGAAGCGCCATCGGCGATACGATCGATTCGTTCGGATGAAGGCGGCAGGCTAAATTCTGCTGCTTGCCCCGGATCCGGACGCCTTGTATGGCAAGCTCGTTTTGGACAGGTGAAAATGTGGTTTCCCATTGTCCCTGCCAGCTCAATACGAAGAAGCAGCCGTTAAGAGAATTCTGCAGAGTATAGTACGGAAACTGCATATTGGTCGGCCTTCCACCGAAACTGCAAAACGTTTTTTCACATTTGCAGTAAAAGATATCTTCCTGCGGACGGTATCCCGTTTTAACGCAGTTGTCGCCATCAAAACGGTACAAAACGGGCATTTCTTTATCCTCGGCAAACAGCACCGTATCAACGGCGTTCAATTCCGATATCATGTCGGAATCGGTGTCCGAATTATTGCTTATGCAGAGTTTCCACTCGCAAGCGGCGTATTTTAAATTCAGCACCGTTATACATTGTATGAGAAGGCCGGAATTTAGTCTGTAGGAGAAAGTATATTCCGTACGCATGTTGTCGAGCTCTCTCTGTGTGACGGACTTATTCGTTGTCTGATCGGATAAAGACAGTTTTTTTCCGGAATAACGCAATGAAAAGGGAGGTTCGGCTGCGTTGAAGAAGGTATTTTGAAACCACTCCCGCATCCGGTTTAGTTCTTCCTGTGTTGAATTGTAAGGTCTCATATGCGTTCCTTTCCCAGTCACATAATTCTGTATGACGATTATCCTCTTGCGAGAGTATACGCAAGGTTATACGCAAAGGTCAACTCCTCCATGGAACAGTGACTTTGTACGAAATGAGTCGTGCAGAAAATCCAGCGCTTTCCTTTCAACAATCCAAAAACTCGGCGGATTTCGCTTTCCAAACGTTTATAGTTCCCGAAGCCCAGAGTTGTCTGAATGCACAGACCGCCCATAATGCCGAATGTATCCCGATATTTATTTAAATATAAATCGTAGGACATTCCGGCGCTCTCCTGCCATGGATGCAGTACGTCGAACCCTAAATCAGCGATCCCGTCCAATACTGGAACGATGCACCCATCCGAATGAAGGCTCACAAGGCCGTTCCTTCTTTTGACTGCGTCCACGATGATTTTCATATTCGGATATATTAATTCCCACCATAATTGCGGATTGAACAGGAGACCGCGCTGTTGTCCCCAGTCATCCGATATATGAACCATATTGACGCCTAAATCCAGTATGTTCTCCGCAAATTTTCGATTCCATTCCGCCTGACGTTTATATAACTCCGCTATCTCATCTTTATAAAGGATCAAGTAACACAGTTGATTTTCGATTCCGAAAACGCTGTTATACAACTCAAATAAACCCGGAGTTTGAGCGTAACAAAATCGGCCGCGGTCTTCCTTATGATGCTTCAGCCCATCCAAAAAACCTTTATAATCCTCCAGATTGTCCGGCGATTTCAGCGGCATATCGAGAAGAATATCGGGTGTAAGCTCCTCGCCGCCGGCGATAATTTTCTTTATCGCGTCACGGTCAAAAGGATCGGGGCCTCCGAAAAGATGCGCGGCGTCGAACTCGTACCGATCCTCAAATGCCTCGACCGATCCGAAGGCGGTCGTGATTTCCTTTTCCAGATTGGATTTTAACCAGCCGTATATTGGCGTGCGGTCGACCGGCTCTCCTTTAATCGCTTTCAAACAGCGCTGTGTTGAAGTCATGGACGGCTTCTCCTTTCACTTTGGGCTTATCTCTTATATTAAAAGTATCTCGCCGATCCGCATCAGCGTAAAGGGGATATCCGGCGCCGTCTCTTTCATATACCTAATAAACAAAGACGGATTTCCACCATGCTCGGCGAAATTCCAAAAATGACAGGGAATAGTTATTTTCGGAGTCAACAGACGCGCGGCTGACGCGGCTTCGGATTCGTTCATATTGCCGAACATCCCGTTGATCGGTAGAATCAGAAGGTCTGCATCGTGAAGCGCGGGATTTTCAAATATATCCGATCGGAAAGCGGTGTCTCCTGTGATATAGACCTTTTTACCCGGAAAGGATAATAGAATCCCGACCGCATAGGGAGCCAGTTCGCCGTGGTCGCACGGAACCGCTTCAATCCGGATGCCGCAGCAATCGAAGGTATCATAACGTTGAAGATAGGTAATGCGAGACGGATCAAGCCCAAGGCGGACGCATAACTCGCGGCAGTCTTCCGCGGCGATCAGGCGGGTACGCTCGCTTGATAAAAGCGCGGGCATGGCGTCGATATCAAAATGATCGTAATGGGCGTGGGTAGCCAAAACGACGTCGAATGACAATTCGGTCGGATCCAACATAAACGGCATCAGGCGCTTAAATCCAAAGAACCGTTCGCAGCAGTTGGTAAGATACGGATCGACAACCGTTAAAACGCCGTCGGGTGTCTTGAACACAAAGCCGGCCTGCCCTAAATAGAAAACGGCGACCCGATTGTTTGGAACGCGGTATTGTAAAATAGTAACGGATAATTTTTCCATACCGATTATTCCTTACACTTTCCTCTATACGCCGGATTCAGAATTGTCACCACGGTTTTACCGTTCAGAAAGTCGATTGCGTTATTTGCGGAACAAATTCCCGCCCGAGTTACACATTCCGTTGTTCCGGCTCCGGAGTGAGGGAGCACCATAACATTCGGCAGATGAATCAACGGGTTATTGGACTCGGGCGGCTCCTGCCTGAAAACGTCAAGACCTGCTGCGGCGATGATGCCGGTTTGCAGCGCTTTGGCCAGATCTTCTTCCACTACCAATTTCCCTCTCGCTGTGTTGATCAGGATAGCATCCCTTTTCATGGCCTTCAGAAAATCCATGTTCACCATGCCACAGGTTTCAGATGTAGCGGGTATGTGTAAACTAACGATGTCGGCTTCCCGCTGGATAGTTGGGATGTCCGCTTTTTCCACATGCCATTTTGCCGCCGCATCTTCGTCCCAGCGAATATCGTAAGCCATCACCCGGCAATCGAAACCGTAAAGCATTTTGGCGAGGGCTTTCGCAATATCGCCGAAACCGATCAATCCTACGGTTTTCCCTTCGATTTGGCGGCTGTTTTTTCCTTCGAAAAACCAACTCCAGTCGTTATTCCGTACGGAGCGGTCCCGCGCCGGTAATTCGCGCAGTATGTTGATCATAAGACCAATAACACATTCGGCTACGGCGGTAGAAAGCGTACCGGCCGCGTTGCATATAGCGACGCCGTTTCTGGTCGCTGCGGCATGGTCCATCTCGTCTGTGCCAACGCCGAAACGGGAAACGAGTTTTAAACTGCCCGCCAGAAAGTCAAAAGTTTCGGCGGGAAATTTCTCACCGGCGCTGATAATAACGTCATAGCCGATCAGCTTTTCCTTCCAGTCGGCGGTATTACGCGTTTCCATATCCAGAAGGATGGCTTCGTAGCCGTTTTGCCGGATAAGATCCCGCATCTGCATTCGTATACCGTGCGGTTGCTGTTTCCCAAGGATCCCAATTTTTCGCATAGGGCACTCCTATTCCAGCATTCTAACCATGGTTTTAATGATGGATTTATGATCGGCGGGAGCGAATGCGGGGGCGCACTCGTCGAAATCGACTACGGAGGTAATAAGATGGGACAGGTGCAGATCCGTATTCTGCATTATTTTTAAGCTTTCGCTTACGTTACCGTATTCCCCCATAATTCCTACGACAGATAATTCCTTGGAGACAAGCAGATCGATGTCAATGCCGTCAAGCGTCTGTTCATAGAAACCGATCAACGCAATTTTCCCCTTTTGCTCTGCGATCCGTATGGATTGCATTACGGATGAGGGGGAGCCGGAACATTCCAGCACAAAATCCGCTTTTTTCCCACTTGTCAATTTCATTAACTGCTCCTCGGCCGGGCCTTGGCGGATATCGATTACGTTGGTAATCCCGAGCCTCCTAGCCATATCGAGCTTATAGGGGTTGCGCCCGATCAAATACACTTGGCCGGCTCCGCGATATTTGGCCAAGGCTGCGGCCGACATCCCGATACAGCCCGTCCCGATCACAGCGACGATGGATTCACCCGTAATATTCATTTTCTTGATACCGCCGTAGGCTATGGACAAAGGTTCGCACAGGGCTGCTTCCATTAAAGGCAAAGTATTTCCGATGTGGTAAACGTGCCGGCAGGGCATGACGATATATTCGGCAAACGCACCGGGCCAACAGGGATCGATTGTCCCAACATGACAGCGCCGCGTACAGTTGTTATAATCACTATTAAGACAGTTATCGCATTGTCCGCAGGAGACGTAATTATCGCCGACGACCCGGTCGCCTATTTTAAAATCAAAGACAGCGTTTCCAATTTTCGCAACGATACCGGACCATTCGTGTCCCAAACGTATCGGATAGGTTGCCAAGCCGTTTTTAATGAAGCTGCTATTTCCAGAAAAGAGGGCATAATCGGTTCCGCAAATACCGCAATACGCCACTTTTATTAAAAGCTGGTCATTTTCAATATGGGGAACCGGTAATTCGGTGAAACCGCCCTTTCCGCAGTTCAACGCCTGAAAAACTTTCATTCCATTATCTCCTTCTCGATCATTACGGAATTTCCGGCAAGTCGTTTTTTGCCTCGCGGATTATTTTAATGAATTTTGCCACTTGCCGTGTGATGAAAGGAAGGCCTTCCGATTTGATTTTTTCTGGATCCATAAAAGTACGGGCACCCGATACGGCGCAGGCGCCGCATTTTATGTATTCGGCGGCGTTATCGGGTGTTATGCCTCCCGATGGGATTAAATTCACCTCGGGGAACACCATTTTTAAATTGGTCATATAGGACGATCCGCCCAACGCACCGGGGAATATTTTTACCATGGCTGCGCCGGAACGCATAGCGAGGAATACCTCCGAAGCCGTAAACGCGCCGCTGAAAACCGGTACGTTATAACGGTTGGCGACATCGATGACATCTTCGATCACGCAGGGGTTGACGATAACGCTTCCGCCGTGTAGAATGACCTCGCGGGCGGATGTGGGATCCAGTACGGTTCCTGCCGCTACCAGCAGACGGTCTCCGAAACTGGAGGAAATCGCTTCGACGGCTTCCAATACGCCCGGGGTCGTCATGGTAACCTCGATAATGCGCGCACCGCCGTCAAGCATCGCCTGTGCGTAAGCGATATAATCGGCTTTTTTATGCAGTTTGATACAGGGCAGGATGCCGGTCGATTTAGTTTGTTCGATGACTTTTTCCTTTAATGTCTGATCGCTTCTGTTCATATATTCTCCTTTCACAAGAGCATCGCGCGGTTATCTCCGCACACGTCCGGATGTATCGCCGTTCATCAGAGCATATACCTCGTTTAGCGTAACCAAGTTAAAATCACCCGGAATCGTCTGTTTCAGCGCGGAGGCGGCCACTGCGAATTCGCCGGTTTTCCGTAAATCGAATCCGTTTAATAGCGAGTAAATCATACCGGCTGCGAAAGATGCCCCGCCTCCTCCACGGTCGACCAACCGGATATCGTATTTCATGGTATGATAGAACTCCTGCCCGTCGTAAAGCAAAGCCGACCAGCCGTTATCGGAGGCGGAATAACTTTCGCGCAGGGTGGATGCGATATACCGGAAGCCGAAGCTTTCCTTTAACCGGCGAAAAACATCTTTATAACCTTCGATATTCGGGGCGTCCCCGCCGGTATCGACGGGCGACACGCCTAAAACGGTTTGAATATCCTCTCTGCCTCCGATACAAACGTCGGTATGCCGCATCAAAGGCACCATCACGCGTCTGGCTTTTTCCGAACTCCACAGCTTACTCCGATAATTCAAATCCACGCTGACAGGCACGCGGTGTTTTTTAGCGGCTTTCATAGCCTCCTCCGTAAGCGCCGCCGCATTATCGCTGATGGCCGGAGTGATGCCGGATATATGGAACCAGTCGGCATTTGTAAAAATGCCGTCGAAATCGAAATCCTCCGGCTTTGCTTCCGCTATGGACGAATGTTTCCGGTCGTATACTACGTCGGAGGGACGCATTGACGCGCCGCTTTCATAGAAATTCAACCCAAGCCGTTCTCCGCCGCGAGGAATGAAGCGGGTATCCACCCCCTGTTCACGCAGTTTATTCATGGCGGTCTGGCCAAGCGGATTATCCGGCAGTTTGGTAACGTACCGGCTTTCCAGACCGAATCGTGCGAGCATGACGGCGACGATCGATTCGTCTCCGCCGTAGAAAACATCAAACGAAGCTGCCTGTTCAAAACGGAGGTTTCCTTTTGGCATAAACCGGATCATCATTTCCCCCATGGTTACTACTCTCATAATACTACACCCTTCTTACCTAATCAAGTCTTACCATAACCGTTCAGGAAATACAGCCGGCCGGCCTCCACCCATTTCGCGTCAATGCGGTTTATTTCTAGATTGCTTGTAATATGTAGATACATTTTAGCGGATTTTTCGACAACCTGACAGCATATGCGCGCTTCCGCAAGCGAGGAACCGCAGCATACGGGTCCGTGATTGCGGATCAAAACCGCGTTTACTGATCCGATGGACTCTGTAACGACACGACCAAGTTCCGCATGGTTTTCTGACGGAACGAAACGGGATGATAACGGAATGTCTCCTCCGATCAGCTGACACATTTCTTCAGAAATAGTCGGGATTCCTCCTTCAATGGCGGACGCGGCCATAGCGTAAGGAGAATGGGTATGGATGATGGCCTTTACATCCTCACGCTGGTTCATAATGCCCCGGTGGATCTCACGTTCACTGGTGGACAACCGGTTCCCGGATATTTGTCTTCCGTCAGAGGCCAGTACAACCAGGTCCTCCGCTTCCATACGTTCATATGGGAGCTTGGAAGGTGTTATCAGAATGCTCCCGTCCTCCAGTTTAACGCTGACATTTCCCCATGTACCGAATACATAACCGGCTGAAACCAACCATTTGCAGGTATTAATAATTTCCTGCCGTAACTGTACAGTATCAATCATTAAATGATCACCTCTCATAAGCGTTACCGGTTACGCATAGTATATCACGCCAAATTGGTATTGTCAATCCGGAAAAACAGAATCGTAGATAAAATAGAATACTTGACAACCTGCCGTAAAATGGTATACTAACAGTATCTGTAAGAAGGAGAAGCCGGTTATGAGTGAGGATAAAAAAGTCACGATCTACGATATAGCAAACGAGCTTGGAATATCGGTGGGGACCGTATACCGCGCCTTGCATAATACAGGGCGCATTAACGCGGATACCAAGCAGCGGGTATTGGATACGGCCGAAAAAATGGGGTTTCAAGCCAATCCGGCCGCGCAGAGCCTGCGCAGGAATCCAATCTATATCGGCGTAATCCTTTGCTGCCCCGTAAAACAATATTTGGATGAAATCAAACGAGGGATGGATGCGGTTTTCGATCAACTGCGACCGTATCACGTATACTCGGACATTCGTACGCTTTATGGAGAAAATGCCGAAACGAATTCTTATGAAATCAATGCGATGCTAGACGAATTCGTAGAAAAGAGTGTAAAGGGTGTTGTCCTGTTTTTATCGGGCGATAACCGCGGCTATCGTTCTACTATCGAGCGATTGGAGCAGAAAGGGATACCGGTTGCGACTGTGGCAAATGATATCGAAGGCAGCCGACGAGTAATATCCGTTTCCGCAGATGGTCAATGCGCGGGGCAATTAGCGGCGGAAATTCTATATCTCTGCTGTCCGAATAAGCGGGTTGCCATATTAACCGGAAGCAACGACACGGCGATCCATAAAGAGAACTTAATCGGCTTTATGAAATATACCGACGGACATCCATTTTCTGCTATCGATGTGTATGAGCATAAAGATCAGCCTGATCTGGTTGTACATCAAATAAATGAGATTTTAAAAGCGGAGGATCCATATCGTGGGTTATATATTACGTCGGCGAGTTCAATTTGTGCTTGCCAGTATATTTGGAAAACCGGTTTAAAGGGTAAAATTAAGATCATTACAACCGATTTGTTCCAAGAAAACAAAGAGCTACTGCGTAATGAAACCGCATGCGCTACGATCTTTCAGGATCCGTACAGACAAGGAAAAATGGTTATTCAACAGATATACGGATATATTAATAAGGAAGATACGGCGGAACTGACTTTACTCAAGCCAATCGCTATTTTCCGTTCTAATATGAACATGTTTTAAAAAGTAGAGAGATAACCCATTGGGAATTTTAAGAGCTAATTTTGCGGTCAATAAAAAGAATGTGCGTAACTGGTTACGCACATTCTTTTTATTGACCGCAAAATTGTCTGGAGTGCTCTTGTAAAATGCAAAAAAATCGCTTTCTTGATTCAGCAAAAAAAATTAATTAAGGAGATTGACATTAACATAAAGCGGTGTTATAATATGCGTAACCGGTAACGCAATTAGAATATGGGAAAGGTAGTGTTATAATATGCGTAACCGGTAACATAACTAAGAGTTGAGAAGGAAGGTTATTATTTTGACAATTGGGCAGACACAGAAGAGGAAAAAGAGCTTATGGTCAATGCTATACCGTCAAAGGTTCCTTTATCTTTTATTTTTACCTGGAGCCGCTTACTTTATAATTTTTAAATATGCACCGATGTTTGGCGTATTAATTGCTTTTCAAAATTATAACATATTCAATGGTTTTTTTGGAAGTGAATGGGTCGGTTTAAAGAATTTTGAGTCGTTTTTTGCAAACCCTATATGTTGGAGATTAATCAAGAATACATTGTTCATTAATATTTACCTTCTGCTATGGGGTTTTCCGGCTCCGATTCTTTTGGCGCTAATGATTAACGAGGTAAGAAATAACTTTACCAAACGTTTTGTGCAGACTGTCAGCTATCTTCCCCACTTTATTACCACCGTTATCATCGTTGGTATTGTTACGGATGCTATGAGCCCGAGTACCGGCGCTATTGGCAAACTTCTGAATGCAATTTTAAATAAAGAAATCATCTTTATGTCCGATGCGGCGTGGTTTCGAAGAATATATGTTACTGCTGACATCTGGAGAGGCATTGGATGGGGAACGATTATTTATTTAGCTGCTTTGTCGGGAGTGGATGTCGCTTTGTATGAAGCAGCGATGATAGACGGAGCTGGGAAGTTGAAACGCATGTGGTATATTACCATACCATGCATTGTTCCGACGATCATCATTGTTTTAATCCTGAGAATGGGATCCATGCTAAGCGTAGGGTTTGAAACCGTTTATTTAATGCAGACGCCTCTAAATACGGCGACTTCCGAGGTTTTAAGTACCTTTGTTTACAAACGCGGGCTTTCAGGAGGACAGTACAGTTACGGTGCCGCTGTGGACTTATTCAATTCTATTATCGGATTTTTGCTTCTTGTATCCGTTAATAAAATCTCATCCAAAGTAGGCGAAACAAGCTTGTGGTAAAGGAGGTTATAAGGAATGAGAATTCGGCAAACCGCTGGTGAAATTGTTTTTAACATTTTCAATACGATATTTTTAGGCATTGTTGTTTATATCACCTTAGCGCCGTTTTGGTCTATTTTCATATCGTCTATAAGTGATCCTCAATTGGTTATCCGCAATGAAGTCGGCTGGTATCCAAAAGGGCTGACGTTACTCAACTACCGTGTGATATTCAGCAACGACGAAGTTTTCGTCGCATATTGGAATACGATCGTCTACACGACCCTCGGGACCGTAATCAATATCCTTTTTACCTTTACAATGGCTTACCCTCTATCCAGACGTACGTTTTACGGAAGAGGGATATACATGAAACTCGTGACGTTTACGATGCTCTTTAGCGGAGGGTTGATTCCGACATTTTTAGTTGTGAATGGCCTCGGCATGTACAATACAATTTGGGCTATCGTGATTCCAGGCGCCATAACGACATGGAATCTCATCATAACGATCACCTTTTTCATGGCTTTACCTAGCAGCCTTGAAGAATCTGCTATGATCGACGGGGCTAACGATATCCAAGTATTCGTTAGGATCTATATACCGTTATCAATGCCTATCTTTGCGACCATGACGCTGTTTTATGCCGTTGGTCACTGGAACGACTTCTTTGGTCCTCTTATTTATTTAAACGATAAAAAGTACTATCCGTTAACGATATTTCTCCGGAGCATCATATCGGCCGCTGAAGTCAAGCAATATGAAATGAGCGGCGCCATGGATACGGGTTCCCTGATTTCGGTCGGTATTAAATATGCCACTATCATTGCAACGACGCTGCCTATCATCTGTGTATATCCGTTTCTGCAAAAATACTTTGTTAAAGGTGTTATGATCGGCTCTATTAAAGGGTAAAAACGGGAAATCCGTTTTTATAAAAATATCATAAGGAGAAGGGTATGGCAATGAAAGGATCAAAAAAGAAACTCTCGGCATGTCTGGCGCTTATGTTAGCCATCGCTTTTGTGCTGACTTCATGCGCAGGAAATGACTCAGGCAAAACTGCGACATCGGTTGCCACCACAACTACAGCGGCCAATACGACCACTGCCGCTGCTGCGACAGCGGCAACGACTACGGCGGCGGCAAATACCACGACAGCGGCGGTAACGACGGCTGCTGCGGATGTCGTTACGCTTACTTACCTTTGCTGGGATCATGGCAGCTGGGTGATCAAAAACGATACACCCGTGCTACAGGCTATCAAAGACCGGATCGGCGTGGAAATCGATTACATCCCTCTTGCTCAGGACAGTGCAGATCAGAAGTTGAATACCATTTTTGCTTCAGGCGATATGCCCGATTTAATGACCCTGACGATGGATAAAGCAAAGCAGGTCGGATCCAACGTGCTGATCGATTATAAAGATTATATCGACAGCAGCATGCCTTCCGTTAAAAAGCTGACCGAAGAACTTACGTCGTATATACCGTCTGTATCGGATATGAACGGTGCGATTTTCGGTATCCCGCTGTATGGAATATGCGAAATCAAGATGGGCCTTGACGCGCGTCAGGATTTGATGGAGAAATACGATATTGCAGATCCGACTAATCTGGACGAATTCAAAACGATGCTGGAGACCCTGCAGAAAAACGAACCTGATTGCATCCCTCTTGGTGCTCAGCCAAATTACGTGACGCTGTTGATGGTATTCGCCCCGATATTCGGTTTAAGCCCCGAAAACATGAAGGATTACGGAGATGGAAAACTCGTTCTAAACGCCACTCAGGACACTTACAAAGAAATGCTTTTGTATTTAAACGATCTGTACAATGAGAAGCTCCTCGATCAGGAGTATACGGTGAGAACCTCACAAGGCTGGGAAGAAGCGGTTTCGACCGGAAAGATGGCTGTGTTTACCGGTTATGCAGGTCGTTCCGATTCTTTCAATAACAGCAGCTTAAAGGGAACCGACATGTACTTTAAGTGCCTCCCGTTAATCGAAGGACCGGATGGAGATAAGGGCATGGCTGCCTATAGCAAGATGCTTCTCAGCTACGCCAATTGTATTACGAAGAGCTGCACGAATATCGACGTCGCCATCAAGTATGTGGATTTCCTGATGTCCGATGAAGGTATGGTTTTAACGCAATGGGGTATCGAAGGGGAAACTTATACGGTTAACGGCGGTAAAAAGCAGTTGATCGATTCCACGCTGGCGACGGATATGAATAAACAAGCTGAATTCGGCATCGGCCAGCCGATGTTCCCGCGCCGCAACGATCCGGAGTGGATCGACCAGACACTTGGAGTTGAAACGAAGAAAGCTATCGAAATGTATTCACCCTATTTCATCTATCCGCTGCCTTCTCTTAATTATACGGAAGACGAGAATACAGAGAGAGCCGATCTTTGGACGAATCTGAACGAGTACATCAACGAGTACACCCATAACATGATCACCGGTAAAGTCAACGCAACGACCGATTGGGATACCTTCCAAAGTAATCTGAAATCCATGGGTGTGGACAGGTATATGGAAATCATTAATGTAGCGTATGCAAGATATCTTGATTCCATGAAGTAATAATAAATTGGACGCCTCATTATTGGGTATTATGCGATGCTGAATAATGAGGCGTTATTTAAGTTTTTATGGATGATCAAATAAGAGTAACATGGTATTTAGCAGGATTCAATCATCCTACGGAGGTCGTCCCATATTGAAATGATATGTCAAACAGTTTCCACAGTGCAGACAATGATTTTAGTCTATTATCAGTGGGACATTTGAAATATTAATTCCTTGCCGTTTGGGCAATTATTACTTTCAGAAACGTTCTAATAAAAATTGTTCACGCTACTCAAAGGGCTTGTTGTCTGTGTGAATCGCAGATGGCAAGCCGTTTAGTTTTGCCCTGCCACGACGGTTATTGTAAGAATCAAGATATTTAATGAGTTCCCAGTTGAAGTGTTCCATAGAGCGGAACCCCCCTGTAAATAGAAAAGTTCGCTTTACAGGAGGCCAAAGAAACTCACAACTTCTTTGTTACTCATGTCTTACGTCTAAAAGAGTTCACCTAATGGTTAGGGGCTTGCATAATAAGTCGATTTTAAAATATAAAGTATTTACAGATGTTTCAAAACGCAGAGCACATTCTACGGATAAATGTACCATAGATTATCCCCAAAATTGATGGTCTTCGAACACTGTGATACGAGGTGATAACTGTGCTTTCTGAAGATGAGCAGCTTATCCATGAGGAGAAAAACCGGCACGCCCTGTACAAAGAGCTGAAAATCAGCGAACGCACGAAACGGAAATCCCGAGTATACCATGTATTTGCACGGGTGGCGGTGATTCTATTGATCTGCGGCGCTTTGTTTGGCACATTGTATTCGACTACGGAAGCTTTCCGGGTGGAGGTTCTGAAAGTCGTTTACTCGATACGAGAAAATATACGGAGATTCGCTTGACCGACGCTGATAACAGATCTTCGGAAGAAAGCGCCTGTGCTACCCCCTTCTTATCTTCCCACTGGCGTGGTTCTGACAAACTCAACGGTGTAGCCAAATTACATCGATTGGACGTACAGCCTTGACAATGACCCCGTTCTGGTGATCAGCGTCACGGAGATAACTGAGAACAGTACCATTCGAATTGATACGGAAGACGCTGTCGTAAAAAGTATTCCCATTGGTAGTTACGAAGGTCTTTGTATCGAAAAGAATGGTTATATCAGTGTCACATGGACCACTGAGCAGCAAGCGTACGACATTTATAGCCTGCTGTCAAAGGAAGAAACGATTCGTATCGCGCAGAGTTTTTACGAATCGTAGCCTTCTTAAATATATGCTTTATAACGCACCCCGAAAATGACATTGATGAAAAATCGATGCTTTTTTCGGGGTGCACTATTCTTCTATGAGAGCGCTTATAAAAATTTTCATTTGTCTGTTACATCCGGCGGGCAACAGTGTTAATAAATATAGACCGGTCTAAAGAAAGGAATTATGATGAAAAGAACGCTGGCTCTTTTTTTGGCGCTATTCACTTTTTCTTTTTCTGCAAGCTCAACGGCTATTGACTATGTAAACGACAGTATCGGTGTAACAAGGTATTCCTACATCTATCAATTAAACTGCTCAACAGATATACCCAATGATGAGGTATATGCACGCATTTCTCCCAGACCTCTTTCAACCAACAGCGCTTATGTATTTGTCGAATTACTGCGGTTTGATGGAAGTACTTGGGTCGTGGAGGATACCTGGGAAGATTCATCCGGCGCGGGTGAAGCCGCTACTGTGGACGGGTTATATCCGTTTCTCAGTGGACGCACATACAAAGTCCGCGCAACCGGATATATTTATGACTCTCAAGGGAATCTGCTGGAATGGGATCAGATAGAGAATTCGCCTTCCACCAAGTCATAAGCAGCAAAATTTTACCCAAAAAACGCAGATTCTGTTACATCCACTAATTTAAATTATTATATTAAGTAGATCGGTCTAAAAGTGAAAGTGAATGTGCCGTTTGATTTATGCCGAGTTTGTCGAATCAAAGCGGACAAGCGGTTAATGGAAAGAGGTGAGTCCAATGGGCAGAGATTACGCATTGTCTGTACGGTTCGAAGCACGAATTAAATAGCATTTTTGAAAGGAGCTTTTTATGAACAAAAAACGTATACTGCGCATTTCGGCATCGCTGATGTCTTTGGTGATACTGCTATGTGCAAACTCATTTGCAACAAGTGCAAGTGAAACTTATAACGGAGGAACTGTGTACTATTATTGCAACGCAGGTAGTTCTGGTTCTGCCGCAACCACAGAATACTCAAACAGCCCTATAGATTTATATACCAGCCTCGATGTAGGTTACGATTACTACAGCGGTAGTGTTGCCCTTTCCGGTACTGATTATGATGATATATTCGTTGTAACAGGAACAGCGTATGTCAGCTTATCCTACCCTACATCATACCGCGTAACTGCATTATCTGATCATACCATTGATA
>JAYFRF010000013.1:0-197556 GCA_034926225.1 Clostridiaceae bacterium
ACGAAGCTGGAGCTGGTTTTAGTTGTGTCGAGAACATAGGTTTTAGTGCTGTCATAGCTTAGAAGTACACTTGCCGGTTTATAGGAGACCGAAGCATTGGAGACAGCGGGAGCGCTGCCGCTGTCCACTGTAGCGGACTGCTTGACGGTGCCGACCGCGTCTTCAAAGTAATAATGGATGGCGTAGGTTACGGGAGTGGTAACAGGCGGGGTGGTTCCCCACTTTGCGTAGAGATGGGAATTACCCATAACGGTGAAAGTATTGTTTGCCGTAAATACAACGTCTCCGGTTGAAGAAGTTGCCCAGCCTAAGAAGGAAGATTGACCGTTTAAGGGGAGATTTGTGTCGTTATAGCCGAGAACCGTATAAACTGTGCCCGTATTCATAACCGCTGTCTGATAAGTGGAATCCGGGTTGAAATTAGAGTGATACGTTACGCTTACCGGTACCGGCGAGAGATAACAGTCCACGTGGATGTCACAGGGGTTGTTATTATCATCATAACCAAACCAGTCATCCCCAACGCTGCCTACATAATTATTAGGATTCTGAGCCTTGATGACGTAGGCGACCGGGGTATAGCCGCTTCCCGACAGACCAAATCTCGTTAACGCTGCGCTCACATCGGAGGGATACTCGATCCCGCTGAGCAGGCTGCTGTCAATATCCTCGACAAGCAGTTTATCTCCTACGGTCAGTTTTCCATCCGATCCCGCCAGCTGTGTCAAAATGGCGTTGCTCAAGGTACCGGGTAAATTCGTTTCGTATATATAGGTTTGACTGCTTGCTTGCCAGTTTGCAACCGGGTAATAACTGCCGCTCCCCATGTTCTTCCCATCCACCGGAACGACAATCGTCGGGTCTAGAATATAGAATTTGATGGGGATGGCATTTTTGACAAAGCTTCCCGTGATCGTCACGTTGCTGCTGGGCATCGTAAAAGTGCCCCCGGGAAGGGGAAGCGTTACGTCCGTACTGCTCCATCCGGTGAAGGTATAGCCTTCAACCGATGGTTCGGTGGCCAGCGTTACGGAACTGTTTTCCATGTAGAGGTTCGGGTCAGTAGGCGCGGAGGGGGCATTGTCGGGGGCAGTGGGGTCGAAGGCGTAGGTGTACGTGACAGCGTAGGTTTCCTGAACGGTGCCAGATACTGTATAAGCAGCGCCATGGAGTTCAAAACCGCCGCCTTGGGCTGTTGTGGAAAGTGTCAGAGTTTGGTTTAACGCAAGGCTTTGACCGTATGAACAGGATACGATCTGCCATTTGTAGGTTTGATTGCTCAGTTTACCGATCGCCCCATAGGACACATTGTCAATCGCAAGGAAATCGTACCGATCCGAGGGGACGGTGAGGCTATAAGGGACACCAGCTATAATGACATTTGACGTCAGGACGGGCTTATCCTCTCGCGTGGTTAATGCGAGATATAACATACCGCCGTTAGTCCACGCGTAGTTTGCTGTCGTATGATCGTTTGAGGACGTGCCGCTAAGTTCATACACGAGCGTGCTGGCTGGAACATCGTAGGTATCGGTTGCGGCGAGTACGGTGGTCGGGAGGAGCGCTGTCAGCATGCACAGCGACAGCAGGAATGCGAGTATCCTCGTCTTTTTCATGTGGATTTCGTTCTCCTTTCAGTATATGGGGGAAAAACGAAACCTTCGGTAGCCGAGCCGCCGTAGCGTTTGCCTTAGGCCTCATGCTTTGCGCCGCCGGGTTTCCCCGGGTTTGCCATTTTTCGTGTTTCGGGTTTTCACTTGGTTTACGTTGTTATAGGGCGAGTGCCTCGTCGAGGATCATTAAAAGCTCCAGAACGCTTCGAAAGGTCGCCTCCCGCTTTTCCTCGATCCAGGAAAGCTTTCCCTGCCAGCTCTGGCTTTGTGTAAAGAGAATTTCAAGCTGGAAGGTGGCGGTTTTCCCTTTTGCCTCATATAGAGCGGGCAAGCTGCGGATAGGCGTTGCGCCGGGACAGTTGCCGGTGTCTAAAAGCTCCTGAATAAGCGACAGCAAGTGGAAGGAGCTAAGGAATCGTTTTTCACCCGGAAGCCGGATGTGGTCGATACGACCTTTCATTTCACCGTTCGTGTAATCGTCAATCTTTACCGCGAATAGTCTGGCTCCGCTTGGCTGAAACGACATATATTGCATGATACCATCCACCACTGCTTTCTTAAAAGGGTTGAGCTGCGTAGCATCCCTCAAGCCTCTTACATTTTCTATCTACTACTATCATAATCGCCGACTTATCAGCTACTTATCCTTTCGCTTTTTTATCAACAGTTATTTTTTCCATATTTAACAAAATAATCCCGCCTTGCGTGAAGTCCGTCATCACCAAAACGTCTTTTCACACAAAGCGGGATCATGGTATGATACTTGTTAATCTTTGAGTTTTTCTTTTGAAGACAACGAATCGAGCGGGAAGGAATGGTAACGTATCCTCGCCTTCGAATGTGTATTGGTTCGCCGAAAGGCATTTTCCACGCGTGTCATCACGGTATCCACATTTTCAGATGACGCACCCGGCAGCAGAATCAAAAACTGCGTTGTACTCAGGCGCGTATACGGGTCTCCCGCGCGAAGGTAGGCGTTTAGAATGCGTTCCATCCGATTCATATCCGTTGTCATACGCGCTCCCTTTTCTTCGGGGAGCATATCGAGCACGACTAGCTGTGCGGCCTTACCTGAGCGTTTTTGTTCACGGCTTTCCAGTTCGACGATTCTGCGGAAGATGGGGTAGTCGCAGTAGAATGCGCCGTCGGCGTCGGTGGGCTTTAAGTACGCCGCCACTGTTTCCGCGCTAATGCGCTCTCCCAGATTCCGTTGCGCCGCTTCCGAGCGTGCCAGCTCCAGTTCATCCTGAGGCTCCACCATATAATCGTTTTTTAGGACATTCTTGATGTATTCGTAATGCTCCAAAGCCTTTTGCGGCTGCCCGAGCACCGTCAGTGCGCGCATAAAGTACACGCTGAAGCTTTCCGCGCCGGGATCCTCCGCGATTGCTTTCCGACAGATGCGGACGACGTCCTCCCAGCGTTCCGCCTCCCACAGAAGGAGCACGGCTTCCTGACACAGCTGCATGAAAATCGTCTTATAGTAGATCTGACGTGTCACGGCCCAGCCGCCCCATGCGCTCGGCGTCCAGAAGTCGCCTTGATAGATATCGATTGCGCGAAGAGTGCATTCTAGACGGTCAGCCGCCGTATTCCGCTGCGAGCTGAGCTTTTCAAACGTCTCAACATCGATCACCGTGGGACGCGAGGGATTCCACCGGTATCCGCCGCTGCCAGCGATGATCAGGTTGCGCGCATCGGGGATTCCCAAATCACCCAAAGCCGTTCTGCACCGGCTGATGGCAAGCCACAAGGCACGCTGCGGATCACCCGTCGCGTCGTCCGTCCAAAAAAGCTCGATCAGTCGGTCAGTGGATGTTTCCGCGCTACGGTTTAAAGCGAGGTACGCGATCAGGGACCACTGCCGGTTTGCGCGCCGCGCGCTGTCTACGCGCCGCGCTTCCGACTCTATACCATCCATGTAAAGTGAAAATTCGCCGAGCAAACGGATTCGGATTGTTCCGGCCGGATTCGCATTCGCGTTCTCCACTGTGCTCCCCCTTTTCCCGTTCTCTATTTACCAAATCTATACTTTTTTATTATAGCATACGGATATGCCGACTGTCAAGCTGCTATATGTCCGATTTTGTCAATACATTGTCACACCCTGTGTCATTTAATTTAAAATTAACATATTCCGAGTGATATCTACTGTTATTTTATATATTATTTCGACTTTCCGCTTGTCAATAACCTACCACTTGTGTTATAATTCCGGTATAACATCATATGAAGGGCGGCAGATATGCGATATGAGAGTATCCGATCGATTTTTACAATATGTGCGGTATGCTTCACACAGCAAGCATTGTGCGGATCCTAAAGAGATAACAATAGCGAAGGCATTAGAGCGGGAGCTTCGTACCTTGGGGCTGTCCGATGTGCGTTGCGATGAGAACGCATATGTCTATGGCTTTCTACCCGCGACGCCGGGGTATGAGGACAAGCCCGCCATCGGCTTCTTTGCGCATACGGATACCGCCGACGATCATCCCGTCGACGCGGTGCATCCCGTCCTGCACCCGGACTACGACGGTGGCGACGTCACGCTGACCGGTCGGACGCTGCGGGTCGCAGACTTCCCGCATCTGAAGACGCTTGCCGGCCGGACACTGATCACGACCGACGGCACGACGCTCTTAGGCGCGGATGACCGCGCAGGCGCTGCGGAGATCGTGACGATGCTGGAGACGGTTCTTGCGGAAAACATCCCACACGGACGGATCGCGGTCTGCTTTACATCGGACGAGGAGCACGGCAGCGAAGGGCTTGACGGCATCGACCTTCGGGTATTCGGCTGTGATTATGCCTTTACGGTGGACGGAGGCGCGGAGGGTGAACTTGAGTACGAGAATTTCAATGCGGCGGGCGCGGATTTCGAGATAAGCGGATTCAATGTCCATCCCGGTTCGTCGAAGGATACGATGATCAACGCTGCCCTTGTCGCGATGGAGATAAACGCGATGCTCCCCTCCGCCGAAACACCGCGCGGGACGGAAGGCTACGAAGGCTTCTACCACCTCTGCGACATGCGGGGCGATGTCGGGCATGCAAAGCTTTCCTACATCGTCCGCGACCATTCCGCGGAACGCTTCGAATCGAGGCTTAACACGCTGCGGCACATCGAGAAAGCGACAAATGAGCGCTGGGGGAAGGGAACCGCGGCGCTTACGATCACGCAGCAGTACCGCAATATGGCGGAGAAGATTCGTCCCTGTTTCCAAATCGTAGAACTTGCCGAAGCGGCTATCCGTGACGCGGGATTAGAGCCGCGTGTGCAGCCGATACGCGGGGGAACGGACGGCGCGAAGCTATCCTACATGGGTCTGCCCTGCCCGAACCTCGGTACCGGCGGGTATGCGTTCCACGGACCGTATGAGCATTGCACCGTCGAGGGGATGGAGAAGGCCGAGAAGGTGCTCGAATATATTGTCAGACGGTTTGTGCGGCAACCGTAGGGCATCGGGACGAATTTGGATATATAAAAGAGTCCGGGACATCAAAGCCCCGGACTCTTTACGTTTTGGCAGGATATATACTTAGCTGTTGTAGTAACGGGTATAGGCATCCTGGACGACGGAAGTCAGTTCTTCAATACCCATCTTGTCGAGGACGGAAACGAAGCTGTCCCAGTTGTCGAGGGATTCGGCGCCGGAGATGAACTTCGCCTTCATGGAGGTGACATACTCGCCGATTTCCGTGTTCAGGGTGGTGTAGCGGTCGGACTCCTCGGAGGTGTATTTCAGATAGGAGGACGGGAAGGGCGCGACATGGTACGGATAGAGCTTCTCGAGGCTTTCAAGACCCTTGCAGGTAAGACCGGGGGAAGCGCCCTTCTGGATGGACATGAGGGAACACCAGGAGTGGATGGACGGACCGTTGTAGGAATAGATATACTCAGTCGCGGAAAGATCGATGCCATCCGGAATATTTACGCTGTAGAACTCATGAGTATCGTCGGTGTAATCCCAAGACTCGCCGCGGACACCGAGCCAGTTGGTCAGGCCGTTGATGCCTTCGGCAACGTCGTCCTTGGAGTAGTTGATGTCGAGGAAGCGGCAGAGGATTTCAGGCTGCGCGCACTTGACAGAGATAACACGGCCGGAGTTAGACACGCCAGCGTATCCCATGCACTTTAAGGTATCGGTATACTCGCTGGTAACGAGCGGGAGGATGGTCAGGTCGAGGTTGCCGGAAGCGAAGTTGTCATAACCGAGCATAGTGCCGTAAGAGAGGAACGCGGCGTTGTTGGCCTTCGTGATAGCGGTCGTCGTCGCGGTGTCGGCGGTGTAGATCTCGTTGTAGAGAATCTTTTCGGAGAAGAGCTTGTTCATGAAGGTCAGGTACTGACGGAATTGATCGCTGGACCAGTTGTTATGAATGGTACCATCGCTGTTTTCGACGTAACCGGTATAGGGATCATCGCCGAACGCCGGGAAGAAATAATTCTCAACGACGATGTTTAAGTGATCAACCGTATACGGAAGCAGGGTGATGAAGTCGGGGTTCGAAGCATTGTCTTCCTGAACAGCCTTCAGGAGGTCATAGACTTCGGTAATGTCCTTTAAGGCGTTGATCTTTTCAAGATCGTAGCCGACCTTTTGGGTATAGTCAAGGCGGGTGTAGATCGTCGCAACGGCGATCGTGGCGGTTTCGACGAACTGCGGGAAGGAGTAGATGTTGCCGTCGGACTCGGTAACAGCCTTGAACATACGGGAATCTTCGGCATTACGGGCGGTCAGCTGGGGCATGTCGCTTGTAATCAGATCATTGAGCTTCAGGAACATGCCGCCCTCGACGCCGTAGGTGCGGATGTTGTCCAGACCGACGCCGGACATGTAGATGTCATAGATGTCGCCGGATGCGAGAGAGAGATTCATCTTCGTGTCATAATCGGTGCCGGTTATGTTGGCAAAGTTAAAGTAGACGTTCGTCAGTTCACCGACGCGGGTGAAGTAGTTGAGATCGTCCCATTTGCCCGTCACGTTCTGCGTGGTGACGGAGTTCATCGCGGAGTAATAGATCGGCTCGGAAACGAGCGGAAAACCGGTACCGGTCGTCGAGGGATCGACGGTGGTAGTCGCGGCAGCGGTGGTACCGGCTGCAGTTGTTGTCGCAGCGGCAGTTGTGGTAGCTGCGGCTGTGGTGGCTGCGGCGGTGGTGCCGGCAGTGGTAGTCGCGGCGGTGGTGGCAGTCGATCCACCGGATGAACAGCCGGCGAACAGAACAAGCGTCAGCGCCACCGTCAGCACGATTGCGAGGATCTTCTTCATGGACAGCTTCCTTTCTGATTTTCCCGCGGCTTTTTTAAAGCCTACGGGATTTTTATTGTTCAAACACGGAAAAACCGCGCGGAACACGAGATTTTACCCCTTAACGGAGCCGAGCATCACGCCCTGGTTGAAATACTTCTGCAGGAACGGATAGACGATTAAAACAGGCGCGGAGGAGATGATAATCAGGCAGTATTTTAAAAGTGTCGCA
This sequence comes from Clostridiaceae bacterium, assembly GCA_034926225.1. Taxonomy (GTDB): domain Bacteria; phylum Bacillota; class Clostridia; order Oscillospirales; family QAMX01; genus JAAZKA01. The sequence goes on from JAYFRF010000013.1 coordinate 7,098, forward strand.
AGTTTAAGCCGCAGCGCTTCCGCGTCCGCACCGATACCCGTCTCATCCAACGCCATTTGCTGATTTTCAATCAGGATATCACGCAGGATGAGCTGCAGGGGCGCTTTGGCACGGGAGCTCAGGTAAATCATACCGCCGAACCATGAATTCCAGTGTGCGATGCCGTAGTACAGCGCCAGAACCGCAATCAGTGCTTTCGACAGCGGGACAACAATGGAGATAAATAATCGTACGCGTGAGCAGCCGTCAATGACAGCCGCTTCCTCCAGTTCCTGCGGTATGCCGTTTGAAAAAAACGTGCGGGCGATGATCAGATTATAGCAGGTGACGCCGCTGGTCAGGATCAGAACCCACCAGGTGTCTAATAGCTTCATATTTTTAACAAGCAGGTAGGTTGGAATCATCCCGCCGCCGAAGTACATGGTGAAGACGAAGATACCCATTAGGAATGCACGTCCGGGAAGCTCCTTTTTTGACAGTGCATACGCGGCGGGCAGCGTCAGGACCAGGTTGAAGAGCGTGCCGACAACGGTATAAAAAATAGTGTTGCGGTAACCGGACATGATGGTATTATTCGCAAAGGCGCGTCTATAGCCCTCGATATTGACGCCGATCGGATATAGAATGACGCGGCCGGTGCTGACGTAGTCGATGTCGGAGATGGATGCGATAATGACGAAATAGAGGGGGTAGGCGACTATCAGGAAGAAAACGGTGATGAAGATGAGGTTCACTACATTAAAAACGCGGTCACCGAGAGACTCGCGGATTCTGTTGTTTATCATATCGCTTCTTCCTCCTTTAAAACAGGCTGGTCTGGCCGAGCTTGCGCACAATGCCGTTGACGCATAAGAGAATCATGACGTTGACGACATTGTTAAACAGGCCAACCGCGGCGGAATAACTGTACTCGGCCTTCAAAAGACCGCGTTTGTAGACGTAGGTCGAGATGACTTCCGCGACATCCAAAACGAGATCGTTTTGCATCAGAAGTACCTTTTCATAGCCGACGCTTAGGATCGAGCCGCAGTTGAGAATCAACAGAATCGTTACCGTCGGCAAAAGGACAGGAATATTGATGTACCAGATGCGTTGCAGTCGCGAGGCGCCGTCGATGACAGCGGCTTCATGCTGCTGCGGGTCGACCGCGGAGAGCGCGGCAAGATAGATGATCGAGCCCCAGCCCATGCCCTGCCAGACGCCGGACCATACATACAGATGCCGGAACAGATCGGGACGCGTCAGGAAGTTGACGGATTCCATACCGAAAACACCGCGAATCGTATTGATAACGCCCATCGAAGGGGAAAAGAAGAGGGTAAGCATGCCGACCATGACGACCATGGAGATGAAGTGGGGGGCGTAGGTAACGGTCTGGACGATTTTTTTGTAGCGCTTGAAATTCAGCTCGTTGAGCATAAGAGCGAGGATGATGGGGAAAGGGAAGCCCGCAGCGAGGGAGTATATGGAGAGGGTAATCGTATTTTTAAGGAGGTTCGGGAAAGTGTAGGCAGTCAGAAAATTGCGGAAATGCTTGAGTCCGACCCAAGGGCTGCCCCAGATTCCTAGCGCGCCGTTGAAGTTCTTGAATGCGATCTGTACGCCGTAAAGGGGACCGTAGGTGAAAATGATATACCAGACGAGAGCTGGGAGAATGAAGAGATACAGATCGTAATGGCGGAGGATGCGCTTCCACAGACCATGTTTCGGATGCTGCTCGCGCAACGTTACGGCTGTTTTATTTTGCAGAGCCAAGAATGATCAACTCCTTTTGAACCAGTATACACTGGGCAGAAATCATTTGTAAATAACAATTATTTTTTATAAAGATTTTAACGTGCAATTAATTAATGTCCGCAAAAAAACGAAATTGTTAACAAAATATTGATACGACGCCAAAGGATTCGTGATATACTGATAACAGCAAAGATAACATAAAGAGAGGGATATGCTGTGAAGAAACGCCTGAGCCTGCGTCGGGTAGCGGTTCGGTACCGATATCTGCTCCGGTTGGTGTTTACAATTTTTGTTGTGATTTATATACCGGTTATACTGGCACAATACATGGTGACCCGTAACACGTATATGCAGTTGCGTGAAACCGCTATCGCCGAATACGAAGCTGTACCAGAACGCTTCGCCGCGGGGTTTTACGATATGCTCTCCCGTGTCAGTGCGCTGACCTTCGAGGTACGCCAGGATTATAAGGAACGCGAGGAACACCGCCTGACGCGTGAAGCTGTCGAGGGGCATCCGTACCAACGCTTACAGATCATGGAGATCCTCGGCGACTATTTGCGTATGCTGCCCGACGCGGAGCGCATCGGCGTCCACTTCGACGATACGGAGTATATCGTTACCTCCGGCGCGAGCTATACGCTCAGTCAGTACGTCGGCAGGCTGACCGGGTATCGGGATTCGCTTGAGGAAGCGCTTAAAAACCGCCTAAAGGACATATTTGCCAACGATTGGAAGGATAGTTTCCGAATTGTCTCGACCTTTTCCGTAAGAGAGCCACGAGACGGGGTGTTCATCCTATTTAAGCCGTTGGCGATCAACGCGGGTACGGGCTTGGAATACAATGCGGTGATGCTGTACGAGTTTACGGAGGATTCGTTTGAAGGATTTGTCGGAACGGACTACTCCGGCCAAAATTGCGGGCTTGCGATTTTTACCGGCACGGAGTTGTTGTATTGCAACGAGAGCTTCGATGAAGTGCTCCCAAAGGACGCGGAATTTGCAGGATTTTTAACCGATGAAGGAGAAACAAAGTATTCATATACGGAGAATGGAATCAATAACAGCGTATTTAAGACGAAGGATCATGCGTTAGGGTTGACCTTTGTAACGGTATTTCCGGAAAGCATCATTCTGCGCGGCGTTAACAGTCTTTACAGCAGGATGAATCTAATTATGCTGTGCGTCGTGATCGGTTTTATTCTGATTGCGGCGGGCGCGGTCATGTTCACTTACCGTCCCGTCAAGCTTCTGATGGAAGAGGTACGCCCCGTCAAAGGGCTGCCGGAGGACGGCGGGGAGGATTACGGTGAGTTCCCGGCGATCAACCGCACCCTCGAGACGATGCGCACGGAGAATACCCAGATGCGCGAGGTCGTCGCCGAGCAGAAGCTTTTACTGATGGACTATATCTTCGGCAGTATGCTGCACGGCATGACGGCAAAGCCTTCCGTACTCGAGCAGATGAACGCGTCGTTTGAATTTAAACGTTATATAGTCGCCGTTGTAGCGAATGCTGCGCTCAATAACGCGCAGCGTGAGGATATTGCGCATTCCCTGGAGCAGCTTACGGGCATGTCCGTATTTATGACGGACTTACAGCATGAAGATTATCTGATTCTCGTTTTTGCAGGGGATGAGCGACTGGAGGATGTGGAAGATCTGCTGGTACAGACCGAGCAGAAGTTTTCTGGACTGCTTGGCAAAGTACCGGAATGCGGTTTCGGCGACGCGGTCAGCGACATCAATGCGTTGAAGGGATCCTATCGCGAAGCTCTGCTGCGGCTGCGGGAGCGGCGAAGGGAAGCGGGCGGCACCCTACGGGAGCGTGCGGGTGCCGAATTTGGCCGTTTTTTGCAAACAGTACAGGAGGGCCGCGCGGAGGATATCCCCACCGTGCTGGATGAGCTGTTCTTTGCCGCTGTAGAATCGTGCCAGGACATGTTCCAACGGCGGTTTATCTGTTATGAAATTCTGGAAAGATACCTCGATCTGCTGAAAAAATTGAATATTCGCCGGGAAAAAAGTGAATTAGACCGTCTAATCTCGTTTTTCTCGGAGGAGGAGCTGCGTGCCGTACTAGCAGCGGACGCACTTGAGGTCTGCGCGGTAATGAGACAGTCCGCGGCAAAGAACGATAGCCGCCAGAGGGAGCAGTTCATCGAATACCTCGACCGCCACTTCACCGACCCGGCGCTGACGTTGACCGAGGTCGCCGACGCGTTTGGCATGTCCGTCTACACTTGCAGCCGCGTGTTCAAGGACTTGGTTGGCATCGGTTTTAAGGAGTACACCGCTGCAAAGCGGATTGAGTACGCGAAAGGGCTGCTTATCTCGACGAACCTATCCATAAGTGAGATTGCCGAGGGCAGCGGATTTAGCTCGACATCTTATTTCATCAGCCGGTTCAAGAGCGCGTACGGCGTCCCGCCGAATAAATTCCGCAGTACATGAGAATGTACCCGCGATGCAAGACCGACCGTGAACAGGCGATAAAAAACACGCCGGAGGGAAGTATAAACTTCTCTTCGGCGTGTTATGCATGACACAAGCGTGGGATAAGCGGGAATATCAAATCTTCGCAGCTTCGATCTGCTCGACTAACTCGTTTAAATAGACCCAACGCTCGGTTTTCTCGTCCAGCTGCGCTTTGAGACTATTTAACTGTTCGGTCAGCTCCATAAGACGAATATAGTTGCTCGCCGCCGCGTCCAGCTCGGCCGTACATGCCGCGATACTGTTCTCCAGCGCCGCGATGTCCGCGTCGATCGTCTCATACTCGCGCTGTTCCTTATAGGACAGGCGCGGCGTCTTTGCGGAGGGCTCCCGCGTGGGCTTTGCTGCCGCGGCGCGGGGCTTTTCCCCCGGCATTTGCGCCGGGGGTGCCGGCGCCGGACGTCGGGCGAGGTATTCGGCGTAGTTACCGGTGTAGCAGTCCACCGAACCGTCGCCTTTTACATCGAAGATGGACGACGCCAGCTTATCGAGAAAATAGCGGTCGTGCGAGACGGCGATGACCGCGCCGGGGAAGGTCTCAAGGTATTCCTCGAGGATGCTCAGGGTATCGATGTCGAGATCGTTCGTCGGCTCGTCTAATAACAGGATGTTCGGCGCCGCGATCAGAACGCTCAAGAGATACAGCCGCCGCCGTTCGCCGCCGCTCAAGCGTGCGATGGGTGTATAAACAAGGTCGGACGTAAACAAGAAGCGTTCGAGCATCTGCGATGCGGAAAAGGTGCCCTCGTCGGTCTTGACCTCCGATGCGATCTCGCGGATGAAGTCGTAAACGCGCATCGAGCCGTCCATGTCGAGCCCTTCCTGCGTAAAGTAGCCGATGCGCACCGTTTCGCCGGTGACGACGACACCGGCGTCTGGCGCGAGTCTGCCCGCGATCAGGTTTAACAGCGTCGATTTCCCCGCGCCGTTCCTGCCGACGATGCCGATCCGGTCGTCGCGTTTGATATGGTAAGAAAAATGCGACAGTACCGGCTGCCCGTCGAAGCTCTTCGATACATCGGTCAGTTCCACAAGCTTTTTTCCGAGTCGGGAGGAAACCGTCGCCATCTTTACGCTGCCGTCTGTGACCGGCGCGTCCTGTTTGAGCAGTTCGTCATACCGTTCGATACGGTCGCGGCTCTTTGTCCCTCTCGCCCGTGCGCCGCGCTGGATCCACTGCACCTCGCGCCGCAGGAACGACTGACGCTTGCGCTCACTCGCGACAGCCATATCGTAGCGCTCCGCCCGCAGTTCGAGATAGCGGGAGTAGTTTGCTTCATAGGTATAAAGCTTACCATGGGACAGCTCGACGATGCGGGTGACGACGCGCTCTAAAAAGTAACGGTCGTGTGTGACCATGAGCAGGCCGCCGGTGAAGCGGGAGAGACGATCCTCGAGCCACTGAACCATATCGTGGTCGAGGTGGTTCGTCGGTTCGTCGAGCATGAGGATGTCCGCCGGATGGATCAGCGTAGCGGCAAGTGCTGCGCGCTTGCGCTGACCGCCCGAGAGGGTGCCTATTTTCGCATCGTAATCCGCGACGCCGAGGCGGGAGAGCATGGTCTTGACCTCGTAGTCGTGGATTTCACGAAAAGCCGGGTCGAAGCCGGCGAAAACCTGCTCGAGGACGGTCAGATGGTCGTCCATCACCGGATTTTGCGGCAGATAGGCGACGCGAAGGTTGCGTCCGATGGTAACGGTACCGGTATCGGACTGCTCGACACCGGCGAGTATCTTTATAAGGGTACTTTTTCCCGTACCGTTTATCCCTATGATACCGATGCGCTCGCGTTCGTTTAAGTAGAGCGAAACGTCGTCGAGAAGCTGTTTTGTCGCGTAGTTTTTAGATAGATGTTCAGCCGAAAGGTACATAAAAGCCTCTATTTCAGAATAATATTGTGTCTTATGCTATGGTATCACAAAACGGATGAAAAAGCAATGCTAATATACTATGGTCCTGCGCGGTCCCCGATTTTCCCAGACTAAAAAAATAAACCGGGGGCAGTCAAACAAATGGCGGCCCCCGTTGCTGTCATTCTATAGGATGCGATTACGGCAGAGTCTTCCCCGAAGCGCGGTATAGCTCATACCATTCCTCCCGGGTGATCGTGATGTCAGAAGCTCTGCAGATCTCATCGACACGCTCCGGCGAGGTTGTGCCGATGATCGGCTGCATCTTAGCCGGATGGCGCAGGATCCACGCGATGGCAAGTCCCGTAGGCGTGATGCCATACGCCGCGGCGATGCGCTCGAGCGCTTCGTTGAGCGCGGCATAGGCGGGATTGCCGATGAAGGGTCCCTCGAAAAAGCCGTGCTGGAAAGGAGACCAGGGCTGGATGGTGATATCGTTCAGGCGGCAGTAGTCGAGCACGCTGCCGTCCCGGTTTACTGCGGCGGTGTCTTCCATGTTGACATGGATGCCTGAATCGATCATCGTCGTGTTCGTCATGCTAAACTGGAGCTGATTTGCGCAGATGCGGGTCGAACCGAGGGACTTTGAGAGCAGTGCGATCTGCATCGGATTGTGATTCGATACACCGAAATGCCGCACTTTTCCCGCGCGGTACAGCGTATCGAACGCTTCAGCGACTTCCTCCGGCTCGCATAACGCGTCGGGACGATGCAAAAGCAGGAAGTCGAGATAGTCCGTCTTTAACAGCTGTAAGCTGCGGTCGACGCGGGAGAGGATATACGCACGGGAGAAGTCATACGCGCCCTTTTTAATGCCGCATTTCGATTGAATCAGCATCTGCCCGCGCAGGGAGGGGTTTGCGTGCAGGAAATCACCAAATTTTTCCTCGCACGCACCGCCGCCGTAGATATCGGCGTGGTCGAAAAAATTGATGCCGCCGTCGAGATCTGTATGGATGAGCCGGTCAATCTGCGTATCTGTCAGCCCCGAGATTCTCATACAGCCCTGTGCGATTAAGGATGCGCGTACGCCGTCGATGTTTTTGTATTGCATTTGGATTCCTTCCTCTCAGTGTAGTTTTTGTCAGTATTGATCGATCATATCCCCGGTAATGGAGGCATCTTTTTTACACCACTCTGTAAATCTGGCAGTTTTTACGGTCCAGTTCGACCTCCGCATAACCGTCGCTGACGTCAATGTCGCATTCCTCCGTCAGGCAGACGAGCTTGTGGCAGGGGATGGAGAAGCGTAAGGAGAACCGATGCGCTTCCGGGTAGTGGTTTAAGAGGAACAGGATCGTTTCCCCTTCCGCACGCTGCAAAACAGCGCTACCGAGGAGTCTCGGCTGCGTATAGAGCCTGTGTCCGCCGCCCGGCGCACCCCAGTCGACCCATTCGGCGGGCTTGAGGATACCCATTCGCACCGCCGGAACCACGCCCGCGTCATCCATCAGACGCCCGAACGCCGCGATATCCTCTAGGGAATCTTCCTCCGAAGCCGCCTGCCCGAGCATGCGTCCGACGACGACTACACGGCCGGCACCGTAGCTCTGCACGCCCTCATGCAAGCCGCCCAGGAAGCTGCAAGGCTCGCCTGACTCATAGCGGCTCGGGAGCACACCTGTGATCGCGAGCGTTTTCCCGGATGCCGCATAGCGGGAAAGTGCATTCTCGGTGTCTCGGGAGATCACGGGAGAACCCGGGTAGACCGCGAGCGGGAAGGCATACAGAGCGCGGTCGTCGAATTGGATATCCACAGCCGCCGCCTGCGTGCCGTTCTGTTCGGCAAGACGGAAAAGACCGAGGTACTCCCGCGACGAGATCCCGGCGAGGGTGCCGGCGACGGAGGGCTTGCCGATATAGAGGTCGTTGTCCGCGCAGGGCATCGGATCGCCAATCGCCGTATGCAGATGCGCGGTCAGATCGTAGACAATGGCGAGGTCGCAGAGAGCGGTCAGCGCGTTCCAGTGGGTGATTTTATGGAATAAAAGCTCCGGCGTTTCGGCGAGGACGTCATAACTTGGACGTTTTTGCCCGTGAGAGGACACCGGCGCGTCGTTCCAGCAGTCGCGGTCGTGGAACATGAACCAGTCGATGGCCTTGCAGCCGTGCGCAAAGGCGCAGCGCGCCATGAAGCGCATGTGATCGTCGGAAACGCGGCCGCTAAGCACCTTGTTCCATGTGCCGGCCATGAATTCCGCGCTGAAGGTGAAGTCCGTCGTATGATTCATGAGCTTTAAAACGCGCGCCATGGACTGGTAGCCGGAATAGCTCATGAATGTGCCGCGATAGAAGTCGTAGCCGACGACACCTCCGGTCGCGCGTTCGAAATCGGGCATGCGTGTCGGCACGCCCTCCGGCAGATGGGGGTTGAAGTTTGTCATGAACAGCACGCGATCCGCTGTGACGCCGTTTTCCTCGTGTATCCCGCGCAGCGCCTCTATATAGCGGCACATGACCCACGTCTTGAAGCGCACCCAGTCGGCATAGTAGGCGAAGTCGTCGTCAATAGCATCGGGCACAGCTCTCGGCGCGGGGACGTCCTTGAACGCGGCGTACTTTGTCCGATAGGGTAAATTAACCGGCGTACCATAGGTTTCACGCAAAAACTGATGATAAAACCCGCCGGGCGCAACATTGACGGGGTTGTAATCAGACGCAAGGAAGCTGTCCTGCACGATGTAGGAGATCTCGTTGTCGAGGTTGACCATCGTGATGCAGCCGCCGTTGCATTTTAAGTGCGGTACGATGATACGGTCGACCTCGCAAAGCCACTTACGGCACCAGTCGAGGTGCCTCGGATGCAAATACGACAGCTGCGACCCTTCGGGCTTACCGATCCAGTAGCCCTTTGTCGCGCGGTTTTGATAGTCCAGACAGAACATATCCGGGTCGTCCATGACCATAAAACACGGATAACCGCCATAGGGCATCTCGTTGCAGCAGAACGGCCCGCAGCGGAAGTTGAGATTCAGGCCGTACTGTTCGACCAAAGCGAGAAAACGCATCAGATTGAGCTTCGGGTTGGTTTCACCCGTAAAGTCGAGCACCCCCGCGGGATGGGCAGCATCGGGCGGCGCTACCATATGTGTACCCCACTGGACATAGGTGGTGACGGTGCGGAGTCCCGTTTCGGCAAAGCGGCGGAGGATAAGTTCCCAATACTGCGGCTCGATGCGGAAATACTGGATTTCCGCGCCGAAGATTTCTCTTGCATCCGGTTTCATAGGCGAGTCTCCTTCAAATAGGTGGTTTTGGGATCGCCGGGCAGGGTAGGGAAGTATCGGTTTTATTTTAACACAGTTTCTGATAGGATGCAACGTAAAATCGCCTTGCTTTTGTTAAAATGGCGGGGTATAATAGCAATAACAATCTTTATAAGGAGGATACCCCCCGGTGTTTTGCTTTGATGATATAAATGCTCTCGCCTATGATCTACCGGAAGGCATTAAAAGCCTTCGCTATGCCGGATATTTCGACCGTGAAATTACCGCCATTGATGCGATGCTCCGCCTCGACATTCCTGACACGCTGCGCACCCGGCTGACACTCGAACGCGAGGTCGCTGTGAGAATGACGCAGGACTATACGACGACTTATGAGGACATGCTTGCCGAGCTGCGGCGCCGATCTCCCGCGTTCACGGCTGCCGATCTCGACCGGCTGATCGCCGACGGACGTGCGGACTGGCGGCTGCGGGAGGGGCACATCTGCTTCCAGAACGACTGCATCGACAGCCTGCATATCAACGCCCTTCCCGTGATTTATCATACGGAGGGAGAGCCGCAGCCAAAGCCCATGGGAAACGAAAGTATGCGGATGATGAAGCGCGACGGGAAACAGGGGATCCGGCATCATATCCGGCATACCGTCTGCCCGGCGGACACGGCGCGCGAGGATGGACGGCGAATCCTCGTCCATATCCCGATGCCTGCCGAGACGGATACGCAGAGGAATCTGCGAATTCTTGACGCCACAGAAGGCGGATACCTGTCGAACGCCGCGCAGAGGACGATCTCGTTTGATACCGTCGACCGTGAAGGACGCGAGTATTTTGCGGAGTACACCTTCGACGCGGTGCAGCGCTACGTACCGTATAAGCCCGAAGCCGTCCTTGCGGAGCAACCGTCCGATTATACGTGGGAGCAGTATCCGCATATCCGGTTCACACCGTATCTACGTGCGCTCGCGGCAGAGATCGTCGGGTCGGAGACGAACGCGCTTGTGAAAGCACGCCGTATTTACGACTACATCACAAAGCATGTGGCGTATTCCTATATGCGCAATTACCTGCTGATCGATAACATCCCCGAATACGCGGCGTTGAACCTGCGCGGAGACTGCGGGGTGCAGGCGCTGCTGTTCATCACGCTATTAAGGATTGCTGGTATCGGCGCGGTCTGGCAGTCCGGCATGAATATCCATCCCGACCATATCAACAGCCACGACTGGGCGAGGTACTATGTCGCGCCGTTTGGCTGGCTGTACGCCGACCTCTCCTGCGGAGGGGACGCATGGTGCGAGGGGGATACCGAGCTGCATGACTTCTATTCACGCTGTACCGTGCCGACACGCTTGATCGCAAACGACGCGTTCCAGACGGAGTTCGACCCGCCGAAGAAGCATCTGCGCATCGACCCGTTTGACAACCAGATCGGCGAGATCGAGTACGAGGATCGGGGACTCACCTCCGCGGAACGCAAATTCCGACGGGAAAACCTCGGTATGACGCCGCTGCAAACCATATAAAACGCAAAACGCCCTTCCGGCGGAGAAACCGGGAGGGCGTTTTGCGTTCAATCGTAGAAATTGCCGCAGCACTTGCGGGTGAAGCAGACAACGATCCATTTCAGGTGCGCGCTTCTTTCCGGTTTAAGTAGATACCGTTTATCGCTTCGGTTAGACCGAAAATGAAATAAATGGTGGACATAAAATTCATGGGGAACATATAAAATTGGATACAAATCCAGAGCATCAGTATCACGCCGCAGCCGGTTACGCAGGCGGGAGCTTTGCGGTGGCAGCGCAGGAGCAAGACAAACGTGAAAAGCTGGGTCAGACCGTTGACAATGATTAAGGCGATGCCGGGGAAGATGTAGTTTTGGTACAGAAGCTCATGCAGCGGCAGTTTTGTAAAGAACGGTAGCAGGGCGTCCATCCCCATTGCCTTCCCTGTGGGGTCAAGAAACATGCCGGTACCGCCGACCAACGCGCCGACACCGATGAACAGCGTCCAGAAGATCGCCCAGCGGCGCAAAGTTTTTACGGACATATAAATCATCACATCCTGTATAATAAATATCACCTGCGTCTGTCGGAGCGGGATACCATCGAAAACAAGCGTAGAAATTGCGTAATGGAGACAGCGAGCGCGGCCACATAGGTCATCGCGGCGGCACGCAGTACCTTTGCCGATGCGGAAAGCTCCTCGGAGGTAAGCATCCCTGCGTCCTCAATGGCACGAAGCGCACGGCGGCTGGCGTTGAACTCCGTCGGCAGCGTTAAAAGCTGGAAAGCAACGCAAAGCCCAAAGCATAAGACGCCAAAGTAGGCGATGTTGATGAACATATCACCCGCCTCGGAAAAGAACAGTCCCAAAAGGATCAGCGGTATCGCAAGCCGTGAGCCGATATTCGTCAGCGGCACGATGGAGTTGCGGATCGCAAGAGGGAAGTATCCCGTCGCATGCTGAACTGCGTGCCCCGCCTCATGCGCGGCCACCCCGACAGCGGCAACTGACGATACACTGTACACAGCGTCCGATAACCGTATCACCCGTACATGGGGGTCATAATGGTCGGTTAAATTGCCCGCAATCCGCTCAATGGACACGTCGTACAGACCGTTTGCATCCAGAACCTGCCGTGCCGCATCCGCACCCGTTATACCGTTCGACGGGCGGAAGCCTGCATATCGCCGGAAGGTGGCGTTTACCCGTGCGCTTGCGATCAGCGAAAATAGTGCGGCCAGCAGGACAAAGATATAGGAAGCATCCATAAAATATGGCCAGAACATCATGTATCCCTCCTTCGGGAGAACTGATACTCACATTATATCACAATTTGGGGAAAGCTTAAAGGACCGGGAATGTGTTTGCAGAAAATTAACACATCTTTTTGAGAAAGAGCCGAAAAGGAAGGGAAAACAGCTGTGGAAAGCGGTAAAAAACCGTATTGTATTATATTACTGTGCATGTTATAATATACAGTATGAATACGTTGTCAGTTTCCTGCGAGGATTAAACATGTATGAGGAAGGGCTGCCGCGTTGAGAATAGATGCGGCAGTTCTTTTGCATTTTTGAAAGGTTTGGTATGACCGATGTCTTATCCGATGGTACATTTATCCGTCGCGTGGCTTATCCTGAACAAAACACCCGGCATACAGACTCCGGCGGACTTCCTGCTAGGCGCGGTTGCGCCGGATGCCGTCCATTACCGCGACGCGTATAACAGCGATATGAAGCTCTACAGCCATTTCGGCTGCGAAAATATGGCGGAAATTAAAGAAAAGTGGGGGTATGTCACCGAAAACGAGCCATGAGCCAACCGCGTACGGCAGGCTTGGAAGGTTTGTATGGATACCCCCGAGCGGGATTTCCTGCATGGGTATTTTGTGCATATCCTGACGGATATCTATAATAATAAAACAGTCTGGACGCCGTTTCGCATGTCGCAGGGCGGTACCTTTGACCGCGCGATCTATAATCAATACGGAGACGAGTGCCGGAACGTAGATTATCTTCTGTACCGGCGGCATCCCGCCCGTGAACAGATATGGACTCTGCTCCGTGACGCGTATGCGTATAGCGTCGGCGACCATATCGCGAAAACGGAAGTCGAACGCCTGAGGGAGTCTGTTTTGCACGAACGCTTTCGGGAACGGGAGGCGCCGGATGTTTCGGGGAACCGCTACTTCCGCTTGACGGATGCCGAGGAATTCATCCGGAAAGCGGCAAATTTTTCGATGGAGAGCCTGATATAACATTAAAACGGAAAGCTGTCGCGTTTATAGCGCAGCTTTCCGTTTTTATACGTCAGAAGGGACGCGTCAGCTTATCGGAGGGGGAAGCGCCCAGCGCCTGTGAAAGCAGCGACGTGAAATCCTGATAAAGGTTCTGTGCAATCCGCGGGGAACCGGTCGACAGATAGAACCGAATCAACCGGTCGACGGATTCTTCATCGTAGGGGTCACGCGACTTCACGCGAAGCAAAACATTTTCTGCTTTTTTATACTCGCATTGCGCGGAATACAACTCCGCCAAATGGTATTCTATACTCTTATAAATATCAAACGAAGGAAGCTTAAGGCTGGAGGCCCAGGTGTATTCCTGCGACTCCAGATACTCGCCGCAGTAAATTGAGGCTATGGCCTCTAACTCATTGGCGGAAAGGGAAGTCATGGATAGCTCTGCCTGACGGAAACGGTACAGGTCACAATTAACACGATCCGTATCGATGGAATAGCTGTCCCGCACACGTAAAAGTAGGTCGCTGACGCCCTTCTCGGAGAAGGCGTTGCGCAGATAGGTACAGTTAACACGGAACAGATTATGAGATTTTTCCGGCGGCAGATTTGGCCATAGCTTATCGACGAGGATGTCCTTGGAACGCGGCCGCCCCTGATAATGCACCAGCAGAGCTAAAAGCTCCTCTGCCTTCGCCGTCCGGAATTTAACGGGCTCTCCCGCGACGGTGCAGTGGAAGCCGCCGAAGCAGCGAATGGAGACCGAACGGGATTCGGCGGTAAGGAGGTGGGACATATGGGCACGCTGCAGATACAGATCGAGCTGCTCACGGAGATCCTGTATGCTGATGGGTTTGAGCAGGTAGCCGGAGGCATGGATGCGAAAGGCATCGTAGGCCGAATGCGTATCGGTGGCAAGCATGACGATATGCAGCCGCGGTTGGATACCTAAAAGGCGGCTGCCCAGGGAAAGACTATCCATACCCGGAATATCTGTGGACAGTAAGCAGAAGTCTATTAAATGGTGCTGCGCATGCTCCAAGACACCGCCGGCGTCTGTAAAAAAGCCGTCAAGACGGACGCGGGAGTCTTGACCCAGTATCGTCTTCAATTGTGTAAAAGTGTGCGGATTTTCATCCACTGCGATGACATGTATCATATGTTCACTCCTCGTACGACATATAGACGCACGTTTCAGGAAAAATTATATCATAGAAATCGAACGAAAACAAGATATGATTCCAATTTTGATGCAATAAACAAAAAAAGAAGATAAAAATTCCCTGGGTAAGGCATATTTACCTAAGCAATTTTTTTAACAGCTTGCGCCAAGGATGTTACGAGGAGGTGAGTTTGCTTTGGAAGGGTGCTATTTAGAAGGGGGAGAGTGCCTCCCGCAATAAGGAGCTTATATTCCTTTGCCATCAAAAAGCGTGGTGCAGTTTTAAGACTGCACCGCGCTTTTTGATGGCGTTACATAATTCGGATTACCGCGCATCGACATAAACCACCGCATCGGAAACGCTTGCGTACAGCGCTTTCAGCCATTCGGCGCGATCTGTCCCTATCGCACCCATGCGTATATCGGCGGCGAGGATTTTGCCCTGCGACATGCCAAGGTTATCCACCATCGTTTCAACATGACGGCGGTTGACAGAGATGCCGGAAACTGTGCGATAATTCTGCGCGGACGCGGAGATGCGTCGCAGCAGCTCGTATGCGGCGTGCGGGTTATCGGCGCCGGCGGGAATGAAGGCGTAGGAAGTGACGATGGCGTGAAGCTCGCCCGTCTGCCAGTCGGAGAAGCAAATCATCCGCATGGTTTCTTCGATGGTATCGTAGCAGGTGTCCATCATACGGTAAAAATTCGGCGCGTTGCCAGCGATGTTTAAGTATAAACAGGTGTCCGTGACAGGGAAAAGCGCCTGTGTCCGCCGATCGGTAATTTCCGTTACCTTCTGATAGAGATCGGGGAACTCATCCACCGTGGTCTGCATAAACGCGTGAGCTTCCGCGGAGAGCGCGTCGTTTCCAGTTTGGTCAAGCCCGAGGGATAGGGTAAGTATATCGTTCATCTGTGCCATATAGTCGGTACCCGCGCCCATCGACCATCCTACAGGACGGCGGTTATCCATGGAGGCTAACTCGGTGAGCATGTCAATCGTTTCAGTACCTGTGGGGTTTTCCGGAAAGATCAGGCCATATTCCGCAATGCGCTCTTCGCTGATGGTAAAACACGGCAGAGTAAACGCAAGCGGAAAAAGGTACTGGTATTCACCTGTGCGTAAGCCTTCAAAAACGGGCATGTAATAGTCTTCCTCTTCAAAGCCGTTGTCGGCATCTATGAGAGGGCGAAGGTCAAGAAGTTGATTCTTCTCTGCAAATGGGTACGGGTCGAGCGGCATATCGGAGCCGGTCAGCACGAGATCGGGGACGGTGCCGGACTCGAACGCCTCTGTCAGCGCATCGGCCAGTTCTTCACCGGTGGCAAACGCACGCGGGTTGAATTCGACTGCCGGCATGAAATCGACAGCCGAGGCGCAGAGCGATTTGTATTCGAGCAGGACAACATTGCTCAGCGTATCGCCGACATAGTCAAGGTACCAGACGTCAACGGTTCCTTCGGGCGCTTTATCTTCACGGATCGCTTCAAGCGCGGTGTCTGATGCACTCTTTTTCGATACGGATGTACAGCCAGAAACCATCAATAACGTAAGGATACAGAACAAAGCAAGCAAACGACGCATAAAAAATGCCTCCCTTTGATTGCATTCATGAAATTTCAGTTAGCTTGTCCGATGTGACGAGCGCGGTTTTGTCGGTACCTTTAAGGTAGAGTGTGTACGTCCAGCGGCCATAGGGGACGGCACGGACGATTTTACGGACGTTGACGATGTAGGAACGATGCGTGCGAAGGAAGATGCCGGGGTCGAGCCGTTCATAGAGATCGTTTAAGCCCTCCGACGTGGCAAGCTCCCCTTCCGTCGTCGTGAGGATGCTCTCACGGTCAATGCGCTCGATGAACAGGATCGTCGCGGGATCGACAAAGGTGATGCCGTCGCGCGAGCGAAGGGTCAGGCGGTCATGCCGGACATGTGTCGGACGGACGGGAGTCTCCGTACGGCGTTCGGCGAAGGTATCGCGCAGCCGGGTAAGGGTTTTATGTACGCGGGCAAGATCGAAGGGCTTTAAAAGATAGTCGAACGCGTATAATTCAAACGCGTCGGACATGAATTCATCGTGACCGGTGGCAAAGATAATCGCAAGACGATCGTTTTCGGCGCAGAGAGTACGCGCGGTGGCAAGGCCGTCGGCTCCCGGCATTTCGATATCGAGAAAAGCGACGTCGGGGGCCAGCTCGCGCGCCAGGTTGACAGCGTCCAAGCCGTTTTCCGCTTCACCGACGAGGGTAAAGCCGTCCTCCTTTTCGATGAGACGGCGCAGGACAAGACGCATGCCGGGATCATCCTCGGCAAGGATAACGCGCAGATCAGGCATAGCATACTCCTTTTTGGAAAATAAAAAACCGCGCGGAAGCTAAAGAGTATAGGCTTCCGCGCGGAATGTCCATTTGGTTACTTCACTTCATTTCCGGCGATGCTTTTCGCATAAACGGTAGGTTAATTGTTTGCCGCAGAGGCGGCTGCGGCAGATGCCATTACGCAGTCGATGGTCAAAACCACCGCAAGGGCAAGGATTTCGTCCCGCGCATCTGCAATATTCAGTTCGTAGCAGTCTCCCCATGTCATCCATTCCTTATGAATGGTTACGATGGAGCGCCCTTCCCGTGTGATCTCGTAATCGTGCGCCCAAAAGGAGCCTTCGATCTCCCAGTTTACGCCTTCGATGTAGTAGCGTGGACGCAAGAAAGTAAACTCCCGGACGATTTCCGCAACATCTTGACCGTCTATGGAGACATAATAGCGTGGGCGGAAACTCCAGACCTTTTCGCGGATGAAGACGGCTTCCTGCCCTGATGTGTCATAGACATGGAGCTTTTTACCCCACGAGAACAGCTCGCCTTCAACGGAGTAACGGTCGAAACCGTTCTCGTCCTTGACGGTAAAGCGGTCAGCCCATGAAAATACCCTTTGCTTGATGTACAGTTTCATGAATTACCTTTCGAAGCTAAAATGTTGTTATTTTTCCGCGCTTCCGGCAATGTTCTTACGCATCTCGGTATCGGCGGTAACATTTTTGAGACTATAGTAGTCCATGACGCCGAGTTTTCCTTCACGCAGCGCGGCGGCCATCGCCATCGGCACCTCAGCCTCCGCTTCGACGACCTTGGCGCGCATCTCCTGCACGGACGCTTGCATCTCCTGCTCACGGGCGACGGCCATCGCACGGCGTTCCTCGGCTTTCGCCTGCGCGATACGCTTATCGGCTTCGGCCTGATCGGTTTGCAGCTGTGCACCGACGTTGCGGCCTACGTCGATATCCGCGATGTCGATGGAAAGGATCTCGAACGCGGTACCGGAGTCAAGCCCTTTTTGCAAAACGGTTTTCGAAATGCGGTCGGGGTTTTCGAGGACGTCCTTGTGCGTCTCGGAGGAGCCGATGGTGGTGACGATGCCTTCGCCGACACGGGCGATGATGGTCTGCTCACCGGCGCCGCCGACGAGACGGTCGATGTTGGCGCGGACGGTGACACGCGCCTTGGCACGCAGCTCGATGCCGTTCTTCGCAATAGCGGCGATCGGCGGGGTTTCGATGACCTTCGGGTTGACGCTCATCTGGACAGCCTCGAGGACGTTGCGGCCCGCGAGATCGATTGCGGCGGCGCGTTCAAAGCCTAAGGGGATGTTCGCACGCTGCGCTGCGATCAGGGCGTTGACAACGCGGTCAACGTTACCGCCGGCAAGAAAGTGCGCCTCAAGCTTGTTGATGGGCAGCTCGATGCCGGCCTTGGTGGCCTTGATGAGGGGATTGACGATTTTCGCCGGCGGGACACGGCGGAGCTTCATACCGACAAGGGTGCCAAGACGGATGCGGACGTTCGCGGCTGCGGCGGATATCCATAACGTAACCGGGACGAAGGAGAAGAACAGCGAGAGAACAACGATAATTAGCGCAATGAGCAGCAGGTAGCCAAAGAATTCCATGAATATGACCTCCCTAAATATTTTCGGGCACTGCGGTTTTATACGTACGCCTTGGCGGTTTCGCGTACAACAATGCGGTTACCCTCGACCTCGATGACCTCGAGAGGAGTACCCGGCTCAATAAATTCGCCGCGCGTGACGACATCGAGCCGCACGCCGTTGAAATCGGCGCTGCCGGACGGACGCAGCACGGTCAGCGCGGTGCCGGTATGGCCGACAAGCGTACGCAGATCATCGGTGCCGGAGAAGCCGGAAGCCGCGTCGGTACGATCCTTGAGAATCAGCGTACGGGACAGTCGCCCGCGTGTCGCCGAGCGTAAGAGGATGGCGAGCAGCACGGCGAGGATGACGAGGATGACGGCGGAAAGTACGAGTCCCTGCGCCACGGTTTTCGCGGTTAGGATAACGCCGACGAACAGGAGCAGTATGCCGAAACCGCCCGCGACGCCGAAGCCGGGAATAAACATTTCTACCGCGACGAGAATCATGCCGACAATGAATACGATCATGGCTAGGGTGGACATATTGGTTAACGCTTCCAACAAACCCATATTGAAAACCTCCTTTATGATTTGTGTAGCTGTATCGTATCACAAAAACGGCTCACATGCAAGTGTTGCACGTCGAAAGATACGGAAGTCAAGCCGAAGTGTCGTTTTCGGCGTCTGATGTGAGTTTGGGGAGGACGCCTTCAAATACGGTGCGCGTTTTGTCGGAGAAGACTCGCAGCGTCCCGCCGCAGGAGCGGAAGATATCCCGGCAAATGGCAAGACCCATGCCGCGTTCTCCGACATTGGTGGAAAAGCCCGGCTCGAAAATGCTCTGCCATAAGGACGGCTCGATCGCCGGGCCGTTGTTCTCGAAGGTGAACGTATATGTTTTCAAACTTTCGGAAAGCCTGACATACAGACGTTTCTCCCCCTCATTTTGCGCAAGCGCGGTGATCGCGTTGTCGATGATGTTACCGATGACGCGGCAGAGTTCCCATGCGGGAATCGGCAGATGCTCAAGGCGCGTCGTGATGTCAAGAGAGACCGAGGCGCCTCGCGATTCGCACATAGCAAGCTTTGCTTGCATGATGGCGTTGACGGACGGGTGGTCGGTGCGAACGCCGCCGGTGGTGCGTTGGATGTCGGTGTAGATGCGTTCGATGTAGTCATGAGCTTCCTTATATTCGTCCATTTCAATAAGAGAATAGACGACTTGCAGATGATTTAAGAAGTCGTGCCGCTGCGCGCGCTGGGAGCGGTTGAGCGTTTCGACAGCGGCGAGCGCTTGGGAGAGCATCTCCGCTTCCTGATTTTGCCTCACAATAGGCGCAAGGTTTAAGAGCGTCAGGCAGGATGACAGCATCGACAGGCATACCAGCCCTAGAACGATGTAGTCCCCTTCGCGGATGGAGCCATCTGCGGTGGAAAGGAAGACAATGACGAGCGCAGCCATGGCCATGACCTGTAAGATCGTCACAACAATAATAAAAGCAATGGTTTTGCTGATGTTGATCTGATGACGCATAGCTGATACCTGCCTTTTCCGCGTATTGGTCCCATGTTTTCGACACATACTGTAAACGGGTGAAAAAGATGATTGACAAGAAAAACTATCAGGCGTTTGCGGATTCGCATGCGCCGAAATCAAAGACATGGAAGAATTTAATCTTCGCGTTCCTGATCGGCGGCGCAATCTGCACGGTCGGACAGGTTGTCTCGAACTTATGGAAATCCGTTGGTTTGGGATTGGAAGAAGCCGGATCCGCGACATCGGCGACGATGGTGTTCCTCGGCGCGCTGTTTACGGGGCTCGGCTTATACGATAAACTTGCCAAATACGGGGGAGCCGGCACGCTCGTGCCGATCACGGGCTTTGCCAATGCCATCGTATCGGCGGCGCTCGAATTTAAGAGCGAGGGCTACGTCCTCGGTATGAGCGCGAAGATGTTTGCCATCGCGGGGCCGGTGCTGGTGTTCGGCATCAGCTTTTCCGTGGTATACGGGCTGATTTTACGGCTGTTCGGAGGTTAAGCATGGGAAAACGAATCGGAAACCAGACGCTTGCCATGACAACACCGGTGCCGATCGCGGGATTTGCATCGGTTGCCGGAAAAAAGGAGGGGCAGGGTCCGCTCACGTTCGATTACGTAGCATCCGACGCCACCTTCGGTGAAAAGACATGGGAAAAGGCCGAATCGAAGATGCAGCGCGACGCGCTCGACCGTGCCATGGCGAAGGCGGGCGTATCGGAAAAGGAGCTTGAACTCCTTTGCGCGGGAGATCTCATCAATCAGTGCATCGCGTCGGCATTTGGTACGCGCGGGCGCGAGGTCAGCTTCCTCGGGCTCTATGGCGCATGCTCCACCATGGCGGAGGGGCTCGGCATCGCGGCCTGTATGATCGACGGCGGTTTTGCGTCGTGTACAGCGGCGGTCACGTCGTCGCACTTCTGCTCGGCAGAAAGGCAATACCGCTTCCCGCTTGAGTACGGCGGTCAGCGTACGCCAACCGCGCAGTGGACGGTAACCGGCGCCGGCGCGGCTGTATTAAAGGCAAATTTCCCCCATTCGCCGTGCATTACGCATGTGACGTTCGGGCAGATCGTCGATTTCGGCATCAAGGACGCTAATAACATGGGCGCCGCGATGGCGCCGGCCGCGCATCAGACTTTAACCGCGCTTTTTACCGATACCGGCACAGAAGCCTCCGACTACGACTTAATTCTTACGGGCGACCTCGCGGGTATCGGAAAAAATATCCTCGTTGACCTGTTCGCGTCGGACGGCGTCACGCTTGCCGGACGCTATGACGACTGCGGCTGCATGATTTTTGACGGTGAGGCGCAGGATACGCATGCGGGCGGCTCCGGCTGCGGCTGCGGGGCAAGCGTATTATGCTGCCATGTCTTAAACGGTATGCGCCAAGGACAGTGGAAGCGTGTGATTTTTGCTGGAACCGGCGCATTGATGAGTCCCGTCAGCACGCAGCAGGGGGAGAGTATTCCCTCCATCTGCCACGCGGTGGTAATCGAATATACGGGGTGATTTTTATGGATTATCTGAAAGCATTTTTTATCGGCGGTGTTTTATGCGTAATCGGTCAGATTCTCATCGACCGGACGAAGCTGACACCGGCGCGCATTCTCGTGGCGTACGTCATCGCGGGCATCGTCCTTGGTGCGGTGGGTGTGTATGAGCCGCTCGTTAAATGGGCGGGCGCGGGTGCGACGGTACCCTTGACCGGCTTTGGGAATACGCTTGCGAAGGGAGTTCGGCGTGCCGTCGAAGAAAAGGGGCTTCTTGGTGCGTTTACAGGCGGCCTCACGGCTGCGGCAGGCGGGATTGCCGCGAGTATTCTGTTCGGTTACTTCTTCGCGCTGGTTAGTAAGCCAAAAGAAAAGAGCTGAATTCTTATTTATGATATTTCCGTCCCGCTGTAATCATCGCGGCACGGTAAATTTGTTCGAGAAGCATCACGCGGAACAGATGATGGGGAAACGTCATCGGGGAAAAAGAAACACGCAGGGAAGCCTCCCGCTTAAAACTCTCGTCAAGCCCGTTGGAGCCGCCGATCACAAACGCAAGCTTTGCCGCCTGCGCGTGGTCGAGACTTTGCGCAAACTCAGCGCTTGACAGGGATTTCCCCTCGATGCAGAGCGCGACGGTATACGTCCCCTGTGGAATCGCACGGCGGAGTCTCACGGCTTCGTCGGCGAGCGCGGCCCGTACTTGGGCGTCGGAGGGTTCCTCCGGCAGACGCGCTTCCGCAAGCTCCGTCAACGTGACCGCATAAAAAGGGGACAGACGGCGGATATACTCGGCGCAGAGCGCGTCATAAGCGCGTTCCTTGAGTCGGCCGACGGCAAGGATGTGAACGGATTGCATACTACCTCCGGTAAAAATAAAAGCGAACTGTGGAAAGCCGCGGGCATCGGATTCGCGGCTGGTACGGCAAATGGTTTGTTCGGCGCGGGAGGCGGACTGCTGCTTGTGCCGGGGCTTCTGCGGGTTTGCCGGCTGGACGCGCAGACCGCTATGCCGACGTCGATCGCGATTATCCTCCCGATGTGCGCCGCGTCGCTGATCTCTTACTCAAGAGCGGGCGTAGCCGGGCCGGACTGGTGGCTGCTTGCGGGGGGACTTGTCGGCGGCATCGCGGGAGGGCTGCTCTACAGTCGTGTGCCGAAGCTGTGGCTGCGGCGGGCGCTTGGGATTTTGATTCTCTACAGTGCCGTGAGGATGTTAATTATATAGAGGAAGGGACACATATGCTCGATACAGTATCCCCCTGGTTACGGTTCGTACTTGCCACAGCCACCGGCGTACTGTCGGGCTTCGGCATCGGCGGCGGTACGCTGCTGGTTATTATATTGGTCTTTCTCTTTAGTGTAGAACAGCGAACGGCTCAGGGCGCGAATTTGTGGTACTTTTTCCCCACGGCGCTTTCATCCCTCGCTATCCATGCCAAAGAGAACCGCATCGCGTGGCGTATCTTCCTTCCGGCGGCGATCGCGGGTACCGTAGCCGCGCTGATTGCCGCATGGGTGTCCGGAATGCTCGAGACTACGCTGCTGCGGCGGCTGTTCGGACTGCTTCTGGCGTATACCGGCATCCGGGAGCTGTTCGCGAAGGAGCGGGCGGAATCATAGAAACCATGCTTGATTATAGCATGGTTTCTTCGTTTTGTAAACAGCGCGGACAAGACAGAGACACATAAAAACCGTCAAAACGACGATTGACAAGAGAAGGGAGGTCTGCTATACTTAAAATCAGTAAAACGCAAGGATGGGGAAAAGAAAAACATCTTTCACGCGTCGCAGAGAGCCGTCGGTTTGGTGTAAGGCGGTACGCGGAGAGTTTTCACTCGCCCCGGAGCGGCCGGCTGAAAGATAACTCGAGTAGGCGCGGACGGGATGCCCACCGTTATCATGGGAGAACGTTTTTAGACGTTTTGAGAGGGTGCTGTCGCACCAAAAAGAGTGGTACCGCGGAAGCAACTAGTAGTATGCTTTCGTCTCTTGAATGAATCAATGAGACGAGGGCGTTTTTTATTGCCATTTCGCCTCATATAGAATGAAAATTGGAGGTAAAAGACATGAAAATTGCATTTTCAACCTTAGGGTGCCCTGACTTCGACTGGCCGGACATCTACTCCTGCGCAAAAGACCTCGGATATGACGGCATCGAAATGCGCGGCATGGGTAACGATATTTTTGATATCCACGCCAAACCCTTCACCGAAGAAAATCTCCCCGCGACCATCGAACACCTCCGGCGCATGCGTCTCGAGATCCCCTGCCTTTCCTCCGGCTGCGCCTTAAAATACGCCGACCGCCGTGAGCAGAACATCGCGGAGCTGCGCGCATATATCGATCTTGCCGAAAAGCTCGGCACCCCTTATGTCCGCGTCCTCTGTGACGAGCATGCCGCGCCTGACGGGGATGTCGACGACGATGTCGTCATCGATACCCTGAAAGCGATCGCACCCTATGCCGAGGAAAAAAGCGTTACCCTCCTGTGCGAAACAAACGGCGTCTATGCCCATACCGATCGCCTTGCCGGTGTCATCGCGGCGGTCGAAAGCGACAATGTAGCCGCCCTCTGGGATTTACATCACCCCTTCCGTTTTGCGGGAGAATCCCCGGAGAAAACCATTCAGAACCTCGGTGCGTTCATCAAATATACCCATATCAAGGATTCCGTCATGGAAAACGGCTGTGTCGTCTACAAAATAATGGGAGAAGGCGATCTCCCCGTCGAATCCATCATGCGCGCGCTGCGGTCCATCAACTACGAAGGCTACATCACGCTCGAATGGGTCAAGTATTACGCGCCCGACATGGCGGAAGCCGGCGTCGTCTTCCCGCAGTTTTCTAACTATATGTCCCGCTGGAGCGGGCATGAAATCGGTGAAAATCGTCTGCAAACCAGCAACCGCGGCGACGGCAAGTATGTCTGGCCCAAGGAGCATCTAATCGATCTGACCTTCCCGCAGGTACTCGACCGTATGTGCGAGGAGTTCCCCGAGCAGTACGCGTTCCGTTACACCACGCTTGACTATACCCGGACCTACTCCGAATTCCGTGAGGACGTTCGTACTTTCGCTCGCGCGCTCATTGCGATGGGGGTGCGTACCGGCGATCATGTGGCGATCTGGGCGACGAATGTCCCGGCGTGGTACATTACCTTCTGGGCGACGACGATGATCGGCGCGGTACTCGTCACCGTTAACACGGCGTATAAGGTACACGAGGCCGAGTACCTACTGCGTCAGTCCGATACGCATACCCTTGTCATGATCGACGGCCACAAGGACTCCGATTATGTCGGGATCATAAAGGAGCTCTGCCCCGAGCTCGCGACCGCGGATGCGTCGAAGCCCCTGCATTGTAAGCGCCTGCCCTTCCTCCGCAACATTATCACCACCGATTCCCGTCAGCCCGGCTGCAAAGCATGGGACGACGCCATGGCCATGGCGGAGCGTGTGCCGGTCGAGGAGGTCTATGCCCGCGCCGCCGCGATCAACAAGCACGATGTCTGCAACATGCAGTACACCTCCGGTACCACGGGCTTCCCGAAGGGCGTTATGCTGACCCATTACAACGTCGTCAACAACGGCAAGGCCATCGGCGACTGCATGGACCTCTCCACCGCTGACCGTATGATGATTCAGGTGCCGATGTTCCATTGCTTCGGTATGGTGCTCGCGATGACCGCGTCGATGACCCACGGCACGACGATGAGTCCGATTCCGGCGTTTTCTCCCACGAAGGGGCTCGAATGCATCAACCGCGAGAAGATCACCTGCTTCCACGGCGTGCCGACGATGTTTATCGCGATGCTCGGGCACAAGGACTTCCCGAATACCGACTTCTCCCACATGCGTACCGGCATCATGGCGGGTTCCCCCTGCCCGATCAAGGTCATGCACGAGGTTATCGAGAAGATGAACATGACGGAAATCTGCATCACCTACGGGCAGACGGAGGCTTCCCCCGCGACGACGATGTCCAAGACGACGGATACCATCGAAAACCGCGTGAACACGGTGGGAGCGGCGATGTTTGCGGTCGAATGCAAGATCGTCAATCCGGAGACGGGCGAGGAATGCCCGGATAACGTGGACGGCGAGTTCTGCGCGCGCGGTTATAATATCATGAAGGGCTACTACAAGATGCCGGAAGCGACAGCGGCGGCGATCGACCGCGACGGTTGGCTGCATTCGGGCGACCTGGCCCGCAGACTCCCCAACGGCTACTTTAAGATCACCGGACGCATTAAGGATATGATCATCCGCGGCGGCGAAAATATTTACCCCAAGGAGATTGAGGACTTCCTCTACAGCCATCCGAAGATTCAGGATGTGCAGGTCATCGGCGTGCCGGATAAAGACTACGGCGAGGAGATCATGGCGTGCGTCGTGTTAAAGCCCAGTGAGATCGCGACGGAGGATGAGATCAAAGAGTATGTGCGCGATCATATGGCAAAGCATAAGACGCCGCGCTATATCGCCTTTGTCAACGGCTTTCCGATGAACGCGGCGGGGAAAATTCTGAAGTACAAGATGCGCGAGGACGCCGTCGCCATGCTCAAACTGCAGGCGGCGAATGCGATTGAAACGGCGTAAGTCTTAAAAAAGCTTATTATAACTTAGCATAAACCGCCCTCTGTCTGCGACGACAGGGGGCGGCTTTGCTTTGCAGGGAGGAATGAACCGTTCACTTGGACGGGATATCATAGAATGACAAGAAAGGCAATATTTATTCAGATGGTCTCGATTTTGATCAAATTGGTATTGCCGGAAACCCCGTTTGTGGCACCGCCGGTGATGACGAGCTTGTCGCCTTTATTCAAATGGAAGGTTTCCTTCGCGATGCGCGCGGCGGTATAGAAAAGCACCTCGGTAGAGGGGTATACCTCGCACATAATCGGCGTAACGCCCCATGACAGGGCAAGCTGACGCCAGGTTTTTTCGTCGACGGACAGTCCGATGATATCGACGGGGGAGCGGAAGCGGGAGACCATGCGGGCGGTTCGGCCGGAGAGGGAGCAGACGACGATGGCTTTCGCGTCCAGGTCGATGGAGATGCCGCAGATTGCGTGGGAGATGGCGTCCATGGTGTTTTCGATAATAAAATCGGAGGACAGGAAGCGTTTGCGGTAATGGATGTTTTTTTCGGTCTGTTCGGCGATGCGAGCCATGGTTTCGACGGTGAGGACGGGATATTTACCGGCGGCGGTCTCTCCGGAGAGCATAATGGCGCTGGTACCGTCATACACGGCGTTGGCGACATCGGAGATTTCGGCACGGGTGGGGCGGGGATTGTGGATCATCGACTCGAGCATTTCCGTTGCGGTGATGACGCGTTTCCCGAGCATGCGACATTTGGTGATAAGCTGCTTCTGGATGGCGGGCAGTTCCTCAAAGGGGATTTCGACGCCCATATCACCGCGCCCGATCATGATGCCGTCGCACATCTCACAGATTTCGTCGATATGATCAATACCGGCGCGGTTTTCGATTTTTGCGATCAGATGGATCCGTTCACCGCCATGGGCGTCAAGCAGGGTGCGTACATCGACCAGGTCTTCGCGGCAGGATACAAAGGAGCAGGCGATGAAATCCACATCATTTTGAACGCCGAAGAGCAGATCCTCCCGGTCGCGGTCGCTTAAGTAGGTCTGTTTTAAAACCTTATTCGGGAAGCTCATGCTTTTCCGGTTGGAAAGTTCACCGCCTACGACGACCTTACAGCGCACATCGGTATCGGTCACGTCGGTCACGGTGAAGATTATAAGACCGTTGTTCACAAGCACACGGTCGCCGGGGCGAAGCTCGGAGGGCAGTCCTTTATAATTGACGGAGACAACGTTTATATCCCCTTCGATATCTCGTGTTGTAAACGTAAATACCTGGCCATCCTCAAGCATAACCTTTTCATCACGGAAGGTGCCGACGCGATATTCCGGGCCTTTCGTATCGAGCATGATGGCAATGGGCATATGCAGACGCTCCCGCACACGCTTGACAGCGTCGATGCGCTGCTGATGTTCCTCGTGGGTGCCGTGGGAAAAATTTAAGCGGACGACGTTCATCCCGGCTGCGCACATGCGCTCTAAAGTTCCCTCATCGGAGCTTGCGGGACCGATCGTGCATACAATCTTGGTTTTTCTCATATATGTCTCCTTTTAAGATAACAAAAAGGCAGAACCATAAAAATGGTTCTGCCGCATTGACAACGCATCCTTTAAATATTGAATATGCGCCGTTATTTCGAAGATGATACCATCCTCGAAACCTCCGGTATAAATAGAACGCTATACGATACCTTTTGCGCAGCGCTCTATGACAGACTCCACCACATATACCGGAATATAAATATTATATCATGAAGACCGCGTAAAGTCAACAGTACATTTGAGCGGTATCCACGGCAAATACTGTCGTCACGCCAGAAAGCCGTCGATAATGGTCGATTCGGCTTCCTGCTCGCTTAAACCCAGCGTTCGCAGCTTTAAAATCTGCTCCCCGGCGATCTTACCGATGGCCGCCTCATGAATCAGAGCCGCATCCTCGCACCGAGCGTGCAGCTCGGGAGAGGCATCCACTGTACCCGATCCAGATAAAATCGCATCGCATTCCGAATGACCGGTACAGGGCGCGTTTCCGATGATCACGGAATGGTACCCCTGATGCGACCGGTCCCTTGCCACCGCGCGGGAAATCAGATCGACGCCGGAGCCTTCACCGTTCAGTTCCACAACGAAGTCCGTTTGGGCGGTCTGCTCATGCTCTGTTAAAATGCGCTCGCGGATAAGAAGGCGGGAGCCTTTTTCAAGCTTCGCCGCTGTTTTTCGCATGGAACGGTCTACACCGCCGATCTGCGCGGTATCCATCTCCAGCACGGCGTCCTGGGCAAGTTCCGCTTCCGTTACGGGGTCAATCGACCGCAGTCCCGCGCCTTTTCCCGTGCCGATGTGCTTTTCGACATACTTCACATGTGCGCCCCGGGCGAGAATGAAGCGATGGATGCCGTTATGCCGCGCGGGCTCTCCTGTCTCCACGTGAATCCCGCAGCCTGCCACGATCACGACGTCGGCATCCTCTCCGACATAGAAGTCGTTATAGACGAGATCGTCCACATCCCCGTGCGTTACACACGCGGGAATTGAAACCGTTTCTCCCTTCGTTCCGGCATCAATGCGGATGACGAGCCCGGGATTGTCCGACTTCGTCTCGATATGGATATGCTCACTCGACTGCCTCCCCGCGCAGGTGCCGTCCACACGGATATTGTAGGCGCCTTTGTAGCCGCCGCTCCAGTCGGAGATTTCTGTTAAAAGCTTCTTCGTGACCTCGTTCATTGAAACATCGCCTCCTGCTTCGTACATGCGGCACGCACTTCTTTGCCGGAGAGCAGCTCCGGCAGTATCACATCCACCGCGCCCGATGCCTTCACCATTCCATCAGCGACAACGACGATTTCATCGGCAATCTGCAAAATCCGTTCCTGATGTGAGATCACCACAAGCGTCCCGCGCCGTGTCCCGCGCATGTCCTCGAACACGCGAATCAAATTCGCAAAACTCCACAGATCGATACCGGCCTCCGGTTCGTCAAAAATAGACAGCTTCGTATGCCGTGCCAGCACCGTGGCGATCTCGATGCGCTTGATTTCACCGCCGGACAGCGTCGCATTCACCTCGCGGTCGATATATTCAATGGCGCACAGTCCGACGCGGCTCAGGATGTCGCAGGCCGTACGCTCCTTCATAGAACCGCCCGCGGCAAGCTCCAACAACCGCCGTACGGTGATGCCCTTAAACCGTACCGGCTGCTGAAACGCAAAGCTGATCCCCATTCGCGCGCGTTCGGTCACGTCAAACCCCGTGATATCCTTCCCATCGAGGAAAATACTCCCCTCATCCGGTACGATCAGGCCCGCGATCACCTTCGCAAGGGTCGTCTTTCCGCCGCCGTTGGGTCCGGTGATCACCACCAGCTTCCCATCCGGCACATCGAGAGTCAGATCCTTCAATATATTCGTTCCATCCGGCGTATTCCACCGTATATGCGAAAGCTTCAACATAATCCGTAAATGTCTCCCTTCGTTTCTAGCACAGACAGTATACCACAGAATAATTTAAAAGTGAAGAGTACAAGTTTTTTAGATGTGAGATTTATAGCGTGTATTCGCGGTAAACGGAGCCGTCCTCAAGCGCCTTCCACTCGAACACGCCGTGTTTCAGCGTCATATAGCCGCGTACACTGTCGGCTTTGGGGATGGAGACGGAACCGGGGTTAAGGTAGAGAAAATCGCCGTGATCGACGCAGGCGGGGATATGGGTATGACCACACAGGAGAATATCGCCGCGGCAGAGGGGCGGGGGAGAAGCTTCGGAGGCGTGATGCCCGTGGGTCGCATAAAGGAGACGGTCGCCGATGGAAAGGACGGCGCAGTCGGCGAGTAGGGGGAAGTCGAGGACCATTTGATCGACATCCGCGTCGCAGTTGCCGCGTACGCAGATAAGCCGATCCCGGACGCTGTTTAAGAGGGGGATCACAGCTTTCGGGGCGTACTCGTCGGGGAGGTCGTTGCGGGGCCCGTGATATAAAAGGTCGCCTAAAAGGAGCAGGCGATCACAGTTTTCCGATTGAAAACGGGAGAGAAGCGCACGGCAGCAGGCGGCTGAGCCGTGAATATCCGAAGCAATCATCCAGTTCATAGCATACAATTTCCTTATTATTATTTCTTGATGTTTCCCGGTGGAGGTGGGGATTGCAAAAGAGAAATAGACGGCGTATAATGAAAAGACATAAGTAATCACGGAAGAAAGGCTTGAAGGGATTCATGGACATCATACTCAGAGCCTATCGCACACAGGATGTGCGCATGGCGATCGCGGTTTGGAACGAAGTTGTTGAAGAAGGCAGAGCGTTTCCGCAAACGGAAGTGCTGACGCAGACGACGGGCGACGCGTTTTTCCGGGGACAGTCCTATACAGGCGTCGCGGTCGATACGCAAAGCGGGCAAATCGTCGGACTGTATATCCTGCATCCTAACAATGTGGGGCGCTGCGGACATATCTGCAACGCAAGCTATGCTGTGAAAGGGGACGCGCGAGGGAAGCATATCGGTGAAAAGTTGGTCACGCACTGCCTCGAGGAGGCGAAGACGCTCGGTTTTCGGATATTGCAGTTCAATGCCGTCGTCAAAACGAATCTGCCTGCGCTGCGGCTCTACGAAAAGCTCGGCTTTACGCAGCTTGGCGTCATCCCCGGCGGCTTTTGTATGAAGGACGGCACGTATGAGGATATCATCCCACATTACTGTGTGCTTTAGGAAAAGCGAGGCCGCCGGATATGGCGGCCTTGTATTCAATTTTTACCCGGCTGAACAGTGCCCGGCGTATAGCCGGCGTTTTTGACCGCGTCGCGGAGCGCCTCATCGGAGACTTCGCGGGAGAGAGTGACGGTGGCGTTGTTAGCGTCAAGGCTGACGGCGGCTTCGGACACGCCGTCGACAGCGTCGAGTGCTTTTTTGACGTGAGCAACGCAGTGCTGACACATCATGCCTTCGATGGAAATGACCTTTTTCATGGGTAAATCCTCCTTTTGATTGGTTTCATGGGTTAAAAAATCGGGAAGCGGAAGCGGATTTTTGCGTGAGGGACGCACTTGAGCATGGGGGTTAAACCAGTTTAAACGGAGCGCGTTTGTGACGACGCAGACGCTTGAGAGACTCATCGCCGCCGCACCGAACATGGGGGAAAGCTGTATGCCAAAGGCGGGAATCAACGCGCCGGCGGCGAGGGGGATGCCGATAACATTGTAGAAAAACGCCCAGAACAGATTTTCCCGGATGTTTCGCAATACGACGCGGGAGAGGCGGATGGCGGCGGGCACGTCGGACAGGCTCGATTTCATCAGGACGACGTCCGCGGAATCGATCGCGACGTCCGCGCCCGCGCCGATGGCGATGCCGACATCCGCACGGGTGAGAGCCGGCGCGTCGTTGATGCCGTCTCCGACCATGGCCGTCTTACCGTATTCCGCGAGCCTGCGAACGACAGCTTCCTTATCTGACGGCAGAACATCCGCGACGACGGCGTCGACGCCGACAGCTCGGGCAATGGCATTTGCCGTGCGGCGGTTGTCACCGGTCAGGAGGACGACGCGCGTACCCATGTCGTGGAGCGCACGGACTGCGTCGGCGCTGTCGGGCTTCACGATGTCTGCGACGGCGATGATACCGAGCAGACGGCCACCCTGCGTGAAGTAGAGAGGTGTTTTACCTTCTTCGGCAAGCTTGTCGCCGAGGGATTGGATCGAGGGGGTAAGAAAGCCGCGTTCGGCCATCAAAGCCGCGTTTCCGCCTAGGGAGGGACTGCCGCCGACGAGCCCCTGCAGGCCGTGGCCGGGTAGTACGGAGAAATCGGACGCGGTTGCGTGGGGGAGGTCTGCGGCCTTTTCCATCACTGCACGCGCGAGGGGATGCTCGCTTTTTTCCTCAAGGGACGCGGCGACGGACAGGAGCTCGTTTTCCGTAACGCCGGGTGCGGGGAGGAGGTCCGTGACATGGGGACGGCCCTCGGTCACGGTACCGGTCTTGTCGAGAATGATAAAATCCGACTTTCCGGCTGCCTCAAGGGAGGATGCTGTTTTAAAGAGGATGCCATGCTTTGCACCCGAGCCGGAGCCGACCATGATGGCGACGGGGGTGGCGAGTCCGAGCGCGCAGGGGCAGCTGATAACGAGCACGCTGACCGCGCGGGCGAGGACGAAGCCCGGCTCGGCCCCGGCGAGCGTCCAGATCAGTGCGGTAACGAGTGCGATGGCGATGACGGTGGGGACAAAGATGCCGGACACGCGGTCGGCAAGCTTCGCGATGGGCGCTTTCGTTGCGGCGGCGTTTTCAACCAGCTCGATAATCTGGGACAGCGTCGTATCGCTCCCGACGCGGGTGGCGGTACAGGTCAGAAAGCCGTTTTGATTAATGGTCGCGGCGCTGACAGTGCTGCCCGGCGCTTTATCGACGGGAAGGCTTTCGCCGGTAAGGGAAGCTTCGTTGACGGCGCTTTCGCCATCGGTAACAAGGCCGTCGACAGGGATGCTTTCGCCCGGGCGAACGACAAAGGGTTCGCCGACACGGACATCCTCGACAGGGACGGTCACTTCGCCGCTGTCACGGAGGACATGAGCGGTTTTCGGCGCGAGGTTCATCAGTGTGCGGATGGCGTTGGTGGTTTTCCCCTTGCTACGGGCTTCCAGCGTTTTGCCGACGGTAATCAAGGTGAGAATCATCGCGGCGGACTCAAAATATAGCTCATGCAGCAGGTGATGCGGCATGTCGGCTGCCGTCATTCCGAACATCACGGCGACGCTGTAGACAAACGACGCGCCTGCGCCAAGGGCGACGAGCGTATCCATATTCGGCGCGCCGTGCAGAAGACTTTGATAGCCGCCGATGAAGAAACGCTGGTTGATCACCATAATCAGTACGGTGAACAGCAGCTCGAAGAGGGCGATTGCCATCGGATTGGCTGCAAAAGCCGCCGGAACGGGGAAATCCCACATCAGATGCCCCATCGAGACGTACATCAGCGGCAAAAGCAGGGCTATGGACGCGATCAGTCGCCGGAAAAGTCTGGGCGTTTCGCGATCCTCGAGCGGTTCGCCCGATACGGCGCTCTTTTGCGCCTGTACGGGCTCCGCACCGTATCCCGCCGCACGGACGGCATCGCGGACGCCGGAGGCGTCGGCGGAGGAATCCATCTCCACGCGCATGGAGTTCGTCAGCAGACTGACTGATACGTCCTGTACGCCGGGAACGGCGCGAACGGCGCGTTCGACATGCGCGCTGCATGCGGAGCAGGTCATGCCGGTGACATGAAAGTTTTCGGTACGCGTAATAATCCCTCCTTACTTCAATTTTTTGATTAAATCGACGGCTTCATCAATAATCGCCGTATTTCCTTGCTGTATTTCTTCGACGACGCAGGTTTCCATATGCTCCCGCAGCACCAGATAGCCGAAGCTTTGCAGCGCGCTCTCCGCCGCTGCGATCTGTGTCAGTATGTCGCCGCAGTACCGGTTGTCGTCGAGCATGGCCTTGATGCCGCCAAGCTGCCCGATGATGCGGTTTAAGCGGTTTTGCAGCTGCCGTACCGTTTCCTCGTCCCGAGGCGTATGCTTGTGACGGCAGCAGATTGTATTAGTATCTAACATAAACGGTTCCTCCATACATGGCGGATACCCGGGAGGGGTATCTTAGCTGTCTATAGTATATACCCATTGGGGGTATTTGTCAAGAGCCTATACGCAAAAAACTATACAAAAAAAGAACACAATATGCCGCGTACTTGACAGGGCAATCATGTTCTTTTATAATCGATGGGAAAAGGAGGGGAAAGACGGGATGAATGAGGTCGAAGAAAGAATCCGGGAACGGCTTTTTGTATGGCAGGATCTGTCGTATCGAGAATTTCAAAGCCGCTTGATGCCGACGGTGGAGAAGGCACGTGTGATTGGCGTACGGACGCCGGCGGTGCGCAGGCTTGCACGGGAGCTTTCCGGTACGGCGGACGGGGAGGCGTTCTGTGCACTGCTGCCGCATCGATATTACGAGGAGGATAACCTACACGCGTTCCTACTGGAGCGGATCACGGATTATGACAGGACGGTAGCGGCGCTGGAGCGGTTTTTGCCGTATGTGGATAACTGGGCGACATGCGATATGATGTCACCGAAAGCCTTTTTAGCGCGTCCCGAGGGGTTTTATGAACAGTGTGTCCGATGGACGCAGTCTGCACGGACGTATACGGCACGGTTTGGCATAGGGATGCTGATGCGGTACTACCTGGAGGACGGCTTCCGGGCGGAAACGCTCGAGCTTGTCGCGTCGGTAAAAACGGAGGAGTACTATGTCCATATGATGGTGGCATGGTTTTTCGCGACGGCGCTATCAAAACAGTACGACGCGGCGATTCCCTATCTAGAGGGGCATAGGCTGGATACGCCGACCCACCGGAAGGCCATTCGCAAGGCGATCGAAAGCGACCGGATTGACGATCGGACAAAAGCCTATCTGCGGACACTGTCCGGGGATCAGTAGATGTTTTTATCTTCGCGGTACCGTTTCCAGACGTTCTCAAAGAACCCCCCGCCGTCCGGCAGAGGATGTACCGGGCGGAATGTGCTCTCGACGGAGCCGCCGCGCAGGATGGTTTCCTGAATCTCGCATGAGTGCCGTCCGTCGTCGGACAGAAAGCGAAAGACATCCTCGAGCCCCGGTGCGTGGGAGCCGACGGCGTCGGTATAGATGCAGGAGCCGCGGGAGGCGCCGCCGTGGGCGACATAATCCCGCATCGCGGAGAAGCAGACGAGCTGGGAAATCAGAAGATCGCGCAGTTTAGAGGCACGGGGAAGTGCCGAGACGGTGGGGACGCGTACGAGCGCTGTAAAAGCATCGAGCAGCGCGCGTACCTCGTCGATGGCACGGGCGATGCCGTCGGGGTTACGGATTGCGGCGGCCACGGCGTCGGCGCGGCGGTTGAACTCAGTATAAAGGGCATTGCAGGTGTTGCCGCCGAGGAAGGCGCGGCTCTGCGCGGCATATTCGGCGACGGCGGCGTCGGCGATGGTACGGAAGGAATCCTCGTCCATTGGCGGGGTGGGATGCGCAGCGATGTACTGCGCAGCGCGGGTGGAGCCGACCATGCAGGCGTTGAGCGCGGAGCCGCCCGGACGGCGGATGCCATGCACACCGGCGGCCTCCCCCGCGGCGAAGAAGCCGGGAAGATTCGTGCGCCACCAGAGATCGACTGCAAGGCCGCCGTTGTGATGCTGAGCGCAAAGGGAGATTGCCAGCGGCTCGCGGGCGAGATCGACGCCTTTGGATAGATAAAGCTGATAGGCGGGCTCGTTCATCGAGCGGAGCCGTTCAATGGGGGTGCCGAAGCAGGCGTGGGCGCTTTCCAGATAGGTGCGTGCGCGTTCGTCGAGGTCGGCGTAAGGGAGATCATCGAAGCCGAACGGATTGCGGGTGTAGTCGAGATAGACGCGGCGGTTGCGGAGAATCCGTTCGCGGTAGACGAGCAGATCGATTACGGACGAGCCGGAAACGGCTTTCGCACAGTCGAACGGCCACTCGTAGCCCTTGAGGAACACGCGCGACAGGCAGGAGGCTGGATTTTCGTCGTATTCGCGTAGAAATTCATGCTCCGAGCCGTCCTCGCCGACGGAGAAAAAGCGGGGAAGCACCTGCATATAGGTGCCGGAGACATTCCAGCGCGGTGCGATGGAGGCAAGTCCGTACTGCCATTCGGTGAGGTTGCGGCCCGCGACTCCCGCTTCAAACGCGACGCCGGAGCTGCCGGTATGTCCGTGGGGATAGACGGCGTCGGCATAGATGCCGGCGGGGCCGCCCGTCGCCCAGACGATGCTGCCGCTGCGGATAACGACGGTGTTTTCGGGATTTTTCAAATCCATGGCGAGCACGCCCACAGCGCGATCGCCGTTTTTCAGGATCTTGACAACGAGAAGCCGGTCTAAAACCGGGATGCCGCGTTCCTCCACCGCCTTTTGCAGCGCTTCGGTCATCAGCTTCGACGTTAAGGGCCCCGCCGAGGTCGCGCGGGCGCGGGTATCGTGATCCGTTTGGTAGCCGACGTACTCGCCGTAACGGTTTGTGGGAAAGGAAACGCCGAGACGCGCAAGTTCGAGAAAGCTCGGCACAGAAAGGGACGCTTCTACAAGCGCGGTATCCCCGTCGACGCAGCCGCCGGCGAATAAGTCTTCCGCCATGGCACAGGGAGAGTCGAGGGCGGCGCCGGAGAGACTCATCTTATAATACGTCTGCTTGTCGGAGCCGGTATTACGCGACGTGCCTGCATTGACGCCTTCGGTGACGATTGCGATATCGGTCACGCCGAGCCGGTGCAGCTGCAAGGCGGCGTTGTAGCCCGCGACGCCGGTGCCGACGACGATCGCACGGAAGGATTGTGTCATGGGAAGCGCTCCCTTCTCATATGAGGATATATTTAATAACTTATCAAAACAATGCGAAATGAGAACATACCGTTTCATCATTTCGCATTTTTCGATCAGATATTTTCGCGGAAAGCCTTAATCCAGGCGTTGGAGATCAGCCGGTGACCGAACGGGGACGGATGGACACCGTCGAGCAGCCAGTAGGAAGCCGGGGCGTTTTTGCAGGCTTCGTCGAACATGAATTGCAACGGAACGAAAATCAAGCCGTAATCTTTGGCGACGCGTTTTGCCGCCGCCGCGCGGAGAGGCACCTCGGGGCCGAAATAGCTCCATTCGGCGTCGGTCGCAGTACCCCGTAAGACGAACGGTTCGAGAATCATGATTTTCAGATTCGGGAAGCGCGCGAGGGTGTCCTCGATGTAAATACGGTAGATTTTCTCAAAGCGTTCGGCGTCGACGCCGTTATGAACGTCGGCGGCCTCGTGCCAGACGTCGTTGACGCCGATGAGGATGCTGAGCACATCGGGATTTAGGTTCCAGCAGTCGCGTTTAACGCGCGCGTAAAGATCGACGACGCGGTCCCCGCTGATGCCGCGGTTATAAAACTCGTACTTCCCGGGAAACGCCGCACCGAGATCGCCGGCGATCATCAGCGGGTAGCCCTGTCCGAGTGAGGTAGTACGGCCATCTTCACGGGTACGGCCGACATCTGTGATCGAGTCTCCCTGAAAAAGAATCCGCATGGTATGTGTCACCTTTCTATGAATAAATTCTACCGCATTATAGCACGGTTTCGGAAAGCAGGCAAGGGGATTCTTCCATTTATTACTTCCCGCCGTCTTTTTGCAGCAGTGCCAGAATCTCTGTGTCGGCGGGGCAGAATGTATATTGCGGGATCTCCTCCGGGGTAATCCAACGGATATCGTTATGCTCGAGCATTTGTGGAATCCCTTCGCGTATACGGCAGGAAAACAGCGTCAGATGGACGGTGATGTCCGGGTACTCATGCAGGACTTCCGTGTAGATGCCGCCGACCGAGAGGATGATGCCAAGCTCCTCCCGGCATTCGCGGATGAGGGCGGCTTCCTTCGTTTCACCCGGCTCGACCTTGCCGCCGACGAATTCCCAGAGTAATCCGCGCGCCTTATGCGCGGGGCGCTGGCAAATCAGAAAACGGCTGCCGTCTTGGATGAGCGCAGCTACGACCTCGGTTTTTTTTTGATCCGGTATCCTGGGCTTTGACATAGATTGTTTTACTCCTTTTAACGCGTTGCTGTAATAATTCTAACACGGATAACGCCCGGCCGCAAGAGGCTTTTTACGGTGTGAAAATTTTAGTGTCGTGTTGCAAAACGGCAGGATATGTGTTAAAATACAATCCGCAATTAAGGGCTTTCCCATGATAACAGCCGGTTAGAAAAATTCTGGCCGCGTCTGCCAATCGCAAGCGAAGCATTCCGGGGAGTTTTGGCAAGGATCGGTGTGAAAAGGCAATCCTGAAGGAGAAACGAGGCGTAAGGAAGAAAATACATGTAGAAACGGCTGTAAATTGAGGAAAGAAGGCCGCATACTATAGAAGAGCATACTCGCAAAATCTATAAATTCGTGCTATAATAAACCGTACGGGAAAACCGCACGGTTTTAAACAAGAAAGCATGGGAACACATAATGAAAAGCCAAATAACAAGGATTCTGGTTATACTGCTTGCGGCAATGTTCTGCTTTGGTGTAAACGGCACGGCACTCGGTGCAAATAACACAGGGCATGAGATCGTGGAGCTTGTCGATTTCGATACGATTACCAGGCTGCGCGGCGTTTTGGTAGGCGATGCCGATGGATGGTCAGCAATATATGACGAACTGACGCGCGCGCTGCGCACGGTCATCGGCCGCAGCGCGGACGGGTATACCGCCGAGCTGACTATGGAGACGCTGGACGTGGGCGACGTGGATATCACCACGCCGGGAGACTATACGGTAACGGCGACATTGGCGCTCAAAGGTGGGTACGCTACGGATTTCACACTGCCGGATACCCTGCGTACGATAGAGCTGCCCATATGGGTCAGCGAACCCGCATACTTCGAGGCGCGTATCGCAGCCGTGACGGAGGATGCGGTATATGTGATCTGGAACGTGGAACCGGAGTCAACGCCGCGGATTTTGAGTTTTGTCAATGCGCGTGTGCTACGTCCGGTGGAGCTTCCGTCCGTCTCCTGGGCGCTAAGCGACGAACGATTTGCGCGGATCGAGCAAGGATTGGTGATCAGCTCAAACGAACTCGAACAGGGCTGGCATTACTACTTCCGGCTGGAAGCGGGAAGCGTACGGTCGGATATTATCTATCTCTATCGCGAGCCGGATGAAGGGGAGACGCAAGGACGTCTCATCGATCAATGGTTGGGCGGTGCGGAACCGTTCCCCGAACCGTCGGTGACGGGGACTACGGCGCAGACGACCGGGAGCGGGACGGATATGGATAACGAGACCTATTCCTCCGATACCGTTGAGCAGCTCACCGGTGCGGCATTCAAGAGGCTTCTTGCGTCCGGCGGCGGTGAGGCGAAGATCTATAAACAGGGTGTGATGGTGACGATCCCGCAGTCGTCACTGTCCGTACGCGATGAGGATATTGTCCGGGTCGAGTTGAGTATGCCGGATCGGACGATAGTGAGCCTATCCGTCATGCTTAACGGGGTGGAGGTTTATGGGCTGCCGAATGTAACCGTGGCCGCGCCCTATCAGCGCTCCGGCGAGAACATGGCGGTATGGGTGCAGGATGGGGGACGCTCGGTGCGTGCGGAATACGATCCGATCCTGAACATGGTCATCTTCCCGACCGATCGTACGGGTGAGTTTACTCTGTTTGAGAAGGAAATCGGCTCGGATGACATCGCAATGCAGACCACAACGACGGAATACACGACGAATTCGTCGAGCGGGTATCCGTCCGGAGAGACAGCGACTACGACAACCGAAGAGACGACAAAAGGCTTCGAAACCTCGGCATCAGGGGAAACGACGGTGTCCGGGTTGACGGGGAGCGGAGCAGCCACCTCCGGGACACAGGAAACGACGACGCGCGTCTCCGCGACACTGCCATCCGTGACAGGCACCGCGGCGCCGATGGGAACCGCGACGACGGCAATGGTGATGACGACGCGGAAAGCGTTGAATACGACCTCCGATTCGGTAAACGCGGAGCCGATATACAAGACAGATGTATCCGGTTTGAACATGGGCATTGTGATCGCGGCGAGCGCGTTTCTTGTTGTGTGCGCGGGTGTGATTGTATTCATCGTGTATAAGAAGAAATAAACGATTAAAAAAAAACAGGGGACACGGTTTTTGCTGCCGTGTCCCCTGCCGTTTTGACAGGAGAATAAATGAGATTTGTTGTCTTATCCGCCCAAAAGTGCTTCAGCGTTCTCATAGGCGATCCGGCGGAGCTTCGCATTGTCGAGAGACGAGCGCTCCAGGGAGCGGACATTGCTGTCGGGATAGTAGAAAGCGGCATGGGTGGAGAACAACAGATGATTTACGTCGAAGCGGGCGGCGACCGAGGCGAAGGTATCGCGCGTCTCGAGGCTCGCCGTATCCGCGTAGAGGTTCGGGAATGCGCCGAGAAGGTTCCCCAATTCGCCCAAATAGGCGTTGCATAATAAAAACGGCTGATCGGGGAACGCTGCAAGGACGGATGCAAGCCGCAGCGTGTCCGGCGCGGGTATTTTCATCGCCGGGTACTGTGAGCGCTCGTCCTCGATGCGCACCTGCACCGCGATGACCAGCTTTTTCGCGCGCGTCAGCTCAACGAGCGGTGCGAGAAGGTCCTCTGTCAGTTCGTAGAGGTGGTAGCTTGGCAGCAAGCGTATCATGCGGATGGCGGGATTCGCGTCGGCAAGCTCGACTGAGTCACGCCAGTTTGCATAGGAGAGATCGACGACGGGTACGGGGGAAAAGAAGGGATCCTCGGCGACAGCATCGATCAGCGCGCGGTCGGCTCGCAGAGGATCGCGCTCAAGGATGGCCTCAATGGGGGAGACATAGGCGCGGACGATGCCGTAACGGGAGAGATTTGCCTTCAGGGAGGGAAAGTCGCGGTTGGGGAGGCTTGCGAACGGCCAGTTGCCGGCCCATGCCGAAGCGTCAATCAGATGTTCTGGTGTATACATCCTTATTTCCCCTTTCTGAAGAAATGCAGGGCGTTTTCCCCGCTGATTTTCGCGATATCGCAGGCTGGCGCGTCAAGCGAAAGGATGCGCCCGTACTGTGCCGCCATATCGCGCCCAGGATAGTCCGAGCCGAACAGGATACGGTCGGCGCCAAGCTCGCGGTGCGCGTATTGGATGATGCCGGACTCGCTGTAGCAGCCGCTGGTGTCGATGGCGACGTTAGCACAGGGTTTTATATCCTGCACGCCGCGCTCGTGAAAACCGGTCAGATGAGCGCACAGGATGCGCAGCTTCGGGAAGCGGCGGGCGAGGGAAGCGATATCCGCGGGCGTCGACTCCCACCCGACACGGCTTACGGTTTTATACCACGAATGGAACAACACCGGGATGTCATGTTCCTCTAAAAACGCACAGAGCGAGTCGAGCCGGGTATTGGCGGCGTTGACCTCGATCCACAGCTTGACGCCGATGACGTTGCCGTTCAGAATGCAGCTTTTGCAGACGTCGATGAGAAATTCCGCGGGGAGCGCGGTGTTGAGCCAGACGAGCGGGTAGAACGTCCCCTCATATCGCCTCCCGACTTCATCAAGCACGCGGGCGGCTTCCATCGTTTTTTCGCGGCTGAAAAAGACACCGGAAAGGACGTCGGGCATGTAGCAGGACTTCTCTATGCCGCAGCGCTCCATTTCCCGCCGCAGGGCATCCGTCTGTATCGATACGTCGCCCGTGTCGACCACGCGGACATGGACATGGCTGTCAAAAATCATCAAAGTTCTCCTTTCGTCAGGGCAAGGCCCTTATACGGCAGGGACAAGGACGGAAACCGAAGCATAACCGGCTTTCGGATGAGATACAGTAACGGTCAATTTATCGCCGGGCTCGGCCCGGATGAACCATTCCGCGCCTGTACGCTCCATGGACCGCAGTGCGGAGACGGCGGGCATGGCGGGACGGCTGAGGATTTCCTTCGCGCCCGAAAGGGTGAAGCGTACGGCGTCGCGATGCGCGTGGTAACCGGCAGAGCCCTGCATGACGTTTGTGCCGAGAACACCGGTGTTCATCACCTCCGCGCGCACGCGGACAATCCCGGCCCCGAGCGCGTCGCAGGCGACATTGCCGAGTGTGAGCGTCGGCGCCATGGCCGCGAGCCGCAGGAGATAGTCGGCGACCTTCGGCAGCAGGTCAATCATATCGTCGGGGTCCATGAAGTATGCGTTGCCATAAACGCGGCCGCCGATTTCGACATCACCGAGCTGGGGATGGCGGTACGGTACCCATGGGTCGGCGATGGCGCGGCCACGGGCTGCGTGCAGCGCGGTCAGACGGGCGATGAGCGCTTCGCCGTAGAGGTCGGCGTTGAAAATCTCGCGCGCGGTCATCCCAAGGGAGTTATAACCGTTGCCAAGCTCTACGGTCGCCGCGAGAATGCCGAGGGATTCATAGCAGTAGGTCTCGAAATGCCCGGGCAGCACGGTAGGCGCGCTGCCGTCGGGACGGCCGTAGTCGCCACAGGGAACCGGTTCGATACCGGTGACGTCGCGGCAGAGCAGCGCTATGCGTTTGATCAGAGCGGCATCGGCGGTATTGGCAGGTGTGCCGTAGATGAGCGCGCGGGTGCCGCAGTGGAGATCGATAGCGGCGAAGATGTTTGGATGAGTCGTTAAAAACTCCATAACGGCACGCGGCTCGGCGTGACGGCCGGGGTAGTCCCCGCCGTTTTCCGCATCGCGCCAGGTATCGGCGTACTGGCGGTTGAAGTCAAGCCCCCGGGTACCGGAAACAATCGTGCCGCCGTCGTAGTTTTCGATCATACCTTCGGTACACATGCTGTAGAACGGCCCGTCCGTAT
This sequence comes from Clostridiaceae bacterium, assembly GCA_034926225.1. GTDB lineage: Bacteria > Bacillota > Clostridia > Oscillospirales > QAMX01 > JAAZKA01. The sequence goes on from JAYFRF010000013.1 coordinate 49,314, forward strand.
CGCCGGGGACGCGGGGAACGAGCATATCGCCGCAGCCGGGCGCGGTTTTCCATACTCCGAGGGGGTCCGGCCAGCGCATGGAGAGGATTTTCCCGTCGCCGTTGAGATCGTGGGGAACGAGTGCATTCGGGATGCCGGCACGCGGCTCTGTTTTTGAACGCAGTCCGAGTCCCGTGCGTACGCAGGCGTCGGAGCCGTCGGGGTTAACGCAAGGGAGGATGTAGATGGTGACCTGATCGAGAAGGCTAGGGTTTTCGAGTACGGTATGGAGAAAGTTCAGCGCACCGGTAACACCCATGCCTTCCTCGGCATGAACGCCGCCCTGCACATAGAACGCCGGATGGTTGTCCGCGCGACCGCGGGAGAGGGTGACGCCCCAGATAACGCGGTCGTCCTCCGTACGGGCAAGCTCCGACAGCTGCATGAGCGCGGGATACGCGTCGCGTGCGGCGAACAGATAAGATTGGATCTCGTCATAAGTATGGAAACGGTTCAGCGAAGGACGCAGCATAACGTACGCTCCTAACTATGAAAGTTCAGACGGCCGCCCGGATGAAAAAGCAGCCGTCTGATTTTCAGTATAGCGTAGAAAAGGGAATATGGCAAGGCTTATTTCATGAATTCGTCGTAACCCTTCTGGATGATTTCGAGAACGTCGGAAAGTCCCATCTTTTCTAGGTTTGCGGCGTAGCTGTCCCAGTTGTCAAGGCTTTCCGTACCGGTGACAAATTTGGCTTTCATCTGGTCGACATAATTATTAATATCCACGGTCAAGGAGTTATAGCGCTCGGTGTCCTCGTCGGAGAAATGCAGGTAACCGAGCGGGAAGGGGTCGACGGTGTATTGGAGATGCTTTTCCAGGAAACCGAGACCCTTGACCTTTAAGCCGGCGGAAGCGTCATTGGCAATCGCCATTTCTTCCATACCAAGGATAATCTGCGGAGAAGCGTAGGAGACAACCCAGGCGTTGATGTTCTCGGTGCCCTCGGGCGCGAGGCGTTTGTATAATTTATGGCTGTCGTCGGTGTACTCATAGGTTTCGCCCCGGATGCCGAGCCACGCGGAAGTGGCGTTCAGGCCGGGAGAGACGTCGTCGCGGGAGTACAGAATATCAAACCAGCGCAGTAGCGCGTCGGGATTTTCACATTTTGTGGTGATGGCATAACCAGAATTGTAGATGATATTGGGCATCGTGATATGCTTGATTTGGCTGTACTCCGAGGTAAGCGGGCCGAGAAGAGATACGTCGTAATTGCCGGAAGCAAAGGTTTCGGGCTTAATGATGGTACCATAAGTGGTGACGCCACACTGACCGTTCTGAATCAGAGACATCGCGGTGGAATCGTCCATTGTGTAAATCTCGGGATTGATCAGCTTCTCTTCATAGAGCTTGTGGACGTACTGGAGGTAATGGAGCATCTGCTCGGTAATACCGGCATAAACGATCTTGCCGTCGGGGTCGGCCTGATAAGTGGAACTTATGTATTCGCCCATCGCGGGGAAGAGCATATTTTCCGCCCAGCCGTTCAGCTGGTTGGCGTTCTGCATCATGAAGGGAATGAAGCCCTCCATATCGGCGTAATGATCCTTCAGCGCGACGCAAAGGTCATACAGCTCGCTTACGGTCTCTGGCTCCTTGGTAATGCCGCACTCGTTCATATAGTCGGTACGGACATAAATACAGGCGGCGCCGACGGTCGGGGTGTAACAAAGCGCCGGCATGCTGTAGATGCCACCGTCATTCTGGACGGAAACCTTCAGAAGATTCGGATAATCCGCGCCGAGAGCGACAAGGTTGGGCATATAGCCTTCGAGTTTGTCGGCAAAGTTATAGAGTTGATTGCCTTTCACACCATAGGTGTAGAGGTTCGAGCTGCCGACGGAGCTGAGATAGAGATCCGGCAGATCTCCGGATGCAAAGGACAGGTTCATCTTGGTATCCCAGTCGGTGTTGGGGATGTTCTGGAATTCAAAGGTGATATTCGTCAGCTCATGCATGGCGCGGAAGAGTGCCTGATCGTCGCCCCACTTGACGGTGCTGGTGTCCCAGGCGTTCATGGCCTTGTAGGTGACCTCTTCGTCGAAGATCGGATAGCCGGCTTCATGGAACGGACCTTCGGATACAGCTGCTGTGGTATTTGCGGTGGTTGTTGCTGCGGTAGTACCGGCAGTGGTCGTTGCAGCAGCAGTGGTACCGGAAGCGGTAGTGGCGGCGGTCGTTGCGACAGTGGTAGTGGCGGCGACGGTTGCGGTGCTGTTTCCACCGGCGCATCCCGCGAGCATCGTTATCAGCAGCGCGGCCACGAGCAGAAGGGAGAGAGTTCTGGTTTTCATGGTGGTGCCTCCTTATTTGATTTATATTCAGACGCGGTCGTTTAAAATGACAGCGTGGAATATCGGTATAAAATCAGCCCTTTAGGGAGCCGAGCATGACGCCTTTGTCAAAATACTTCTGAATAAAGGGGTAGGCGACAAGAACGGGGGCGGACGCGACGACGATGACGCAGTATTTTATCAACTCTGCAATCTTGACACGCAGAGAAATTTCGTCGGCACCGAGGGTGTTGTTTTCGATCATTGTCATCGTCTGGTTCTGCGTCAAAAGCTCGCGCAGGACGAGTTGAAGGGGGATTTTTTCACGGCTCGAGAGGTAAATCATCGCGGAAAACCAGCTATTCCAATGACCGACGCAATAGTAGAGTGCGAGAACGCCGATGAGAGCTTTTGACAGCGGCAGGACGATGACGAAAAAAGTGTGTGCGCGGCTGCATCCGTCGATTTCGGCGGCTTCCTCCAGCTCATGCGGAACGCCGTTCAAGAAAAAGGTGCGGGCGATGATGAGGTTATAGGTACTGATCGCACCGGTGACGATGGTGACCCACCAGGAGTCGAGCAGCTTTAAATCCTTGACAATTAAGTATGTCGGGATCATACCGCCGGAAAAGTACAGGGTTAAGACCATGAGGAACATTATCGGGCCGCGTCCGACAAGATCGCGGCGGGAGAGTGCGTAGGCGGCAAGCAGGGTGACGACGAGGTTGACGACGGTGCCGGCGACGGTATAGAAAATGGAGTTACGGTAGCCGATCAGAATATCTTTGCTTTGGAAGACTTCGCGGTAACCGTCAACGTTGAAGCTGCGCGGCAGGAGCCAGACCTGGCCGGTGGCGACGAGACTGGGATCGGAAAACGAGGAGGAGAGAATAAAGAGCAGAGGATAGAGGACCATGAGTAAAAAGAAGGTGACAAGGGTTAAATTGACGCAGTTAAACACCCGGTCGGAAAAGGAATCACGCATATGGTATCTCTCCCTCCTTTAAAACAGACTGGTACCGCTTAAGGTGCGCGTGACGGCATTCACAAGCATTAGCAGAATGAAGTTTGCAACATTATTGAACAAACCGATCGCGGAAGAGAAGCTATACTCGGCACGCAGCAGGCCGCGGCGGTAGACATAGGTGGAGATGACGTCGGCGGTATCCATAATCAACTCGTTTTGCATCAGGAAGACCTTTTCAAATCCGACGCTCATGATGGAGCCACAGTTTAGGATCAATAGGATGCTGATGGTCGGCAGCAGGACGGGTAGATTGATGTACCAGACGCGCTGGAGACGCGACGCGCCGTCGATAATGGCGGCCTCATGCTGTTCTGGGTCGACGGCAGACAGCGCGGCGAGATAGATGATGCTGCTCCAGCCTGTGCCCTGCCATACGCCGGACCATACGTAGATGCCGCGGAAGAGGGAGGGGTCACTCATGAAGTTTGTCGTATCGCCGCCGAGTGCGCGGATGGCCATGTTGACGATGCCGTAACCGGGGGAAAGCGCGATAGACAGGATGCCGACAAGAACAACGGTGGAGATGAAGTGCGGTGCATAGGTGACGGTCTGGACGAACTTGCGGTAACGGGTGCTTTTGACCTCGTTGAGCATCAGTGCGAGGATGATCGGCAGCGGGAAGCCCGCGACGAGGGAGTAAACGGAGAGGAAAACGGTGTTGCGCAGCAACGGCCAGAAGTAGTAAGAGGAAAAGAAGCTGCGGAAATGCTTTAAGCCCACCCAGGGACTGCCCCAGATGCCGAAAGCGCCGTTGAAGTCCTTAAAAGCGATTTGCAGACCGTACAGAGGACCGTAAGCGAACAGAATGTACCAGACTACCGCTGGGACTAAAAACAGGTACATCTGGTAGTTCTCAGCAATTCTTTTCCAGCGTGATTTTTTATGGGACGCCGTTTGTATGGCAGCTGGCATAAGACCCCTCCTCTTCATTCTTTTTTCATATTATATACACACAAATTAAAAAAGGTAAAGTTCAAACAGAGGGTTGCGGAGGTTATATTTTTTAAAAAAGTAAAATACAGAATATCTAAGCTGTAAGAAAAGATATTTAACTTGCCGTAACGGTGTGTCGCTGGTATAATCTATTTATAATTAGGCGGGGTATATCTATTTTAGGAAGCAGGCCATTTGAAAAGAGAGCAGGAGGAAGAAAAGGTGAAGATTAAGGGCAGTGGCATAAAAAGGCTCGGCAAGCTGTTTTCACGGTTTTCCTATCTGGTGCGGCTATCGGTGATCGTGCTTTTTGCGCTGACGACGCCGCTGATGGCGCTGCAATATATTACGGTGAGTCGCAGTTATGAGGAACTGGAAACGGCGAATCATGCGTCGTATGAAGCATCCGGAAAATACTTTGCCGATTACTTCTGGAGGATGCTGGATAATACACAAACCGTTGCAAACCGTATTCACTGCGAACATATATTTAACAAGTCGGTCATGTTTGAAAATAACTGGTATATGTATGAAGCGACGCAGGCTTTGCTGGGGTATCTGTATCAGATCCCCGAAGCGGAGCGGATGATTCTCTATGTCAGGAATACGGATCAGATGATCACGAGCGATTTTGTGTACACGAAGAAACGGTATGCGGCATATTATCTGCCAACGGGAGAGAAAGCGCTGTACGAGCTGCTGGAGGACGAGAGCTTGTGGAAAGGCAATCGCTTGAAGCTTCTATCTACTTTCGACAGTACGGATTCCGGGAAGGCGAGACTGCTCATCTGCAAACCGCTTCGTATCAGCGAAAATATCGAAAATGACGCGGTGCTGATCACGGAGATGAGCGCGTCGTCGGTTGCTGGCGGCTTTTTGGGACAGCTGACAAACGGAACCGTACAGCTCGCGGTCTATGACGGCGATACTCTGCTGTATTGCAGCGACGGCTACAGGCATGGTTTTATCCCGCCGCAGGAGACCGGTGCGACAAGCGTCATTGATTACGGTGACAGCGCGTTCTGCGTACGGGAGCAGGGTGGGCTGCTGTTCGTCGTACAGATGTCGGGCGATGCGTATGCGCAGAGGATGGGCAGCACGTCGCGCACGTTGCTGCGCACGCTGCTGCTGTACACGGTTCTGTCGCTTGTGCTTTGCAGCACGGCGATCTATTTTATCTACCAGCCGGTGCGTCGTGTGGTGCGCAGCATCGGGGTATCAGAGGATGAAGGCGGAGAGCTGGGGACGATCGAGCATGTTATTGGGGAGATCCGGCAGGAATACAGCCAGATGTCCGGTACGCTTACAAAAACGACGGAGAAGCTGGAGCGGGAGCGCCGGCAGTTGATGAGGTATGTGCTGCGTGTGATAGCGTATCCGGCGCAAGAGGAAAAGGAGCAGCGTCTGCCGGCATCGGACGTGCTCGATCTGGCGGCCGCGGCAGACGATATATTGGGGGAAAAACTCGGACGACTGTTGCTGCTGACAACGGGAGATGTCGGATGCGTCGAGGTAATACAGTCGGAACTGGAAGCTCTGTGCGGACCGGGGATAGACATTTACGGGATGTCGGACGCCGGGAAGTATCTGCTGTTCGCCGTCGGCACGGAAGAGGAAGCGCTCGAAAAACTGCCGGCGCTTGTCAAGCGGCTATATGGAAGCGCGCCGGTGTGCGGGGGACTATTAAGAATGGGATGCGTCGGCTGTGTCAGACTGCTTCGGCAGGCTTATCTGGAGCTGTACACCTGCTCGGATGAAGCGGCGTTGGGGGAGCGTGTTCTGGCGTATACCAACGCGCATTATAAAGATTCCTCGCTAAGCTTGACCGGAATTGCCGATGCGTGCGGATGTTCACCCTATCAGGTAAGCAGATGCTTTAAGGAACGTAGCGGCGTCGGCTTTAAGGACTATATTGCAAGCCGGAGATTGAAATGCGCGAAAGAAATGCTGGTGATATCGGATTACACGATCGCGGATATAGCACAAAAGGCCGGCTTTGAAAACGCCACGTATTTTATGACATGGTTTAAGGCCAATATGCAGGAATCCCCGACAGCATTCCGTAAACGGATGAGAGCGGGTGAAGGGAACAGGAGTTTTGCAAATGATAAATAATATATAATAGGATGTTGCTCTTGAAGATCATCCTCGTTTGCGATATAATACATAAAGCAGGTATCGCAATGCATATGCGCAACTCGTGGAGGATGAGATGGAAAAGCAAGAACTGGGGACGCCGGCGATTTTACTGGATTTGGATATCCTTGGACGCAACCTCCGACGGTATCAGGACGCGTGCGACAGATACGGGAAGCAGCTTTGGCCGATGGTGAAGACGCACAAATCGTTGGAAATCGCCCGAATGCAGGCGGACATGGGTGCGAAAGGGTTCCTATGCGGCACGCTGGACGAGTGCGAAGCCCTGTGTGGTGCGGGATTTCACCGGATGATGTATGCATATCCGGTGGCAGGGGAGACGGCGATCCTGCGGGTGATTGCGCTTGCGGCAAGATGCGAATTTCTTATCCGACTGGATTGCATGGACGCCGTCCCGCAGCTTCATGCGGCTGCGCAGAAAATCGGCGTCACGGTCGGCTATACGATCATCGTGGACAGCGGCTTCCACCGGTTCGGTATCGCACCGGAATGCGCAGCGGATTTTGCCCGGCAAATGGAGCCGTACAGTGCCATGCGGCTGCGCGGAATATCCACCCATCCGGGGCAGGTCTACGGTGCGGCGCATACGCAGGAGATTGCCGCGTGCGCGGAAGCCGAGAGGACGGCGCTAAAGACCGCGGCGGAGGGGCTGCGCCGGGCGGGGTACGCACCGGAGCTTGTTACGACGGGTGCGACACCGACGTTTGTCTATGCCGTCGAGGATGCAGGAATCGACGTGTACCATCCTGGCAACTATGTGTTCAACGACTGCATCCAGATTTCGAACGGTACCGCCTCGGAGGACGACTGCGCACTGACCGTGCTCGCGACGGTGATCTCTCACAACGCTGCGGAGCAGTTTCTCTGCGATGCGGGGGCCAAGTGCTTGGGGCTTGACCGCGGTGCGCATGGGAACGCGTCGATACCCGGCTACGGACGCGTAAAGGGGCATCCGGAGCTGCTTGTTGCGGCGTTATCGGAGGAGGTCGGCAAGCTGACGGTGACCGGGGAAACGAAACTACAGGTGGGAGACCGGATTGAGATCATCCCGAATCACGCGTGTTCGGTGGCAAATCTGACAAGCTATTACGTGGGGACACGCGGCACAAAGGTCGAAAGGCTCATCCGCGTGGATGTACGTGGCAACTCAAAGCCGCTGCTCAATACAACAGACTGACATGATATGAAGGAGAAGCACAGATGAAGTACACCAATACGGAAAACGCACCGGCGGCCATCGGCCCGTATTCTCAGGCGATCGCCCATAACGGCTTTTTATTCGCATCCGGCCAGATTGCGCTGACGCCCGGTACCGGCGAGGTCGCCGGAGATACCATCCAAGAACAGGCCGAGCGCTGCTGCTTAAACGTCAAGGCGATTTTAGAGGCGAATGGGCTCACCTTTGCTAACGTTATCAAGACGACCTGCTTTTTAGCGGATATGGCGGATTTTGCAACGTTTAATGAGGTTTACGAGAAGTATTTTACGAGTAAGCCCGCACGTTCCTGCGTCGCGGTCAAGGCGATTCCCAAGGGGCTGCTCTGCGAGATCGAGATTATCGCGGCTATGTAAGCCAATAAGCAAAACAGGGTTTGTCGGATAAAAAACGAAGGGACACGGCATGCCGTGTCCTGTTTCGTCTATTTTAATAATGTCGAATAGTGACGAATTACCGCAGATTAAAGCATATTTCCGGAGGAAAAGGACATGGGAAATCCGCAAAGTGAGCACAAGCTCTGGTACAGACGCGGGATTCGCGACGGGGTGCCGATCGCGCTTGGCTATTTCGCCGTAGCATTCACCCTTGGTATCGCGGCAAAAAAGGCGGGCTTTACCGCTTTGCAGGCGTTCGTGTGCAGCTTCACAATCAACGCGTCGGCAGGTCAATATGCAGGCATCGCACTGATTTCAGCGGGTGCCGGACTTCTAGAGATCGCGGTGATGGAAGCCGTGGCAAATGCGAGGTACCTTTTGATGTCGGCGGCGCTCAGCCAGAAGCTCGACCCAAAAATGCCGTTTTTCCACCGCTTCCTCATCGGCTATGACGTGACCGACGAGATTTTCGGCATTAGCGTCAGCGTGACAGGGAAACTCGATCCGTTCTATACCTACGGCGCGATGACAATGGCGCTGCCGGGATGGGCATGCGGCGCGATGTTCGGCGTGATCTGCGGCACCATCCTGCCCGTAAGTGTCGTTTCCGCGCTCGGTGTTGGCGTTTACGGTATGTTCATCGCGATTATCGTCCCTCCGGCACGGAAAAGCAAGATCATCGCCGGTGTAATCACGGTATCCGTCGCGGCAAGCTACGTTGTATCAAAGCTTGCGTTCTTCGCGGCGCTGACGCCGGGGCTGCGCACGATTCTTCTGACGGTGGCGTTGGCCACCGCCGCTGCGCTGCTCTTTCCGGTGAAAACGGAGAAGACGGAGGAAACCACGTGATGAAGGGTTATATCTGGTTTGCCATCTTCGTCATGGCGGGGGTGACCTACCTCATCCGCGTGCTGCCGCTGACGCTGATCCGCCGCGAGATTAAGAATAGGTTTTTGCGGTCGTTTCTTTATTATGTCCCTTACGTAACGCTGGCAGTGATGACGTTCCCGGCGATTCTCGACGCGACAGCAAGCGTCTGGTCGGCACTGGCAGCACTGGTGGCTGGTGTCGTGATTGCATATTTAACGGGAAACCTGTTTTTAGTGTCGGTGCTGTGCTGTGTGGTCGTGTTTTTGGCTGAATTGTTCATATAAAGCACAAGGGGGAAACGTCCCGAAATCGGACGCTTCCCCCTTTTTATTAATAAAGGACTTAAAGGGATGCGGTCAAATCAAAACCGTCGGCAAAAGCATTAGGAAGCCGGAATAAGCAGACGGAGCCGTCGCGGGTGAAGGGGATGGCGGTACCGTCGGCTGCGGTGAGGGCGCGCGGGGGGATGGGCGTATGCATACGGACGGTAAGCTCGCGGGAGAGGTATTGTTCTCCGACACCGTTCTTCTCGCGGGGACGGACGCAAAGGTGCGCGGCATGCCCGACGGTTTCGGCATGGACGGCTGTGCGCGCGGTGACGCCGCCGCGGTAGGCCAGTGTTTCGCCGTCATCCTCACAGAGGGTGAAGCTGCCGGAGGCGCCTTCGCGCGGATACCATTCGAGAAAGACGGTTTCCGGTATACGAGACTCGATTGAGGGCTGCGGCTCCATACGGGCAAAAATCGCGCCCGGGCGGACGAACAGTGCGCCGCCGCGACCTTCGGGCGGCGTATAGGTAAGCATACCGCCGCCGGCATACTCAGCGTCGTTCCAGAAATCGATCCATAAGCCGCGCGGCAGGGGAAATTCCATGTCGAAGGCGGAGACGAGCAGACTATCGCCGAGGAAGTAAAGATGCGCCGCATCGTCGAAGCGTGTATCGTCCTCGTAAACGAGCGGAAGAGGACGCGCGATGGGCAGCCCGGTTTCGTAGCTTTGGTAGGCAGTGGCGTAGAGATAGGGGAACAGGCTCGAGCGGAGGTTTGCATAGAAACGGATGCCTTCCTCGAGCGATTCGCGCAGGAACCAAGGGTACTGCCAGTTTGCCCAGCCGAGCTGCTGCGTCCACGGAAGAAGGAAGCCGCAGTGGATGCCCATAAGGTCTGTAACGCGCATGTCGCAGGTGGTGTTGGCGTGGCCGCACATGGCAAAGTTGAGGATGGAGACGAGCGACTTCGGCCCGCCGCCGGTATCTCCGGCCCATGTCGCGGCATAGGCCTGCGTTCCCGCGTACATGCCCGCCGTATAGATCATCGCCCGCCGCCCGGTATAGGCTTCGAAGCCCTCCTTCATCTGACGGGCGTATAAGACGGGATAGAGATTGTGTACCTCACGGTCGAGGTAACGCTGCGCCCAGAGACGGTCAGGATGCTCGATAATCTGATTCGAGCCGTCGAGCTTGAATGCCGACGCGCCGTTGTCGACAAACTTTTTCAGATGCTCAAACCACGGTTCATCTGTGCGCGTGATCGTGTCCATCCGCACGCCGCCCGCGAAATGCGCGTCGACGATCTCCGCGCCGTCGTAGGAAGCGTCTTCCGAGGAAGCAGCGAGTACAGCGGCATGGTCGGCTTCCTCTTTGTACAGGAGATCGTAATCCATACATAGCCACAGCGAGAAGCGGAAGCCCATCTCCCGCAAAGCATGGAAGAAGGTGAACGGCCCGCTCTGATTTGCGGGTTCCCACGAGGGCAGGTCGAATTTCTGCGGATTCCACGCCTTGTCCAGTGAATAATCATAGCGTTTCGACATCCAAGACGGCTCAAGCCCCATCGTATCACAGGGAATGCCCTCCTTGCGGAACGTACGGCAGTCCCAAAGCAGAGAACGCGCGTCGGTATCCTCATTGCAGACGTAGAGGTAGCCGTAAGCGAACTTCGGCAGGACGGGCGGACGGCCTGTAAGCGATGTATAGGCGGCGATGAGGGACTTCATCGAGTCGGCGGCGAACAGATATATATCGAGCGCGCCGTCCTGTGCCGTGATACGCAGCGTGTCGGGGTCTGCAGCGCCGATGTCGAAGGTATGGGGGAAGGTGGTATTCGTGAAGATCGCCCAGCCGTCGCTTGAAAGCAGGAACGGCATCGGGCCGTAAGCGACGACATTTTTGATCCACATGGCAGCGACATGCCCGCGCTTTTGGAGCAGCTCGCGCGTCTCGTCGCCGAGACCGAAAAAGCGCTCTCCGTTCGCGAGGGGTATGTCAAGCGAAAATCCATGATGCCGATACGATGCGCCGTCGGCGCCGGAGGGGAGGAGCGTGACGGGACGCTTTCCGCCGGAGAGGGTGACCGTGCCGGCGTCGTACGCGAGGATATAGCGGTCATCCGTAACGGCGTTAAAGGAGACGGATACCGGAGACGGCTCGTCGATGAGATGGTAGCGGGACAGCAGGCTTTCACGGAAGCCATCTTCGGTTACCGCGCGAAGGCGGAAAATGCCGTGGCCGAACGCACGCAGTTCGATTTTCATAAAGACTGCCCTCCTAAAAAGATAGACGGCATCCGCCAAAGGAACTCGCTTTGGCAGACGTCCGAAAAGATGAACCAGAGATATTCCATCAGAAGTCCAATATGGATTCCGTTAGAAATGGACGCCTCGAATCCGCAGCCCGCGAAATTACACGATTATTATGAACGGAAATATCGTGAATGTCAAGCGATAACGCCGGGATATTCTTGTGCTTAGCGAAGAGGTATGGTACAATGGGCTCAGGCTTACAAACCGTATATAAGGAGGATGGCGTTCCATGCGTGACTTTTTCCGTCTTTGTGATCCGGTTCATTTCGTTTTCCCAATCGACGGTGACTGCCTGTGCGCTTACGACGGCAAGGAGCGGGACGGCGCGTTGGTCGTGAATTTACGCATCGCTGCTCCGAAGAACGCAAAGCTGACCGTTAACGGCGTCCCTGCCGTTTACCGCGGGGATACGCGGGAATTTTGTGTAGATTACCCTTTGCGTACCTTCCGAAACACGCTTGTTGCTATCGATGCGGCAAACGGCTATCACGCGGAGATCGTCGTCTACCGTTTCCGTGAAGCGGTGGGGAAAACACGCTTTACTGTGGACGATACCGTGGTGGTATTCTACGATCTGGCAAAAAAGCGGTACGATTCGATCTTCGACCACCCGTTCCTGAACTGCTTTAAGCGTGCGCACGACCTTTATGGAACGGTGACAAACCTGAACATCTACTACAACTATGACGCCGATTCCGCGTGTGACTTTTCCGCGCATAAGGACTACTTCAACCTGTCCATGATGCCTGACTGCTACCGCGCCGAGTGGGAAGCCAATGCCGACTGGCTGACGCTGTCCTATCACGCCCACAATAACTACCCGAGTATGCCCTTTATGACGCAAAGCGCGGACTTTGTCGGTGAATCCATCCGAAAAACTCACGCTGAGATCCGCCGCTTCGCCGGTGAAGCTTCCCTTTCCCCTGCCACGACGCAGCATTTCGGCAACGGTTATGCGGAGCAGCTCCGTGCTTTCCGGGAAAACGGCTACCGCATCCAGTTTGCCTCATTCCGTGTCCTCGACGATACGGCTCCCTACCTCTCCTACTATGGCGCAGACGGGCTCCCCGCCCATATCCGCGGAGACGGTCTCGACGCCTACGATCATACCGCCGGTAAAGGGACGACCGTGAAGCACGCTGCAACCGGGAGGGATTTTTGGCATGACAACCGCGAGGACATCACCTTTTGCCGCACGGACATGGTACTCAACACCATCGAGCTTTCACGCGTAGGGCCGTGGCTCGCGGAGTTCATCCGCATCCCGGAGCGCAGCGGGTATCTAACGCCGATGATCCATGAGGAGTACTTCTATCCGGATTATTTCAACTATATCCCGGACTGCACGGAGCGAGTACTGGCCGCGTGCCGGTTTGCGTATGAGCACGGGTATCGCGCGGCGAAGCCGGAGGAGATCGTGCTGGAAAAATAAGAGCTTAAAAAAGGCTTAAATCGAAAGATTTAAGCCTTTTTTATAGAAAAGAAACTGACTAATTAGAAAATACATAGCTCTTTATATTGAGGTGGTGCAACTTTGAACGATTTTAAAAAGATGGACATTAAAGCGATGAATTACCCTTTTCTGCATACCATAACAGCATGATTTGCAAAACCGGTACATGATTTACTGGCACACATGAAATCGGCTAATTCTTCCCAAGATTCTTTCTTCGCGGAGGTTAAATTATAAATTTCCGGTGTGAATATAAAATCAACGCCAAGGTTTTCGACAATAGTAAGTCCATGCTTCTGTGCGGTAGCCTCAATTTCCTCCGGCATTGTAAACCAATATATATGATCTCTGGTATCGTCTATTCCTTCGCGGAGAAGTGACTTGTTTTTTTGGTTATTTGGATATTTGTCTGGTTCATTTAAACATCCGCCAAGATAAACGCCAACTTTGTTTATATAAGCAAACATAATGATACCGTTATGTTTGCAAACGCGTTTGCTCTCCTTAAACACGAGGTCCTGTTCGTCGGGAGGAAGATGATAAATCGGTCCAAAAGCCAAAACAACATCGTAGCTTTCATTATCAATTTCACTCATATTTGTTGCATCGCCAACAACGCCTGTCACATTTGATAATGCAAGGCTATGAATCTTTTCGTTGAAAACTTTAATATTTCCGGGTGTAATATCCAGTCCGGTATATTTTAGGCTTTTATCTGCCAAATATATCCCGTAATAGCCTGTTCCGCATCCGATTTCCAAAACGATAGATTCACATGATATGTATCTATCAAGGATACGTTTCGTATATTTATACTCCATAATATAATCTGTCCGATTGCCGGAACTGCGGCTTTCTTCTCGTTTGCCATCGCTATACCTATCAATGATATTTTTTGCGTTTGAAGCCATTTTGTTACACCTCTCTCCCTGTTATATATTTTATGAGCACAAGCGTGGATCTTTACGCTGTTATATAAATGCAAATTAAACTCATGCCTTTGTTCTGTATTGCCCTGGGGATATGCCGGTTGCCTGATGAAACAAACGTGAAAAATAATTGGAACTGGAAAAGCCGGTTTCTTCGGAAATGCGGATCACACTGAGATTCGTGGTTTTCAGGAGAAACGCGGCTCTTTCTATACGCTTGGAGATCAGGTATTCCTTAAAGCCAATGTCCATATTGTCACGGAACAGACGGGATAGGGCGTAAACGGAAATGCCGAATTGATCCGCGATTTGATCACGGCATAGCTCGGTATTGCCCAGTTTCTCATTTATATAGAACAACACGTCCTGGAACAGTGTGTCCTGTACGCCAAGCCGGTATGTTTGAACATATTCGCATACTTTGCGCGCATTTTCTGTGATTATGGGTATTAATTCGGAAAAATGCGCGTTACAAAGCAAAGCAGTCAAGCCGATATAATCGATTTGATAATTTAGATGTGTCAATGTTTGAAGATAACCGGATATAAGCATACCACAAATGCATCGATCAGAAGTTGCATCAATGCTTTCCATCATTTCTGATAACCAGGATAACAACTTTTCTGCATTTTCCGTTTCCCCGTTGCGAATGTGCTCTAAAAATAAGGTAATGTTTTCCGACGCTGTACTCAGCAGCTCAAAGGAACCTTGGTCGTGGCTCGTGCTTAAGTCAATTTTACCTTCCAGGGATTGCAGGATACCGTATAGGCATCCACGATATCAACCGCGCTTGTAACCAGCGTTCCCAACCCGACTTTGATCGGTACAGGGCTGATGCCGTCCAAGTACCGTTTCAGCATCTGACGAATGGTATCTTCTGAGACGCCTTTGTCACAAATACAAACGAGGACAAGCTGATTTCTTGTAAGTACATCAATGAAAACAAGCTTTTTCACTTGTACGGACTGTAATTCCTTCGTCAATTCCGCACGTTGGCGGAAATCGAGACGGATTCCCGCTACGGTCAGTGGAAGATACCCTTCGCCGCAGGATTCGTTGTCTATAGCTGTCGCGTTTTCCGGAGAAATATTCCGCTCAACGATAGCCTGCGAAAGCTTATATTCAAGTAACTGGGCGCTTTGAACAGACATGGTATCATTCAGATCGTCAAGCGCTTTTATGGCTGACAGAATCTCGCCATCCATTCCCTGACCGCGTTCGCCGGATGAGAGCATGTCCGGGGTGGACAGATGATACTTGACGGAGGAGGTTTTGCGAACGAGCTTGCGAATGGGCTTGTATACGATATAAATGGTGAGGCTCAGGAGGAGCAGCAGTCCGAAAAGGAGTAAGAGTAGACTGTATTTTGTTTCTTCAAGAAAATCTTTTAAGGTCAATTCATTGGCGTCTAAACGCACTAGACCGATACAGATCATATCGCCGCGCTTCACCTTTGATACGGTATAAAAAGCGCCACTTTCAGACTGCCAGGGGCGAACGCTATCATTGGGTGAGACGACTAAATCCTGAAAAAGCGGATCCAAGAAAAAAGCTTCCTCCACACCGGTCTGCATGTAGAGCAAAGTGCCGTCATTATTCAGGACGCTGTATCCGCTTCCCGCCGGGGCTTCATTAGGAAACGCGTCGCTCTTCAGGGTGTGAAAAATAATGGCTGGGTATTGGTAGTTCATCGTCACAGAGGTACCGACAAACAAGCGGGGAACTTCATTTCCAGGTATAAATGTGCTCAAAAGCTTCATTTCACCGATCGTGGAACAAGTAAAAAAGTCATTAAAATTAATATCCGGGGAAAAGGCGAAGCAGGCGTTGAAATCCTGCCGGGTATATTTGTAGTCGTTGGTGATAATGGCATCGGAATCCGTGTAATAGAGCCCGAGCTCTGTCACGCCGGCAAGCCCTAAACGGTATGCCTCCAGCGTCACGCCTGCTTCATGATAATTGAATGGTGTTTGAGCAAAAAAGGCCGGCGATATCTGAACTTTCGCATAATTATTGCGATAAGCAACGGTTAGGGCGTAACTGCGTAAGGTTTCCAGCCGATCGGTAAAGGATTTTAAAAAACGCTGTGTTTCCTCAACGGCATAGGCGTTCCGAGCATTTTCCAATTTCCTATAGGACTGTTGGAAAACGACGAAACCGGTAAAAACGGATGCGGCGCAAAGAATACTGAAGGTGCACAGAACAATGCGTGTCAGATATGAATGCTTGCCCATCATTTGGAAAATACACACCTCCTTTTAATAAAGAAACAATCTATTTATAACACAAAAGCGCAGAATTGTTAATGCACTTTTTTAAGTTTCTATTGCATTTTTTTAGCGGACGCTTTTTTACTACTCTCCGGCTAGATTTTTGCAGTTGCAATCTGCGGAAAAATGGATTATATATAATATAAATTTCAAAAAATCTTAAAGGAGTCTTGAAATAATGAGAGATCATTCTCAAGCTTCCCTGCGGAAACGGTTTCTCCGGTATCGATCGCTGTATCTTTTTTTACTTCCCGCAGTGCTGTATGTGGCGATATTCTCTTATGGACCGATGTGGGGGTTGCAAATTGCATTCAGAAGATACAATCCGGCATTCGGCATCCTCGGAAGCAGATGGATAGGTATTGATTATTTCAAAGAGTTTATTTCCGGCTATTATTTCAAACAGATTCTTGGAAATACTCTTCTGCTATCCGTCTATTCGATGGTGGTCGGATTCCCGCTCCCGATTCTCTCGGCATTGCTGCTGAATGAAATCTCCAATATCCGTTATCGGAAGTTCATACAGACGGTCATCTATGCGCCGCATTTTATTTCCACTGTCGTTATGACCGGTATCATTGTGATGATTCTATCCCCGTCCGACGGTCTGATCAACAACGTTCTTGGGGAGCTTGGATTTTCCCGTACTTACTTCATGATCCTTCCCTCTTCGTTTAAGCACATTTATGTCTGGTCCTCCGTCTGGCAGAGTACCGGGTGGAGCGCGATTATCTATCTTGCGGCGTTGTCCGGTATTGACCCTGCGCTGACCGAAGCCGCGACAATCGACGGTGCGAGCCGATTCGCGCGAATACGATATATCAATTTTCCCACGATTCAACCAACAATTGTCATCCTTCTGATTATGCGGATCGGCACGCTGATCGGTGTCGGCTTTGAGAAAGCCTTTTTACTGCAAAACGACCTGAATTTGGAAGCGTCGGAGGTCATATCCACTTATGTCTACCGTCGAGGTCTTATCGGCGGCAATTATGGCTTTGCGGCCGCAGTAGGACTGTTCAATAATGTCGTTAACGTCATCCTTCTTTTGACTGCAAATTTCATATCCTCTCGCGTCGGGGATACAAGTCTGTTTTAGGCAGGTGCCGTCATGAATAAAATTCGAGAGACTTTTCCAGACCGGGTCTTCGGTATGCTATGTGTGTTCCTGTCAACGGTAATACTGCTTATTGTTCTCTATCCGTTGCTTTATATCGTTTCATGTTCCTTTTCAGATCCGCAATTGATCGCAACGGGCCAGGTATGGTTATGGCCGCGGGGCTTTAATATCGAAGGCTACAAGGGAGTTTTCAATGACTCGGACATTATGATCGGCTATCAGAATACCTTCTTTTACACGATTGTCGGTACATTTCTAAACTTGGCAGTGACGCTGCCTGCCGCTTATACGCTGTCAAAGCCGGATTTGCCCGGGCGGGGATTTTTGATGGGATTTTTTATGTTCACCATGTACTTTTCTGGAGGTATGATTCCGACATACTTGCTTGTAAAGGCATGTAATTTACTGGATACCCGGTGGGTTCTTTTGATCACCGGTTTGATCAGCGTATATAATATGATTGTTTGCAGGACATTCTTTCAAAGGCTGCCGGTTGAACTTGAGGAGGCCGCCATGATCGACGGCAGCTCGGCACTCCACACCTTCATTCGAATCGTGCTGCCGCTATCCAAAGCGCTAATGGGTGTTATGGTACTGTACTATGGCGTCGCGCACTGGAATTCCTACTTTTCGGCGATGATCTATATCAGCGACACATCAAAATGGCCTCTCCAGCTTTTCCTGCGAAGGATCCTGATACTTTCGCAGACCAGCGAGGAAATGTATGACGAACAGGCATTGATATCCAAAGAATATATGAAAACGCTGATTAAATACGCGGTCATTATTGTTTCTTCCGCGCCCGTTTTAATTATTTATCCGTTTTTACAGAAGTATTTCGATAAAGGTGTCCTGCTCGGTTCCGTGAAGGGTTGAACCGATGAACAAGAAGTCAGGAGGGAATTACTGCCCCTTTGACGATATATAATGAAGGAGGAACCCACATGAAAAAACGTGTATTCGTTCTAGTGCTCGTCGCAGCGCTCATTGTGACCATGATGGCCGGCTGCGCGGGCGGTACCGCTAGTCAGACAAGCGCCGCTACAACTGCAGCCTCCACAACCGCAGCAAGCACAGCCGCCACCACCGCTACATCGTCTGCTGCTTCTGCGACCGCCACGACAGCAGTCGCAACGACTGCAGCTTCCGGAGCGACAGATTCGGAGAACTTCAATGAAACCGGTTATCCGATTGTCAAAGAACCGATAACGGTTCGAGCAGTCTTCTTTGAATCACCTGATAACAACGGCAAACCGGAAGATATGGATCAGTACAAGCGTCTCACGGAAGTGACAAACGTCATTTTCGATTGGACCTTTATGGATCCCAGTGCTGAAATCAAGAATCTCCACTTTGCGTCGGGCGATCTGGCGGATTTCTACAATGGCGCACTGACAAGCGATATCATAAATATGTATGGCGTAGAGGGCGGTCTTTTTCAAGACATTTCAAAACTGATTTATCAGTATATGCCGAACATGGTCGCGCGTTTTGAAGAATATCCGCAGGCGGAAAAAGCGATCTATGAGATTGACGGTGCGGTTTATACACTTCCCTGGGTGATGCTCGGCACCACCGCAGCGGACGGCCGTATGTTTTACCGCAGTGATATGCTGGAGGATCTTGGGATTGAGACGCCGAAGACCACGACGGAGTTTTATGACGCCTGTAAAACCATACTGGATTCCGGCATCACTCAGGGGTATTCCCCGATTCTCCCGGGGAATGGAGACGGCGTCGGCGGGTATCTGATGACCTACCTGTTCAACGCGTTTGGAGACAGTGTTGACAAAGAATTTGCCGATGACGGCACGGGCAAGGTTGTATACAACTATATCTCCGATCAATATCAGCGCTGTATTGAGTACATACGTCTGCTCTATGCGGATAAGCTGCTTGAAAACGAAATTTATTCGCTTGATGCCGACACCGTCAATGCACGTGCGCGTGCCGGACAGGCGGCGTTTGTACAGAATTCCGGCATATACACCAGCGAGGACTTTGCGGACGGTATTTTTCATATCGATGTAATCCCGCCGCTCACCTCCGAATGGAACTCGACGGCAAAGATCAAAGGCTATGATTGTGTCAGTGCTGTCAGCGGCGGCATCAATAAGGATTGCGAATATGTTCGTGAAATCCTGCGGTATTGCG
This sequence comes from Clostridiaceae bacterium, assembly GCA_034926225.1. Lineage (GTDB taxonomy): Bacteria > Bacillota > Clostridia > Oscillospirales > QAMX01 > JAAZKA01. Next base: position 68,713 of record JAYFRF010000013.1, read on the forward strand.
ATATTGCTTACGCGAAAGACGAAGTCATGATAGGGACTGGTCTGAATGCGTTGGCATTTAACATGGGTATCAAGGACGAGCATTATAAAGTCAATGCGGAGGACAACACGTATGAGTTTATCCTCCCGGATGGCTATGACGGAAATGCCTACACATATCTGCGGCTGCATTATTGCTGGCACTATGATTTCGGCATTTATGACAACTTCTACTTCAATAAAGCGCCGCTCAACAATGCCAGAGAAAAGGGAATGTATTATAACAACATCCTATATGCGGTGGATCCCTTCCCGAAGGGACTCTTGAAAATGACAGAGGATGAGAGTTATTCGATCGCATCCCGGTATTCGGATATTTCAAACTATGTTTCCCAGATGCAGGCAAAGTTTGTGACGGGTGTTGAGCCGCTCGACAATTGGGATCAATACGTAAAAGAAGTCAATAACATGGGAATCGATCAGGTTTTGACGGTATATCAGACAGCTTACGACCGTTGGAACAGTAACTAAATTTGAGATACACCCACCGCGCCGCAAGGTCTCGCGACGCGGCGGGTTTATCCTTTACGAGGAGGTAAAGCTTATGTTGCAGTTTTCCATTGCACGAAAAGAAATTACACCGTCATTTTCGTTTGTACAACAAGGTTTTGCGGCACGAAAAGATCCGTGGACTTCTATACACGACCCGCTTTTTGCAACCGTCTGCGTATGGAAAGCGGAGCAGTCCCTGCTGATCGCTACATTTGATCTTGTCTCGGGAACGGAAGACTTTTCAGAGAGATTATACGCTCTCCTGCATGACAAGTTCGACATTCCGAGAGCGAATATCATACTATCCTATACCCATACACACAGCGCTCTGGGAGCGAACCCCCTATCGGAAAACGCCGATATTCAACGCTATAGCCTTTCCTTGGTAGAAACGGTGTGCGCGCTGACGGCGGAGTGCCTGTCGACGCTCAAGCCTTGTACGCTTTCCGTTTGCCGCGCTGAATCATCGTTTGGAATCAGCCGCCGCTTCCCTTCAAGCAACGGTATATTATGGAAGCCCTATCCGGACCCGACGGCAGCGGATCCCACGCTTTATTTGTTAAAGATTACGGACAATGCGGGAACTCCGGTTTGTCTGATATATCAATACGGCTGTCATGCGACAGCATGCGGCCCTTCCAATCTGGCAATCAGCGCGGATTTTCCGGGCGCGGTGAGATATTATCTTGAGAAGAAAAATCCTGGCTGCACCGTCATGTTTTTGCAAGGCTGCGGCGCCGATGAAAAGCCGGTCATTTCATCCGATGGGGAGCGTTTTATCTCGCTGCAAGCGGAGGAAATGTGGGAAAAAACCAAAGTATTCGCGGATGAAATTGAAGACAGGTTTCAAAACGGGAAATGGCGCGAGGTGGAGGTTCGTATCGAAGCTAAGGAAGTCTCCGTGACGCTCCCCTGTGAGCGTTGGGAGCGCGAGCAATGGGAAGCCATCGCAAATAACCCCTCGGAGCCGTTATACAGACGCAATGCCGCCCAAAAAGCCGTGAACAAGCTTGAACAAGGGCTCTTGACCGACGGATTGTCATATACAATTAGGAATATCTCGATGGGGGACGATCTGCGATGGATTTGTCTCGAAAATGAAGTGGTTAATGGCTATGCAAAGAAAATACGCAGACGGTTGCATGGCGATATCTTGGTGCTCGGTTATACCGGAAAAATATGCTGTTATATTCCGACCGCGCAGATCGCTGCGGAGGGCGGTTATGAGCGCAATACTTTTATTGCGGCGGGAACAAAAGGTCCTTTCTTGCCGGAAACGGAAGAAGTTATCCTGTGCGCGGCAACGAAATGAGGAGAAACTGTGGTTATAGGTGATTTTGATTACCAGAGATGTTTATCCACACTGAAAAAAGAGATGATCCGCGCGACGGGCTGTACTGAACCGGGTGCCGTCGCGTATGCGGTTGCACTGGCAAAAAAGCTGCTCGGAGCTCCACCGAAAAAAATTCTCCTCACGCTCAGCGGCGGTATCATCAAAAATGCTGCCTGCGTGAGCTTACCAGGACTCGGGAATATACGGGGACTGCGTGCTGCGGCAGCTGCGGGAGCCGCCGCGTCGGATACGGAGAAAAAGCTGGAGATCATCGCGTCTCTGGACGATCAAGAAAAGAAGCTTACCCGCTGTTTATACGATCAGTTGGATATAGTCATTGCACAGGATGTACAGAATAATCCTTTTTTCATATCCGCCAGGCTTTTCGGACAGGAAAATGAGGCCGAAGTTCGCATAGAAGGTTCGCATACGAATCTCGTCTACGCAGAAAGAAATGGAACCATTGTCTTTACCGGAGAACGGGAGGGAGCACAGGAAGCATTTGACGTTCCGGACATCCAAACGGACGTGGAATTCGCGGATTGCTGTCTGATTGAGGATATTCGGCCGCTTATGAGTCAAGAGGTGAAGTGCAATTGGGCGATAGCAGAGAAAGGAATGCGGGAGGCATCTGGTGCGTCAATCGGAAGGTTGCTTTATGACGGAGATGCATCTTCCGTCCGAACACGCGCTAAAGCATATGCAGCAGCCGGTTCAGACGCGAGAATGGGGGGCACCGAGTATCCGGTTATCATCAATTCCGGAAGCGGTAATCAGGGGATTACGGTCTCGGTTCCGCTGATTGTATACGCAAAGGAATTCGGCAGCTCTGAGGAAAAACTTTATCGGGCTCTTGCGCTGTCAAATTTGACGGCGATCACACAGCGGCATGGTTTTGGTACGCTTTCGCCTTTTTGCGGAGCTGTTTGCGCGGGAGCCGCTGCAGGAGCCGGCATTGCCTACCTGTACGGCATGGATTACAATGACATCGCGCAGACTATAATCAACAGTCTCGCGATTCTTTCAGGAGTCGTGTGCGATGGTGCCAAGGCGTCATGCGCCGCGAAAGTATCCGCTGCTGTTGACGCAGGTATTACGGGATTTGAAATGGTTCGAAAAGGAATCCGCTTTCAAGATGGAGAGGGCTTTATTGCCGCAGATTTTTGTGATACCATGAGCAATTTGAAGGCAATTGCACTCCAAGGGATGCGCGGTGTAAATGACGAAATCCTCTCGATGCTTGAACGATAATGAAGCCGTGTGGCTCGAGCCTGCCTACGCATGCACTATATCGTATATTTTTTATTTGTGCTTCACACGCACGAGGTCACAGGTTTGAGCCCTGTTGTCTCCACCAAAAACACCCCGAAAACAATTGTTTTCGGGGTGTTTTTATAAAATGAAACAAATCTTGAAAGATATAATAAATTACTGTTTAGCTTAGTCGTGGATTTGGTCGTGAAAACTCTGCGCTATCTAATCGGATAGTCGTTCAGGTCGCCTCTCCATTACGTGAGAGTAGATCCGTAGGGTGACCACAGGGTTGGTGTGACCGGCTAGAGGATATCGGTGAAGGACGTTTTGCAGACAGTGGCATATCATATGGTAAGACCATGACCTATTATTTATGAAAGGTAGCGATACATATGTATCCAGTCTGTTCGGGAACCTATCCATATACCATCCGATCCGGAGATTCTTTGTGGAAGATCGCAAATCGTTTCAATACTACCATCCAGGATATTGTGTCGGTAAATCCGGGGCTAGACATCAACAACCTTTATATTGGACATACAATCTGCATACCCCAATTAAACAGACGGACTTCCGCGCAGCCCGGTGTTATGGGTATCAGCAAAGCGGAACAAACCCTGAGCAATCACATGAGGTTGCTGTGGGAACAGCATGTCTATTGGACGAGGATGGCCATACTCAGTATGGTTTTTGGATTGCCGGATTCGGATTTCGTTACGAATCGGCTTCTACGCAACCCCAAAGATTTTGAAGCGGCATTGCGGCCGTTTTATGGGGAGAACATCGCCGCTCAGTTTGCCGAATTATTAACGAGTCACCTCACAATTGCCGCCGAGCTCGTTCAAGCGGCAAAGGCGGGCGACAGCACCGCAGCTGCCGATGCTGAAAAACGCTGGTATGCAAACGCGAATCAGATAGCGGCTTTCCTTGACAGTATCAACCCGAATTGGTCTGAACAGGAATGGCAAAAATTGCTGAATGACCATCTCGCGATGACTAAAGCAGAAGCTGTTGATATACTGACACAAAAGTACGTTGACAGCATTAATATGTTCGAAAATATCGAGCAAGAGGCATTAACTATGGCCGACATAATGACACAGGGCATTGTAAAACAGTTTCCACAATATTTTAGATAACAAAGTACTTAAAACTGCGGCGTAAAAAATAGAAATGGACACCTCCCGGTATCCATTTCTTTCTCCATTGTAAAATGAACGGTTCAACCCTCTCATTAAAAAGGGTAGTGCGTTTAAGTTTCTGAGATAAGCATAAAAATGATTATCTTATCACTATTTTAGTTTTATAGGTATCAGCAAGTCAAGCTGCTGCACACTGTCATTTCCCATATTGGCAGTAAATGTCTCGAAGTCCACGCATTCTTCCAACCACTGTAAGGTTTCATCTGCCATGTAGGTGTCATTGCTTTCAGCCCATTGCGTCAATTGCTGCCAGCGTTCGCCGATTTCATTCAACTGTGTGGAAACGGAAGCATACAGCCCGCCAAGAAATTGTTTCTTTGCCAAGGGAGCAGGCACTTCAAAATCATCCGGGACAGCAACCCAGATTTCGTAGCCGTAAATCGGGTTGTTTTCTGACGGGCAGGGATTATTGAACCCGAAGTGCCGAAAGCCATTTTTCAAGTGCAGCCTATTTCCCTTAATGAATTTCGTCATTACCTCGTGACAGTCCAATTCCGGTCTTTCACTTATGGGGCAATATGACGCGACAGTCATTTTAGGTATTCTTACGATTCTTACATTGTTCAAGCACTCATTTGACATTATTATAGCCCTTTCGGAGAGTTGATTTTGAGGCACAGACATATAACTTGAATCAATGAGGGCATCATGCGTTTCAAGGAAAGAAAACACTTGATCCATATTCTGAGCTTCCTTGATGTGCTGTATAAGTTTTTCAATGACGGCAATCAAGGTGTTATACACGGCGGCATCCCGCTTTAAGCTCTCAAAGTGGCTGGTCAACGCGTCGATCGCCACGTTGTAGTCAGCTGCAATGAAAACTCGCTCAATATCCGATATGGGCATCTTAAGCTTGCGTAGCAAAACAATTTGATTGATACGTGCAGCGTTTTCGCCGTCATAATACCTATAACTGTTTTCGGTTCTTACACTTTTCAATATCCCCATTTCTTCCCAATACCGCAGTGTTCTGTTGGAAATATCAAACTTTTTTGCAGCCTCACCGATTCTTAACATATTGCGCCCCTCCTCTCTAAAGACTATGATAGACCATTCCGCCGCGTAAAGGTCAATAGGTATTTTAAAAATATTTTGGGCTATATAAATTTTACCTGTTGTCTTTTGGTTTGGTTTATGACTTTAAAGTATTATATCATACTTTTATAAGACAAATAATGATTGTACAAAACGGACGGATTATTTTCATTGTCTACTTGATAGGGAACGGTTCAGGATTTGGCAGGCGCGGTCTTTTTTATCTTAGGACTTGCTGGCAGAGGAAACTAGGGAAAATAAAAGATGCTCCGTTGGGCAACGGAGCATCTTTTATACAGCAGAGAGTCTATTATAAATAGAGCCTGTTGCATAATGGGTATATAACACTCGGTTGATTATCATAATCGTGTAAATCGAAAGCCTGGTACCGATCCTGTTATCTCACACGGATATCCGCTTTTATAAATTGGTACTTTATATCGTTTGTCTGGCTATTTGTACGTATTTTCATGAAGGTTTGTATTCGTTTAATATTTGTCATACCACTCTAATTCAACAAGAGCTTTGTTTTTATACCGCAAGAAGTCACGATCCCTAAATCCCATTTGTTCCCAAAAACGGTTGCCGTTATCGTTGTCTATGTACACTGCAACCGTAACATTGGATATCCCCTCAGCTTTCAGGGCGCTTAATACTCTTTCAACAAGCTGTGTGCCGATTTTATTATTTTGATGCTCTCGGGAAACGCAGGCGTGGTAAATATAACCCCTCCGCCCATCATGGCTGCCGAGAATCGCTCCGACAATTTCGCTGTCAATCTCCGCGACAAAAGATGCATTCGGATTGCGGCGCAAAAATCGTTCCATTCCGCTGTGGCTGTCATCAACATTGTTCAGCCCCATACGCTCCGTTTGCCACAGAGCGTAAACCTTTTCGTAGTCAGCAATTTTTAGTGTTCGTATTTTCATTTTTCCTTATTAACCTCTCTTGACATTGATACCACGCACTCCATGTGTCTGCTCAAGGGAACAGACCAATCTAAAGGGCGTTTTTTACGCATCCCCAAACACATTCAAAAGAGGATACCATAATATTACCACTGCTTCCCTACATATGTCAACAGCGTTTTTACACGGTTTATAAAATAACGTCGAAATGGTGCTTTAACATGATGAAAAACACGCTTGAATGGATCCGCATGTCATCCTTGTGTAAAAACCACTGACACACAGCTGACACAATTTTTAAGCGTAAAATCCGTTGTTTAAGCGTGTTAAAAATCGTCCGAGGAATGCCGTTTGTATCAAACTGAAATACAAGCGATAAAAGAAGCTTGTTTATGACAGCATACACCGGACGCAAACATATGAAGCGTTGTTCGGGCATAGCCTTATAACATAAATTCTTCATCCCAAGGGGTGATGTTAATGGCATACAGGAACGACAATTCAGACACGATACCGAACAAAAATCTACTGGATACCTGCGTGTCTGCCTTTGAGATTGCTATTCGGGAAATCCGGAAAATCGAGAACAGCCCTTCTGCAGAGCGATGGGAGGAACCGATAATGCTGGACAAAAGCACTCTCGACGTGATGAAGGCAGAGCTTGTAAAATGCGGTATCGAACTTTACCGAACAGGAAATAATAACGGAATGGAAACGCTCATTCGCTCCGAAGATGATATAGCTCGCCAAATCAACAAAACCATATCCGATATCATTGACAGCACCATCTTTGGAGACAGGCGGCTATAAGGGAGGAGCGTATATGGATAACTATAAACATAGCGCTCAGCAATTGGCACTGATTGCAAGCGCTGTCGGGATAGCGTTAGCAGAGAAATTTAACGTTGATGAACAAACCGTAATCGGCAACCTGATAGTCCAAATCGGCTCGACAATTCTGACAATAGCCGCTGTCACACAATCCTATCAAAATAATACGCAATTATAATCCCATCGCTCCGTTTTTCCCGGGATTAATGAGGTCGTGTGGCTCGAGCCTATCCACGCATACACAGTCAGTTATATGATCAACCGGTTTTCAAAGGTTTACGGACGGACAAAACTCCGGAGGAATGTACCGTATAGCTGGTCTGTGGACAGGCGGTTCTCTTCGCGTAGGATAATCATCTATGCAAAATGAACATCTTGACACAAGCAAAAACATGTGCTATAATATATAAAATTGTAAAAGAAAGGAAAGCACGTCATGACATTATTTATCAGAAACCATCAGCAGCAGCAGCTCGTGATCAAAATGATGACGGGCTTTTGTTGTTGAATTCATTAAACAGCAGATAATTAATAGCTGTAAGAATTCACGGTCAAAGTCCAAAGAGACTTTGACCGTTTTTTTGTAAGTTTATTAGAATGGAGAAAATGATATGTCAGAAGTAAAAAAGAAAGAGCGTCCCATTTTTCCAGAGCGAGTGCTTGTTACAGGAGGTATGCCGTATGGCGAGAAAGAATTATTTTTTCATCATGTCGGTGGTGTTTTTGTTCATGCCGATATTTTTGCACGCTTCATGCGCGACCGCATCGGCAAAGAAAACGTTTTGTTTATATCTGGAACAGATTGCTACGGAGCCGGCGTTGAGCTTGGTTATGATAAAGCGGTTTCGGAAGGATTTGTAGGCAGTATAAATGATTTCGTCGCCCAAAAGCATGACCGCCAGAAAGTGGCACTTGAAAAATATCAGATTTCATTGGATATATATTCAGGTTCGGCATTACCGGAAGCTTCTAAAATTCACAATAATATGTCTGCGGAGATATTCAACGCCTTGTATGATAAGGGATTCCTTAAATCCGAAAGGACAACACAGTTCTATGATTCTGAAAAAGGAGTGTTTTTAAACGGAAGGCAGGTGAAAGGCAGATGCCCGATACAGGGCTGCAAATCTGAAAACGCATACGCTGATGAATGTTCGCTTGGGCATCAGTACAGACCGGACGAATTGATTGATCCCGTGAGCGTTCTCTCGGGTAAAACTCCCGACCGTGTAACAGTGAACAACTGGTTTTTTGAGTTGCCGCAATTTTCAGAAGCATTAAACAAGCTCTTAGAGAAGTGGGAAAATGATCCGACTATAAGAAAGTCCTTGACAGATGTAGTTGGTGAATTTTTACGGAAACCCTCACTCTATATTAAGAATGAGCTGCTTGTTGAGGCTCAAAAGATTGATGGAATGCCTCGGTATACTTTGTTGAAAGATAACATGAAAGCTTCATCTGCTTTGGAATTTGATGATTTGGATGATAGAGACAAAGCCAAAGAGCTTCTTACAGCAAACAAAATCCGATATTACAGTGGAAAAACAGTCGTCCCGTTCCGCTTATCTGGAAATGTTAAATGGGGAGTCCCAGTTCCAGATAAAAACGATATAAGCGGATTAACATTTTGGGTTTGGCCTGAATCATTATGGGCACCTGTGTCATTCACAAAAGTCATTTGCGGCGATGAATGGGAAAAATGGTGGAAGTCAGATAATTCAAGAGTATATCAGTTTATTGGCGAAGACAACATATATTTTTATGCAATCGCCGAAATGGGCATCTTCACGGCTCTTGATGAAGGCTTTAATTTACCGACGATAGTACCAAACAAGCATATATTGTATGGCAAAACAAAGGCATCAAGCAGTGGCACTGACAAACCTCCAAAGGCAGAAGAGTTATTAGATTATTACACCCCTGAACAACTCCGGCTGCATTTTATGAACGCAAGTCTCAGCGAAAAGAGTGTAAGCTTTGAACCGAAAGCGTTCAAGAATAACAGCAGCGGATATGACGCTGTTTTATACGAAGGAAATTTAGCGACAAACATTTTCAACCGTCTTTTGCGTTCGTGCTTTTATACGGTTCAAAAGTGCTGTAACGGCGTATTGCCGGGAAATAAGCCGGGTGAAAATGTGATAGAAAGAGCAGAATCGGTTATATTGGATTTTGAGAGGCTCATGTATAACTGCTCATTTGACAAAGTTTTTGAACTATTAAATTTGTATCTTCGTGACGCAAATAAGGATTGGTCTGCAAGAAGCAGAAGCGAAAACCTCTACGAAATGAAGCAGCTTATATCGGACAGCTTCCATGTTATAAGAACGGCAACAACACTGTTTCATCCGATAACACCCTTCGGATGTGAAGCAATTCGTGAATATTTAAACGTTGACGAAAGATTATGGGATTGGAAATATATATTCGAACCGCTGTCATATTTCATGAATAAAAACCATTCTTTTAAGTTTCTTGAAAGCCGGGTTGATTTCTTTAAAAAACATGAGTCTCAGTTCTTTGATTAGGGCTTGTTTGAAATAGCGGGTGGCGATGCGACGGAATATGCTTGTCACCAAGAATATTACAAGGAGGTCGGGAGAGTGCTCCGTATAGCTGGTCTCTTGGTCGTGAGTTTGGTCGTGAAATATCACGACCGAGAGCAAAAGACAGTGGCGTACAGTGACTTACAAATATTGGCAGTTATATAAAAGTTACAAAAACACATGAAAACACCCCGAAAACCATTGTTTTCGGGGTGTTTTTGGTGGAGACAACAGGGCTCGAACCTGTGACCTCGTGCGTGTGAAGCACGCGCTCTAGCCAGCTGAGCTATGCCTCCGTAAACCAAAAGAACGGGGGCGGGTAGATAGCCGTCTCCCGTTCTTTGAGACTTGGTGACCCGTGGGAGAATCGAACTCCCGATACCGCCGTGAAAGGGCGGTGTCTTAACCTCTTGACCAACGGGCCAAATCAAAGGGGTTCGGTAGAAAGGCGAACCCCTTGTAAATGGTAGCGGCAGTTGGATTCGAACCCACGACCGTACGGGTATGAACCGTATGCTCTAGCCAGCTGAGCTATGCCGCCTTTTTATGCTTTGTGCGAGACATTGTTGTCTCACACATTGCGGGATTCAGTATAGCATAAAGAGCACACTTTGTCAAGGGCTATTTTCACTTGGCTCGACAAATTTTTCAAAAGGCGTGGGGTTTTAGTTGTGCTGACGACGAAGCGCGTTGTAAGTATTGTAATCGGTACTGCCGTCGCGGATGGTGACGAGCTCGCGGGAACCGTCCTGGTATTCAAGGGAGAAGGTTGTCACGCCGTTCGCACGGTTTTTCAGACGGGTCTTCTCGTCCTCGAAGATTTCCGCACCAACCAGGCGGCGGGCATCCTTCTTTTGACCGGCGCATATGAGGAGATAGCCGACAGCTACGAGTGCGATGAGGAGAATGACCGCACCGACGAGTGCTTGGCCGCTGTAGGAGGGGAGATCGATCGCGATGAGGATGAAAAAGATTGCAATCATGGCAACGGAAACGGAGTTGGTGGGCAGACGGCGGCGTTTGGACATGAGGAAGGCTCCTTCCTATATCGTTTGTAATCAAGTTTCCCGGCCTACGGAGACGCGATCCCCATCGACGACAATGTAGCCGCGGCCGATAGCCGCTTGAATACCGCTGCGGACAAAGGGGACAATGGCGGAGGTCAGACGCGTATAGCCAAACAGCGCGGCAACGGTGCGCTCCAGGTCGGACATATCCATGCCGAGCTGCCGGGAGAGGATGTCATGCGCGGCGGCGGCGAGCTCCTGCGGGGGGATGTCTTCCATGGCACGGCGTGCGGCATCGGGTCCGGAGGGGACGCGAAAGGTTTTATAGACGGTGCTGTCCTGTGTGGGCAGCCAGTAGAAGACGCGGTCGTCAGCATGGGTGACGGGGATATCGAGCTCTGCCAGCAGCTCGTCAAAGCGGCGGTCGATACGCGCACCGGCGCGGGAAATGCCCCAGGCATCGAGGACACGTCGGCGGAGCGCGTCGCGCTCGATGGGCGCTTCGGCGGCGAGGACGCGATTGATTTGCGCCTTGATCGTACGGGCGCGGCGGGGCTGAGCAAACTCCTGCGAATCACCGAAGCCGGCTGTAACGCGGTCGAGGGAGGCAATGCGGTAGATGTCGGGCTTTTTCTCTATGCGGGGAGCTGGTGCTACGCGGGGGAGATCGGCGATGGAAGCAATTTTGGGCTGTTTGTCGGCGGAGTCGAGGGAGCTGGGAGCAAGGCGTCCGGGGGTTTCCGTGGCTGTTTCACTGAGGATTTCGCGGACAGTAGCACGGATACGCATCAATTCCTTTTCCGGGTTTTCCCACCAGTCGAGCGCCCAGACGTGGTGAATACGCCAGCCGAGGGAGCCGAGTACACCAGTCTGAACGATGTCGCGGTCACGGGCGGTACAGGCTCCGTCGCGGCGGGCATTATCGACGAGGATGCCGAGAACATAGGTGTCGGGATGCTCGGGGTGGACGATGCCGACGTCGATTTTAAAGGCGGACGCGCCGATGTTGGTACGGGTCTCGTAACCGAGCGAGCCGAGGGAATCGGCGATGGAGGCGACGAGGGGGTCTGGCTCCTCGCGTCGGACGGAGAGAGCGGCGCTACCGCGCATGGCGAACTCGAGGAAAGCACGCAGGGCGAGCACGCCGTCGGAGCGAACGCGGGAGAGATCGATCTGCTCGGGACGCAGGACGGAGAAGACGAGCATCTCACAGCGCGCGCGGGATACGGCGACATTTAAACGCCGCCAGCCGCCGTCACGGTTGAGGGGCCCGAAGTTATAGGTAACCGTGCCGCGCTCATCCGGTCCGTAGCCGACAGAGAAAAGGATGATGTCACGCTCGTCGCCCTGAACGTTTTCCAGATTTTTGATGAAGACCGGCTCATGACTTGCACTGTTCTGCTCGTCGAGAGCAGGGTCAAGGGCGAATTCGGCGGACAGGAGGTCTTCAATCAGGTTTTGCTGCACGAGACTGAAGGTGACGACGCCCATGCTGAGGGCTTTTTGCTGCGGATCGCGCATGCGGCGGACGATTTCTTGGACGACAGCTTCGGCTTCGGCACGGTTTTGCTTGGTTTTCGCGCGGTCGTAGAAACCTTCGACGGGGATGTGCGTCACCCGGCTCTCGAGATCGTTCGGGGAGGGGAAGGTATAAAGGCGGTTATCATAGAAACGGCGGTTGGAGAAAGAAATCAGACTTTCATGCCGGGAACGGTAGTGCCAACGAAGGGCAGTCTGCGGCATATCGAGCGCCATGCAGTCGTCGAGGACGCTTTCCAGGTCTTCATGGTCAATGTTGTCCTCGTCGATGCGGTTGGTATTAAAGAACGAAGTCGGCGGGAGCTGACGCGGGTCTCCTACGACGACGAGGGAGCGTCCGCGGGCAATAGCGCCGACGGCTTCGCAAGTGGGCATCTGGGAGGCTTCGTCGAAGATGACAAGATCGAACTTGGGGAAGGAGGGATCGATGTACTGCGCGGCGGAGATGGGCGACATTAGCATACAGGGCGCGAGTCTCGGTAAAAGGTTCGGAATCTGGGAAAACAGGCGGCGAATAGAGAGGGCGCGTCCGCCGCTCTTAATGGCACGGCGGAGGATGGCGATCTCGGACGAGGAGGCCGCATCGGCGCCGGCGGCGGGGATGCGGGAAGAAAGAGCGGCGATCAGCTCATGGCGGGTCAGCTGTTCGAATTCGGCGGCCGTTTCCCGGTAACGGGCGAGCTTTTGCTCAAAGAGAGGGCCGTTAAAGCCGTCAAGGGCATGCTCCCGCGCGGCGATTTCGAAGGCGAGGCCGGATGCAACGGAGCGCGACAGAGCGGGCAGCGTATCGGAGGGGGCAAGGCGTCCATCCTCGAGGGCTTCGGCGAGGGAGGAAAGCCCATCGGTACACAAAGAGGTCCGTAAGACAAGCCATGCGCTCCAGTCGCGCAGGTGTTCGAGAGCGCCTGCCCAGCGGTTGACGGCATCGAGCGTGGCGGAAACCCAAGGGGTACGGATATGGAGGGGGTTGGGATCGACGCCACAGAGGACGGTCATGCGCTGTGCATAGACGGAGATACGGTCGAAATTGGCGGCAAAGGCTTCGAGCGCGGCGCCAAAACGGATGCGGAAGGCATCCGCATTGGCGAAGACATCGCGTTCCATCGCATCGAGTGCGGATGCGCGTCGGGCGGCGTCGGGGCAGAGGATTTGCAGCGCCGTTGACAGGACGGATGCCTGCTCAAAGGCACGCTCGAGGCTATCCCAGTTGGGGGAGCCGTTGTTCCAAAGCAGGCCGAAGATCGGCTCGAAGATGGATGCGGTGACGCCTACCTCGGCGGTACGATCGTGATATTCGGCAATGTCACGCAGGGCGATATCGACAGCGGCCGGGGATATATCCAGAGAGACAGGATCCCGGGCGATACGCTTAAGGGATTTTAAAACTTTGGCGCGGCCGAGCGCTTTCTTCAAGAACCAGCCGGATTCGGCTTCTCGCAGATCGCGCTGCGTGGATATCGCGTCAAACATGAGCGCGGTGTCATAAAAATGGGTGAGGATGGAATGCCGCAGGGTGTCGCGGCGTCGGCCGGAGACACAGACGGCGACAAACCGCTGGCGGAGTAGGGAAAGATCGCGATTGAGGACAAGACCGGCGGGCATCACATCAATGGAGGACAGCGCACGGGCAAGATTGACGAGCGCGGACAGCTGTTCGAAGGAAAATTGGTCAACGGAAGTCTCGACGAGTCCGAGAGAAGCGGTCAGGGCAAGCGCACGCGAAGAAAAGGAGTTCAGCACCTCGGCATAACCGGTTAAAAGCTCGGCGAGATCCGCGCGTAGCTTTTGTGTATAGGTAACGCGGGTGAATTCGGAGAGCGGATGCTTATGGATACTGCCGAGCATGGAACCGACGGCATCGCACTGTGAGGCAAGCTCGCGCCAATGCGAATAGCGTTCGGCGGACAGCTCGCTGAGAGTACCATCGGGAAACTTTATCAGATCAGGGTAGTCGCGGTACTGTTCCAGCGCGGCGATGGCGTCATAGAGGGACAGACCGCAGGGGTAGACCTTATGTAAGGCATGCACGACGGCATTGAGGGAGTCCCGTTGGGCGCGGAGGCGGTCAGCTGCGGCGGCATAGGTTTCCGGCGGCTGGATACGGCCGACGGAGAGGGCAGCGTCGAGCTTATTCAATACGTCACGCTTTTTCGCTTTATTGGAGTGGAGCTCCAGGCAAAACGGGTCAAGGCCGACGGATGCAAGCCGGCGCTGTACAACGGAGAGCGCCGCCTGTTTTTCGGCGATAAAAAGTATCGTTTTCCCTTGATAAAGGGCGTTTGCGATCATATTGGTGATGGTCTGCGACTTGCCGGTACCGGGCGGACCGTGGAGGACGAAGCTTTGGCCCTGCCCCGCCGCCATGACCGCTGCGAGTTGGGAGGAGTCCGCGCTCATGACGACGGCGAGGTCGGACGGCGCGACGGTATCATCGAGAGTGCGAGGGTTTTCAAAATACGTATCGGGATTCCACTCGAGTCTGCCGGACTCCAGCGAACGTGCGACGAGGTTTTCCCGCAGCTCTCCCGCGCGGTGGCGCAGATCATTCCACATAATAAACTGCGAGAAAGAGAAGACACCGAGGTATGCCGATTCCTCAACGTCCCAGCGCTTTTGATTGATAATGGCGCGGCGGAGAAGGGTGAAAATTTTAGAAAGATCGACACCGTTGTCATCCATCGGAACGGGATCAAGTCCGTCGACGCGGATATCGTAGTCGGCACGCAAAAGTTCGAGGAGAGTGATGTTGACAGCAGGCTCGTCGTCGCGAATTCTGACACAAAAGCCGCTTTTCCCAGCGGATTTACGGACGATTTCGGCCGGAATCAGAAGGATCGGCGCGCGTCTTGCCGGGGACGCTGGCGCGTCGGATTCATACCAGCGCAGAAAACCGAGGGCAAAGTAGAGCGTGTTCGCGCCGTTTTCCTCAAGGCTTGTACGCGCGGCACGGTAAAGCGATACCACACGGTCGCGTGTTTCACCCTCCGACAATGCGGAGCGCAGACGCTTAGATGCAAACTCTGCGTCGAGCAGGGCGATGTGTTCAGGGGCCAGCGGGGCGTCGATCTCCATGGCCTCGATGTCGTCCGGGCGCGGCAGGAGGGAGAACTCGGTCCCGTCTGCAAGAGCATCCTCCAGCTTATGCAAGCCGTGGACGGTCAGCGGTAGAGAGGTTTTCGTCGAGCGAAAGTTGAGAAGCGAGTTACGCAGCGAAAGATCTAAAAGCTTGCGTTCCCAAAGCTGTAAGCGAGTCAAGCCGCCGGACGCGGATGGCTCCGCCGTATCGTAGGAGGCAACCGGCTTCGGAGGCGTGTCAAAGGCGGACATGCCGGTGACAGTCGGACTCGCGGCTTCCTCCACACGCAGCGGAATCGGACGGATACCGCCGACCCGTGCGCGGAAAACGTCGACAAAGAACAGGAAGTCACCGTTTCCCGCGAGTCTGCGTTCGGCATCCTTGCAGGCGTCTTCAAAGGTACCCTTCATGCCGTCCGCCATGTGCGTGGCCTCGACGACGCAGAGTTCGGCCATACCTTCGGCTATCCGCTTTGTCAGAAGCGTTTCGTCATCCTGCACCGCTTCGGAAAAGCTTTCCTCATCGAGCCATGCGCCGAGGCAGGCATGACCCCGGAACACGACGATCAGCGGCCGCAGTCCCGCAAATTCGAGACAGGAGGCCGCAAGGAGTGTAAAATCAAGACAGGTGGCAAATCGGGAGGATAAAATCGTGTCGCAAAGGCGGATGCGCTGACCGGAATCCTCAAAACTTGCGGGAGGCGCACAGTAGGCGATACGCTGCGCACGGATCGCGGAGAAGATGGCGGCGACCTGCGTGCGGGCGGCAGCCGGGGAGCCTGACTGGTAGCCGGTAAAGGCGGAGCTGCCGGTCCAGGAGGCTAAAAGCGCCGACGCGCTGCGGACGAGTTCGGCGACGGCGGGGTGATTGGGCGTGACGAAGGCCGCAAGCATTTCGGGGGTCGCCGCGCTGCCGCTCCACTCGTCGCGGGCAAGGAGCGTGATGGGGCGGTCAAGCGTAGCAAGCGTCTGTTCCTCCGCGTCGACGAGAGAAAAATGCAGGGTTGCTTCGGTGCGTTCCGTGAGAGAAAACAGGAACTCCGGCAATGGGGAGAGAGCAAAGCCCTGCGCATCGTAGACCGCATGAGGTGCGACAGAATCGATATGGTAGGAAGCCGGTACTGAGAAGACAGGGTCGGAGGTAACCCGCAACTCAAGGTCTCGCAGCGTTTCCTCGGAATCGTTGCGGATGGTCAGCGCGCGGATCACAGGGACACGGTTTGCGTATAGCGCATAGTTCAATGTAGACAGCAGGACACAGGATAGGATGGCGTTTTCCATAACATGCTCCCGATTCCAAATGTGTATTAGATACTTTCGATTATACTTCGGGAGAAACGTATTATCAATGCAATTCACAGAGAATTAGCAATTTGGAACGATAAATTCACAATTTACAGGTAGTATATGAATTGCATGAAAAAAGGAACGCTCTGCAAGATGAGCGAGCGTTCCCGTAAGGCTTTATTCGGCGGAGATGATGTAATAATAGATCGGCTGACCGCCGTAGACGACGGAAACCTCAGCGTCGGGGCAGTCTCGGGCGAGCTGCGCGCGGACAGCGTCCGCGGCAGTCCCATCGACGCCCTTGCCGTAGAAGACGGTGATGTAGGAAAGCGACGACAGCTTTGCGATTTCCTTCGACAAACGCGCCACGGCATCTCGCTCACGGCGGTTCGTATCGACGAGACGGCCATCCATCAGGGAAAGGTAGTCTCCTTCACGGATGCGGCGGTCATCGAGGACAGAATCGCGCGCGGCGTAGGTTAAGAGGGCGGTATGGGTATGGGAGAACGCGGCTTCCATCGCTTCCCGGTTTTCCTCAGGGCTGCGGTCGGTCTCATAGGCGAGCATCGCGGAGATGCCCTGCGGTACGGAAACGGTGGGCAGGACATAGAGGGTCTTCTGTGTCAGGGGAGCTGCCTGCTGCGCCGCCATGATGATGTTCTTGTTGTTCGGCAGCACAAAAACGACATCGGATGGAACGGATTCGACCGCTTGGAGGATATCCATCGTCGACGGGTTCATCGTTTGACCGCCTTCGACAAGCGCATGGACGCCGAGATCGCGGAATACGGTGGCAAGACCTTCGCCGGCGACGACGGCGACGAACGCGACAGGCTCGCGCTCAGCGGGTGTCCCTGCTGCGGGTATTTCCGGTTCAGACGGCGCGGACTTGGCGGAATTTGTGCCGGAAAGCACCTTTTCGCTGTGCTGGATGCGCATGTTTTCGATTTTGATGCTGTCAAGGGAGCCGAAGGTGATCGCTTCCTCGATCGCCTGACCGGGATTGTTGGTATGGACATGCACCTTGATGATCTCGTCGTCGTCCACGACGACGACACAGTCGCCGATACCTTCCAAAAAACCGCGAAGGATGCCCGGTTCACGATTTCCCGTGCGGTTGACGATGAACTCGGTGCAGTAAGCGAAGCGAATCTCATCAGCGGAGAAGGCGGCCTGCGCAGACGCATGAGCGGGTTCCGCAACGGCTGCGGTGTCGGCAGAGATGCTTTCGTGCGGCTCGTCGCCACGCAGAACCTTGAGCATAGAGGAAAGCACGACTACCCAGCCCGCACCGCCGGCATCGACAACGCCCGCACGCGAGAGAACCGGATTTTGTGTGGTTGTCTCGTAAAGAGCCTTCTGAGCGGATTCAAAGGTTGAGGACAGTACCTCGAGCGGATCCGCGTTGGTTTCCGCGGCGATACGCGCGGATTCGGCGGAGACACGGGCTACGGTGAGGATGGTGCCTTCGGTGGGTTTCATAACGGCGCGGTAGGCGGTGTCGGCGGCGCAGGCAAGGGCGTCGGCGAGCAGGACGCCGTCGGCGGAATCGTGCCCTTTAAAGGTTTTGGCAATACCGCGGAATAAAAGCGAAAGGATTACGCCGGAGTTGCCTCTGGCGCCGCGCAGGAGAGCCATGGCGGCCACATCGGCGATGGCGGAGAGGGATTCCTCATGTCGGTCTTCGAGAGCGCGTGCTGCGGCGCCGATGGTAAGTCCCATATTGGTACCGGTATCGCCGTCCGGCACGGGAAAAACGTTTAAATCGTTTAAACGCTGCTTGTTTTCATTGATTGCATACGCGGCCTCACGGATCATTGCCCGAAACAGCCGCCCGTCCATTTTTACGTTCACTTTCTGCCGTCCTCCGTTTTTAGTCCGTCATAATGCCGTCGACACATAGGGTCACGTTATCAACAGTCACGCCGGTCAGTTTTTCGACCTTGTAACGGATTTCGCTGATGATCGAGTTGCCGGTTGCCGCGATATTAATGCCGTGGCGCACGATGATGTGCAGCTCGATGGAGACAGCGCTGTCACGCACGGTGATACGCACGCCTTTTTTAAAGGCGTCGCGCTTTAACAGGTGGACAAGGCCGTCGGTTTTGTTGGTATATGCCATACCGCGGATGCCGAAGCAATTGTTCGCGCATTCGCTGACGATGCCGGCGACGACGTCCTGAGAGATATCGATCATGCCGCGTTCGGTTAGAATCTTCAAATAAAACACCCCTTTACAGGAAATAGACTAAGGACTAAGGGTGAAGGGTGAAAGACTAAAAAACGCATCTCTAGTTTCACCGTTCACCATTCACACTTAGCCCTTAAACGGGATCTGCTTCGTCCGGCAGCAGAATATTGCGTACCGGACAGCCGACACGTAGCGCGTAGCTGACGGTATTGCGTGTTCCGCCGGGGGTACCATTGTATGCCGCGATGACAAGCGAGGAACGGTCGACCATATATTGGTTGCGATACTGAAAGCAGGAACGGGAGTAATGGCTGCACAGTGTCGTCACACGGTCGCAGCGTTCGAGGGCGGTTAAAAACAGAGCGCGTTCCTCGTTTTGGAGGTTCCAGCCATATCCGTCAAAGGGCAGCGCGGCCTCGAGCAGGATGTCCGGATGCGCCTCCCGAAGCTCGGAGACGATCTCAGCGGCCCATAAATCAAACCCGATGCACATACCGGAGATAAAATGGCGGAAGCCTTTCTCATATACGGCATGGATAATGCGGGTGAGTGCTAAGAGCAGCGTGCTGGTCTCGGCGTTTACCCCGTAAATAAATGGGAACTTTTCCGGACGGTGGCCGGTAAAGCAGCAGGTTATCTCGTTATCGGTACCGGGCATATATCCGCGCCCCCTTTATTCTTCGCTTGTTTTCAGCGAATTATAATAGGCTTATGGGAGCTAAAAACGAAAGGTGAAAGACAGGGAAAACGCGTCCTCAAGTTTTTGTCCTTCACCTTTCGCTTTTAGCGTATGATCGGACATACAGCTATTAAAACTTATACTGCGCCGGAGGTGCCGCCGGTGACGGTCTTGACAAACTTCGAATCGCGGATACGCTCCTGTAAGAGACCATAGAAAAGATCCTCGTCGAGCGTCGCGATATCAATGGTACGATCGGTCCAGGCGGACAGATGCATAGCGTTGGAGAGGGTAAGCCCGCGAATGCCTTCGACGCCGGGAGCGAGCAGCTTTTCCCCGCGCAGGACGGCGCCGGCGAAGTTTTTGAGGATTTCCGCATGGCCGTTGGGCGCGGTCGCGGTTGGAATCTCGCAGTGCCATGCCTCGGGCGCGCCGGGGACGAGCTTTGCGTTGAACGCCGGTTCGGAGACGCGGTTACGGTCGAAGGTGAGCGCGGAATTTTCGATGACGAGACGCCCCATATCGCAGGAGACCTCGAAGCGGTTGGTACCGGGCGCCTCGTGCGTGGAGGTGACAAAGAGCCCCGTCGCGCCGTTGTCATATTCGACATAGGCGGTGACATCGTTTTCAACCTCGATATCGCGCTGCTTGCCGAACTGCATGAACGTACGGACGCGTACAGGCATGCCGCAGGTCCACTGCCACAGATCAAGCTGATGGGGATCCTGATTGAGAAGGACGCCGCCGCCCTCGCCCGACCATGTCGCGCGCCAGCCGCCGGAGTTGTAGTACGCCTGCGAGCGGTACCAGCTGGTGATGATCCAGTTCGTACGCTTGATCTCGCCCAGCTCACCGGACTGGATCAGCTCGCGCAGCTTCTGATAGACGGGGTTTGTGCGTTGGTTATACATGATGCCAAATACTTTGCCGGAGCGTTCGGCGGCCTCGTTCATCTCGCGCACCGCCCTGGTATACACGCCGGCGGGCTTTTCGGTGAGAACGTGTAAGCCATGCTTGAAGGCCTCGATTGCATAGACGGGGTGCATATAATGAGGGGTTGCAATTAAAACAGCGTCGAGATTTGCGTGATCGAAAAGCTTCTCCGCGTCGCTGTATGCAGCGGCGGCGGGAAGGAGCGCTTTGGCACGTGCAAGCGCGTCTGCGTCGATGTCACAGACGGCACTGACTTCCACCTCAGGGACGAGATCGCTTGCGATATTGTGAATATGTCCCATGCCCATATTGCCGACGCCGATAATGCCCAAGCTGAGCTTTTGCATATGGAGTACCCTCCTTTTTAAAAAGACGTATAGTGGATAAGGTATTATATCACACAGACCGCCGTTTGAAAAGAGATAAAACGGGCCAGCTTATTAGAAATTCACAAATTACTTAAAAAATACCCGCCGTACGGAGGAAAAATGTGTCGCCATATTAAAAACCGCCATGGCGAGCAGGATGCCTGCGGCGATGGAAGCGGCAAGCAGCAGCGTGGCAAGCCCCCAGGCGCCAAAGGACGCGCCATCGCCCTGCATGGCATACTCCATCGTCCGGTAAAGGGAGCCGCCGGGAATGAGAGGAATAGCGGAGGAGACTAAGAAGAGTGTGGCGGGGGTTTTCAGGACGCGTGCGAGGATTTCCGCGTAGAGGGTGAACGCGATGGCGGCAACCAAATAGCGAAGAGGGTCGGAGACGGTAAAGAGCCCGGCAAGGAGATAGACGCCCCAGGACAGAAGCCCGCCGAGGGATGCGGGGAGGAGTTTATTACCGCGGATGTTGAACAGCAGCGCAAAACCGAGAGAGCCGAGGAATGCCGTTAGAAGCTGGATACATGCGGTCATCGGGATAAACCCTCCTTCCTATGCGAACAGCCGCGCCGCGAGGACGAAGCCGAATGCGACGGTAGCGGCGAGTAACAGGGCTTCTGTCAAGCGCAGGAGTCCTGAGATGAGATCGCCGGAGAACATGTCACGGATGGCGTTGGTCAGCGCGATGCCAGGGATGAGAAGCATAATATTACCGATAGCGATGAGGTCCGAGCGGTATGCAAGTCCGAGCGCGACGGAGGAGGACGCCAAAAGACCGCCGACGAAGGAGCATAGCGCGGATGAAAGAAAAGGATTCGTCCGCACACGCCGCAGACCGCCCTGCAGTATACGCAGCACGACGCCGATGAAGGCCGCGACGACGGCATCCTGCCATATACCGCCGAAAAAGAGGGAGAAAGCGGCGGAGATGAGCGCGTAGATGCCAAGCTGCGCGGCAAGGGGATAGACAGGAGCCTGATCGATGCGGGCGATTTCCGCGATGATCTCCGTACGGGACATCGGACACGCGCAGATAGCACGGGAGAGGGCGTTTAAGAGGTGCAGACGGTGGAAATCGGATGCGCCGCCCGGCACGCGGCGAGTTTGCGTCACGATGCCGAAACGGGGGGACGTGACGGTGACGACGATGCTGGAGGTAATGGTAAAGACGTCCACACGTACCGCGCCGAATGCGGTGCAGATCCGGCGCAGGCTGTCCTCGACACGTCCAATTTCCGCGCCGAACATGAGCATGCGTTCCCCGATGTCGAGCGCGAGGGCGAGGTTACTTTCAGCGTCCTCGTGTGTATCAAGGGAATAGAACTTGTCCACAAAAAACCCTCCTTTGCCAGATGTGAAAATCACCGGGTCACGGTATGTGTCAAAAGCGCCGCGGGTTTTCATAAAATGGGGCGAAAACCCGGCGGCGCTTGGCGTATATCGGATGAAATTTTAATTATGCCTTGGCGAATGCGATAACGTCCTCAAAGGACATCTCGCGTACGTCCCCGCCGCGGCGTTCCTTGACCTCAACGAGACCGTCCTTGGCCTTCCGGCCTACGGTGACACGCAGCGGCAGACCGATTAAGTCCGCGTCCATGAACTTCACGCCCGCACGTTCGTTGCGGTCGTCGTAGAGGACTTCGAGGCCGGCGGCGACCATGTCGCCGTAGAGCTTGTTCGCCGCTTCCTCCTCGGCACTGCCGGGACGGCCAAGCGCGACAAGATGCACATCGTACGGCGCGCAGGATTTGGGCCAGATAATGCCCATTTCGTCGCAGTTCTGCTCGATGACCGCCGCGATGACGCGCGACACGCCGATGCCGTAGCAGCCCATGTAGGGGATCGCGGGGCGGCCTTCCTCGTCGGTATATTCGCAGTCGAGAACCTCTGTGTAGCGTTTACCGAGCTTGAAAATGTGTCCGATCTCAATACCGCGCTCGATTTTCATCGGCTTGCCGCAGACCGGGCAGGCGTCGCCTTCGACCGCGCAACGCAGGTCGGCATAATCGACAACGGTAAAGTCACGCGAAAGGTTGCAGTTTTCGATATGCACGTCTGTCTCGTTGCCGCCGACGACGAGGTTGCGCATGCCTTCGATCTCGGCGTCCGCATAGACCGGTACAGCAAGGCCGACGGGACCCGCAAAGCCGACGACGGCATGGGTGACCGCCTCGACGGTGGCGGGGTCGGCCATTTCCAGCTCGCGGCAGCCGAGGTGGTTTTTAAACTTTACCTCATTTAGGTCGCGGTCGCCGCGCAGCATGACGGCGACGGGCTTGCCGTCGGCAAGGTAAATAAGGGTTTTGGCGACGCGTTCGGGCGTGCAGTGCAGAAATTCCGTGATCTGGGCGATGGTATGCGCGCCGGGCGTCGGGATACGGCGAAGGGGCAGCATTTCCTCGGGCGCGGGCGCGAGGGAGGCTTTGAAGGCCGCTTTTTCCATATTCGCGGCGTAATGGCAAGCGTCGCAGTAGACGACGTCATCCTCGCCGATGGCGGAGGGCACCATGAACTCCTGCGAACCGGAGCCGCCCATCGCGCCGTTGTCGGCGTCGACGCAGAGGAATTTTAACCCTAAGCGCTCGAAGATGCGGTAATAGGCGTCCTTCATCTTCCGATAGCTTTCGTCAAGGCTCTCGAGCGTGGCGTCATAGCTGTAGGCGTCCTTCATCAGGAACTCCTTGCAGCGGATCAGGCCGTAGCGCGGACGCTTCTCGTCGCGGTACTTGTTTTGAATCTGGTAGAGGGTGATGGGCAGCTGCTTGTAGGACTTGAGCCACCAGCGAACGAGGTCGGTAAAGACCTCCTCGTGGGTAGGTCCGAGAAGGAAATCGCGGTCGGAGCGATCCTTTAAGCGGAACATGTCCGCGCCGTAGATGTCCCAGCGGCCGGACTTCTTGTAAAGGTCGGACTCGATGAGAGCGGGCATATGCACCTCTAAGGCGCCCGCGCGATCCATTTCCTCGCGGACTATCTGTTCGATCTTGCGCAGAACGCGGTATCCTAAGGGCAGGAAGCTGTAGATGCCGGAGGAAACCTGACGCACAAGGGCGGCGCGAAGCATGAGGATATGGCTCTGCGCTTCAGCGTCGGAGGGCAGCTCACGAATGGTCGGCAGCAGCATGTTGGACATTTTCATAGTGATTTTCCTTCCCGGATCGAATTTATCATAGTAAAAAAGGGCTGTGACGCGCGTGCAAAAATAGTTATTTCTTTACAACTATCCATAGTTTTGAAAATTTACCTTGACGCGCTCCAATAATTGATGTATGATATTATACAGCATGTTCTGTTCGCGCACAAGAGACAATCTACACAAATTATCCCCCAGACACCGCGCACTTTGGCAAAAATGATGTGACGGTGTCAAAAAATGTGCACGGGGGAGAGCAAAGCGGAGGTATTTTGGGAAAATGAAAACGCGAATCGTACGCGCGACCGCCCTGTCCGTTGCGGTCATCCTATTCGTCACGCTTTTTTCCGGCTGCTACTTCCTGCCCAAGGAGGAAGAAATCCTCGAGCCGCCGCTGAAAGTGCCGGAGGCTGTCTCTTATAAGACATATACCGTCCAGAAGGGGACCATTGAACGCTACATAAGCGGTACGGGCAAGTTTGAATCCACCGATACCGAAATTCTCTATTATCAGACGACGAGCGGCCGCCTGAAGGAAATCTATGTAAAATCCGGTGACGAGGTCAAATCCGGCGATTTGATCGTCGAGCTGGACACCGGTGACCTCGAATATACGATCTATAAGCAGGAGAAGGCTGTGCGGCAGGCGGAGCTTTCGCTTTCGCTTGCGACAAAAAACGCTTCTCCCGACCCGATTGCCGTCGAACGAGCGCAGATTAACTATGATCTTGCCGCGCGAGAGCTTCAAAAAAACCGTAAAAAGTATAATAATGCGGTGGATGCGGCTGAAAAAGAAACGCTCGCGGACGCCGTTTATGCAGGGGAACGCAACCTGCGCCTGTTGGAGATGGCGCTGGACCAGGCGAAAAACCCCAGCTCGTCCGCGCAGGCCGATCTTGAGCGCGCCCAGATCGCCTACGATCTCGCCGCGGCGCAGCTTGCGATCTATAAAAAGCAGCTCGAGGAAAGCCGCCTTTACGCAACCATGGATGGCATGGTCATTTACGTCGCCGATGTTGAGCCAGGCGACGGCATCTCCACGTATTATGACCTTGTCAAAATCGCGGATTCCAAAAACCTGCGCGTTACGATGAAGGTTGACGATTACGACGAACTGACCGTCGGCACCGAGATGGAAATCACCTATAAGGTCAGGGGCGGCGGCATGGTGATCGGCCGCATCGTCCAGCTTCCGACGGATGTGCCGGTCACGGCGCCGGAGTCGGAGCGTACCGCCGTCAAGATTGAGGTCGAGAACATCCCCGAAGATGTCAAGATCGGCGATACGGTAAGCGTCAATCTTTTACTGGAACGCAAGGAAGGCATTATTACCTTGCCCATCCGCTATGTGAGCACCTATTCATCACGCCGGTATGTGCGCGTCTTAAACGACGAAGGCGTACCGGAGGAGCGCGACGTAAAGCTCGGTATCCAAAGCAATACCGACGTGGAAATCGTATCCGGCCTTGAGGAAGGCGATGTGATCGTCATCTGACAAAACGCGCGGGAGGGAGAAATATATACCCCTCGCGCTTATCGCCTTTTTCTAAAGAAAGGAGCGAAGCTTTTACGTGTGGCAGCTTGTTTTTCGTAAAATAATCAACAATAAGTGGATGATGCTCTGTCTTCTGGGCGGCTTTGTCATCGTCATTGCCATGGTGTCGAGCGTGCCGATCTACACCGACGGTATCCTTCAATTTATGCTGACGAGGGACATGAAGGACTACCAGACAACCACGAGTAAGTATCCCGGACGCTATGAACTCAATATGTCCGTGAGCTATGTGGAAGGCAGCCGCGTTGATGTGTACCGGTTCTTCCAGCAAAAGCTCGACGAGGAGCTTTTGCCGCTGACTGCCGATATCCCGCTTGTGGCCGAAAACCGGACGCTGACGGCGATGAACATGCAGTCCGTCGCGGCGGACGAGGCACAGCGTTCCTCAGACCGTATTTTCACGAATGTGATGTCGATGGCGAATCTTCCCGAGCATGTCAAGGTACTGACGGGACGCATGTATGAGCCCGGGATCAACGCAAACGGCTGCTACGAGGTCGTCATTTCGCAGACGGCGCTTGCGAACCTGGGGCTTCAGTTGAACGTGCCGTATTATATCTCGATGCTGACAGAGAAGGAGCCATCGATCAAGTATGAGATCGTTGGCGTCGTCGAGCAGAGCGATTATGCGGATCCGTACTGGTATACGGGGCTTGGCGCGTATGGTAAGCATGTTCTGATGGACGAGCAGACCTTTATCGATGTCTACATGGGCGACGGCTTGGGCCGCGCGCTGACAAATGTGACGTGGTTTCTCGCGTTTGACTACTATCAGATTACCGTCGAGGGTTTACCGGGTTTTCTGCAGGGAATCGACGCGCAGAAGGACTTTTACGAGCAGTATAAGAACTATGTAAAGCTTAATATGCCGATTTACGACACGCTCAAGGAGTATTCCATACGCTCGTCACAGCTGCAGAATACGCTGCTCGTGATTCTTGTACCGCTGCTGGTGATGCTCGCGTTATACATCTTCATGGTGTCGCAGCTTATCATAAAAAACGACGAGAATGAAATCTCACTTTTGCGTTCGCGAGGTGCGTCGTCGTATCAGATTTTCCTTATCTACCTGTTTGAAGGGTTTGTTGTCGGCGCGCTGGCATTGGTCATCGGTCCGCTGCTCGGCTATGGGCTCTGCCGTGTGGTGGGAGCGTCGAACGGCTTCCTGGAATTCGTCCAGAGAACGGCGCTGCCGCTGAAATTAAGCAAGGCCGCCTATTTTTACTCTGCGGTTGCCGTAGTTTTGTTCCTCGTAACGATGCTGATACCGGCGTATTCGGCGTCCCGGACGACGATCGTGGAGCGGAAGCGTAAAAAATCGCGCTTTGGCGATCAGCCGTTGTGGAAGAGGTTCTTCCTCGATTTCGTCACGCTCACGGTATCCGTTTACGGTTTTACTCAGTACGAGCGTGTGAATACCCTGATCGTCCAGTCCGGTACCAGCACAACCGAGTTGAACATCGACCCGCTGCTGTTTTTAATTTCGTCGCTCTTTATCCTCGGCTGCGGACTGTTTTTCCTGCGGATTTACCCGTATCTCGTGCGGCTCGTCTTCTTTATCGGGAAACGCCGCTGGTCCCCGACGATGTACGCGTCGTTGGTACAGGTGGGCCGGTCTTCCGGGCAGGAACAGTTTTTGATGCTATTCATCATCCTCTCAGTCGCAGTTGGTATCTTCAACGCAAACTCCGCGCGTACCTTAAACCGCAATATCGAGGATAAAATCTATTACAACGCCGGCGCGGATGTGATCGTAGAACCGTACTGGCCGAACAACGCCGACGATATCGAGGAGGAACTCGCCGTCAACCCGAATGCTTCGAAGGTGGTTACCTACATCGAGCCGCCGTTTGAGCCGTATGAGAACATCGACGGTATTGATCACGCGGCGAAGGTATTTACGACGGATACCGGCGTCGCCCGCGCTACGGTAGCGACGGCAGGGTCTATCAAACAGGTCAAAATCATGGGTATCGAACCCTCTGAATTCGGACAGGTGGCATGGTTCCGAAACGATCTGCTGCCGTATCACTGGTATAACTACCTGAACTTGATGGTAGACGCACCGAAGGCGGCGCTCGTCTCGACATCGCTGCGCGATCAACTGGGGCTCGCGGTCGGCGACCCGATCTATATAACATGGGGCTCACAGCAGGCCGTCGAATGCACAGTCTATGCGTTCGTCGATTATTGGCCGACGTATGATCCAGACCGGTTTAACGGCTGCGTCGTTGTAAACCTGAATTTTATCCAGACGACGCTTGCCAAGGAACCCTACCAGGTCTGGATGAAAAAATCCGATACCGGCACGGATGTGCAGATCAGTCAGTCGCTGGCAGATGCGAAGATCGGCGTAGAAGATATCACCTATACGAACCAGTCGCTCATCGAGGTGAAGAACGATCCGCTTTTACAGGGGTTAAACGGTATGCTGACGCTGTCGTTTATCATCACAATGCTTGTGACGGCGATTGGCTTCCTGATCTACTGGACGCTGTCGATTCGGAGCCGTGCGCTGCAATTCGGTATCTTCCGCGCGATGGGTATGTCTCTGGGGCGGGTGCTCGGCATCATCATCTCGGAGCAGGTGATGATTTCGGTGGTATCGATCGCTGTGGGCATCATCCTCGGCGGCGTGACGTCGGAGATGTTCGTACCGATGATGCAGCTGGTATATTCGGCGTCGCAGCAGGTACCGCCGTTTGAGGTCGTCATGCAGCGATCGGATTACTATAAGATTTACGGCGTGATCGGTTTTATCTTGACTGCGGGGTTCTTCGCCTTGAGCCGGATCATCGCTTCGATCAAGATCGATCAGGCGCTGAAATTGGGCGAGGATTAAGGGGGAGACGAGAGTATGGCGATTATCACCACGGAAAACGTCTGCCGCGTCTTCGGCACCGGCAAGGAGAGCGTTCACGCATTAAAAAGCGTCTCCATTTCGGTGGAGAAAGGGACGCTGACGATGCTGAGAGGGCGTTCCGGCTCGGGTAAGACGACTCTGATGAACTCGCTTGGCGCGCTCGATTACCCGACTAAGGGGACTATCCTCTTTGACGGACAGGATATTACCAAGCTGTCGTCTGCGAAGCGGGATGAGCTACGCTGCCGGGAGATCGGGTTTGTGTTCCAGTCGATCGCGCTGATCGCGTCGATGTCGGCATATGAAAACGTCGATTTCGGCATGCGCATCTCAGGCGTACCGTATGCGGAGCGAAAAAAACGCGTGGAAGAATGCTTGAAGCTCGTGGGGCTCGGCAAGCGTATGACGCACCGGCCGCATGAGCTGTCCGGCGGCGAACAGCAGCGTGTGGCGATAGCCCGTGCGATTGCACATACACCGAAGGTGTTGTTTGCCGACGAGCCGACGGCGGAGCTGGACACACAGATGGGGCTGCGCGTGATCGGTATGTTCAAGGATCTTATCCGTGAGAGAGGGTTAACCGTTGTGATGACAACGCACGACCAGAACATGATGGAGCTTGCGGATCATGTCTATACGCTGGAGGACGGTGAGATCATTGGAGCAGACTAAAGTACGCGAATCAGGACCGATTATCGTATGCGATAACCTCGTGAAGATCTACAAAACGAAGGATTTAGAGGTTGTCGCCTTACAGGGGCTGGATCTGGAGGTACAGCGCGGGGAGCTGATGGCAATCATTGGCAACTCGGGTTCCGGCAAGAGTACGCTTCTCAACATGCTCGGCGCGCTCGATAAGCCTTCGGCGGGACTGCTGGAGGTGGACGGACAAAATCTGCTGAAATTTAACGAGAAGCAGATATTCCGCTACAAGCGCGAGACGGTTGGCTTTGTGTGGCAGAATAACGCGCGAAACCTTATCCCGTACCTCAACGCCGTCGAGAATGTCGAGGTTCCGATGATCGTCGACGCGGCGAAGGAAAAGAGGGAGCGCGCGGAGGCCTTAATCGAGATGGTCGGGTTGTCGCACCGGCGGAAGAATAAACTGCGGGAGCTGTCCGGCGGCGAACAGCAGCGCGTGGCGATTGCCATTGCGCTGGCGAATAACCCCAAGATTCTGCTTGCCGACGAGCCGACGGGCGCGGTCGATACGCGCACGGCCAATAGGCTCTTGGAGCTGATGCGCGAACTCAACGATAAGCTCGGGATTACGGTCATCATCGTCACACATGATCGGCATCTGTCGAGCATGGTCGACCGTGTGGTCAATATCCGCGACGGGCGGACGTCGAGCGAATTTATTCGCCGCTCGTACGCGTCTGATTTAAAGGAGCTTTCAAGGAACCTGCCGCATGAGGAGGTGCCGGAGGACAAAACACATGAAGAATTTGTCGTCCTCGACCGCATCGGCAGAATGCAGATCCCGAAGGACTTCATGGATGCAAACAACTTAAAACCCAATGCGCGGTTGCGTTTCGAGTACGAAAACGATAGGTTGATTCTGTCTCCGATGGAGGTAGCGACTCCCGCGGAAGTTGCCGCACGCGACGCGAACACCGGGGACGAGACAGGACTGCCGAGTGTGGAGGAAGATACGCGGGCGAGCGTGGAGGAGAACGTCGAGACGCAGGATAAAACGTCAAGGAAACGTCTTTTCTGGCATGAGAAACCCGAAAAATAACGTCGAGAAAGCAGAGGTGACAAGTTTTGGACACAGCGGACGGGAATCGAAGTAGTAAGATTCCTTTGCAAACTTCAAAACCGCAGGATCAATTCCGTCGCGGGGAATACCGCGATGAAAACCCCCCGTGTGGGTATAATACAAGTAAGCGGCGTGTCCAGACAGAAGTCGGGGCTTTCTTTGACGTGCTTTCCGCGATAACGGAGAAAACGGGCTAAATGAAAAGGTGTCTCTCCCTATGCGTGTCCGGACAAAACGTCAGCGGAAAGGACTGGCATATGGAGAGACTATATACGGATTACGAGCATCTGAAGACGCTGGTGGAGGAGGGTAAATTCCTTCCCCTGCGCCGCGAGCTTCTGGAGATGAACGAGATCGACATCGCGGAATTTCTAGAGCAGCTTCCGATGCCGCAGCGCATCATCGTTTTCAGGCTGCTTCCCAAGCAGCTGGCGGCGGACGTGTTCGCCTATCTCGACTCAGGCGTCCAGACGGAAATCGTACTGGCGATTTCAAACCGGGAGCTTTATACCCTCGTCGACGGCATGTACGTGGACGATACGGTGGATTTTTTGGAGGAGGTTCCGGCAAACGTCGTACGGCGCGTGATGGCGGTGGCCGACCGGGAGACGCGGGAAACGATCAATAAGTTTTTGCAGTATCCGGAGAACTCGGCGGGGTCGATTATGACGTCGGAGATGATGGAGCTGCACGACCGCTATACAGTAGCGCAGGCGATGACGCAGATTCGCACCAGCGGTGAAGACCGTGAGACGATTTACATCTGTTACTGTATCTCGGACAGCCGTAGGCTTGTCGGCACGGTCGAGCTGCGCGACCTGATCTTCCATGAACCGGAGGAAATATTGCGCGACATCATGGACGCAGACAATGCGCTCATTTGCGTGAACACGCACGACGATCAGGAGAAGGTCGCGGACATCGCCAGACATTACGACCTGTTGTCGGTGCCGGTTACGGATAACGAGGGCAGGCTCGTCGGCATCGTAACGATTGACGATATCGTCGATATCATAGAGGACGAGAACACGGAAGACCTCGAACGCATGGCGTTGATGCAGCCGGCGGATGACACATACCTGAAAACCGGCGTCTTTACGATGTTCAGAAACCGTATCGTGTGGCTGGCGATTCTGATGGTTTCCGCGACGTTTACTGGGATCATCATCGAAGGGTTTGAGTCTGCTTTGGCGGCTATGGCGGGACTGACGGCGGCGATACCGATGCTGATGGACACCGGCGGCAACTCGGGGAATCAGGCCTCGACGTTGGTCATCCGAGGACTCGCATTGGGCGAAATTCGCATCAGAGATTATATCAAGGTTGTGTGGAAGGAGCTTCGCGTCAGCGTTCTTTGCGGCGCGGCGCTTGCGGCGATCAACTTTCTGCGAATGCTGATTATCGGCACGCACAATATTCCGATGATTCTCGTCGTCTGCGGCGCGATGTTCTGCGCGGTCGTATTCGCGAAGATCGTCGGCAGCTCGCTGCCGATTCTGGCGAAACTCATCCATCTCGATCCGGCTCTCATGGCGGGGCCGATGATTACCACCATAGTGGACGCGGTGACGCTGCTGATCTATTTCTTCCTCGCGCAGACATTCCTTTTCGTCTGACGGATTTTTAACAGACAAAGGATAAAAAATAACCGTGGAGTATCGCGTATGGCGATGCTCCACGGTTTTCCTTGTTTTAATGGATGGCGGTGATACCGGCGAGGATCAGAATGGCAGCGTCGGTTTGCGCGGCGTCATAGCGTACCGATGCGATGACGCGGGACGGGTCGGGATTTTCCCAGACGAAGCCACAGATCAGTGTATCACGCCCCGAGGAATCCTTACCTTCCCGCGTCGGATCGGCGCGCCAGGTACCGACATAGCCCTGATGCCGGTAGTACTGCTGCGGTAAAGGATCCGCATAACGGCGGTCCCACGCGAGGACGTTGCCGTTGTACTCGACAGGGATGGATTCCGTGCCGCCGTCGGCATAGCGGATGGTATACGCACCGATGACGGGCAGCGGCTGCCAGGCGATGCGGGGGAGGTTCCACAGGGTTGTGTGTTCGAAAACCAAACGGCGGCAGGTGCCGTTCACGAAAACTTCCGCGCCGTCCGCGGGAATGGCGGCTGGAGCGAGATCGAGCAGCGCGGCGGGAAGTGCGGCGCGGTCGCCGTCCGGCAGCGGGAGCGCGGTTTTTACGGCTGGAACGGTACGGGATACGCCGCGGATGAGGTCGCGGAGCGCAGGCTGGAG
Source organism: Clostridiaceae bacterium (assembly GCA_034926225.1). Lineage (GTDB taxonomy): Bacteria > Bacillota > Clostridia > Oscillospirales > QAMX01 > JAAZKA01. The sequence continues at coordinate 101,006 of JAYFRF010000013.1, forward strand.
CCGGGAGGCGAGCAGGTGCGAGTAGGTGACGCGCTGCCCTTCGTCATAGGCGGGGTTCCAGAGCATCTCGGCGGTGTAGAGGAGATCCCAGAACTTTCCCTTTTTCGCGAGGGTGTATTCGTCGAGACGGCACCAGGTGGAGACCTGTCCGCCGAGCATATGCGGTTTGGCGGCACGGGCGGTGTAGCGCGGATAATGCGAGGAATAGAGGTTGCCCATCAGGACTTTGTAACCGGAGGAGAGAAGACGGTCTTCTATGTCAGAATCAAAGTGGAAGTACCAGACAAAGTCCAAAAGCACGATATCACGCGGCAGACGGGTAATCGCAAGCGGTGTCCCATACCGCATGGTGGGATGGAGCATGTCTGCCCAGATCATCATGCGCAGACCCTTGCGTGCGAGGTAGTCGTGCATCGCGGTGACATGCTTACAGTATAAATCGGCGCGGTCGAGGTCTTTGCAGCGGGGGCAGACGCCGACCTGATAGATCTCGTCGTGTCCCATATGGACAAAGTGCTGAGGGCTGGCGACGTCGACAATCTCGTCGATCAGGTCGTAAATAATGCGATAGCTTTCCTCGAGTGAGGGGCAGTAGCAGTGTGCGTAGAATTCAGGCGGACGGGCGTCCTCACCGCGTGTATCGCCGACAATATTGGTGCGGTCTTCCCGTTCGGCAATTTCAGGATGGGCATAGGTAATGTACTGGACATGGCCGAAACTTTGCACCTCGGGAATGATCTCGAAGCCAAAATCCCGCGCATAGCCGAGGAAGGCGCGCACCTCGTCCTTTTCAAGCAGTTCGCCGCCCGCGACCATCTCGCCATGCGGGAAGGGCGGCTGACGGTGTTCTTTGCTCGCACGGTTGCCTTCCAGCCACGCGGCTGAGATTTCCGGGTGACTGTCAAAGCGCATGCCGCCCGCAAATTCAATGAATAGCTGGTTATATCGCATGGGGATGAGGACATAACGAATGAGACGGCGGGCGAAACCCAGCTCGCTGCGCGGCGGTAACCCGAAATGGAAGCCGCGCATGGGTTTGTAGGGTACGTCATCGATGCTACAGAGAGTAAAATTGCCCGCGTCGCCGCAGGATAGCAGCGTTTCGATCGCATACAGGAGCGGAAGCCTTGCGCCGGCGGTTAAGGTCACGCCGGTTGAGGTGATTTCGACGCGATAACGCTCATTTTGATAGCTTTCGTCGATGCAAAGCGTTACAGGTACGCCGGCAGGGGAGAACCAGTCACCGAAGCGTTCGGGGAGCCGCCCGAGAAGGTAATCGGCGGCAAAAGCGGTGTCGACGGAGGAGGAAGCCCGAATTTCACCGAGCCGTACGGGAGCGCCGGGGGTGACGGTCAGGCTTTGCGCGGTCGGGAAGACGAAGGGCGCATCGTCCTCATACGCGCCGAGAACCTCGGGAGTGGAGAGCGCGATCTTTTTTAAATCCGCGCCGAGCCGCAGTGTAAGCGATTTCGCCGTGACCCCGACAGGTACGGTGATCTCCCCGGTCAGCGGTTTGCTGTCACGGGCGTCGAGAATACCGGCGGGTTTGCCGTCGGCGAGAACGAGGGCGGAGTTGATTTCTGCGTCGGGAGCGAGGGTGAAGCGTACCGCGCCGACAAAGGCTTCCCGCGTAAGCGGGAGCGCGATATCGATACCGGTATCGTAAACGGTATCCCAGTTCCAGGTATAGACGGCGTTATCCGCAGCATCGGGCGGGAAGGGAAGGGTGGTACCTCGGTGAAAAAAGGCGGGTACGGCGGGCAGACGACCGATGAACATACGCGGTCTCCTTTCAAGATATAAAATCTTCTATACGGCAGGCGGCGCTGTCCCAGAGAACGAGCAGAGAGCCGCCGCGGACGCTGACGCAAGCGTCGGTATCGGTAAACGAGTTGCTGACGCCGATGGGAAAGGATGTTTTGACAGTGTAATCGGAAAGAGGGTAGAATAGCCCTTCGAGAGTCACCCCCTGCGCGTTGCCGTCAATCGCAAAGACGGAGAGCGTACCGGGACGTGGTTTACGGAAACGTATGGTTTCATCCGTGATGACGGTGGCGGTGATCCCGCCGCCGATCAGGAAGCCGTGCGCTTGGTGACGGCGGATAAAGAGCAGCGTCTGGAGGTTTGCGAGCGTATGGTCAAGCCTGCCGCCGACGCCGCCGTAGAGCAGAAAGGTGGTAAATTCACGCCGCAGGCCTTCCCGTACGGCAAGCAGCATATCGGTATCGTCTTTTTCAACGGGGTGCCGCACAACAGGACCTGCGGGTTCATACCCCAGCGAGTCGAAATCACCGACGGAGAGATCGGGGCACCTATGCAGCTTGAGCAGTGTACGGTAGCCGCCGTCCGCCGCGATAACGAATGCGTCGGGGGGAATGTTGACCGGCTCGTCCGGCGGAAACGCGCCGAAGATACAGCAGACCGGTTTATTCATAGGAGCTTTTGCCTCCTTACTAAGGGGATACTTCGTAGTATAGCATGGCTAACTCTTTTATACAAGCCCCGTTCCTGCACAAAAGCTGCGATTAAAACTCCGTTTTGGCAAGGATACATGATTGCAGCGCCGGTGACAGCCGGACAAAGTATTCGGAGTATCCGCCGACGCGTACGATCAGGCTTTTGTGCCGTTCGGGATGTTCAAGCGCGTCGAGCAGGTCCTCGCGGGACTGGCAGGTGACCTGGAGCTGCATACCGCCGGCGGCAAAGTAACCAAGCGTCAGCGCCCGGAGCGATGTGGGCAGATAAGTTTTCGCAATCCGCAAATGGAGAACCACCGTACCCGGCGCGTTTTCCTGATCCAACGCGGCGCAGCTTAACAGCATCGACGTCGGCCCGCGGGTGTCCTTGCCATGGACGGCGGCGACGGAATCGCAGAGCGGCTCCCCCGCGCGCCGTCCGTCCGGCGTTGCGGCGACGTTCTGTCCGGCGCCCTCATACGACAGGAATTGTATCGACGATGGCAGAAAAGCGCGTCCGAGATAGGGCGTTTTCCCTTCGAACATGCCGAAAACGGCATGAGAGAATGCGTGTGCAAAACGATCCGCCTCGGGCGCGTTGACACCAAAATGCGGATACATGCGGAGTTTCCGATAAAATGCTTCCCCACCCTCGTCCAGAAGGTTCAGAAACGTTTTCGCGGTGAAATCATGCCGCTCAAAGACCGCCGCGCGTACAGCCAGCAGCGAGTCAACTGTATTGATCAGTCCCGCGAGATTGACAATCGACCACGCATACCGCGCACCGCCCGCGTTGTAGTCTTTTCCCCGGTCGATACAGTCGTCGATAAGCAGCGAACGCATCGGCTGCGGACGGAGGCTCTCCCGCGCCCCGCGGAAACGGCTTACGGCATCGCAGGTTTCCGCAACCGTCTTTTCAACGAGCCGCAGATATCCGCGATAGAATTCGTCAAAATCTGCAGAGCCGGGCAGACTCTCCCGAAGGTAATTTGCGAAAAGAAGCGCCAGATTAACGCCCGCGTCGAGCGAGCCGACGTTTGATAACCCTGCGAACATCGTTTCCGTACAGCCACCGCCGCAGAAACGAAGCCGATCCTCCGCCGGGATGTCAGGGAAGCGTTCCCGAAGCATCCGCTGGTACATCGCCTCGTGATAAAGAGCCGGATTTCCGCCGCCGTCGAGAATATTCGAGAGCGCGGCGTCCCAGATCTCGTCCGGTATGTCGTCGGTCACCCGCAGTTCGGTATTCGGACGGCGAAGCCCCCGCAGCGCCTGTAAGCATAAAAGCGTCAGCCGGCTGTAGTCCGGCCCCAGCGCCATCGTCCACGCCTCGTTGTCGTCGACGTTACGGAAAAACACGCGCAGCGTCTCCCCGATATCCTCCCCTTGATCATACGGCGCAAGCTCCGCGTCTACGCGTCCCGGATTGTCACAGCCGTCGAGGTAGAAGACGAAGTTGCGGCAGACCAGCGCTTCATACAGCGTCCGAGCGGGATGGAAAGGAACCTGCTGGAGCGCCGCGATCAGTGCGGAGGGCGCGCCCGTGTTCCGCAGATACGCGAGGCTGCGCGTATGGAAATCCCGTATCCCGCACAGCAGTTCCCCGAGACCGTCGCGCATATCCTCATCGGCAATCTGCCGCACGCGCGTCTCATAGGCGCAAAGCCCTTCCTTCGCGACCCGTTCGTAGTTGGGAATCGAATGCGTATATCCTGCGCCGGCTACGTTATGCGGCGCGGGCGGCAGCGGAAGCGTCGGTATCCCCTCCGCGACGAGCCGCGCGGCGTCAGGACTCTTTTCCTCAAGCGTTCGCTCGTTAATCGAAACGGTATAGCTGTAGGATGGGCGCACCGCGCAGAAGGAGGGCTGTCTGCCTGACGGATATAAACCTCCCGCCGCATCCGTACAGGGCAGCGCCTCGAGATACCGTCGGTGCGCGCGGGCATAACGATAGAATAGTCCGCGATCCGGCGCTTCAAAAAAGCCTGCAGCGTACGGCTCGTCGATTTTCATAAAAAAAGCCGCGGTCTCATTCATGGGATATCCCCTTAAAACTTGTTATATTTGGCACTATATCACAAATTACAAACAATGTCAACTTTGATTCTTGTTGTTCAAAACGGTTATTTGTCCGCCATCTCTTGCTAGCAGGTTACTGGAAATGAAAAAAGGGATGTATCCATAGAGACGCCGCTATCGCGAAATAAAATGAAAATAGGAATATTTCCGTTAAGGGAATAGATTATGCCCCGCGCTCCAACCCTGACAGCCGGGAGGAACGCGGGGCTTATTCATCTATTTGCGATTACTTCATCGAGTTCTCGTAGGACTCGATCATTTTCTTGACCATCTGGCCGCCGACAGAACCAGCCTGCTTCGAGGTCAGATCGCCGTTGTATCCCTGCTTGATATTGACGCCTACTTCGGAAGCGGATTCCATCTTGAACTTATCGAGCGCTTCACGGGCAGCGGGAACGAGATTCGTCTTACTCGCCATTGTAGTGAACTCCTTTAGGTTTTATTCGAATGTTTCAGTTGTTCGCGGCCATCTCTTTACCGCATCTATAGAATGCCCGTGAAATCGTGCGTGATACAAGGCAGTTTTTGGCTGCACAATGATTGATTCAAATAATATGCGGCAAAAACGTGTGTAAAATGAGCGGAAGACGATGAAAACAAAAGAAGTTTCAGCGGATCATGTAAATTTGAAAAAAGATAACAGGAATATAAAATAATGCCGTATGAAAATGAAATCCTGTACGGGCAAAAACATAACCACGCGTTTTTACGCGTGGTTATGTTTACATATTATATCATTTTTCGCATAGGAACCAGACGCAGTTCGGGCCGTCCGAATTCTTCGTCGTAGACGGTGTAGCCGCAGGACTGATAAAAATGCAGCGCATACATCCGCGCATCGAGCACGAGAATACGGACTCCCTTCGCGCGCGCGAAATCCTCGGCATAGGTCATCAGCGCGTGACCGATACCGGTGCCGCGCAGCGCGGGAAGGGTGGCAACCTGATTGACATGAAATTGCGTTTCGGATTCCGGACGCAGCATCAGTGTGCCGATCATGTTGCCGGTATCGTCAAAGGCGGCGATATGGAAGAAGTCCTTTTCCTCACGTAAGTCGCGCTCAAAAACCGTTGCGCCGACGGGCAGGCATAGAAGCTCGTTGCGCATGGCGATGGCCGCCGCATAGTCCATGCTGCCCCAGAGCAGTTCACGGATAACCATGGGTACTTAGATTTCCGAGAATTCGAGGGTGACTTCCTCGCCGCCGTTTTCGTAGGATTTCTTAATGGCGTTGAGATAGATGACCGGTGCGACAAGGTGCTCGTAGGAATGGGACATCTTACCGGTACGCAGCATATCGACGAAGATCTCGCACTCATGCTGGTAGCACATTGAGATATCGAGGTCGCGGGAGTAGGTCTTGCCTTTGCCGTAGATCGACGCGGTATAGGAGTAGTTGCCGTCGATGAAGTGGTTAGAGACATCAAAGCCGTCGTAGTGGGCAATTGCGGTGACGTTGTTGCCGTTACGGAAGGCGCGGATGGACTTCGGATTATAGCCGAAGATCGTCATGCTGATTTCAGCAAGATGGGAAGAATAGAAATAGAAGCCACCGTAGGGATTATCCATGTTGAGGGGCGCCGCACATGAGCCGCCGTAGACCGCTTCAAGACCGTTCTTGCGGAAGAAGGCCATCATCCGCACATCATAGCAGAGCTTAGTGGAGGAGCCGCCGACAAGAGGGACGTTCTTTTCCTTGGCAAGCTTCGCTAGTTTCACCGCTTCGCATCCGCAATTGGCGAAAGGCTTGTCGATGAAAGCCGGGATACCGGCTTCAATAAAGGGGCGGGCGAACTCAGGATGGAATTGTCCATTGCGCGCGGTGACCATGACGGCGTCGACCTTGCCAAGCATATCCTCGGGCTTGTCGGCAATAAAATCCAAGCCGCAGTTCTCTTTCAGTTTTTCGTTTTCCTCCGGATAGTGGCCAAAACAGCCGACAACGCGCATATCCGGGTACTTCGTCTCACTTTTCGGGTCAAGACCGTTAAAAATACGGGAAAAAGCGGTGGCATGGGAGTTTTCGGAGCCTAAGATACCGATTCTGAACATGATACTGCACTCCTTTATAAAGATTTTAGTATAACGCTGATTTTATCGGCAATCACGCTCTCGTCCCAGTCGCAGTGCAGCGGTAGATAGACGCTGCGCGACAGGAGATCGAGCGTGCGGGGACACATGTCCAAAGCATAATCCGTTTGAAGCCCAAGATTTTGCGAAAGAAGATAGGGATTTTGAAAACTCGTTCCCGCGCCCTGTTTCCCGAGGATCGCATCCCAGTGCGTGTAGACGTGACGCTCCGTGTCGATCGGACGGTTGCCGCCGACAGCCTCCGCAAATGCTTTTGCGGTATCGGCATCGGCAAAGCGAAAACCGAGCGTGGTGCCGCAGTCGCCGGAGAGATCGTGCGACGGGAGAAAGGAAGCCTTCCGGATAAAACGGTCATCGGCGGACAGACGCTCCATCATCGTGCGTTTGACGCAGCGGAGGTCTCGGAGTATGCCGTCAAGCCTTCCCAGCTGCACCCGCATGATCGCGCCGGTGATCTCCGACGCGCGGAGGTTTGAGCCCGCGAACGGAATGGTGCCCGCGACGGTATCGCGCGACCAGAATGCCGCGCCGCAGTCGTGATAGAGCACTGCACGGCGGTAGTAATCCTCGTTGCTTGTGACAAACGCGCCGCCCTCACCTGCCGTGATGATCTTAAAGGCGTTGAACGAAAACGCGCCCGCGTCCCCGATTGCGCCGAGAGCCTTTCCACGGAAGCTGCCGCCCGCCGCCTGACAGGCGTCCTCGACGACGCGCAGCTCATGCGTCTGCACGATATCCATCAGAGCCGCCATGTCGCAGGGAAAGCCCTGAATATGAACCGGCAAAAGCGCGCGGGTGTGCGGGGAAAGCTTGCGGCGTACGTCCGCGGGGTCGAGCGTCAGGGTCTCGTCCACTTCGGCAATGACGGGTACCGCGCCGGTCATCAGGACGGCGATGGGGGTGGCGATGAAGGTGTAGGCGGGGACGATGACCTCGTCGCCGGGACCGATGCCGATGGCGACGAGAGCCGCTGCCAACGCGCCGGTGCCGCCGGAGAGGAGCAATGTATGGGAAACGCCAAGACGCTCCGAAAATTCGCGTTCAAAGCTTTCCACCTCGTGGCGAACAGAGCCGACACGGAACAGACTGCCGCTTTCAATCACGCGCGATGCGGCTTCTGCTTCTTCTTTACCGATGCGATACATGGATATTCATAGATCCTTTCTGCCGATATTGTCAGTTTAGCATTGCGGTTACCCAAAGTCAATCCGGAAACGATGAAAAAGTAAGCCAATCCGTCTTTTTATGCTCTATTTGCGGATCGTCAGCACAGCCGCGCGGTCGGGTGCCAGCGTCAGCGAAAACCCATCCGCCACAGCGCGTGGGACGGCGTCGCTGGTACTGTCCGTACGCAGACTGCCAAGCACCTCGCCGAGTCTCCAGAGGCCCGAAAGCTTCACCGTCGTCTTCCGGCTTGCCGCCGTTGCGTTGACAAACGTCAACACACGCGTGTTTTCGTCCTGCGGATGCTCCGTCATCGTGATGAGGTTGTCCGACGATTGCGCAATACGGCTCGGGCTGCGCAGATCCGCCATACGGTAGAGTTTAGCCACCGCCGTTGTCTCCAATACATTTGGCGCCATCGCGGCATATCTTTCAACCGGTACCGTAAGCAGCACAACGCGTCCCTTCCCGTAGCTGTTTTCCACCATGACGGGATGATTCCCTTCCGTCGCGAGAACCTTTGCCGAAATTGGCTCCAATACCAGACGGAACGGGGCTGTCACCGTCAGACGGTCACGCTGGTCGGGGAAGGAGACCGGTATCGCGCCATCCGTGCGGGAGCGTGTATGCACACGCACGCCGCATATTTCCGTAAACGGCGAAAGCATCGCCGTGTCGAGTGTCATAAACAGCGTCGCGCCTGCAAGAACCCGGTCGAACAGCGCGTACCACGCCTGCCGCGTCATCGCTGAGCCGCCGGCAAGAGAAGGGACAATGTACGCCGACGCTTCCGGCAGCGGCCGGGAGCCGTCGGCATATTCGATGTCAAGTCCCGCCTGCTTTGCCAGCAAAAACGCACCGTAAGCCGCGCCCCATGCGTCATACCCCGCCGTTGTGACGCAAACAGCATCCGTAATACGGGGCGCAAGCGCGCCGATATGCCAGACATTCCTCGAAAACGCCGCGAGTGTCTGTGCTACCGGCTTCGGCGTGCCGTCCAGGCGGAACAGCCCCAGCTCGCGTTCGACCGCGTCCCAGTCATACGGCGCATGCGTCAGATGCGACTGCTCGGCGGCGCACCACCATAGAAGTCCGTGGCAGTTATGCGCCCAAAGCTGATAGAGCACGGTGTGGATGTAGTCCGCGGCCACCTGCTCGTCACAGAGCATGGGCCCGAGCGTACCGACTTCCTCGGCAAAGCAGGGACGCTTGCCAAGTCCCCGATACCATAGGCTTTCCGCTACCGCGTGAAGCGAGGACTTAAAGCCCCCCAGCGGATCGGTATCGCAATAGGGCGTAAAGGCGGGGTAGGGATGCGTCGTCAGAATATCGACGGCTTCCCCATGCGCGTCGGGGCGCCACATGCCGCCCGGGTTTAACCCGTGCATACCGGACACGATCGGACGCAGCCCGGAGGATGTTCCCTCGGGATCGGCGACCCGGATGGCGTCGGCAATCGTGGTCGTCCAAAGCTCGGCTTCCTCGGGGCGTGCAATCTTGCCCATGCAGTTGCACTCATTGCCGAGGTCCCACGCCGCGATCGCCGGGTGGTTTTTAAAACGGGAAACCATCAGCTTGACAAATTTTAGTTCCCAGGTTAGGGCCATAGGGTCGGTCAGGACATTCTTCCCTTCAAGCGCCGGGGGTACATATAAGCGCCCGCTCATCCAGCCCGTCAAAAGACCGACGATGAGCCGCAGCCCATGCGCGTCGGCAAGGTCGCAAAACCGCCCGAACCGCTCCAGCATGATTTCATCCACACCCGCATGTCCGGCTTCGGTATCCGGCAGAGGGTCTTCACCCAAGCGTACCTCACGCGGCTCGCCGGAACCTCCATACAGCAGCTTAATCGGCTGGAAGTCCGGCCAGAGCGGGAAAATGCGCAGTACGGTCAGCTTCTGCGCGGCGATCCGGGCAAAATCAGAGGCGATGACCTCCTCGTCCCAGATATGCCACATATTCGTACCAGCATGGGATGCCCAGTAGTTGCAGCCGACGAAAAACGGTTCGGAAAACAGGGAAGCTTTCATAGGATAACCCCTCCTTACTCCGCGAGTGCGTATTGTTCAATCGCTACGGCAACGCCGTCTTCCTCATTCGAAAGGGTTTCCATATCGGCGCAGGCCTTTAATTCAGCACAGGCATTTGCCATTGCGACGCCGATTCCCGCCGCGCGGATCATATCGCAGTCGTTTCGTCCGTCGCCGAACGCCATGATCTGTTCCCGCGCGATGCCAAAGGCTTCCCCGAAGCGCAGCAGCGATGCACCCTTATTCGCGGTCACGTTATTCAGCTCCAGATTATTTTCAAGCGCATCGGTCACCTTCAGGAACGGAAATACCTCCAGAAGCTTTTCAAGCTCCGGCTTAAAGGAGACGTCGCTTAAGAAAAGCACAATCTTTTCCACCGGCCGCCCGCGAGAAATAACGAAATCACGCATATTTTCTACCGGAATTCGCGTTTTCAGGACATATTCGATCATCCCTTCGGCAAAGAAGAAATGCCGGATGTTATCGAGGTTTCGCTGCTCGGAATACCCGTTGCCGTCTGTATAGACATCCACCATCAGGTCGTAGTCAGCCGCAAAGTCGATCACACGAAGCGTATTCTCAACGCTCAAAAGATCCTCAAAAATCGCCTTTTTCTCTTGAAAATCATACACCAGTGCCCCGTTTGACGTCAGCGCATACCGGAATCCGGGCATTTCGGCGGCCACATACGGAAACCCCGTAGCGGGCCGCCCCGTAGCCGGCATGACGATGATGCCACGCTCGGCACAGGCCGCGAGCGCTGCCTTCGTCCGCGCCGAAATCTCTTTTTTGCGATTCAACAGCGTCCCATCTAAATCAACCGCGATCAGCCGGATTTTATTCTCCATGTAAGTGACCCCTTTTTCGTTATTTCCCAAGCATTATACCATAATAGGAAAGCGACAGTCAAGCCGATTCCCGGGAATTCTTGGGGTTATCCCGTCGAGATAGGGATTTTCATTATGGACATACACATTGTTCCTCCCCCAAAAACAAAACAGTGCATGGCATCCTGTTTGGGATGCCATGCACTGACAGCTGATCTCCCGTCTAAGCGCCGCGAAGTCGGCGTCGTCTTCGGATGGGTTTTTAGGGGAACAAAGTTCCCCTAAACGCACTTTCTTTTGGTATTTCTTTCTTGCGGGAGAAAGAAATACCCGCGGGGGTCCGGGGGACGAGGAGTCCCCCGGAAAGTATGAGACAGCGAAAGGTATAAACATAAAAGGGAAAGAAGATGCCTTTAGAAGTTCACCGAAGTCCCATAGTAGATGCAGGTGAAGAGCTTTTCCATCTCCGAAGGAGTGATGCTGCGGGGATTTGATCCGGTACAGGTGTCGCCGACGGCCAGCTCGGAGATCTTCGCGAGTTTTGATTTGAATTCGTCTTCGGGGATACCGAACTCGGAGAGGGTGGCGGGGATACCGAGAAGCTTATTGAAGGAACGAATCTTGTCGCAGAGGGCATCCGTCAGCGCGTTGTCATCGGCACCGGAAAGACCGGACGCGCGGGCAATGTCTGCGTAACGGGCGAGTGCGGCGGCGTCTTTTTTGTTGTATTGGATGACGTAAGGCAGATAAATCGCATTCGCGCAACCATGCGGAATGTGGCCGCCGGCAAACGCGGCGCCTGTCTTGTGCGCCATCGAATGGACAATGCCGAGCAGCGCGTTCGAGAATGCCATGCCGGCCAGACACTGCGCATAGTGCATCTGCTCACGGGCAGCAGTATCGCCCGCAAAGGACGCCGGGAGATACTCGAAGACCATTTGAATAGCTTTAAGCGCAAGCGGATCCGTGAAGGGTGAATGGAGAGTGGAAACATACGCCTCAATCGCATGCGTTAAGGCATCCATACCGGTGTGCGCGGTCAGCTTTGCGGGCATCGTCTCGGCAAGATCCGGATCGACAATCGCGATGTCGGGGGTGATATTAAAGTCAGCCAGCGGATACTTCACGCCGGTCTGATAGTTTGTGATGACGGAGAACGCGGTAACCTCGGTCGCGGTGCCGGAGGTTGACGGAATTGCGAGGAAGTGCGCTTTTGTGCGCAGCATCGGGAAGGAGAACGGGGTGATCAGCTGCTCGAACGTTACGTCCGGATACTCGTAAAACGCCCACATCGCCTTCGCGGCATCAATCGGGGAACCGCCGCCCATCGAGATAATCCAATCCGGCTCCCAAGCCCGCATCGCTTCCGCGCCGCGCATGACCGTTTCAACGCTGGGGTCAGGCTCGACATTTTCAAAAAGCTGGACTTCGAGACCCGCTTCTTTTAAATAACCGACAGCGCGATCGAGGAAGCCGAAACGCTTCATCGAACCGCCGCCGACGACGACGATAGCACGCCGGCCTTTGATGGTCTTTAAGGTTTCCAAAGTGCCGCGGCCATAATAGATATCTCTCGGTAAAGTAAATCTCATGGAATGAACCTCCTCATAAGTGAACCCGCCGCAAACAAAGGTATCGGAAGGGTTATTTTTTTGACAGCTAAAGTATACCACAGTCAAGCGGGAAAGGCAATTCCATATAAAGCATATCGATATACATATATCGATATGGGAAGGAGTAATAATTCCAACTCTTTATCTTCGCCTTTTTCCGTCATATTATGCCTACGTCATGTTTTGTTTTGATTTTTGTTATAAATCTTTCAAATTTATTTTTAGGTTCGCTTTAGGATGTCATGGTATCATGATACCAGAAATACGGGAGGTGAATTGAAGATACCATGAAGGATGAGATTTGTTTTTTCAAACGATATGAGTATAAATACCTTGTTTCAGCCGAAGAAAGAGCGTTTGTTGAGGACGCTATGCGCACGTATATGACGTCGGATTGCCACGGGGAAAGCACTGTACGCAACGTCTACTACGATACCCCGGACGCGAGGCTCGTGCGGCGGTCGCTGGAAAAGCCGGTGTATAAGGAAAAGCTCCGGGTGCGCTGCTACCGCACTGTAAGCGCGGAGGACGACGTCTTTGTCGAGCTGAAAAAGAAATATCGCGGCGTCGTCTATAAACGGCGCATCATCCTGCCGGAAAGTACAGCGGAAAGCTATCTTATCGCAAGGCAGCCGCTTGTCAATCCCAGTCAGATCAGCCGCGAGATCGACGCGCTCTTCGATTTTTACCCCGGACTCGCCCCGGCAATGTACCTTTGCTATGATCGGTCGGCATACTTTTCGTCAGACGACCCGGGTTTCCGCGTGACCTTCGACCGCAATATCCGCTGGCGGCAGGATGGCATGACCCTGACCGCTGAACCGGATGGGAAACCGCTTCTCGACGGCGGGCAGTCGCTGATGGAGATCAAGAGCGCAGGCTCGATCCCGCTTTGGATGACGCATACTTTGACCGAGGCCCGTATCTTCCGCACATCGTTTTCCAAATACGGCATCGCCTATACCACCACCCTGCAGAATGAAATAACGCAAAGGAGTAAAGTCCCATGCCTGAATCCCTATTCGCAAGTATTTTATCAACGGCAACCGGCTTGACCTTTACAAGCTACGCTTTTTGCATGCTCACTGCCCTTGCATCCGGTGCGCTCATCGCTTTCGTCTACCGCTACCGAACCACCTGCACCAAAAGCTTTCTCATCACGCTGGCAATGCTTCCGGCGATCGTCGGCGCGGTCATCCTGATGGTCAACGGCAACCTTGGCGCGGGCGTCGCGGTCGCGGGTACGTTCAGCCTCGTCCGCTTCCGTTCGGTACCCGGCACCGCGCGGGAGATCGGCGCGATCTTCCTCGCGATGGCGGCAGGGCTTGCGGTCGGCATGGGCTATCTGGGCTTTGCGATCCTTTTTACGCTGCTATTATGCGTGATTTATCTCGTTTATACGCATATCGGCTTCCGTGAAGATAAAAACGCCGCTTTCCACAAGATCCTGCGTATAACCATCCCGGAGGATCTCGACTACACGGGCGTTTTTGACGATATTTTCACCGAATTCACTTCCGCATGTGAGCTAACCGCCGTCAAGACCACCAATATGGGCAGCTTATTCAAGCTGACGTATCAGATTACCCTTCGCGATCCGAAGCGTGAAAAGGATATGATCGATAAGCTTCGCTGCCGTAACGGAAACCTTGAGATCAGTTCGTCCCGCGAAGTCACGGAAAGCGAACTGTAATGCATTATAAGAAAGGGGCGTCCTTTTATGAGACATAAACTTCTTGCAGTCCTCTGCGCGCTGACCCTCTGCCTGACCTGTGCAGCCTGTACGTCCGGCGAGTCATCGCTTACCACAACAGGGACCAGTACCGCCAATACAACCGTACAGGCAGTGTCGTCCACAACGGCACAGACGACTGCGTCCGCCGGAGTCCGTACAGTTTCGGACAGCTTCACCGACCGCGATTTCGAGGTTGGCTACAGCGACTATGTTACCGTTACCCTTGCCGATGCCGGTTCTTCCGCCGATGGAGCGGGCGTGACGGTCGACGGCAGTGAGATCACCATAACCGCCGAGGGAACCTATCTGCTGACGGGAACTCTCTCCGACGGCAGAATTGTCGTCGACGCGGATAGTCAGGCGAAAATCCAGATTGTCCTCGACGATGCCAGCGTGACAAGCACCTCCTCCGCGTCTCTCTATATCAAGCAAGCCGATAAGGTGTTCCTCACACTTGCCAACGATTCGCAGAATACCCTCGCGAGCACGGGCGCTTACGTTCAGACCGACGACAACAATATCGACGCGGCCATTTTCTCTAAGGCCGACCTCACGCTCAACGGCACCGGCGCGCTTACCGTTACCTCCGCCGAAGGTCACGGCATCGTCTCCAAGGATGACCTTGCCGTGACCGGCGGCAGCTATACGATCACCGCCGCGTCCCACGGTATGACGGCTAAGGACAGCCTGTGTATCGCCGACGGAACCTTCGCTATCACGTCCGGGAAGGACGGTCTGCATTGTGAGAACAACGATGATACGGCCCTTGGCAGTATCTACCTCGCAGGCGGTAATTACACGATCGTCGCCGCGCAGGACGGTGTCGACGCAGCGGCGTCGCTCACGATCGACGGCGGCACTTATATGGTGACGACCGGCGGCGGCAGCGCCAATGCGAGCACCAAAGCCGACGGCAGCTTCAACATGAACTGGGGCAAGTGGGGGCAGAGCACATCGCAGAGTACCTCTACGACCACGGATACCGCATCTGCGAAGGGTTTAAAAGCGACAGGCGACCTGACCGTCAACGGCGGCAGCTTCACCATCGATTCCTCCGACGACGCGATGCACTCAAACGCGAATCTGACCGTGAACACAGGTACCTATGCGATCTCGTCCGGCGACGACGGCCTGCATGCGGACAGTGAAACCGCAATCTCGGGCGGCACGATGACCATATCCAAAAGCTATGAAGGCATCGAAGGCGCGACGATTGTGATCTCCGGCGGTGAAATTACGCTGACGGCGTCCGACGACGGCTTGAACGCCGCGGGGGGTAACGATAGCTCCGGTATGGCCGACAGACCCGGCATGGGGGGTTTCGACAACGACACTTCCGCGTCCATCACGATCTCCGGAGGCAACATTCGCATCAACGCGTCCGGCGACGGCATCGACTCCAACGGCTCTCTGACGATCACTGGCGGTGAAACCTACGTATCCGGCCCAACCAACAGCGGCAATGGCGCGCTCGATTACGGCGGCTCGGGTACGATTACCGGCGGTATCTTCGCTGCGGCGGGTGCGTCCGGCATGGCGATGAATTTCGGCGACACCTCCACGCAGGGCACGATGCTTGTTTACTTCAATACAACCGTTGCGGGGGGTACGGCGGTTTCGCTCACGGATGCTGATGGAAAAGCGCTTATCGAATACACACCCGAAAAGGACTACCAATGCATCGTTCTCAGTGCGCCGGGTGTCACACAGGGGAACACCTACACAGTCACGGCGGGAGATACGAATATAACCGTGGAAATGACCTCGCTGATTTACGGTTCCGACAGCGGCGCAGCAGGATTTGGCGGTGGGATGAACGGTGGATTTAGCGGCGGCCGCGGGGGTCAAACCGGAAACGGCGGGACGCCTACGACGCCGAATGGCGAGATGCCCAGTATACCCGATGGTCAGATGCCTACGATGCCGGACGGTCAGACGCCCAGCTTACCGAGTGCGGATAACAGTACGCAAACATGACAGTGGCGGCGAAGGGAAACCTTCGCCGCTTATTTATGAAAAGACGCCTCCGCAAGGGCTTACACCCTATTCGGAGACGTTTTTTCATGTTATAATATCACGGTAAAAACGACACTCTTTCCATCATCGGATTTCGCGGAAATCTTACCCTTGTGCGATGTTACAATTGCCTGTGCCATCGATAGCCCTAACCCGTAACCGCGTGTATCGCCGCCTCTGGAGGCATCGCCGCGATAAAAACGTTCGAAAAGCTGCGGCAGCTTGCCCCGTTCGATGGATTCCACCTGGTTTTGACAAGCAATCACAACGGACTTCCCCGTTTTCCGTACGGAGAACGCGATAGTGCCGCAAGGGACAGCGTATTTGACGGCGTTGTCCAGCAGGATGCCGAAAAGTCTCCGGATTGCCTGCTCGTCGCCGGTATAGGTAATTCCGGGCGTCACATCGGCCCGGATACATTTGCCGTTCGTCGCCGCGAGCGGGGAAAACGCTTCCACGGTTTCCGATGCGGTATCCGACAGGGAAAACGGCACGCGGATGGGTGCTGCCGTTTCCTCGTCTAGCTTCGCTAAGTCGATCAGACTGCGTGTCAGCTCGGTCAGCCGTACAACCTGGTGCCGGATGCCGCGCGTCCACTCGTTTTCGCCGGTTTCCAGTTCCAGTACCTCCGCGTCCGCCGAGATGATCGCGAGCGGTGTCTTGATCTCGTGTCCCGCGTCGGTGATGAACCGCTTCTGCTTTTCATAGCGCTCCGCAAACGGCCTTACCACCCGCTTCGACAGTAGCCAAACCGAAAGGAAAATCGCCAGCAGTCCCGCGGCGGAGATTAGGATACTCGCATTCAAAAAGCTTTTACGAGAAAGCTGCGATTTTGTTCTGTCTAAAAAGATGACGAGCGTCCCTTCCGTCCCCTCGTCCGTCACGCGATACCGGTACTGGCCGAAGTAGCCGTCCATCCGTTCGCGCGACAGCACCTCCAAAGCATAATCGACCGCCTGATCGGTGCCGACCGCTGCGATATTGCCGGTGTTGACGGCGGCAACATCGCCGCTGGGCTGAAAGCGCACCGTAAAGAAGCGCGTTTCATAGGGTGTTTCGGGGGACATGTCGCCGAAATCATGCTCAAAGGGCTTATTGGGTTTCGGGAAAAAGCCGTCACCCGCGCTCAGCATATCCAGGAGCCGCGACGCGTCGCGTTCCTCCGCTATGCTGCTCGCCAGATTGATACCGCCGACGATGATGATAAGCACCGTAAAAACCGACGCCATCGTAATCAGGATAAACCGTCGCCGCAGCCGCGCAATCATGCTTTCTCCTCCAGCGAGTAGCCCACGCCGCGCGTCGCCCGTATCGATACGGCGGCTCCAAGCGTCTCCAGCTTTTTTCTCAGGTAGGAAATATAGACCCAGACAACGCTCGTTTCGGTTTCGGTATCATACCCCCAGACCTTCTCCATAAACCGTTCCGTCGGTATAATCTGCCCAGTATTTTCAAGAAGCATCTCCATGATCTGATACTCCTTATTGGCAAGCCGCATGGTTCCTTTTTCGGTCGATAACTCAAACGTTGCCCGGTCAAGCGCGAGATTCCCGCATCGCAGCACGGTCGAGGATACCTCCGCCGACCGCCGTGTCATGGCGCGAATCCGAGCGAGCAGTTCTTTCGCCGCAAACGGCTTTGTCAGGTAATCATCCGCACCGAGATCCAGTCCCGCGACACGGTCATCCACCTCCGCCTTTGCCGTCAGCATCAGGATCGGCAGCTTTTGGCCCGCGTCCCGCACCCGACGCAACACGGTCAGCCCGTCCATCCCCGGCATCATGATATCGAGAACCGCCCCGTCGTAATTTACGCCCAGCAGATAATCAAGCGCATCCCGCCCGTTATAAACCGCATCGACGGAGTAATTCCCATGTGTCAGAATTGCAACGAGAGCCGCTGACAGCTCCTTTTCATCCTCCGCCAACAGTAATCGCATCGGCAACACCCCCTTTTGAGAAGCCAGTATATATGGGGAACCTTAAATGCACATTAATCGCTGTGTGTTAAAATAGGAAGTGCCGCAGGCATGCTTCATTTCCGGCTTACCTTCTCAATCCGAGCCAGAGCTGTATGTGCGTCCCTTCCCCTTCACGGCTGTTGACGCAGATACCGTATGCACGGCCGTAGTTGAGCTTAATGCGGCGGTTGACGTTGACAAGGCCGATGCCGGAGTGGGAGCCGGCATTGGGGGTGACGTCACCGTCGAGGAGCTTTTGCCTCAGTTCTTGGAGCTTTTCGGCGGGGATGCCGTCGCCGTCGTCGTCTACGTCGATGACGAGCGCGGGGCCGGTGTCACGCGGTTGAGGCCCCAGGGCGGTATCCGTATGGATACGGATGCGGACGGTCAACGGTGGACGGTCGGCGACAGAGGTGTGTTCGCAGGAGTTCTCGAGAAGCGGCTGCAGGGTAAAGCGCGGGATGAGGCAGGTGGCGAGATCGTCGGGAAAGTCTACGTCAAAGCGGATTTTGTCCCCGAAACGCATGCGCATGAGTGTCATGTAGTTTTCGGAAAACGTCAGTTCTTCGGCAAGCGTCCACTCCGGCGTCCACTCACCGAAAACCGGACGCAATAGGCGGATGAGCGCGATCAGCATATCCGCGACCACGGTGTCTCCCCGCATCTGAGCGATGAAGCGGATGGAAGTGATCGTATTGTATATGAAGTGAGGGGTTAACTGTGTTTGAAGACTGCGTATTTCCAGGGATAGCTTTGCGCGTTCATCCTCTGCGCGCTGCGCGAGCAGTTCGTTCAGGCTGTCGAGCATCCGGTTGAACTGACGCTCCAAAAGGCGTACCTCCGTCGTTGTCGCCGTTTCCGTCAGCCGCAGCGTTAGATCGCCCTCCTGTACCTTTGACAGTGAATCCGTAACCTTTTCGATCGGGGCGCAAAAACGCCGCGCCCAGAAAATCAACAGTACGATCAATACAACAAGCGTGATCGCGCCGACGACCAGCGCTGTGACAATCAACGGGCGTGTATTCGCGGTGTAGACGCTTAAGGGAATCGTCTTGACAAGGGTCCATCCCGTCGGTTCGATGCGGTAGGTGACGATCTGATGCGCGATGCCGTCGATGTCCGCGCGGAAGCTTGAGGTGCGTACGTCCGGATCGATGTCGGCAAAGTAGGAGGGAACATCGCTAAAATCGTCGCCGGTCGCGGAAACCAGCCGATGTCCCGTCGTGTCCAACAGCTCCACATGGCTGTCGGCATCCGCAATTTGCTCGTAGCAGCGGTATAAGGCACTTTGCGTAACCGCGAAGAGAATCGTAACCCGTTCGTCTCCAGGCGCGGACGATGCGCTTGTATATATATTTGTACGGACGCCAAAGATCATTACATCCGATGTTTTAGGAGTGCTTTGCGTACTGTAGACGGAAAAATATTGCTGTGGATAAGCACCGAGCCAATGTACCATATAAGGGGAGTCGCTATATTCCCGGAAGGGCGCATCCGGAAAATCTTCCGCGTCGCCGAAAAAGCGCCAGCCCAGAGTTGCGCCGCAGACAGAGCCGCCTTCCCGAATGAAGATGATGCCACCGAGATCGGGGGTGGAGTCGAAGGTGTCGGTGATCAACTCTACGACGGCGCGGCGGGAGGCTATCTCGTGACGCGGAGTTTTTACTGAGCCAAAAAGGTAGTCGTAGATATCATCCTCGAGGTTTAAGCGGTAGGTAACGTTGTTGACGGACGCGAGAACGTTGTTGATGCGAGTTTCGGCGGTCTGGAAGGATGCGATGGTCTGCTGTTCGGTGCTTTTGGCAAGATCCTGATTAAAAAGCTCCGTCGTGATCATGACGGGCAGCGCTATCGCGGGGATGATAAGCAGTAACGAGACGGTGAGCATACGCCGCAGTAGGGTTTGACCGGCGATATGGGGGCGCGCTCTGTTAAACTTTCTCATGGCGCAATTTCCAACGGCGGGGCGGCAGGCCCGTGTAGGCTTTGAAGAACCGGGAAAAGTAGGTAACGTCGGAGAAGCCGCAGCATCGGGCGATCTCCTGTACGCTCATGGTATCCTCGATGAGATAGTCGCAGGCTTGCTCTAAGCGCAGTCGGGCGATATATTCGGTGACAGACATCCCGACAGCCTGCTTAAAGAGGATGGCATAATAATTAGCGCTCAGGTTGATCTGACGTGCGAGTACAGGGAGTGTCAGCTGTTCCGATAGGTTTTTTTGTATATAGAGGATGGTACGCCGCAGGTCGTCGCCGTAGACGGGATGCAGGGATAGATCGGGATACGCGTCGGCAAGCATGGAAAGCGTACTATCCGCCGACGGAGAGGCCGGTACTTCCGCCCGCAGCCGCTCGAGCGCGGCTGGTGACGGCAGGAATCCTTCAGTGCCGAAGGCATTTTCAGCAAAGGCGAGAACGGTATCGTCAAAACTCCGGCGTGTGACGCCATAGGCGTGTGCGATATTGCCTAAAAGCTTCAGCGAACGTTCCTGCCTTACGCCGGTGCGGTAGCCCGTATAGGCGGGGTTTTTCGTCAGCCGTGTCAGGATTTCCTGAGAGGAAGGGGAGCGGCAGGTGAAGTCGGGCGATAACAGCAGCATAGTATTTGCCGAAAAATAGGCGTCGGCAAGCAGCGTCTCCGCACGTTCCGGCAAAATACGCAGTTTTTCCGGTATCGTATCATGGATATAGTATACCATCGACGGCGTAAGCTCCAGTACACGCCGAAGATAATCGACGGTATCGGCAAGCGTCGTACGTACGCGATCAAAGCCGGGCACTGTCGCCGGCAGCGAAAGGGTAAATTCGGTCTGATTCCCGTGGGACTCTGCATTCCAGAGTCCCAGTGAAGACAGCTTTTCAAGGATGACGGCGGAAGCCGATTTCACCTGCATAGGCATTACCTGTGAGCCGGAAAAGGAGGCATACAGCACCGCGCCCGTGTCGGCGACAGGCTCGTTATGGATAACGGAACGGATAGCCCCTCCTGAATACCCATGCGCGTCGTCCAGTTCCGCGACTGCACGACGCAGCAGCGCCAGCAGATCATCGTGCGTCATTGTCGCCTTTAAAAGATATCCCGTCACCCCGAGCTGAAACGCTTTATGCAGTACGTTAAAGTCTTCCAGACAGGTAATCACGATCACCCGCGTCGTCATCCCGTGCTCACGCAGCTGCCTCAGCAATTCGAGTCCGCCAAGCTTCGGCATACGGATGTCTGTCAGCAGAATATCGGGATGCAGTTCCTCGCAGCATGCCGCCGCGCGTTCTCCGTCGGCGACGGACGCTACAACCTGCAGGGAAAGCTCGTCCCAAGGAACCGATGCTGCGATCCCCATGCGTACCAGCAGCTCATCTTCCGCTATAATCACTTTATACATATCGCGTCAAGGCTCCTTCCCCGCTGGAAATCGTTTTTAACTTAATAAGGTTCATTTTAACACCTATAAAAACAAATGTCAACAAGAAACCCGCACTGCAAAATTTTAAAATTGTACTATTCCACACAAACAATTTATGCACATTATTTTAAATAAGTGGAATTGTTCAATAGTCGTGAGGAATTGTGTATTGTTTGTTAAGAGTAAACTGCTTATAATTAATAAAAGGATACGGCAAGACCGATCCGAAAATAAACTGGAGGTAAAAACGCATGAAAAAGACACGCATATTGGCATTGGCGCTTTCCGCACTGCTGATCGTCGCGTTGTTCGCCGGTTGCACAAACGGTACGCCCTCCGCGACGACGACCGCTGCGACGACGGCAGCAGCCACCACCACGGCCGCTACCACGACTACGAAAGCCGCCGCGACGACCACAGCCGCTGCCGCGACTACGACGGCTGCCGCGACCACCGCGCCATCCACCGGCTCAAGCGAGCCGCCCACAGTGATCACCTTCGGCGAAAACCTGAACTTCCAGCAGCAGCCCTGCATGTGGTATGAGACCGAAATCTACAAGCAGATCCTCGAGATGGCTAACGTCACCATCGATTCCTACTACCTTGACGGCGATAAGTACGCCCTTGCCCTCGCTTCCGGCGATCTGCAGGACGTGATGTACGCCGCGGACTCCTCCAAGATTCGTGAAATCGTCGACTCCCAGCTCGCGCTGGATCTGATGCCGCTGGCGGCCGAGTACTGCCCGAATCTTCTCCAGGATGAGTATTCCTCCTTTGTTAACCTCGTTAAGACCCTGAACGGCGGGGGCGAAAAGCTCTACTTCCTGCCAGAGCATGTCGGCACCGAGCTGACCGGTGGCGGCGTCGAGCTTGCCCGCGGTTACTACCTGCGTTGGGATTATTATAAGGAAATCGGCGCGCCCGCCATCAACAACGACGACGACTTTATCGCCGCGATGGAAGCTATGGTCGCCGCCCATCCGACGACTGCCGACGGCAAGAAGACCTATGGCGCCGGTATCTCCGACAGCCTGAACAACTGGTACTACCATGCCGTCTTTACATCCCTGAAAGCAAACCCCTGGACCTTCGCCGGTTATCAGTATATGCAGTCCGCTGTCACCGGCGAGCTGCTCAACGGTTATATGGATTCCGCCAATTCCGCCTTCTGGCTCTCCATGGAATTCTTTAATAAGCTCTGGAATAAGGACCTCCTCGATCCCGATTCCTTCACCATGACCGGTGATGAGCTCACCACGAAATATAACGCCGGAATGTACATGGCCTCTCTCGACTGGAAGAACTCCACCTTCTATGCCGAGATGTGCAAGAGCGATCCGAATACTCTCGCCGGCTATACCAACATCCCGTCTCCCGGACAGCTCGTTTTCGCCGATAACCCCAATGCGTCCGGCTGGTTCCCGTCCTTCTCCGTCTACATCTTCTCCGGCTCCGAAAACTGGGAAGCCGCTCTGCGTCTGTATAACACCGTCTTCGATCTCGATGTACAGCGCGCTGTTTACTGCGGATTTGAAGGTAAGTACTGGAATTATGTCAACGGCGTTCCGACCCTGACCGACGAAGCGATCGCAATCTATTCCGGCGGCGGCGATAAGAAGGCCTCCATCGGCCTCGGCGGCGATGGCCCGTTCGTCATCCTCCAGACCTCCGAGTACCATACCGACGGCTATCTCCTCGACCTCTTTGATACCGTTGAAATGCGTGCTCTCGGCATGACGCCCCTCCAGAAGGACGTTGCCGATTTCTACAAGGTAACCGTTCCGGCCGAAGCTGGCTACAAGTACGTCACCGACGGGCTGACGGTTGACTGGTCCAATACCTACGGCACCGAGCTGCTTGCCTCCGCGATGACTGCTGTCCCGACCGATATCGGACGTATCCTCTCGAAGTGCAATGATATCCTTTACCGTAATGTCGCGGATCTCGTTATGGCGGAAACCGCCGACGACTTCAATGCTCTCAAGGACAGCGTCCTTGCCGAGCTGGAAGCCGCTGACGAAGCTGCCTCCTGGGAGTGGTGCCTCAACGAATTCACGAAGGCAAACGAAACCCTCAAGCCGATCATGGGTTATTAATGACGCAAACGTCTTTTTAATCGTCTGTTGTAAGTAACGCGAGAGGCGAAGAACGAGGCTTCTCTTCTTCGCCTCTTCCTTTTGTTATCTTCGAAAAACCCATGAAAGGCGGGTTCATTCCATGGTCCAGACGGCTGTTACTCCGGTCAATACGGTAAAAAAGAAGAAAAAACGTAAAAACTGGGAACTTTTCTTTATCGCGCTGCCCTTTATGATTATGGTCATCATGTTCGCGTACGTACCGCTCGCGGGTTGGGTCATCAGCTTCTTTGAGTACAAACCAGGCCGCGCGCTGTTTGACTGTACATTCGTAGGCTGGAAATATTTTAAAATGTTCCTGACGGATCGCGATGTCTATCGCGTCTTGAAGAACACCGTCATATTCTCCGGTATCGGCTACCTCCTATCACCGCTGCCAATGGTATTTGCGCTCTGTCTGAATGAAATCGGCAGCACTCGCTTCAAAAAGATCGCACAAACCACAACCACCATGCCGTATTTTATCTCCATTATCATCGTCTACTCCCTCGCCTTCGCCATGTTCTCCACCGAAGGCGTGGTTAACAGCGTCCTCGCCTCCCTAGGGACGGGATCGAGTGTCAACTGGCTGAACAACAAAAAAATCGTCTATATATTTCAAACCTGCGTTTCCCAATGGAAAGGTCTCGGCTGGAGCTCGATTATTTACATCGCCGCGATCGCCGGTATCGATCAGGAGCAGTACGAAGCCGCAGCTATCGACGGCGCGGGACGCTTCCGGCAGGCGATCCACATCACGCTGCCCGGCATCATGCCCACCTTCCTCGTCCTGTTCCTGTTGTCCATCGCCAACTTTATGAGCACCGGCTTCCAGCAGTACTACGTCTTCCAAAACTCCATCGTCTATTCGAAGATCGAGGTGCTTGACCTCTATATTTACAAGATGGGCTTAAAACTCTTTGACTATTCGTATTCGACGGCGGTCGGTATCATCAAATCGATCTTAAGTATTATCCTATTGTTTGCCGCGAACGCCCTCGCACGTAAGGTGCGCGGATCCAACATCTTTTAAAGGGAGGGAGAACGAAAATGGGTAAAATGAAGGTCGGCCCGGCACGTATTGCCTTTAATATTATTAACTACACCTTTTTCGCGCTCTTTACCTTTATCTGTATCTACCCGCTGTGGTACGTATTCATCTACACCATCAGCGATCCTGCAAAGGTGGCCTCGCAGTCGGTCGTTTTGTATCCCTTAGGCTTCTCGATGTACAATATAACCCGTGTTATGAAGCTCGACGGTTTGTTAAACGCGTTCGTTATCTCCGTGTTGCGAACCGTTATCGGCACGGTGCTTACGCTGGTTTCCTGTATGCTCCTGGGCTACGTCTTCTCCAAGGAGGACGTTCCCTTCCGTAAGCTGATGTACCGTATCCTCGTCGTTACGATGTATGTCTCCGGCGGCTTGATTCCGACGTACCTGGTCATCAAGGCCTATGGCATGCTGAACACCTTTTGGGTCTACATTCTCCCGCCGGTATCGGCCTATTATGTCATTCTGATCAAGACCTACATCGAACAGCTTCCGATTTCGCTGGAGGAAAGCGCGCTTATCGACGGCGCAAGCTATATCCGCATCTTCATCCGCATCATCGCGCCGCTGTCCATCCCGATCGCTGCGACGATTGCTATCTATTCCGCCGTCGAGCAATGGAATGCATGGTTCGATAACCACATCTACACCTTTACGAACAACAAGCTGACTTGCCTGCAGTACCTTTTATATAACTATCTGACCGAAGCGGAGCGTCTGTCGAAGGCGCTCGAAGGTACCCATGTTACCCAGGAGATGGCCGAGCGCGCGCAGAAGCTGACGCCGATGGGCGTGCGTATGACCGTTACACTGATCACCGTGCTGCCGATTTTATGTGTATATCCGTTTTTACAGAAGTATTTTATCAAGGGCATTTTGATCGGCGCAGTCAAGGGCTGATATGCATTCGCTTTTTTGGGGAAGCTGTCGTAGAGAATTTACGACGGCTTCCCTTTTTGCGCGAATTCCGGTTGCATTCAAGGGGAGAAAATGATATAATGAGCCGGACTTTGGATAGAAGGGAGGTATGGGAATGGATATTGAATTCAAGAAAAGACCGATGTATTCATTTGAGTCGCATGAGGATATTGAGATTGTCTGGAACAAGCGGTATCAAGAGGAGGATGTCCGGTTTATTAGTCTATATAACGCCTGGTCCTTAAACTGGCACAGTCAGTTTGAATTCAAGCGGTATTACAGCGGAAAAGCGGCGATTGTCTGCGGTGCGGAAACGTATGAGGTTGGCGAAGGGGATATCGTCGTTGTCAACCCGATGGAAATGCATACACAGATATATATCAGCGGTACGCTGCATTACGATCTGGTATTTGTCAACCCGCGCATCCTGACCTCCTATATAGCGGACGGTGAGGATGGTGCGGATGTTTTAAGTCGTATGCGGTTTCATACCGTCTTACGGAATAATCCGCGTGCGTTCGATCTTCTCGGACGTTTTCTGGAGGAATACTGGAATAAAGATGACGCTTACGAAATGGCGGCCGAGGGTATTTTACGGGAGCTGTTTACGCATCTGATCCGTACAGAACTGCATGACTCCGTTTCGCAGGAGGATTATGAATTCATGTTTGGGAATGCGCGCCGGGTGGCGCCGGCCATGCGGTACATCATCCGTTATTATTATGACCCCATCAATATCAACGAACTTGCTGCGATGTGCGGTATGACACCCTACCATTTCTGCCGTGTGTTCCATCGCATGATCGGCAGCAGTCCCATGCAATATGTAATGAAGCATCGTATGCAGCAGGCGCGACGTTGTCTGCTGTCGACCAAGATGACTCTGGACGAAATCGCCGAATCCGTCGGCTATACAGACGAGGGTTATTTCTGCCGCTTGTTCAAGAAAACCTATGGGATTACCCCTTCCGCGCTGCGAAAAGGTGTCGATACGGCATTACATACCATATTGCCACAAAACGCGTTGAATAAAACAAAATAAGAGCAATATAATCCGATTGTTAAGCAATAATATCCATTGCTAATTATTAAAAAACGATGTATACTCCATGGTGTAAACCATAAAAACGCAAGTGTTTTATGGGAAAAATATTTACGGAGGCCAAAGCAATGAAAAAAGCGCTGACTATCGTTCTTGCCGCTACCATGCTGCTCGCGCTTCTTGCCGGATGCGCTGGTGCAAATGGTACCGCGACGACGACGCCCGTTGTTACCACCACCGCGGCCGCGACGACAGCCGCTACAACGACGGCTGCCACCACGGCTGCTACCACCGCCGCTGCGACGACAGCCGCCACCACCTCTGCCGCTACAACGGTTCCCGCAACCGATCTGGAGCCCGTGACCCTGCGCATGTCCTGGTGGGGCTCCCAGGTTCGTCATGATGGCACCATCGCGGTGCTGGATATGTTTATGGATAAGAATCCGAACATCACCATCGAGTATGAGTACTCCGGTTGGGATGGTTACTGGGATAAGATCGCGGCACAGGCTTCTGCCGATTCCCTCCCAAATGTCTGGCAGCAGTCCGTGGCGTATGTGAAAATGTACGCGGAAGCGGGTCAGATTCTTGATATGCAGCCCTACGCTGACGAAGGCGTGATCAACCTCTCCGACTGGAGCGAAGCCGCGGTAGATGTGACTCGTATCGATGGCAAGCTCTATTCGCTCTCCTTAGGCAACGCCGCACACTGCATGATCTATGATCCCGACCTCTTCAACGAAGCCGGTGTCGAGCTGCCTACGATGGACTGGACTTGGGATGAGTATAAAGCCGCGATAAAGGGTATCACCGAAGCGCTCGGCATTTTCGGCGATCAGACCTTCCCGAACATGAACTCCAAAGACGGTCTTCGCCATTTCATTTTCAGCCAGGGCTATACGATGTACAATGAAGAGCAGAATGCTCTGAATTTCCCGCAGGAATTGATGGTCGAGTACCTCAATTGGGAAAAGGAAATGCAGGAAGCCGGCTATGTCGCCGACGAAGCCACCAAGGGTGAAATTACGACCACCGAAGCGTCCCTCGTTGTAACGGGAGAGGCTGCGATAAACAGCACGATGAACTCCAATATGTGTGTTTCCATGATGGAAGCCGCCGGTAAGGAACTCGGCATTGTTTGCTATCCCCACCTCGAAGGCGAATCCCGCAACGGTACGGTTCTTGCGCCGTCTCAGCTGATCAACATCAGCGATACCGGCAGCGATGCCGATAAGAAGGCGAGCGCTATGGTTGTCGACTTCATCCTGAACGATATCGACGCCAACATGAAGCTTGCCGCCGAGCGCGGCGTTCCCGCCAACAGCAAGGTCGTCGAAGCGCTCATCGCGAGCGATGTTGTCAGTAATTATTCGAAGCTCACCATCGAATATGTCAATACTGTCGCGCCGACCACCGAGGCCGATCCGGACGCGCTGCGTCCCGCTGCTGACGGCGAGATCATCACGATCTACGAGAACTACCATGATCAGGTGATGTTCGGCCAGATGAGCGCAGAGGATGCCACCGCCGCGTTCTTTACGGATGCGAACGCGCTGCTTGTTGCTGAATAAAAAATAGTGATAGACTAAAAGTTGTAGGGACACCTCAGCCGCCAAAAGGTGACTGCAGCTGTGTCCCTACTGTAATAAGCGCATCTGAAAGGAGAAAGCACGACATGGCGGAAAAACCGATTGCGAAGCGTAGCTCTGGGCTGTCTCCGAAAGCGAAGGAGGGAATCACGGGATATTTATTTATTCTCCCGTGGCTGATTGGGCTTCTCGTTTTCACCATTTATCCGATATTTTCCTCACTGTACTATTCAATGACCGACTATGACCTGTTAACAGAGATGAATTTTATCGGGCTTAAGAACTACATCGACATTTTTACAAAAGACGCGCGTTTCTTAAAGAGCATAAGGGTCACGTTTACGTATACGCTGTTTCAGGTACCGTTAAAGCTTGGATTCGCACTGTTAGTCGCGATGCTGTTCAAGAGCAAACGGCGCGGCGTCAACATTTACCGCTCGCTGTATTATTTACCTTCGATCTTTGGCGGCAGTATCGCGATCGCGATCATGTGGCGGCAGATTTTCGGACGCACGGGCGCAATAAATGCGATCTTAAAGACATTGGGTTTGATTACAACCGCGAAATCCTGGATTGCGTCGCCTGACACGGCGCTTTCTACGCTGATTTTGCTCTCGGTTTGGCAGTTTGGCTCGCCGATGCTGATCTTCCTCGCGGGTTTAAAGCAGATACCGCAGTCATATTACGAAGCCGCGTCAATCGACGGCGCGGGCGGCTGGCGCAAATTCCTGCATATCACGCTTCCATCGCTGTCACCGATTATTTTCTACAACTTCCTGATGCAGACGATCGGCTCGTTTATGTCGTTCACGCAGAGCTACGTCGTTACCTCAGGCGGCCCGATTGACGAAACCCTTATGTACGCGTTGTACATTTACGATACTGGCTTTACGAATTATCACATGGGCTATGCGTCGGCGCTGTCATGGATCAGCTTGATTATCATCGGCATTATCACAGCGATCATATTCAAGACTTCAAACTATTGGGTCTTCTATGAATCCAAGGCGGAATAGGGGGAAGACGTCATGAAAATGAAAACAAAAAATAAAATAGTGACGGCCTGCTTTCACACGTTTGTCGTACTTCTCGGCATCGTGATGCTCTATCCGATCGCATGGATGGTCGCGAGTTCATTAAAACCCTCAAACGAGGTGTTTAAAAACGCGGCGTCGCTGATCCCGTCGGAGTTCGTATGGCAAAATTATGCCGACGGTTGGAAGGGATTCGGCAACGTATCCTTTGCGACGTTCTTCAAGAACAGCTTTGTCGTTACGATCATCGCGGTCGTAGGCCAGGTAGCTTCTTCGACGTTTGTCGCCTACGGATTTACGCGTATCCGCTTCCCGGGACGTAAGATCATGTTCGCAGTGATGATCGTCACGATGCTGCTGCCCGCGCAGATTCTGTTGATTCCGCAATATATCATGTTTGTTGGCTTTGACTGGATCAACACGTACCTGCCTCTTATCGTTCCGTACTTTTGCGGTTCCGCCTTTTTTATCTTTCTGATTATGCAGTTCATTCAGGGTATTCCAAAGGAGCTGGATGAGTCCGCGAATATCGACGGCTGCGGTAAGTTCCGTACGTTCTTCCAGATCATTGTTCCGCTGGCGCTGCCGGCGATTGCCACGACGACAGTGTTCTCTTTCTATTGGAAGTGGGACGACTTTATGGGTCCGCTGCTGTATTTGCAATCTCCGGCAAAGTACACGGTATCCATCGCTCTGAAGTGTTTTGCGGATCCGTCCTCCGTTACCAACTGGGGTGCGATGTTCGCCATGTCCACCCTTTCCCTCATTCCGTGCTTTGTAATCTTTCTTTGTTTCCAGAGATACCTTGTTGAAGGTATCTCCACGACGGGACTCAAGGGTTAGTAAAAAGGTAGTCTCCCATTGCTTGCGCATGAAGCAATGGGAGACTTTTATATCAAAAAAGGGCAAAAAACGACAAAAAAAGCGGGAGAGATTTTCATCTCACCCACTTTTGGCTGCGAAACTAGGATTCGAACCCAGACAAACTGATCCAGAGTCAGTCGTGCTACCATTACACAATTTCGCAATGTTTAGACGCGATTCCTTATCGCAAGATGTATTATATCACCTTCCCGGGGAAATGTCAAGTACCCCGGGAAGGTTTTTGTAAAAATCCGGGTGCTATTTTCCGGCGACCATCAAGCCGTCAAAAAGAATGGAGGGCGTACCGCAAACACCGTCGGAGGGAAGGGCGAATTTCAGATCATTCCCTAATGCTACGACATGGGAGAACATGTCAAGAAAGCTGCCGGAGACGGTGATCTGCTCCACGGCGCGAACGAGCTTCCCGCCCTCGACAAGGGCACCTTTGGCGATCAGGGAGAATTCACCGGAGACGGCGTTGACACCGGCATGCAGACCGGAGACATCGCGGATGATAAGACCGTCCCCTAGGGCGGCGGTCAGCTCGTCGAAGCTCTTATCTCCGGGGACGATGTAGAACTGCGACGGGGAAATGCCCACCGGGGAGGCTGCGCCCGCGCGGGATGCGTTGGAGGTGGAGACAACGCCGGCCTTTTTTGCGGTCTTGAGATTGTGGAGAAGAGAAGTCAGCTTGCCCGCATCGACGACACGCGTAACGCAGGAGGGGGTACCTTCGGCGTCAAACGCACGGGGGTACTTGGGGTAGAGGGGGTCGTCGACGAGGGTGATGGCGTCGCTCATGATGGACTGTCCCTCGCGGTCACGTAGAGGAGAAAGACCTCGCTGGACGTTATCGGCGGAGAACATGGGAGAGAAAGCGCCGAGAAGATCCGCAAGGGACTCGTTTTGCCAGAGAATACGGTATTTACCCTGCGGGGCGGGGGACGCGCCGAACTGAACGGCGGCACGGGCGACGGCTTCCTTCGCGCAGTCAGCGACGCGGAGCGTTTCGGCGTTGATATAGAAAGCGCCGTCGTCGTGAACCTCGGCGCCATCCTCCAGGACGGGGGAGACGTAGCAGTAGGACAGGGAGGACGATTCCTCCGCGCGAAGTCCGAGGGTATTGGCGATGCGGACGGTCTCATGCTGTGTGGAAACGGTGTCGTAGGCCACGCGTTTGACCCTGGGATCGGCGGCGAGAGCTTCGCGCTCAAGGGCTTTGGCAAGCTCGATCTTTTCCGCTTCGGGAAGTGCGAGAGTGGGGTTTTCCGGTTCGACGACAGGGGTATAGACCTGCGGGCCGTTCATGGGGTGGTCGTCGGTATTGGAAATGATCGACGCGTTGTCGATAGCACGGGCGAAGAGTGCTTCCGGCTCATCGAAAACCTCGGTGTAGGCATAGCCGTCGTGACCGTCCTTCTGGACGCGGAGACCTAAGCCCCGGCTGCGGCTGACGGTGTAGGTGTCGACTTCCTGAGAATCGATACGCACCTTGAATTCATCGCCTTCTGTGCAGTAGGTTTCCGCCTCGACATTATTCACTTTTGCGAGCGCGAACAGAGCGTCGCGGAATGCTTCATAGGTCATCATATTATAAAGCGCCTCCCTTGCCGCCGATGGTAAGCTCGGATACACGGATACGGGGCTGTCCGACGTTGGTCGGCACGCTGCCGGACAGCGAGCCGCACATGCCCTGACCCATAGTCATGGTATGCCCGACGCGGTCGATACGCCGGATGACGTCGGCACCGCGTCCGATGAGTGTCGCACCGCGTACGGGGGTCAGGATTTTTCCGTCGCGGATCCAGTAGCCTTCGCTGACGGCAAAGTTAAACTCGCCGGTGAGGGGGTTGACCGAGCCGCCGCCCATGCTTTTGGCGTAAAGGCCCTCGGGACAGTCGGCGATCATGGCTTCTTCATCGTCCTCACCGGGGCAGATGAAGGTGTTGGTCATGCGGGAGGTCGGTGCGTAGGTGTAATCCTGACGGCGGGAGCTGCCGGTGACGGGCATGTTCATGCGGCGGCTGCCAAGACGGTCGATGAGGTAACCGACAAGGATGCCATGGTCAATTAGGACATTGCGGTGCGCGGGGGTGCCTTCGTCGTCGATATGCATACTGCCCCATTCACCGTCGAGGGTTCCGTCGTCGACGGCGGTTACGCAGTCCGCAGCGACCTTTTGACCGAGCTTACCGCAGAATTCGGAGTTGCCGCGGGAAACAGATGTCGCTTCGAGGGAATGCCCGCAGGCTTCGTGAAAGATGACGCCGCCAAAGCCGCCGTCCATGATGACGGGGAGGGATGCGGGAGGGCAGGCGGGTGCATGGAGCATGGTAACGGCGCAGGCGGCGGCCTTTTTCGCGTAGAATTCGGGGTCGATGCGGTCAAATCCCTCGAATCCTAGTCCGTAGCCGGGGCCTTCGTGACCGGTCTGGGTTTCATGGCCGTCGGAGGCGACGGTCTGCACGAACATGCGCATACGCACACGGCGGTCGCGGGCGAAGACGCCTTCGGTGTTGGCGATGAGGACATCGGCGTCGCGGTCGAGGGTCAGCACGCGGGCCTGGACAATCTCGGGGGAGTAGCCCTTGGCGGCGGCGTATGCGGAGAGGGCGAGCTGGACGCGGCGGTCGCCGGCGACGTCGGAGAAGGGGATGCGCGGGACGACGCGGTAGTCGTGCGGGGAGAAGGGCGCGATAACGGCGGGCGTATCGGCGCGAACGGCAGCTGCCGCGGCGTGCGCGGTAGCGATGAGGGAGGGAAGGGATGTATCGGCGGTGTAGGCGTAGGCTGTTTTCAGCCCGGCAAAGACGCGGACGCCCGCGCCGTGGCGATGGGAGGAGGTGGCGTCCTCGACGTCTCCCTGCAGTACGGTGACGGAGTTTGCGCGGACGTCCTCCATATAAAGTTCTGCGAAATCCGCACCGGTGGCGATCGCTGCTTGTAAGACGGCGCGGGCTTCATCCTGTGTAAACAAAAAGGATCATCCTTTCCTTTAAAATTTCGAAGAATCCTTCTTTTTGCCGGCGAAAAAGAAAATACCACCGGCAAGTCCCAAAAGGAAAAAGAGAATATGCCACCACAGAAAGCCGGTTCTTACCACTTGAATAAGGAGAAAAACGGCGGAACCGGAGGTAAATCCTGCGACGGCGTAGTACCCATAGGAGCGGGCGTGGGAGAAGACGTAGTTGACGAGCCGTAGCAGCGCGACGCCGGTAACGGCAAAGCCAATCGAGGCGGGTAGGAGAATGTGCAGGTTCAAATCGGCGATGGCGGTCATAAACGGCTCATACCAGTTTAGAAGCATCAGTAAAAAGGAGGTACTGACACCCGGGATGATGGTGCCAAGCGCGGCGATTACACCTGTGAGGATGCTTTCGATGAAGTTTAAGTCTGTGCCGGATATGGCCGTCAAGCCTAACGCAATATCGCCAAGGGCAAGTCCGGTAAAAAACGCGGCGCCGATGAGAGCCGCCCAGAGGTATTTCGGGCGAAAGCCGCCAAGGTTTCCCTCACGGACGATGCCGGGCATGCCACCGATGACAAGCCCCATGAATAAGAGCAGCACCGGCGTCTGAAAATGCGCCATCAGGTAAGTTACGGCGGACGCGGTTGCGAGGGTGCCAACGACGCCGCCCAGACCGAGGGGAAGAAGGAAAGTAAAGCTGCGCTTGAAATTGTGGATAAGATCGTAAATGGAGGAGACGATACGCTCGTAGAGCCCGAGGGAGACAGCGATCACGCCGCCGGAGACACCGGGGATGATAGCACCGGCGAAGATCAGAAATCCCGCCGCAACGCGTTTACAGAAGCCTTTGGCATTGTTTTTATCCATCGTATTCGAGAACCCACTTCTTTAGCAGAATCTAAAAAAAAGGAGGAACTGTCGGGCAGGAGATCGGCATGCACCGCACAGAGCGTGGACGCCGTCTATAGGAGTTTACCCGCCGTAGGCTCCTCTTAACCGTATTATTCCATGCCGTTCAGACGAAAGGGGGAGGGAAAATGTTCCTTATTAAAGAAGACTTTAGGTACGGGCATTGAGACGGTTTACGAGGTTTGCCAGCGATTCGATATTTTCGCGACAGATGATCTCGCCCGTTTCAGCCTTTGCGCGCTCGGGGAAACCCATCACGCCGACTTTCATATCAGGACGCTGGACGACGCGCTCGACGCAAGTCGGGTCGTTAAACGCGCGGCTGCGCTCGGCGTACCAGTCCTGATCGGTACGCAGCATCTGCGCCATCTCTGTCTCATCCATGCGCAGACGTTCCATATGCACAAGTTCGGGACGCCAGTAGAGCATGCAGGACGTCTCGTGTTCGCCGGCATGGAAGTCCTGCCCGTTTTCGTCACCGCGCGCAATATCGGTAAAACGCTTGCTCATCGTACCGACCGTCGCCAGGCAGACCGCGATGCCGCGGTTTTTCTCGTCGCGCAGAAATACCTGCAAGGAGAGCTTTAAAGATTCGATATTCTCCGTTCCGCCGTGACCGAGATAAATAATGATATTACGGAAGCCCATCGCGACAAACTCGCCGCAGATGTTGGTGACCATCAGGCCGAAAAGCTGGGGATTTATGTTCATCGTGCCTTGAAAGCCGCCGCCGGAGAAACAGTAGTGCAGTCCCGGCGCGAGGAAGGCGTCGAGGCGGTCAAAACCGATGCGTAAAGGCTCGGTGACGTTAAAAATATCGGTACCGAGCGGCAGATGATATCCGTGCTGTTCGATGAGTCCTACGGGCAGAATGACCGTAGGCGTCTTTTTTACCAGCTCCGCGAATTCGGGGAAGCTGTAATCGGTCAGATTGTAAGCCATAGGTTCGCCTCCTAAAGACAGCATGTCAAATTAGTTATTTTTACGGAGAGGAGATAATAATTTAAGCTTCTCATACCAGCGCTTGCGGCAGCGGGGAAGGAAAACCCCGGTATAAACGGAGAAAAGAGGGCGACTGAGCCGCCCTCTTTTGAGCAAAGAATTACTGAATTTCGAAAAACTTCTCCGCAGCCTGGGACTCGTAGATCTTCTCGATGACATTCTGAATACGCGCGGCATCGGACGCCGGTACTTCGACGGGGACGCCATTCAGAATGGAATCGGAGAAGGACTCGATTTCACGGGTGTAGATATTGCCCAGAGTTCCTTCGAGTTTGACCGAGCCGGTCTCATTGCGATCCTGCGCGGCGTCATAGCCCTTGTCGCCGCCGGTGAGGATGGCATACGCGTCGCCACCGTCCATCTGACCGATGGTACCTTCGGTGATGATGCTGCCCTTCGTGCCGTAGAATTCAAGTCTCCACTTCACGGCTTCGTCGGGGATATTGAAGTTTGCGTCAACGGTGCCGAACGCGCCGCAGGAGAGCTTAAACAACGCGGAGCAGGCGTCTTCGACGTCATACTGGAAGGTCATCGTCTCGGCAAGGCCGCCGACTTTGATGATCTTGGAGCCGGTGATATATTCAATAAGGTCGAGGCAGTGGATGCCCATGTCGGTCATCGCGCCGCCGCCGGCGGTAGCTTTGGACTGACGCCAGTTGCCGGGCATATCGGGATACCAGCAGCTGAAAAGCGCGTGACAGGAAACGACTTGACCGAGCTTACCCTCGGCGATCAGCTTTTTAATCTCCTGATGATAGGTGTTGAAGCGCATCATCAGGCCGGTTGCTATCAAAAGCCCCTTGGCCGCGGCTTCGTCGCAGAGAGCCTTGGACTCGGCGCTGGTTGCGGCGACGGGTTTCTCGACGAGGATATGCTTACCTGCTTTGATCGCCGCACGCACCTGGGAAGCGTGGTAGCCGACGGGGGAGGCGATGTAGACGGCTTCAACTTCGGGATCGGCGAGGAGGGAATCCGCGTCGGTGTACCAGCGCTTGGCATGGTACTTTTCGCAGAGCTTCGGCGCAAGACCGGGAACGACTTCCATAACGGCGACGAGCTCGGCATTTTCGGCGAGCATCATGCCCGGCAGCGTACGGCGATCCGCGATACCGCCGGCGCCGAGGACACCCCATTTGACTTTTTTCATAGGTAATTACCTCCCAAAATAGATTAATAATTATTCCAATATGCAGTTTGAGGACTCGACATCAAAGAGCCTGTCGAGCGCGTATTCGAGAAGCCCGTCGAGGGTTGCCTGCGCGTCGAGATCGACGTAGCGGAACACGGCTCGGCCGGCGAGCTGGGGATAAGCGTGGGAACGCGCATAGCGCTCGGCGGTTTCGGCGACAAAACGGCTTTTTAACAGCTCGTGACCGTTGACATAGATCACGTCGGGCGCGAAAAGCTGGATCAGGGTGACAAGCGCTGCGCCCAGATAACGTCCGCCACGCGCGAGGGCGGCATGTGCGCGGGGATCATCGGCTTCGTCGGCGGCGAGAACGTCCGCATAGGCGGCCGCACCGTATTCGGCGGCTATACGTTCAGGGGAACAGAACATCTCCAGACACCCGCGATTGCCGCAGAAGCAGCGCTCCCCGTGGACGTCGGCGGTGACATGGCCGAGCTCGCCAAGGAAGGTCGGGTCGAGGACGGCTTCCGCAAAGTGGACGGCGCCGACGCCGTGCTCGAGGTCCAAAAAGAGAGCGTTGCGGGGTTTATCCGCACGGATGGCGGTACGGATACGGATGGCGCGGGTGATGGACGCGTTCTGGATGAAGACGGCGGGCGAGATGCGGGACAGCGCTGCGCGTAGATCGACACCACTCCAGTTTAAACGCACGCTTGTGACAGAGGAGCCGCGGTCGAGCACCATACCGGGAACGGACGTGGCGACGGCCAAAAGCTTGCCGTCGAGCTTCTCCCGCAGCGCTTCGACGAGGGACTGAATGGTATCGATGGCAGCTTCTCCCGTGGGCGGCGCGCCGGTATAGGGAATCGAGCAGACTTCCTTCCCGGACAGAGACATCAGGGATGCGCGGATACCGTCGGATTCCATGACGACGCAGGCAACGCGGAAATGGTCGTCGGCAAGGCCGAGCAGAGATGCGCGGCGCCCGGGGCGGCCGGATTCTGCGATAGCACGTTCGCAAACAAAGCCGCGATCCATGAGATAGTTGACGAGATTGGTAATACTGGAAAGGGACAGACCGGTTTCCTCCGCGAGATGGGGACGCGTGGCCGTCCCGCCGCGCCGGATGCATTCCACGACGCGCGCACGGTTGATTCGCTGCATTAGCTGAACATTGCCGACCTTACCGGAAACTCTCATGGCTTTCCCTTCCGTACTTTTAATTTCTTGATATTATACCACGTAACGAAAGGAAATGTCAACCGGAGCGTCGTGAAAAACGAAAACCTGCGCCTTTGTTAATCTTATTATATCACGCAGCCGATAAGCTTGTCAATCGGCGCGGAGACGAATTGATGCAATGAATGAAGAAATTCCCCAAAGAGCTGAAGAATTGAAGGATTTGTGGATTGCTCTTGCATTTTGGACGGAAGTTTGGTATAATCATCAACATGAAAGAAAGATTACAAAAAATCCTGTCCGGCGCCGGGATTTGTTCGCGCCGGGAAGCGGAAAAGCGTATTCAAGACGGCCGCGTGAGGGTAAACGGGGCGGTTGCCATGCTTGGCGATTCCGCCGATCCGGATACCGACTGCATTATGATGGACGATCAGCCTGTCAAAAAGCAGACGCAGACGGTGACCGTACTTTTGAATAAACCCGCCGGCTACGTGACGACGATGCGCGACGAGCAGGGACGTAAAACCGTCGTGGAGCTCACCAAAAATGTCGGCGTACGCGTATACCCCGTCGGCAGACTTGACTTAAACTCCTGCGGCGCGCTGCTGATGACATCGGACGGCGGCTTGGCTCAGGCTCTTATGCATCCCTCGCATGAGGTCGACAAGGTGTACCATGTCACGGTGCGCGGCGATCTTGTGCGGGGCTTGCCGGTTTTACGCGCCCCGGCGATGCTGGACGGTTATGAAACGCGTCCGGCACAGGTGAAAGTGCTGCGTGAGACACCGTACGGCACGGTGCTGGAGATGGTGATTCACGAGGGCCGCAACCGGCAGATACGAAGGATCTGTGAGAGCGCGAATTTGGCCGTGACGAGACTGTGCCGGGTCGCTATCGGCGGGATACGGCTCGGCGGACTGGAGCCTGGGAAGTGGCGGAAGCTGACGGAGGATGAAATGGCGTATCTTGAGGTGATCAAGGGCGCGGGAGCCTTGCCGATGGAGAGTGAATGGGATGAATAACGATCTGATGTCGCGGATACGCGCGGCGCAAAGCGACTTCTCGCGCGGACAGAAAGCCATCGCGGCGTACATCACCGAGCACTACGATAAAGCAGCATTCATGACGGCAAACCGCTTAGGCGCCGTCACCGGCGTATCGGAGTCCACGGTGGTACGCTTTGCTGTACGTCTCGGCTACGAGGGTTACCCGGCGTTGCAGGCTGCTTTGCAGGATATGATTCGCAACCGGCTGACCGCCGTGCAAAGGCTCGAGGTGACAAGCACCAAGCTGTCCGACCAGAATATCCTCCACGCCGTTATGACCGACGATATGGATAAGATCGCCACGACGCTCGCGTCCGTCGATCAGGATGCGTTCAACGCCGCCGTGCGCGAGACGATCAACGCAAAACGCGTTTATATCCTCGGTATGCGCTCGTCGGCGGGGCTCGCGGGATTTTTGGGGGTTTATTTCCGCCTGCTGTTCGACGATGTGCGCATCATCAGCTCCGGCGGTGTAAACGAGCTTTATGAGCAGCTTTTTCATGTATCACAGGGGGATATCGTTTACGGTATCAGCTTCCCGCGATATTCGTCGAGTACGGTGCGGGCGCTGCAGTTCGTCAAAGCACGCGGTGCGAAGGTTGTCGCTGTGACGGACAGCGCGCTGTCGCCGATCGCTAGATACGCGAATTACGCACTGTATGCACGATCCGATATGGCATCGTTCGTCGATTCGCTGGTCGCGCCGCTGTCGCTGTTCAATGCGCTGATTATTGCGATCGGCATGCGAAAAAAAGATGATGTATCGAAGACGTTTTCGGAGCTTGAGAGTATCTGGGATGAATACGGCGTATATGAGAAGAACGATTCCTCGCCGGATGGAGGAAACACGTGAAAGTAACGATCATCGGCGGGGG
This sequence comes from Clostridiaceae bacterium, assembly GCA_034926225.1. Lineage (GTDB taxonomy): Bacteria > Bacillota > Clostridia > Oscillospirales > QAMX01 > JAAZKA01. Next base: position 140,100 of record JAYFRF010000013.1, read on the forward strand.
AGCCGCCGGTATGATGGCAGCCTGTATCGCGGCGGCACGCGGACGGGATGTAACGGTATTGGAGCGTAACCCGAAAACCTGCCGTAAGCTCTGTATCACGGGAAAGGGACGCTGCAACCTGACGAACGCCTGCCCGGACGACGAGCTCATGGGGAATATTCCCGGTAACGGACGTTTCTTATACAGCGCCCTTTCGGGCTTTTCACCGAAGGACGTGATGAGATTCTTCGAGGACGCGGGTGTGCCTTTGAAAATTGAGCGAGGCAGCCGGGTTTTCCCGGTTTCGGATTCCTCCTACGATATAGCGGACGCGCTCTTAAAGACCGCAAGGTCGCGCGGTGTGCGTATCATTGAGGGGCGTGCGTCGAGACTGGAGCTGCGTGACGGCCATGTGACCGGTGTATGGTATGACGCAGGCGTGGGAGAGAGCTTTCTCGAAAACGAGGCGGTCATCCTAGCGACAGGCGGCGCAAGCTATCCGACAACGGGGTCTACTGGCGACGGTTATCGGCTTGCCGAGGATGCAGGGCATACTGTTGTTCCGCTGCAGGGGTCGCTGGTACCGCTCGAGGCGCCGGGATGCACGCCGATGCAGGGACTTTCGTTGAAAAATACCGGGCTAAAGCTCTACCGTGGGGGAAAGCTTGTGTATGAGGATTTCGGCGAGATGCTGTTTACGCATTTCGGGGTATCGGGACCGATGATTTTGTCGGCATCGGCACGGATGCGTACGCAGGGAGAGTGGAAGCTCGTTCTCGACTGCAAGCCGGCACTGTCGGAGGAGCAGCTCGACGCACGGATTCTGCGGGATTTCGCCGACGCGAAGAACCGTGACTTCGAAAATGCGCTGGGAGGACTGCTGCCGAGATTGATGATTCCTGAGGTCATTCGGCGTAGCGGGATCGATCCGCATAAGAAGGTAAACGAAGTTACCCGCGCGGAACGGCGGCGGTTAATTACCGAGATCAAGCGTTTTGAGATACCGGTGACGGGGAAGCGGCCGCTGTCGGAAGCTGTCGTCACGGCGGGCGGCGTCGATGTACGGGAGGTCAACCCTAAGACCATGGCATCGAAGCTTGTCCGGGGGCTATATTTTGCGGGGGAAGTATTGGATGTGGATGCGTATACCGGCGGGTTTAACCTGCAGATCGCATGGTCAACGGGATACGCGGCAGGCAGCGCGGTCTGATACTGCGGTCTAAAAAGACCGCTATAAAAGGAGCATGGGAGTATGGAAACAGGCATCGGTACCAGCGCGGAGGTCGCGGCGGCGGCGATACAGCTTTCGCTGACGTTTGACCGGGACAGTGAACGGGTTATGCGTGCGACACTGGCTGACCGGGGGTTTCGCACGGCGGCAGTCGATTTCGGAGGGGAGTTCATCCCGTCGATCAATAAGATCATCGAACGTGCCGTGATCGCGGCCAGACGCGAGGGCGTGACGGACGGCTCGCACTTGGAGGAAGGCGCGGTCGCCGGCGCGGCGCGGGAAGCCTTAAGCTCCATCATCAACAAAGCCATCGGCTTGAATGTCGGCGGTAAGATCGGCATCGCCCGAGAGGGCGAGCATGTCGGCGTCGCGATGTTTTTCCGCATCGGGCTGTTGAACTTAAATGAAGTGGCAATCGGCTTGGGACACCGGGCACTGTAGGAGGAAACGAAACCATGCAAACCATTGCCGTGGCGATTGACGGGCCGTCGGGCGCGGGAAAATCTACGCTCGCACGGGCGGTCGCTCAGGAATTCGGCTTTTTATATGTGGATACCGGTGCGCTTTACCGCACCGTGGGGCTTTTCGTACGCCGCAAAGAGGTTGATCCCGACGATGCGGCCGCTGTCGCGCGAATTCTCCCGGAAGCGCAGGTGAGCCTTGCCTACCGGGGTGGAGAGCAGCGCGCGCTTCTTAACGGGGAGGATGTGTCAGACGCGATCCGTACCCCGGAAGCGTCGCGTTACGCGTCGAAGGTGTCGGCGCATCCCGTGGTGCGGGAGTTCCTACTCGATACGCAGCGCAGACTCGCGCGGGAGCAGAGCGTCGTCATGGACGGACGCGACATCGGTACGGTCGTGCTGCCGGATGCGCAGGTGAAGCTTTTCCTGCACGCGTCGGCGGAGGATCGTGCGCGACGTCGTATGCTCGAGCTCAGTCAGCGGGGCATGCCGCAGCCATATGAGGAAGTGCTGGCGGATATCCGGGAACGCGACGAGCGGGATGCCGGCCGTACGGCGGCGCCTTTGAAGAAAGCGCCGGACGCCATCGATCTCGATACGACGGGGAACACGCTCAAGAAAAGCCGGATGCTGTTAATCGAAACGGTGAAAGGGAAAATACGGGAATGTGGTATCGAATTATACGAATGATTTGTCTCATATTCTGTGAGATGACAAACCACGGAGTAAGAATACGCCATTTGGATCGGATGCCGGAGGGTGCGGCGTTGATCTGTCCCAACCATACAAGCCTGCGCGACCCGATCTATCTTGCCATCGCCTGCGGAAAAAAGGTGAAGCTGCGGTTCATGGCCAAGATCGAGCTGTTCCGGATCAAGCCTCTCGGCGCGCTCATTCGCAGTCTCGGCGCGTTTCCCGTCAAACGAGGGGAAGCCGACCTTAACGCGATCCGGGTGAGTCAGCGTATTTTAAAGGATGGCGGAAAGCTGCTGGTCTTTCCGGAAGGAACGCGGGTTACGGAAGGTAAGGACGTGGAAGCAAAGGCAGGCGCGGCACTGCTGGCTGCGAAATCGGGCGCACCGATGGTGCCCGTGTGTATCGAGAACGGCCGTACCTGGTTCCGGCGCGTGACGGTGACCTTTGGAGAGCCGATTTTCGTTACCGGACGGCGTGAGGAACAGCGGGAAGCGGCGGCGCGGGTGATGGATGCGATCGGAGCGATAAAATGCGCATCAAAGTAGCCAAATCCGCAGGCTTTTGCTTCGGCGTACAGCGTGCGGTCGATATGGCGCTGAAGCTAACCGAAACGACGAAAGTTGAGACGCTGGGGCCGCTGATCCATAACCGGGAGGCGCTGGAGGAATTGGCCCGTCACGGTATTTGCGAGATCGAACGCGTGGAGGATGCCACTCCCGGCGCGACGTTGCTGATTCGTGCGCATGGCGTGCCGGAGAGCGTCACACAGGAGATTGCGCGGCGGGGAATACCGTATTTGGACGCGACCTGTCCATACGTCGCGAAAATCCACCGAATTGTCGGCCAGGAGAGCGCTGAAGGTAGAAAAGTGGTCGTCATCGGGGATGAAAAACACCCGGAAGTGATTGGTATCTGCGGTCATGCGAACGACGCCATCGTATTTGCGGATGCTGAAGGCATGTTGTCATGGCTAAGGGAAGGGCAAAACGCCCAAAAACCACTGTCGTTTGTGGCGCAAACCACGACAAGAAAAATAAATTGGGAACAATGCGTTAAATTTCTCAAAAAAGAGTGTACAAACGCAAAAAAATTTGATACAATATGTAGTGCAACCGATGAGCGGCAGAAAGAAGCCGAAAGGCTTGCCGCGGAGTCGGACGTCATGCTGGTCTTAGGAGACAAACTAAGCTCGAACACGAGAAAGCTTGCCGAAATTGCCCGCGAACATTGTCCCCGCGTCTGGGCGATCGAGCGCGCGCGGGAACTGACACGCGATATGTGGGAGGAAGGCAGGCAGGTCGGCGTTACAGCCGGCGCGTCCACCCCGGCATGGATCATGAAGGAGGTTGTCAACAAGATGACAGAGGAATTGAAAACCGCGCAGACCGAACCCAACACCGCTGAAGCGGCGGTCGTCGACAACAAGAACGGCGAAGAAAGCTTCGAAACCATGCTGGAGGCATCTATCAAAACACTGAGCAGCGGAGATCGGGTTACCGGCGTTGTGACGGGTATCACGTCCGGCGAAGTCAACGTTGACCTTGGCGTTAAGCAGGCTGCGTATATCCCCGTATCCGAACTTTCCGATGACCCCAATTATAAGGTCGAGGAAAACATCCATGTCGGCGATGAGATCGAAGCGTTCGTCGTGCGCGTCAGCGATGTCGACGGCGTGATCATGCTCTCCAAAAAGAAGCTTGACAGCATCCGCGGATGGGATATCGTTGAGGAAGCCAAGGAAAACCATACCGTCATGGAAGGCGTCGTGACCGAAGAGAACAAGGGCGGTATCGTCGTCATAGTCAAGGGTGTTCGCGTTTTCGTGCCGGCATCCCAGTCCGGACTTCCCAAAGAAACGCCGATGACAGGTCTGTTAAAGCAGAGCGTTAAGCTCAAGATCACCGAAGTTACCCGTGCGCGCCGCCGCGTCGTCGGCAGCATCCGCATGGTGCAGCAGGAAGAGTACCGCGCCAAGGCTGAAAAAGTCTGGGCGACCATCGAAGAAGGCTCCGAGTACACCGGCGTTGTCAAGTCCCTGACCCAATACGGCGCGTTCGTCGACATCGGCGGCGTGGACGGCATGGTGCATATCTCCGAGCTCAGTTGGGGTCGTGTGCGTCATCCCAGCGATGTCGTCAAGGTCGGCGATATCGTCAAGGTGTACGTGATTGCGGTCGATCGCGAAAAGAAAAAGATCTCCTTAGGTTACCGCCGTGCGGAGGACAACCCGTGGACGAAGTTCATCTCCACCTACTCCATCGGCGATACCGCGAAGGTCAAGATTGCAAAGTTCATGCCCTTCGGCGCGTTTGCCGAAGTTCTTCCCGGCGTCGACGGTTTGATTCATATCTCCCAGATCGCGGATCACCGCATCGGTAAGCCCGAGGACGTTCTCCAGATCGGCCAGGAGGTTGATGCCCGCATCATCGACATCGACATGGACCGCCAGAAGATCAGCCTTTCGATCCGCGCGCTGCTTGAGGACGTGCAGACCGAAGAATCCGACGAGCAATAAGCATCCGTTCTTATCCATTTCATAAATTATGAACGCAAAAAGCGCCGGGTTGAGTTTTCATCCATGCCCCGGTGTTTTTTGCGTTTTTCTAATTTTATGGGTGTGTGCCGAAAAATGTAACGAGCCTTTAGAAAATGCGTTTCACGGAGCGCTGCGAATACTAAAAACCAATTAAAATAATGAATATGAATAATATGTGAACACTAACGCAAAATATGATTATAATTTACAAAAAATACACTGGACAAACGAGTCATTATGTGGTATAATACAATTGAGCTCCAGGAGAAGGACTAAACAGAGTATTATTTAATCCTTCTTCCGAAAAGTGAAAATAGAGAAAAGGAGTTGACGCGTATGAAGTTCGCATTCACGGGACGTAAGATGGAGGTGTCGGACGCGTTGCGCGCGTATACGGAGAAGAAGCTCTCAAAACTCAACCGCTTCTTTTCAAGCGACGCGGAGACACAGGTGACCTTCCATACGGAACGAGGCCGCGACACGGCCGAAGTAACGGTGCGCTGCGCGAACATGTATTTCCGCGCGCAGGAAACGGCGAACGATATGTACGCTGCGATCGATTCCATTGTGGACATGATCGAGCGGCAGATCCGCAAGAATAAGACCCGCCTTGAGAAGCGGCTCCGGAACGGCGCCTTCGAGCCGGTTGTCCCCGCTATCCCGGAGGAGCCGGAGGAAACCTACGAGATCGTTCGTCGTAAACGCTTTGCATTAAAGCCAATGGCGGTGGAGGAAGCGATTTTGCAGATGAATCTGTTGGGTCACTCGTTTTACGCGTTCAAAAACGCGGAAGATGAGAACCGATATTGCGTAGTTTACCGCCGCAAAGACGGTGGCTATGGTTTGATTGAAAGCGATTGATATATTACATAAAAAGGCTGCCGTTCGGACAACAGAACGGCAGCCTTTTTTAAATGGCACGGGGGTTGTAATCCCTTGTTATGCGTGGTATACTAAAACAGAAAAGTGAAATCAGCCGTTCATGGAGAATTTCTGCTTAACAGCATCGATCTCCGTCTGCTCGGCGGTTTTTACGGGATACCAGCCCCGATTGTGCATTTCGTCAAACAGCTCGGTCTGAATGTGATGCTCCTCGGACAGGATGCCGAGGAAGGTGTCGCGGAGATTGGTGTGCTCGCATTCGCCGGCGAAGGTGTTATAATTCGCTGTGATCTGCTTCTGGGAGCTTAAAAAGTCTTCGAGAATGTCCTTTTCGCACATATTGATTGCGTTGTTAGCCATATCGATGCTCCCTTCTTTAGTTTAAGAACGCAAGAATGCGGTCAAAATGCTGCTGATGCCGGGAGGCTATGGTGTCAAGTTTATTCTTAATCACCGCGTCGGAACACTGGGATGCCATACCGCGATATTTCGCGACCAGCACGCGCTCGGCGGAGAGCTGCTCCTCGAGCGCCGTGACTTCCTTACTCGATAGATTCGCCATATACAAAAACCGGCCTTTCTGACCCGGAAGAGTATCGATGCCCGGGACACGTTTATAATGCCCGGAATGCGTGGGTATATGTCAGGAAAACGTTTCAAAAAAATTAGAAACGCAGCACCAGACAACGCCTTCCGCCAATCATCTCCATACGCAGCTGCTGATACCAAGGAGCCAGCGCCAACGGTTTTTGGGGTTCGAACGGTTCGATCAAGGTGCGCGGGGATGAACGGTAATATAGCCCGCGCGTCGGACAATTCGCGAAGGCGGGATATTCACGGGAAAGCGTATCCGGCGCGGGACGGACGTCCTCCGGCGGAAAGGATACCGAAGCCGTGGCGCTCGGCTCCGGCGAATAGGGGTGAAGCATCGCGGAAAGCGCACCGTCCAGGCGGAAAGACTCCCAAAGAAGCTGTGTACCGCTGATGGTACGCCGCAGACGCATACGACGGCCCTCCGGCACGGGAATGCCGAGACGAAGGGTATGCCCCGCGGCGTCGGCGATCTCGAGCCGTCGCAAGCCTGCGTACGGGTCGAGAATCGCATCGAAATGCCAATATAAGCCCTCGCGCGCCCATGTAAGCGTGCCGACACGCGTGTCCCGGTTCATGATCGCGCATTCACGCATGGTAAATCACCCTCCAAAGGAGAAAATTATTATAAATGAACGCCATTTATCGCACAAAGTCCACCGATCCATGGGAAAATCTCGCCGTTGAGGAATACCTTCTCGATACCATCACCGCACCGACCTTATATCTGTGGCAAAACGAACGCACGGTTGTAATCGGACGCCATCAAAACGTCTGGGCGGAGTGCGACCTTTCCGCGCTCGAAAGCTTCAACGGAAGGCTCGCCCGCAGACTGTCCGGCGGCGGTGCGGTGTATCACGATCTCGGCAACCTGAATTTTACATTTTTGCTGCCACGCCCTCTCTACGATCAGACGCGCCAGACCTCTGTGCTGCTGCAAGCCGCGCTCGACGTCGGCATCCATGCGGAGGCGACGGGGAGAAACGATTTGCTCGCCGACGGACGCAAGTTTTCCGGGCACGCGTTTTGCTTCCGGGAACATACGGCGTATCATCACGGAACACTGCTTCTGGACACCGACATCGAACGCATGACTCGGGTGTTAACCGTCGATGCGTCGAAGCTTGCGTCGAAGGCAATTGCCTCCGTGCGCTCCCGTGTGGTGAATCTGCGTGAGCTTGCGCCGGCGCTGACAGCGGAGACGCTCGGTGAAGCGGTATGCCGCGCCTTTTGCCACGAATATGGCGACGCCAAGACGTATGACACGGAGAGTCTGCCGAGAGGCGAGATCGCGCGGCTGCGGGAAAAGTATGCGTCGTGGGCATGGCGGTTCGGTGAGACACCGACATTTGATGCCCGGATGAAAACACGCTTCCCATGGGGTGGCGTCGAGGTCTGCCTGACCCTGCGCGATGCGAAGGTCACCTGTGCGACGGTTTATACCGACGCGCTTGATACGGATTTTGCCGGGAGGCTGGAGCGGACACTGTGCGGGCTGCCTTACGATGCGGCGAGCTTTGCTCAGGCGTGCTGCGGACAAGAGAATGCGCTTACCGAATGCGGCCTGTGGCTTGCGGAGCAGATGCAAGGCTAAAAAAAGAGCCGTGCGGCCAGTCCCGCCGCGAGAATCACCGCAATTTCACCGGAGAGTGCGGATGGAATGGCCCAGCGCGTATTTTTCACGCCCGCAAGATAGATCGCTGCGACATAGAAGGTCGTCTCACCGCTCGCAAGCAGGACGGCGGCAAGCTTTCCGATCGTGGAATCCACGCCGTAGGCCGCCATCAGCTCCGTACCGACAGCCATCGCACCCGAGCCGGAAAACGGCTTCATGAAAATCAAAGGTGCCAGTTCTCCCGGCAACCCGATAAAACGCAGCACCGGCGACATTAGCACTGCAAGCAGGTCTAATAACCCGGAAGCCCGCAGCATTGTGACCGCGATGAGCAAGCCTACCAATGTCGGCAGCAGCCGGATGGTGGCGGCAAGGCCCTGCTTTGCGCCGTCACGAAAAACCGTGAAAGCATCCGTACCGCGTAGAAGCGCGTAGAGCGGCACGAACGCTAGCAGACACGGCACCAGATACGCGCTCATGCGATGCGTCTTAGGAGACACGCCGTGCCGACGCCGACCGCTACGCCGATCGCGGAGCAGAACCAGACAGCGGGCAGGATGGCATACGGATTCGCTGCGCCGAAGGATGCCCGCAGCGCCGCCGCGGTTATCGGCAGCAGCGAAAACGAGACGGCGTTGACGACGGCAAGCATGCATAAGCTGTCGGACGCTGTATCGCCGGTACGCAGCCGACGTGCGGCGTCGAGTCCCGACGGAGTCGCGGCGTTCGACATGCCGAGCAAGTTCGCCGTGACATTTGCCGCAATGCTCTGCATAGCATCGGCGTCCGCGTCGGGGAAGAGCCGACGGAATATGGGTTTAAAGCGTCGGGTGAGCGAGTCCGCAAGACCGCATTCGCGCAAAAGTGCGAGCAGCCCTGAAAAAAAGCACATCATCCCCAACAGCATGCCACAAAGCTTGACAGCACTCCAAGCGCCGTCCGTTACAGCGGCTGTGAGCGCATCGGCGCGGCCCGTGATAATCCCGTAGACGACGGCAAGCGTAAGCATCCCGACCCAGATTTTCGAAAGCATCCGGCTATTCCTCCCGGTTTGCGTTTACACCAGTGTATGCGCGTCGCCCGGGGATTAGAAGGGTTCACTACGATACGACAATGTGAGGATAACCATATATGAAGACCCCTATATTGCCCATTCCTATCTACCAGACCCGTCCTTGGGGAGGAGACCGTCTGCATGCGCTGTACGGCCGTGAAACGCCGGAGAAGACCGGCGAGTCCTGGGAGCTGTCCGTGCACGACCACGGCATCAGCCGCAACGCCGAGGGGTATGCCATCCGCGATCTGTACCCCGATCTGCGGCTGATCTTCAAGCTGCTCGACGCCCGGGAAGCGTTATCCGTACAGGTGCATCCATCGGCGGGGACCGACGCGAAGACGGAGATGTGGATCGTCATGGAAGCGGCACCCGGCGCGAAGCTGTATGCCGGCGTGAAGCCCGGTGTGACAGAGTATGAGCTGCGGGAGCGTATCGGGAACCGGACGCTGCCCGAGGCTCTTGTATGCCACGACGCCCGTGAGGGGGATGTATTTTTCCTTCCGGGCGGCACGGTACACGCGCTGGGCGCGGGGCTCGTCGTCGCCGAGATTCAGCAGCCGGGCGACTGCACGTACCGGCTCTACGATTGGGGCCGTCCGAGAGAGCTGCACATCGACGCGGGACTTGCGGCGGCGAAGCTCGAGTCCTTACCGGTATGCGCAAGGATTCCAATGGCCGGCGGGCATGTGACGCTGCCGGGATGCGGTTATTTTACGGCGGAAGCGGTGCGTGGGAGGTCATATCGCTCTCAAACGGACGGGGAGCATACGATTCTGTTCCTGCGCGCGCCGGGTACCGTCGAGACGACGGACGGCAAGGTCAGCGTCGCGGGCGGTACGACGGTGTTCCTGCCGGGCGATACGGGTGCGTTTTCGGTCTGCGGTAACGAAACGCCGGATTTCCTGGTTTTCAGACAGCCCAAGGCCGTAAAATAACAAAGTTTGGAGGACGGGTATGCTTCGTTACGCTATTTTCGATCTGGACGGCACTCTGCTCAACACCCTGCTAGACCTCGCGGACTGTGTGAACGCGACGCTGCGGCATTTCGGCCTTCCGGAACGCGAGCCGGAGGATATTATGGCCTTCCTCGGTTCCGGAAGGACGCATTTAATCCGCAACGCCTCAGGTATCACCGCGCAGCCGCGCTTGGAGGAGATCTGCGTGTACTATGACGTGCTGTACGGGCAAAACTATCGTAGGCTGACCCGCGCGTACAACGGCATAGCGGCGGCTCTTTCCAAGCTGCAGGCTGCGGGTATCGGTATGGCGGTGCTGTCGAATAAGCAGCATCCGATGACGGTGTCGCTCGTCGCGGAATGTCTGCCCGGGATCCGTTTCGGCGCGGTCTTAGGGCAGCGTCCGGGCGTCGCACTCAAGCCTGAGGCCGGCGCGGTGTACGAGATTCTTGACATCCTCGGTGCGGCCAAGGAGGAAACCGTCTATTTCGGAGACAGCGACATCGATGTGAAGACTGCGCAGAATGCCGGGGTCGAGATGTCCGCCGTAACGTGGGGATTTCGTTCGGAGGAAACGCTGCTTAAAGCCGGTGCGGTGCGTTTGCTGCGTTCGCCGGAGGAGATTCCGGGTATATTTGGGGTGTAAGTGATGGACAAGCGAAATGACGAAATCAAGCGGATTGTATTGGATTACCTTTCAATCATCGTCGGCTGTGCGGTCATGGCATCGGCGTATCCGATGTTTTTAGTGCCGTGCCGCATCGCTCCGGGCGGCGTTTCCGGCATCTCGACCATTTTGAACGCATACTTAGGCGTTCCTGTAGGGCTTACGAATTTTATCATCTGCATTCCATTGTTCATCTTAGGTTATAAAATCATCGGCCGTCGCTTTTTCTTCCGGTCTATCGTTGCAACGGCGTTATCCTCAGGGTTCATTGACCTCCTGCCGCTGCCTTCCGTCACCGATAATTTGCTGCTCGCGGCGATCTTCGGCGGCGTGCTGTTAGGTATTGGCCTCGGACTTGTCATGCGTGCAAGCGCGACAACAGGTGGTACCGATCTTGCTGGGGCGCTTCTCCATGCGAAGCTGAGCTTTTTTCCGGTCGGCGTCTATGTCTTCGCTTTTGATGGGCTCGTCATTGTAGCGGCGGCGATATTCTTTTCTCTGGAAGCTGCCCTTGTAGCGGTGATCGCCGTATTCGTACAGTCCATCATCCTCGATCGCGTGATACGCGGGTTCGACGATGCTTTGGCATATATGATCGTCTCGCGTGAGAACGAGACGATTTCCCGCCGTGTGATGGCGGAACTGGGGCGCGGCGTGACGCTCTTTGAGACGGTCGGCGCGTTCTCTGGGGCACGTTCTCAGACGGTGCTGTGCGTGCTTCGGAAAACGCAGGTCGGCGCACTCCGCGCCATCATCCGCGAGACCGACCCGAACGCGTTCGTGATCGCAGCGGACGTATCGGAGGTCATGGGGGAAGGCTTTCAGCGTCTGGGCTAAAAAGTATCGCGGGAAACGGATATCCGTTTCCCGCGATTCCTTATTTAGAAAAAGACTTGATATGAGGAGAAAGGAGCTTTGTCAAGGCGATAGCCAGTGCGATTTTGATGGCATCCGGTAATATGAACGGAAAAACGCACCAGACCAGCGCCGTTCCAAGTCCTATCGTGCCGGTAGTTCGCGTGTACACTGCCATAAACCATACGGTACCGAACGCATAGCATGCCACAAGTCCGAGGCTCATTCCCAGCAGCATGCCCAGCTTTTGCCCGCAAAGCTTCGTTACGAGCCAATAGGTCAGCGTTGTAAATAAGAATCCGACGATGTATCCGCCCGTCGTTCCGAGCAGTACCCCAAATCCGCCTCGGAACCCTGAAAAAACCGGCAGACCGATCACGCCGAGCAACATATAGACCAGTACCGCTATCGTCCCCCGCCGTCCGCCAAGCATCCCGACCGCGCAAAATATGCTAAACGTTTGCAGTGTAAACGGTACCGCCGCCGGTACTGTAATCCATGCGCAAAGGGCAATCAAACAGGCAAACAAAGCGATATATACGAGTTCCGAGGTTCGGTTGCGGACATTGGCGCGGGTCTCTTTCATGACAGGTTCGACCTTCCTTTATATGATATGCGTAGTATAGCATAAACACGCATGAATGTCAACTATAAATAAAAGAAAGGTTTACAATAAAAAGGCTCGGCATGATGCACATGATGAGTTTCGAATACAAAAGAGAATATAGACAAAAAACATGAAATGTAGCAGTAAAAATATAGGCGATGCGAAAAAAGTCGGCGGATGAGAAAATAACGCTTGACTTTTGAATAGGAATGTGTTATCATAAAAAACGTTCCGAACGGGAAACGAAACCCGGGCGAACGGTTATCTGGGGGTATAGCTCAGCTGGGAGAGCGCTTGAATGGCATTCAAGAGGTCAGCGGTTCGATCCCGCTTATCTCCACCACATAAAGGGTCTAAAACGTAAGTTTTAGACCCTTTATTATCATTATTTAGAACTTTACATGAAGTTACCGAAATATGGTTACGTTTGAACTACCACCATTTTCGTTTTGGTCGTGAACGTTACACGACCAAACTCACGACCACAAAAAAGTAGCTTAACGCGCTGTTGACATAAATGAAAAGCGGTGGTAATATAAGGACAAAATGGTGCATGATGGATATATATCCATCAAACATACACTTTATATTATAGCTAAAATAGAAGCTTGTCAAAGAACATGTCCATTAATATAATGTAACAGGAGAGGCGTTAAGATGAGAAGGTCAATTGTATCTGTAGTATTGGTTCTTCTGATCCTGCTGACAGCCTGCGATGCACGGCAGCCATCCGGGCAGAGCACCGCAATGATTTCGTCTACTGTGCCGGTAAACACCGGGACGACCTTGACGATTCTCACATGGAATCGGCCGTTAGACGGCGCGCTCGACGAACTTTCCGATGTGCTAGAGGGAAAGGGCTTGAATATCTCCTTCCGTGTCCTGAACATTCAAGCAAATGCTCCGTCTCAGATCGTCGATTCCTATAAAGAACAGCTCAAGACGGCTGACATTACCATGTTCTATGATTACTCCACCATGTGCGCCGTCTACGACACCGGGATGCTGGAGGATTTTTTCGGATATGCAGAAAAGGACCCGCTGCTTTTTGAGAGCGTATCGGATGCCAGCTGGAATTCTTCTTTGTATAACGGCACGCAGATCGGATATCCGCTTCTAGAGCGTACGTCGGGGATCCTGCAGGCGAACAGCGTGTTTATCCGGACGGACGTCGTGGATGAGCTGGGGATGGAACTTCCCAAGACGCCGGAGGAGCTTTTGGAGTTATGCAAAGCCGCCCGCGAGCATGATCTCCCGTGCGAGTTGGTCACAAGCGCCGCGCCGCCGTATGCGTTCCAGCGCACGTATGACAACTGGCCGTTTTTCGTGGACGGCGATTCGCTGGCACTTTTTGAAGGGGATACGGTCAGCCCATACGTCGAATCCGATGTGTTCAAGCGGGACATGGAAAGCATTTCCGCATTCGGGCAGGAAGGACTTCTCAGGCTTCTGCTGCAAAACGATAAGATCAACGAATTCCAAAGCAAATGGGATGCGCTGGCCTGCCTCTATCCTGTCAGCGTCGCAGCGGACAGCGAATATGCGGGTATAGTGAAGCTCGTGCAGTTTGCGCCGGAGAAGGAGTACATCGCGGTCAATCCGAGCGTATTCCGCTGGGTCGGCGTTTCCTCGGCGAGCGAGAATAAGGAAAAAGTTTTCGACTTCCTGACCCTGCTGTACACGGACAGTGAGGTCTACGACGCACTTGTCTATGGCGTGGAAGGAAAACATTGGGAAAAGAACGCCGATGGCGTCTATAAAGTGCTGACCGATAACCCCTTCGGTACATTCTTCTCCTCCGCGCTGGAGATGAACCGCAGCAAGCGCGCAGCGTCCAGCGACGAGCTGTCCGCAGAGCAGATTTCGGCTTTTTACGCAGGTTCGCTTTCCTACCAGACGGATGCACAGGCGGTGAGCCGGATCTTTTCGAGCAGCGGCTTCGGCAACGAGAACACCGGGATGTTGTACATCCGCGCGGGACTCATACCGGAGGACGGGTTGGATTCCGCAATCCGTTCGCTGAAGGATGCGGGACTCGATAACGTCGTAAAGAGTTTTGCGGATCAGTACACAGCATATCTGGCGGGTAAATGAGCGCGTCGGGAGGCACATAACAAATACTGGTGATGTTATTATAGTTCGTCATCGACATTAATGACCGAGTAAATAAGAGGGGGCACTCCGTTACCCAACGGGGTGCCCCCTCTTATTTACCTTTGCCTTACAGGTTAATCTGTCTTCCAACCTAAAAGACAATTGTTTTACATTCGGTGTAAACGAAGTATTATGTGCGTGACAACATGGGAAATTTTATTCTTTCCGCGTTAAAGATGTTTTCTTTGTTATTCAACACAAACAGCGTCGTGTCCTCCTCCTCGGACACGGCAACATCAAATCCTTGCGTGTCAACAGGCGTAAAGCCCAAAATAACATTTTGCTTCTGTGCTGTCGCGACGGCTGACAAAATATGCCTAAGATTATTTTTCGCATCGCAGAAAATATCATAACAGGTAAGAAAGCCGTTTTCTTCTTTACATACGGCAATCGCGTCAAAATCCTCGGAATAAAACACGCAGTCCGTATAAAACATGGTGCAGTGAAACATGGCATACTCACATGAGCCGACGGTAAATGACGCAAAGGGATTGCCGCCTTTCACCTTTTGCAAAAGAAAGTCCAGATCGCTTGGATTTTCCATGTCAAGCTTGCGCATTTTGCATGTTTGTGCGGTAACGCTTATACTGTAATCATATTCATGCTCTTTAACAAAACCGAATTTTGGATAAAAATCGGTTACGCTGTCGTTTGCGAATAAGAATATGGCATCGCTCTTGTTCTGCCATTCGTCAATCGCCATTTCTATTAAAAAACGGGACAGACCGCGGTTTCGGTATGCCTTATCCGTCATGACCGCGCCAAGCTGAACGTATCTTTTTGCTTTCCCGTTGTGGCGAACGTCCATAATAGAGACAAACAAGTTTGAAACAGCGTTACCTTCACGAAACAATGTGTACGGAATGATGTTATCCGTCCAAAAACCAAGATGGTAAAACCGTTCAAAGGACAGGCCGCCAAATGTGGCTTGTGAAAGTCTATCAAGACTTTTTCGCAGAGTTTCATTTTTCTGATACCCTTTTTCAAACGTGTAGCAGTAGTTTTTTATTATGTAATTCATATATACCAATCCTTTTTCTTAAATTCCCGATTGCATCATGATAAAAAGCTCCATCCTCGTTGTCGAGAATGGAGCTTTGGGTATACCGACTGATAGACTAGTCGGCCGGTCACAGCCAAAATGAAAGACGCAATGCGCCTTTTGAACATAAATACAGTGTGACCGATCATGACAAAGGCATCCCTTTGCTTATAACCCAATCCCGACAACGACCTAAAGCCTGTGTATACACAGACCCTCCTTGTTTATCAGTAAACCGGATTATAATATGATCATCGTCACACCGCTTCCTGAGATTTTGGTTTATTATAGCACATCCGATATCAACCTGTCAACCGGAGATATAAAGTTTTATAAACAGCGGGAATTTCACCTGTTGACTTGACAACCAAAACGTCCTATGATACAATATACAAAACCTATGTAATTAATATGCAATAGACAAAAGGCTTTTTGTGCCGTGTTTACTCGGCTTGGTGCGGTTTTTATAGAATGAAAGGAAGCTTGTTAATATGACCTTACAGCAGCTTTATTATATAATCACGATTTCTGAAACCGGTTCGCTCAACAAGGCGGCGGAAATTCTTTATGTAGCGCAGCCGTCCCTGACGAGTACGGTTAAGGAATTGGAAAAGGAAATAGGCATCACGATCTTCAATCGCAGCGGAAAAGGCGTTACGTTGACCGGCGACGGCACGGAATTTCTGTTATACGCCCGGCAGGTATACGGACAATATATAATGCTGCTGGAAAGATTCGGGAAAAGTGGAAACCTGAAAAAGAAATTTGGCGTATCGACACAACATTATTCCTTCGCAGTGAAAGCCTTTGTCGAGATGGTAAAGACTTTCGATACATCAAAATATGAATTTGCCATTCGCGAGTCAAAAACCCGGGACGTTATTAACGATGTCAGCACGCTCAAAAGCGAAATCGGAATATTATACTTAAGTGATTTCAACCGAAAAGCTATCCTTAAACTCCTGACATCCAATAACCTTGAGTTTCACAGGCTTATCGACTGCAATGCGTATGTGTATCTGTGGAAAGGACATCCGCTGGCGAATGAGAAATCGATTCATTTTACGCAGCTTGACGATTACCCCTGCCTTTCCTTTGAACAGGGCGACAACAGTTCGTTCTATTTTGCGGAGGAAATCTTAAGCACGAATGAGTATCCGAGGACAATCAAGGCGTGCGACCGTGCGACTATGTTGAATCTGATGGTGGGACTTAATGGCTACACACTGTGTTCCGGTATCATCTGCGAGGAACTGAACGGCACCGATTTTGTCGCGGTTCCCTTTGAGGCGGACGATATAAATCCCAACAGCGTGATGGAGATCGGTTATATAGTTAGAAAAAACAACTTGCTCAGCCAGATGGGCAGCCTCTATATTGATGAGATCAAAAAATATCTTGGGATTTACGCCGTGTAATCCGTTTCAAATCACATATAACATATAGGAACAGTCTATAACTGAGTATCCTATTCACGTATTGGACAGGAAGCGTATTCCATGATATCATCAGTACAGAACAAAAAAGGAGGCGAGTACATTGAAGACTCACAAAGATCCAAAGACATGGAGCTTTGAAACAAAGCAGGTACATATCGGGCAGGAACTGGAAGATCCGGCTACGGATGCAAGAGCGGTTCCCATCTACGCGACTACATCGTATGTGTTTCACAATTCACAGCACGCGGCTGACCGCTTTGGGCTGAGGGATGCCGGTAACATTTATGGCAGACTTACAAACCCGACGCAGGGAGTTTTTGAAGAGAGAATTGCCGCTCTGGAAGGAGGTACCGCGGCGCTGGCGGTGGCTTCCGGGGCAGCGGCGATCCACTACACGATTTTAGCTTTGGCAAGAAGCGGTGAACATATCGTCGCATCCAAGACGATTTACGGCGGCACCTACAATCTGCTCGCGCATACGCTCCCGCTTTCATCCGGAATTACCGCTACCTTCGTGGATCCCGATGTCAAAGGTTCGTTTGAGGCGGCGATTCAAAAAAACACCAAGGCGATCTATATCGAAACTCTCGGCAATCCGAATTCCAATATCATCGATATTGAAGAGGTCGCCCATATTGCGCACAAGCATAAGATCCCGCTTGTGGTCGATTCCACCTTCGCCACTCCGTATCTGGTCAGACCGATCGAATACGGCGCGGACATCGTCGTTCATTCGGCGACAAAGTTCATCGGCGGTCACGGTACGGCAATCGGCGGCGTGATCGTTGATGGAGGAAAATTCGACTGGAAGGAGTCAGGCAAGTATCCGTGGATTTCGGAGGCAAACCCCAGCTATCACGGCATTTCTTTCGCCGACGCGGCGGGTGCGGCCGCGTTCGTCACCTATATCCGTGCGATTTTACTCCGCGATACCGGTTCCACGCTTTCTCCCTTCCATGCTTTCCTGTTCCTGCAGGGGCTGGAAACTCTCTCTCTGCGCGTAGAGCGCCACGTGGAGAACGCGTTGAAGATCGTAAACTATCTGGCCGGTCATCCGCAGGTCGAAGCCGTCCACCATCCGTCCCTTGCGGGCGAGCCAAGCCATCGGCTGTATCAGAAGTATTTTCCGGGCGGCGGAGGCTCCATCTTTACCTTTGAAATCAAGGGAGACGACAAGACGGCGCAGAAATTTATCGACAATCTGGCAATCTTCTCGCTGCTCGCAAACGTTGCCGATGTCAAATCCCTGGTAATCCATCCGGCAAGCACGACGCATTCCCAGCTGACCGGCGAGGAGCTGCTCGAGCAGGGGATCAAGCCGAATACCATCCGTCTTTCGATCGGGATCGAAAAGGCGGAAGACCTGATTGCCGCGCTGGATGCCGCGTTTGAAGCGGTCAAATAAGGTGTAAAAACCGCAAAGCAGACGAAAACCCTCCCGGTGTTCTTCGTCTGCTTTGCCATGCGGCAATAACGCCCTGTCATGATTTTAGATCATGGTATCGTTTGTATTCCGTACTCTCTGCTGATTGAGGATATCCTGAAGAGTGATCCCGTCGAGATATTCGGTAATCACGCGGTCAAGGCCCTGCCATACCGGAAGTGTGGCACAGTCCGCACTGCGCTCACATTGGTTGGGATGCTGCTCAAGGCATGCTACGGGGGAAAGGCCGCCTTCCGTGAGACGCAGCAACTCGCCGACCGTGTATTTTTCGGGAGCTCTGGCAAGCCGATACCCTCCTTGAAAGCCACGGCTGGTTTGCAAATAATCGGATCTGTTGAATACAGGGACGATTTGCTCCAGGTATTTTTTTGAAATATTTTGACGCTGCGCAATATCTTTCAACGCGACATACCCGTCATTCTGCTGCTCGGCAAGATCGAGCAGCATGCGAAGAGCATACCTGCCCTTTGTAGAAATTTTCATAAAGTCAGCCTCCCGTTTAAACCCTATAATAACATATATTAAGTAGGAATTCAAGAGGACACTATGAAAAACGATCTCTACATGATTATATCAAGACAGATAAGAGGCTGGCCATATGAAAAAAGCGCTGATTGCCATGAGCGGCGGAGTCGACTCCAGTGTTGCCGCATATCTGATGAAACAAGCCGGATATGACTGCATCGGCGCGACAATGCGGCTTTTTCACAATGAGGACGCGGGAATCTCCCACGAGAAAACCTGCTGTTCGCTTGAGGATACCGAGGATGCCCGCAGCGTGGCCTACAAGCTTGGAATACCGTTTTATGTGTTCAATTTTACAGATGATTTCACAGCACAGGTGATCGACCGCTTTGTCAGCGCGTATGAACGCGGCATAACGCCGAATCCGTGCATAGACTGTAACCGTTTTTTGAAATTTGACCGGCTGTATCGCCGCGGGCGGGAACTGGGACTCGATTATCTCGTCACCGGGCATTACGCTCGGATTGAGCTATACAGCGGCAGATATTATTTAAAGAAAGCGCTGGATACGGCTAAGGATCAGAGCTATGTTCTGTATTCCCTTTCGCAGGAGCAGCTTGCGCATACACAATTTCCACTGGGCGGGATGCGAAAGACTGAAACGCGGTGCATCGCGGAGGAGCAGGGCTTTGTCAACGCCCACAAAAGAGACAGCCAGGATATCTGCTTTGTTCCGGATGGCGATTACGCGAAAATCATTGAGCTGCATGCAGGAAAGCGGTATCCGCGCGGAACGTTTGTCGATACGCACGGAAACGTGATCGGAGAGCACAAAGGCATTATCCATTACACAATAGGACAGCGTAAGGGGATCGGCATTTCATCGTCCGAGCCTTTATATGTGTGCGAAAAGAGGCTTTTAGACAACACAATCGAGCTAGGACATCGCAGCGAGTTATATGCATCGTCGCTGGATGCCGCAGATTTTAACTGGATAGCCTTTGACGCACCGCCCGAGAAGCTGCGTGTGAAGGCGAAGATACGGTACAGGCAGGACGAACAGTGGGCATGGGTTTTCGCGACGGAACCCAATGCCGTTCATGTCGAGTTTGATTTGCCGCAGCGGGCAATTTCGTCCGGACAGTCGATTGTGCTGTACGACGGAGATGCTGTCGTAGGCGGCGGGACGATATGCTAAAGCGGATATGAAAAGACTCCCGAATATTGCATTGGATACCGGCGCAAAGAAGCGGAAAGCTATGATTGATGATGACAATGATAAACTTTTGTGATATACTGTGGTCGGCAGGGTTTGCGAAAAGGATCATCATATGAGGGGGATTTAAAGTATGTTCCGGGATGTTCATATAGACGAAAACGGAAAGCCGCTAATTCATATGGAGAGATATCTGCGGCGGCACGATATCGTATACCACGCTCCGGCCGACGAGCCTTATGACGCAATGCCAATCGGTGAGGGAGACGTTGCGGGGTTGTTCGATACAGTTAAAAATACGCTGCGTTTCATCGCGAATAAATCCGACCTCTTTGACGATACCCCCCATACGGCGGGCAGCACCCGGCTGGGTGTAAAAGAGAGCAAACCCGATGGGGATTTCGGCGGCTGGAGCGCCGAATGGGAAGAGAAAGGAACGGCGCTGGTTTCGGGGGGCGTGCTGTCAATGACGGACGGGACACCCGCGTTAGATCCGCTGTATCTGCAGGCGTATGAGCAGCGCTTAAACCTGGGGCTTGGCCGCGTGGAATTGTATGCGAAGACCCCGTTCTCCGAATGGACGGTGACGGCATACGGCAGCCATGACGATCATGTGGTGGGCTTCCATGTCGATACTAAAACCGCGTTTCCGGTGGAGCGCACGATCAGCCTGACAAAATGGGGCAGCCGCACGCTACCGCATTACTATGAGCACTTATTGCGTGACGCGACGGTACGGCTGTCGGGTACGGAAAGTTTTGCCCAAGGGGATTGCGGGTATATCCGTGTGAAGCTATCGCAGGAGGAGTATGTGATTGCGGCGGCTGTGACGAAAAACGGCGGCGAATGGCATGTACAGCATCCGCATGAGGTTGCGTTCACCGCCCCTGCGGCGGAGGCGGCGTCGTTTGACGTATTTCTCGCGATCGTGACGAGCGAGGAAGCGGACGATCCGAAATCGGCGGCGTGTGAGCGTGTGATGAAAGCGCTTTCGGACGCCGAAGCGACGCTTAAACGCAGCGAAGCAGATTGGAAAGCGTTTTCAGGTGCGTGCTTCGTCAAACTGCAGGACGATTATCTGGAGAATCTGTACTATTTTCATCTGTATCAGATGTCGATCTCGTTTAGAGGGCGGTATCCTTCGATGTTCAACGGCTCGGCATTTATCTGGAACCACGATTTGCGCAACTGGGGATATTTCTACCATTGGAACAACCAGATACCGTACTGGAGTCTGCAAAGCTCGAATCATATGGAATGCTTCGAGCCGTATGCGCGGTATCGGCGGGCAATGCTGCCGAGTGCCTGCCGCGGAGCCCAAAAGCTCGGCTTTGACGGCGCGTTTTATTCGGATATCGCGAACCGCTCGGGAGGACAGGCGTTTGAGCCGGATACGGCGAATAATCTGACTTGCGGCCCTGCCATAGCGATGGATTTGTACCGTCAGTGGGAGTATACGCTGGATGATCGGTATCTGGAGGAAACGGCTTTTCCCGTGATGGAAGCCTGCGTACGGTTCTACCTGTCACGGGTGAAACGGGAGAGTGACGGCGTTTATCATATCGAATCGGCGACGGTGTTCGAAAGCTACCTTGCCTTAAAGGATACGATATCCGATCGCGCGTATATCGAATCGCTGTTCCGCGCATATCTGTACGCGGTTGAGAGACTAAAAAAAGAAAGCGCTTACGAGGAACGTGTGCGAGACGTATTGACGCATCTTTATCCGTATACGATCGTCGAGCGCGACGGGAGGCGGCTGATTTCCGTGGGTATCCGCGGCGACGGGAAGCCGATGGGGTTTAAAGAGGCGGTCTATCCGGAAGGCGCCGGATTCGGCGCGGAGCAGGCGCCGTTGTTCCCCGGTAATATGCCGCCGGAGGAACTGATGCCGATTCTTCGGGATTCCTTCTATGAAGCCCTGAAAATTAGTCCTTTCCAATGCGGGCATACCCCGTATAGCGTCTCGGCGGCGCGTTTAGGCATTCCGGTCTGGGAACTTTTACGCGAGCTGGTATCAGAGACGCAGATTTTTCCCAGCGGTATGTCCCATTTCGCGAAGTTTGCGGGAGATCGTAATCATGCGGCTATGTACACACCGCGCGTACTCGATGGTACGGAGACATATACCGACTGGTCGCGCATTCATGAGCAGGATGAATATTCGCGTACCCGCGTGCCGAAGCACCAAACGCTGCACGCGTTTTTAGAGACGATGGGGCAGTTTAACGCGGCGGTGAACGAAGCGCTGCTGCATTCCGAATTGACCGCGGACGGGTCGGTCATTCATGTATTCCCGGCAGACGAATCGACTGAGCTTGTCATGTTCATGCTGCGCGCGAAGGGAGGTATTCTGGTAACGGCGGAGAAGCGTGAGGGCGAGGTGCGGTATATAGCGCTGACGGCAGAGCATGATATCGCAGCGAAAGTCGATATTCCGTGGAGCGGCGGAACCTGCGCAACGAGCGGCGGGGAGACGACTTATTATGAGGAAACGGCATCGTTGGAGATCCCGCTCCAAAAGGATACGCCGAAGATCCTTTGTCCGAGAAAGAGACAGCTTTGCGTGCTGTATCAAAGTATGCTGGATACGGACAAGCCGAATACCGCTGTGAAATATTGCAAAAAGGCGCAGCTTGGGATAGAAAGACAGTACTGATCAGGGAAAAGGGCTTATACGCAGCGAAAGGGATACGGCCTGCCGTATCCCTTTCGCTGTAATGATGTATTAATGGTTGACATAATAGCAGCGTTTACCGGCGGCCTTGGCTTGATAGAGAGCATTGTCGGCTTTGGCGTAAAGGGCGTCGGTGGTACAAATGGAGGCATCGCAAAGGGCTACGCCGACGCTGCAGGAGATCTTCAAAGCAGGGTCGTCGTTTGTATAGGTATATTGGAGGGCCTGTACAACCTCCGCCGCTTTATGTACGGCATCCTCTGCGGAACTGATGTTGCGCATTAAAACAGCGAACTCGTCGCCGCCGATGCGGCCGATATGATCGCTGTCACGGAAGTTATCGCGGAGGATGGCGGAGATGTTTTTGATCACGTCGTCACCGGCTTGATGACCGAAGGTGTCGTTGATAAACTTGAAATTGTCGATATCCACGATGAACAATGCATGCAGAGCTTCCGGAGAGAGGGAAGCGATATCCCGGTCGATGGCAAGCAGGATCGCGCCATGATTCAGGATGCCGGTCATGGAATCGACCTTGGCGGCCAGCGTCAGTGCGGCGCGCTCCCGCTTTTCATCGTCGATGTCACGCAGACACAAAAACAGCATCAGATGCCCGCTGTCCGGGTCGGTGATCAGGTGCATTTCGTCATGAACCCAACGAATGGACCCGTCATCCATCCGGCGGCGATACTCAAGTATATGTTCCCAACGCCCGCTGTTAAACCAACGGAGGGCGGTTTCGGTATTGAAAGAAGAAAGTTTATTCGCGGCATCCGGATTGCCCACAACCATATCGGCGGCATACCGTGTGAAGGAGGAAATCGTCAGATTCGGGAGTACCTTGCTTTGAATAGGGTCTCGAAAATGGTGACGAATCAACCGGTCGGTGGTAACGTCGAACAGGAGGGAGGCAACGACATCCGGTGCAAGCACACTTTGCAGCTCTTGTTCACGCTTATAGGCAAGCTTAGCCATTTGCTTTTCCGTTACGTCCTCCGACATACCGATTGCCCTGTAAGGCTTGCCGTTCTCGTCGAACAGTGCCGTGTAGCGAATGTGTTCGTACCACCATCCTTTGCGATCGGCGGTACGGACGCGAAAAACGCCCTCGACAGTTTTGGCGCCGTGAAGCAGGGTATCGTACATCTTCCGAAATGCCGTAGCATTATCAGGGTGGACGTAGCGGTCACGAATAAGGCTCTCCGGGACATCGGGGATGATATGATTGAAGCCATGCTGCCGGATGGAATGGTCGTTTTGGAGGATACAATGGGAATTGAAGTCGTAATCCCAGACGGAGACGGTGGTATTTTCAAGTGCGATATGGAAACGTTCCTCGCTGAGGGCGAGCAGCCGGTTAGCTTCTTCCAAACGTGCCTTATGCCGTTTGCTGCTGATAATAATAAAAAGAACGAAACACGCGGCAAGCAATGCAATAACGGCGGTGAAAAGCAGGCCGCTGTTCGGACCGCCGGAAAGTATGCCGATGCTCTCACGGTCCCGCTTGACAGGAACGGAAAGTGCAGAGTAATTAGGCAGGTCAGTCCGTTCTGCTTCATGCTTCCAAATAGCATCACTTTTGGTGACAGACTCCTGAACATACCAGCCATTGGCGAAGCTGTTACCAAGCTGCTGCCAGACTGTGATCGGTTCACCGGTTAAATCACCAGAAAACGCGGCCGTAAATTCGGACATACACACAACGCGCAGCATCCCAACGTTAAACACCTTGCTGCTGCAGTAAACGGGTAAAGTATGCGGTACCTCGAAACCGCGTTGCGGTATGACGCCAGATATAATTACCTGCTCGGAGACGGGACTTTGCAGAGTATGGTAAACCTGCTGCCGCTCCAAAGCCACACTGTGCGACGTATAGACGATCCAAGTAATCAGCATGACGGTGATAACAAGGATGAGAAAGATGAAGCGATTTATCCGGTTGTATTTTGAGACAGCTTTTTTCATGCATATCCCTCTAAAAAAGGCATCGAAGGCATCCTTTGTTAATTACACCTTGATGCGGTATTGACAGGAGATGGTTTGTACGCGGACAAACGACAATTATATTACTAAAAATTATAGCATGATGTACGCAATAATGCAATAACAATTTGATGAATTTGAACATATTGCCATAGATGTTTATAAAATAACCGCCATGAAAATATGTGTCAAAAGACGGATGCTGTTAATTCATAGGCTTGACCGACAATTATATTGACGCGAAAGAGTGAATATGGTATGATATAAGTTGGTACCGATTCACGGGAGCTTATGTTGGCGTGGAGGAAAATGTCGCTTTTCTGAGAGGATTTTCGGAACACGCCGAGCAGCTACGGATATTTTGATGGGTTAAGAGGCAAGGAAATCGTCCCTGCGGTGATATTTCACGAAAAAAGGTATAAAATCATGCGATATGTGTTGAAAACATGGAAAACCACCTTTAAAAAAGACTTGAAAAACGCACGAGACTATATCAATAACGGGATATCGATATGCCGCATTCGTATTTGATTTTTTGATTGAAAGAGGTTACAATAGATACTGTACTGGAATAAGTTTATTGTAAGTGAAAGGGAAACGCCATGAATAAGATCACTATCATCGGTACGGGTAGCGTCGGTTCCACCATCGCGTATACCATCGCCGTAACCGGCATCGCGTCGGAGATCGTCATGATCGACTTGAACACCGAGAAGGCTCTCGGCGAGGCACTCGATATCCGTCAGGGAACTCCTTTTTGCATGCCGTGCTCTATCTATGCAAGCTCCTACCGCGACGCCGCGGATTCCGATATTGTTATCCTCACCTCCGGTATCGCGCGCAAGCCCGGACAGTCCCGGCTTGACCTCGCGCAGACCAATGTGAATATCACTAAAAGCATCATCCCCGAGATCACCCGCTATGCACCGGATGCAAAGTACATCATTGTGTCGAACCCTGTCGATATTCTGACATATACTTTTTGTAAGCGTTCGGGGCTTCTGGAAAGTCAGATCATCGGCTCCGGTACGATTCTTGATACCGCCCGTCTGCGCGCGCGGATCTCCGAGTATTACAGCATTAATCAGCAGAATGTCCATGCGTATGTGATGGGCGAGCACGGCGACTCCTCTTTCGTGCCGTGGTCGCTTGCCAATATATCCAATGTACCGATTGACGATTATTCGAAGTCTTTGTCTACAAAGAACACGCTCTATCCGTCTCTCGACCACGCCGATATCGAAAGCTATGTCCGCAAGTCCGGCGCACGTGTGATCGAACGCAAGGGCGCGACCTTCTACGCGGTATCCATTTCCGTCTGCCATATCTGCAAGTGCCTGCTCGGCGGCATCGATACGACGATGACGGTGTCCACCATGATGCACGGCGAATATGGGATTGAGGACGTTTGTCTGAGCGTGCTGAACATCGTAGGGCATGAGGGCGCGAAGGGCAAGGTGCTCCCGCCGCTGACCGATGAGGAAATCGGCAAGCTTCAGCACAGCGCGCAGTGCCTGAAGGATGTTATGACCAGCTTGAATATCTAATTTCTTAAGCATATGTCGATACGGGATAAGGAGAATACGATGGAATACAGAATCGAACACGACTCGATGGGCGAAATGAAAGTGCCTGCCGACCGCTACTGGGCGGCGCAGACGCAGCGCAGTCATGAGAATTTCGAAATCGGGGTCGATATCGAAACCATGCCGCGTGAGATCACCCATGCGTTCGGCATCCTGAAAAAAGCGGCAGCGCTGGCGAACCATGTGTTAAAGCCCGAAAAGATGACCGACGCAAAGGTCGCCGCGATTTCGGCGGCGTGCGACGAAGTCATCTCCGGCGTCTTAAACAGCCACTTCCCGCTCGTCGTCTGGCAGACCGGCTCCGGTACGCAGTCGAACATGAATGCCAACGAGGTCATCGCAAACCGCGGCAACGAAATCGCCGGCGCGAAGATTCTCCATCCGAACGACGACATCAATATGAGCCAGTCCTCCAACGATACCTTTCCCACTGCGATGCACATCTCGGCTGTCATCGTCATCGAGGATAAGCTCCTGCCCGCTGTGGATGAGCTGATCCAGACGTTTATCCGTCTGGAAGCGGAGAACGAAGGCATAGTCAAGAGCGGCCGCACCCATTTGCAGGACGCGACGCCGATCAAGTTTTCGCAGGAGATCAGCGGCTGGAGATCAAGCCTCGAGCGGGACCGGGAGTTGCTTTTATTAGCGGTGAAGCCATTGTATGAGTTGGCGCTCGGCGGTACGGCGGTCGGTACGGGACTCAACGCGCCGAAGGGATTCGATACGCTGGTCGCCCGGGAGGTCGCTTCCCTGACAGGGAAGCCCTTCGTTACTGCGGCGAATAAATTCCATGCTCTGACATCGAAGGATGAGCTGGTTTTCGCGCACGGCGCGATCAAGGCGCTGGCCTGCGATATGATGAAGATCGCAAACGACGTGCGTTGGCTTGCGTCGGGGCCGCGCGACGGACTCGGCGAGATCTTTATCCCCGAGAACGAGCCGGGTTCGTCGATCATGCCCGGCAAGGTCAACCCGACACAGTGCGAGGCCGTCACGATGGTCGCCGTACAGGTGATGGGCAACGACGTGGCCGTCGGCATGGCCGCGTCGCAAGGCAACTTCGAGCTGAATGTGTTCATGCCGGTGTGCATCTACAACTTCCTTCAGTCCGCGCGGCTGCTTGCGGAAGCGATCGTCTCGTTTGACCGTAAGTGCGCGTCCGGTATCCAAGCAAATCGCGAGAAGATGCGCCATAACCTGCACAATTCGCTGATGCTCGTTACGGCATTAAATCCCTATATCGGTTATGAAAACGCGGCAAAGACGGCAAAAAAGGCGTTCCACGACAATATTTCCTTAAAGGAAGCCTGCGTTGCGCTCGGTTTTTTGTCGGCGGAGAAGTTTGACGAGGTATTTCACCCCGAACAGATGGCATAAAGGACAAAAGGTATGATGAAGGTAAGCTATTTCCCCGGCTGCACGCTGAAGACAAAGGCTAAAAAACTGGATATATACGCCCGCAGGTGCGCGGAGGTCTTGGGCGTAACGCTGGAAGAACTGGACAATTGGCAGTGCTGCGGCGGCGTCTTTTCGATGGCAAAGGACGAGATCGCGTCGAAGCTTTCTTCCGTGCGGGCGCTGGCCGATGCAAAGAAGAAAGGGCAGCCCCTTGTGACCGTTTGTTCTGCATGCCATAACGTCATTAAGCAAACCAATCACGCAATGCAGGCCGACGCCGATTTCGCGTTACGCGCGAATAACTACCTGATGGCAGGCGCCGAGCCATCGCTCGATACCCCCTACCGCGGAGAGACGCAGGTGGTTCACTATCTCGAGCTGCTGCGCGACGTCGTAGGTTTTGATAAGCTCCGCGAGGCGGTGGTCAATCCTCTGAAGGGTCAAAATCTCGCGGCGTATTACGGCTGCTTACTGCTGCGTCCGTCGCAGACGATGCGTATGGACGACCCGGAAAACCCTGGAATCTTCGAGGACTTTTTGCGTGCGCTCGGCGCGGAGCCTGTGGTCTACCCCTACCGCAACGAATGCTGCGGCGGTTATGTCGCACTGGAGAATGCCGCGCTGACCGCAAAAAAAAGTTCCGCCGTGCTTGCGAGCGCGAAAAGTATGGGTGCCGAGAGGATCGTGACCGCGTGTCCTCTGTGCCGGTATAACCTTGAGAAGAACGGCAACGGGGAGCTACCGGTGGTTTATTTGACAGAGATTTTGGCCGAAGCGCTCGGCGTAAAGGAGGATGCTTAAATGACGCGGAAAACGGAACAGATGCGCGATCAGATTCTGCGCACAAGCGGCGTTAATCCTCTGAAGTGTATGTACTGCGGCAAATGCTCGGGCACTTGTCCGTCTTACGACGAGATGGAATATCATCCCCATCAGTTTGTCCATATGGTCGAAACGGGGGATATCGAGCCTCTGCTCCATTCAAAATCGCTCTATCAGTGCTTATCGTGCTTCGCCTGCGTGGACCGCTGTCCGAGAAACGTGGAACCGGCTAAACTTGTGGAAGCCGTGCGCCTTATGGTCATCCGCGAGCAGGGTGCGAATCATTATAAGCCCGATCAGATCCCCGACATGCTTGACGAAGAAATCCCCCAGCAGCTCCTCGTCAGCGTCCTGCGCAAATACGCAAAGTAAAGGAGAAACGACATGCAAAGAATCGGCGTATTCGTATGCTGGTGCGGAACGAACATCGCGGGAACCGTGGATGTGAACGCGGTGTCGGAGGCTTTGAAAAACGAGCCCGGCGTCGTCTTCTCCACCAACTATCAATATATGTGCTCCCAGGCGGGACAGAACATCATCAAGGACGCCGTCCGCGAGCATCACCTGACAGGCCTTGTCATCGCGTCCTGCTCCCCCCGCATGCACGAGGTCACCTTCCGGAAGACAGCCTCTCAGGCGGGACTGAATCCGTACATGGTTGAAATCGCTAATATCCGCGAGCAGTGCTCGTGGGTGCATAAAGATATCAAAACCGGCACCGAAAAGGCGATCATCCTCGGCCGGGCCGCGATCGCGAAGGTCAACCTCAACGCACCGTTAACGCCCGGCGAGTCCCCCGTCACCAAGCGCGCGCTCGTCATCGGCGGCGGCATCGCCGGCATCCAGACCGCGCTCGATATCGCCGACGCGGGCTTCCCTGTCGATATCGTCGAAACGAAGCCTACCATCGGCGGTAAGATGGCGCAGCTCGACAAGACTTTCCCGACGCTTGACTGCGCCGCGTGCATCCTGACACCGAAGATGGTCGACGTAGCGCAAAACGAGAACATCCGCATCTTTTCCTACAGCGAGGTGCAGGAGGTCGGCGGTTTTGTCGGCAACTTCACCGTCAAAATCCGTAAAAAAGCGCGCTATGTCAAAGAAGACGTCTGTACGGGCTGCGGACTCTGCACGGAGAAATGCCCGCAGAAGAAAATCTCCAACGAGTTCAATCTCGGCATGGATACGCGCCGCGCGATCTATATCCCGTTCGCTCAGGCTGTCCCGAAGGTCGCAACCATCGACGCCGACCATTGCAATATGCTCAATAACGGCAAATGCGGCATCTGCGCGAAGATCTGCACCGCGAAGGCCATCGATTATACCCAAAAAGACGAAATTATCGAGGAAAAATACGGCGCAATCGTTGCGGCAACCGGCTTTAACCCGATTTCCATGAATAAATTCGACGAATTCGCCTACAGTCAGTCAAAAGACGTCGTAACCTCCCTTGAGTTCGAGCGCCTGATGAACGCCGCAGGCCCTACCGGCGGTAAGCTTCTGCGTCCGTCCGACGGCCGGCATCCGCACACCATCGTCTTTGTCCAGTGCGTCGGCTCCCGCTGCTCGGGTGCAGAAAAGGGAAAGGAATACTGCTCCAAGATCTGCTGCATGTACACCGCCAAGCACGCCATGCTGACGCGCGACAAGTATCCGGATACCGAGGTGTATGTCTTCTATATCGACGTCCGTACGCCCGGCAAGAGCTTCGACGAGTTCTACCGCCGCGCGGTCGAGGATTACGGCGTCCACTACATCAAAGGCATGGTCGGCAAGGTCAGCCCCGAGAGTACGCCGGACGGCGATAAGCTGATGGTGCGCGCGTCCGACCTGCTTGCCAATAAACAGCTCCATATTGAAGCCGACATGGTAGTGCTCGCCGCCGCAATCGAACCGGATAAGTCCGCGCGTCCGCTTGCGACGATGCTGACGGCCTCCATGGATACGAACGACTTCTTCACGGAAGCGCATCCGAAGCTCCGGCCGGTCGAAAGTCCGACGGCGGGCGTATTCCTCTCCGGCACCTGCCAGGGCCCGAAGGATATTCCCGAAACCGTCGCGCAGGCGGGAGCCGCTGCGTCAAAGGTGATCGGCCTACTGGCCAAGGATAAGCTCGTCGGCAACCCCTGCATCGCGCATTCGAACGAATGGATGTGCAATGGCTGCTCCACCTGTGAGCGGGTGTGTCCGTACAACGCGATTACGTATATCAATAAGGAATTTAAGATGCCCGACCGCACGACGGCGATTCGCCGTATTGCACAGGTCAACGAAGCGGTGTGTCAAGGCTGCGGCGCTTGTACGGTGGCTTGTCCCTCCGGTGCGATGGACCTGAAAGGCTTTGCCAGCGCGCAAATCATGGCGGAGGTGGACGCGATATGCAAGTAAACGGCTATAAACCCAAAATCGTAGCGTTTTGCTGCAACTGGTGCTCCTATGCGGGCGCCGATCTCGCGGGCAACAATCGTCTGCAGTATCCCGATATGGTGAAGATCATCCGCGTGCCCTGCTCCTGCCGCGTCAATCCGATGTTCCTCCTCCGCGCGTTCCAGCGCGGCGCGGACGGCGTCATCCTCTGCGGCTGCCATCCGGGAGACTGCCATTATACGTCCGGCAACTACTATACACGCCGCCGTATGGCGCTGCTTTTCTCGATGCTCGACTATCTCGGCATCGAACGGGAGCGGACACGCGTCGAATGGATATCCGCTGCCGAGGGCGCGAAATTTGCCGCCACAATGAACGAATTCTGCGAACAGGTAGCTGCTTTAGGCGAGAACAAGAGACTGGAGGACTTGCGATGCAAACCGTAACACGTGAACAACTGATCATAAAAGCGGCGGCGCTGCTCGCGAGCGGCACGGTCAACCGGGTCTACGGCTGGAAGCGCGGCGAGTTTGCCTACGACGTCACGCCGGGTCTGTTCCGCTCCGCGGAGGAACTTGCGCGCGACTTCGTCTGGGGCGATTTCTGCGGCGCGAACTTCTCGAAGTATCTTGTTGCCGAAACCCGTAAGGGAGAAGGCAAGGTTCTCGTCTTTTTGAAGCCCTGCGATACTTATAGTTTCAATCAACTCTTGACCGAGCACCGCTTCGACCGTGACCGCGTCTATGTCGTCGGCATCCCCTGCGACGGTATGGCCGATATCGCGAAAGTCAAAGCGGCGGTGGGCGACGGTATCACCGGTGTGGAGACGGCGGGTGAAAACTTGATCGTTCACACCCTCTACGACGGAGACCGGACGCTGCAGCGCGCCCAGATGCTGGCCGAACGCTGCCTCCATTGCAAGAGCCGCAAGCACGTCGTTTACGACGAGCTTTTAGGCGACGACGGCGAGGTGCTCGACGCCCATCGTTTTGACGAGGTGGAAGCGCTCGAGCGCATGACGCCGGACGAACGGTTCGCATTCTGGCAGAATGAGCTTTCCCGCTGCATCCGCTGCAACGCGTGCCGCAATGTCTGCCCGGCCTGCACCTGCGAAAAGTGCGTATTTGACAATCCGGAGTCGGGCGTTGAGAGCAAGGCGGCCGCCGACAGTTTCGAGGAGCGCATGTTCCATATCATCCGGGCGTTCCACGTTGCCGGACGCTGCACCGACTGCGGCGAATGCTCCCGCGTTTGCCCGCAGCATATCCCGCTGCACCTATTGAACCGTAAAATCATCAAAGATATCGACGCTTTCTATGGAGAGTATCAGGCCGGTGCCGAGGTAGGCTCCCGCGCACCGCTCGTCGATTATACGAAGGAAGATATCGAACCGGGGAAAGCCGTGGAAGGGGGAGCCCATCATGCGTAAATGCACCGATATCCCCGCGCTGCTTGCTAAAATCGCCGAAAGCCGCAAGGTTTATCTCCCCGTCAACGGCGCGGACGGCCACGCCCATTATCAGGAATGGGCGAATGGCGTTCATTTAAGCGACACGCTCAATACCGTCCGCAGCGCAAAGGATTTCTTTTTCCCGCAGACAGAAAACCTGATGGATTTTAAGCGCCGGGGCAAAAAGATCGAAATTATCGACACACGCTCGGAGACGGAGGATTTCGTCCTCTTTGGCGTACGGGCCTGCGATGCCAGAAGCTTCGATATCCTCGACCGTGTGTTCCTTACGGAGCCAGTGGATAGCTACTACGCGTCCCGCCGTGAACATGGCGTTATTATGACGCTCGCCTGTACGCGTCCAGCCGAAACCTGCTTCTGCGGCACCTTCGGTATCGACGCGGCCGATCCGGGGGGCGATATCGCTTGCTGGAAAGCGGGCGACACGCTATACCTGGACGCGAAAACGGAAAAAGGGCAGGCGCTTCTCGATACCCTCAGCAGTGTGACCGTCCCATGCGGGACCGATGAGGTGGACACGCAGAAAGCCGAAACCGCCGCGTGCATGAAGAAGCTGCCGCTCGGTACACTCTCCACCGAGGGCTTTGGCGGGGATCAGCTTGACGCGCTCTTTAACGACCCGAAATGGGCGTCCCTCTCCGAGGCCTGCCTCGGCTGCGGCACCTGCACGTTCGTCTGTCCGACCTGCCAGTGCTACGATATCCGCGACTTCGACACCGGACACGGCGTGAAGCGTTTCCGCTGCTGGGACTCCTGCATGTACTCCGATTTTACGAAAATGTCGGCCGGTCAGCCGCGCCTGACGCAGCTTCAGCGATTCCGCCAGCGCTTTCTGCACAAGCTTGTGTATTACCCCGCGAACAACGACGGTATATACAGCTGTGTGGGCTGCGGACGCTGTCTCGCGCGCTGCCCGATCTCGATGAACATCGTCAAGGTCATGAAAACCCTCGGGAGGAACGACGCATGAACTATGACCCTTTAATGCCGCAGATTGGCGTGATTACCGATATCCGCATCGATACCCCCGACGTCAAAACCTTCCGCGTGACGACTCCCGACGGGAAAAAGGCGTTTTCCCACACCCCCGGGCAGTGCGCCATGCTTTCCATCCCCGGCATCGGCGAAGCGATGTTCTCGATTACCTCCTCTCCAACAAACGAGGAGTATATGGAGTTCTCCATCAAGAAATGCGGCTGCGTCACCGAGTGGCTGCATTCCGCTGAGGTAGGGCAGGAGATTACCATTCGCGGTCCCTACGGAAACGGTTTCCCGGTGGACACCGCGTTTGCTGGCAAGGACCTGCTGTTCATCTCGGGCGGCATAGGGCTTGCGCCCCTGCGCTCCGTGATTAACTATGTTCGCTATTACCGTGACCGCTACGGCAAGGTCGATATCGTCTACGGTTCCCGCAGCAAGGCCGATCTCGTCGACTACCGCGAGATCATCGATGAATGGGCGACGGATGCGGGCGTGAACGTCCATCTGACGATCGACCGCGCGCAGGAGGGCTGGGACGGGCATGTCGGCTTTGTTCCGAATTATGTCAAGGAGCTCGGCTTTGACACGAACAAGGTGGCGATTATCTGCGGGCCGCCGATCATGATCAAATTCACCCTCGCGGGTTTGCAGGAATTGGGCTTTGACAAAACGCAGGTGTATACGACAATGGAACTGCGGATGAAATGCGGCATCGGCAAATGCGGACGCTGCAACATTGGCTCGAAATACGTCTGTAAGGACGGTCCCGTTTTCCGCTGCGACGAGCTTGACGAGCTGCCGGATGAGTATTAATATAAGGAGATCCGATATGGAAGCAATGGTAAATGTTTTCTTGTTCGGCAAGCGGTACGAGGTGCCGGAGAGCCTGACGATCATGCGCGCGATGGAATATGCGGGTTACCAGCTCGTACGCGGCTGCGGCTGCCGAAACGGCTTCTGCGGCGCCTGCGCGACGATCTACCGTATCCAGGGCGACCGCGAACTCCACGTCTGTCTCGCCTGCCAGACCAAGGTCGAGGATAACATGTATGTGGCGACACTGCCTTTCTTTCCGCTGATTAAACAGGTCTACGATATCGAAAAAGTGAAGCCCACGGAACAAATTATGATGCAGCTGTATCCCGAAATCTACGCCTGCATTGGCTGCAACGCCTGCACGAAGAGCTGTACGCAGGGACTCAATGTGATGCAGTACATCGCCTACGCCCAGCGCGGCGAGTACGAAAAATGCGCGGAGGAATCGTTTGACTGCGTGATGTGCGGCGTCTGCTCGGCCCGCTGCCCGGCGGGGATCTCCCATCCGCAGGTGGCTATGCTGGCCCGCCGTTTAAACGGCAAGTACCTCGCGCCGAAGTCTGCGCATCTGGAGAACCGCGTCCGCGAGATCGAAAACGGTGATTTTGAGACGCTCCTTGAAAACCTGATGGGCAAACCGGTCGAGGAGCTCAAAGAGCTCTACAATAACCGCGAGATCGAGAAATAAGGAGGGAGAAGCGGCCTATGTATCCCGAAAAAATACAGGAATCCGTACGTGCGGTTGAAGCGGCGCGGTCGGAGAACATCAAATTCGAACCGCGCCGCATGACGGCGGAGGAAAAAACTGCGCTTTTAGAGGCCTACCACCCGGATTATAAAAAAGGCGCGTACGAGCCTTTAAAAATCGGCCCCAATCAAGGTGAAAGCGTTCTTCATGAGCT
The DNA here is from genome assembly GCA_034926225.1 of Clostridiaceae bacterium. Lineage (GTDB taxonomy): Bacteria > Bacillota > Clostridia > Oscillospirales > QAMX01 > JAAZKA01. The sequence continues at coordinate 174,996 of JAYFRF010000013.1, forward strand.
TGCCGACATGCTGCAGGCGCATCCCCGTATCCGTCCCGGCGATGTCGATCTCGGGAAACCCGACTACGACGTGGACGTCCTCATCATCGGCGGCGGCGGCGCGGGTTCCTCCGCAGCGATCGAAGCGGACAATGCCGGAGCCCGTGCGATGATCGTCACGAAGCTGCGTATCGGCGACGCCAACACAATGATGGCCGAAGGCGGCATTCAGGCGGCCGATAAAGAAAACGACTCTCCCGCCATCCACTTCCTCGACGCCTACGGCGGCGGTCACTTCGCGGCCAAGCGCGACCTGCTGTATAAGCTCGTCAATGAGGCACCGGAGGCCATCCGATGGCTCAACGACCTCGGCGTCGAGTTTGACAAGGCTCCCGACGGCACGATGATTACCACCCACGGCGGCGGCACCTCCCGTAAGCGTATGCATGCCGCTAAAGATTACTCCGGTGCGGAAATCATGCGTACCCTCCGTGACGAGGTCTTGAATCGTGGTATCCCGGTTGTGGACTTCACTGCCGCGGTCGAACTAATTCTCGATGAGGAAGGGAAAGCAGCCGGTGCGGTGCTGATGAACATGGAGACCCATGATCTGCTGGTCGCGCGCGCAAAAACCGTGATCATCGCCACCGGTGGCGCGGGGCGTATGCATTATCAGGGCTTCCCCACCTCCAACCACTACGGCGCGACGGCGGACGGTCTCGTCCTCGGCTATCGTGTCGGCGCAAAGCTTCTCTATGCCGATACCCTCCAGTACCATCCCACCGGTGCAGCGTATCCGGAACAGATCTTTGGCGCGCTCGTCACCGAAAAAGTACGTTCCCTCGGCGCAAAACTCATCAACCGCGAAGGCAAGGTGTTTATGCATCCTCTCGAGACCCGTGACGTTGCCGCCGCATCCATCATCCGCGAGTGCGGCGACCGCGCGCTCGGCGTCGATACGGGTTCCGGTGCGGGACTGTGGCTGGACACCCCGATGATCGAAATTATCGGCGGTGAGGGCACCATTGAGAGCCGTATCCCCGCCATGATGCGTATGTTCGGCAAATATGGCATCGATATCCGAAAAGAGCCGATCATCATCTATCCAACCCTCCACTACCAGAACGGCGGGCTTGACATCACCTCCGACGGGCAAACGACAAACGTCGAAAACCTCTACGTCGCGGGGGAGGCGGTCGGCGGTATCCATGGCCGCAACCGTCTCATGGGCAACTCCCTGCTCGATATCATTGTCTTCGGCCGAAGTGCGGGCCGTAACGCCGCCGAAAAATCCCATGGCGTCACGCAAGGCGCGCTGACCCTTGCGCATCTCGATCGCTTCGAAGCCATGCGCCGCGAAGCGGGTATTGACGGAGATATCGTTTCCCCCAAACTGCTGCCTGATTATCGGCATACCCGATAAATAATGAAGGAGAGAATGTACGATGGAACTTGCTGCGATTTTTGAGGCACTGATGATCATTTGCTTTGGTATTTCCTGGCCGCTTTCCATTATCCGTTCCGTGCGGTCCAAATCCACCAAGGGCAAGAGTCTGCTGTTCATGTGCTTTATCCTTTTCGGTTACTTCTGCGGCGTGGCTTCGAAGTTCATGACCCATACTTATAACCTCGCGTTCTACTTCTATTTCCCGAACATCGTCATGGTTTCCACCGACATCTGCCTGTACTTCCGTAATAAGAAACTCGAGCAGGTTGCATCGAAATAATTGCCGAGCAGGATAAGTATAAAATGAGATAAAGAACATAAAACGGTGAGGTTTTTAATCTCACCGTTTTATGTTTTGAGCTAATTAACAGAAGGCGCAAACATGGAGCCTTTGTGATGGCTCGAACTTCTAAACTATGTTTCGCTCATGCTGCCGATTTCAAGCAGGTTTCCCTCCGGGTCGGCGACATAAAAGTTGCGGATGCCGAAGGAAAAGGTTATGGGTTCTCCAGTCGGAAATCGCACACCCAACTTCGATAGTCGCTCATATTCCACATCCACATCAGCAAAGCAGGGCAACCAGAGGGCAATTTCAAACGTTTGATTGATTCCCTTTGGAGAGACGTAGCTCTCCCCAATTGCCTGCGCAAATGCTTTCCTACTGTACATGAACAAGGATAGCGCGCCGCTTGCCGTCTCAAACTCCGCGAAATCCCCGCCATTCCATTGAGTATGAAAGCCCAATGTATCTCTGTAGAATCGAACCATACAGTCCATGTCGTCGGCGTATAGGCACGCGCCCACCCTTACATCTCGTCCGATCAATGTCATCCATCTCCTCTATGTCAGAATGTTTATTGTACGTTCGTATCCACTTTGCGATGTCCTCTATAACCTCTTCGGGCGTCGGGGTTTCCTGCGCGTACTGCGTAAGCCTGCCATCTCATAGCCTGCACAGCCTTTGTGGTTCCATAATTGCGCATACTGCTCTAACTGTCTCACGTGTCGAGTAGTTGTTTAGGATAATTAATTTCACCGTTAGGCGGTCTTATGCGGACAACGGTGCTTTCATGTAAATTAAAGGTTGTTTTCCGGATCGGAAGGGTGTATACTGAGGGCGAAAACGCAAAGGCCGCAAGGTACCCCCAAAAAAATAACCATACTATGGGAGGAAAACACCATGCCCGCATTGGAGGACCTGAAAGGGAAACTCGAACGCTGCGAGGTTGTGATCGGATCGACATTTATGTTTATCAACAACCTTTACACCCCGAAAACGCTGAAAGCCGCGGGACTCGACTTCATGCTGTTCGACTGCGAACATGGCAACTTTATGCCGGAGCTGGCTGTCGACATGCTCCAGATGTGCCGCGCCTGCGATCTGCCGACGATCGTCCGGGTGCAGGACTGCGAGTATCACTGTATTTCAAAGTGTATCGACGTGGGCGCCGACGGCGTGCTAATTCCCCGTACCGAGACGCTCGAGCAAGTGAAGCTTGCCATCGACTCGATCCGCTTTGCTCCCAAGGGGCGCAAGGGTGCTGGCGGGCTGGGGCTGCTTCGTCCCGGTGAAGATGCGGAGGCTTTTAACCGCAACCGCCTCCTCACCATTCAGATCGAATCGCCGAAGGGGGTCCAAAACCTCGACGCGATGCTGTCGACTTATGGGGAGGAAATTGCCGGCATCCTGATCGGACCGTGCGACCTGTCCATCATGAGCGGCACACCGCTCGATACCAGCTCGGACATCGTGCAGTCGCAGATCCGGCAGGTTGTTGACACCGCACAGAAGTATCGCAAGTCCGTCGGTATCTTCATGGGGAAGCAGGAAATCCGTAAGAACCTGGAAATGGGCATGAATTTCCTGTGGTGTGAGTCGGATATGAGCCTGATGGCGATCGGCGCAAGGGAGATCGTCCGGGAAGCGCACGTTTCACGGGTATGAGGGCGGACCGCATGATAAAGATCGTGAACGTCAATGCAAATAAGCTCTATGATTATGAAGCTTCCGTTTTTGCCCGATATGATACGGAATACACCTTTGCCGCGGTACAAAACAGCGACGAGCTGATCGCGGCGGCTAAGGACGCCGAGGTGATCCTTTTCACCTCTGCCTGTTTTACAGAGGAGGTTTTCGCGGCGCTGCCGAAGCTGAAATTGCTGGTACGCTACGGCATCGGCTATGACACCGTCGATCTGACGGCTGCCCGCGCGCACGGGGTGGACGTCTGCAACGCGCCGACCTACGGTACGATCGATGTGGCGGAGCATGCCATGGCGCTGCTGCTCGCGGCAAACCGGAAGATTCTCTCCTTCGACGCGGGGGTACGCGAGGGAGAGTGGGGCAAAAGCGCGGCGTATCCGACGCATCGGCTCAAGGACACCACACTCGGGCTGGTGGGACTCGGGCGCATTGCGCGAAACGTTGCACAATACGCGCAGGGCTTCGGCATGAAAACCATTGCGTATGACCCCTATATCAAGCCGGAAGACACGGGGAACACGACGCTGGTTTCGCTCGGGGAGCTGCTGCGCACCTCTGATTATATCAGTCTGCATGCTCCTCTCACGGAGGAAAACAGGCATATGATCTGCCGGGAGACGCTGGCGCAGTGCAAGCCGAACGCAGTGCTCGTGAACACCTCGCGTGGAGGCTTAATCGATACCGATGCGCTGGCGGAAGCGCTGCGGACAGGGGTAATACGCGGGGCGGGGCTGGATGTGCTGGAAACGGAACCGATGCCGGAGAATTCGCCGCTTACAAAGCTTACGAATGTCGTCTTGACGCCGCATACCGCATGGCTTACGGAGGAAAGCGTGGTATCGCTGCATGAGGAGGTCACGGCGGAGGTCGTCCGTTTTCTTAAGGGACAGCCGAATCTGCATATCGTCAACCGATAGCCCAAGGAGTGGTTGAACGGCCGCCTTGGATTCCTGTTCGGGCGGGTGTTCTCCTGCAATATGATAGGAAAGAAGGGAATCTGCATGTCGGTTCTCGTCATGGACTGCCACGCATCGGATCACAAATACCTCCATCGGGACTTCCACGCGTCGGTGGATAACGGCATCCGCTATGTCGGCGAGCACTACGGAGATAACAGTGTCCGCGAGCTATTACGGCGGTACACGCTGGCGTATCATAAGCCCCTGATCGACGCCATCCGGCGGGATGGGCTTGCCAAAATGCGGGATTATCTCGCGGATATCTATGAAAAGGAGGAAGCGTCCGACGCGCTGTCCTGCACGCTGGACGATACGGAGCTGACCGTTGCTGTCGGTTATTGCCCGGGCATCCGCTACATGCGCTCGGTTGGCACGGAACCGTCGAAGTGGTACATCGAGACGACACGCACTGTGTATGAGACGATCGGCGACGCGGTGGGGGTCGGCTTTGAACTTATCCGCTACGACGAACAAACGGGGCGCGCGGCATTCCGCTTCTTTAGGAGGTGCTTTTGACATGCTGTCCTGCACAGAGTTCATACCGTTTTACAGTGAGCTGTTTTCGTACATAGAGGAAAAATCGGATCACGACGGTGTGGTCCGCTATTGGAATCACATTTCGGACACCTATGTCGAAGAAAGGCTCGGCGAATGCGTACGCAAAGAGGGAATGCGCGGAATGTGGACGTACTGGTCGCGTTCCCTTGCGGAGGAAGCCGCCGACTTTGTGATGACCTACGACGAGGAGCGGGAGGCACTGACGATCGACATGCGGTACTGCCCTTCACGGGGGCTTTTAAACTCGCTTACCTATATGAAGCCGTATCACGATTACTGCGGACATTGCGGGGTACTGTATGACCGCGTACTGGAAAAGTTCGGTGTGGAGAGCCGGATGGATTTCTCGAAGGTATCCGAGGCAAAGTGCTGGGAATGCCGACAAAAACGCACGGATTTACAGCCTACCATTGGCGATAACAACATAACGCCGGATAATCTCTGATTTTCAAAGGTCAACCGGCGTTATGTAGATCCCATATGGCAAAAGTCGGGCTGCCATAACAGCCTATCCCTTTATAAATTGATCGATTTTCGTGTTTACTGCGTCGGGGTTCAGCTTCCGTATCTGCGCTTTGATTTTCTCATAGGCGGGGACAGGGTCCATATCGTACAGAGCAACACCGCGCTTGTGCCAAAAGTCCTCAGCCGTCGTAAAAACCGTGCTGTACCAACCGTAGCGCTCGCCATATTTGTTTATTTTTTGTCTCTGTCCGCACATGGTAATAAACATACGCATTTGAAGCTCGACGATCGCTCGATCGAACCCGGTGCTGTCCGGCTTTGAAAAGCCGCCGGATAGTTTAATCTCATGAAGAGCCGCTTCACCGTTTTGACGGATGAAATCGTATATCCGTTTGGCGGTATGGCTTACCGTGCCGTTTGCATAGGCTTCCTCAAACGTCTCTCCGTGTCTGCGTACAGCAAGGAAATACGGATACCATTCCTTCGTGATATAGCCGCTCGTACGGAAAAACAGTTTTGCGTAGGCAATGTCGTTCCGTTCCTCCAGTACACGCATACGCCATTCCCACGGATCGGTCTCCGCATCCCCTGTGTGCCATTTGACCGGCGTATCGATAACCTGTTGCTCCTCCCAGCCGTAGGGGATAACGGCAAATATCCCCTTGGCGTTGCCGCCGCCCATGGAAAAACCGCTGTCAAGCAGGGCTGCACAAAAGTCAAAAAAGTTCTCTATCATCATTGCTTATACCACTTTTTGCATTGCTCGATTCTCGCGCCGGGAGGTGTGTCGCCGTGTATGGGGTCACAGGAATACGCCGTTAACAGTGCGCAGGGGATGTCGGAGCATTCTCCGCAGTGGACGAAACCTTTGTTCTGACAGCAGACGGCGACAGGGCATTCGCCATGGAAAGGATGGCCGTTCGTTTCGATACAGCCTCCGCAGTTGTGGCTATTTTTATATGTGCAGCCTGTGCAATGCAGACCGCAGCGTGAGTCAATCCCGGAATTCATCATTACGCTTCCCTTCCATTCAGCTATAAGTATATAATAACATATAGCTGAATGGAAAGCAATACCAAACGCCATATCCTCAAATCAGAACACTTTTTTAAACGCTGCGGTGGTCATAGAATATGGATTTGTCAGAAGCGAAATACCGGGAAAGACTGAAAGCGTGTTGCAATCATGCAAGGTTATATTTTCTCATCCATTCGTTAGTCTGGAGCAGATAGGCGATCATTTGAGGACCGGCCATTAGTTGCCCAAACCACGGTTTCCCATAATCCTTTGGAGACGAGAGGAATAGCTCCGCTTTACGCCTGTCAATGAACTGGTTTATGGGAGCTGCGTCATCCTCCAATACCTCTTTGAATTTCCGCACAAGGATCGTCTCATATGCGGGATTGTACGTTTTCGGATAAGGACTTTTCTTTCGAAAGAGGATTTCAGGAGGAAGCAATCCGACACAGGCGTCGCGAAGCAGCGCCTTTTCGATACCGTCACGGTATTTCATACCCCAGGGAACATTGTAGAGATACTCAACGATTCTGTGATCGGCAAATGGGACGCGCGCTTCAAGACCGCAGGACATACTCGCTCTGTCCATACGGTCGAGCAGTGTCTGCATAAACCAGCGTATGTTCAGAAAGCTGATTTCCCGCCTGCGCCGCTCTTCTGCGCTCTCTCCTGGGAGATGCGGTACAGCTTTCAACGAATCCTCATAACGCGTTCTTACATAATCGTCAAGATTGAGATTTGCAATTACTTCGTCCTTGAGCATACAGGTTCTGGCGGTAAGGTCGAACGACCAGGGGAAGCCGTCTGCATCCATCAGCTCCTTCTTATAAAACCAGGGATAGCCGCCGAATATTTCATCGGCGCACTCGCCGGTGAGCGCAACCTTGTTTTGCTCTTTCACAAGGGAGCAAAAGTACATAAGGGATGCGTCTACATCGGCCATGCCCGGAAGATCCTTGGCAAACACCGCGGCGGGAAGCATATCCGCCAGCGATTCCTCGTTGCACTCAAGGTAAGTATGCCGTACAGGAAGCTTTGACAACAATATGTCAACATAAGGTCTGTCTCGTGTAGGCTGGAATTTGTTTGCCTTAAAATACTGATCGTTTCCGGTAAAGTCAAAAGAGAAAGTATTCAGAGTACCGCCGTTCATCCGCATAAACTCCGAAGCAACCGCCGTAACGATACTTGAATCAAGGCCCCCGGACAGAAAGCTGCATACGGGCACATCGGATACCATTTGCCGTGTAATCGCATCTTTGACGAGATAGGATACCGTATCTACGGTTTGAGCATAGGTATCTGTGTGGGGTGTTGCTTCCAGCTGCCAATAACGGTACTCATGGAAGCCTTCTTTGGAAAACACAGCGAGACTGCCCGGGTGAATTTCGTTTACGCCTTTGAATACACCGTTTCCCGGGGTTCTAGCCGGACCAATGCCGAATACTTCACGAAAGCTATCATCGTTCGCCCGCGGCGTGATTTGAGGGTGACAGAACAACGCTTTGATCTCAGAGCCAAATACCAGCAGACCGTCTTGTATCGTATAGAACAGCGGCTTAACGCCAACCCTATCCCGGCAAAGAACCAGCTGGTTGAGCTTACTATCCCAAATGGCAAAGGCAAATATGCCGTTAAGCATGGAGGCGCACTCGAGACCATACTCCATGTATGTATAGAGTATAACTTCGGTGTCCCCGGAGGTTTGCAGGGAATATCCTTTCTTTTTTAACTCCGGCACAATATCATTCGTGTTGTATATCTCGCCGTTGTAGATGATCACATAGTCGAAACCGTTCTTACTTCTGAGAATTGGCTGGATTCCTCCCGCGACATCACGAATCGACAGTCTCGTATGTGCCAATCCAACGTTTGAGTCTAAATACTCTCCCGCTTGGTCGTTGCCGCGGTGAGAAATTGAATTTCTCATCGATGTCAGAATTTCGATCCACTTTTCCCTGTCAAGGTCATAGTTTTCACGGAAATTACTGAATCCGGAAATGCCGCACATTTTCTTCACCCCACAAAAAAGGCGCTTCCCATCCTGGTTAGCGCCTTTGCTTTCAAAGATATACTATGTGTTTATCTCTTGAAATGTGAATCGATACTTCGGTTTATGGCGTCTGGGAGTGATTATCTTATAAAAAAAACACGCCCCAATGGAACGTGTCTTTGAAATCACTATTTATCTTCTGAAGCAGTCGCTGCAATAAACAGGGCGGTCGGTGCGCGGCTCGAAAGGAACCTTGCAGGGTTTTCCGCATTCTGCACAAACTGCATCGTACATCTGACGAGCGCCGCCATTACCGCGAGAGTTGTTACCCTTGCGTGCGTCACGGCAGGATTTGCAGCGCTGCGGCTCATTAGTGAAGCCTTTTTCAGCGAAAAATTCCTGCTCGTTGGCGGTGAAAGTGAATTCTTGTCCGCAATCTTTGCAGACGATGGTCTTGTCTTTAAACATCCAATACCTCATAAAAAATAAAAAATAGTGCGATGCCGATTCGCATCGCAACACTTATTATAATAACATAGACAATTTGAAAAGTCAAGTGGTTTTCAATATTTATTTTACTAATATGTTCATGCAAAGACGGTGATTCTGGACAGTTGTTGACAATGGCATTTGATTTCAGCGAAACCGCACCTGCCTACAATATTATTCTTTGATTTCCTGTATAGATATGATATAATGACACCAATACACCCAGCGAGCGGCATGGCGGCGGACTGCCGCGCGGATAGAGAAGGAGCAAGATGAATGAAGGTAAATACCATCGACGAATATATCGCGCAATATGACGGAGAAGTCAAAACCATACTGGAGAAGACCCGCTCGGCAATCCGTACCGCGGCGCCGGACGCTATCGAGAAAATCACGTGGCGGATGCCTACCTTCTGGCAAAAGGAAAACCTCGTCCATTTTGCGGCGCACAAAAGTCATCTCGGTATTTACCCCGGCGGTGAGGCGACGGCTGTTTTCGCCGACAAATTGACGGAATACAAAATCAGCAAGGGCGCGATACAGTTTCCTTACAGCAAACCGATACCCTATGCGCTTATTATCGATATCGTAAAATGGAGGTTAAAACAGATATGAACCACAAAGGCACAATTAAGTTAGTTACCGATCGGCTTTTACTGCGCCGCTTCACATTGGACGATGCGGACGCCATGTTTCAAAATTGGGCAAACGACCCGAAGGTAACGGAATTTTTGATGTGGAAGCCTCACGGCTGTGTCGATGTGACAAAACACGTTCTGGCTGACTGGATTCCTTTATATGCAAAGCCGGATTACTACCAATGGGGGATCGAAATCAAGCAAACCCATGAGTTGATCGGGAGCATCGCCGCTGTTCACATCCAGGAGAATGTGAATATGGTTCATATCGGCTATTGCATCGGTCGAGACTGGTGGCATAAGGGGTACACATCGGAATCGTTCGCGGAACTGATCCGCTTTTTCTTCGATGAGGTTGGTGCAAACAGGATTGAAGCCCGCCATGATACGCGTAACCCCAATTCGGGGAAAGTGATGCAAAAATGCGGCCTACAATACGAAGGGACACACAGGCAATCCGACTGGAATACAAGCGGGTTGTGCGATGCATCCTACTACGCCATCCTTGCGGAAGATTATCAAAAGGGATAAAAGCATATGCAAAAACTTCGCAAAATGCTCGGCGACTTGAACGCGCCATCAACAATTGCACTCATGCAGTTGATAGACACGCAGAGCAAGGAGACCATCTGCAAATGGGGTATGGACTTCGCCGAGGAGAAGGTTTTACCGATTTTCGAAAAGCGCTGCCCCGGCGACAGCCGCCCGCGAAATGCGCTGATTGCCGCCCGGGATTATCTTGACGGCAGGGTTCGGTTTCCGGCGGTCAAAAACAGTATTCTAAACGAATGCCACGCCGCGGCAAGGGAGCTTGATAGTGACCCGATTGCGCAAGCGGCGGCGCGTGCAATCGGACAGGGTTCGGCGGTTGTCCATACGCTGTCACACTCCCTCGGGCTCTACTTCTACTGCGCGGCGGCGGTTGCCTATGACCGTTTGGGGCTTGCTGAAACCGCGGAGGACTACAACAAGATTGCCGAGGAAGTCTGCGCCGAGTATACCGCCGCGCTGAAAGCCGTCGCCGTAGAGAACGAGCCGCACCCGGCGAAGATAAAGTGGAATTGCTGAGCGAATCAAAAGAGTATGGAAAATTTAGCCGTTTGAAAGGCTTCATTACAGAATCTCGAACTGGTTTTTATGAAACTTTAAAACGCCGTCATCCCTGAGCTTTGATAATTCGGCCGACATGGCGCTGCGCTCGACAGAGAGGTAATCGGCGAGCTCCTGACGGTCAAAAGGGATGGTAAACCGGCTGCATCCCGCCTTCTTTGCTTCAGCCGAAAGATAGGCCAACAGCTTTTCGCGCGTGGTGCGTTTTGATGTGAATTCAATTTTCTGCGTCAGCGCTATATTTTTCATGGATACGGTGCTCAGCATATTCTGTATGAGCCTGCTGTGAAACCCGCACGCCTTGGCGCATGGAACGGCAAGCCTGTGACAATCGATAAATAAAAGCTCGCTTTCTGCCGTTGTGATTACACTGACAGGAAGCGTTTTTATTTCCGCGCAGGCAAAGGATTCCCCGAACAGGTTCCCGCTGTCAATTTTCGCGAGAATGCTTCTATTCCCGAAATAATCGTCCTGAACAACCTGAACCTGCCCCGACAAAACGATGCCGAATCGTTCGATACTCTCGCCGTTGAAAAATACGGTCTGGCCTTTTTCGTAATGATTCACTTTCGCGTCGAGGCATGACAAAAGCGGATGCAAATCCGATTCTTCAATGCCTTTAAACAACCGTACTGTTTTGAGTACATCTGAAAAATTTATCATAAACCCTCCTACCGTTGGAATTCCAACAGACTAACGAATTTAAGTATAGTATACTTAAAGCGTAAAGTCAACAGCAACATGAAAAACACTTAAAAAGAGGTGAAGGGAATATGGTTCGGAAAATAATCAAAATTGACGAAGAGAAGTGTAACGGCTGTGGGTTATGCGCGCAAGCCTGCCATGAAGGGGCAATCGGAATGGCAAACGGAAAGGCAAAGCTTCTGCGCGATGATTACTGCGACGGCTTCGGAGACTGCCTTCCGGCCTGCCCGACGGGAGCCATCAGCTTTGAGGAACGCGAGGCGATAGAATACGACGAAGCCGCTGTGATGAAAAATAAACTTAATAAACAAGAAAAAGTGCTGCCCTGCGGATGCCCGGGCACACAGTCTAAATCCATCCGTCGGGAAACCGCGTGTGAGTCTGTCCGTCCCGATAGCAGCGAAAATAAAAGCCGTCTTTCACAGTGGCCTGTCCAAATCAAACTCGCGCCTACAAATGCGCCATATTTTGCTGACGCAAATCTTTTGATCTCCGCAGATTGCGCAGCTTATGCTTACGGCGACTTTCATAATAGGTTTATCAGAAATAGAGTCACTCTGATTGGCTGTCCCAAACTGGATGAGGGGGATTACAGCGAAAAGCTGACGGCGATTATCAAGAACAACAGCATTAAAAGCGTCACTGTCGTCAGAATGGAGGTTCCATGCTGCGGCGGGATAGAAAACGCGGTAAAAAAAGCTCTGCAAAACAGCGGCAAATTCATCCCCTGGCAGGTCGTTACGATTTCAACCGACGGTAGAATACTTGATTAAATAGGAGGAAAATGGTATGATCGAAAAAGAATATCAGCTATCGAAAACCAATGATAAAGCAATAGAAAGAGTCATATTTGACGAAAACCTTCATTACCTCCACATGGTGTTTAATAAAGGCGAGGGACTGCCGGAGCACTTTTCCAATTCGAACGTGTATATGACCGTCATCCGAGGAAAACTGTCGATTGGCTTGAATGAACAGGACACGCATGAATACGATGCAGGAACTTTGCTGAAAATACCGTTTCAAATAAAAATGAATGTCAGAAACCAAAACGATGAAACATTAGAGCTGATCATTGTAAAGGCGCCCGCCCCTAAAAATTAAGGGAGTATAAGCGTAAAGCGGAATAATTGGGAAGATGATTTACCCGACGATTGGCAGTGCCCGAATTGTTTTGCCGGTAAAAATGAATTTGAACCTAGATGGAGGAAGCAATAATGAGTATGTTTTGTAATCAATGTCAGGAAACCGCAGGCGGAAAAGGCTGCGCCATGCGCGGCGTGTGCGGAAAAACCGAAGAAGTTGCAAAGCTTCAGGATCTCCTGATTTATACCCTCAAAGGTATTTCGGAAATTGTAGTGAAAGCAAAGATGGATGTCAAAAGTCTTGGTGGGACGAACTACGAAGTGCTCAGCAGTCTGTTCATGACCATCACCAACGCAAACTTTGACGACGGTTCGATAGAGAAGCAAATCATGAAAATGATTGCCGCCAGAGATGAGCTCAGAAGCTCCGTCGACTCTACGGATTTACACGACGCAGCAACCTTCACGGTAAACTCCAGAGCTTCTATGCTGGAAAAGGCCGCCTCCGTCGGTGTGCTGTCAACGGCAAACGAGGATATACGCTCACTCCGCCAGATGATCACCTATGGGCTTAAGGGCATGGCGGCCTATGCGGAACATGCGAAAAACATTGGGAAAGAAAACCTGGAGATCAACGCCTTCATTTATGAAGCGCTCGCGGCAACGCTGGATGATTCTCTCACCGCCGGCGATCTGGTTGCGCTGACGCTAAAAACCGGCGAATACGGCGTGAATGTCATGGCGCTTTTGGATGAAGCCAACACATCGAGATTCGGTAATCCAGAAATCACCGAAGTCAATATCGGCGTCAGGAAAAATCCTGCAATCTTGATTTCCGGTCATGACCTGACCGATCTGGAGCAGCTGCTGGAGCAGACACAGGGTACGGGCGTTGACGTGTATACCCATAGTGAAATGCTTCCCGCCCATTATTATCCGGCATTCAAGAAATATGATCATTTTGTCGGCAACTACGGCAACGCCTGGTGGAAACAGCTTGACGAATTTGTATCCTTCCATGGGCCTATCCTGTTTACCACCAACTGTATCGTTCCGCCAAGAAGCGAAGAGGTCAGAGGAAGAATCTTTACCACGGGTTCCACAGGCTATCCCGGCTGCAAACATATTGAAGCCGACGAGAACGGTAAAAAAGATTTTTCTGAGATCATCACGCTTGCCAAAACCCTTCCCGCGCCCGACGAAATCGAGACCGGCAGCATCGTCGGCGGCTTTGCCCATAATCAAGTGATAGCGCTGGCGGACAAGGTCGTCGATGCCGTCAAATCCGGCGCGATCAGGAAGTTTTTCGTTATGGCCGGCTGCGACGGACGCATGAAGTTCAGGGAATACTACACCCATTTCGCAGAAAAGCTCCCGAAGGACACGGTCATTCTGACCGCCGGCTGCGCGAAATACCGCTACAACAAATTGAATCTCGGCGATATCGGCGGTATTCCGAGGGTACTGGACGCCGGACAGTGCAACGACTCCTACTCACTGGCGGTCATCGCCCTGAAGCTTCGGGATGTGTTCGGTCTGGACGACATCAACAAGCTGCCGATCGCCTTCAATATTGCCTGGTACGAACAGAAGGCCGTGATCGTGCTTCTCGCACTGCTCTATCTGGGTGTGAAGAACATCCATCTTGGCCCCACGCTGCCGGGCTTCCTGTCGCCCAATGTAGCCAAGGTGTTGGTGGAAAAATTCGGAATTGCGGGCATCGGCACGGCTGACGAGGATATCAAGCTGTTCATGAACGCTTAAGGTAAGAAAGAAATCCCTGTCTATGAAAGTAACTATCGCCGACGAAAGTGCGGAAACAATATCCTGTCTATGATATCCCGGTAGAATAATAAATTAGCGCCCTTCTGAAAGGTCTCGGCAGTCAGAAGGGCGCTTTATTTAATAAGAGTTTTTTGCTCTGCACCGATTATGATTCGTTAACCGGTTTGTAAACGGTGGTAACTTCAACAAAAAAGCTGCAGTGTCCGCCGTTAAAGCTGTTTTAAGGCTTGCCGTGGGAGTGTAAGAGCTAACGAAAAGCTCTGTGATTTCAACGCTTTTTTGCGCGTACTAAGGATTTACTTGTACTGACGCGCGTAAGCGGTGTTGCAGACATCGAGGAATTCCTGCAGACCGATGATATCGAGTTCTTCCATAAATGCGGAGCCGTCGTCACCGATCAGATTTTCTTCACCCATGTAATACTTGACACGCTGCTCACTGACGAAGGTTTTCAGGTTGGCCTGAATTTCAGAGATGTCCTCGAGCTCGGCATCTGTGAAGTGAAGAGTCGGACAATAGACGTCGGTACCGGGTTTTACAAGCTGATAGTAGCCGGAAGCGGTTTCCTGACGACAGGTACAGTTCGTATCGAGGTTGATCAGAGTACCTTTGCCGTCGTCCGCGACGTACATGCCCTGACATTCGACTTCGCCGGAGAAATAGCACTGCTGGTCGTACCAGTTGTTATCCTGCTGGGTGTTCCAGAGATCATTGTAGAAAACGTATTTACCTTCGTAGCCCATGGAGGCGTAACGCGCGCCGAGGGTCTGGTCGGAATTGGCTTTCAAATAATCTTCCTTGGTCATCCAGTTCGTTCCTTCAAGACCGAAGCGGCCTTGTAGGAAGTAATCTTCGGTAAACTGCATATCGCCGACGAGGAAGCAGAGCTCCGGATCTGCAGCGTAAGATGTAACGTGCCACTGGCCTTGCGTGGTGGACTGCGCGTAAGCACTGTAGCAGACGCCGTCAGGTCCGGTCAGCGGGTTGACGCAGTAATAACGGCTGCGAACAGGGTTTTCGGCGACAACGGCGGTGCCCATCCAGCCAAGGGAGGAGGAGGTAATGACGCCGATGGCGTCCGCGTTGGTTGCAATTGCAAGAACTTGATCATTGGTGTTCGTGAAGGAATCTTTGGTCAGAAGGTTTTCGTCGACGAGGTTTTTGATGTATCGGCAAGCGTCGAACCACTCGTCTTGTATGTAGGAAACGGTAACCTCTCCGTCTTTTAGCATGAATAGATCGCCGTCGCCTTCGAAGACGAACGCATTGGTAAGATACTTATAAGCGGTGCCGCCAAAGCCGGAGGAGGTGCAGAACGGAAGCTCATCGCTGCTGTCTCCGTTGCCGTTAGCATCCTGATCCCGGAAAGCGACCAGCATATCGTAGAAGTCGTCGGTGGTCTTGATGTCGTCCAGATTCATGCCGACATTCGTGACCCATTGTCCGTTGATCCAAATCTTAAACTTGGTTTCGTTGGAGGGGGAAGTTTGAATCTTCGGGATGGCGTAGATCATACCGTCGGCGGTCGTGATGTTGGACTTTAACTGCCAGGTCGGATAAGCGGCGACAGCGGCGTCGACATTCACCGCCATGCCTTTATCATAATAAGGGGTCAGATCGAGTAAGGCGCCCGCATCGGCATAGGACTTCTCGGTCGCAAGGTTAAGACCGTAGTTCAGGACGTCCGGGAGAGTATCGCCGGCAGCGACCATCGTTGAAAGCTTGGTGGCGCCGTCCGCCTGCGGAAGGAAATGAAAGTCAATGATAATATTGGCCTGTTCCTGAACTCGGGTGTAGACATTGTCGGTGTAAGAGGTAACATAGTTGTTCTGCGCCGGAAATAAGATGGAAATTGTGGGAGTACCTTCGCCGATCCAGATGGGATACTGCCCGGGGGTATTCAAATTGGAAGCCGGAGCGGCAGCGGTAGTGGTGGTTGCTGCGGCGGTGGTGGCAGCGGCGGTTGCTGCGGTGGTAGTGGTGGCAGCAGCTGTGGTCGCAGCGGCGGCAGTGGTCGCGGCTGCGGTAGTCGTCGTGGCGGCGGTAGAGGCGGTGCCGCCGCCGCTGCTGCACGCGGTCAGCGTGACGGCGAACATGGCGACGAGGATTAGCGCGATAACTCGGTTGGTTTTCATTTTGCGAAGTTCCTCCTTTATAAGTTTATTCAAAAGAGCCGAAAAGGCATTCCCGGCTAAATTTGAATCAAAATGATGGACCTCTGAGGACAGTGGGTATATTATGTGGATTCTGTCTGTGTTTTAAAAAAAGGTTCAGCCTTTCAACGCGCCGATCATAACGCCTTTTAGAAAATACTTTTTCACAAAGGGATATACACAGAGAATCGGGACGGAGGACACGATGATCAGGGAGTATTTAAGAAGATCCTGCAGAGCTTTGTTTGACAAGTAGGTTTCCTCATTCATGCTCGCCTCATCAAGGAAAGCGTTCAAGAGAAGAATGTTACGCAGGGTGATCTGCAAAGGCATTTTGTCATTGTCGTTTAAATAAAGGAAGGCGTCCATATAGGAGTTCCAGTGTGCAACCGCATAGTAGAGACTGAGAACGGCAATAACGGTCTTAGAGAGCGGCAGTACGATTCGAAAGAAGTAGTAGAAGTCGGAGCAGCCGTCGATTTTCGCCGCTTCCTCCATGTCGATAGGGATATTCTGGATAAATGTACGAGCGATGATCATGTTGTAGATCGAGATGGCACCGGGCAGAACGAGCGCCCAGATGGAGTTCATCATATGGAGACTACGGATGTTGAGATAGGTGGGAATCATACCGCCGCTGAAGAACATCGTGAACAGGAATAGCCACATCAAAGGCTTTTTCATGGGCAGATTCTTGCGGGCGAACGGATATGCGCAGAACATAGTCATCCAGATGTTAATGCACGTACCGGTGACGGTGTAGATGATCGTGTTCCAGTAGGAACGCCAGATTCCCTGATAGTTGAATACCGCCTCATATCCTTTCAGCGTTGGCTTGATGGGCCAGATGTAAACGTTGCCGGCGTTAACCTCCTGGGCGTTAGAGAACGAGGAAGCCACGATGTTGAGAAGTGGGATCAGGATAATAAGGAAGAAAATTGCAAGGAAGATGTTGACGATTGTGTTGTAAATGCGGTCGGAACGGGGAATGCGGATGTGATTGTTGATTTTTTTCTTTCCGTAAAGGAACTCCTTTGTCATTTCCCTATCCCCCTTACCACAAACCGGAGCCAGATACCTTGTTGGATATCGTGTTGACGAGCGTTAGTACGATCAGATTTACAACTGAGTTGAAGAAGCCGATAGCCGCAGAAAATGAAAAGTTGTTCGTTCCGCCGGACGCCAGGCCGACTTTATAGACATATGTGGAAATGACTTCCGACGCATTGGTGTTTGTGTCGTTCTGCATCAGGAAGGCTTTATCGAATCCTATACTCATAACCGAGCCACAACGTAGAATCAGCATAATAGCAATCGTGGGAATGATCGCCGGGAAATCGATATACCAGACTCGCGCCCAGCGGGAGGCGCCGTCGATTTTGGCGGCCTCGTGCTGTTCGGGATCGACGGCGGAGAGCGCGGCGACGTAGATAATCGATCCCCAGCCCGTGCCCTGCCAGACACCTGACCATACGTACAGGTTTCGGAAGTTCTGGCCGCCCTGGAACACGTTCAGCTCCATTCGGTGGCCGGTGAAGATCTTGACGATGCTTGAAATGACACCGGAATTGATATCGAAAACTTGAACCAGGATGGAAACCATAACGACTGTCGAAATGAAGTACGGCATATAGGTGACGTTCTCGAGTACCGAACGCCAGCGTCTGTTCGTCGCGGAGTTGATCAAAAGAGCAAAGAGAATCGGAATCGGGAAACCGACGATCATGGAATAAAGCGAAAGATAGATTGTGTTGCCGACGGTACGCTTGAACATATAGGAGCTGAAAAATTTGACGAACCATTTGAAGCCGTTCATCGAAGTCCAAGGGCTGCCCGTGATACCGAGTTTGGGCTTATAATCCTTAAAGGCGATCTGCGCGCCGTACATCGGTGCATACTTGAAAATAAGGATCCATATAAGAGGTAAGAGTAAGAATACGTACATCTGCCAATTCTCGCAGATTCTTTTCCAGTAAGTCTTCCGATGAACGACGGGCTTATCGGGGGATGCGATTTTACTCTGGGACATGATGTTTTGTGATCCTCCTTTTTATAAAACGCTCGAGGTGGTATCCCGCCGTATTATGCGGATTTATCACTGCCATTTATAATTCAACGATATTTTAACACAATTACAACGAACAGTAAATAATAAAAAACGGAAAGCGTTTCCAAATAGTAAGAAAACAACAATGAAATATCGGAACGGCCGGTAATATTCCGTACGCGCCTGTGAAGACAGGGAGAAGGTGTCTGCCATTGCCATAAGAAATATAATAACGCTGTTGACATAGTGGGGTGAACACAGTATAATTATAGTAAAGTAATGTTAGAAATACAAAAGGGAGGTGCGGATTGTGAAAAAGAGAGATCAGGGCTTTTTCCGCACGTTCACGCTGAACCTTGTTATTGTGCTGATGATCGCAGCCTCTTTGTGTATGCTCTCGGTTCAGGTACGTTCGGTTATCCAGCAGGGAGAACGGGAAAACAGCGCCGAAGTGCTTTCGGCGGGACTTTCCCGTTTGACGGAGCAGCTTGACAACGTCGACAGCGCGATCCTCGCAATGGGGAACAAGCTGGAGGCCGTCAGTAAAAACGGCATTCACAAATATGATGTCGTTACAATGCTTTCGGCGCGCGATCAGATTAAAACGATTCTCTCAGAGAATTCCCTTTTATCCGATATCGCGCTCGTGTACTCCGACCGTGATCTGGTAATTACGAAGGATGAGATTTATTACAGTGTCGACGATTTTCTGAACCATTTCCGGATAACCGGCATGGATCTCTCTGTCTTTTGGGATTACACAGGCGGGAGCGGCCTGGCCACGGAACGCGATCAACCTTGCGAGAGTATTCAGCGTTTTGATTATGCAGAGGTGAAAACAGCGTTTTGCGCGAGCTTTCCTTTGGATATCCAACGTTATACCACAAACCGCGGCGTAGCTTTTATCTTCATCAACCGCGAATCGCTATTAAACGTGACAGTGCCGGAATCCCTGCGCTCTTATGTGGATTTTACCCTCTACAGCCGGCGCAGTGCCGGTGACACGCTTCTGACAGCCTATTCTCCAGCCGTGGGGTCTGCTTCCGACCCTAGTTTTTTTGTACAGGTTGTCAATTCCACGGGTACGCTCTCAGCGTCGGTCACGATCGGAAACGCGTATCTCGACATGCGCATGAAAACGATCGACCAATTTATGATTGGTATCCTACTGCTTACCCTGCTTGCTGGGTTTGCGACGGCGCTTTGGGCTTCAAGGATGCAGAACCGTCCGATGCGTAAGGTTTTGGCGAGATTGACGGATCGGGGCCTTTTAATCTCGCCTGACAAGAATGTCTACACGGGGCTTTTGGATTCCGTGGAAAACCTGATGGAGGAGCGCGAAAATGTGACGAAATCGCTGTCCCGCTATCAGACATCCCTGCGCGACAATCTGCTCGACAGGCTCTTCTCCCAAGTTACGCTGCCCCCACAGATATCCGAAACGCTTACGGCTGAGCTGGAGGATTTTCCGGACAAGGTTCTCGTCTTTTGCGGCAAGATTGTATTCGAATACGCGGATACGAACAGTTCCATGGAACTTGTGCTGCTCATGATTCTCGAGTTCCTGCGCCGCAGCTTTCCGAAGGGTACGATTCTGCATTCGACGGATACGTTGACATTCGGCCTGCTGTATCCGATGCCGGACGGGCGCAGGGTGGCGGAGGAAGCCCTATCCGCTGCGCTCGCCGAGGTTCCGAAACGCTTTTCCGCGCAGGTATGCGTAATTTGCGGCGGAGAGACGGACGATATCGGAAGAGTTGGGCTCTTTTACGAAAGAGCCCAACTTCTGTTCGCACGCACGCCGATCAGCGAGAGAAGAACCGGAATTTTGAAACCGGTCGAGGAGGGCGCGAACACGGACTCTCAGGGGTGGCGCATGCTGCAGTCGCTTTATCAGGCCATGGCAGCCGGCGACGCGGACAGCGCTGCCGAGGCTGTTAAAGTGTTTTTTACATGTCCGGCGGACATGGAGACCATCGGCCTGCATACACGTTTTATCGTTCTGCGGACACACATTCTCTTGAACAGCCGCGAGCTCGTACCGGAAGCTCCGCCGCCCTACATCGAGCAAATGCTTATGCAGGAGAGCCCCGATCTGTTTTTACATCGGTTGCAAGAAGCTTCGCGTATCGTTTGCGCGAACGTCGTCGAGAAGCGGCGGACGGTAGCCGACAGTCAGTTCCGAGAGTTCTTAGACTATCTTGACACGCATTTCGACGACAGCTCACTTTGCGCATCCTCTATGGCGGACGAGTTCGGTATGTCTGAAAAATACCTGTTTAACATTTTCAAAAAAAAGACCGGCTATTCGCCTGTCTCTTATTTGCAGTACATACGGATGCGACATGCGACCGAGCTTTTGTGCCGGGACGATATGTCCGTACAGGAGATTGCAGAGAAAGTCGGGTTTTCCAATTTCGGAACTTTCTATAAGGCATTCAAACGGCAGTTCGGAATCGCGCCGAGTGTGTATCGGGAGATTCACCAGACAAAGCTCGAAAAAAGATTATAACCACGAAAGCGGTGTGATTTTGATTCAACAGAGGTAAATACTACGGTAAAAAGAACGGCTTCCGCAAATGGAAATACCAAAACAGCATACGCATTCTTAAGCACAGGTCTCAGATTGTTATATAAAATAGGTTTTATCCCTTTGTTATTATAACATTTATATCAATTCGAGTTTCCTGTTCGCATATGGTGATATCAAGGATTTCACCAATTCCTTTTTCGCTAATTTCTCGCCGATAAAAATGGCTTTACAGTGACCGAAATCATGTTGTCCCTCGTCTATCGCTATTCCAGAGACCATTATTTGACGATCAATGTCAATATAACAGCCGGATAAGGATATAAGATTTATTAGGAGGATAAAGAATATTACAATTTTTCTTCGCATTTTATTCTTTCCTTATACGGTCTTTTTGTTCAAAGACAGGTCTCTTAGTCATGTATTTCCATGGGGCGCGAACTACCCTGTCCTTTGCTTCTCCAAATTTATTGGGTGTCAGGTGTGAGGTATAAATAACACCAAATGACTTAAGCGAAAACAGAATTATCAGAAGACCGATGAAGGCAAACACATAGCCATACAGTCCAAGAAGACCTGCGGATAATAAAAACGTTAAGCGTAATATAATTGCTGCACCCATAAGTTTCGTATTTATTAAGCCGGTAATAGCTGTAATTACAATAATGATAACCATGGGCGCGCTGATGAATTTAGCTTCTACAGCCGCTTGACCTACTACTATGGCACCGACAATGCTGAGCGCCTGCCCGATGTTCGAGGGCATTCTTATACCTGCTTCACGAATGATTTCAAAAGTTATTAGCATTATGATACATTCCAACACTGTAGGAAAAGGAATACCTTGCCGCGCTTGAATAATACTAAGCGCAAGATCCGTTGGTATCATTTCTCTGTGAAAGCTTGTAAAGGCTAAATAGTCGCCAAGGCTACCATGCGCATTCGGCATAAGCCTGGAGATGCGATGGAAGTTGACTGGGCAGGCGATACCATTCCCATGTTCGATTCTATTGCGGCGTTGCGGGATCAGAAGTTCTTTTCCACCCGTGAAGTGTGCCAAGCGGTTGCTAAAAAAGCTGGAGGAGTTGAATGACAGGAAGTTCAAGCAACTCGCCGGCACTCGCCGCAGCGCGTATTTGGAAGAAGAAAAGTCGTTTATGCTGCCGCTTCCGGCCTCCGAATTTGAGCCTGCCGTCTGGTCAGTAGTAAAAGTGCCGAACGACTATCTAATTACGGACGGACGCAACAAATACTCTGTTCCCTACAACCTGATCGGCGAGAAAGTCGATATTCGGGTTACGCGCAATATTGTCGAGGTGTTTTACCATGGCAATCGCGTGGCAAGCCACCGCAGACTGAACACCATGCAGCATGACCCGATGGTGAAACTGGAGCATATGTCACAGGAGTACCAGAAATACCTTGCCTACAACGCGGACGACTTCAAAAGATGGGCTATGTCGGTTGGCTCAATGACCGAGAAAGTGGTGCAATCTTTTCTGGAATCCGGCAAAGCCGTTGAGCAGGGCTACAAAGCCTGTGCCGGTTTGAAACGGTTGGGGGATCGGTACGATTCCAAGCGCGGCATGGGCTCAACGCACCGAAAGAGAATGCTGG
>JAYFRF010000010.1:0-176279 GCA_034926225.1 Clostridiaceae bacterium
TTCTTTCAACTAGAAGAAAAGTAAGTCGGTGTTTATTGCCACAAGGGTCCACCCGTTCCCATTCCGAACACGGTAGTTAAGCTTGTGCGCGCCAACGATACTTGGAGGGTGACCTCCTGGGAAAATAGGTCTTCGCCGACACATGGGTCCCAATCGGGGCTCACGAATCCCTCGTATTTAGGTACGAGGGATTCTTTCTAACAATTAAATTATGTCTTTTAAAGAAGAAAAGTAACGCGTTAGAAAATAGCGTACCAATGCTTCCAATTGTCCAACCATTCGCTTTCTTTTACTTACTTTTCTTTCTCGCGAAAGAAAAGTAAGTCGGTGTTTATTGCCGCAAGGGTCCACCCGTTCCCATTCCGAACACGGTAGTTAAGCTTGCGCGCGCCAACGATACTTGGAGGGTGACCTCCCGGGAAAATAGGTCTTCGCCGACACGAAAGCCTCTCGTATGTAAACTTTGGCAAAAGGCAGACAGCTCTATAGAGCTGTCTGCCTTTTGCTTTTTTTGAAAGGCTATTACCAGGGGAGGGAACCCCTCGTTTGGACTACTCCGGAACCCTCGCGAATGACGCCGATGCGATAACAGGGAACCCGGAAGCTTGCGGCATGCGCAATGATATCGTTTGTATGTTCAGACTTACAGACGACGGCCAGTCCGCAGCCGCAGTTGAATGTCCGAAGCATCTCCGCATCCTCGATCGAACCGTATTGACGCAGCAGTTTGAAAACAGGATTGATCTCGTAGGCTGAAAGGTCGATCTCAGCATCGACGCCGGACGGCAACACACGGTTGAGGTTTTCGCAGATACCGCCGCCCGTGATGTGCGCAAGGCCGGTGATATATCTTGTGGGGAAAAGGTCTTTTAAGAGAGTATAGTAGCAGCGATGCGGTTCGAGGATCGCGTCGAGAAAGCTTACACCATCGACCGCCTCGTCCATTATCGCGGGATGCTCGCGCATGATGCGGCGGACGAGCGTGTAGCCGTTGGTGTGGATGCCGCTTGATTGCAGCGACAGCACGATGTCCCCGGGCGTTATGCGGGAGCCGTCGATGATCTCGTCGCGCTCGACGACGCCCACGATGGACGACGTCAGCACATATGACCCTGCCGGCAGAACGCCCGGCTGCTCGGAGGTCTCGCCGCCTGTCAGAACGCAGCCCTGTGCGCGGGCAGCATCCGCGAGCGCTTTCACCATCCGCGTGATCGCAGACTTTTCAAGCTTTCCGCAGATGATCGCGTCCTGTATGGTCAGCGGCGTCGCGCCCATCACGATACAGTCGTTGATGAGGTGGTTGATCATATCATGGCAAACTCCCTCGAGACGGTCGTATTGTGCGGCGAGAAGCTGCTTGGAGCCCGGTTCCTCTGTCTTTAAAACAAGAACGGGGTGCCGATAGCCGAGGTCGCTGATATCATACAGGGAGGAGAACGCGCCGACCGCGTTCAGTACGCGTTTGTTATCCGTCGCGAGCGTCTTGCGCATCTCCGTTTTGGCTGCATTCGCTATGTCAATGTTTACTTCGTATTGAGACATATGGCCTCCTATTGTAGTTTGCGGTTCCACTCCTGATGAAATAAAACGAGATCAAACGCCGGTTGGATGGCGTCCTCGATTTCGGAAAGATACTGAATTAACGCCTGAAACCTTTGCAGCGCGGAAGGCATGTCGCCGTTTGCGCCGTCAAAAAGCAAAGCCGAAAGACGCCTGCAATATTCGGCGTGATAGACTAAAAGCTTCCATGACGCTGCATGGCAGCGATCCTGAGTGTCAAGATTTCGGCGGATAACCGGCAGAAAGGCGTCGATATACCCCGGTATTTGCGCATAACGGGCTGCAGCCGCGGGATTGTTCTTCCATGAGAGCAGGATTTCCTCGCTTCCGCCGATGCCGGTGTCGATTTGCGTGACCGACTGCGCATGCTCACGCAGACTTGCGGGTGAAAACAGCGCGGAAAGACCGGACAGGTAGTCCCGGCAGGCGGCCGCATCGGCGCCATAGGCGGCATGGAAGTATAATTTAGCATAGGTATCAAAATCGAGCTGCGGATTAAACAGAGCCTCGCCCATAAGAGAAAGAGGGAATCCGTTGGGGAAAAAAGAACGCTGCGTTTGGTCGCTCATCAAACCGGACAGTCCAAGCCCTCCGAGCGCACGAATGTCTGCCCAAATTGTTTTGGCAATCTGCCAGTAACCGGGATCGTTAAAGTGATCGACATAAAAATAATACTCAAACGCAAAAGCCGGGCCGTCAAAAACTTTTCGCCATTCCGCGAGGAAACGTAGCATGGTATCAAAAGAAGGCTTGATCTGTGTACCGTTGCGCTGCCAGACAGGAAGTACGGCTGCAGGATGCGCCTGTGTATAAGGAGTATCATAGCTGCGGGAAAAGGCGGTTGTAAAGGCAAAACGGCGCGAATTGCGGAAATGCTCGACCAGCGGAGCCCACAAAGTGTCGGTATACATGATAAACACGATACGCATGTCCAGCCCGCGAGCTGTCAATTCTGCATCCAGCTCGTTGAGCAGCTGTACATACAGATCGGATGGATGGTGCTTGCGGCATTCGTCGCATTCGCACTGGTTGCCCTGTGCGTCGGCCAGCCAGACATGCAGAAAATCGATATACGGTTTCTTCTCCGCATAACCGGTTAGGAAATTTATAAGCTTTTTCCGTACCTCGGGACGGGCGAAGCATAGCTGTGTAAAGTTTGGCGAACCGTAATAAAGCTCCCGCTTGCCGTTGATCAATGCGATATCCTCGCGGGCTTCATCCGTCAATGTATATTTGTCTGACCAGGTTTTATAATGAATGCCGTATGGCTCGAGTAAATATCCATGCCCGAGTGCGTGGAGCTGGAGGCCGCAGCGTTTGATCTCGTGCTCTAAGCGGGTTACATAGGCGCCGATTTCCTCGAAGGATACGTTTTCGTCCGTCTTCACTGTACTGACGCTATGCTTATACCAACGGCTCATGTAGTTGTACGGGACGATCTGCTCCATCATAAAAAGGTTCATACCTACTTTTGGCAGCCAGCGAATGGTGTCTCGGACATTCTCGAAACTGACTGCGCCCTCGATACACTCGCCGCGAAAAGGGTAAGTCGCTTTCCGACGTTTTATGAATGTATGCGAAAGAGCGTCGCAGTGCGGCAGATAGGCACCGTCATCGCCCGGACGAACCCAGCAGCAGCCCATCGATTTCAGGTATTCGTACACGCCAATTAAAACACTGCGCGGGTTGCTGCCGGCGATGAACCCCTCGCCGTTTCGGATATCGATATCCACGACATCGTCGATCAGCGCATCGTCAACGTCCGAGTCGTCACGCGCAAGTTCCTCTAAAAGTCCTAAATGAATACCGGAAGCAGAAAAACCAACGCCGATGATGGCGGCATCGATATTACTGACTATTTTCAATGCGGCTTGCAGCTCCGATGCCGCATATGCAATGGTTTCGTGCGGATTTATATAGGAAATATCCATAAATACCTCACAAAAAAGCGGCATAAGGAGGAAAAGCAACATCGTATGCCGCGTTCATAGCTTAGATAACTCGTTCAACGGTCTGCTGTTCATGCGCATGCAGAGCAGCCGTACACAACGCATGCGAAAGATGAGTCTCTTCGGGTGTAAACAGACCGAACGAAACCTCCCGGCCCGCGTATTCCAGACAGAACGCCGCGATCATCTGCTGCATCGCGTCACAGAAGCCGAACTCGAAGATGCTGCCCGTAACCGTCGGCAGCATCGGCTGGAAGCCGAGATTGACGCGGCACCATGCCTGTTCCCGCCCCCAGCTTTGCGTATAGTAAAACGCGCCGGGGTCATCCGTGGAAAAGCGCGCCGCACAGTCAATGCCCGTGATCGCGATGCTCCATTTGTTCGTCGAGCCGGGACTCATCCGCTTAGTTTCCAGACGCATCGGGAAGATATCCCCCCGTGCGTCCTTCGTCGTACAGAGAAGCACCGCATTTTCGTATGTTTCGCACGGCGCGATGCCGCCCTTGCCGTCCGGACGCTCGGGGACTAAGTTTGAAAAGATCGCGTAGACCGACTGCGGGATGTAACCGAGCCGGAAGGGGACATGCTGCGTGTGGATGCCGAGATCCCCGAGACAGCCGTACGCGCCGCAGGTGGCGATCCGGCGCTTCCAGTTGACAGGCTTCGTCAAGTCGAGGTCGGACGCATGCTCAAACGCGGCGTTCACCTCAATCAACTTGCCAAACTTCCCCTCCCGCGCCCAGGAAATCAGGGTCTGGGCGGCGGGATAATAGGGGAATTCGCTGGAACAGCGGACAAACACATCCGGATGCGCGGCAAGCTCAGCGAGTATCGCCGTATTTGCCGCCTGATCGATGCCGAAGGGCTTCTCGCCAAGCAGCGCTTTTCCTGAACGGATGCAGGCGCGGTAGACCTCCTCGTGCAGATCGTGCGGAACGGCGGCGTAAACCGCGTCTACGTCCGGACGGGCGAGCAGCTCCCGGTAATCCGGTGTGGAAAAGTTGACCGACGGGAAACGCTCTGAAAACCATGAGCGGCTCTTGTCGCTGCGGGAGCAAACCGCGACGATCTCCGGACGCGGGATGGTGCCGTCGACGAACTGCGACCAGCGCGCGGCGGCTCCGGCGAACTCACGCGCCATCAAACCGCAGCCGATAATACCAAAACGGATTGTATTCATCACTTATATAATCTCCAATTTATCCCGATCGGGCAGCACGGGCATCGACGCCGCGGGCTTATCCTGATACCAGTACGCGACCGACGCGATATCATCCTGCAGCGGCAGATACCGCCCGCCCGAACGCCAGCCGAGCGCCTGAATCGTGACTCGCAGATTTTTTTCAAAGCGAATCGGGTCGGTGATGTGGAAACGGTACAGCCCGAAGCGCTGTTGGGACTGATAGGTACCGTCGGGACGGATGACTTGGGGCAATCCCGAATAGGGGGTGGAAAACTCGTGATACTGCCGACGGCCATCCGCGTCCGCGACGTCAAAGTTATAAGAGCCGCAAAAATAGTCCTCCGTGCCGGTGCCGCAGATCGTCGGGAACTCGCGGTCGCCGTCGAGGTAGAACTTAATCTCCCCCTCGCCCCACCAGCCGGTGTTGTTCACGCCCCACGCAAGATAGGTGCCGACGTACTGCCCTTTCCCCTGCACACCCTCTAAAATCGTATAGGGCGTCTTTTCCGGCAGGGGGTTGGTACGCCGGAACTGCGCGTGGAAGTACGCCGCGTCGTCGGGAACTGCGGTTTCTGTGTAGGTGATTTGATAGTAGACCACCATACGCTCAGCGCCGCGATTCTCCATCGTGATCCGCGCATGACGGCGGAAGGGCATCTGGAAATAGCAGTTAAACGCGCGTCCCGGATTGACGCAGATCGGCAGAGCGTTTACCTGCGCATATTGTCCCCAGCCGCACGCGAAAAAGTCGCCCATCGGACACTCCACGGACGGGACTGGGGAATCGTCCCAGTAAAACCGCAAAATGGTGTCGCGCCACGAGGTTTTACCGCCGGTCGTCATCCAGATATGCTGGATGCAGCCGGAGCCTTCTATATCCGCGAGCGTGAACGTTTCGCCGGCTTCGATATGGGAATAGGGGTTGACCTTCCAGCCGAGCCCTAGGTCCCGCGCCGCGTGGGACGCGCTGCCTTCGCCGATCTCGGCACGCGCGCCGGCGCCCTTCGCGCCGGTGAAGTTTTCGGAGGAAATCGACCGTGTTTTCGCGTCGGAAAGGGTGAACAGGTTATGCAAGTCGGTGCCGATGCCATGAAACGTGTACATGAGGGGTACCTCCCTTATTTTTGTACGTGTGTGTCGTAAAAATCAAGGTAATACGCCAGATTTTCCGCGAGCAGCCGGGGGGTATCGAGCCCATACGGGCAGCGGGACACGCATACGCGGCAGTGCTTGCAGTCCCGGATACGCAGCATCGTATCGCGAACCTCGTCGGAAAGCTGCGGGCCGATGGGGGAACGCATCAGGAAGTACTTCCGGCGCGCCGACTGCGGGATATCGATACCTACAGGACACGGCAGGCAGTAACCGCACGCACGGCAGAAGTCGCCGACAAGCGCTGCGCGTTCACGCTCGATGGACGCCGCAATTTCGCCGTCGTCAGTCGGAGGATTTTGCGCATAACCGAGGAATTCCGCAAGCTCCGAAGGCTTCTGTACGCCCCAGATCGGCACGACATTCGGGAAGCGGCGCATGTAGACGAAAGCCGCTCGTGCATCGCGCAGGAGTCCCCCGGACATGCCCTTCATTGCGATAAAGCCGACGTCGGCATCCGCGCAGCGGCGTACCAGAGCTTCATCCTGCGGCGCCGCGAGCATGCTGAAGGGGTATTGCAGCGTATCGTACGCACCCGAATCGACCGCAGCGTTCGCGCGGGCCAGTGCATGGTTCGTGATACCGATAAAGCGAATCCACCCGCGGCGTTTTGCTTCTATGAGCGCCGCGTAGGAGCTTTGCGGGTCGTTACTATCCGGCAATACGCCCGGATTGTGCAGCTGCAGGATATCGATATAATCGGTACGCAGACGCCGTAGGGACAGCTCGATATGCGCGAGCACCCCTTCGTACGTTTTCGCGCCGCTCTTTGTCGAGATGACATAGGAGTCGCGGGGCACGCCCGCAAGCGCCGCCCCAAGCTTTTCCTCGGAGTCGGTATACGCGTTCGCCGTATCAAAATAGTTGATTCCGCCGGTAAGCGCCTGATGGATCAGCGCCGCCGCATCGTCAAAGGAGATTCGCTGTATCGGCAGCGCGCCGAAGGATGTCGAGGAAACCATCAGACCTGTCCGTCCGAGCTTTATATACTCCATAGTTCCTCCGTTACGCCATCTCGCCCGACAGCACGCGTCCGCCTAAGAGATGGAAATGAAGATGATCGACGGTCTGCCCCGCGTCCGCGCCGGAATTCGTAACCACCCGGTAAGAGCCCAATCCCTCCGCCCGTACAAGCGCTGCCGCGACTGCAAAGATATGCCCGACCATCGCGCCGTCGGCTTCTTTAAGCTCGCCCGCGCATGCGATATGCCGCTTCGGCACGATCAGGATATGCGTCGGTGCCTGCGGATGAATATCCCGAAACGCGTACACTGTCTCATCCTCATACACCTTCGTAGAAGGAATCTCCCCCGTGATAATTTTACAAAACAGACAATCCATCATAAAACCTCCGTTTAAAAAGACGCGCAGCTTATAAAAATCCTGACAGTAAAAGTTTTTGCCAGGCTTTTTTCAAAAAAGCCGCGCGTCCTTCGTATTCAACTTATTTCAACATATCCTCAAGTGTCGTCTTCACCGCGCTCAGCGCATCCCCCAGCTTTTCGGGGCTGCGTCCGCCGGCTGACGCACTGTCCGGGCGTCCGCCGCCGCCGCCGCCGACTACCGTCGCCGCTGCTTTGACGAGCTTACCCGCATGCGCGCCTTTCTTGACCGCTTCCTTGCCGCAGGCCGCCGATAAAACGACTTTTCCGTCCGCCACGGCGCCCAGCATGACCACAACATTGTCGTCCAGATCCCGCAGCGTATCGCAGACCACACGCATCTGCTCTGCTGTACCCGGTACCTGCTTCGCGATCAGGCGAACGCCCTTCACATCCATGGCCTCACGCGCTAGAACCTCCGCGTCCGCACGGGCGATTTTGGCCTCCAGCGCTTCGATCTCGGCCTTCTGCTCACGGACCGTGGCCGCTGTGGTCAGCGCCGCATGCTCCAGTTCCGCAGGCGACGTACGCAGCGATTCCGCGGCGGCGCCGATCGTCTGCTCGCGGCTATATAGAAGCTCCAGCACGCCTTTGCCCGTAACGCCCTCGACGCGGCGGATGCCGGCCGCGACGCTGCCCTCGCCGGTTAAGCGGAACAGACCGATCTTCGCGGTATTGTCGAGGTGCGTACCGCCGCAGAACTCGACGGAATAGTCGCCGAAACGGACGACGCGAACGATATCGCCATACTTTTCGCCAAACAGAGCCATCGCGCCGAGCTTTTTAGCTTCCTCAATCGGCATCTCCGTCATCGAGCCGGACAAACCCTTCAGGATTTCCTCGTTGACAAACGCTTCCACTTTCGCGCGTTCGTCTTCGGTCATCGCGGCAAAGTGGGAAAAGTCGAAACGCACGCGGTCGGGCTCAACCAAAGAGCCGGCCTGCTCGACATGGCTGCCGAGTACGCGGCGCAGGGAAGCCTGCAGAAGATGCGCGCAGGAATGCGCGCGCATGATCGCCGCACGGCGCGCTTCGTCCACCAGCGTATCGGCGGATGAGCCCACGTCGATCGTACCGCGTGTGCACACACCGATGTGCAGGAACTTATGGTCGGGTGTCTTCTTGACATCGCGCACCGTAAACTCGCCGTTTTCCGTGCGAATACTGCCCGTATCGGCCACCTGACCGCCGGATTCCGCGTAGAACGACGTGGCGTCCATTACCAGGATGCCTTCATCGTCGAGTGACAGCCCCTGGGCGCTCTCGCCGTCATGGATCACCGCAAGCACCCTGCCGTGTCCGTGCGTTGCGCCGTAACCGGTGAAAGCCGTCTCCGGCAGCGTCTTTAAAAAGGACATATCGTCCGCGTCCCAGCCGAGCGCGCCGGACTTGCGCGCGGAACGGGCGCGTTCGCGCTGCGCCGTCATCTGGCGGTCGAATTCCGCGCGGTCGACTGTCATGCCCTGCTCGCCGAGGATCTCCTCGGTCAAGTCCACCGGGAAGCCGAAGGTGTCATACAGGCGGAACGCATCCGCGCCGTCCATGACCGTTTGATTTGCCGCTTTCATACCGTCGATGAGATCGGAGAGTATCTTCAGTCCCGCGTCGATCGTCTTATCGAAGCGTTCTTCCTCAAGACGGATGACCTTGCGGATAAAGTCGGCCTTCTCGACGATCTGCGGGTACGCCTTGCCTGAAATCTCGAACACAGTGTCGGCAAGCTTCGTTAAGAAGCCCGATTCAATGCCCAGAAGCTTTCCATGGCGCGCGGCGCGGCGCAGCAGCCGGCGCAGGATGTAGCCGCGTCCTTCATTCGACGGATGCACGCCGTCACAGACCAGCATGACAGTCGAGCGGACATGGTCAGTGATGATGCGCAGGGAGATGTCGGTTTTCTTATTCTGCCCGCGTTGTACCCCCGCCATTTCGCAGACCTTTTCGGTGATCGCGGTCATCGTATCGATCTCGAACAGGCTGTCCACCTCCTGCATGATGCAGGCGATACGCTCGAGCCCCATGCCGGTGTCGATGTTCTTTTTCTTCAAGGGGAGATAGTTGTCGTGGCCGTCGTTTTCAAACTGGGTGAAAACGAGGTTCCAGAACTCGATATAGCGGTCGCAGTCGCAGCCGGGATGGCAGTCCGGGCCGCAGGCATATTTCTCTCCGCGGTCGAAGTAGATCTCCGAGCAGGGCCCGCAGGGGCCAGCGCCGTTGCCGATTTCCCAGAAGTTATCCTTTTTCCCCATCCGGAACACGTGCGCGGGGTCGACGCCGACATGCTTTGTCCAGATGTCGAACGCTTCGTCGTCCTGCTCGTAGATCGACACATACAGACGGTCTTCGGGCATATTTAAGACTTTCGTGACAAATTCCCACGCCCAGGTTGTCGCCTCGGGCTTGAAGTAATCGCCGAAGGAGAAGTTGCCGAGCATCTCAAAGAAGGTCAGGTGGCGCGCGGTAAAGCCGACGTTCTCGATGTCGTTGGTGCGGATGCACTTCTGGCAGGTCGTGACACGCGGCGCAGGAGGGGTCAGTTCGCCGGTGAAGTAGGGCTTCAGAGGCGCCATGCCGGCGGGAATCAAGAGCAGGGTCTTATCGTTTTCCGGAACCAGTGAAAAGCTCGGCAGCCGGAGATGCCCCTTGGACTGGAAAAAAGTGAGATACCGCTCGCGGATCTCGTTTAAGCCTAAATGTTCCATATTCGGTCAATCCTTTGTTTTTAGAAAAAATCGGAATCGCATTCTCCGAAAGCCGCGCGGTGTCTGAGCCGGCATACGGAGGGTTTACACGTTCCAGAGGTTCTCCGGATACTTACCCTCCCGCGTCATGCGTTCGATAGCTGCATGGACGACGGGCTTGTCCTCGCGATAAGTCACGCCGTACCAGCGCTCGCCGGTGTCGATTACACGAACCCGTGCACGCTTCTCCTGAATCATCTTATCGACGACGAACGGCAGGAAAAACTCTGATTTAAGCGGGTTTTTCGGTACGTCATTTTCAAAGAATTGCGGCAGTTCGATCTTCATCTCGTCAAACAGCTTAGCCGTAAAACCCCAGGTGTTCATCGATACGACGGTGCCTGCCGGGATGTCCGTCCATGTTGCTCCGCCGTCTTCGGTATACGCGGCACCGCAGGGCCGCTTCTCGATCTTCGTGCGCTCGGTGACGCCCGTCAAATACCCATCCGCGCTCGTCTCACAGACGCCGCGCGCGACGGTGCCGTTCTCGGTGAGCGTATTTTCGACGCGAAAGCCCGCGAGCATAAAATCCGTACGGACGGGGTCGACGTTCGCGAGGAAAGTATACAGCGCGCGGAACGCACCGAAGCCGTAGAAGTCGTCGGCGTTGATGACAGCGAAGGGCTCGGTGATCACATCGCGTGTCGCCCATACCGCGTGTCCGGTGCCCCAGGGCTTCGCACGTCCCTCGGGAATCGAAAAGCCAGCCGGAATATCGTTCGCGCGCTGATAGACGTACTGCACATCGATTGCGCCCCGGATACGGGAGCCGATGGTCTCCTCAAAGATCGCGTGATTTTCTTCTTTGATGATGAAAACGACCTTCTGAAAGCCCGCCTTGACTGCGTCATAGACGGAATAGTCGATGATGAGCTGCCCGTGTGGGCCGACGGGGTCAATCTGCTTTAAGCCGCCGTAGCGGGAGCCAAGGCCCGCCGCCATGACGACGAGAATCGGATGGTTCATTTATTTCTCCTCCTTGTAGCCGTCGGGATTCATCGACTGCCATCTCCAGGAATCTTCGCACATCTCGCGGAGCCCGCGCTCGGCTTTCCAGCCCAAAAGCTCCGCCGCCAGCGAAGGATCCGCATAACAGGTTGCGATATCGCCCGGGCGACGCGCCGTGATCTTGTACGGAATCTGTTTCCCCGAGACTTCCTCGAACATTTTTACCATTTCCAACACGCTGTAACCGCGTCCGGTGCCAAGATTGACCGTCAGGACGCCGCCGTCCATTGACGCGAGCTTCTCGACCGCCGCGATATGGCCGCGTGCGAGATCGACGACATGGATGTAGTCGCGCACGCCGGTGCCGTCGGGGGTGTCATAGTCGTTGCCGAAAACGGACAGGTACTCGCGCTTGCCCATCGCGACCTGCGTGATATAGGGGGTGAGGTTATTCGGGATGCCGGACGGGTCCTCACCGATGAGACCGGATTTGTGCGCGCCGACGGGGTTAAAGTACCGCAGCAGGGCGACCTTCCAGGCGTTGTTTGCGCGGTGGAGATCACGCAGAATCTGCTCGTTCATCAGCTTTGTCTGTCCATAGGGGTTCGTCGCGGAAAGCGGGAAGTCCTCGCGGATCGGGACGGTCGCCGGGTCGCCGTAAACAGTTGCGGATGACGAGAAGACGATCGTGCGGACGGCGTGAGCATCCATCACACGCAGCAGCGTCAGCGTGCCGGTGATGTTGTTCGTATAGTATGCGAGCGGTTTTGCCACACTCTCGCCGACGGCCTTTAACGCGGCAAAGTGGATGACCGCGTCGGGACGCTCATACTCGAAAATCGAGGAGAGCTTCGGCTCGTCAAGGATGTCCGCGTTATAAAACGTGACATTCTGCTTTGCGATCTTTTCGATACGGCGAATCGCCTCGGAAGAGCTGTTGGAGAGGTTATCAACGATAACAACCTCGTGTTTTGCCGCAAGCAGCTCGACACAGGTATGAGAACCGATATAACCGGCGCCACCGGTGACTAAAAGCTTCATAACACGTCCTCCATATGGTATTTCATTCTTAAGTATACACGAATATAACGGGAATTGCAACGGTGAATACGATGGGATTACGGGATTTTCGGGGTTAATTAGTCCCAATACCGAACAGTTCCACCAAGAGCCGATCGCGGTTATCCGCGTCCCCGGCGGGGATGACCACAACGCGGTCTCCGTCGAAGATACGGAACTCGTCGCCGCGCAGGGTTTTCCGGCCGGTTAAGGTTGGCAGCGAGACGATCGGCGATGTGCGGAAGGGGGACTCGGGCGCTTGTTGGCACCAGAAATTTGCCGTCACAAAGTCGATCGGATGCTGCGGCTCCGTTGTGAAGGCGTAGTACGGACGAAACGTGCCGTGTTTATACTCCTCAACGACATACCCGTAAACTGCGTCGGGGACAATTCTCCAGACGCCGTTTGCCTCGCTCGTCCGCGCGTTAAGCAGAAACGGCAGGGGCGTGAGCGGACAGACGCCGCCGACGCCGACGTCGCAGATATAGTCAAGCCCGTCCGACGCCGTGACACGCAGCACACGGTGCCGCCGCATCGGAACACCGGGATCGGCGTCCCGTAAAAAGCGTGCGAAGTATTCTGTGACGGGGAATCCAAGACTCCGAAGCAGCCATGCAAACAGCCCGTTTAACTCAAAGCAGTACCCACCGCGCCGCCGCGTTACGATCTTGTCGTACAGCGCTTCTGTCTCCAGCGTAAACGGCACGCCCCGGATAATATCCATCGTCTCATACGGCACATGCATCAGGTGCGCGGTCTGCAGGGCGTGCAGGGTTTCCGGAGAGGTGTCCTCCGGACGGGAGCTAATGCCGATGCGGGCAAGATAGGCGTCTATATTCATAAGCGTTCCTCCAATAATACGACGGCATGCGCTGCGATGCCTTGTCCCTCGCCCGTAAAGCCGAGGCCTTCCTCCGTCGTCGCCTTGACGTTCACGGCGGGGGTGCCAAGCGCTGCGGATAAAGCCGCTTTGATTGCGGGCATATAGGGGGCAAGCTTCGGCTTTTCGGCGATGACCGTCGTATCGACGCTTTCGACCTTCCAGCCGGCGTTCTGTAACAGCTCCATGACCCGCCCGAGCAGCAGCATGCTCGAAATTCCCTTGTACGCGGGGTCACGGTCCGGAAACTGCTGCCCGATATCGGGAAGCCCCGCCGCGCCGAGGAGCGCGTCCATGATCGCATGCACCAGTACGTCCGCATCGCTGTGCCCGAGAAGCCCCAGCGAATAGGGGATCGTTACCCCGCCGAGAACGAGCGGGCGGTTTTTGATCATTCGGTGGACGTCGTAGCCGTGTCCGATGCGCATGGGGGTCTCCTTTCATAGATCAAACGCGCCAAAAGGAGATCCTCCCGCGTCGTGATCTTGAGATTTTCATATTCGCCGAGAAGAGCATGCACACAGACGCCCATCGTTTCCACGGCGGAGGCGTCGTCCGTGAAGCTTCCCGGGAGCGACAGCGCCGTGCCGAGTATCAGTTTTGAGAAAACCTGCGGCGTCTGTGCCGCGTGCAGCGTCGACCGGTCGGGGGTCGCGGTGACTATCCCCTGCGCGACAAGCTTGATCGTATCCTTCACCGGGACGACGGGGATGGCCGCTCCCGTACGCTCCGCACAGCGGACGACGCGTCCGATGAGGTCAGGCGTTGCGAGCGGACGCGCCGCGTCATGGACGGCGACGAGCGTCGTATCCTTTGGCAGCGCGGCAAGCGCGGCCCGGACGGAATCCGCTCTCGTCGCCCCGCCCGGTACCACAGCATGGAGCTTTGCGATGTGATGCGCCGCAGCGAGGGCGCGGACGGAATTGACGGCATCGGCGCCCGATGCGATGACGATTTTTGCAATCTCGGGAGTTCTCTCCAGCGCTTCCAGCGTGCGTATCAGCACCGGCGCGCCGCCAAGATCGGATAGTAGCTTATCATCTGCGCCAAAACGCGACGACGAACCCGCTGCCGGTACGATTGCCGTACAAAATGCAGGTTTCGCGCCGCGTAGGATGCGTATGATTTTCCGAATGTGGGTGGTGTTCAAGATGAAAAACCTCCAGCATCAGAGGAATTGATGGATAAGGAAGGGGAAACCGCGGTTACAGCATGGCGTCAAGCTTTTGATCCAGTACATCGACGCCGGCGTCCAGTGCGAGTGACAGCTCCGACAGCAGAATCCGTTTGGCCGCGGTGAGCATCTTGCGTTCTCCGGTAGACAGCGTGTGCTCTTTGCCGCGCAGCATCAGCGACTTGACCACAACGGCAACCTCCGTTAAGTCGCCGCTCTTGATGCGCAGCATGTTGTCCCGGTAACGGCGATTCCAGCTGACATTGGCTTCCGGATGCAGCGTGGGGTATGCATCCAAAAGCGCTTGTGCCGCCGCGCGTTCCACGACCGGGCGCACACCGATTCCGTCGCTTGACCCAACCGGAATCAGTACGACGATATTGTCCATCGGTGCACGGAAGACGTAATATTCACGTGCGATGCCGTCGGAACGCTGGGTGACGATATCATCGACAACCCCCGCGCCGTGCATCGGATGGACGATTCTGTCTCCTATCGTATACATAGATAACTCCTGTCAATCGTGAGCGGGGTATCCCCCCCTCAAAACACGCCGACGGATAACATTACAACCTTATTCTACCACAGTTTCCCCTTGATTACAAGACATATTTGCTTATAAACTGAAGAGTTTCTTTGAAAACGCCGTATTCCGGTACATTCGTAAGCCTAAAACTCCAACTCCGCGAGGTACGGTTTGTGATCGGAGGCCGTTTCGTCGGGCGAATAGGCTTTCAGCGCGCGGAGATGGGCGGAGGTAAAGATGTAATCGATTTTGATCTCCGGGCTGTACGACGCGAACGTCAGGGGTTTTTCGGGCAGAATCGACGCCGTATCCGTGAGCTTGCCGAAAATCGGTGTGAGAATCGGATCGTTCGGTTCCATATTCAGGTCGCCCATGAAGATGACCGGGCCGCGAATGTCGGGAAGCATACGGAGAACGGTCGCGACGGCGTTGCGCTTCTCGCTGTTTGCGAGGCCGAAGTGCGATACGAGCACGGTCAGGCCGCCCGGCACGTCCAGCTCTGCCCGGATAATCGCACGCGTCTCATAATAGGCGTCCTCGTCCCGTACAGCCGGGTCGGGGATCGGGACGATCTCGGCGCGCAGGATCGGGAAACGGGACAGGAACGCATTCCCGTAGGGGCCTGCGTCGAAACGGATGGCGGGGCCGAAGAAGTACCGGTAGCCGAGTATCTCGCCCAGCGCCTGCGCCTGCTCGGTATAACCCTCGCCCGGACCTTTGCCGCGTACCTCGTTGACGCCGATGATGTCGGGAGAGTATTTTTGTATGACGCGTGCCGAGACGGCGATGTCCTGGGGCGGACGGGTGTGCGCGGGCGGTTTCCCGTTCGTAAAAACATGCCCGGAGCAGATGTTGTAGGTCATAACCTTGAGCTTCATAAAACTAACCTCCTGCAATAATATGGCGAATGGATGAAAACGACAAAAAAGGGAGGAGTTCTTTGGGAAAAGCGCCGAATTTACTTTCGGGACTGTACAGACCGGTTTTTTGACGGTATAATGAATAGACCGCTTCGAAACACGCGCCGTATTCACGGCGTCGTTTTATAAAAGAAGCTGGAATAAACGAAACTGCGTGAGGAAGGCTGGCCTTTGCCGCCGTCTGGAAACGTAAAAATGAGGCCATTTATGACATATCGCAAAAAGCGCTACGGTGACCGCTGGGACGGGCGCCGTATCAGAAGCCTGTCGCCGATGATCCGTATCACCTCGTATATCATGCCCGACCGCAAGGGCGCGACAAATTACATCCGGGATTCCGTCGAGGTCAGTGCCGTCGAACGGTACATCCGCAAAAAGCGTATGCAGGGACAAAAGGGCTTCGGCATTATGCACTTCTTTACCGCGACCTATGTACGCATCGTCTCGCAGAAGCCCGGGTTAAACCGTTATATCACCAACCGGGAACTTTACGCCCGCGACAATATCACCGTCGCTATGGTCATCAAGAAGGAAATGAAGCTCGACGCGCAGGAAACCATTGTCAAGCTCGAATATTCACCCTACTCGACCGCAAACGATGTCTATGAAGCGCTGAACCGGGAGATCGCCGAAAACCGGGAGGAGGGCGACAACAACTCCATCGACGATACCGCGCGCATATTAAACTTCATTCCGCGTCCGATTCTGCGCGGCGTGATCGCTTTCCTGCGTTTCCTCGATAATTACAACAAAATGCCGCGCTTCCTTTTAAAGCTCAGTCCCTTTCATGTGTCCTGCTTCTTTACGTCGATGGGTTCTCTCGGGATCCCGCCGGTGTTCCACCATCTCTACGAATTCGGCAATTGCCCGATGTTTATCTCCTACGGCCCTAAGCGCACCGAATACCAGCTCATGCCCGACGGGTCTACGCAGAGGAGAACCTTCATCGACTTTACCTTTACGACGGATGAACGCATCTGCGACGGCCATTATATGGCGTCTACTCTCAAGAGCATGCACGATATCTTCCGTCACCCGGAAATACTCGACGAGCCGCCCGAATCCATCGTCGGGGATGTCGACTGAAGCGCCTCGTTGCCGCGCTTGACCAGCAGGATGTTGTAGACCGACGTCGCGCCGAGGACGATCGCGAAGCCGGCAAGCGCCAGCGCGCCCGGTTGTTCCCCAAGAAACAGAAACACCCACAGCGGACTGCAAATCGGCTCCAGCGTGGCGATGATCGACGCGGTGACCGGCTCCGTGCGCTTGATACCGATGCCAAAGCAGACATGCGCAAGACCGTACTGAAAAAACCCCAAAAACAGCGCGACAAGAATCACCGTCGGATTCCATGAAAACGCCTTTTCCGTTAAGAGGAAGGGCATGAGAAAGACGACCGACAGCAGATTGCCCAGAAGCTGACTCTCCATCGCATTGGTTTCCGGGCGGCGGTTGATAATCATCAGCCCCGCAAAGGTAAATCCCGACGCGAGCGCTAGAATATTACCCAGCATACCCCCACCCTCGAGACGGTCGGAGAAGGCGAGAACGCAGCCGGCGAGGACGCAGACCGTAATAATCAGGTCCAGCTTTGTCGGGCGCTTCTTTTCGACGACCACCGAGTAGAGGATAATGATAATCGGCGCGGTGTACTGCAATACAATCGCATTCGCTGCGGTCGTCAGCTTGATCGCGCTCATGTAGAGGATACCCGTTAAGAACATGGAAAACGCGCCGGCGATATTCCAACGGTTAAACGTAATATGCGGCCGACGCATGAAGATGCAGAAGGTTATCGCGCCGCAGATCGAGCGGAAGCAAGCGATGCTGTAGGCGCTCCAGGGAATGAACTTGACGCAGACGCCCGCCATACTCCACAGCAGCGCCGCCGCGATGATGAACAGATTCCCCAGTTGTGTTTTATGAGCCAAATAAAATCACCTCATGCGCCATTCTAACACAGATAGGACGGCCATGCAAGTGGGAAACCGTTTATGAACGAAAGGAAATCGGATATGGGCATGTCGGATGCGGAGATTCTGCGGGCGGGACTCCCTGCGGGGGCCGTCCGCTGCGGCGTCGCGGCGATCGACTTACCCGCCTTGCCGGGGATGACCCGCGTACTCTGCGCGGCGTTTCCGTATCTTGCGGAGGACGCCGCCGCGCCGCTCTGCCGGTATGCGCGCTGTAAGGACTACCATGCCGTCCTCGCCGCCGCGCTGGAACCCGCCGCAAAGACGCTTCGCGACGCGGGATATGCCGCGCGTATCCTTGTTGACGCGTCCCCCATCCCCGAGGTCGAGACGGCAGTGCGCGCGGGACTCGGGGTGCGCGGCAAAAACGGGCTGCTGATCGTGCCGGAGTACGGAAGCTGGGTCTTCATCGGCTGCATCGCCACGGACGCGCCGCTAATGCCTACACCGCCGGAAGGTAGCGTCCGCTGCATCGGCTGCGACGCCTGCATCCGAGCCTGCCCCACAGGTGCGCTGACGGAAAACGGCGTCGACGCGGCGCGCTGCCTGTCGGCCGTCACGCAGCGTGGCGGCGATCTGACCGACTCCGAGAAAGCCGCCATGCGCGGGGTCGGTACGATGTGGGGCTGTGACCGCTGTCAGGAGGTCTGCCCTGAAAACCGCGGCGCGAAGAAAACGGCGATTCCTGCTTTCCGGGAGAATTTGCTGTATGAACTGACGCCGGGGATGCTTGAGGGACTGACGAACCGTACTCTGAAGGAACGCTGGCCTGACCGTGCCTTTACCTGGAGAGGCGCTCAGGTACTGAAACGCAACGCAGAAATATTAAGTAAACAAAATGGAGGAGCCGCTATGCTGAAAATGAACTTTGACGCGCATAACGAGGAAGTCAAACGCGTATGGGATGCCTATAACGCCGGGAACCCGATACGCATGCCGGTGATTCTGGGCATTAATCCCCGCGTGTGGCTGCTTGATCCGACGCTGAATACGGAACAGATTTCCTTTGAACGCTATTTTGCCGACCCCGCCGTTATGCTTGACGTCGTTCTGCGCACGCAGGACTATACCCGGCATAACCTCATCGCCGATCATCCGATGGGGCTGCCGAGAGAGGGCTGGCAGGCGCGCGTCGATCTGCAGAACATCTACGAGGCCGCCTGGCTCGGCGCAAAAGTGCTTTTTCCAGCACATAACTGCCCATACGCGGACCCCTTTCTCACCGACGGGAACCGTGCGGATTTCCTTCGCCGCCCCATACCCGGCGCGTTTGACGGCATTTTCGGACAGGCTCTCTCTTATTATGAATATTTTCTTGACCGCATCCACGCGGGGTACGAATACCGCGGCGTGCCGCTGACCTCCGCCGCTTTCCCGATCTTCGGCACCGACGGACCGATGACGGTCGCCTGCAACCTGCGCGGCACGGACGCCTTCTGCATCGACCTGATCGAGGAGCCGGACTTCGCCGACGAACTGCTGTGTTACATCACGGAGTCGATCATCGGGAGGATAAAAGCGCAGCGAAGGGCTTTCGGCCTGCCCGAACGGGCGGAAGGCTATGGCTTTGCCGACGATGACGTCGCGCTGCTCTCCTGCGGCATGTATGAGGAACGCATTCTGCCCCATCACAAACGGATGGTAGACGAGCTTGGCACACCCGGAGTCCGCAACAGCATCCATCTCTGCGGCGATGCCACCCGGCATTTCCGCCTCATCCGGGACGCGCTCAATGTCTACAGCTTCGACACCGGATTCCCCGTCCGCCACGGCGAGCTGGTGCGCACGCTCGGCACAGAGGTGCGCGTCAATGGGGGCGTACGCGTCAACACGCTGCTGGCCGGTACGCAGGAGGAGGTCTTTGCCGAGGCGTCGCGCATCCGCGCGGAGGTGGAACCGTACACCCGGCGCTTTGTCATGCGGGAGGCCAACAACCTGTCGCCGTGTACGCCGCCGGAGAATTTGCTCGCGATGTACAGGGCTGTCGGAGGCCGCGTTTTTTGACACGAATTTGTGCCGGAAATGATACGATATACTTGACAAAATGTTTTAAATAGGTTATACTAAGTCCGCAATAATAGGTACGAATCGCCGTTTTGTTCAAAAGGACGAAGATTCCGGCGGTATTGGAGGAACTTACGAGTGAAAAAGCTGAATGTGAGTCTGGTGCGTGCGCGCAACATTGTTGAAATCGTGACAGCGATTGCCGAGCACGAGGGTATTTCCCGTGCGGAGATCGCGGAGCGTGCGAGCGTATCGGTGATGACGGTCAGCAATATTATGGAAGTCCTGCTGCGCAACGGTGCCGTTTACGAGACCGAGCAACGTACGGAAAACGTAGGCCGCAACCCCGCCTTGGTCTATTTTTCCCGCAGCAAGTGGCTCATGGTACTGGATTTAAGCGGACTTCGTTTTTCATGCGGCTTTATGACGCTGGAGCTTGTGCCGTTTGAAGTACTGACACAGGAGTATGATTCGAACAGCTCCTATACGGAGAATTTCGAACGCTTTTTACAAGCCATCCGTGCGCGCGGTCAGGCGTTGCATCTGTCCGATGACGAATGTATCGGCATTTCCGTTTGCCTGCCGTCTGTCTACAATATGGAGACCGACACCACGGACAGCTTCCGTATCCCGGCGCTCTCCAATGTGCCGATCAAGGGAACGATTCGCAAGTTCTTCGACTGCGAGATCATCGCTTCCGCCGACGCAAAGCTTGCCGGTATCGCCTGCAACGCTGAGCTGAAGGCCTACGCACCCTACAGCCTGCTCTACCTGTCCATCGACAGCAATGTCCGCGGGGCGCTAGTCCACGAGGGCAACGTCGTCATGGGTACCGACGGCTATGCGGGCGATCTCGGACAGATGGTGCTGTCCTGCGGCGAACGCTTGGAGTCCAGCCTTCTGCGCGCCTACGGTGAGTTGGAAGCCATAGCAAAGGCGCGCGAATGCTCGATCGAAGCCCTTTGGAATGTCGAGGAAGCTTCGAAGGCGATGGAGGACTATGTGAACGCCCTGGCTTCCGCGCTTTATAACACCTGCTGTGTTTTTAGCCCCTATGCGATCGTCCTCGACGGCCAGTGCGTCCGCTTTGGGGACCGCCTTGTCTGCCGTCTGATCGATTATATCCATCCCCGCCTTGTCCCCGCCAACCGCCATAAGCCGGATATCCTCCTTCTATCCCATACCGTCAGCAACGCGGTGACGGGAGCCGGTATCCGTCTGCGCGAAAAGTGGATTAAGGGACTGAACTAAAAACTTTCCGATAAAAACGGATCGCGCGCGGCGTCTTTTTTAAAGACGCCGCGCGCGGGTGTTTACAGAAGATAATCCGTGATACAATCGTACCAGTGGACATAGGGGACGCCGTTGATCGTCACCCGTTCGTTAACGGGGAGCTTATCGGACCATTTCTGCCGATAACGGTCAAATGCCCAGTCGTCGCGGTTAAAGCGACGCCAGAGGATGGTGCGTCCGTTTGCGTCGAGGTACTGCTCTACCATGACAGAAGCGTTTCCGACGCCTTCAAGGGTAATGACACGTATAGTATCGTAGGATTTGCCGTTGATCGTTATATCAAAACGGCCTACGATGTCAATGTCTTCCTCCGCTTCGGATGCCAAGAAGCCTGTTTTCAACTCGCAAATTCTGTTTCCGACGGTAGGGGAGGTGGTTCGACCGCAGTTGTCTTTCCCGATACCCCATTCTGTCAAGAAATCATCGCCGTCGAGGAATGTCAGATAACGCCTTATGCCGCTTTTATCCGTATAGATTTCGCCGAGATACCTGCAGTGTGTGTCCGTAAGTTGCGCCATATACCGGTGATCGGGCAAGTCTTCCTCCGGACTGTGGTAATCCGCCCGGATTTCCATACCGTCAATGCCGTGAATGTTAATTTTACAGAGAGTTTCCAACTCATACATACCGGTCCTTTTTCCTATCGGAAGATCATACATCCCAAAACACAGCTTTTCCCCCGGTTTGGGTACGATCAGCATCCCGGGAAGCTCCTCCCACTTGACCGCAAACGGCGCTTCCTCCGATTTAACAATACGATACTCCGGTAACAGCTCCGGCAGCTTTTTCACAGTAAAGTCTCCTTTCCTCTCACGGGGCGGATAGGGATACCGCTCCCGAAATCGCTCTTTCGCGGCATACAGCCGGCTCTTGACCGTGCCGAGAGGAACCCCCAGGCGCGCCGCAATCTCCGTCTGCGGCAGTTCCTTGAAATAGTACAGGTATAAAATCTGCTGCGCCTGATTCCCAAGCCCGTTCAGTGTTTCCCGTACCGTCGTCGTCTCCGTGACACCGCCGGGCCCATAGGTCAGCTGCGTTTCCGTGACCGTATCGAGCGGGATTTCCAGTACGCGGGCTTTTTCGCGGAAGTAGTCGCGGCATTTGTTCCGCGCGATGCTGATGATCCACGCCTTGAACAGCGCGGTACTTTTTAGCGTATCGAATTTGCGGTACGCGGTCATATAGACCTCCTGCAAAACGTCGTCCGCGTCGGTCTGCGACGGTAGCCGGTAGCGTACAAAGCGCTCCAGCGTACCGCGGTGCGCGGAAAGCAAGTCTTCGAAGGGTTCCATATCATCACCTCCTCGTCATGTTTGTCATGTTGAAACCGGTTTCGCATATAAAGACGGATTTTGGAACGGAAAGGTTCGGCATGGCAAAAAAACACACGGAGCATTTGTCGATGCTCCGTGCCGTAATTCGCGGGATGAGTTATGAGTTCTTCATCATGATGCTTTCCAGCACGTTCGCGGCGTGCTCGGCGGCGTCGCAGCAGGCTTCCAGACGCTCGAAAATGTCCGTCCAGACGATAACCTTCAAAGGGTCCTTATTCCCGGTGTAGAGCTTGCGGATGGCTTCCGTTTGCAGTGTGTCGCCGACCTCCTCGAGACGGTTGATCTCGACGATCGACGCGGGGAGGATCTCCGATTTGCGGAAGTTGTGGAACTCGCGCATCGCACG
Organism: Clostridiaceae bacterium; assembly: GCA_034926225.1. Taxonomy (GTDB): domain Bacteria; phylum Bacillota; class Clostridia; order Oscillospirales; family QAMX01; genus JAAZKA01. The sequence goes on from JAYFRF010000010.1 coordinate 22,422, forward strand.
CAGCAGCTCGTCACAGGCCTTCACGATGACCGTGCTCATCGCCAGCGCGTCGGCGCGGATCTCCTGTACGTTGTACATGTACGCCCGGAGGAGGACTTCCTCGATGGAGTCGGTGATGTTGTCGATTTCCTGCGAAAGGGAGACGATGTCCTCGCGCTCGATCGGCGGCAGGAACTCGCGGGAAAGCTTTTTCATCAGCGCATGCTTGTCGACGTCGGCCGAGTGCTCGATGGCATGCATGTGCTGCATCATTTCCGGGATACGTTTGGCGTCAAAGTCGGACAGCGTCGCGTGCAGATTCTGAGCCGCATCACAGCAGTGCTGCGTTAGGCCGACAAACATCGCAAAGTAGTCGTTAGCGTTCGTTTTCATATCGTACCTCTCAATTTATAGGAATAATGCCTTAAATAGCAGCGTCATCAGGTAACCGATCAACCCGCACCCGGGGAAGGTGGCGAGCCATGTAACCACCATTTCCTTTGCGACGCTCCAGTTGACATAGGACATGCGCCGCGCCGCGCCGACACCCATGATCGCCGTCGTTTTCGTATGCGTCGTGCTGACCGGCACGCCCGTGAGCGACGATATCAGAAGACAGCCCGCCGCCGCGAGATCCGCCGAGAAGCCCTGATACTGCTGGAGCTTCACCATGTCGAGCCCTACCGCCTTAATGATCTTCATACCGCCGATCGAGGTACCGAGACCCATGACGACCGAACAGAGGACGATCAGCCAGAATGGAATCTCAAATTCCGACGTGCCCGTTCCCTTCGCCAGCGCGACACCAAGCAAGAACACGCCTATAAACTTTTGCCCGTCCTGCGCGCCGTGCATGAACGCCATTGCGCCGGCGCCGGCAATCTGCGCGTTTTTAAAAAAAGGTACCGTTCTGCGCCGGTCCATGTCCCGGCAGATCCATTCCACGAGCTTGACTGTGCCATAGCCCATGCCGTAGCCCAGGGCCGTCGAGAACAGCAGACCCCATGCGACTTTCGCCAGTTCTACGCCGTTGACGCCGGAAAAGCCTCCCGAAAACGCCACGGACGCCCCGATAACGCCGGCCACCAGCGCGTGACTCTCACTTGTCGGGATGCCGAAGACCCATGCCGTAACCGCCCATACGACAATCGCGAACAGCGCCGCGCATAGCGCAAGGCTGGATTCCCGTGGGTCGTTGCCGAAGTCCGCGATGTTATAGATCGTGCTGGCGACTTTACTCGATACCAGCGTCATAAACAGTACGCCGAAAAAGTTCAACACCGCCGCCATCAATATCGCCGGTCTGGGGCGCATCGCACGCGTCGATATGACCGTCGCGATCGCATTCGGTGCGTCCGTAAAGCCGTTGACGACGATGACGCCCAACGTTAACAGCACCGTGATCGCGAGAACGGGGTTGTGCAGGAAGGATGAAATAAATTCTGAAAGGCTCATATGTTCTCCGTATAAATAAAATTTATATACACCATAGTTTCCATTATATCACGATCCGACAAAAAAAGCAACCCGCAATACTGCCTACATCTTTCGTTGTGAAGCAAAAAATTTGATACTTCCTGACGGGAATGGATAAAACGCTTGCTATATCTGGCAGATGTGATATAATACATCAAGAAACCGAAAGTGAAACGGGAGAAGAAAACAACGATGAGCGCCGGAATCTATATACATGTACCCTTTTGCGTACGCAAATGCGGCTACTGTGACTTCTATTCGCTGCCCCGGAGGGGGAGCGCGGACTTCGACGCTTATACCGACGCGCTGATCGCTGAAATAGAGGCCGAAACACCGGGAATCAGCACCGATACGGTCTATTTCGGTGGCGGAACACCCTCCCTTTTAGGCGCGCCGCGTCTTTCACGGATTTTGGACGCCGTACGGGATACGTTTGATGTCTCGCCGGACGCGGAAATCACGCTGGAGGCCAATCCGCTGGATGTATCGCGGCCGGATGAGCTGACGGATGCGGGGTTTAACCGGCTGTCGCTTGGCGTGCAGTCCGCGAATGACGCCGAGCTGTCCCTGCTCGGACGTCGGCATACCTTCGCCGACGCGCGGGAGACCGTGAAAATCGCACGGGCGGCGGGTGTTACCAATCTGTCGCTGGATTTGATGTACGGATTGCCGAACCAGACGACCGAGCGCTGGGAAGCAAGCGTCCATGCGCTGCTCGAGCTTGCCCCGGAGCATATCTCGTGCTACGCGCTGAAGCTGTCCGAAGGGGTACCGCTCTATCGTATGCACGACGCGCTGCCCGATGACGATACGCAGCTTGCCATGTATCTTTCCCTGATCGGGATGCTTGCGGACGCGGGGTACCGGCAGTATGAAATATCCAACTTTTCCCTTCCCGGACGGGAGAGCCGGCACAACAGCAAATACTGGCTAGGAGAGCCGTACTACGGCTTCGGGCCCGGCGCGCATTCTTTTTTCGGCGGCGACCGCTATGCATGCCCCGCCGACCTCGCCGGGTATCTGCGCGGCAAGGTGCCGAGGCAGCTTATCGAGGAAAAGCCCGACGCGCGGGAGGAATATATCATCCTCCGGCTGCGCATGACGGAAGGCATCCGCGCGTCCGACTATGAGACCTGCTTTGGGGAAGCCTTCGCGCCTTATGCGGTGGTACTGGACCGCTATCTGCCGTACGGACTGACGGCGCGGGACGGCGACCGCCGGTATCTGACGCCGCGCGGCATGTTCGTTTCCAACGCGATTCTTGAGGAACTGATCGAATTGTTATAAAAGGAGTCTATACACCCATGAAAGCCATTATCACCGTCGTCGGCCGCGATACGGTCGGCATCATTGCCCGCACATCCACCGTATTGGCGTCCCGCGGCGTCAACGTCCTCGACATCACCCAGAGCGTTCTCGGCGACATCTTCGCCATGGTGATGTACGTCGACATCGCCGGCTGCACCATCCCGTTCACCGATCTCGTCGACGAAATGGACGCGCTCGGCCGTGAAATCGGTGTGACCATCCATACGATGCACGAGGACATCATCAACTCGATGCACAGAATATAAGGAGCGCCGACAATGCTGAATACCGGAGACATTCTCGAAACGATCCAGATGATCGAGCGCGAGCATCTCGACATCCGCACCATCACCATGGGCATTTCCCTCGTCGACTGCGCCGCCGACACGATGGACAGCCTCTGTACCCGCATCTATGATAAGATCACCCGCTGCGCCGAACGGCTTGTCCGCACCGGTGAGGATATCGAAAAGGAATACGGTATCCCGATCATCAATAAGCGCATTTCCGTGACGCCCGTGGCCGTCATCGCCGGCTCTTGCCGCTCTGACGACTATACCCCCATCGCCGAAACGCTCGACCGCGCAGCGATCGAAGTCGGCGTCAACTTCATCGGCGGCTTCTCCGCCCTTGTCCACAAGGGCTTTACGCGCGGTGACCGCATCCTGCTCGATTCGATCCCCTCGGCGCTGACCGCCACACAGCGCGTCTGCTCGTCCGTCAACGTCGCCACCACCAAAGCAGGCATCAATATGGACGCCGTGGCCCAGATGGGCAGGATCGTCAAGCAATGCGCCTATCTCACGCGCGGGCAGGATTCCATCGCCTGCGCGAAGCTCGTCGTCTTCGCCAACGCCGCCGAGGATAACCCCTTCATGGCAGGCGCTTTCCACGGCATCGGTGAACCGGAAACCGTCATCAACGTCGGCGTCTCCGGCCCCGGCGTCGTCCGCGCGGCACTGGCAAACGCCGGCGACTGCGATCTTGCAACCGTCGCCGAAACCGTCAAGCGCACCGCCTTCAAGATTACTCGCGTAGGGCAGCTCGTCGCGACGGAGGCGTCGAGGAGGCTCGGCGTGCCGTTTGGCATCGTCGACCTGTCGCTCGCGCCTACCCCGGCGGTCGGCGACTCTGTCGCGCATATCCTCGAGGAGATGGGGCTTGCCCACTGCGGCGGCGCCGGTACGACGGCGGCTTTGGCGCTCTTAAACGACGCCGTTAAAAAGGGCGGCGTGATGGCATCCTCCCATGTCGGCGGGCTTTCCGGTGCGTTCATCCCCGTGTCCGAGGACGCCGGGATGATCGACGCTGCGCGCGACGGCCACCTTACGATTGAAAAGCTCGAAGCGATGACAGCTGTCTGTTCCGTCGGTCTTGACATGATCGCCATCCCAGGCGATACTACCGCCGACGTGATCAGCGCGATCATCGCCGACGAAATTTCCATCGGCGTCGTCAACAGCAAGACCACCGCCGTCCGCGTGATTCCCGCCTTCGGGAAAACCGTCGGCGACGAGGTCAGCTTCGGCGGGCTTCTCGGCACCGCGCCGGTGATGCCGGTGAACACAGCCTCTCCCACGCGCTTTATCGCGCGCGGCGGACGCATTCCTGCTCCAATCCAGAGCTTGAGAAACTAAAAAACCGTTATGTCCCCTCTTTCTTATTGTAAAAACAGACAAGCGGTCTTAAAAGAGATCAATCCACATAAAAAACGCCGGGGTATCTTTCAAAAAGATACCCCGGTATTCTTTTAAGCTTTATTCGCGGAAAGCAGCTTTTCGGCAATCGCCTGTGCCGCCGCTTTTCCGGCGCCCATCGCAAGGATGACGGTCGCCGCGCCCGTGACGGCATCGCCGCCGGCGTAAATGTTGTCGCGGGTGGTCAGGCCCGTGGCTTCGTCGCGCACGATCAAACAGCCCTTTTTATTCGTCTCCAGCCCCGGTGTCGTCATGCGTAAAAGCGGATTCGGCGTCGTGCCGATCGCAACGACGACACAGTCGCACGGGACGACAAATTCGCTTCCCTCGACCGCTACGGGACGGCGGCGTCCGGACGCGTCCGGCTCGCCAAGCTCCATCCGTACGCATTTTAGGCCCTTGACATAGCCGTCCTCGCCTAAGACCTCGACGGGAGCCGTTAAAAGCTGAAAGACGATGCCCTCTTCCCTCGCGTGATGCACTTCTTCGGCTCGCGCCGGCAGCTCGGCCTCTCCGCGGCGGTAGACGATCGTGACGGTTTTCGCGCCGAGTCTTAAAGCACAGCGGGCGGCGTCCATCGCGACGTTACCGCCGCCGACGACCGCGACATGCTCCGCGCGGAAGATCGGCGTCGGCGCGTTTTCACGGTACGCGCCCATCAGGTTGATGCGGGTCAGATACTCGTTCGCGGAGTAGACGCCGTTGAGGTTCTCGCCCGGTACGCGCATGAAGGACGGCAGTCCCGCGCCGGTGCCGAGGAAGATGGCGTCGTAGTGTTCCTCCTCAAGAAGCTCGTCCACGGTGGAAGTACGGCCTATGACATAATCCGTCACGATATGGACGCCCATCGCCCGCAAATTCTCGATTTCGCGGCGGACGATCGTTTTCGGCAGACGGAACTCGGGGATGCCGTACATCAGCACGCCGCCCGCGACATGCAGGGCTTCGTAGATCGTTACGTCAAACCCGCGCGCGGCGAGAGCGCCAGCGCAGGAGAGTCCGGCAGGGCCCGCGCCGACGATAGCGACCTTCTTGCCGTTTAGTGCGGTGGGGGAGGGAAGCTCTTCGCTGTGCTGAAGATGCCAGTCAGCGGCGAAACGCTCGAGCCTGCCGATGCCCACGGGCTCCGTCTTGATGCCGCGGACACATTTCGCCTCACATTGCGTCTCCTGCGGACAGACACGGCCGCAGACGGCGGGAAGTGCGTTCGTTTCGTGGATAATCTGATAGGCCTGCTCGAATTCGCCCTTTGCGATTGCGGCGATGAATTCGGGGATCTGCACATTGACCGGGCAGCCCTCGACGCAAGGGCGCGTCTTGCAGTGCAGGCAGCGTTCGGCTTCTCCCATCGCCATCTCGACGGCATAGCCTAAGGTCACCTCGTCGAAATTGTGCGCGCGGAGTTTTGGCGCCTGCGCGGGCATATCTGTCTTCTTCGGATTCATGTTGGGCATCTTACCGCGCCTCCCCGGTTAAACGGCAGACATGACGCTCGCGCGCCGCCTGCTCCTGCTTTTTGTACATCCCGCCGCGCCGCAAGGCTTCGTCAAAGTCGACCTCGTGACCGTCGAACTCCGGCCCGTCCACGCAAGCGAATTTCGTTTCGCCGCCAACGGTCAAACGGCAGCCGCCGCACATGCCCGTCCCGTCGATCATCGTCGAGTTCATGCTGACGATGGTGCGAACGCCGTAGGGTTTCGTCGTCTGCGCGACGAATTTCATCATGATCACCGGGCCGATCGCGTAAACGGCGTCATAACGGACGCCGGCGTCGAGCTTTTCCTTCAGAAACTGCGTAACGAGCCCCTTATTTCCATTCGAACCGTCGTCGGTGCAGATGGTGAGGTCGTCCGATACGGCACGCATTTCATCCTCAAGCATGATGAGATCGCGGTTTCTGAAGCCCGCGATGACGTCGACCTTCGAACCTTGAGCGTGGAGCGCTTTCGCGGTGGGGTAGGCGATGGCGGTGCCGAGACCGCCGCCGATGACGCAGGCGCGCATAATGCCTTCGATCGCGGACGGGTGACCTAAGGGACCCACGAAGTCTTCAAGCGCGTCGCCGACGTTCTTTTCGCCGAGCGTCATCGTAGATTCGCCGACCTCCTGGAAAATGATCGTGACGGAGCCTTCGGCCGTGTCGGTATCGGCAATGGTCAGAGGGATACGTTCGCCGTCAGGTGCGGAACGCAGGATGATGAATTGGCCCGCACGGGCCTTTTTCGCGATATGCGGCGCGAGAATGCGCATCCTTGTGATAGAGGGGGCTAAGCGGTCTTTGGAAAGAATCGTAAACATTGGTAAAAAGCCTCCGAAGAATCAAAAATCACCGTCTTTGCAAGACAGTGGCGATGGCGCCAACCAGAGTGCAGCAGACTGACGTTACCGCAATCGGCAGAAAACCGTCGCCAAGGGATAAATTGGAGAAAAACAGAGCGCCGAGCAGGAAAAGGAGCAGCAGAAAAACGCCTCCCGTCGCGATTCCCGCGAGGGCGACGCGCTTTTCCGTACGGCGGCCCGCGAGCAACCCCGCAAGAACCGCGCCGAGTCCAGCTGCTACGGATGCGGCCGGTATGCGCAGACCTTCATCCACTTTGCCGCTTGCGATTAAGAGCGTCGCGGCGAGAATGGCAACCAGTGTCAGCGTCAGCCCGATAGCTGCGCAGACGGTGATGCGAAGAAGCTCCGATGCGAAATTGCGAGTATCCATAGTTATGCCTCCGAAACGTCGATTTCATTACTATGAATATGCGGCGGGAGGCCGGATAGACCGAAATTTCGCGCGGGAAGGGGAGATCGTCAGTTGCTCAGCTTTTCTTCCTTGGAGCCGATGGCCCAGCGGGCAACGGTCACACGGACGTTGTTCGCACCGGTTTCGATGACGATGTTATCGTCCTTGATCTGGCGGACGGTGCCGATAATGCCGCCGCGCGTCGTGACGACGTCGCCAACCTCGAGGTTTGCACGCATTTTAGTCTCATCCTTCTCACGCTTGCGTTGCGGGCGGATCAGGAGGAAATAGAAGACGACAATCAGAATGGCAAACGGTGCGATTTGGATCAAAAGAGCGGAGGTAGATGACATTTCGGTCGTGGCGGCGGTTTCCAGGAAGTTTGCGAGCATCGGGAGCGTGTTCAGCATAGCGGGATTTCACCTTTCAGAAAGTATTCCGCCCATATAAGCGGTTTTACGAAGAGCTATGATTATTATACAAGCTTTCCGCACATAATACAAGCGTTATTTTTCCGGTTTCATAGCTTTTTTACAATCTTGTTTTGAAGCGAACCGCTGCAAAGGGAGAGACGCCATGCTTACCTGTTTTCTTCGCACCATGATTCTTTATCTCGTCATCATCATCGCTATGCGTGTCATGGGCAAGCGTCAGATTGGGCAGCTTCAGCCCTCCGAGCTTGTCGTCGCCATCCTGATCTCCGAGGTCGCCGCTGTCCCCATGCAGGACTTGGGCGTACCGCTTATCTACGGCGTGATTCCGATCATAACCCTGCTTGCCGCCGAGCTTTTATGGAGCGCGCTCTGCGCACGCTCCGTCCGTATGCGAAATTTATTGTGCGGACGCCCGAGCGTCCTGATCCGTGAAGGCGTACCCGATCAGCGCCAGCTTTATCAGATGCGTATCAACGCTGCCGAGCTGATGGAGGAGCTGCGTTTAAAGGATGTGTTTGATATCGGCACGGTCACCTGCGCCGTGCTCGAAACCAACGGACGCTTAAGCGTTCTTGTCAAGCCCGGGGACCGTCCCGTTACGGTGGCTAAGGCGGGACTGCCTACGGCGGAGGATGTCTCCCGCGTGACGCTGCTGATCGTGCAGGGTCGTCTGATTGAGAAGAATCTGCGGGAGGAGAACCGCGACCGCAAATGGCTTGACGCACTTCTGATGGAAAAAGGCCTGCGATCCCCCTCCGACGTATTCCTGATGACCATCGATGATCTAGGACGCGTTGTGATATTTCCGGCGGAGAAACCGCTCAGGGAAAAGCGGGAGGAAGCGGTGTAATGCGGTATGTTTGGAGCGCGCTCGGCTGCCTTTTGCTGATCATTGTACTGTCGCTTGTCAACATGGGCGTGATGACCAACCGCCTCGGCGCAGTCGATGAAGAGCTTGCGGCGGCATATGAGACCTGCGATGCCGCGCGCCTTGAAAAAGCGCGCGATTTATGGGAAGAAAACGACGCTTACCTCTGCGCCACCGTGCCGCATAAGTCGATGGATGCTGTAACGATGGCATTCACCAGAGCGGAAGCCTTTCTTGCGGAAAACCGCCTTGCCGATGCGCGCGCGGAAATGAATGTGGCACGCGAAGGGGTGCGCTGCCTCATCCGTACAGAACGGCTGGCCCCCGGGAATATCCTGTAAAGGTATGCGACCTTTTTGACAAAACGCCCGAACTCTTTGCAAAAATACGCGCGACTTCATGGAAAATCACCCGTTCCCGATTGCTTTTTCGGAACGGGTGATTTATAATACAGCCATATCGGGTTTCCTGCTTTGAAAAAATGTTATCACGAGGAGGAAGGGATAGCCATGATCAATATCGGGATTACCACCCGCAGCTTCGGCGGACTGACAAACGAGGAAACCGCCCGCCGCATGCGCGCCATCGGCTACAAGTGTACGGAGCTTTGCTTTGTGCAGTCCGATTCCAAATACTGGGTCTACAACGGACAGACCGATCTGTCCGAAATGAGCGATACCCGCTTTGCCGAAATCGTCGCAACCTATCGGGAACAGGGCATTGAGGTGCCCGCTCTCGGCGTCTTTACCAACCTGATCGAGCCGGACGACGCGACTTTGGAGAAAAACCTCGGCATCTACCGCCGCCTTATGGAGCTGGCTGCGAAAAACGGTATTCCCTATCTGCCCACCGAGTGCGGGTTTATCCAGAATTCGCGCGGCGTGCTCGCCCATCTCTATGAAGATCGCTTCAACCGCCTAAAGGCGTCGCTTACAAAGCTTTGCGAATATGCGAAGGAATACGATGTTTCCCTCGCGCTCGAGTGCTGCGTCCTGGACGTCGTGCCGTCGGCCAAGCGCGCGGCGGATCTGATCGAGCAAATCGGCTCCGACCGCCTGAAGGTGCTTCTCGACCCAGCAAACCTCATCGCGAATTCCTCCGAGGAGGATATGTTCTACTATCTGTCCGAGCATGTCGCCTACTTCCACGGCAAGGACCGCCATGTCAACGACGCCTACGGCCGACTGGTCGGCGACGGCGACATCAACTGGTGCCAGTTCTTGGCGCTTTACCATCAGCACAACGACGGCGCCCCCTTCATTATTGAGTACGCGAAGGCCGACAACGCCGAGGAAGTCTATAACCGCGTAATGGAATTTGACAAACTCGCGCAGAAAATGCTGTGAGCTATATATACTACGTGAAAGGCGGATTGTCCCTATGATTAAACTTGGCGTCAATACGGTACTGTTTAAGGATTTCACCTTCGCCGAGGCCTGCGAAGCCATCGCCCGCGCAGGGTACGACGGCGTGGAAATATCTGCGATCGCCGGCATGTGCGAACACGTCGTTCTCGACGACTGGCGCGCGAAGGCCGCCGATATCCGCGCGGCGCTTGCCAACACCGGCATGACCATCCTCTCCTCCGAGGTGGCGAGCCAGGATCCCGAGCGTCTGAAGAAGGCCTTTGAAGCCGCTGCCGAAATCGGCATCCCGGTCATCAACATCGGCCCCGGCGGCAAGATGAACGAGCCGGGCGACCTGGAAGCGTCCATCGAGCGCATTTGCGCGCTGTCCGAAATGGCCGCGTCCTACGGCGTTACCCTCTGCGCGAAGGCGCATGTAGGTGCTGCGATCTGGAACACCGAAACCACTTTAAAGCTGATGGAAGGCGTCCAGAATCCCGCGTTCGGCATCGATATGGATCCCTCGCACATCTACCGCGCCGGTGAAAATCCAGCCGAGGCGCTCCCCGCCGTCATCTCCCGCGTCAAGCACATCCATATCCGCGATTGCAAGGGCCGCCAGCAGAATCCCGGATTGCCACCCATGCAGGCCTGCGGCCGGGGCGATATCGATCTGATCGGCTATTTCCGCGCGATGGTTCGTGCCGCTTACAACGGCCCCGTCTGCCTCGAAGTCATAGGCCCGTCCCAGACGATGGCCGAAGCCTGCACCATCGCCGCGGAGAGCTACGGCTACATGAACGCGATCCTCAAGAGCATGGGCGCCCGGTAAATCCGCTATTTTAGAAATTGACATAAGGAGTACATAATATGAGCAAGAAGCCCAATCTGCTGTTCTTCGGCATCGACAGCATGCGCGCCGAGCATATGTCCCTCTACGGCTACAATCGTCTGACGACCCCGAACATCGACAAATATCTCGAAGGCGGCGTCACCTTCGAAAAGTGCCTGTCCCCGCATATCCCGACCACGCCGGGCTACTCCTCCATGCTCACCGGCCTCGACGCTTTCGGCACCAACGTCGTCGCGCTGCGCCATAAGGGGGGGCTTCCGGAGAAAGTGAAGACCCTCGCCGAGGTTCTCCGCGAAAACGGCTACGACACCTCCTGCATCGGTTTCACCTCCAATCCCGCGTCCCGCGGATTCGATAAGTACCTCGAATTCGAAGGTTGGGGCTCCTGGGAAGCCGGACGCGCCCATAAGGCGGAAAATTTGAACGCCGTCGCGATCCCCGAGTTGGAGCGTTTGGCGTCCGGCGACAAGCCGTGGTTTTTATTCATGCGCCACATGGACCCGCATTCCCCCTACCTCCCGCCCGAGCCTTTCCACCGTATGTTCTACGGCAAGGACGAATTCGACCGGAATAACCATTCCCTCGAGCCTGTGTATAACTTCAAGCCCTTCTGCGATTACTTCTACTCCTGGTTCGCGCCGGGCTGCACCGATAAGGACTACATCATCGCCAACTACGACGGCGCCGTCGCCTACATGGATTCCTGCATCCAGAACATCCTCGCCCGTCTCGAAGGCCTCGGCCTCGAGGAAGACACGCTGGTCGTCTTCGTCTCTGACCACGGCGAAACCCTCTACGATCACGACTGTTACTTCGATCACCACGGTCTGTACGAATGCACGATCAACGTGCCGTTCGCGCTCCGCTGGAAGGGTCACCTTCCCGAGGGCAAGCGCTACTCCGAGTGGTGCTCCCTGCAGGACGTCATGCCTACCGTCCTCGACGTCATGGGCATCGATCCCAAGATCGACTATTCCTTTGACGGGCAGACCCTGATGAGCCTCTTAAGCGGCGGTCATACCGGCAATTCCGAATATTACATCACCGAAGCGACGTGGGAACGCAAGCACGGCTGGAGAACGCCCGAATGGAAGCTCATCGTCGCGCTGGAGCCGGACTTCCACTTCAAGCCTATGGTCGAGCTGTATAACCTCGTGACCGACCCGGGCGAGACGAATAACGTAGCCGAGCAGAATCCCGAGATCGTCAGCGCGCTGCGTACCCGCATGGAAGCGCATATCGCCAAACGCAAGGCCGAGGTCGGGCATGAGAACCCGATGGACACGAACCTCGACTGGCACGGCATAGGTTGTGGCCCGTTCAAGACCTCGCAGCAGGCCTACGATACCATGCACATCGGCGATCCGGAGACGGCGCGCAAGCTGCAGGCCGAAGGCGAAAAGCGCAAAGGCTAAAATTATAACCGTGGAGCGGTTCCCTTTGCGGAGCCGCTCCGGCGGTGCTTTTATCAGAGGTGAGATTTCGTGCTGCGAACCTGCGTGATCGGCATGGGGCATATTGGTCATAACCATGCGCGATCCTATCAGAGCAATCCCGATGCGTGTCTTGTCGCGGTCTGTGACCGTAATCCGGAACGCGCCGCCGCCGCGTCGAAAACCTTCGGCGTGCCGGCGTATACCGACGCCGAAACCATGCTCCGCGAGCAGAAGCCCGATATCGCGAGCGTTTCCACGGGCGGCTTCGAGTATTCGTCCGATCACTACGAGCCGACGATGCAGGCGCTGCGCGCGGGCTGTCATGTGCTGACCGAAAAGCCCATTTGCAACGATCTGCGTCTTGCGGAGGAAATGGTCGCGGAGGCGAAACGCCTGAATCGCTGCTTTGGCATCGACTTAAACCATCGCTTTACCCCCGCCGCGAGACAGGCCAAAGCATGGCAGAACGAAGGTGCGATCGGTACGCTGCTGTTTCTCAATATGGGACTGTGGATCGGCCGGCCGGAGATGCTAGAAACACCGTACTACCATATGAAGGCGCTCAATCCGCACTCCGTCGATATCCTCCGCTACTTCGGCGGCGATATCGAGGAGGTACACTGCTTTGCGATGACGGCGCCGGGACGTAATATTTATTCAACGATGTCCCTCAATTTGAAATTCGCCTGCGGCGCGGTCGGTCATCTGACGTCCTCGTACGACATCGAGCGCGGACATCCGATGGAGCGCTGCGAAGTCGCGGGGCTTTGCGGCCGTCTGGTTTTTGAGGATATGTGGCGGGAAGCGACGCTCTATCCCGCCGGAAATCCGATAAAAAAGGTGTACACAAACCCCGTTTTCGGCGGGTTTGAGGGTTTTTACGATACGTTTAACGATCGCATATCGACTTTCGTCCGCCAGATCCGCGACGGGACGAAGCCTGAGGAGATTGACGGCTCCGGCGAGGCGGGTTTGGAGGCGTCGCGCGTGATCCATGCCGCGATCCGTTCCTTAAAAACCGGACTTCCCGTACACGTCGCCGACGTTCATGAATAAACATGCATATTTTATCCGCGAACGATTTTTTTCACGAGGGTGAGCCGCCCGTCAGCGTCAGGACCGTCGCCAATCACGGCGTAAACTCGATGCACGGGCATGAATTCTATGAAATGGTATTCATCCTGCAGGGCTTTACGCTCCACTCCTGCGGCGGCGCGTCGAGCATCCTGACCGCTGGCGATATCTTCTGTATGCCGCCCGGTACGTCCCACGCGTATATCGCCACGCATCAGACATGGCTATATAACATCCTCTTTCTGCCGTCCGCGCTGGAAGCCTGCGGTGTCGGAAGCGACATGTCTCTTTATCGGGTGCCGATGCGTGCGAAGGCGAATCCCGTCCAGCGGCAGGAGATGATTCCGATTCTCGAGCGCCTGCTCGCGGAGCCGCAGACGAAGGGCGCGGGCTGGGATCGTATGGTGATGGCGAAGTTCGGCGAGCTGCTCGTCCTGTACGAACGCATCCACGAGACGACGCCGCATCTTGACACGTCGAACGCGCATTACCGGCAGCTCATGCGCGCGCTGCAATATATCGAAGGCAGCCTGAACCGCGATATCCTGCTCGAGGAGGTTGCGGCGACGGCGGGACTGTCCACAGGCAGTTTGACCAGGCAGTTTAAGCTCGTCACGGGCCTCGCGCCGATGGAATACGCCCGCAGTCAGCGGATGGCGAAGGCGGCTGAGCTTTTAAAGGACCCCGCACAGAGCGTGTCCGATGTGGCGCGTGACCTCGGCTTTTCCGATATCTCCGTCTTCTCCAGGCAGTTTAAGCAGATTACCGGCATGTCCCCGTCGGAATTCCGCAAGAATGTATAAAGAGTACCCCTATTATAAAGGAGGATAATTCCACATGGCTATTAAAATCGGTATCGTCGGTATGGGCGGCATCGGCAAGACCCACGGCCGCTGCTACAAGAATGACGAACTCGCCGAGCTGCGCGCGGTTTGCGATATCGTCCCGGAAAAAGCGGACGACGCGGCTGCCGAATTCGGCGTAAAAGCTTATTACTCGCTGGCCGACATGCTCTTAAGTGAGCCGGATCTCGACGTCGTAGACGTCACTACCTCCGGCTACGAAAACGGCTCCTGGCACTATGAGCCCGCGATGCAGGCCATGCGCGCAGGCAAAAACGTCTTCGTCGAAAAGCCCATCTCCAACGATGTCCGCGAAGCCCGCGAGATGGTCAAATACGCCTACGAGCATGATCTATACCTCGCCTGCGATTTGAACCATTACTTCACCAAGCCCGCCGACCGCGCGAAGGAACTGATCAAAGAAGGCAAAATCGGCGAGCCGGTCTACATCCTCCATAAGATGGGCTTCAACGGCTCCGAAACCAAATACGGCGGCGTCGGCTCTCCCCGCTGGCAGAAGCCCTATTCCCATACCAAGGCTTTCCTTGCCCATCCCTTCTCCGTCATGCGCTACTTCGGCGGCGATATCACCCATGTCCAGTGCTTTATGAACCGCCCCGGCGTCCGTTCCTCCGCCGTCGATCCGATGTACTCCATCAACTCCGTCCATTGCCGCTTTGAAAACGGCTCCATCGGTTATCTGATCTCCCAGCGCGGCGATGCCATGTTCGGCCTCGGCGGCTGGTGGAGCTTCGAGATGGCCGGAACAAAAGGCACCTTTGTCATTGAAAACTGCGTTGAAAAGCTTTCCTTCTGGGATGGCACAAAGGATCATGAAAACAACAGCAGCCCTGCGCCCGATGAGGTGCTCGACACCGGCATCACCGATTTCGGATCCACCTTCCCGACCCGCCTCCACGCCTTCCTCGAGGATCTGACCAATCAGGTTCCCAAGGAACACCTCCGTTCTTCCGGACGCGATGCTCTGGCCACTCTCGAATGCACCTTCGCCGCTATCCGCTCCTTTGAAGAAGGCGGCAGTCTCGTTCACGTCGAGCCGCTTCCGAATTTCCACGGCGATCCCAAATACGTCTGGTAATATATTATTCCGGATTCAAAAGCCGGGGGGACCGTTCATACGGTCTCCCCGGCTTGGCTTTGCGCAAAACAGGCGGAAATGCCGAATAAACGAATATTATTGTACAAAAACAAATGAAAATGCCAAGAGGGGATATTGTGTCAAGCAATATATAAATAGTGTGTAAAATGTATTATCCAGTAATAAAAATAAGAAGCCGCGTTGCTGAAAAC
Source organism: Clostridiaceae bacterium (assembly GCA_034926225.1). Classification (GTDB taxonomy): domain Bacteria; phylum Bacillota; class Clostridia; order Oscillospirales; family QAMX01; genus JAAZKA01. Next base: position 37,777 of record JAYFRF010000010.1, read on the forward strand.
ACAATATGTCGTGGCATGTCGAACACAATACCACAAAATTTTGTGTTATTTATAAAAAAGGTCTTGATTTATTTGGAATAATATGGTATATTACAGGCAATGACAAGAAAGGCTTGCCATAATCTATTTAATTTATTTATGGAGGAAAAAATATGCTGCAGTCTCACATCCGCGTGCTTCTGGTCGATTGCAATCAGGACTTCAGGACAAAGCTTGCGGAACGCCTGAAGCGTGAACCGCGCATCGATGTCGTCGGTGCCGTCGCGGACGGCAACGAAGCGATTCAGAAGACGGCGGAACTTTCCCCCGACATCGTCGTCATGGATATCATGGTACCGCCACTGGACGGGCTGTATGCGATACGCGAGATTCTCGCGCTGCAGCTAGTCAAGGTCCCCTCCTTCTATGTGCTCTCACAGTTCATGTCTCAGGAGACCCTTTCCTATGCTGTGGGACTCGGTATCAGTTATTTTATGATCAAGCCTTTCGATATGGAGGCGCTCGTGCAGCGCATCTTGCAGCATGGGCAGGTTGCGGGAGGAATCACCGATACGAGGAAGACGACGGCAAGACCGCTCCCGCCGGAGCTGGACATGGAAATCCGCGTGACCAATGTCATCCATGAGATCGGCGTGCCGGCGCATATCAAGGGGTACCAGTACTTACGGGATTCGATCATCATGACGATCAACGATATGGATGTGATCAACGCGATCACGAAGGTGCTGTATCCGACGATCGCCAAGCACTACAATACCACATCGTCACGCGTGGAAAGAGCCATCCGGCATGCCATCGAGGTTGCGTGGGATCGGGGCGATATTGAAATCTTACAGAGCTATTTCGGTTATACGGTGTCCAATGTAAAGGGAAAACCGACAAACTCAGAGTTTGTTTCGATGATCGCCGATCGGATTCGCTTGCAAATCAAGAGCGAAGTAACGGCATAAAGGCGGATACATGAAGATCATTCCCGAGAATCAAACACCGCCAAATAGATGATGCACGACCTTCTTACAAAAAATAGGGTCGTGCATCATACATTCGCGGATCCGTTATGGCGTATCGGAGGTATCGCCGAGCCGCATATAGAGATCCTCCAGCGCGGCGGCTTCCTCGCCCGACAGGCACGCGCCGCCGAGCAGGGAGGGACGCCGGAGCAGCGTCCGCTTTAAGGATTCCCGCGTGCGCCAATCGACGATATGCGCGTGATGTCCGGACAACAGCACAGGCGGAACCGGACGGTCGTGCCAGACCTCGGGACGCGTGTACTGCGGATACTCTAAAAGATTATTCCAGTAGCTTTCATCTGTAAAACAGTTTTCTTCCGACAGCACGCCCGGCACCATCCGGCACACGCAATCGGCGACCGTCATCGCCGGAAGCTCGCCGCCGGTCAGGACGAAGTTGCCGATCGAGATCTCCTCGTCCACACACTCGTCGATAAATCGCTGATCGACACCCTCATAATGTCCGCAGACCAGGATAAAATGACCGTACGATAAAAGCCGCCGTGCCGTCTCCTGCGTAAAAGGCCGCCCCTGCGCGCTCATCAGAAGCGTATGGACATGCCCCGCGCCGCTTAAGTGCCTGTGACAGCGGTATAAGGGCTCCGCCAGCATGACAAGCCCCTGCCCGCCGCCGTAGGGGTAGTCGTCGGTGCGCCGGTTGCGTCCCGGCGCGAAGTCGCGGATGTTCGTCGCGCGCACGGAGATGATTCCCTTCGCAGCGGCGCGGCCGATCACGGACGTCTGCATGCAGGCGTCGATCATGGCGGGGAAGAGCGTCATAATATCGATGGTTAAACGCGCGTCGGGATTTTCAGCGGGCGCATAACGTTCGGTTGCCATAAAAGGGAACCCTCCTTTCCAATGCGTGGTTATTCGTCGTCGCCCATGCCGGGGATGGTTTCGACGGTGATCGTATGCGCCGCAGGATCGACGCCGCGCGTAAACTCCGGGCGCGCCGGGATCAGGATATCGCCCCGCGTGCTTTCCACACGGTAAACGTCTCCTGCTGGCAGCTGCAGCAGCTCCGCGAGCTTGCCGATAACGGCGTTTTTACGCAGATCAAAGACATCGAAGCCGATCATATCGGCAAGGAAGTACGTCCCCTCCGGCAGCTTTGCGTCGGCACGGTCAAAATAGACCGTGCGGCCGCGAAACCGCATCGCGTCTTCGACGGTATCTATCCCTTCGAAGTGGATCAGTACAAAACGGGTATGAACGCGGGCGGAAACGACCCGATAGGGCTTTTCGTCGATATACAGGGTCTTGAAGCGCGTCAGAAAGTCGGGTGAATCCGCCCACGGATCGACCTTGACTTCACCGCGTACACCGTGGGTATTGATGATCGCGCCTGCGTCGAGCAGATTGGGCATAAAGGGGAACTCCTTTCCGAGTGAGCGGCGGTCATTTGCGCACACCGTGCTGCGGCCTTAGGCTCGCGATGCGCTGCCGCAGACGAACGAGCGCCTGCGCGGTATGACCGGTAATCGCGATGGTGGTAAACGTCGTCACAACGCAGACGATGATGATCTTCCACCACGTATCGGCGAGAATGTCGAGCAGATTGACGATGCCGACTGCGGGAGGAATGAACATCAAAGACATGATCGCGAGCAGGAAGTCGGCGGCTTTCTCCACGTGCTCAAGCTTGAGTATCCCGGTGCACAGCGCCGTGAACAGCAGCACCAGTCCGTATACGGCCGCGGGTACCGGCAGCGGTATCACAGAATGTAAAAGCTCGCCTAAGTAATAGAACACGCCGATCAAGAAGAACTGCAGCAGATATTTCATTCGTCAAAAACCCTTACCTACTTAAAAAAGGGACGCGCCAAGGAACATCCCTTCCGCGCGTCCCGCATACCTTCCGTTAAAAACGCGTCAGATCTTGACAACCCAGCCAAACGGATCCTTCGCGCGACCCCACTGGATCGCGGTCAGCTCGTCGTAAATCTTCTGCGTCAAAGAACCCGTCTTGAAATCGGAGATCGTGACGGTCTTGCCCTCGTAGTACAGCTCGCCGATCGGAGAGATGACGGCGGCCGTGCCTGTGCCGAAGGCTTCCTCGAGTTTGCCGTTTTCGGCCGCTTCCATCAGCTCCGCGATGCCCAAACGACGCTCCTCAACGGTGACGCCCCAGTAGCGCAAAAGCTCTACGACGGATTTGCGGGTGATGCCCGGCAGAATCGAGCCGCCTAAGGCCGGGGTGACGACCTTGCCGTCGAGCTTGAACGCGACGTTCATCGTGCCGACTTCCTCGACGTACTTCTTCTCGGCGCTGTCAAGCCACAGAACCTGCGTGTAGCCGAGCTTCATCGCCTTCTCCTGCGCCGCCAGAGAAATTGCATAGTTCGCGGCGGCCTTCGTAAAACCGGTGCCGCCAACGCTCGCGCGGGAGAACTCGTCCTCGACGTAGATCCTGACCGGATTCACGCCTTCGGGATAGTACGCGCCGACCGGAGAGAGGATAATGACGAACTTATAGGTCTTCGACGGATGTACGCCGACGCCGACGTCGGTCGCGAAGACGAACGGGCGGATATAAAGCGAGGTTTCATACGCATGCGGCACCCAGTCGGCATCCACGCGGACCAGCGTTTTAATCGCTTCCAGCACCAGCTCCTCGTCCAGCTGCGGGATGCACAGACGGCGGTCGGAGTTGTTCAGGCGCTTGATATTCTCCGTCGGACGGAAAAGGGACAGCGAACCGTCCTCATGGCGGTAAGCCTTCATGCCCTCGAAGGTTTCCTGCGCGTAATGCAGGCACATCGTCGCCGGGTCAAGCGGGAAGGGGGCATACGGGACGACGCGGGGGTCATGCCAGCCTTGTCCCTCGGTATAATCCATGACAAACATGTGGTCGGTAAAATACTTGCCGAAACCCAGATGCGATTCGTCGGGTTTTTGCTTCGGTGTGGTGGTGCGGGTGATGCTGATCTGCATAAAAGACATCTCCAAACGTATAGTATTGTCAAATATCATAAGCGAAGTAACCGCTTATGATACAAAAAGTTACCGGTCGGTTTTGGCGGTCTGCGTAAGGGACTGCTTCGCGCGGCGCAGAAGGTCGAGCTCGTGATGCTCGAGGAGCTGCGCGATCCGCTGGGAGGGATTGAGGATATGGGAGATCGACGTGTCGTGATTGAGGATGTTGACGATGTAGGCGATATACTTGGACATATCGACCTCATGGTACCATGGACGGGAAAGAAGCTCCGGTGAGCGATAGATGAGGTTCGTCGTGAACAGTCCGTCAAACATGCCGTTTGCATAGGCCTCGTCGAAACGCTCAAGGCCCTCGCAGAACAGACCGAAGGTCGGGCAGACGAAGATGCGCCGAGCTTGCCGGGATTTGAGCTGGGCAATAACGTCGAGCATGGAGTCGCCCGACGCGATCATATCCTCGACGATGATCACGTCCTTTCCCTCCACATTGTCGCCGAGGAACATATGCGCGACGATGGGATTTTTTCCGTTTTCCACGCGGCTGTAGTCGCGGCGCTTATAGAACATGCCGAGGTCGAGATTTAAAACAGATGAGTAATAAATGCTGCGGGACATGGCGCCCTCGTCCGGAGAAATGATCATCATGTGCGCGGGGTCAAATTCAATATCGGGAATATCGCGTACCATTGCCTTGATAAACTGATAGTTGGGCTGGACATTCTCGAAACCGGCGAGCGGGATCGCGTTCTGTACGCGCGGGTCGTGCGCGTCAAACGTGATGAGGTTTTCGACGCCCATGTTGACAAGCTCCTGCAGCGCGATCGCGCAGTCCAGCGACTCACGCGCCGAGCGGCGATGCTGACGGCCTTCATAAAGCATGGTCATGATGACCGTAATGCGGCGGGCCTTGCCCGCGGCGGCGCCGATGATACGTTTTAAGTCTTGAAAATGATCGTCCGGACTCATCGGGACGTCCTGCCCATACATACGGTAAGTCACGCCGTGGTTGAAAACGTCGGCGATAATGTATAAGTCGTAGCCGCGGATGGTTTCGGTAATCAGGGCCTTCGCCTCTCCCGTGCCGAAGCGGGGGCACTGCGTGCCGATCAGGTAGCTGTCACGCAGATAGCCGTTAGACAGCGACTGGGGGCCGGATGCCATCTCGCGGCGCCAGCCATGAATATAGTTATCTACGGAAGCTGCCAAGTGTTCGCAGCCTCTCATTCCGATGATGCCGAGTGTGCCCACCGGCATCGTATACAAATTATCGTAACCGTCGGCCATATAAACGTATCCTCCGTTTTTTTCACATGTTAAAAACTTCGTATGACGAGGATTGATTCCCGTATACAGGATACCACGAAAACCGCAATTTTTCAAGGGCGATACACGGATTTTAATGCACAAATTTAAGCCGTCCGAAGCGATGATTTTTGCTTTCGGGCGAATTTTTCCGTATTAGAACGCAAATATCCGTTGAAATGCGGCGCGTATTGTGGTACAATGCGTTATGGGTCTGAAGGTTTGTCCTCAAAAAGGCCCGAATATGATTCCCAATACGCTACGGAGGAATTACCAATGAAAATCGTACGCTGCACCACGAAAGAGGATCTCGGCGATAAGGCCGCAACTCTGATCGCTTCCCAGATCAACGAAGCGATTGCAGCCCGCGGCGAGGCCCGTATCGCCCTCTCCACCGGTGCGTCTCAGTTTGATACCCTGAAAGCCCTCATCACTAAGGACATCGACTGGTCGAAAGTGACCATGTTCCACCTTGACGAGTATGTGGGGCTCGGCGAACAGCATCCCGCGAGCTTTGTCAAGTACATGAAGGAGCGCTTCGTCTCGAAAGTCAACCTCAAAGCGGTCCATTTCGTTGCACCCTGGAATTACCCATCCGTCGACGACTGCATCGCCGATCTCACGAAGCTCATCCGCGAGAAGCCCATCGATGTCGGCGTCATCGGCATCGGTGAGAACACCCATATCGCCTTCAATGACCCGCCCGCCGATTTCGACACCACCGCGGCCTACAAGGTCGTCGATCTCGACGCCGCCTGCCGCCGCCAGCAGCTCGGTGAGGGTTGGTTCCCTACCATCGACGATGTCCCGAAGCAGGCCATTTCCATGACCGTCTATCAGATCATGAGCTGCCGCAAGATCGTCTCCCCCGTGCCGTACAAGGTCAAGGCCGACGCGATCTACAAGGTAATTACGAGCGACATCTCCAACCTTGTCCCCGGCACCATCCTCAAGACCCATCCCGACGCGACGACCTTCATCGACGAAGAGTCCGGCGCGCGCGTCTAAATATTGCTTGAAATGAATGCGGGGGTGCGATTTTTTAATAAAACGCGCCCCCGTACGGAGGTTTTATCTATGAAAATGCGGGATAGACTTGCCTCTGTCGGCGTTGTCCCCGTTGTCAAGCTTGGCGACATAAACTTAGCCGAAGCGCTTGCGGGAGCGTTCTGTGAGGGCGGCATCCCCTGCGCGGAGGTCACCTTCCGAGCCGCTGGCGCAGCTGAGGTCATCCGCCGTATGCGCGCGCGTTACCCCGATATGCTCGTAGGCGCCGGCACCGTGCTGACCGTCGCACAGGCCAAGGAAGCGCTTGACGCCGGCGCGGAATTCGTCGTGGCGCCGGGGCTCAACCCGCGCATCGTCGATTACGTACTCACCCGCGGCGGCGTCATGCTCCCGGGTGTGATGACCCCTACGGAAATCGAAGCCGCCCTCGCGTTCGGCCTTGACACGCTGAAGTTCTTCCCCGCCGAGCAGGCCGGCGGCCGCGCGATGCTCAAAGCCCTCTCCGCGCCGTACGCGGGCGTGAAATTTGTCCCGACGGGCGGCATCAGCCCCGACAATCTCACGGATTATCTGGAGCTGCCCTGCGTCGCGGCGTGCGGAGGCTCCTATATGTCGTCCGCAAAGCTTCTCGATGCGCGTGACTTTGCCGCCATCACCGCCCTCTGCGCCGAAGCGGCCGCCACCGTCCGTCAGGTACGCGAAGGATAACCCTTTTATCACAAAAAATTGAGGTAACCATGGCAAAAAAACCGGTATACGATAACGAATCCATCATGTCCCTGAAGGGCGCCGACCGCGTCCGCCGCCGCCCCGGCGTTATCTTCGGCTCCGACGGTCTCGACGGCTGCGAACACGCGATGTTTGAGATCCTCTCCAACGCCATCGATGAAGCGCGTCAGGGCTACGGTGACCGCATCCTCGTGACGAGACATGCCGACGACTCCATCGAAATCGAAGACTTCGGTCGCGGCGTGCCTGTTGACTGGAACCCCAGGGAAAACCGCTATAACTGGGAGCTTGTTTACTGCGAGCTGTACGCGGGAGGAAAATACGATAACGCGGAGGACGCAAACTACGCCTTTTCACTCGGACTTAACGGACTCGGCGCGTGCGCTACGCAGTACGCATCTGAGTATATGGACGTCACCGTTCGCCGCGACGGCTTTCGGTATGATCTGCACTTTGAGCATGGCGAGCTTATCGGGGAAATGAAGAAAAGCCCCGCCGACAGACGGCAGACCGGTACCCATTATCGCTTCAAGCCCGACCTCGCCGTCTTCACAGAAATCCGCATCCCCGACGAGTTCTACCGCGATACGCTGCGCCGTCAGGCGGTCGTGAATGCCGGACTGACCTTTGTCTATCGCAATCAGACCGGGGAAAAGACGGTTGAGACGACCGAGTTCCGCTATGAAAACGGCATAGCGGATTACGTTTCGGAGCTTGTCGGCACCGAAGCACTGACACCGGTGCAGGTCTGGAGTACACAGCGCAAAGGCCGGGACCGCGCCGATAAACCGGAGTATACCGTGAAGCTTGAGGCGGCCGTTTGCTTTTCGCGCGCGTTAAGCTTCCAGCAGTATTATCATAACTCGTCCTGGCTCGAATACGGCGGCGCGCCCGCGAGCGCGGTCAAAAGCGCGTTCGTGTCGGCCGTCGACGCGTATTGCAGAAACAATGCTAAGTATACCAAGAATGAAACAAAAATAACCGCCCAGGACGTGTTTGACTGCCTCTGCATCGTGACAAGCGGCTTTTCGACGTATACCTCCTACGAGAATCAGACCAAAAAAGCAATTGCCAACAAGTTTATCCAGGAGGCGATGACGGAGTTTCTGCGTGAACGGCTCGAAGTCTACTTCATTGAGAACAAAGCCGACGCGGAGAAGATCGCCGATCAGGTGCTTGTGAACAAGCGCAGCCGTGAGCAGGCGGAAAGCACCCGCCAGAGCCTGAAAAAGAAGCTTGCCGGCACGATCGACATTGCAAACCGCGTCGAAAAGTTCGTCGACTGCCGTACCCGCGACACCTCCCGACGCGAGCTGTATATCGTCGAGGGCGATTCGGCTCTCGGTTCCTGCAAAATGGGTCGTGACGCCGAATTCCAGGCGATTATGCCTGTCCGCGGCAAGATTTTAAACTGCCTCAAAGCGGAATACGGACGCATCTTTAAAAATGACATCATCATAGACCTCCTGCGCGTTCTCGGCTGCGGCGTGGAGGGCACGAAGCATACCAAGGATCTGCCGCCGTTCGACTTAAATGCGCTAAATTGGGAAAAGGTCATTATCTGCACCGATGCCGACTTCGACGGTTTCCATATCCGGACGATGATTATTGCCATGCTTTACCGTCTGACACCCACGCTCATCAAGGAGGGCTGTGTTTATATTGCGGAAAGCCCGTTGTTTGAAATAAACACAAAAAATGAGACCTATTTCGCCTATAACGAGCAGGAGAAGGTTTTGATATTGCAGAAAATCGGCAATACGAAATATACACTTAGCCGCTCGAAGGGACTTGGTGAAAACGAGCCCGATATGATGTGGCGTACCACGATGAACCCTGCGACGCGCCGCTTAATCCGCGTGATGCCGGAGGAAGCGGCCCATACCGCCGAGATTCTTGAGCTCCTGATCGGTGACAACCTCGCCGGCCGACGGGACTACATCGCCGAAAACGGCGCGCTGTATCTGGAGCTTGCGGATATTTCCTAAAAATGACGGAATAACGAAGAATTATCTGTAAAACGTGTAAAGGAGTGTGTACTATGCCTTGGTGGGACAATACGCCGCTGCTGATTTCCGCAATCGGCTCCGATACAACGGACGAGACGATTCGCATCCTTCATGAACACACTGTTCCGCGTGCGTTTGACGCCGAACAGCGCGGAGACGCCCTTTCTATCGTTGAATTCGACCAAAACCTCGGCGGCGACGAGGATTTCCGGCGTTGTCTGTCCGAATCGCGCCGTGCTGGTATCCGGGAAATCATCTATATCAATACGCATTGCTTCGGTTATCGCTCTTACGAAACGCATTCCGATTGGGCGGAGGTTGGACGCGACGGAAAGGCGTTTCATGCTTACGACGTCAATTATTATACCTGCCTGAATTCCCCTTGGAGGCAGGAGTTCTTCCGCACGCTCCGCCGCGTCGCGTCGTTTGACATCGACGGTATCTTCCTCGACGGACCGATCATGCTGCGGGACGGCTGCTTCTGCCCCGCTTGTCAGGAAAAGTTCCGCACCGCTTACGGGAGGAGCCTGTTCGATGCCACCGACGACGAACGGATGCGCTTTAATACGGACGTCGTTACCGATTTCCTGCGTGAAACGTATGAAACGCTGAAAAGCATCAATCCCGAGCTGCTTCTTTACATCAACAATTCCGCACTGCGCGCGGACGTGACGGGCAGCAATACCCGCCGCTGCGCGCCGTATACCGATATGCTCGGCGCGGAAGGCGGCTTCTGCTGGGTAAATCCCCGCTTCCCGCTGTGGCATGTCTCTCCCATGGCCAAAATCCTCGAGTCACAGGCCGGCGGCAAGCCTACGATCATTTTCACCGCAGGCGATCACAAGCCATGGTCTCATTTCGCGCATACCGCCGCCGAAACGCGCATCTTCTACTGGCAGTCCGTGGCCAACGGCGCGGGTGTCTGGTATACGATGCACGGCGGCGAATATATGATGGAGACCGAGGGAGGACGCGCCGCCGTCGACTGCAACCGCTTCATCCGCGCGCACCGCGACCTCTACGCGCATACGAAGCCTGTCTCCCGTGTTGCCCTTCTTTGGTCGCAGGACAGCGCCAATTACTATTCCTCCAGCGTCGAACGTACTGACTTTACCGCCGCCGTGACGCTTGGGAAGGACGCGTCCGCCGTAAAAGGCAATCATTATAACGCGCTGATGGGCTTTTATGAGGCGCTCACCCGCTCCCACGTCCAGTTCGATATCATCGACGAGGCCAACGTCACCGAAGGCTGGCTCTCCCGGTATGATACGCTGATCGCGCCGACCGCGGGCTGCATGTCCGACGCCGTCGCGGACGGCATTCGCGCCTTCGTCAAAACCGGAGGGACCTTCGTCTCCACCTTCGATACGGGCTTTTATAACGCGGACGGTACGCCCTGCGCGCCGAAGCTCGCTGATGTGCAGGGTTTCTCAAAGGTTTCCCGCGTGGTGCTCTATCCGAACGCCGGAACAGGCTACGCCCGCATTGGGGCGGACTCCCCGGTGACGGCGAATATGAGCTGCAAGCTGATTCCCACGCCTGACCGCGCGCTCGATGTCGTGCCGATTACAGGCGTGCGTGTGTCGATGGAGTTCCTCGAGCCGATGGGCGGCCGTTATGAGCCGCTGACCGATAAGGCCTACCCTGCGATACTGGAAAACGATTACGGGAAGGGTAAAAGCGTCTTCTTCACCGGTACCGTGGGCGAATTTTTCCATGAGATGACCCTGCCCGATTACCGTCGGCTGTTTATCAACGCCGTTACGGAACGCGCCGATCCCGTTATCCGTTCAAACGCGCCGGGAAGCGTCGAGATGGTGCTGCGGGAGCGCGATGGGAAGTATAGGCTGCATCTGATTAACCTCACCGGAGAGATGGGGCGCCCGTTTGAGAACATTCTGCCGCTCCACGACGTCAGTGTCGAGCTTTCCGTGGGGCATCCTCTGAAAGATGCGCGCTGCGTGACAAACGCGAAGGTCTGTGATTTTGAAACGATAAAGGACGGCTGCCGCTTTGCGCTGCCGATTATTTATGATTACGAACTGCTGACGATCGAGTAAAGGAGAGACGTTACTATGAAATGGTGGGAACAAGCGCCGATGGTTATCTCGGCGATTCAGTGCAATTACGGAGAGGATAGCTTTGAAAATCTGCAAAAACAGGTTGTCGAGCGTTCGTTTAATACCGAACAGCTCCTGCATTTGACGGCAACCGGACACTGGGGTTATTTTGAGGAGGAACGCGACGGCAAGAAGCTCGACGCGTATCTCGCGGAGTCCCGCAAGCACGGCATCCGCGAAATCTTCTACTATAACGTTCACTGCGTTTCCATAAAGACCTATGAGGAGCATCCCGACTGGGCGCAGCTCACCCGCGACGGTAAGCCCGTGGGTGCGTACGATGTGCAGGTTTTCGTCTGCCTGCATTCCTCCTGGCGCGAGCATTTCTTAAAAGAGCTGACGAGCCTTTGCTCGCATGCGATCGACGGCATCTTCCTCGACGGCCCGGTGATCGCGCAGGGCGCGTGCTACTGCCCCGCCTGTCAAAAAGCGTTCCGCGAATGGATTACGACGGTGAAGGATATCCCCGTCGATCCGTCCCACACGATCTTCGACGCGACGCCGATGGAAATGACCGAATACAAGGTTGCGACGATGACCGAGTTTATAAAGCTTGCCTACAATGTCGTGAAGCGTCTGCGCGGTGACGATGTGCTGCTCTATATCAACAATTCTTCGCTGCACGCCGACGTCACAGGCTCCCGCACGAGGAAGCTTGCGCCTTATGTCGATATGCTCGGCTCCGAGGGCGGCTTTGTCTGGGTCAACCGCGGGACACCAATCTGGACCATCAGCGCGCAGGCAAAGCTGCTTGCTACGCAGGGCGGCGGCAAGCCCGCTGTGATCTTCACCGCCGGCGATTACAAGCCCTGGTCCTACTATATGCATACCGCGGCGGAAACCGGGCTGTACTACGCCCAGACCGTTGCCCACGGCGCTAACGTCTGGTATGGCATCCACGGCGCGATCCCGCAGATGGAAACGCCCGGCGGAGAGCGCGCCGTACAGTGGAACCGTTTCCTCACGGCGAATCCGGAGCTTTATCACGGGACAACGCAGGAAGCCCGCGTCGCTCTCATCTGGTCCCAGCCCAGCGCGAACTATTATGCGTCGAGCGTTGAAAAGTCCGACTTTACGAAGGCTGCCGAGCTCCGAAAGGATGCTGCCCGCGGCGACCATACGGCGGCTTTCCGCGGCTTCTTCGAGATCCTGACCCGGGAGCACGTCCAGTTTGACGTGATCGACGAGGTCAGTCTCACGGACGGCACCCTCGACCGCTATGAGCTGGCGCTGCTGCCTACCGTCGCCTGCATGACCAAAGCACAGGCTGCGGCCGTCGAAGCCTTTGTCCAGCGGGGCGGCAGGCTGATTTCCACCGGGGATACCGGCTGCTTTGATGAATGGGGACGCGAGACGGAACCGAAACTCGCGGCTGTGCAGGGCGTCGCTCAAATCGAAGACCGCGTTGCGTGGACGCTCTCCGGCGGAGGGTATCAGCGCAGCGCCCGCGATTCGTATGTGACCTGCCAGCTTTCGTGGAAGCTGACGCCGTCCGCGAATGCCGCAATGCGCGTCCGGCCGATGACCGACGCCAAAGTGGAAGCGGAATATTGCGTACCAATGGCGAGCCGCTATACCTCTCTGCCGGAGGAATGGTTTCCGGCCATCCTGACACACCGTTTCGGACAAGGCGAAAGCGTCTACTTTGCCGGCATGCTCGGCGAGTTCTTCGCCGGTAGCGGCAACCCCGACGCCCAGCGCATGATCGCGGATGCGGTCGCCCACATGAGCGCGCCGCTCGTCGAGACGGATGCACCCGCAAGCGTTGAATTTGTGCTGCGCCGCAAGGAGGATGCGTTCATTCTTCACATCATCAACGCCACCGGCGCGATGGAGCGCCCCATTCAGAAGCTCATTGCCATCGATAACGTCCATGTCACGCTGCATCTGGGACGTCCCGCGCTAGCGATAGAAGAAAAAACCGGTGGTACCGTCGCGGATTTTGCCCCGACGGCGGACGGCTGCTCATTTACGCTGTCACGCGTCGGAGATTACGAAGCGTACTGTATCCGATAAGTATATATTTCCGTGTGATTTAGAAAGGTTAACACATGAAAATCATCAACGAAAAGGGAAAACTGTTCGGAATCATCAATCTGGTCGATCTCGTCTGCCTGCTGCTGGTGCTGCTGGTAGCAGCCGGCGTCGGCTGGAAGCTTCTCGGGCCGAAGGTCGAGGAAGCCGTGGCGCCGACAACGACGATGACCTCGACTTTCCGTATCCGCGGTGCGTATGACTATACCCTCAAGTGGCTTGAAAAGAACGATCTCGTCGGAGAAAAGCTTGTCATGGGTACGGGCTATATCGACGGCACGAAGATCATCGACGTCTCCTATGAATCGTATATCACGCAGGATATGGCTGCCGATGGTACGCCCGTCGAGGTGGAGTATTCTACGCGCCGGGATGTGCTGATCACCGTCGAAAGCCCCGTCGCAAAGAATGCGGCTATCCTTAAGATCGGCACGCAAGAGGTGCGCGCAGGACGGACGTTTATCCTGAAGACCCGGACGTTTGAGATGAGCGTGCTTGTCGATTCGGTGGTGGTCGAATGACAGTCTTCTCCGAATGCGCCGCCGCGCGTACGGCCCGGTGGTTTCGGAAGCATGGCGCGGTGGTATATCAGAACAGCGTCATCGGCAGGATCACGGCAGCTTTTTGCAGAAGCTATCCCGAAAGCCGCGTCAGGCGGGGCTGGGACGCCTTTGTAAACCGTGAGAGCGGCGCGCAAACCTCCCTATATGGCCGGATGTTCGCCGCGCTCCATCGCTTTTTTGCCCGTTGCGGCCTGTGGCTTCTGCCAGTACTCCATGCGTCGATCCTTTATCGTGCGGGCTCGGCGGTAAAACGCTTTTTTCATCACATCTTCTTTGGATCGCTTCTCTATAAACTGTGGACGGCGGCGAAAATGGACTTCCGCAGGCTGGTCATCGTCGCGTTTTCCCTGTATCTGCCGATCGACTGGCTCCTGCGCGACATCCTCGCCGTCTCCGCGCTGGCGTCGGTGTGGGACGAGCTGTTCTTTATCGCGTCCTGCCTGTATATAGTCTGGCTGCGCGTTTCCGAAAAGGAATGGGACGGTCATCCGCATGTGACCGCGCTCGATATGCCGATTCTGCTGTTTTGTGTCTTGGGCTTTTTCCTTATGTGTGTGAACGCTCCGGTACCATCCATCGCGCTTGCCGGGCTCCGCGCGACGGTGCAGTATATGCTGTGGTTCTTCGTCATGGCGCGCTTACTGCGCAACGAAGGTGATATCGCAGCCCTCTGCGCCGGCATCGCGGCAGTCGGACTCGCTATGGCTCTCCACGGCATTTACCAGTTTATCGCCGCGGTTCCCATCCCCGAATCCTGGACGACGCAGACCGAGGCCGACGTCCGCACCCGCGCGTTTTCCATCACCGGCAGCCCCAACATCCTCGGCGCATATCTCGTCTTAACCGCGCCGCTGTTCGCGGGCTTTGCCTACATGCTCAAAAAGCCCTTCTGGAAGCTCTGCGCGTGGGGTGCGGTCGGCGTGGAAATGCTGGCCCTGCTCGCAACGTACTCCAAGGGCGCATGGGTAGGCATGGTCTGCGCGGTGCTGCTGTTCGCTATCCTCTGCGACCGTAAAATATTCGCTCTTCTCGGTATCGGCGTATCCGGTGCGCTCTTTATGCCGAGCATTGTAAGCCGTATCCAATTCCTGTTCACCGACGATTTCGCGGCGGCTTCGGCCGTAGGCGGACGCTCCATGCGCTGGGCGCTCGGAGGAGAGCTGCTCACTGCCAATCCGCTCTGGGGCTTCGGCCTCGGCAGATTCGGCGGCGCGGTCGCTATGCAGAACCAGTATCTGGAGGTTACCGAGGAATTCAAATACTTCTATCTCGACAATTATTATCTGAAAATCGCCGTCGAAATGGGGTATCCCGGCATCATCGCCTTCGCTTTCCTCGCCGTTTCGCTTCTGTGGCAGGGGCTGCGCTCCTATGCCCGGACGCTTCATACGAAAATCTCTCCGCTGAATGCCGGTATTCTGTCCGGATTGTTCGGCGTACTCATGCACTGCTTGTTTGAGAACATTTTCGAAGAACCCTATATGATGGCATTGTTCTGGGGCCTTGCTGCCGCGCTCGTCATGGCGCCGAAATTGATCGGAAAAGAGGGAAACGCATGAAAACCGTGACCGCTGTCCGCTATGCGAATGCAGAACCCTGTCTTCTTGACCTCTGGCTGCCCGACCACGTGGATGGGTTTACCACCGTTGTCATGATTCACGGCGGCGGGCTTGAAAATGGTTCGCGCGCGGGCGACGGTATCCGCGAAAACGCCGAAGCGCTTGCCCGCTGCGGTATCGCCACGGTATCTCCCGATTATCGCATGTTTCCCGTCGCGAAATACCCCGACTTTGTCGAGGATGCCGCCGCCGTCGTCGCCTGGGTCAAGCGAGAAATCGCCTCCTACGGCGGTTCCGGACGCGTCTACGTCGGGGGACTTTCCGCCGGCGCGTATCTGTCAATGATGCTTTGCTTTGACCATTCCTGGCTTGCAAATTACGGCATTGCTCCTCTCGACATCGCGGGATATCTCCACGGCTCCGCACAGCCGACAAAGCACTTTAACGTGCTTAAGTACTCCGGCGACGATCCTCGCCGCGTCGTCATCGACGAAACCGCGCCCATCTTCCACATTACCCCCGGCCTCATCGCGCCGCCGATGCAGATTCTCGTCTCCGATGACGATATCACTAACCGCCGCGTGCAGAATGAGCTGCTTGTCGCGACCCTTGCCCATATGGGCTTTAATATGCAAAAAGTCGATTTCCGCATGCTGCATGGAACGCACTGTTCCTTTGCGCGGGAGCAAGACGCCTTTGACAATCCCGTTTACGCGGGGATGATCTTAGAGTTTATGCGCAAATACTGCGGGGAGAATGTATAACGTGGGTACGGTCGTCGATATCATACAGTCCGGCAGCTATTTCGGACTTATTTTAACCCTTTGCGCCTTTTTTGCCGGCCGCTGGGTCACGAAAAAGACCGGTATCCGCGCCTTAAACCCCATGGTCTTCGCGATGGTCGTGATCGTCGCCGCGCTGCTCATTTTTAAGCTCGATTACGAAAGCTACTACGAAAGCGCGCAGATCATTTCCTTCCTGCTCGGCCCTACCACCGTGGCGCTGGCGATTCCCCTCTACCGTCAGGTGAAGGTCTTAAAGCAGAACTGGTGGCTTATCCTCATCTCCGTCGCCTGCGGAGCGCTATCCGCCATGCTCTTTATCTGTGCCTTCAGCATTCTTGCGAAAATCGATCCGATGATTTATCGGTCTATCATGAGTAAGTCCATCACCAGCGCCATCGCGCTTGGCATTACCGCCGAATTCGGCGGTATGCCGGAGCTGACGATTTTCGCTGTGACCATTACCGGTATCACGGGCGCGACCTTCGGACTGATCGCCTGCCGCCTGTTCCGTATTAAAGAGCCCGTAGCCGTCGGTCTTGCCATGGGTACCTCCGCCCACGCGATCGGCACCTCCTGCGCTCTTGAAGCGGGAGAGGTCGAAGGCTCTATGGCCGGCCTTGCCATCGCGACCGCCGGGATTATCTCCGTTATCGCTGCTCCCTATATCGCCTATCTGGTATAACGGTATAGCGGCAGCCAATATTCACCAAAATATCCTAGCTGATTTTGTGCATTATGACGCTTGCAGAACGTACACTATTATGGTATCATATAGTCACACCAAAAAAGGCTATTAATTACTTACAGGAGGATATTGGAATATGAAAAAGTGGGTTTGTACGGTTTGCGGCTATGTTTATGAAGGCGAGAATCCTCCGGAGCATTGCCCGCAGTGTAAGGCGCCGGCATCCAAGTTCGTCGAGCAGAAGGGCGAAGTAACCTGGGCCTGCGACCATGTTGTCGGCGTCGCGAAGGGCGTTGACGAGCGTGTGATCGAGGGGCTGCGCGCGAATTTTACCGGCGAGTGCACCGAAGTCGGCATGTACCTCGCCATGGCACGCGTCGCGGAGCGCGAGGGATATCCGGAAGTCGGCGCGTTTTACAAGCTTGCGGCGCATGAGGAAGCCGAACATGCGGCGAAATTTGCCGAGCTTCTGGGTGAAGTCATCACCGACAGCACGAAGAAAAACCTTGAGCTGCGCGCGGAAGCCGAGAACGGTGCGACGGCCGGGAAGCTTGCGCTTGCGAAGCTCGCCAAGGAGTTAAACCTCGACGCGATCCATGACACCGTCCACGAGATGGCCAAGGACGAAGCCCGTCACGGCCGTGCGTTCACGGGTCTGCTCGCCCGTTATTTTAACAAGTAAAACACAATATACACGAAAAGTCAGCCGCCTGAAGATCTTCAGGCGGCTGACTTTTAGCTTGCCTTATGCGGAAGGATTGACAGAACCTATGAAACGTGGTACAATCTCTACTATTGCAATTTTAGTATAAACGGGAAGGCGAGCGGTATTTGGGAGGCGGAAACCGACGGTGAAATTGTTCAAACACGGCGACGCGGATATGACGCAGGGCGTCATATGGAAGCAGCTGCTGGAATTCTCCATTCCGATGGCGATCGGGTTGTTATTTCAACAGCTATATAACACCGTCGATACGGTCGTCGTAGGACGCTTTGTCGGCAAGGAGGCGCTTGCGGCGGTCGGCAGTACCAGCAGTATCGTCAACATGCTCGTCGGCCTGTGCGCGGGGCTTTCCACGGGCGCGAGCGTCGTTATCTCGCAGACCTACGGCGCGCGCGATTATGAGAAGCTGCATGATGCGGTGCATACGACGATTACCGTGACCTTTATCCTTTGTGTGGTGGCGACATTCGCCGGGATGGCAATCGTGTCGCCCATGCTGCGGGCAATGGATACGCCGGCGGATGTATTTCCGGAGGCGGAGCAGTATCTGATGATTTACTTTGCCGGTATTTCCGGTCTTTTATTATATAATATGGGCTCCGGTATCCTGCGCGCGGTGGGGGATTCGACGCGGCCCTTATACTTCCTGTGTTTTTCGGCAGTAGTCAATATTGTTTTCGATTTGGTTTTTGTGGTATCCTGCGGTCTGGGTGTAGCGGGTGTCGCTTATGCGACGATTCTGTCCCAGTTTTTATCCGCGGTGCTCGTTTTCTTTGTTTTGACAAAGACGAAAGCGCCTTACGGCATCCATTGGAAGAAGCTGTGTATCCGCCGCGATGTCTTGAAGAGGATTTTCTCCATCGGCATGCCCTCCGGCATTCAGCAGGCGCTTACCTCGTTCTCGAACGTCTTCGTACAGGCGTATATCAACTTCTTCGGCTCCGCGTGCATGGCCGGATGGTCGGCGTGCAGCAAGCTAGACGTGTTTATCCTTATCCCCGTCCAGAGTATCGCACTGGCGTCGACCACGTTCGTCGGCCAGAATGTCGGCGCGCAAAAGCTTGGACGTGCCAAGGACGGCATCCGCCAGGCGATCACCATGGCTCTGATCATTACCGCGGTGCTGAGCGCCGTCGTGATCCCGCTGCGCCGCCCTCTGCTGACGTTGTTCACCGAGGAATACGACGTCCTCGATTACGGCGCACGCTTTGTCAGCCTCATCGCGCCGTTCTATGTGACGGTTTGCTTTAATCAAATCTATGGCGGCGCGCTGCGCGGTACTGGCGACGCACGTACGCCGATGCTCGTCATGCTCGGCTCCTTTGTCGTTTTCCGTCAGATTTTCCTTTATGTCACAAAGCTCTTAAACGGCGGCTTCATTCCCGTAGCCCTTGCATACCCGATGGGATGGATCTGCTGCAGCATTCTGATGATTTATTTCTACCGCCGTGCGCCGATCAGCCACGCCAAGTCGGAGGAAGCTGCCAAAGCCGCGTGATGACAAATAACAGAGTCTGCCCCGAAAGAAAACTTTTAGGACAGACTCTGTTTTTTGTATTATGGGAAATTTATCAGATGGCGCTCGCCAGCAGCAGCTCCACCATATCCATGGTTTTCGCGGAGTCCTCGATGGGGCAGATCGTCTTGCCGCCGGTGCGGATGGCGTTGAAGAAGTCGATATCCTCAGACTTGTAGCCGTAATATTGATGGTACAGTTCGCCGCCCGCGATTTCGAGACCGCTGATTTTCTCAATCGACGGACCGGAGACGCCCGCCGCGCTGATGGAATACTGCGTCTTGCCGTCGCCGTACATGATCGTCGCTTCACAGGCCGCGCTGCCGAAGCCGAGGTTAATGAACGCCGTTGCGCCGGGGCCATGAATCGTGAAATCATGGACGCGGCCCGCGCTCTGATAATTGGAGCGCAGCGTGCCGGTGACGCCGTTTTTAAAGCGGATGACGGACGACCAGGCGTTATCGACCGGGCTGTTGTTGCGCGCGATGACCGTCGCGGCTTTCTCCGGCTCGGAGCCCGCGAGATAGCGTACGAGATCGACCGCGTGAACGATGTCGCAGACGAAGGCGGATGCGTAGTGCCAGCCGGACGCGACATCGGAATACTTGATAAACATGCCGTCTACCTGCGTAAACTCCGTGACCTCACGCATACGAGAGAGGACATGCTGCACGAGCGGCACCGCACGGCGGTTCATCGCCGCACCGCAGACGACGCCTTTGGCCGCCGCCTGACGCGCCAGACTGTGCGCCTGATAGGACGTGATGCCCGCGGGCTTCTCAAGCAGGCAGTTGCGTCCCGACTGGATGACGTCATGCGCAACGCGGTACATCTTGTCGCACTGGACTAAGACGAGAACGCCGTCCAGTTCTTCGTTGGCAAGAAACTCGAAATGGCTCGTATAAAGCTTTTTGAATCCGTATTTTTCCTTTGCGGCGGTTGCTTTTTCGATGTGCTCATCGCAGACGGCGGTGAGTTCAATCGCGCCGGTGTCCGCGATCTCGCGCAGAGACGGAAAGTGTACGCCGTTGGCAATGCCGCCGGCACCGATTACGCCGATTTTTAAAACCTTGTCCATGAATGAAAGCCTCCTTTTAGAGATTCGCCCTTACGGGTGATCAAACATAAAATCGTATTCGTCGCGGGCGATTTTAACCGGGAGCCCCAGCCGCGCCGATTCGCGTGCTTTGAGCGACATGCATGTCGCTCTCGCGCCCGCCAGCGCGTCGCAGGGGGAGTCCGCGCCTTCAAGAATGATATCCGCCAGTCCGTCGAGCAGCGAGTAGTGTCCCTTATCTACTTCCGGGAAGGCAAACTGCATGGACTCCGAGACGGCGGCGTTGCGCGCGCGCACTTTGTTGATGTACAGGTTCGCTCCTTCGCCCTCGGTGACCTCCGGATACGGGTCCCGCTTTAGGGGGTAGTTTTTCTTGAAGAAATCCGGGCGGCCGCCGACACGAAGCTGAAGATAATGGTCAAGCTCCATCGCCATGCCGTCGTGGTAGATTTCGATCAGCTCCTTGGGGTGGTCGAAGCTGCCGGTGGACGCGTCGAAGATCGTGCAGATCGAGCCGTCCTCGAAAGAGACGGTGACCGACATATTCGTGCGCGACCAGCCCTCGGTATAGATCTTCACCGGGTCGGCACGCATGAAATAGCAGGCAAGGTCGAAGAAATGGCACAGCTCGCCGATGATCGTACCCATGCCGACGAACTCATCGAAGGCGTAGGCCTTGAAGCTTGCGACGTCGTCGTTGATGCGCATGAGGATCATCGTCGCGTCCTGCTCCCGCAGCCGGACGTCCGTACCGTAACGCTTATACCGCCACGGGCAGTCCGCCGGATGCGTCTGCTGATCACGCAGCAGGGCGAGAGCGTCCGTCATGATCGGCGCGCGGCGGCGGTTGAAGCCGACGATCAGCTTCACGCCGTTCTCCGATACCGCGCGCTGGATTTTGTAGCTTTCCTCCGGCGTCGTGGACATCGGCTTTTCCACATAGATATGCTTTATCGCCTCTGCCGCTTCCCGGATGAGCCGCTCCCGGATGTTATGCGTCGTCAGAATCAGGACGCCCTCCACCTCCGGGTCGGAAAGCACTTCCCGGTAATCCGACGTTGTGCGCTCGGGCGTGTAATTTGTGCGGACATAGGCAAGGTTTTCTTCCGACAAATCACAGCAGTACTTGATTCGGAAACGAGGGTTTGAAAACGCGTTGGGCAGATGGACGTCCCGGGCAATATGGCCGCAGCCGATAATACCGATGCAGGCTTTACGCATAGAAGGCCCCCCTTACGGCTCGATCATGCCGGGAGCATGGCGGTGCGCCATCGCGCCGGCGAAGTAGTCGTCGAGCAGAGTGATGTTGAATTCGCGGACAATATCCATTGCGGACACTTCGTCGGTTTCGGAGGTTAAAAGCACCGCGCCGACGTTGCCGGGGTCGTAGACCTTGACCGCCGTACCGTACTTGCGCCGCGCCGCGTCCAGCTTCTCCCAGTTATAGTCGAGGTGGACGACCGCGTAGTCGAGGTTTGCCGTGGCGGTGACATAGGGGAAGTAGTTCGTGCTGTGGGCGACTTTCGTGCCGAGCGGGTTGACGATCGCACACTCATTCTGGAAGATCGCGCCTAAAAACCACGAACGACAGGAGTATGCCCAGAAGCTCTGGACAAAGTCGTTGCCATGGTACTGAGAGCAGAAGACGATCAGCTCGGGCTGACTTTTAACGTACTTACAGCGCAGCTCCTCGAAATTGAGGTCGAAGCAGATCGCGCCCGCGACACGGCCGAAATCCGTCTTGATGATCGGCGCGTCCTTGCCGAACAGCATATGATTCTTCGTATTCTCGGTATCGACGAGATGATTCTTATTATAGAACCCGTCGATGCCCCCGGTGCGGTTGATGAAAACGGTCTGATTGCGCTTGGTGTCATCCGGATAGACGGGCCCATAGTTATACGCGATGTTTACCTGATGCTCCCGGGCATATGCCATCAGATGGTCACGGATGCGGTCGCGGCGTGCATCGTAGTAGGCGCGCTTTTGCTCGGGGGTGTGCGACGGATAGCGGTCGAAGGCTTCGGGCAGCGCGATGAGGTCGGGATGATCCGGCAGAACCGGCGCCATGGCACGGTCGAGATACTCCATCGAGCGGGCGACGGCGGCATTCATGTCGGTACCGTCGTCTGCCGGAAGCCCGATGCGGGAAATGGCGGACAATTTGACGTATCTGGCCATATGTACCCTCCAAAAATAGGCTAAAATTTTATAAAACCGGGATATCGCTTGCTTTCATTATATACGAAAACCTTCTTCTGTCAAACGAAAACAGAGCGAAAGCCCCGATTTATCAAACAGAACACACAAAGCGTTAAATCCACAGCTTCACCGCATCGCTATGGTCGCTTCCGCATATGCGAAAGGATCTGCGGTTAGAGCGATTCGGGGGCTTGTTTATGCTTGCGTTTTGCGGGCGTTTGGTATATAGTAGTGACGTGAGTATGAAGACTGGATACAAAAGGGAGGAACAGGCATGGAGGAGATCGTGATCACCGCCGCCGAATCGGAGTATATTGAGCCAGCCGTTCAAATCGCCATCGCGGCATGGACGCCGATTCGGGAGATTTTCAGAGAGGAACTGGGAGACGAGCTGTATGAAGGCTTTTTTGCCGGTTGGCAGGCTTCCAAGCGGCGGGACGTGGAGAGAGGACTGCAAAGTGGGCGCGGTTATGTCGCGCTGCTGGACGGCCGCGTCGTAGGGTTTATCAGTTATACGCTTTCCGACGACAGAAAAATCGGAACGATCGGCACCAATGCCGTTGCCCCTGATTGCCGGGGCAAAGGCATCGGACCGCGTCTTTATGCGTTCGTGCAGGAAAGGATGCGGGGAGAGGGCGCTGAATTTGCACAGGTGGAAACCGGCGGCGACGAAGGCCACGCGCCGGCGCGCCGCGCGTATGAAAAAGCAGGCTTCGAACGATTCTTGCCGCAAAGATGCTATTTTAAAAAGCTGTAAGAACCAAAAACGTAAAAAAGGGGGAATTGTAGGCCATGGAGGGCGCGTGGAATCCATGGCACGGCTGCCGGAAATATTCGGCGGGGTGCCAAAACTGTTACGTCTACCGGCGCGATACCTCCGTCGGGCGGGACGCGTCCGTAGTGCGCAAAACCGCCGATTATGCCCTTGGCACACGTAAAAACCGCGACGGCAGCTATAAAATCCCCTCCGGAACGCAAATATTCCTCTGCATGACCTCCGATTTCTTTCTGGACGACGCCGACCCATGGCGGGACGAGATCTGGGATATGGTACGCGTCCGCCGCGACCTGCGGTTCTTTATTATCACCAAGCGCATTCTCCGCGTAAAAGACTGCCTGCCGGACGACTGGGGCGACGGCTGGGAGCATGTGGCTTTTGGATGCACCGTCGAGAATCAAGCCGCCTGCGATACGCGGATACAAGAGTTTTTATCCCTCCCGCTGCGTCACCGCTTTCTGATCTGCGAGCCGCTTTTAGAAGAAATCATCCTCGAACCATACCTGACGTCCCAGATCGAACGCGTGATTGCGGGAGGAGAATCGGGTGAGCAGGCGAGAGTGTGCGATTACGCATGGATCGTATCTCTGCGTGATCAGTGCGTCAGACGCGGAGTGCCGTTCTGGTTTAAGCAGACAGGCGCGTACTTTCGCCGGGACGGACGCGTTTATGACATCCCCCGCGAACGCCAAGGTACACAGGCGCGTCGTATGGCGCTTGACACGACGGGAGGTCAGCCGACCTCCCCGGCGTAATGGGTCCGCAGATAATCTGCCCATTTCAGATAGGTGGCCCGGCCGAAATGAATACCGTCGGAGCTTACCTCGTCCGGCAGATACCCGTCCTCGTCCGCGAGCGCGTCGATGAGATCGACGTACCAGCAGGCGTTATCCGCGGCAATCGAGCGGATCAGCTCTGCGTATTCGTGGATGCGCTTATGCGTATAGATGTCCGCATACGACACGACATAGCGTCCCACCGGAGTAGGGGACATGAGGTAGAGGTCGGCGTCCGGCTGGATCTCGCGGATGCGGACGATCAGTTCCTCATACCTTGCGCGGAAGGTCTCTTTGGAATTGCCAATTTCGTTTAACCCGAGTTCTATATAGATCTTGCCATATTGCCTTTCGCCGAGCGCGTCTACAATCGTTACGGACGAGCCGTCCGGCCGCGAAACCGCAGGCTTCGTCCAGGCTCCCTTGAGCGTCATACTGACGGCTGCTAAATAATCGGGGGGAGTTAGCTTCGTATAGACCTCGAACGCCGTCATGATGGAGTCGCCGACGAACGCCGCGTCGGAAAAGAAGTCGTCGCCGACGGGTCTGCGTTCATACAGGTCGGGATATCCCGCGCTGAGTGCCAGCGCTTCGTTGGCTTCGATATCGGTAGCGGCGGGGACGTCTCCGTCGGGATGCCCCGGCAGCGTGACGGACTGCACAAGCGCGTTATTCGTGCCGCGTATGTTCGTGATGAGCGCTTGATACAGGATATAGACTGCATCGTCCCGCAAGAACGCAGCGTCCGATACAAGCCTTGCATGGTTTGCGCGGTCGATCATACCGATTTGATAAGCAAAATCCGCCGAAGTATCCCATGCAAAGTCCCGGTTGCTGTCATAACCCAACGCGCGCAGCGTCAGCGTCAGAAACTGCGCCGCGGTCAGGGGGTCTTCCGAACCGTAGTGCGTCGCGTCCAGCCCGGTGACATACCCTCGTGTATAGCAGTATCCCACATACGGCGCATAGGCGTCCGGCACATCCGTAAAGGGATGGGGGTATGACACGAGCTCGCTTTCCTTCCCGAGCAGCCTTACAAGCAGCACCGCACCCTGCGCGCGCGTCAGGGGCTTGTCCAGCGCAAAGCTGCGGCCGTCGCCTAAAAAAAGCCCGTACTTCCACAGCGTCTGCGCATAAGCGGCGTTACGCACCGTATACGCGGCCTGCGCGGGGACGGTGAGCGTAAAGAGCAGGGCGATGCAAAGAAACCATGCGGAGGATTTTTTCATGGCAAGTCCCTCCCTTAGGATTGTGATAAGGCCAGTATACCATGTTTTCCCTTCCCGCGCAATCCTCAGCTGCTTTATTTGAATAGTCTGTCTGCATTGAAATTCCATCATATATGGGGAAAAGAGGCACGTTTATGAAGGTTTATGAAAACTATCTGCGCTTTGCTCCGGCGATACTGACCGAATGGCAGCAGCTTGCGGACGAAGGCCGCCCGGTGGACGCTTTCCGCGCCGACTGTGAGCGGATCGCCGCCGCCCAGTGGTCGCCCGCACTCGAACAGGAGGCTTTTTTGCTCGCTGATGCGATGGCAAAGGAATGCGTCGCGTCCGACTATCCTTATATAGAGCCTTCCGATCTCGACGGTATCCGCGCCGCCCGTCCGGATGCACGGATCACACTCCCCGATACTGTACCCGATGAAAAACGCATCCGCGCTGCGTGGGAGGGCCGTATCGCGGGCTGCCTTTTAGGTAAGCCTGTCGAAGGACAGCGCCGGGAAACGCTGTATCCGCTGCTGAAGGCTGCCGGGAATTATCCCCTTAACCGCTATATCCGCCTTGCGGACTATACCCCCGCGCAGTATGAAACGCTGCACATCCATCCCGGCCGGACTTGGGCGGACACGCTCGACGGATACGCCCCGGTGGACGACGATACCAATTACACGGTACTCGGGCTGAAGATCCTCGAAGACTACGGCCGCGGGTTTTCGCCCGCGAATTGTATGGAAGCCTGGACTCGTTACCTTCCCATGTGCGCGCTCTGCACCGCCGAACGTGTCGCCTACCGCAACGCCGCCCTTTGCATGTCCCCGCCCGATACCGCGACCTACCGTAACCCCTTCCGCGAATGGATCGGCGCGCAGATTCGCGCGGATTTCTTCGGATACATCAACCCCGGCGATCCCGAAACCGCCGCTGCATATGCATGGCGCGACGCCGGCATTTCCCATATCAAAAACGGCATTTACGGTGAGATGTGGGTCGCCGCCATGCTCGCCGCCGCGGCCGCGACCGATGATCTAGAAAAAATCCTCGGCGCGGGACTTGCCGAGATCCCCGCACAGTGCCGACTTGCATACGACATTGCGCGGGTGCGCGCGTGGTTTGCCGAGGGTGTCCCCGCCGAAACCGCCATCGAACGCATCCATGAAGCCTACGACGAGCATACCCAGCACGGTTGGTGTCATACGAATTCCAACGCGATGATCGTGACCATGGCGCTCCTGTACGGCGGGGGTGATTTCGGCCGTTCCGTCTGCCTAGCGGTGCAGGCCGCTTTCGATACCGACTGCAACGGTGCCACCGTCGGTTCCATCATCGGTATGCGCAACGCCGCCGTACCCGGAGAGTGGACGGCGCCCTTTGCGAGGGGCTTGCGAACTTCCCTCGACGGCTACCCGCGTGTGACGGTGGACGAGCTTGCGGCGCATACCGCGGCGTTCGTCAAAAAATGAATACATACGCATAACTATGCAAAACGCATGAAAAACCGTTTCACCGCATGAAAATTTTGTGGAGGCTTTTTTGGGCTTTCGGGACAAAAAAGCTTGCCAAACGGCGAAATTCGATGTATAATATCGCACGTACGATTCAAATAATACTTGGAGGCCGTTATGAAACATCTGAAAAAGCTCCTTCCCCTCTTGCTTGTTTTTACATTAATTTTTGCCTTGACCGCCTGCTCGTCAGGATCTTCCACCGGCACGACCACCGCTTCCGCGACGACCGCTGCTGCCACCACCGTCGCAACAACGACTACTACTGCCGCGACGACCGGGGCTTCCGACACCCTTACCACCGCCAATCCGGGCGTACTTACCATGGCGACCAACGCACAGTTCCCGCCCTATGAGTTCTACGAGGGCAGCACCATCGTGGGTATCGACGCCGAAATCGCCGGCGCTGTCGCCGAAAAGCTCGGACTTACGCTCCAGATCGAGGACATGGAGTTCGACTCTATCATCGAAGCCGTGAAGACCGGCAAGGTTGATATCGGGCTAGCCGGCATGACCGTCACCCCCGAGCGCGCAGAAGAAGTCAACTTCACCGAAAGCTATGCCACCGGCGTTCAGGTCATCATTGTTGCCGAAGGCAGCGCCATCACCTCCGTAGACGACCTCTTTGCCGACGGCGCGAGCCATACCATCGGCGTCCAGCGCAACACCACCGGCGACCTGTACACCACCTGGGATCTTGAAGAGGAAGGACTTGCCACCATCGACCGTTACAGCAAGGGTGCGGACGCCGTTCAGGCTCTGAAAACCGGCAAGGTCGACTGCGTCGTCATCGACAACGAGCCTGCGAAGGCCTTCGTCGCCGAAGTGGACGGACTGAAGATTCTTGATACGGAGTATGTTCAGGAAAACTACGCCGGCGCGATGAGCAAGGACAATGAGGCGCTCTACAACGCCGTGAACGACGCGCTGAAGGAACTCATTGCAGATGGCACCGTCCAGTCCATCATCGACAAGTACATTAAGGCGGAATAATTAAATTCGCGACATCTGATAAACTTCGGTAAGGGGTTCAGCAAATGGACCCCTTACTGCCGTATTAAGGAGCATGGAGACCATGAACAAAATATCGCCGGCTCAGCTTTGGCCCGACGTAGCGCCGGATTGGATACTGGGCGCGCCGCAATGGTTAAACGATTTCTTTTATAAGCTGTTTAAATGCTTTATCTACGACGATCGCTATATGATGTATGTCAAGGGCCTGGGCAACACGCTGCTGCTGACCCTGTTCGCCCTGCTCCTGGGCGTAGCCTTAGGCGTCATCGTCTCGCTCGTCCGCGTGTCGTGGGATAAAAACCGCACCGAAATGCGCGGTTTTGGACGCGTGTTCCTCGGTCTTAGCAACGCGATCGCCAAAATCTATCTAACGGTTATCCGCGGTACCCCTGTGGTCGTGCAGGTCATGATCATGTTCTTCGTCATTTTCGCCTCCAGCCGCAATAAAATTCTGATCGGCTGTCTGTCGTTTGGCATCAACTCCGGCGCTTACGTGGCCGAGATCATCCGCGCCGGGATTATGTCCATCGACGGGGGCCAGATGGAAGCCGGCAACAGTCTCGGATTCTCCTATGTGCCCACCATGCGGTATATCATCCTGCCGCAGGCGTTTAAAAACGTCCTGCCTGCGCTCGGCAATGAATTCATCGTTCTGCTCAAAGAGACGGCGGTTGTGGGCTACATAGGCCTCGCCGACCTCACCTACGCCGGCAACACCGTCGGCGGCGCTACCTACGAATATCTGTACCCGCTCCTCGCCGTGGCGTGCGTGTATTTGGTACTCGTCATGATCTTCTCGTGGCTCGTGGGCAGATTGGAACGGAGGCTGAGAAACAGTGAGCGATAAGAACATCCTGATCAAGGTGGAGGGCTTAAAAAAGTATTATAACGGCGGCGCGATCAAGGCGCTTGATGGCGTGGACGCCGAAATCGCGAGAGGCGAGGTCGTGGTAGCCGTCGGACCCTCCGGCAGCGGCAAATCCACCTTCCTTCGCAGCCTAAACCTGCTGGAGATGCCCACGGGCGGCCGCATCGTCTTCGACGGCGTGGATATTACCGACAAGCGTGTCAATATTAACCTACACCGTCAGAAAATGGGCATGGTGTTCCAGCATTTTAATCTTTTCCCGCATATGACCGTTTTGCGGAATATGACGCTCGCACCGATGAAGCTGCGGCATAAAACCAAGGAGGAAGCCCAAGCGCAGGCGATGCAGCTCCTTGAGCGTGTGGGACTCCGCGACAGAGCGGGCGCGTACCCGTCGCAGCTCTCTGGCGGTCAAAAACAGCGCGTGGCGATCGTCCGGGCGCTGTGCATGGAGCCAGAGGTCATGCTCTTTGACGAGCCGACCTCCGCGCTCGACCCGGAAATGGTCGGCGAGGTACTGGACGTCATGAAGGAGCTTGCGCACGAGGGCATGACCATGGTCGTCGTCACGCACGAGATGGGCTTTGCCCGCGAGGTCGGTACGCGATGCCTGTTTATGGATATGGGCAGGCTCGTCGAGCAGAATACCCCGGATACGTTTTTTGACAACCCGCAGAGTCCGCGACTGCAGGCATTTTTAAGCAAGATATTAAAATAAACCGCAATAAAACGGGCTACTTTGTGCAATCTTGTCTGTTGTAAAGCCCTGATTTTTGGATTATAATAAAATGTATATCGAATAAAGGCATTGACCGGGCAAAGTAGCGATACACGAACAGGCATTCCCGACAGAGAGGGACGCGGGAACCCCGCTGAGACGCGTCCGTGAGAATCCGTGTGCGCGAAATTTCACCCGCGAGTCTCCCATGCTGAAAACACTTTAAGGTAAGTAGGCAGTGGGCGTTTTAGCCGCCGCGTTAAGGCGTGAAGGTGCCCTGACGCACGGGTTTTGACCGTGCTTATCGGGAACCGGGGTGGTACCGCGAAGAAATTCGTCCCCGTGAGACAAGTTTTTGTTTCACGGGGATTTTTTCGATTATAACAACGGAGGTTTTTGTATGCGCGAAGCATTGGAAAAGATTCGTTCGGAGGCGCTGGCGGCCATCGCCGAAGCGCGGGAAACATCGGCGCTCGAAGCGCTGCGCGTACGCTATGCGGGGAAAAAGGGGGAGCTTACCGCGATCCTCAAGATGATGGGAAAGCTCTCCGCCGAGGAACGCCCGAAGATGGGACAGCTCGCCAATGAGGTGCGCGCCGCGCTGGAGGAAGCGTTCGAGCGCCGCCAAAAGGAGCTTGCCGAGCGTGCGATGGAGCTGCGGCTGCGCGCCGAGACGATCGACGTGACCGTCCCCGCGCCCGAAGCACCCGTGGGACATCTCCATCCTTTGACCATCGTTACCCGCGAAATCCGCACCATTTTCGAGTCCATGGGCTTTGAAACCGTCGAAGGGCCAGAAATCGAGACCGATTATTATAACTTTGAAGCGCTCAACACCCCGAAGAACCACCCCGCGCGCGACGTGCAGGATACGTTCTATTTCTCCGACTCCATGCTCCTGCGTACGCAGACCTCCTCCGTGCAGATCCGCACGATGGAAAACCGTCGACCGCCGATCCGTATGATTGCACCCGGCCGCGTCTATCGTTCCGACGCCGTCGACGCCACGCATTCCCCGCTGTTCCACCAGATCGAAGGCCTTCTCGTCGACGAGGACGTGACCATGGCGGACCTCAAGGGCGTGCTCGCTGTCTTCGCAAAAGGCTTATTCGGCGAACAGACCGCCGTACGCTTCCGCCCGCATCACTTCCCGTTTACCGAACCGTCCGCCGAGATGGACGTCTCCTGCTTTGTCTGCGGCGGAAAGGGCTGCCGCCTGTGCAAGGGAGAGGGCTGGATCGAAATCCTCGGCTGCGGCATGGTACATCCGAACGTTCTGCACGGCTGCGGCATCGACCCGGAAAAGTACTCCGGCTTTGCGTTTGGAATGGGCGTCGAACGCGTGGCGCTGCTGCGCTATAAGATCGACGACATGCGCCTGCTCTATGAAAACGACGTCCGCTTCCTCGAGCAGTTCTGATAAGGAGGAATAAACGAAATGAAATTATCCTATAACTGGCTGCGCGAGCTCGTACCCGTGACCGCGTCGCCAAAAGACTATATCGCGGCAATGACCATGTCCGGCTCCAAGGTCGAGACGCTTGACTACCTCGGCGCGGAAATCGAAAACGTCGTCGTCGGCCGCGTCGTCTCTATGGAGCATCACCCGGACGCCGACAAGCTGTGGATTTGTCAACTCGACGTTGGCTGCGAACGCAATCTGCAGATCGTTACCGGTGCGCAGAATGTATCCGTGGGCGACATCGTTCCGGTCGCGCAGGACTGCGCGAAGCTCCCCGGAGGCATCGAGATCCATACCGGCGAGCTGCGCGGTGTGAAGTCCGAGGGCATGCTCTGTTCCCATCAGGAGCTGGGGCTGACCACGCACGACATCCCCGACGCGCCCGAACACGGCATCCTGCTGCTTGGCAGCATCGCCGAATACGGCAAGCTGACGCCCGGGCAGGATATCCGCCCCGTTCTCGGCTTTGACGACTACTGTGTCGACTTTGAGATCACCCCCAACCGCCCCGACTGCCTATCCGTCATCGGCCTTGCCCGCGAGAGCGCCGCGACCTACGGCATGCGCTTCGAGCCCGCCGTTCCGAAGGTCCGCGGCGGCGCGGGAAAGCTTGACGAATACCTCGCCGTCACCGTCGAGGAGCCGGCGCTTTGCCCCCGCTATGCCGCCCGCCTTGTGCGCAACGTCCGTATCAAACCCTCCCCTAAGTGGATGCGCGATAAGCTCCGCTCGATGGGCGTCCGCCCGATCAACAATATCGTCGATATCACGAACTTCGTCATGCTCGAATACGGCCAGCCGATGCACGCCTTCGATTACGGCTGCCTTTCCGACAGCCGCATTGTCGTCCGCCGCGCCGGAAAGGACGAACCGTTCCAGACACTCGACAGCCAGGAGCGCAAGCTTTCCCCTAATATGCTCGTCATTGCCGACGGCACCCGTCCCGTCGCCGTCGCGGGCGTTATGGGCGGCGCGAACTCCGAAATCACCGGGAGTACCCGCAACGTCGTCTTTGAATCCGCAAACTTCTCCGGCGTCAGCGTCCGCTTGACCGCACGCGCGCTCGGTATGCGTACCGAATCCTCCGGCCGCTTCGAAAAGGGGCTTGACCCGCGCAACGTCGGCCCGGCACTCGAACGCGCCTGCGAGCTTGTCGAGCTTCTCGGCGCGGGCGACGTCTGCGACGGAGTGATCGACGTCGATCACTCAGACCCCGCTCCCCGCGAGCTGACCCTCGACGACGCGCGCATCAATCGCTTCCTCGGCATTGATCTGCCACGCGAGACGATGGTGAAGTATCTTGCTAACCTCTCCTTCGGTGTGGACGGCGATAAGGTTGTCGTCCCGTCCTGGAGAGGCGATGTCGAGCAGTTTGCCGACCTCGCGGAGGAGGTCGCCCGCTTCTATGGGTATGATAAAATCCCCACGACGCTGTTTGCGGGCGCCGCGCCCTTCCATCGTTCGGAAAAGATCGTGTTTGAAGATACACTGCGCACCGTCTGCGCCGGGCTCGGATGCTCCGAGATTCAAACCTATTCCTTCATCAGTGAAAAGGTCTTCGACAAACTGAATCTGCCCGCGGATGACCCGAAGCGTCGGGTGCTCGCCATCACGAATCCCCTGTCCGAGGATATGCGTGTGATGCGTACCACCGCCGTCCCCTCCATGCTTGAGGTGCTTTCGCGCAACGCGAACATGAAGAACGCGCGCGCGAGACTGTTCGAGCTGTCTTCCACCTACGAGCCGAAGCTCCGTGCCGACGGCACACCCGACGATACGCAGCTGCCCACCGAACGCTGTGTCCTGACCCTTGGGCTTTACGGCGACGGCGACTTCTATACGATGAAGTCCCTCGTCGATGGCATTGCCCGCGCCCTTCGCCTGCCTGGGCTGCGGTATACAGCGCGCCTCGACAACCCCGCTTTCCATCCCGGACGTGCAGCGGATGTCTATGCCGGCGACACCTATCTTGGCACATTAGGCCAGGTGCATCCCCGCGTTGCGGAAGCGTTTGAGCTGCCGGTTGCTGGGTACATTGCAGAGATTTCCGCGCAGGCGCTGATGGCGGTTCGCGGCGGCATCGTGCAGTACAAACCCCTGCCCCGCTTCCCCTGCTGCAGCCGCGACCTTGCTATTGTCTGTGACGAGAGCATTTCCGTATCCGAGCTGGAGGACTGCATCCGCTGCGGCGCGGGAGAGGTGCTTGAATGCGTCAGGCTGTTCGATATCTACCGTTCCGATTCGCTCGGAGAGGGCAAAAAAAGCGTTGCGTTCAGCCTGCTTCTGCGTGACCCGGCGCGCACCCTCAAGGATACAGACGCTGACGCGGCTACCGAAAAGGCCGTCGCGGCGCTTACTAAAATCGGCGCGAAGCTGAGAGCATAAGTAATTAAAAATACAAAAATGCCGCGAGAGAAAGTCATTTCCCCCGCGGTATTTTTATATAAGAAATTAATATCCAGGCATGAAGCTCGCGTGATTACTCATCCAGCGTGATCGTATAGTGCCAGGTTTCGCCGAAATAGGGATTGCCGCGACTTTCGCTGAACTGGTCATATTTCGCGAGCATCACCTCAAACGCGCCGGTTTCACGATCTTCCAGAAAAGAGAAATTGGACAGCTGAACGCGGTCGCTTTCCCCTTCCCGGCGTGTGTCGATGACCGTCAGAGTATCCTTTTTCGCACATCCTGTGCATTCGTCGACCTCTGCGATAACAAGCGGCCAGCGGGGCGCGTTGCCATTGATCTGCGGGCGCGTGAAGTTGCCGATCCAGTAAGCTCTGCCATTTTTTGTCGAACGGACTAGCTTGGAGATGGATGCAGAGGAATAGACGACCTCTCCATTGTCGAAATGCCACGGCATCGGACGCGTAAAGGTCATGCCGCCATCGTCCGACCAGGCATACCATTTAAACCCAGGCGTACCTTTCTCGATACGCGTCCGCCACGCCTCGCTTTGTACGTTAGAGCCGCGCATCACGACGAGGACGCGTCCGCTCGTCAGCTCGAGAACGGTCGGCTCGTCGATGCAGCGGGAGCTTTGTAGGTCGGGGATGATTATCGGATTCGACAGCGTGATGTCATACGCGGCCCCGTTCCACTTAGCCCGTGCGATCATCGCGCCCTTGGCCATATCTGTGCAGTTGGGGAATTCTCGCGCGACGTCCGTACCGCCTAGCTCGCAGCATTTGCGCACGCAGGGGCCGATGGGGAACAGTACATCGCCGTTCGGCGCGATGGAAAAGCCCGACGCGGAAAACGCGCGGTTGCGCTGTAAAAAGCGCGGATTGCGGGGATTTTCCGGATTGAAATCGTCGCCGTCCTCGTAGCGGACAAGCTGTGTTGTCCACTCGTCCCCGGGTTTGTTTTTCCATGAAAGATAGGCGTGATCGATCACGGTGCCGGCTTCCAGCTTGGTCCAAAGCGCTTCATATGCCGCGACATGCCCGTCTACGAAGAAGCGATCCATCGAGACGGAAATATAGTGGCGGTTTACGGGGTTCCATGCGTATGCGTCGCGGCCGATGATGATAAGCTCGTCCTTATCGTAGTGAAAATATTCGTTTTGATAGGTATCCTGCCAATGACTCCAGGTCTTTCCGTTGTTGTCGCTTGTGCGCCGCCAGATTCCATTGACATAATCCGATTCCGAGGTGACCGTTCTGATTTCCACACGGCGCAGGCCTTCGCCCTCGGCGTAAAACTGATGCCGCTCCTCGATGATGGGTTTTTCCCCGATGGGGACGATCACTTTCCCTTCTGCTTTCACGGATAGTCCTCCTTCTTGCGAAGCTTATGTTGTCAGTATAGCGCCGCCGGACGATCCTGTCAACCTGAATTAAAAATGTCTGTCCGGATATCCGGACAGACATTTTTTTGGCATTCATTACGATTCTGACGCCTCAATCATATTCTCAAGGAAGATTCCATACCCTCTGGCCGGATCATTGACGAGCACATGTGTGACCGCACCGATGAGCTTGCCGTTTTGCAGGATCGGAGAACCGCTCATTCCCTGTACAATACCGCCTGTTTTCGCGAGGAGATCGGGGTCGGTTACCTCGATCAATAGGTTGCGCAGGTTTTCATCATCGGGATAAAGCTTCAAAATGCGGATATCATAGGTGCGGGCGGTTTCACCGTCGATACAGGCTAAAATCTGGGCGGTTCCGGCTTGGATCTGATCGGCTGGCAGACAGGGAACGGCGTTCTGCGCGACCGGGACGGTACTCATTTTACCGAAAATTCCGCCTAAGGTATTTTTTTCCACAATGCCAAGCGGTTTGGATGAATCAAAACGTCCGTGCAGTTCGCCGGGGTCGCCGGTCTTACCGGGACTGACATCGGTCACGTACGACGGAATGATCGAGCCGCCTGCGATCGGAATTAAGGAATCGGTTTTGCTTGCTTCATCGGTGATGCCGTGACCTAACGCCCCGAAGCTGCCGTCGGCAGGGTCATAGTACGTCAGGGTGCCGATGCCAAGCAGGCTGTCGCGGATCCAGACGCCTATGCGGTATCCATCGCGGCCTTTTACCGGCGTCACGCGATATTTGAGCGTTTCATCGCCGCGCCGTATGGTAAGCGTCAGCGTATTGCCGCGTGTGACATCCTTTTGTAGTTCTGCTGCCGAGCTGATCGGCCGCCCGTCGACTTCAAGCAGTCTATCGCCGGGAGACAGACCCGCGTCGCGTGCCGGATAGACCGTACCGGCTTGCGTTTCAACGCCGGTTAAGCCTGATATGACAACACCATCCGATGGAAGACGGATGCCTGCCGTAACGCCGATCGGGACTAAGCTTTCCGGCAGGGATGCCGCATATGCGGCCGGCGCGCTTATTGAAGAAAGAAGTAAGAGCAATGCGAGCAGAATCGCCGAGCGACCCGCACGCCGGGAGTTGAGGGGAGTGTATCTCATGGAGGGTTCCTCTTATCATTCGGAAGATTTTGTATAAAACCGTGCGCGGCTTGGTTTGCGCATGCTTAATATCCCCCGTACTCGCCGTCTTACAGCAGGTGTGGGCA
Organism: Clostridiaceae bacterium; assembly: GCA_034926225.1. Taxonomy (GTDB): domain Bacteria; phylum Bacillota; class Clostridia; order Oscillospirales; family QAMX01; genus JAAZKA01. The sequence continues at coordinate 73,389 of JAYFRF010000010.1, forward strand.
TCATTATTTTTTGGGTAGCCATAAGTTTTCTGAAAAGATAAGTTTAAGCTTGATTTTTTGACACTTTTCATGTATGATGTGTGTAAACAACAACTTTTACGATGGGAGTTTCGTCCATGAAAATTTTCTCAGATGACAAAGCGTTTTATAAAGGGAATCTGCACACACATACGCGGCTCTCCGACGGACGCAAGACGCCTGAAGAAGCAGTCGAGCTCTACCGGGCGGGCGGATATAGTTTTATCGCCATTACAGACCACAGAAAACGTTTTCCGGGGCTTACAACCGATGATTTTATCGTGCTTCCCGGCGGCGAATACCACCATCAGCCCGGTGTGACCGCCTACCATATCGTCGGTGTGGGGATGGAAAGCGATGTCGTGACCGACGATTCCTCCTCGCCACAGGAAATCATCGATAAAATCCGTGATGCGGGAGGATTCCCCATACTTGCCCATCCCGCATGGTCGCTGATGACCGCTGAGGATGGACTGGCTCTTCACGGCTACGAAGCGGTCGAAATATACAACGGGATCTCCGCCGGCTACGGCAACCGAGGCTACTCCGATACCTTTATCGACACCTGCGCAGCCCATGGCCGCCTGACCGGTATCATGGCCGCCGACGACGCGCATTTTTACGAAGGCTACGATGAACTGAAAGGTTTTATCTGCGTGCAGGTCGATGAGTTCTCCACCAAGGGGATTATGGATGCTCTCTGGGCGGGAAAATACTACGCGTCCACCGGTCCCGCGCTCTCCCAAATCGAAATAGACGACGAGGGGATTTTGCATGTGACCTGCTCTCCCGTTCGGGAAATCTACTTCATGTCCAATACCTGGTACGTTTCCGGCCGCACCGTCCGCGCACCTCAAGGGGAAACCATTACCTCCGCTGCCTATAAGCCCGTTGCCCGCGATCAGTGGGTGCGCGTCGAGGGATGCGACGAGAAGGGCGGGCGCTTTTATTCCAATTTTATCCGCATCAACCGTGCTTGACGAAAGAAAGCGAAAAAACACGTTAAAAACGTAAAAAATTTACACGATTCACCCTTGCAATCAGACGCGGTATATGGTATAATACTGCGGTATGCAACCGGATAGTCCTCTGCCCCGCCGGGTAAAGCGAAGTGGCACGAATGTCCGTAGATTTAGGAGGAACGTATGGATCTGTTGAAAGCGGTTGTCGATCCGCAGATGAAGGAAATCGCGCCGATGGGTATCGGTGATACCATCCGCGTCCACGCGAAGATCAAGGAAGGCGCCCGCGAGCGCATCCAGCCCTTCGAAGGAACCCTCATCGCCCGTAAGCATGGCGGAATCTCCGAGACCATCACCGTTCGCCGCGTGTCCTACGGCGTCGGCGTCGAGAAGGTGTTTCCGCTCCATTCCCCGAATATCGCGAAAATCGAAGTGATTAAACGCGGTAAGGTTCGCCGTGCGAAGCTGTATTATCTGCGCGGTAGGGTCGGTAAGGCCGCCCGCGTTAAGCAGGATATCTAACATTGACAAAAAAGGGGCTTTCCCCCTTTTACCTATGAATGTCGGAATCCTTCGGGTAAAATTCTAGCGGGATGAAAAGGGGGGACGCGTACGTGTCTCCCCTTTTTGACCACGTATTCCCGAAAAAAAGGAGGCGCCGTCAAAAGTGTCTGAACCGAATGAAATCCGTCCGCCGGAAGAAACTATAGAAGAAGCTGTGCCGGAAAAGAACCCTCGGCATGATCCCGGGCGCGAGCTGTTTGACTGGGCGGAGTCCCTCGTCCCGGCGCTCGTTTTTGTAGTACTGCTCTTCGTCTTCGCCGTCCGACTGATCGGCGTCGACGGCGACAGCATGCTGCCGACCTTGCAGAGCCGCAACTATTTGATCGTCTCCGATTTGTATTATGATCCCACGCCCGGCGATATCGTCGTGATGACGAAGGAGGGCTTTCTCATCAACCAATACGGACGCGAGGACAGCTTTGTCAAACGCATCATCGCCGTCGAAGGGCAGACCGTGGATATCGACTACGACGCTGGTATCGTCTATGTCGACGGGGAGGCGCTCGACGAGCCTTTCACGTATTCGCCCACCAATCGCCGGGGTGATATGAAATTCCCCCAGACCGTACCGGAAGGCTGCGTCTTTGTCCTCGGCGACAACCGCAACGGCTCAACGGACAGCCGTTACACCTACGTTGGCATGGTCGACGAACGTTATATCGTCGGACGGGTGCTATTGCGTATCCTGCCGATTCGTGAATTCGGAGTTGTTTCATGAGTAATGAACCTATGCGCGTGCAATGGTACCCCGGGCATATGACCAAAACACGCCGCGCACTCGAGCAGGTCATCCCGATGGCCGACGCCGTCTGCGAAATCCTCGACGCGAGAATCCCGCGCGCGTCCCATAACCCTGACTTTGACAGCATCGCGCCGCAGCTTCCCCGCCTGATCGTTTTAAACCGCGTTGATCAGGCGCAGCCGTCGGCGACAACCCTCTGGCGTGCCTATTTTAAGGAACAAAAGACCCCCGCGCTGGAAACTGACTGCAAAAACGGCGCGGGCATCCGTGAGTTTGCGCCGGCCGTCCGTACGCTGCTTGCCGATAAGCTTGCCCGCAACGAACAAAAGGGACAAGCCGGACGCGCCGTGCGCCTGATCGTTGTTGGCATCCCCAATGTCGGGAAAAGTTCGCTCGTCAATCGTCTGACCGGCCGCCGCGCCGCCAAAGCCGAGGATCGCCCCGGCGTGACGCGAATCGGACAGTGGTATACCCTTGAGGGCGGTATCGAGCTTTACGACACCCCCGGCATGCTCTGGCCGAAGATTGAAGACCCCGAGGCCGGCGTACGCCTTGCCTTTACCGGCGCTGTCCGCGACGACATCCTCGACTTTGAGGAGCTAGCCGCGCGGCTGATGCTCGCACTCGCCGATAGGGCGCCGGACGCGCTTGCCGCACGGTATAAACTCGATGTATCCGCTTATTCGGAACGCAGCCTGACGGAGGGCTATGCCATGCTTGAGACTGCCGCGAAAAAGAGAGGCTTTCTGATCTCCGGCGGTGACGCCGACACGGAGCGTATGGCGCGGATTCTGCTTGACGAATTCCGCGGAGGAAAGCTTGGCAGGATTACGCTGGAGATGCCGGAGGGTTAGACATGCTGGAAAGCCCCTGGAAATATGAAGCGGACGCGCATGGACGCGGCTACGCCGTCGTCTGCGGCGTCGATGAGGCTGGACGCGGCCCCCTTGCCGGCGATGTTTTTGCGGGCGCATGCATCCTGCCCGAGGATTTTGACCCGACGGGGCTGGATGATTCCAAAAAGCTTTCCGAGAAGAAGCGCGACGCCCTGTATGAGCGCATTCACAAGCAGGCAGTCTGCTCCGTCGCGCGCGCGACGCCTGAGGAGATCGACCGGCTTAACATCCTCAACGCCGCCATGCTCGCCATGCACCGTGCCATCGAGGGGCTGCCGCAGAAACCGGATTATGCCCTTGTCGATGGGGACAAACTCCGCGGCTTTACGCTGCCCGCCCAGTGCATCGTCGGCGGCGACGGCAAAAGCGCCAGCATCGCCGCGGCATCGATCCTTGCCAAGGTCGAGCGGGATCGTTATATGGTCGAAATGGCGGGGCAGTACCCCGGCTATGCGTTTGAAAAGCATAAGGGATACCCGACCAAGGCACATTACGATGCCATTCGCGCGCTCGGCCCATGCCCCATCCATCGTGTGACCTTCCTCAAAAAGCTCAGTGCGCCTGCGAACAAGGAGCCGCCGCCTGGAAGGTATGGCGAGGACGCCGCCGCGCGCTATCTCGAGGGGCTCGGCATGACCATCCTCGACCGCAATTTCCGTACGCGTACCGGAGAACTCGACATCGTAGCCCGCGACGGCGAGATCGTTGTCTTCGTTGAGGTCAAGGAACGCCGCGACGCCTTCTTCCACAGCGGCATGGACGCCGTCGACGCGGGGAAAATCCGCCGTCTGCGCGAAACGGCCGACGCGTGGTTTTCCGCGCGCGGAGTGCGGGCGCGGGGACGCTTCGATATTATAGAGATCTATGCCGGTGAGCCGAAAAACTCGCCGTTTGGGTTAACCTATCCTACCCCGAAAATTCTCCATACCCGGCAGGCCTTTTAACGGCTCTGCTCTCATATATGGAAAGGAGAACCGTCTATGAAGCCCGCATATTTCGACTGCCATTGCGATACCCTGTCCGTTGTCGCGAGCACCGGCGATACCCTGAGACAGGGAAAGCGCCACGTAACGCTCGATGCGATGAAGGACTATGCCCATTATGTGCAATTCTTCGCGATCTTTACCAATATGGGCGCAGGATTGAGCTTTCCCACGGAACAGGATTTTATGAAAGCCGTCCGAGCCGGCAACATTCATCCTTCGCCGGCGCTTTACGCGCATTATGAGCTGCTGGTCCGCGAATTTGACAGGCAGATGGACATACTTTCCGATATTGTGACGCCCTGCCGGAGCGTCGCCGATATCGCGGCCGCGCGCAAGGCCGGAAAAATCGCCGCTGTGCTCACGCTGGAAGGCGCCGAACAGCTCGGGAAAACCTCTGTCGAGGACGCCTATGCCCGGGGGGTTCGCGCCTGTACCCTGACATGGAATTATGCAAACCTCATCGGAGGCTCCAATATCTCCGGCGGGGGACTGACCGACTATGGCCGCGATTTCCTTACCCACTGCGAGAACGTCGGCATGCTTGTCGATGTCTCCCACTCGTCGGAAGCGCTGTTCTACGACGTCGCGAAGTACTCACGTGTGCCCTTTATCGCGTCCCACTCCAACGCCCGCGCCGTCGGGCATCACCGCCGCAACCTCACCGACGAGCAGTTCCTGGCGCTTGCCCGTGCCGGCGGCGTCGCGGGATTCAATCTCTACGGCGCGTTTATCCGCGACGGAGGCGCCTGTACCATAGATGATTGCGCCGATCATATCGAGCATTTTCTCGCCCTTGGCGGCGCGAAGCACATCGCGATGGGCGGCGACCTTGACGGCTGCGAGCAGCTCCCCGAGGGGATCGAAGGCTCCGGCGATGTCTATAAGATTGCCGACGCGCTGGCTGCGAGAAACATCCCGGTCTCCATCATCGAAGATATCTTCTATAACAATATCCTCCGCGTTTGTAATGAGGTATGGAAATGAATTACGTATCCACCCGCAATGCCGCTGTCTGTGTACCCTCCGCCCGCGCGATCGCGGATGGCATCGCACCCGACGGCGGGCTGTATACCCCCGAAAAACTCCCGCGGTTTACCCCCGACTTCCTGCACGCCCTCGAGCCGCTGTCCTACGCCGAACGCGCCGCGAAGATCCTCTCCCTGTTCCTCACCGATTTTACGGAGGACGAGCTGCTCACCGCCGCCCGCGCCGCGTACGCAAAAGACCGCTTTACTTACCCCGACGGATTTACTACCGATGTGCCCCTCGATGCTGTTGCCTTAAAAACGCTGTCCGACGCCGAGCATGTGCTGGAACTCTATTGGGGGCCGACCGCCGCGTTTAAGGACATGGCGCTGCAAATTCTGCCCCATCTTCTGACGGCGTCCTTAAAAAAGCTCGGCGAGCAACGCACCGCCTGCATCCTCGTCGCCACCTCCGGCGATACCGGCAAGGCCGCGCTCGAAGGCTTCCGCGATGTCCCGGGCACCAAGATCGTCGTCTTTTACCCCGCCGAGGGCGTTTCTGACGTCCAAAAACTCCAGATGGTCACGCAGGAAGGCGCGAATGTCGGCGTCGCGGCCGTGGAAGGTAACTTCGACGACGCGCAGACCGGTGTGAAGCGCGTTTTCACCGATCCCGCCATCCGTAATAAGCTTGGCGATCACGGCTGCTTCTTCTCCTCCGCCAATTCCATCAACTTTGGCCGTCTCGCGCCGCAGATTGTCTATTATGTCTCCGCTTATCTCGATCTCTGCGCACGCGGTAAAGTCTCGTTTGGCGCCCCGGTCAATGTCTGCGTCCCGACCGGCAACTTCGGGAACATTCTCGCCGCTTACATCGCCAAAAAAGTGGGGCTTCCCATTGCAAAGCTCCTCTGTGCGTCCAATGCCAACAATGTCCTTACGGACTTTCTCGCGACCGGCGTCTATGACCGCCGCCGCGACTTTCACAAGACGCTCTCCCCGTCGATGGACATTCTGATCTCGTCGAACGTCGAGCGCCTGCTCTACTACATCTCCGACGGCGACGCCGCATACGTGGCGGCCAAGCAGAAAGCCCTCGGCGAAGAAGGCCGCTATGCCGTCGATCCCGCCCTGCTTGAGGACTTCCGCGGCTACTGCTGCGACGATGCCGCGACCAAGAAAACCATCCGCGAGGTCTTTACAGAGTGGCGCTATCTCATCGATCCCCATACCGCCGTCGGCATGAACGCCATGCGCCGCTACCGTGCCGAAACGGGTGACGATACCCCCTGTATCCTTGCGTCTACCGCGTCGGCTTTCAAGTTTTGCGCGGGCGTTCTCGACGCGCTGACCGGGAAGCCCGCCGCAAACGACTTCGATGCGCTGGAGACCCTCTCCAAAGTCACCGGCCTGCCGATACCGAAGCCTCTGGCCTCCCTCGACGGCAAACCCGTGCGCTTTGAAGGCGTGACCGCGAAGGAACGGATCGGCGAAACCGCCTTGAATCTCTTGGGGATCTGAGTCTACTAAAAACGGAGGACATTATGGCGCTATACGCACTGGCGGATCTCCATCTTTCCACGCGCGCCGACAAGCCGATGGATGTCTTCGGCGGTGCATGGCGCGGTTATATGGATAAGCTGCGGCGGGGGATGACAGTGCTGCGCGATGGCGATACGCTCGTCGTACCGGGCGATCTCTCCTGGGGTATCTCCCTCGGGGAAGCGCTCGACGACTTCCGCTTCCTCGCGTCCTATCCGGGACGCAAGCTGCTCGTCAAGGGCAACCACGACCTTTGGTGGGATACCCGCACCAAAATGGAGCGCTTCTATGCCCAAAACGGCATCGAAGGGATCGAATTCCTGCACAACAACTGCTTTTTATACGACACACCCGACGGCCGAATCGCGCTTTGCGGCACGAGAGGATGGTTTTACGAGGAGGATCACGGCAGCGCGCACGATGATAAAATGCGTGCAAGGGAAGTGATTCGTCTGCGAACCTCCCTGAATGCGGCGAAAAACGCGGGAGCATCCCGCATATACTGCTTTATACACTATCCGCCGATCTTCGGTTCCTATGTCTGCGAAGGGATTGTCACAGCGTTGGAGGAATACAGCGTGGAGGCATGCTTTTACGGTCATCTTCACGGAGAAAGTTGCAAATCCGCGTTTCGAAGTGTTAAAAATGGCGTAAACTATCGACTTGTGTCGTGCGATTCTGTAGAGTTTCAACCAATTTTGATTGAGCCGTAAAAAAGTATGGCATAATACTTGAAAGTGTTGTATAATAGCGTCGTACTTAAAAAATTTACGATAGTAACCTAAAGGGGAAATTTACCATGGAAATCAAACGCAACGAAAAAACCGCCGTGAATACGGTGGAACTCGAAATCGCCGTTCTCGGGGCAGACTTCGAAAGCGCTATCCAGCAGGCTTACCGTAAGGACGTTTCAAAAATCAATGTTCCCGGTTTCCGCCGCGGCAAAGCGCCCCGTAAAATGATCGAACAGCTCTACGGCAAGGCCGTTTTCTATGAAGAAGCCGTTAACTCCGCTACCCCCGCGGCTTACGAAGCCGCGATCAAGGAGATTGCCCTCGAACCCGTCGCCCAGCCGGCGCTTGAGATCGTCTCCATCGATGACAATGGCTTCGTCTTTAAGGCTGTCGTGACCACCAAGCCCGTCGCGACCGTCGGCGATTATCAAAGCATCCGCGCCGAGCGCAAGGTCGAAGAAGTCACCGACGCCGATGTCGACGCCGCTGTAGAACGCCTTGCTCAGCGCAATGCCCGCATCGAGACCGTAGAGCGTCCCGCCGAAAACGGCGACACCGCTGTCATCGACTACGAAGGGCTTCTCGACGGCACCCCCTTTGAAGGCGGCACCGCTGAGGATTATGAATTGAAGCTTGGCTCCGGCACCTTCATTCCCGGCTTTGAGGAGCAGGTCATCGGCCATTCGGCCGGCGATCAGTTCGACGTCAACGTGGCTTTCCCCGAGGACTATCACGCTGAGGAGTTAAAAGGCAAGGCCGTCGTCTTTAAGGTTCGCCTGCATGAGGTGAAGAAGTCTATCCTGCCCGCGCTCGACGACGAGTTCGCTAAGGATGTTTCTGAGTTTGACTCCCTCGCCGCGCTCCGCGACGATGAACGCGCCAAGCTCGTCAAGACCCGCGAGAACAACGCCGACCAGGCCTTTGAGTCTGCGATCATGGAGAAGCTCTCCGAAATCACCGAGGTCGAAATCCCCGACGCCATGATCGAGTCCCGTATCGACAATATTGCCGAAGATTTTGCCTATCGCTTCCAGATGCAGGGCATCTCTATGGATCAGTACTTTAAGATGACCGGCTCCAATATGGAGGACTTCCGCGCGAGCTTCAAGGACCGTGCGACGATGCAAGTCAAGATCTCCCTCGCGCTGGAAGCTATCGCGAAGGTTGAGAATATGTCCGTGACGCCCGAAGATATCGAGGCCGAGTACGTAAAGCTCGCCGGCGAAAACGGTAAGGTGGAGCAGGTCAAGAGCTACATCACCACAGATGCGCTGGAGCATGACATGATCGCCGAGCGTACGATGAACCTGTTGAAGGAAATTGCCGCGAAAGAGCCCATCGAAGCACCCGCTGAAAGCGAAAACGCATAATAACCCTTAAAACATATACGGTAAACCGCGCCGGGGCCGCGAACACCGTGTTTTGCGGCCCCCCTTTTTTACAACACATGGAGGTAAAACTATGAGCCTTGTCCCGATGGTCGTCGAGCAAACCAATCGTGGGGAACGTTCCTACGACATCTTTTCCCGTCTTCTCAACGACCGCATCGTCATGCTGTCGGAGGAGGTCAACGATACCACCGCGTCGCTCGTCGTCGCGCAGCTTCTGTATCTCGAAGCTCAGGATCCCGACCGCGACATCCACTTTTATATCAACAGCCCCGGAGGCTCCGTGACGGCGGGACTTGCGATCTATGATACCATGCAGTATATCAAGGCCGATGTCGAGACGATTTGCATCGGTATGGCCGCCTCTATGGGCGCGTTCCTGCTCACTGCCGGCGCGAAGGGCAAACGCTTCGCGCTGCCGAACGCCGAAATTATGATCCATCAGCCTCTCGGCGGCATGCAGGGCCAGACGACCGATATGGCGATTCACGTTGACCGGATGCTGAAAATTAAAGAGAACTTAAACCGTATCCTCGCTGAGCGTACGGGTAAGTCCTATGAACAGATCTGCGCGGATACCGAGCGCGATCATTTCCTTACCGCCGCGGACGCGGCTGCGTACGGTATTATCGATAAGGTTATCGATAAGCGGTAAATATATCTATCGAGGTATCTCATGGCTAAAAACGAAGAAAAGCATGTACGCTGTTCTTTCTGCGGGAAACGTCAGGAACAGGTACGCCGACTGATCGCCGGTCCCGGCGTCTATATCTGCGATGAGTGCGTGGAGCTGTGCCTGCACTATCTCGATGACGATCCGACAAACCCACGCGACAGCGCGTATAACCGCGGTCGCGATCAGGGTCGCGAGCTCTACGACGACGAGCTGCCCATCATGCAAAAGGACAATGCCGGCATTCCGACACTGATTCGTCCGCGGGAGCTGAAAGCGATGCTCGACGAGTATGTCATCGGGCAGGATCGCGCGAAAATCGCCCTTGCCGTCAGTGTTTACAATCATTATAAACGTGTATTCTATGCCGAACCGGCCGACGATGGTGTGGAGATTCAGAAGAGCAATGTGCTTTTACTCGGGCCCACCGGCTGCGGCAAGACCTTTCTTGCCCAGACACTCGCGAAGATCCTCAACGTACCGTTTGCGATCGCCGATGCGACGACGCTCACCGAAGCCGGCTATGTCGGAGACGACGTCGAGAACATCCTTCTGCGCCTGATCCAGGCCGCGGATTTCGACGTGGAGCGTGCACAGCATGGCATTATCTATATCGACGAAATCGATAAAATCGCCCGCAAGAGCGAAAGCACCTCCATCACCCGCGATGTATCCGGGGAAGGCGTTCAGCAGGCGCTCTTAAAAATACTGGAGGGCACCGTCGCGGCGGTTCCTCCGAACGGCGGCCGAAAGCACCCCAGGCAAGAGTTCATCGAGATCGATACCTCCCAAATCCTCTTTATCTGCGGTGGCGCGTTCGACGGTCTCGACAAGATCATCGAAAAGCGTACCGCACACGGAGGACTCGGCTTCGGCGCCGAAATCGTCGGCAAAAACGAGAAGGATATGGGTGCGCTCCTGCAGAAGATCGAGCCGCACGACCTTTTAAAGTTCGGTCTGATTCCGGAGCTTGTCGGCAGACTGCCCATCATCACCACGCTCGAGCCGCTTTCCCGCGATATGCTCGTCCGCGTGCTGACCGAGCCGAAGAACGCCTTTATCCGTCAGTATAAAAAGCTTATGGCGATGGACGGTATCGAGCTGGAGTTCGAGCCGGAAGCGGTCGCCTATATCGCCGACCGTGCTGTCGCCCGCAATACCGGCGCGCGCGGGCTCCGCGCGATCATCGAGGAGGTTATGGGCAGTATCATGTACGAGGCCCCCTCCGATCCCACCATTGTGAAGATTACCATCACTCTCGAATGCGCAAAACGGTTAGAGCCGCCCGTCATCCTGCGTGACCCCACAAGACTCGACGCAGGAATGCCCCGCAGCGCAACCTGAACCATCGGGCGACGGTATTTTTGCTCTCCCTTCGCGAAAGGAAATGCTTATGGAACCCCAAAACCCCGATATTCTCAATATGCCGATGCTCCCTTTACGGGGGCTCGTGCTGTTTCCCCGGATGATTCTCCATTTCGACGTCGGCCGCCCGCGTTCGGTACGCGCCGTGGAGCATGCCATCCGCAATAATACCCCTGTGTTCGTTGTGGCGCAGAAGGATATCCGCAACGCCGATCCCGGTGTGGATGACCTTTACACGTACGGCACGATCGCAACCGTCCGCCAGACGATACGCCTCGGCAACACAATGCGCGTTTTGGTCGAGGGGACTGACCGCGCCCGGCTTTCCCGCGTATGGCAGGAGGATCCCTACCTGCGCGTCGAGGTCCAGCGTGAGCACATCGCGCCCGTAAACGCGTCGTCGACGGAAAACGAGGCGCTGCTGCGTCGTGCAAGAGAGCTGTTTGAGCGGTATATTTCCCTCAATCCGAACGCACCGCAGGAATTGATTATCAATGCCCTCGGTGAAAGCGAAATCGGCTATCTTGCGGACTATATGGCGCAGAACTGCGCTGCGGACTACGGCGAACGCCAGAAAATCCTGGAAATATTCGATCCTGTCGCACGGTTGGAACGCGTCTGCGAACTCTTGAGTCGTGAAATTAAGATTCTTGAGATCAATCACGAGCTTTCTGACCATGTGCAGGAGCAGATGGATAAAAATCAGCGGGATTATGTACTCCGTGAACAGTTGAAGGCGATTCGGGAGGAGCTCGGCGAAGGCGCGGAGGACAATGAAGCCGATCAGTACCGCTTGAAGATCATGAAGCTAAAGCTTTCCGAGGAACATGAAAAACGCTTGCTTGTTGAGGTCGACAGGCTTTCCAAAATGCAGCCCATGTCCCCCGAAACAGGCGTGATTCGTACCTATCTCGATACCGTTCTCGATCTCCCCTGGAACAAACGCACCAAGGAACGCGTCGATGTCGCCGCCGCCAGAAAAATCCTCGACGCGGATCACTACGGCCTCGATAAAGTCAAGGAGCGTATCCTCGAATACGTCGCCGTCCGGCAGCTCGCACCGGGGCTCAAAGGGCAGATTCTATGCCTTGTCGGCCCCCCCGGCGTCGGCAAGACCTCCATCGGCGTCAGCGTTGCCCGGGCGCTCAACCGGAAATACGCCCGGCTATCCCTCGGCGGTGTACGCGATGAGGCCGATATCCGCGGGCACCGTAAAACGTACATCGGTTCTATGCCCGGCCGTATCATCAACGCCCTACGGCAGGCCGGTTCCAAAAACGCGCTCCTGTTACTCGATGAGGTCGATAAACTGGGACAGGATTTCCACGGAGATCCCGCTTCCGCGCTCCTTGAAGTGCTCGATTCGGAACAGAATTCCGCTTTCCGCGATCACTACATAGAGCTGCCGTTCGATCTCTCCGACGTGCTGTTCGTTGTGACCGCCAATACGACCCAGACCATCCCGCGTCCCTTGCTCGACCGTATGGAGGTCATCGAGCTGGCCTCCTATACCGACGAGGAAAAGGTGCAGATCGCAAAAAGTCATCTGCTCCCAAAACAGCTTAAAAAACACGGGCTCCGCCGTCCGCAGCTGCGGATCTCCGATGATACCCTGCGTGAGATCATCACCGGTTATACCCGCGAGTCCGGCGTCCGCAACCTTGAACGTGAGCTTGCCCGGGTCTGCCGCAGAACCGCGAAAGCGCTCGTCGAAGATCCGAACTTGAAGCGCGTTACCTTGACGCCCGAAACCCTTGAGCCGTACCTCGGCGTCCGCAAATTCCATCCGGCGCCCGTTTCCGGGCAGGAAGTCGGCGTCGTCAACGGTCTTGCGTGGACGGAGGTCGGCGGCGAACTTTTAGAGGTGGAGGTCAGCGTCGTCGAAGGGAACGGTGCAATCGAGCTGACCGGCAACCTCGGCAATGTGATGAAGGAGTCCGCGCACGCCGCGCGCACCTACATCCGCAGCCGTGCCAAAGCCTTCGGCATCGACCCGGATTTCTATAAAAACCGCGATATCCACATTCACTTCCCCGAAGCCGCCGTGCCCAAGGACGGCCCGTCCGCCGGTATCACCGTTTGTACCGCGATGATCAGCGCGCTCACCGGCATCCCCGTTGTGCGCAAGCTTGCGATGACCGGCGAGGTAACCCTGCGTGGACGTGTGCTTCCCATCGGCGGCCTGCGTGAAAAAACAATGGCTGCGCTGCGCAACAGTATCTCAACTGTCATTATTCCCGCGCAAAATGCGCCCGATCTCGAGGAAATCGACCCCGCCGTCCGAAACGCCCTGCATTTCGTGACCGCGGAGACGATGGATAACGTGCTCGAAAACGCACTCGCGCATATGCCGTCCCCGATGATCGCCCAAAATACAGCGGCGTCCCCTGACGCTAAGGTGGTTATCCCCGAGACACCCGTCGTACTCCCGGATGCAAAACCCTCCGCACTGCCGCAGTGATAAGGATACTATGTTAAATTTTGAAGCCACAACCTTTATAAAGTCCGCCGTTTCCCAGGAAGGCTTTATCCCGGGCGGTATTCCTCAGTTCGCCTTCGCAGGACGCTCCAACGTCGGTAAGAGCTCCGTCATCAACTGCCTGACGAGGCATGGCGGGCTCTCCCGCGTCAGCGCGACGCCCGGTAAAACCGCGCATGTCAACTACTTTTCTCTGCCCGATGCCAAAACGAAGCAGACCGGCGCGTATCTTGTCGATCTGCCCGGCTACGGCTTCGCCCGCGTGTCGGGCACCGAAAAGCAGCGCTGGGGTGCGCTGATGGACGCTTACTTCGCGGACAATCCCGCCTTGCGTCTTGTCGTACTCCTTGTCGACGCACGGCACAAGCCTACCGACGACGACCTGATGCTGCTTTCCTACGCAAAAGGCCGTTATCCCCTGATCATCGTTGCCAATAAGTTCGATAAACTCTGTCCCTCCGAACGTGACGCGGCACTTGCCGTACTGCGTGATACGCTCGTAACCGGCGAAATTCTGGCGTTTTCCGCCAAGACCGGTGAAGGTCGCGATTCTCTCCGCGCGGCGCTTCAAGCCTGTGTATAAGATGCGTCAATAACGCGTGTGTTTATATATTGAAGGAGGCATTACTATGGCAACCAAGCAGAAAATTACATTTGATAAAACAGAGATTTCCGTCTATGACGACGGGGGCAAGCAGCCCGTTATACTGAATCTGACTTATGAACGCATTACCAGTATCCAGTTCGATCACGGTCAGATGCCTTTCATGGGCGTCTTCAAGAAGCCCTCTGACCGTATCATGTTTCAGGTACGCGGCAGAGAAAACCCTGTCATCCTCTATAAGCTCCGCGAAGGCGAAAGGTTCGATGAATACGTCGAAGGACTGCGTAAATTTGCCAAGGATAACCGCATCACCCTCCATGATTATCTGACGAATCCACAAAAGTAACAAACAGAAAGGATTTTGCGCATGTACGGTACAGAAAGTCTCGCAATCAACGCTCTGGGCCATCTGACGCTCGGAGGCGCGGACATCCCCGCGCTTGCCAAAAAGTACGGAACTCCCCTCTATCTGATGGATGAGGGAGGTATCCGAAAGGCGTGTCGCGCGTATCTGGAGGCCGGACGAAAACATTACGGCGAGAATTTCTTCCCCGCTTATGCGGGCAAAGCCTTCTGCGTCGGCGCGATGTACCGTATCCTCGCCGAAGAAGGCTTCGGCGCCGACGTCGTCTCCGGCGGCGAACTGTATACTGCGCATCGCGCCGGCTTCGACATGAGCAAAATCCTCTATCACGGCAACAACAAAACCCGTGCCGAGCTTGCAGAAGGGCTTGATTACGGCGTTGGCCGCTTTGTGGTGGATAATGTCGACGAAATGCGTGCGCTGGAATCGCTCTGCGCCGAAAGAAATGTCCGTGCCGGGATCCTCTTGCGCATTACCCCCGGCGTAGAAGCGCATACCCACGCCTATATGTACACCGGGCAGATCGATTCTAAATTTGGCATGGCCATCCAGACGGGCGCGGCCGACGAGGGTGTACGGACAGCGCTTTCCTGCCCGCATCTCGAACTTTACGGCATTCATTGTCATATCGGGTCGCAAATCCTCGAAACCAAGCCGTTCGCGGCCGCAGCCGAGGTTATGACCGACTATATCGCCCATATCCGGGATACCTTCGGCGTCGTCATGACAGAGCTGAACGTCGGCGGCGGCTTCGGCGTCCGTTATACCGGGGAGGATGCCCCGAAATCTGCGGATGAGAACATCGCTGTGCTTACAACGGCCCTAAAAGCTGTCTGCGCCGCAAAAAATCTTCCTCTGCCGCGCCTGATGATCGAGCCGGGCCGCTCCATCGTCGCGCCTTACGGCGTCACCGTATATACCGTCGGCACCGTTAAGACCATCCCCGGCGTCCGTACCTATGTCGCCGTCGACGGCGGCATGACCGACAATCCGCGCTATATCCTCTACGGCTCCAAGTATGAATTTGTCGTCCCCGAAAGGGCGGGGGAGGAGCGTACGATGGTCGCTACCATCGCCGGGCGCAACTGCGAATCGGGTGATCTCATCGGCGAAAACGTATCAATTCAGCCCGTAGCCCCGGGCGATCTGCTCTGTACCCTCACCACGGGTGCGTACTGCTACGCCATGTCTTCAAACTACAACCGTGTCCCGCGTCCCGCCATCGTGATGATTCGCGACGGCGAGGACAGGCTCGTCGTACGCCGCGAGACCTTTGAGGATCTTGTGCGCTGCGATATTCTGTGATTTTATAAAACCAACGCGCGAGGATGCGAATGTCTTCGCGCGTTTTTATTTAGGAGGTAATGATATGCGTATTCTCGCCATCGGCGCTCATCCCGACGACTGCGATCTTTGTTTCGGAGGCACCGCCGTCCTTTATGCACAGGCCGGGCATCAGGTGAAATTCATATCGGCCACCAACGGCGATACGGGGCATCATTTGATCGGCGGCGGGTCTCTCGCGCGACGCCGCTACCTTGAGACGCAGGAGTCCCGTCGGCTTGCGGGGCTCGCGGAATACGAGGTCTTTGACATCCACAACAACGGCCTTGTCGCGGACATTCCTACCCGCGAGCGCTTTATCCAGGCGATCCGCGAGTGGAGGCCCGACATCCTCTTTACCCATCGCACCGTCGATTACCATCCCGATCACCGCGCAACCGCCCAGCTCGTGCAGGATTCCTCCTACGCGGTTATCATCCCGAACGTCTGCCCGCTGACGCCCGTGCTGCGCCGCGCACCCGTGATCTGCTACTTCGCCGACCGCTTTCAAAAGCCCTGCCCGTTTGACCCGCAGATCGTCGTCGATATCGGCGCGACCGTCGAAACAAAGCTTGCGATGTTCCGCGCACAGGAGTCACAGGTGTTTGAGTGGCTTGCTTATACGAACGGCAACGACGATCAGGTACCGACCGATCCCGAAGCCCGCGACGAATGGATTCGCCGGGAGACCTCGCTCAAGCGCAGCTATGAAGGCGCGGAACAATTCCGTACGCAGCTCATCGCGAAATACGGCGAGGAACGGGGCAAAGCTGTTCGCGCGGCGGAAGCGTTCGAGGTGTCCGAATACGGGCGGCAGCCGTCGGCGGACGAGCTTTCCGAGCTGTTCCCGTTTTAAATAGTGGATGAGAACACTCTGATAGGGGAAAGGTATTCGATTCCCGGACGATACGTTACCGGCAGAGGGTTTGTCTGCCGGTAACACTTCCGGTAGCTTTCGCACTTTACGGAAGCGTTGACTTTTCATATCAGATCGGCTATAATACAGGGTATATAAACGATAAAGGCAGGTATCGAAATGAAGCGAACGCTAATCGGCGGCTTTCTGGCACTGATCGGAACCATATGGGGACTGGCGGTGCTCGTCTTTACCGGAAATAACCTGGTTTCCGGTTGGAGTACCCCGCCCGGACGATTCCTGACAACCGTGGCCGAAACGGGGATGACCTTTCCCCTGATTCTCGCGGCGGTGCTCGTAGTCGCGGGGATCGGTATCCTGATTGCCGAATATTTCCGCAAAGATTAATCGCATCATACCCCGCAAAGGAGGAAGCCCCCTTGCCGCAGACGATCCTATTCGACCTCGACGGTACGCTGACCGACCCCGCCGTCGGCATCACTCGCGCCGTGGCGTATGCGCTTGCGCATTACGGCATCACCGTTGAGGATCTTTCCACGCTGCATCCCTTCATCGGACCGCCGCTGGATGATTCCTTCGAGCGGTTTTTCGGTTTCTCCCATGAACGTGCCGTCGAGGCAATCGGCATTTATCGCGAATACTTCCGCGATACCGGCATTTTTGAAAATGAAGTATATCCCGGCATCCCTGAAATGCTTGAAAAGCTGCAAGCCGCCGGAAAAACGCTCGTCGTCGCTACCTCCAAGCCCGAGCCATTCGCTGTCCGCATTCTCGATCACTTCTGTCTCGCCCGGTATTTTACCGCCGTCGTCGGCAGCGAACTCGACGGAACGCGCGTTAAAAAGGATGAGGTGATTGCCGAGGCGCTGAAACGCAACGGAATGCAAAAGCGGAATGCCGTTATGGTGGGAGATAGAGAACACGATGTGCGCGGCGCCGGAAAGGTGGGACTTCCCTGCGTCGGCGTGCTGTACGGGTATGGCAGCCGCGCGGAACTGACGGCGGCCGGAGCCGCCGCATTGGCAGAGACTCCGGAGGAGCTGTGCCGGATTTTAACCGGGGAGAAGTCCCAGGCATCTTACGTGAAATGAGGCTTTGTATATGAACGAATTCGTAATCAATCTCGACCGGCTGCAGACGGCCGTCGCTGCGTCGGCTTTTGACGCCGTGCTTTTGACCTCCGAGGAAAACCGCTTTTTTGTGACAGGCGTTCACGCGGAGGGCATTGTCATCGTTTCGGCGGAGGATGCCGTCTTTGCTACCGATTTCCGGTATGCGGAGGCCGCCGCCAGAGTGCTGGGAGACATGAAGCAGGAGATGACCTCGGCTGCGCGCCCGTACGCTGCGATTGTCAACGACTTTATAGCAAGCCATCAAGTCAGGACACTGGCGTTCGAGGGTTCGCTTCCGTATGAGGAGTATGTCAGCGCAAGGAAGGATTACCATGCGGAACTTACTGAGTGCGGCACGCTGCTTCATGATTTGCGCCGGGTAAAACAGCCGTTTGAGCAAAAACGCCTCATTGCCACGCAGGAAATCACCGACGCTGTCTTTACGGAGATGCTCGGCGTCATCCGCGCAGGCGTCAGCGAGAAAGAACTCGCGCTGGAGCTCTATAACCGCTTGCTGCGCCACGGCGCGGAACGGTTATCCTTCCCGTCCATCGTTGTATCCGGCGAAAACGGCTCCCTCTGCCACGGCGTACCGGGAGAGCGCATCGTCGGGAAAGGCGAATTTGTGACCCTGGACTTCGGCTGTGTCGTCGGTGGCTATTGCTCCGATATGACGCGTACCGTCGCCGTCGGTACTCCGTCCGAACCCATGCGTGAGGTCTATGGAATCGTCCTCCAAGCGCAAAACGCAGCGCTCGCTGCCGCTAAGCCGGGCGTCGTCGGACGTGATTTGGACGCCGTTGCCAGAAAAATTATCACAGACGCCGGGTATGGTCCATTCTTCGGCCACGGGCTGGGGCACGGCCTCGGCATCCTCTGCCACGATACCGACGGCGCGTCCCCGCGTAATGAACGCGTGCTCCCGGAAGGCACCGTCACCACCATCGAACCCGGTATTTATCTCCCCGGACGCTTCGGCGTACGAATCGAGGACGTTGCCATCCTCGAGGGGGAAGGCAGCATCGATATCACGCGTTCCCCCAAGGAACTGATCGTTCTGTAACGGAGGTCATCGTATGAAAACGCTGGATATTCTTTCTGTGGGAGACATCAACATCGAAGTGACGCTGACCAATCTTGCATCGATGCCGAAGCTGGGGCGGGAAATCCTGGCGGAAAATGCCTATCGCACCCTCGGCGGCTCCACCGTTAATACGGCGGTCGGATGCGCCAGAATGGGACTGCGCGCTACCTTTCTTGGCAAGGTCGGGCGGGATGACGACGGTGCCTATCTCATCCGGACTCTCGAAGGCTTCGGTGTGGACGCGTCCCACATGGTTTACGACGACCATGCGCCGACGGGAATTACCGTCTCCCTCGCTACGGCGGGTGACCGCGCGATGGTGACCTGTCTCGGCGCGATCGGTACTCTCACAGCGGACGAAATCCCCGACGAGCTGCTTGTATCCGCTCGGCATCTGCACGTCGCGGGCTATTTCCTACAAAATGCGCTGCGTCCGTCGCTATCCTCGCTCTTTGACCGTGCCCACGCCTTGGGTCTTACCGTATCCCTGGACACGGGCTGGGACGACAGCGAAAAATGGGAGGGCATGCTCGATTTGCTGGAAAAAACCGATATCTTCTTCCCCAACGAAAGCGAAGCAACCGCTGTAACCGGCTGTCCCGACATCCATGAAGCCGCAGACCGGCTCTCGACACTGGTTCACATGGCGGTCATCAAGCACGGCCCCCACGGCGCGATCCTCCAGGCGGGGCATACCATGCTCGAACTGCCCGCGTATCCCGGTAAGCCTGTCGACACCACCGGCGCCGGGGACGCGTTCAACGCCGGATTCCTCGGCGCGTACCTGCGCGGGCTGCCGATGGAAACCGTCCTGCGGTACGGGCTTGCGGCCGGCTCCATCAGCGTGACCCGTCCGGGAAGCGCCGCGTCCTGCCCGACCATAGGCGAGGTGCGTGCAATGGTCGGCGAGTAGACGTCCGCACCACACACACAAATGTGCGTCAATAAACGCTTGACAAATCTAAGAAACGGATATATAATCAACATCAAAGGTTATGACGGGAACAGTAGACGCCCAGATTGTCCGCTCAGAGAGGACAGCATTTAGCTGTGAGCTGTCCGCGGATATGCGCGATTCGAATACCCTCCCCGAACCGTCGCACGGAAATTTTGTTCTTATAGAGCAAAAAAGTATGCGCGAACGTAGCCCGCGTTAAGGGAAGATGAGTGGCGTATGGCGCAATCAGAGTGGAACCGCGGGTTTATACGGCCCGCCTCTGAAATAGGATCAGAGGCGGGCTTTTTGTATGCTCCAAAACGGATGCGGCCCGCTTTAAGAAAGGATGTTTCTTATGAAAATCACCCTCAAAGACGGCTCTGTCCTTACACTCGCGGACGGTGCAAGTGTCAATGACGCGGCTCTCGCGATCTCCGCGGGCCTTGCCCGCGCGGCTCTCGCGGCGAAAGTCAACGGCGAAGTCCGTGAGCTTGCCACGGTACTTTGCGAAGGGGATACCCTGGAAATCCTCACAGGTTCCGACCCCGAGGGACTGCGCGTTCTGCGCCACAGTGTCTCCCACGTGATGGCGCAGGCGATTATGCGTCTTTGGCCGGAAGCGAAACTTGCCATCGGCCCCGCGATCGACCGCGGCTTCTACTACGATATCGACCGCGACGGCGGCTTTACGATGGAAGACCTCGAAAAGATCGAGGCCGAGATGAAGAAAATTGTCAAGGAAGACGAGAAGATCGAGCGTTTTGAGCTGCCGCGTGAAAAGGCGATCGCGTTTATGGCCGAAAAAAATGAACCTTACAAGGTTGAGCTGATTCAGGATCTCCCCGAGGACGCCGTCATCAGCTTCTACCGCCAGGGCGAATTCACCGATCTCTGCGCGGGACCTCATATCCCGAATACCGGCCGGATAAAAGCCAACGCTTTTAAACTGACCTCCTCTACCGGCGCTTATTGGAGAGGAGACTCCAAACGGAAGATGCTCTCCCGTATTTATGGCACCGCGTTCATGAAGAAGGAAGAACTGGACGCGTATCTGGCGCAGCTTGAGGACGCTAAAAAGCGCGACCACAACAAAATCGGCCGCGAAATGGAGTATTTCACGACTGTCGACGTCATCGGGCAGGGCTTACCCATTATCCTCCCCAAAGGCGCACGCGTGATTCAGCTTCTTCAGCGCTGGGTTGAGGATATCGAGCAAGCGCATGGCTATCTTCTCACCAAAACGCCCTTTATGGCCAAACGGGAGCTTTATAAAATTTCCGGACACTGGGATCATTATCTTGACGGTATGTTCGTTCTGGGCGATCCCAAGGATGAGACGAAGGAGTGCTTCGCGCTGCGTCCGATGACCTGCCCCTTCCAGTATCAGGTGTTCCTAAACCGCGCGCGCAGCTACCGCGATCTGCCGATGAGACTCGGCGAGACCTCGACGCTGTTCCGCAACGAGGATTCCGGCGAGATGCACGGGCTTATCCGCGTCCGGCAGTTTACGATATCCGAAGGGCATCTGGTGCTTCGTCCGGAGCAGCTCGAAGAGGAATTCAAGGGATGCTTGGAGCTTGCCAAAGTTATGCTCGGTACGGTGGGACTCCTCGAGGACTGCACCTTCCGTTTCTCGCAGTGGGATCCGAAAAACCCGAGTAACAAATATGAAGGTACGCCCGAACAGTGGGAGCATGCCCAATCCACCATGCAGAAGATCCTCGATGATCTCGGCGTTGAATATTCCATCGGCATTGACGAGGCAGCCTTCTACGGTCCGAAGCTCGACGTCCAGTACAAAAATGTCTTCGGCAAAGAGGATACCCTTGTTACCATCCAGATCGATATGCTGCTCGCACAGCGCTTCGGCATGGAATACGTCGACGAGGATGGCAAGAAGAAGACGCCGTATATCATCCACCGTACTTCCTTAGGCTGCTACGAGCGTACGCTCGCCTATCTGCTTGAGAAGTACGCGGGCGCGCTGCCGATTTGGCTTACTCCCGAGCAGGTGCGCGTGCTGACCATCACCGACCGCGCCGTCGCTTATGCCGCACAAATCAAGGAAAAACTGGACGCGATGGGCGTACGCTGCACGGTCGACAGCCGCAACGAAAAGATCGGCTATAAGATCCGCGAGGCGCAGCTGGAGAAGATCCCCTATATGCTCATCCTCGGCGATAAGGAAGCTGAAACCGGTGAGGTCGCCGTCCGTGACCGCCGCGACGGGTCGACCGCCAATATGAGCTATGACGCATTCGCGGCAAAGCTTGCCGTGGAAATCGCCACAAAAGCTCACTGACGTATAATAAGAGGAACCGCGGCAAATCCAGAGAATCGCCGAGGTTCCTCTTTGCGGATAAAAGCATATATTGTTTGACGCAAACACCGGAATGTGATACAATAGCCCTGCTGCGCCAATATATTTTCAAGGCCCCGGCATGGGGATGCACATTTTTAACAATCAGGGAGGATATAGTCATGCAACTGACCGTAAAAGCCGGATTCCATGCCCGGCAAAACTGCCCCGTGTCCGTATGTTTGCCCCAAGGGATGCCGGATGGCTCCTACGCGCTGATTACCCCTGCTTCCGACCGTATTCCGGCATATGCGGCGGATGGGATTTTGACCTTTGTCCTGCCGTCACTCGGAGCAGGGGAGAGCCTGACGCTTTGTGTGGAAGCAGCCGATTCGGCGCAAAAACCGGCTTGCGCAAGCGATGTAAAAGGGGATCGCATTGCGATTTCTGTCGCGGGAAGACCGTATACCGAGTACTATTTCGGTGAAAAAACGCCGAAGCCGTACCTCGGCCCGCTTTATGGGCCCTACGGAGAACAAGTCACCCGCTTAAATTTCGATGAAAAGGAGCATAAACATCACCGCTCCCTTTGGTTCTCCCATGGCATCGTCAACGGTGTCGATACCTGGGGCGAGCTCGAGGGGAAGCATGGTTACATCGAAAACAAGGGGATCACCAATGCCGTTTCCTCGGATGCCTATACCGCCTTTACCGCCCATAATGTCTGGACGGATGGCGAACATCAGCCCCTCGCCGACGACAGTACCATCTTCCGCTTCTACAACACCCCAGCCGAGGCTTGCGTATTCGACGCCGAGCTGACCCTAACCGCATCCTACGGGGAGGTTACCCTCGGCGCTACCAAAGAGGGCGGCCCCCTTGCCGTGCGCGTGAACTATAACCTCACCGTGCCAAACACCGGACGCTTTGAAACCGGTTCCGGCGGTGTCAATGAAAAGGAAATTTGGATGAGCCGTGCCCCTTGGTGCGATTACTACGGCATCCAGGACGGACGGACGGTTGGCGTCGCGATTCTTGACAATCCGAAAAATACCCGCTACCCGGCGTGGTGGCATGCCCGTGACTACGGGCTGATGGCGGCGAATTTCTTCAATCTCGGCGGCGATATGCACATCCCCACCGGCAAGTCTGAAACCTTCCGCTTCCGCGTGGTCGTACATGCCGGTTCGGCGAAAGAAGCCGGTATCGCTGAGAAATTCACGGATTACGCATACCCGCCCGAGGTATCCGTTGAGGAATAACTTCGGGGATAGATTAAAATAAACGGCGGCGTTTTCCTGTTGACCGGGAAGACGCCGCGTGTTATAATAGGCGGACACGGTTTTTTATACGGAGAGTCAGAAAGAGGATGTTCATGAACAGCGATAAATACACCATAGATATGACAACGGGGCCGATCCTCGGTAAGTTGCTGCGATTTATCCTGCCGCTGATGCTGTCGGGTATGCTCCAGCTTTTTTATAATGCCGCCGATATCGTCGTTGTCGGACGCTTTGCCGGCAGCACCTCGCTTGCCGCAGTCGGCTCAACAGGTTCCCTCGTGAACCTTCTGGTCAATCTTTTTGTTGGCTTATCCGTCGGCGCATCCGTCATCACCGCGCAGTATTATGGCGCGCGCGATGATGAAAACCTGTCCGATACGGTCCACACCTCGATGCTTTTAAGTCTGATCGGCGGTATCCTCGTCGGCGTTATCGGACTAGCCGCGTCGCGCCCGCTGCTGCGTCTGATGGGAACCCCCGACGACGTTATCGATCTCGCCGCACTGTATCTGCGGATTATCTTTATCGGCATGCCGGCGCAGATGATCTATAACTTCGGCAGCTCCATTCTCCGCGCCGTGGGCGATACCAGACGTCCTTTGTATTTCCTGAGCTTTGCCGGCATTGTCAACATTGTTCTGAATTTGATATTTGTCATTGTCTTCAAGATGGGCGTCGCGGGCGTTGCGTGGGCGACAATCATCTCCCAGACCATATCGGCCGCCCTGGTGGTCCAATGCCTGATGCGCTCTGACGGCTCGTTTAAGCTTCATCTCCGAAGGCTTTGCATCAAAAAGGAAACGCTGATTAAGCTTATACGCATCGGCCTGCCCGCCGGTTTGCAGGGCATTGTGTTCTCCATGTCCAACATGCTCATCCAGTCCTCTGTCAATTCCTTTGGCTCGGTCGTTATGGCGGGCAATGCCGCCGCCGGCAATTTGGAAGGGTTTATTTACAACGCACAAAATTCCGTATATCAAGGCGCGCTGACCTTTACCGGCCAGAACGTCGGCGCGAAAAAGTATGAGCGTATCGGCAGAATTTGCCTGACCTGTATCCTGACCGTGACCGTGATCGGCGTGACCCTCGGGGCGGCTGCGTATGCCTTCGGAAATACCCTCCTTGGTATTTACGATTCCGATCCGAACGTTATCGCATACGGCATGACTCGTTTGCGCATCTTCGGGTATACGTACTTCCTCTGCGGCGTTATGGAAATCTTCGTCGGATCCCTGCGCGGCATGGGCTGCTCTTTCCTGCCGATGGTCGTATCCCTGCTCGGCGCCTGCGGCATGAGAGTCCTATGGATCTACACGATCTTCGCCGCTTTCCCGACGCTGAACATCCTCTATATTTCGTATCCCGTCTCCTGGCTCCTGACTGCGGCAACGCATTTCGTCTGCTATCTGATCATCAAAAAACGGCTGCTGAGGAAAACCGCGTTTCCCGCCGGCGCCTGACGCCTGTCTTTCTTTAGGAAATGTTAAAACCAGCGCTTCTTCTTGAATAGGAGGATCTCCCCTATGACGATCGCCGCACTGAGCAGGATAATGACGAGGTAGCCGTGCTCCCAGGTCAGCTCCGGCATATTGACAAAGTTCATTCCGTACCATCCGACGATCAGTGACAACGGCAGAAAGATAGACGTCACCACCGTGAAAAATTTCATCAGCTCGTTCTGCCGGATATCGATCTGTGCCTGATACGCCTCCCGCACCTGTGTCAGATAGTCCCGCAGGTGCGATACGCCGCGCAGAAGTCTGTCTACACGGTTCTCCCAAATGGAAAACCACCGCAGACTCTCCTGAGACAGCAGCCCGTTATCATTCTCGCAAAGCTCATCCGAGATCAATTGCAGCTGCTCATAATATTTTTTCAAACGCAGCAGCTCACGCCGCAGATTCACAATTTTATGGACATAGTCCTCTTCCTTCCGCGTGATCACGGCATCCTCCAATTCCACAATCGTGTCCTCCAGATGCTCCAGATGTTTCGTATCCCCACGGATGAGCCCTAGGAGGAAATCGTACATGGTTCGTTCGTTCGTACCGGATTCGCGGAAGAGGGACACCGATTTATTATACGATAATTCGTCCTCACAAAGGAAAAAGACGTCGTCTGAGTCAAGGTAAATCATGATCTTTTCCGGGTCCGCTTCGAGATTATAGATGTCGTACCAGTCGAAGGCCAGCAGATCGAAATTATAGAAGCTTTCAAAGGTTTCGATCTGCCCCTCGTTGATGTAGTCGATCAACGCCTGATCGATACGATCCGCGACGGTCGCAATATCTCGCGCATATAGCACCTTTTGCATGGTAAACCCCTGCCCTTCAATATCAAAAACGCGGATGGGAACCTAATAAAGGAGGTTTCCATCCGCGTCATTTATTATTTAGGCTTACTTCGCGAGCTTCGCGATTTCTTCGGCAAAGTTCTCCTCTCGCTTGGCAAGGCCTTCGCCCTTCTCAAAGCGGAAGTAGGATGCGATTCCGATGCTGCCGCCGACTGCCTTCGCCACCGATGCGATCTGCTGGGTAATCGTCACCTTTGAATCCTTGACGAACGCCTGATCCACAAGGCAGTTGTCCTGATAGAACTTCGCAATGCGGCCGTCAACAATACGCGCCGCGACTTTCTCGGGCTTGCCTTCCTCGAGGGTCTGCGCCATCAGAATCTCGCGCTCCTTGGCGACGATGTCCTCCGGAACCGCGTCGCGATTCAGATACTGCGGATTCATTGCGCAGATCTGCATCGCGATGTCACGGCCCAGCTCCGCAACGGCGGCGTTATCACGGACAGCCGGATCCACCTTCAGGGAAACCAGAACGCCGATTTTGCCGCCCATGTGGATATAACCGACGTTCAGAACGTCTGCGCCGCCCGGGATGACCTCGAAACGGCGGATTTTTAAATTCTCGCCGATGACCAGCACATGATCCTGCAGCGCGGCCGCGACATCCAGCTTATCGTCGTAGGGCTTCGTCAGAAGATCCTCGACGTTCGCTGGCTTCGTCTTTAAAATGGTATTCGCGACGCCGGCGACAAAGCCTTGGAAATTGTCGTTCTTTGCGACGAAGTCCGTCTCGGAGTTGACCTCGACGATGACCGCGTCTCCGCAGCTCATGCAGGTCGTCGTATAGACAACGCCCTCGGCGGCAATACGGCCGGCCTTCTTCTTCGCGGCGGCAAGACCCTTCTCGCGCAGAAACTCGATCGCTTTATCAAAATCGCCTTCGGCCTGTGTCAGCGCTTTCTTGCACTCCATCATGCCGACGCCGGTCATTTCGCGTAGGTGCTGTACATCTTTAGCGGTAAATGCCATAGTAGTAATCCTCCCTCAATTCGAATAGCGGTACAATTCACCGGTCAGCGCTTATGCGTTTTCCAGCTCGCCGGATTCTTCGGCTTCCGCCTTCTCGGCAGAACCGGCCTCGAGCTGCTCGCCCTGACGACCTTCGATGATCGCGTTGGCCATCGTCTGCGAAATCAGCTTGATTGCGCGGATCGCGTCGTCGTTGCCCGGAATCACATAATCGACTTCGTCGGGATCGCAGTTGGTATCGACGATCGCAACGATCGGGATGCCCAGTTTACGCGCTTCGGAGATGGCGTTCTTTTCCTTGCGCGGATCGACGATGAACAGCGCGCCCGGAAGCTTGCGCATTTCGACAACGCCGCCCAAATACTTTTGCAGTTTTTCGATTTCGCCGTGCAGCTTGATGACTTCCTTCTTCGGCAGAAGATCAAACGTGCCATCCTCGCTCATCTTTTTGAGCTGATTTAAACGGTCGACACGACGGCGCATCGTTTTGAAGTTTGTCAGCATACCGCCCAGCCAACGCGCGTTGACAAAGAACATGCCGACACGCTCGGCCTCTTCCTTGATCGCGTCCTGCGCCTGCTTTTTTGTGCCGACGAACAGAACGGTGTCGCCTGCCGCCGCGGTGTCACGGACGAACATGTAGGCTTCTTCGAGTTTCTTGACCGTCTTCTGCAGGTCGATGATATAGATGCCATTGCGCTCCGTATAGATATAGGGCGCCATTTTCGGGTTCCAGCGGCGGGTCTGGTGTCCAAAGTGAACGCCAGCCTCCAGCAGCTGCTTCATGGATACGACTGCCATGGTGAATATCCTCCTTTTTGGTTGTGCGGACGTATTTGCCCGTCCTCCAAGCGCCGGCGGAACCATATCCGCAAACGCCGACCGGATTCCTTTTCCGGCACCGTAGGCGCGTGCGACGCTTGTGTGTATTTTCCATACTGATGTAGTATAACATATCTTTCCCTAAAAAGCAAGTACATATTACATGAAAATTATATATTTATAGAAGGCACGATCGGCATAATGGTGTAAAATGGACGGCAAAAAAGGAATGCTCATCGCCGCAATGAGGAACTGTAAAAATTTTTAGCGAAAACCATAGAAAATAGTGAGCGAAAACAGTAGACATTTTAAGATGTATATAGTATAATAACATAAAATCAATATGAATCCACATAAAGCTTAATATTCGTACGGCATGACGCGAAAATAAAAACTAATTGATATTGCAAATGTCTTTGTTTTAGCGAAAATCTAAAAAGCGAACATATTATACCTAGCCCCGGATTCACGACGGGTCAATGGTGGTATATATGCATAAACCCACTTTAAGGAGGAAGGCGCTATGGCTCATGCAGAAAAAAATATACTGGAGGCCCAAAAAATTTCCATTTGGAAGCGACTGTGGAAACACAGGGCGCTAATGATTATGCTCCTCGTCGGACTTGTTTACTACATAATCTTCTGTTATGGTCCGATGTATGGCATTCAGATCGCATTTAAGGATTATAAGTTTCGCAAAGGCATTTGGGGCAGCGAATGGGTCGGACTGGACTGGTTCCGCAAAATGTTCTCGGGGCAAAACTTTATCGTTGTTTTCCGCAACACGATTTTGATCAGCCTTTATAAAATGATCGCCGGTTTCCCCGCGCCCATTATTTTCGCGCTCCTCCTAAACGAGCTTGGCGGTAAGTGGTTTAAGAAAACCGTCCAGACCGTCTCCTACCTGCCGCACTTCCTCTCCTGGGTTATCCTTGGCGGTATCTTTCTGCAGATTCTCTCCCCGTCTACCGGCGCCATGAACTATCTGATAAGGATGTTCGGCGGCACCCCCATTTACTTCCTCGGCGATATCCGATGGTTCCGTTCGACAATGGTTATCCTATCCGTCTGGAAGGGCTTCGGCTGGGGCAGCATCATCTACCTCGCGACGATGTCCAGTATTAACCCCGAGCTGTATGAGGCGGCAACCATCGACGGTGCGGGACGCTGGAAGCAGGCGCTGAATATTACCATCCCCTCTATCGCGCCGATTATCGCGATTATGTTCATCTTGAACTCCGGTTCTATCATCAACGACGACTTCGATCAGATATTCAATCTTTATAATGAGACCGTCTATCGCGTCGGCGACGTTATCAGTACTTATGTCTATCGACAGGGTCTTATCGAAATGAAGTACAGCTACACTACGGCTGTCGGACTGTTCAAAAACGTCATTTCCTTCGGTATAATCCTGCTGACTAACTTCATCACATCGAAGTTCAGCGAATATGGTATTTGGTAAGCGTTTTGTTCCGATGCACGCTTTGATTATTTAGATTGGAGATGAACGAAAATGGTTCAAAAGCAATCCGTTGGTGAACAAGTTTTTAATATCGCGAATATCATCTTTATGATCATTCTGTCGATCTGTACAATCTACCCGTTCTGGAACGTCTTTATTACATCCATCAGCCCTCCCGGTGAGGCTAACGCCTATAGCCTTCACCTCTATACGCTCAATCCTACTTGGCAGGGTTATCAGAAGATCATGCAAAACGCCTATCTGCTCGTTGCATATCGGAATACGATCCTCCGTACCGTAGTCGGCACCTCGGTTAACGTGTTCCTCTCTTGCCTAGTCGCATACCCGTTGTCGAAGAAGTACCTTCCGCTTCGCAATGTCTGGACGGGTATCATCGTCTTTACGATGTTCTTCTCTGGCGGCCTGATCCCTTCCTACCTGCTGATGAAGTCCTTGAATCTCGTCGGTCGCTTCTGGGCACTCATCCTCCCCGGCGCGATCGGTACTTATAATATGATTATCGTCCGCAACTACTTCCAATCCCTTCCCGCCGATATTGAGGAGTCCGCGCGAATTGACGGTGCGTCTGAGCTGCGCGTTCTCCTACAAATCGTTTTACCGATCTCCGTGCCGATTATTGCGACGGTCTCGCTTTGGTACGCCGTCGGTCACTGGAACGCTTGGTTCGACGCGATGATCTATACCTCCTCCGACAACCTGATGGTACTGCAGCTCCTGCTGCGCAAGATGGTCATCGAAGGCTCGTCCCAGTACATGGAATCCTCCGGCGTCAGCGCTGTGACTGATACCGCTGAGTATGTTATGACCCCCAGCGTTATCAAAACCTCTGCGATTATTGTCGCGACTCTTCCTATTATGTGCGTCTACCCCTTTATCCAAAAGTACTTCATGAAGGGTATTATGGTCGGCTCCCTCAAGGGCTGATCTTTGCCAAAATAAAACTCATTAAGGAGGAAAAACCATGAGCAAGAAGCTCGCCCGTGTTCTGGCTGTTGTTCTTGCCGCCGCGCTTGTTATCACCCTCGTCGGCTGCACCGGCAACGATTCCACGAGCACAACCACCGCCTCGACGACTGCGGCTGCTACCACAACCGCCGCCGCCACCACTGCTGCTACCACCACTGCCGCTACGACTGCGGCTGCCACCACTACCGCCGCCGCCACCACCGCGCCTGCCACCTCCGACAAGGTGCATATCCGCTGGGTTGGCGCTGAGTATGGCGTCGTGGATGAAGACGCTCCGGTGAAGCTCGCCGTTGAGGAACGCTTCAATGTTGAGTTTGAGCTGATCTACATCGAATCCACCACCTACGCCGAACAGCTCGGCCTTCTCTTCGCCTCTGACGAGGTCCCGGATGCGTTCCATGCGCGTACCGCCACGACCTATCGTGAGTGGGTGAATCAGGAAATGCTCGCTTCCTTTACCCTCGATCAGGTAAAGGAATACGGCCCCAACATCTACGAAGAAGTTGCTTACTGGTCCGATAAAGTCAACTTTGACCTCTGGGATGTCGTTCGTGTCGACGATACGATCTACGGTCTCCCGCAACTCAATACCGACGGCACCTTCGCTGCCCCCGTTGTTTACCGTGACGACTGGATGACAAAGCTTGGCTTTGAAACCGAACCGGCGACCCTTGCCGAGTGGACGGATCTGCTCTACGCTTACGCGAAGAACGATCCCGACGGCAACGGCGCTAATGATACCTACGGTCTCTCTAAAGCCGGAATGAACGCCTTCTGGGGCACCTCCGGTTACTATTACACCAACTGGAGCTACCTGCCCGACGGCACCGTCGGTTACGGCGGCGTCCAGCCCGAAATCAAAGATGTCCTCGCCATGTTTGCCAAGTGGTATGCCGATGGCGTGCTCGATCCTGAGTACATCACCGGCGAAAACACCGGCGGCTACTGGGCGATCTCCCACAGCTTCATCAACGGCCGTATCGGTATGACCAGCCACGGCTCCTACTACCACTGGAATGAGCCGTATTACGAAGGCAACGCTGGCGGCGCGAACTACCAGCCCTTCGTCGAGCTGAATCCCGAAGGCTCCTACGCCATTGCTAAGCAGGTTCCGAAGACTGACGACGGCGTTGGCTCCATGAACGCCGGACTCGGCACCACCGGTTCCCAGTTCGTCATGGGTTATCCCGTCGAGGATAAACCCGAAGTCATGCAGAAGATCTTCGAGATCATTGACGCCGGTGTCTCCGACTATGATTTTTACCTCCTAGTCAAGTCCGGTATTGAAGGCACCCATTGGGAATATGACGAAAACGGCGTCGTCGTTGCCACCGAGGAATGGACGAAGAAAGCAGCAACCTACGATAGCACTCTCGTTGCTTCCGCCGCGATCGGCGGCTCCAACTGCTTCTGCCCCTGGCAGTCCATGCGTAACTACCAGAAGCTTCAGAAGTATCAGTATGAATTCGCCAACGCCACCGTCGCGCTTTACACCCCCAACGTCAACGTTAAGCAGCTGACGATGCCCTCCGAAGCGGATTACATCACCGACCTCGACACGCTCCTTACCACCGCGTACAGCGATATCATCACCGGCGTCAAGCCCGTCGATTACTTCGACGAATTTGTGCAAGCATGGCTTGCCCAGGGCGGTCAGGCCATCACCGACGAGACCAACGAGACCTACGCCAAATAAGTTTTACTTATAAAAATGCCCCCGCTTGTCAAAGCGGGGGCATTTTGAATAGCGTAAAGAGAACGGCTTTAGGAAAGCTCCAGAATATCAACTCCAAGCTCGTTTAACTCCTCCGCAAAAGCGGTATTGGCGCTTTTCCCGGACTGGATCACCGGCTTGTGATACGCTTTAATCATCGCATACAGCCTTACGAGATACGGCTTTAAAAATTCTCTCCATAGGGGGAGCGTTAATGGCGCGGAATCCGTGTCCAGCCATGTCTCAACAAGCTTGAAGCCGTCAAAATCAAACTGCATAGCCATGTCTATGACACGCAAATCGTATTCACAGATGCGGTACAGCAGCGCATGGGCAAACGCTGGCTCCTTGCGCATGGCGAGAAGAAACCTCTCCTGCCCGGCAAGCGCTTCCGCGCGCGCAAGGCAGGGCCCATAGATCGTACAGATACGCAAGGCTTCCGGCGGCGCGTCCCAGAAGGTATCGACGCGCTCCCTGATGAAATCCTCGCGCACCGCGGGAAAGCGGTAGACAGTCAAATCGGCAATCGTTTGGATCGGACTCTTTTCCGGATGGGAAGCTTTTTCGGCGGTATTCCAGAGCAGGCCGAATTCATCCTGCCTAAGCTCCGGGGACAGCTCCGTACGCGGCCTCTCCAGTGATACCTCCATGACGCCGAACATCGCCGCACCGTTCAGCGCTGCGCCAAACGGTGCCGGAAGAATTTGCATATGGCCGCTATTATCAAAAAGCAACGGGGAAAGCAGCTGTTCGCGTGTTGTCATGGTCTAAAACCCCTTCTCGGATGAAAACGGAAGTGTACATGTCTATTATAGCGAAAGTATGCCGTTTCGTCAAGTCAGAGGAAGGGAGCAACGTAAAACTGAGGAAAGAAAACCCGGGAAACACTGGCGATCTATTTATGATCAGGTGAAGCCGTCCGGCGATAGTATTTATCGATGCCATCCTTCATGTTCTGCGGAATCTCCCGCGGGATCGGGAATTCTGAAGCGTTGATCATCCTGTCCGCAAACGCGCGCATGAGATTCTGCGTTCGCGCAAAGGCGGAGGCGCTTAAGGGGGACGCTAAATCGCGGCGGGAATGCCCGGCGGCACGTCCCATACGATGGAAGCTTACAGCCGGTACGCCCGCATCCGCAAAGGGCGTAGAGTCACTGGAATAGACATCCTGGATGACGTACAGAGCCTGCCCCAGCTCCCGCGCCTGATACTCAAGCTGTGACACCAGCGCCGGATCCGCCGTTACGATCGCGCGGTCATATCCGAGTGCCGGTCCCGTCATGTCGATGTTGATACAGAAACGATACGCCGAAAGTTCACTCTCATGCGCTTTGACATACGCCTTTGAACCTAATAACCCCCGTTCTTCAGAACCGCACCACACAAACCGAAGCGTACGACGCGGCGGATGCGCGGCAAACCAAATATACAGCGCCATCAGATCGGCACTGCCCGACGCGTTATCCCATGCGCCGCAAGAGTAGGGAACGCTGTCATAATGCGCGGTAAAGACGACAACCTCCTCCGCACGGTTTGTTCCTGGAATCTCCGCGACGACGTTGTGGGAGACGCGCTCGAACTCGTCCTGTAGAAGGGTGATGCGGACACGTTTCGCGCCATCCTGCAAAAGCGCTATCGCGTCGCGTGCGCGGATGGTCAGCCCCGGCAGTTTCCCGTGACGCAGCTGATGCGGCCGTAGATAATTCATTGCCAGATCGGTGCGGGCATCCTCCTCGTCGTAATCCCCCGCGGCAATCAGATAACCCAGCGCGCCGGAATCTACCAGGCGCGGCCAGTTGTCATAGACCGCTTCGTTTAACAGCACGATCTTCCCCGACGCCTCGTGCAGATCGCATGGCGCGCCCTGCTCGGCATACAGCAGCGGCGCTTCGATGCCTTCTTCCGGCGTGGAGCCGGAAAAGCCGATGGCCGTCGCGGCGATCTCACGCTGGGACGGAGCGGTGATCTGCACCCGCTGCACCTGGGGCGTGTACCATGGCATTAAAAATCCTTCGAGGGCTGCTTTCCCGCCGGCGGCTTCTACCTCGCCGCGCAGGATCTCCGCCGCCCGTAATTCCTCGGCAGAGCCGCCGAGACGGTTAAACGATAGCTTCTTTGTCAGCGCCAGCTGATATTCGCCGTTGATCAACATCTATCTTATTCTCCTTTTAGTGTTTCAGTGCTGAAAGAGCCTGCTCCAAGTCTCCGAGCAGTGTGTCTATGCTCTCCAGCCCTACATATAAACGTATGACGCCGCCGTCATATGCCTTACAGCATTCCTCATTCGGCGTCGCTAACGCGCCTAAAGGACACACCAGGCTGTCATAGCCGCCCCAGCTCGGCGCTTTCTTGAATACCTGCAGCCTATGTACCATCTCCGCACGCGATTCATAGCTCCCGCGCGGCTTGAAGCTCAACAGCCCCCCGCAGCCGCTCATCTGCCGCAAATACAGAGTATGCTGCGGATGACTCTCAAGCCCCGGATGATACACGCGTTCCACCATGGGATGCGATTCCAGATACCTCGCCACCGCGAGCCCGTTCTCCATCGCGGCCTTCATTCGAATCGGTAGCGTTCGCAACCCGCGCTGTAAAAGCCACGCCTGCATCGGCGGCGCCGCGTTGCCAAACATCGTGCGTTCGTTTGCAAGACGCGCGATCCGCTCGCCCTTCCCGACGATGACGCCCGCGACTGCATCCGAATGCCCTCCCAAATACTTCGTTGCGCTGTGGACGACGAGATCGATTCCAAAATCCAACGGCTGCTGGAAAATCGGCGTCGCACAGGTGTTGTCTATGACCGTCGCAATTCCCTGTGACTGTGCAAAGGCGGAAACAGCGGACAGATCTTGCAGCTCGAAGATACCGGAACAGGGACTCTCCAGATAAATCAACTTTGTCTCCGGACGCAGCGCTTCTTCAAAATCCTCGATACGCGTCCCTTGTACAAAGGTACAACCGATGCCGAATCGCTCCAGATACCGTGCAAACCCTCGGGCGGGGGCATACGCTGTCCGTACCATGATGATATGATCTCCTGTTTTGACACAGGATAGAATCGCCGTCGTGATCGCCGCCATTCCGGACGATACCGTTAAAGCCCGTCCACCGTCCCCGGGACACGCATGCTCCAGCGCTGCTACCTTATGCTCGAAAACTTCCAGCGTTGGATTGGATACGCGGGAGTAACTATAATCGTTGCCATCCAGAAAAAGCGAAGTTTGGTAAATCGGAGGGCTCATCGCGCCATAGTGCGTTGTATAGTCCTCTCCATAATGCGCGCAAATGTCCTCGGGCGCAAATCCGCCGTGCTTGGACATGATTTTCCTCCCCCTTATTCTGTGTTTAAATTTAAATAAAGAAGGGGGTGTATTTCTATACCCCCTCTTATAAAAATACACCTATTTTTTAAAAAAGTCAATCGTTATCTTCGGCGGAGAGCTAGAATAAACATGTACAAAAAGGAAAATCTGAAAATTACTATTTTTATCATAAAAACACGATTGAATATTAAGCTTCTGTTAATGTATAATGAAGAACGTAAGCTTACGGAACCCCCTCTGCGTAATCATATTTATAAACGGAAAGGAAGAGAACCTGATGAACGCGAAAAAGCTGATCGCAATGATCCTTGCAGTCCTGATGCTGGGTGTCCTGCTGGCAGGCTGCTCCGGCGGCACTTCCCAAACCACCACCGCCGCGACCACTGCCGCGGCCACCACCGCCGCCGCGACCACCGCGGCTACCACCACCGCTGCTTCCTCCGGCACTGGTTATGGCAATGTTGCCGACGCGGATAAGCTCGATTATATGAATTATGACTCTCCTGTCCCGATTGTCAAGGAAGGTCAGGAAGTGACCCTGCGTTTCGGCGTCGTTTTGGAAAGCGGCTTCCCGAATAACGTGACGGAGAACTGGTTCTGGAAATTTGTCGAGGATCAGCTCAATATCATCCCGCAGGTTGAGCAGATTCTCGATGCGGAGAAGTTAAACCTCCTCTTTGCATCCAATCAGGTGCCCGATCTGATGCTCGACGTCAGTCTCTCGACCTCCCAGATCGTCAACTACGGCGTCGTGGAAAAGCAGCTTCTTTCCTACACGCCCTACCTTGACAGCTATATGCCATCCTTAAAGGCGTACTATGATTCCGACCCCAGCTGCGCCCCGAACTATATCGCGAGCGCGGAAGGCGATCTTTACTCCTTCCCGCGTATCCTGAACGAAACGACGATCGTCGGTTCCTATGTCCGTCAGGAATGGCTTGATAAGCTCGGTTTGGAGCAGCCGAAGACCGTTGAGGAATTTACCAATACCATGATCGCCTTCCGTGACGCCGGCACGGAGACTTTCGGCGTCGATAAGGTCGTCCCGATCGGCGGCGGCTACAACTCCGAGTGGGCCTGCCCGATGGGAATTCTCGCGGAAGCCTTCGGATACCTCATTCGTCCGTACTGGCAGGGCTGGGATGTCGCGGCCGGTTATGAAGCCTGCCTCCGCATCGCCGACGACGGCACCGAGGATTACGGTCTGCCGGTTTACGACGATATCTTCTATGACTTCATGGTCATCTCCAATAACTGGTACAACGAAAACCTGTATAGCCCGGACTACTTCACGATGGATCCGTCGCAGCACCGCGCGGAGACTGCCGCCGGTTACTACGGCTGGCAGAACACCAGTGAGGCGCTTAGCGAATCTCCCTGCAAGCTCGCCGGCTGGCGTATGCTGGCGCCCTTGACCTCCGAGCATAATTCCACCCCGCGCAGCGCGAACTACCCGATCTACGGCAACTCCGGTTACTACATCGGCGGCACAACGCAGTACCCCGAGGTTTGCTGCCGGTTCTTTGATCTGCACTACAACCTCGACTGGGACTACGTTCTGAAGATGGGCCCGATCGACGGCAAAATCCCGGATTACGGCTACAAGACCTATATCTGGGGCATGAACCCGCTTAACCCGAAGCAGAGTGAAGATGACGCGTATATCGAGGGTGAAGAAAACGCCAACACCTATAAGAACACCTACTTGATGCCGACTTACATGGATCAGGCGTTTCTTAACTACGATTATACTGCCCGCTGGAAGTCTGCGGTGAAGGGCTCCTATGTCGCTCCGCAGACCTATGAGGACGTCATTGCCAAAGCGAAGGCGCTGCTCGAAGA
The DNA here is from genome assembly GCA_034926225.1 of Clostridiaceae bacterium. Taxonomy (GTDB): domain Bacteria; phylum Bacillota; class Clostridia; order Oscillospirales; family QAMX01; genus JAAZKA01. The sequence goes on from JAYFRF010000010.1 coordinate 110,061, forward strand.
GGATCCGGTGAAGTATGCCGATAACATTTTCACTATCGAACAGTTCTCCGCCCGCGGCGCGTATTCCGGCAACGGCATGTACCAGCCTCTGCGCTACGTTTACCGTACGCCCGAGGTCAATGAGCAGATCGCGGACCTCGATGCGGTGCTTTCCCCGTACATCCAGGAGCAGGTCGCGCTCTTTATCTCCGGTCGTCGGCCCTTAAGCGAAATTCAGGCATTCCAGGAAGAACTCAAGGCTATGGGTATCGAAGATTATGATGCTATCCTTGCTTCCGAGTACGCCACTTACAAGGCTAACCTGGGCTAAGATTGTACTTTAACGCATGTTGCATGGAGGGGGGAGCCGGAAGGTCCGCTCCCCCCCGCATCATCTTTTTCGGAGGTGCTTTGACGTGACCGTTGATCGACCCGCAACTCGCTCCGCACGTTTTATAAAGGGCTTAAGACAGGTATTTACCTGCTGGCAGCTTTATACCCTTCTCTTACCCGGAATTATCTATCTGTTCATCTTTAGCTATCTGCCAATGTACGGCCTGCAAATCGCCTTTAAAAACTATCGGCCGTCATTGGGTATCTGGGGGAGCGAATGGATCGGCTTGAAGCATTTTTTACGTTTTTTTGCATTCCCGGATTTCTGGAAGTACATCCGTAACACCGTGACTATCAGCGTGTACGGCATCTGCACTTTTCCGATCGGCATTATCTTTGCCCTGATGATCAACGAATTGCAGAACCAGAAGTTTAAAAAGACCGTTCAGATGCTTACCTACGCGCCCCACTTTATCTCTACCGTCGTTGTCTGCGGTATGGTTCTCCTATTTTTCAATACTTCCTATGGCTTTGTCAACAATATCCGGGAATTATTCGGTGCGGAACGCGTCGCTTTCCTCGAGGAAGCACGATACTTCCGAAGTCTCTATATCGGCTCCGGCATCTGGCAGGGACTTGGATGGAGTACCATCATCTATCTTGCCGCCCTCTCCGGCGTATCCCCTGAACTTGTCGAAGCCGCTCGAATCGACGGCGCGACGCGTTTCCAGATCGTTCGCTATGTCAATGTCCCCACAATTATGCCGACCATCACCATCTTGTTTATCATGAACTTCGGCAGTATCCTCTCCGTCGGCTTCGAAAAAATCTACCTCCTGCAAAACGCCTTAAATCTTTCCGTTTCGCAGGTCATTTCGACCTATGTCTATCAGGTCGGCCTGATTAGCGCACAGTACAGTTATTCCTCGGCCATCGGCCTGTTTAATACGATTATTAATATCACGCTTCTGATTGTCGTTAACCTCATCGTCAGCAAGGTTACGGAAATCAGTCTTTGGTAGGGAGGACACAACAAGTGAAAAGAACACGCGCCGACGTTGTTTTTGATACGATAAACGTCGCCTTAATGGTTGTGATCCTGGTTATCGTGATTTATCCGCTGTATTTCACGCTCATTGCGTCTTTCTCCGACCCGACACAGGTTGCGCTGGGAAATACGGCACTCTGGATTCGTGATTTCACCCTTGAGCCTTATGCCAACGTCTTTAAAAACGGCGAGCTCTGGCTCGGTTATCGCAATACCATCTTCTATACTGTTTTCGGCACCTGCTGGAACCTCGTTTTAACCCTCCCCACAGCATATGTCCTAAGTAAAAAATACATCCCCGGGCGTTCTGCTATTTCGTGGTACTTTCTCTTTACGATGTACTTCGGCGGCGGTTTGATTCCGACCTATTTGACTGTCTTAAATCTAGGGCTTGTCAATAAACCCGTCACCATCATCATTCTTGGCGGCCTTTCGATTTATAACATGATCGTTTCCCGTATTTTCTTCCAGAATTCCATTCCTCCCGATCTGTATGAGGCCGCTAAAATCGACGGCGCTTCCGAGTTCCGTCAGTTCTTTCAGATCGCGCTGCCCCTCGCGGCTCCCATTATCGCCGTTATGGCTCTCTACTATGGCGTCGGTCGCTGGAATGATTACTTCACTGCGTTAATCTACTTAAACGACACCAAGTATGTTCCCCTGCAAATCGTTCTTCGCAATATTCTTATCCAGAACAAGGGCATGGCTAACATGCTCACCCAGGAACAGCTGCAGGCTGACGAGCAGATGCGCGAATACTATGAACGTATGAAGCATATGGCTGAAGGCATGAAGTACTCCGTTATTTACATCGCCTCCGCGCCGCTTTTAATCGCATACCCCTTCGTGCAAAAGTATTTTGTCAAGGGCGTTATGATTGGAAGCTTGAAAGGCTGAGAATACCTTGAAACTGCCGAAACACTCGAAGACCATCCGAAAATATATCCTTTCGTACACGGGAATCGCGTTATTGTCGTGTGCCTTGGTGGGGCTCGTCCTTTTTGCTCTGTCCGCGAGAGAACTTGATCGTGCGTATAGGGAGGCGAGACAGGAAAAGCTCGAGAATGCGGTGGAATTTCTGGATAACAATCTGGAGCTTATGCGTGAGGTAACGTATAAGCTCCAGATGTCATATTATTTTCGTACCGAATACCTGATCCAAAACGGGTACAACCCCGCAGTCACCCTCGAATATCTTACCCGTTTTAAAAGCTATGTACCGCTGTCCGAGGAATACTTCCTCATGTACACGAATTCCGACAAGGTCTATAAGGTCGCCGATACTTCTGCGACAAATGATTTCTATGTATTTGCCAAACGGGTGCTCGGCGTGGAGAAATATGAAGGCCTCTACGAACGGATCAAGAGCACAACGAAGTTTCAAGTCATCGTACCGGAGGAGGAAGAACGTAAGGCGTCCGGCGATAATTATGCGGCGGGTGAATTCATACTGTTTATGTTCCCTATCAAGTTTTCCGAGCATTACCGTGACAGCGCGGTCTTCGGCTTTGTGGTGCGGCCCCAAAATGTACTGCGGCATATAGAAGGTATCGTCGACGACGCGGACGGTGAGATTTATATTTACTGCGCAGACAAGCTCGTTGCGTCGACTACCGGAGGAGAGCCGCAGGACGGCCTGAACTATACCATGGTTTCTTCCGCCGATGGGCAGACTACATTGATACTTCTGCCCAGCGAACCCGCCGCTTATATGCGGATGATGAATCTCAATGGCGCGGTGTACTTGTACTTCGCCGCGATTGTTGCTGTAATGTTCATACTCGCGCTGCTTACCGCGTATCATACCTATCGACCTATCGGCGAACTCGTACAGCGCTATCACCCCAACGCCCTCGCGCAAGGCGATGAGCTTACCACGTTATCCAGAATGATCGAGGAAATCTTCGAAGAAAAACGCGTATCCACCGATCGTCTGCGCTCCGAAATGGAGCTTCTCGCTAAACAACGGATCGCTATCCGCCGGCAGATCGTACAGCTTCTTATCTGCGGCCAGTTCGACGCACGCATCCGTGAGAACCTGCAATATCTGGATTTCCCTACGGAAGACTGCGTCTACGCTGTTTTAGTCGCCTGTGCGGCTTCCGGCATGCCAATTGACGCGGAACCTCTGATCTCCGCAATGGAAGAACTTTCCGATGAGACCCTCGGTGTTTATGGCGTGGCTTTCGCAGGAGGGGAATGCGTGGCGTTCCTTTGTATCTCCAAAGAAGCCGAAGGGGTATCCGAGGTTAAAGAGCTTGCCGAAGCCGTTGCGGTTGAAATGGGTATACATTTGCGCTGCGGTCTCGGACTTATCGGCGATACCCTATCCAGAATCCCAATTTCCTTCCTCGACGCACTGTCCCGGATAAGAGGAGAGCAGCCAAGTGACGCAAATCCTGCCCGTGGAACCGATATGCAGGTCAAGAGGTTGTCCTACGAATTGGAAAACGGCAACCAGGAACAAGCGGAACGCTGCCTCACCCAAATTTTGGCCAAGGCAGCGGAAACCGCTCAGCCCTTTTCCAAAATGTGTATCTTTTCTGATGTGATACACGTACTCATGCGTATTGCGTATAAGTATGAACTGAACTTCGGCGACGAAAAGCTCAATATCGTCGCGATCATGCAGGATACCGACAGCTTCCGCACGCTGGCACTGGAACTGATCGATCAAATCTGCAAAAAAGTCGAGCATGTGGATTCCACAAAGAACGCCGCGCTTTGCGATGCTTTGCTTGAATACATACGAGCGAATGTAGCGGATTACGATATGAATCCGGAAACGCTTGCGCATCAGTTCTCCCTCCCGGAAAAGAATATTACCCGCATCATCCGCGAAGCCACGGGACTTTCCTATAAAGAATATCTAAACGAAGCCCGCGTGGCACGCGCGTGTGAGCTGCTGATTATGGAAGACAAGAGCGTTGCCGAAACCTGCGCACTTGTAGGTCTTTCCGAGGTCTCCTATTTCATCCGCGTCTTTAAAAAGATCACGGGGGAAACCCCTGCAAACTATAAGCGCCGTGCCGCCCCGGAAGGCCGATCGGCTGATGAGGGCGAGGGCGTACTATAAGGAGAGTCCGTATGGAATACCGGATTATCATTCCCGCCGCGCCGTCTAAGGTCGAACGGAATGCGGCCGAAGAACTGCAAACCTACCTGAATCAGGCGTATCAGGACTCGTTCGTTATCGAGAAGGAAGGCTCCGGCAATGGGTTGATCTACATCGGCTATACCGATTTTGCCGCAAAAGCCGGTATCGCGGCGCATGGCGGCAGAAACTCGCTTGGCTGCGTCGAAGCCTGGGTCATTCGTGCGGTGGACGGCGCGCTGGTGCTCACCGGCGGTCGCAAAAACACCGACCGCGGCATCCTCTATGCCGTCGAGCATTACCTCGAGGACGTCGTCGGCGTCCGCTTCTGGAACGCGCTTGAGGAATTTGTCCCGCAAAACGGCCCGTTTTCCATCGATCCTACGCTCTCCCTCTCCGGCGAGCCGGAAGCTATGATGCGTCTGCCCATCGCCTGCTCGTACATCGGCGACGACATGCGCTTCTGCGTTCGGCGCCGATCTAATCAGCTTCAAATCCCCGACGAATGGGGCGGCGGCGTAACCTGCTCCCCCCGCGGCGGCTGCCATACCGTGAATCAGATCCTCAAGCCCGACGACCTTTATGAGCTGCATCCCACATGGTTTGCCTGGAACGAAAAGGAGCAGCGCCATCTTCCCTACGGACAGTACTGTCTGAACAACGAGGAATTCCTTCAGGCATTCGAAAAAGCCTTCCTTGACGATATCGCCCGTATCTACGCCGACTTCGACGCGCGCGGCGAGTCTCGCCCGCATCACTTCCATATTTCAATGAACGATACGCCCTTTGACTGCGAATGTCCCGTCTGCCGGGAGCGCGTCCGCAAGTCCGGCGGAACCGGCAATGTCCTCCGCTTCGTCAACCGCATGGCGCGCGCCGCCGCGAAGGTCTACCCGGATATACTCGTCGAAACGCTGGTATACTGGACTTACATGGAACTGCCGTTCGACGATACCGTACCGGAAAAGAACGTCATCGTTCGGCTTGCCGACCTGGAGATCGATATTCTGCATGGACTCGACCATCCGAACAACACCCATATGCTCGAAGTACTCGAGGGTTGGTCGAGGCTCTGCGCGACAAACGGCAACCCCTTATGCATTTGGGACTACAACATCAATGTGCGTATCTCCACCATCGTCCCAAACACCTTCCGTCTCGGTGAAATGTTCCGCACTTACTCGAAAAACAACGTGCAGGGCTACTTCGTCGAACACGAGGAACCGCTGCTTTCCGATTTTTGGTGCCTGAAGAACTGGGTGCTGTCTCATCTGGCGGAAGACCCGTACGCCGACGACCGCAAGCTGATCTACGACTTTATGGACGGCTACTATGGTGCGGCGTCTCCGGCGCTGACAAAATACCTCGATCTCGCATCCGATATTTGCGCAAAATCTCCCCTGCGCATGCGCTGCGTCGAAAATTTCAGCAAAGCCGATTTCGTACCTTACGAGCTGATCGTCGAAGGTAACCGCTTATTTGAGGAAGCCGCCGCCGCCGTTTTATACGACGAGGACTTCTCCCGCCGCGTGCGGCAGGCACGCGCCAGCCTCGATGTGACGATCCTCATCCGCTACGACAGTCTGCTCTATATGGCCCGTCAGCGCGGGGAGACCTTCCCCATTGCCCGCGAGGTTGCCGCGCTCCGCTACGCCCTGACAACCGCTGAGACGATCCTGCAGACCGAACCCTACCGCATGGAGCATAACATCCGCTCCCACCCGTATTGGGAAGGCGGCGTACCGCTCCTTTGGTGGCAGACTCCGTACGAGCCTCACCCGCTGCCCGCGTGCTTTGAGGGCCGTGAGGTGCTGGAAGTTCCCCTCTACGATTACGTGACCCAGGAAGCGCGCGGCCTTGGCATCGTCTATGACCGCGATCCGCAGTCCGTAACCGGCTTTACCGCCCGCTGCCAGCTCGACCGTATGCCGGATTTCGTCCGCGATCAGTATAGTATTAAACCCGCGGGCGTCCCCAGCGGCACCTTTGCCTTCCGGCTCCGCCACAACGGCAAGAGTACGGAAAAACCCCTGACCTCCGAAGAGCTTGTGTTAAACGAGTACCACCTCTACAAGGTCTTTGATATTGACGGTCTGACTGAAGACTCCAACACCCTTTTGACGCTCGCAAAGTACCTGTTTGCACCGCATATCTCCGGCCTTGCCAAGGTGTTCCCGCATGAGAACGTCACCGTCTGGCTGTCGCTGAAGGCGACCGGCGCGGCCTACGGCGGCAATGCGGAAGAGATCGACGCGCTGTGGATTGATCGGATGTTTGTGGAAGCGAGATAATACGTTTTTTTGAGAATAGCGGTGAAATCGTAAGACGGTTTTGCCGCTATTTCTTTTCAAAAGGATGTAAATTCAGCAAAAAAGCGATGAAAAGAAGAAAAAATGCTTGACAAACAGGAAAAATCCTGTATAATATAAAGGTCATGGTTTGTGCGCGTCAAGCCATATCCTTGCTCCCGGTATATTTCCGGGGGCCTCATGTCCATAAGGAGGTGTAATCATGGAGAAGAAAAACGCGAATTACGAGACTATTTTCATCGTCAACGCTGAGTTGTCCGACGAGGTGCGCGATGGGATCGTTACGAAGTTTAAGACCCTGATCGGGGAAAACGCCGAGATCACGAAGATCGATGAGTGGGGCAAACGCCGTATGGCTTATGCCATCAACGACATGCATGAAGGCTATTATGTCTTCGTTTCGTTCGTCGCGCCCCAGGCTTTCCCGGCCGAACTCGACCGTGTCTATAAGATCACGGACGGCATTCTGCGTTCGTTGATCGTTAACATCGACGAATAAGGAGTGTGACACGCGATGCTGAATCGAATCGTCATTATGGGGCGTCTTACCAAAGACCCCGAGCTGCGCTTCACTTCCGCCAATATCCCGGTTTGCACCATAACCGTCGCGGTTGACCGCGATTTCACGCGTGCGGGGGAGCAGAAGGAATGTGACTTCATTGATGTTGTGGCTTGGCGTCAAACCGGTGAGTTTATTTCGAAGTATTTCCAAAAAGGCCGTTTGATCTATGTGGACGGCCGCTTACAGAGCCGTAAATGGCGTGATAAAAACGACCAGCCCCGTGTCAGCTTTGAAATCGTAGCCGACAACGTCGGCTTCTGCGGCGATAAATCTGCCGAGCGTCGCGATGATACGCGTTATTCCGATGCGCCGGCCGACCGTTACGGGGACCCGCCCGCGCCCCGCTACACAGACCCGCCCAGATACAGCGAGCAGCCTAAGTTCAACTCTATGGCGCCCGCCGCTGCTCCCGCTGCGGCTTCTCCGCTCCCCGGTGTCTCGGATTTCTCCGAGCTTGAGGACGAGACCGATGATAAGGTGCCTTTCTAAAATTCTATAAAGGGAGGTTTTTTGCATGGATACCAATCAGACTCGTGAACCGCGCGCCGAGCGTCCCAGCCGTGACGATCATGCCGCCGGTGGTATGCGTCCCCGTAAGCGCCGCAAGGTTTGCGCTTTCTGCGCCGATAAAATCGAGCATGTCGATTATAAGGATGTTCCAAGACTTCGCCGCCACATGTCCGAGCGCGGCAAGATCCTGCCCTGCCGTATGACCGGCACCTGCGCGAAGCATCAGCGCCAGCTGACTGTCGCGATTAAGCGCGCCCGTCATATCGCGCTACTGCCCTACGTCGCGGAATAAGTCCTTCATATTGTAATAAAAAGAGCCGCGAAGTACCATACTTCGCGGCTCTTTTTATAGTTTATTTTAATGCTTTGGCTGCGGATACCGGTAAATCTCGCCTTGAAAGTTCTCCATGACGACCTCCCGGTCATCCTTTGACAGTACATACGGATACCCGATCGGTATTTTCCCGCCGCCATGCGGCGCGTCGATTACGTAACGCGGCAGCGCAAAGCCGGATATATTTCCCTGCAGCTTGTGCATGATATCGATTCCCGTATCCACGGACGTCCGGAAGTGGCTGATGCCCTGGCTTAAATCGCATTGATAGAGATAGTACGGCCGTACACGCATGTGCGTCAGCTTATACAGCAGATCCTTCATTGTTTCCGCATCGTCGTTGATGCCGCGCAGCAGGACGCTCTGATTGCCGAGCGGTATCCCGGCATCCACAAGCGCCGCACAGGTGCGTTCCGCGTCCGGCGTGACCTCGCGTGGATGGTTGAAATGCGTATTGATCCAGATCGGATGGTACTTTTTGAGCATTGCACACAGCTCCGGCGTAATTCGCATCGGCATGACTACCGGCACACGCGTACCGATACGGATGATATCCACGTGCGGTATCGTACGCAGCCCGGAAATGATATGCTCCAGCCGTTCGTCGCTCATCGTCAACGGGTCGCCGCCGGAGATGAGCACGTCGCGTACCTCCGTATGCGCACGGATGTAGTCGAGCGCTGCACGGAAGGATTTCTCGGTGATCATTTTATCCTCTTCGCCTACCGCACGCCGCCGTGTACAGTGCCGGCAGTACATCGAACATTTCATCGTGACTAAAAACAGTACACGATCGGGGTACCGATGCACAATGTACGGCACAGGGCTCGAGCTTTCCTCATTCAGCGGGTCCGCCAGATCGTCCTCGCACGGACAAGTCTCCGCGGCTGTCGGCACCGCCTGCATACGAATGGGGTCATGCGGATCGGTCGGGTCAATCAGCGATGCATAATACGGGGTGATCGCCATACGGAAGCGCGCGAGACATGCGTTGATGTCGGACTTCTCCGTATCAGACAACGGCAATATCTTTGACAGCGCATCTACGGTGGTAATCCGGTTTTTGAACTGCCATGTCCAGTCGTTCCAACCCGGGTATCGTTTGGCATAATCGGCGGCGCGTATCATTTGCGATCGCCTCGCTCCCAAAGAGCAACACCGCAGCGTTCGGCGGCGGCACGGAGAATGGCGGCGATCAGGTCATTGTAGGAAACGCCGCAGAACTCGGCAAGCATCGGATAATCGCTGTAGCCGGGCGCAAGCCCGGGCAGGGGATTGATCTCGATAAAGTAAACCTTCCCCTCCGGTGACAGCCGGAAGTCCACGCGCGCAAAGTCACGGCACCCGAGCGCATCGCAGACAATGCCCGCATATTTACGCATCACGGCGTCCGTCTCGGCATCGAGGCGCGCGGGGCACTCGTAGCGGATAAAATGGGTATAATTCTGCTTGACGTTATAACTATAAACATGAAACGACCCTTGGGTCGCTTTTTGATAGATAATTTCCATCGGCGCAAAGACCCGGCGCGATTTGCCGTTGCCAAGGACACCTACGGTAAATTCACGGCCTTCGATATACTCCTCGGCGAGCATATCCTGATCGTAGAGCGCCGTATATTCGTTGACCAAACGCCGCAGCGCGTCGGGCGTCTCCACGACGCTGACATCCGATACGCCCTTGCTGGAGCCTTCCGCGTTTGGCTTCACGATCACCGGGAAACGCAGTCCATGCGTCGCGCGGGAGCCGTCTTTCGTGTAAACGACACTCCGCGGCGTGGGCACACGATATGTTCCCACAAGCCGCTTTGTCAGCGCCTTATCCAGCGCCACCGAAAGCGTTGTCTCATCCGAGCCGGTAAACGGTATCCCCAGCATATTGCACACGGCGGGGACCTCCGCTTCCCGTCCACGTCCGCGCAGCCCTTCGGCAATGTTGAATACCATATCCACCGGGTTCTCTTGCAGCCGGTTGACCATTGCCGCTTCCGCTTCCACAAGGGTCACTTCACAGCCGACGGTCTGCAGCGCTTTTTCAATGGAGTAGACCGTATCCATATGGTCATACTCCGCTTCGGCATCCGCCGTTTTCCCGGCAATGCCCTTTTTCAGATTGAAGGTTATCGCGATTTTTGGTTTCCTCCCGAGCGGAACCTCGGAGTCACGCTCCTCCATGCAAGCATCACATCTCTTTCCCATTTATATGATTATATGACCAACAGGGATAGATCCCTTTTGGTATTACCACGTTATACAACAAAAGAGTGCCTGTGTCAAGATACTGCTTCCTGATTATTCAACAAAAACACACGGAGAAGAAACAGCACTATTTGTGCAATACATTAAAATATATTTCCGTCCGAATTGGGCATATAATAATCATTAATAAATATCCTGACGGGGGTGCCTGAATGAAGGCGGCATTTACCAAGAGTTATCCTGCGATTTTTCTGCGCACCATGATCCGGCACTATTTTGATGACCAGATCTCCCGTACAGCGGCGGAGCTCGCCTATTCTCTACTATTTATGCTCTTCCCCTTCATACTGTTCCTCAATGCGCTTCTCGGGGTCCTTCATGTGGACATCGACGATATCATGCGCGCGACGGCACTGGTGATTCCTACCGAGGTCGCGACTCTCGTAGAATCCTATCTTGGCTATCTTTCCGGTATGAGTACCCCCGGCCTTCTTTTTACGGGACTGGCATTAACCGTTATGTCGATATTCCGCGTGGTCAACGTGCTTTTATATGCTCTGAATACCGTCTACGAGGTCAAAAAGATCCGCCATTGGTTTAAGCAGATGCTCCTGTCCTTCGCTTTCGCCGTTTTACTCACGCTTTCCTTCGTCGTCATCCTTCTTATTCTGTTTTTAGGGCAGGATACCCTGAATGCCCTGTCCAATATCTGGCGCATCCCTGAATCCGTCACCTGCGTATGGCTGTGGCTGCGCTTCGTGATCCTCGCTGCATGGCTCTTCTTCCTACTGACCTCCCTCTATGTCGTCGCGCCGAACCGTAAGCTAAAGCTGCGGCAGGCGATGCCCGGCGCGTTCTTCGCTATGCTTGCGTGGGTTGCCGTATCCCTCGGCTTGTCCTTCTATGTGGACAACTTTTCCCGTTATTCGCTTCTCTACGGTTCCATCGGCGCAGTAATCGTCATGATGCTCTGGCTGTTTGTCACCGGCATCATTCTGCAGCTCGGCGGACTCGTAAATTATACCATCATGTCCGTTCCCCGCAGAGAAACCCGTATGCAAATACAAAAAGAGACACGTAGGTTGCGTGACAAAGCGTAACTGATCTCGCTTCTCTGATGTTTTCTCGGACCTTATTCATCGTTTCACAGGGGGATAAAGATTATCCGCAATGCCGCGACATAAAAACGGGGGTGCCTTATATAAAGACACCCCCGAAAACCATCGGTTATGCTTCGGAAAAGCTATCTTTTCCCGCGCCGCACAGCGGACAGGTAAAGTCGTCAGGCAGATCCTCCCACTTCGTTCCCGGCGCAATCCCGTTATCCGGATCGCCCGCCGCTTCATCATATTCCCATCCGCATACATCGCAAACATACTTTTTCATACCGGAGACCTCCTAAAAATAAATTATGAAAACAGGAATCCTGTTACTCGATTTTTTTAAAAACATCCGCGCCGTGCTTACAAATCGGGCAGATGATATCCGGGGGCAGCTCTTCGCCCTCGTACACCCAACCGCAGACGGTGCAGATATACCCGTGCGGCTTGCCCGCAGAAGGCTGGGGTTTGGGCTTGATATGGTCATGATAATACTGGTACGTTACCGACGGCGCCGACGACAGAACCACAGCCTGCGTTATATCCGCCGTGAACACCGTATGCGTCCCCAGGTCCTCCGTATGGATGACCCGCCCCGACAGACAGGCGTTTGTATGGTCCGGAATATACCGCACCCCGTTTTCCGTGCGGTCCTCCGACGTAAAGCCTGCGAACTTGTCCGTGTCGTACCCGGAATGAAAGCCGAAAAGCTGGAATACCGAGAACGGCGTTTCGGTCGTCAGAACCGAGACGTTGAAGACGCCCGTCTTCATGATCATGTCATGCGTACAGTTCGCCTTATTTACTGCGATCTGAATTCGCTTCGGCGATTCCGTTACCTGCGTAACCGTATTGATGATACAGCCGTTATCCCGGTTACCCTCCCGCGCGGTTAGCACAAACAACCCATAACTAAGCTTGTACAGCGCGTTCCGCTCGATTTTACCGTCGTTCGAAATCATACGCTTCGGCATCGACGCTACAATCGACTCCGCGATCGCCGATAGCGCCGCGTCCTGCTCCGGTGCGAGAGAAGACTTGATCGTCAGTGTGGCATCCAGAATCGTCATGTCGCGCATTGACGAGAGTAGCTTCCGCATCAATCCCCCCGCCGTCGGCGCCCAGCTGCCGTTTTCGATGACCGCAACCGTACGCTTTTGCAGGTTATGCGCCGCTAAATCCCGCAGCACCGTTTCCATATTGCAAAAAATACCCGCGTTATAGGTCGTCGACGCGAATACCAGATGGCTCGCGCGGAACGCTTCCGCAACGAGTACCGACGGATGCGTCACCGATACGTCGTACATCGCCACATTTCGCACACCCGCGTCCGCAAGCTTGCCCGCAAGGATCGACGCCGCATTTTCCGTGTTTCCGTAAATCGATGCATACGCGATGACGACTGCGTTATCCTCCGGCTCGTACCGGCTCCACTTCTGATACTTATCAACAAACCAGTTTATGTTTGTCCGCCAGATCGGGCCATGCAGCGGACATACCATTTTGATCTCCAGCGCAGCCATCTTCCGCAGCAGCGTCTGTACCTGCGTCCCGTACTTGCCGACAATGTTCGTATAATACCGCCGCGCATCCGGCAGCCATTCGCGCTCGAAATCCAATTCATCCGCATACAGGTTTCCGCCGAGCGCCCCGAAGGTCCCGAAGGCATCTGCCGAGAACAACGTTCCCGTCGCCGCGTCAAACGTGACCATGACCTCCGGCCAGTGAACCATCGGCGCCATCATGAACGTCAGCGTATGCGTGCCGGTATTCAGTGTGTCGCCTTCCTTTACAAGCAGTACATTCTCCGGCGCCTTCCCACTAGCAAACTGCCCAATCATCGCAAACGCCTTCTCATTGCAGACAATCTGCGCCTGCGGATACCGGCGGATTACTTCCAGCAATGTGCCGCTGTGATCAGGCTCCATATGCGATATAATCACATAATCCAGCCCGCGCTCGCCTAAAACATACTCGAGATTCTCGAAAAACAGCCCCGATATCGCTTGATCGACGGTGTCAAACAGAACCGTTTTCTCGTCATTAAGCAAAAAGGCGTTATACGATACGCCCCGCGGAATCGGAAACGCGTTTTCAAAAAGCGCCAGCCGTCTGTCGCTTCCCCCAATATAGTTAAGCCCGTTCATGATATTTCTAACACAGTGCATGGTCGCCGTCTCCTTATTTTGGGTGCTTTTATTATACAAATAAAGTACATGTTAAACAACAGTAAAAAAGACAGAACATAACAGGGACAAAGAGGATAAAACCGGGATTATGCACAACCCGTGACGGTTAGGAATCGGCGCCCATGAGCCGGTTTGCGACTGCCCGAATACTGTAATCGGTATTTTCATATGCGCAGAAAACCGCGTCTGCGCCGAGACCGAGATAGGACGCGGCTGTATAGGGATCGTCCATGACAACGATGATCAGATCTGCGCCGAGCTGCGCGATACGCGAGGCGAGATCGATATTGCCGGTACCGGAGACGGACAGGATAACGGTGGAGTAAAGCTTCGCGGTGCTGAGTGCGGATGCTAGCTGTATGGTAGTGGGGCTGCGTTCGATGTCCATGGCGTTGCAGCCGTAATTTCGCGTCAGATAAGCGCCCAGATTCTGCGTTTCCAGCACCTGCTCATCCCGCAGCGGCACCGTCGAAAGGACGAGCGTCGAGGAAACGTCCGATATGCCGGGGACTTGGCCCTCCAGCAGAGTCAGGCTCTTTTCCGCGATGGTGGAAAGCAGCGCCGCGTATTTCGTCGTATCCGGCATCTGATCGGACGGACGGAAGCCGCTTAAGATACCGTATTCATACTTCGTATTCAAAATGCGCAAAACGGAATCGTTAAGACGATCCTCGGAAATGCGTCCGTCCTCTACGGCTTGCACAACGGCGGCATAGGCTTCCCGAATGGCGTCGGCATTGTCATTGATACAGAGCAGATCCGCTCCGGCGGTGATCGCCATGACGCAGGCTTCTCCAATGCCGTAGGTATTCGTGATCGCACCCATGGAAAGGCTGTCCGTAATGACAAGCCCTTTAAAATCAAGCTCATCGCGTAAAAACCCTTCAATCACCGACTGAGAAAGGGAAGCGGGCACGTCATACGCGCCAAGCGCCGGATACAGGATATGCCCGACCATCGTCATCGCGACGTTCGCCGCGATACCCGCCCTGAACGGGACCAATTCGACCTGATTTAACCGGTCCAGCTCATAGGATACGCTGGGCAGCGACGTATGACTATCCTCCGCCGTGTCGCCATGGCCGGGAAAGTGCTTGACGCAGGCAAGAACGCCGGAGGATTGCAGCCCCGCTACCATTGCGGAAACAAATGCCGCGGCGGTATTCGCGTCCTCGCTGTAGCTCCGGTCACCGATGACCGGATTATCCGGATTGGAATTTACGTCCGCACAAGGCGCAAAGTTGACGTTGATCCCTAAGGTGTGCAGCTGCGCGCCCATCAGTTCGCCGAGGCTGCGCGCCAAGGCTGGATCACCCGTCGCGCCGACCTCCATGGCCGGCGGCGCGAGACATGCGTCAAAAATGCGCATAACCGTTCCGCCCTCCTGGTCGACACCGATGAAGGGGCAGATGCCCGTATTCGCCGAGACTGCGTCCAGTATCCCTGTGTTCAGCGTCGCAAGCTGAGCGATATTGTCGATATTCCGTTTAAACAGAATAATATTCCCGATCGAACAGTCCCGCAGAAGCGCTTGATCCGCTTCGGTCAGCGCATCCCGTCCTTCGACCGATACAAAAAAGAGCTGTCCTATCTTCTCCTCTGTGGTCATCACCGAAAAACGCGCTTCCACATCCTCATAACGTATCGTCTGCATCGAGGTGGTGGTATAGGTCGTCGCCGCCGACAGGGAGGTCTGTGGCGCGGCTGCGGTAGTTGCCGAGGTGGTGGAGGAAACCTGCTCAGAGGACGAAGCCGTATCCGTGGAATCGGGCGTCGAAGACGACACGACTGTGGTATGAACGGGAGCGACTGTAGAGCTGGCAGCGGCCGCTGTCGTACCGACAACGGTCAATGGCGTCTGCGGTGTCGGTTCCGCTGTGCAGCCGACGCTGATAACCAGAAGAAGCGCAAGTAATAGAGCAAAAATCTTTTTATTCATGTTACCTTTTTAAATCCAATTTATACGGCGCCTTTACGAACGAACAATACCTTTACGAACATATCACACCTTTTTTTAAATGCCGTTTTGCATGTCATTAACATCGCCCTGCGCGGCAGAGATTCGGAAAGCCTTCGGTGTGACGCCCGTCACCTTTAAAAAGGTACGGTTGAAGTGACTGATATTCGAAAATCCCGCCGCATAACAGATGTCTACAATCTTCATACGCGGATTTTCACGGATCAGCGTGATCGCGTGCGCCACACGCAGCCCGTTTAAATACTCGGTAAAAGTTTTCTTTGTCAAAAGCTTAAAATAATGCCGGTAATACGACGGACTCATGATCGCGACGGAAGCCGCGTCCTGTACCGTGATATCCCGCGTATAATTATCCCGGATGAAGTTCAGTGAATGCAGCAGTACTTCCCGATGCCGCTCGTAAAGCAACGCCGTACCGTCATGCGCATCCCGCGTATGCAGCGCACGCCGCTGACAGGTCAATAAAAGCAGCGTCTGCGCACGGATCGCGGTCATGAAGCCCTCCGAACGGTCTTTGTATTCCTGCTCAATCCGCGCAAAGGTGTTCTCCGCATCAAATCGCGCTTCTCCTGTCAGGGAAACGAGCGGGAAATTGTGCCCATCCGCATAATCCGCAAGCCAGGACAACGCGTCACAGTGATCGTACGCCGTTTCCCCGGCTAAAGAGGAATCGATAAAATCCGAGACAAACTCGAATTCGATCAGCTCAAAGGAACGCTCCGCAATGGGGATGAAGTAATGCGGCAGATAGGGAGGCATCAAAAGAAGGTCGCCGCAGCGCAAATCGTTGATGTGCGAGCCACATACGTGCGTCAGCTGGCCCTTCTTAATGTAAACCATCTGTATATAACTGTGACGATGCGGTATCAGCTGACAGGTCGTATATACCCTATAGTAGAAAGGCAGGCCGTTGGCATTGCCATTGGTTGCAAAATCAAACAGGGTTGTGTTGGCGTATTCCGGACGATCGGTAAAGATGCAGGGCATGAGACACCTCCCGAGATGAAAGAAAACCCGGGGAGAAACGAGGAGCGTTCTCCCCGGACGCGGTCTTTAGGATTATAGGTCGTGCGTCAGTTTTAACGCGTTTTTATAATAAATCTTATCAAGGACTTCCCGATCGAGACGAAGGCTCGCGATGAACTCCTGATGCCGGTTTTCAAAGAAGTCGCGCGCGTATAAAATCCGATCCTGCCAGTCGATTAAAAACTGCCGGCCGAACGACGGATCGCGTGACAGTGCGTTACAGCCCGATCCCGCCGACATGTCGCAGTACAGGTTCGGATATTTTTCTAAAAGCGCGCCGATGCGGCCGCCGGGGAGCACAGACCCCTTTGGATAGCTTACTTTATCATACTGATCGTCGCCCGAAATGTGAGACCAGAAGCCCGGCGCATGGCCGAGGAAATTCGTTTCCGGACAAAGCTTTAATACACGCTCAAAGCAGTCGATCCCACCGCCGTACCAGTAGTTCGGACGCGGATAGCGGACACCGGCGTTCAGCTCGTAGTCAAAATGGAACGTGACCGGCAAGCCTTTCTCGCCAGCAAAACGCCACAGCCGGATCGCATCCGGGTTATCATACATCATGCGTAGCTTCACTTCGCCGCACACCTTTACGCCGTACATGTCGATCGCGGTATTCAAGCGGTCAATCGCCTCCGGACGGCGCGGGTCCGGCGCAAAGCCGAATATAAAACGATCGGGGCAGCGCTCAATATACGACAGCGTTCGCGCAAATGAGATCGGCCCGCCCTCGCGCGCCGCGTCGACGTTGACGACCGGATCGTTTGCCGGCGCATACTCGTCTGTCGGCGACTCCCATGTCAAAAGCCACGTCTTATCAATGTGATAGTTATCCATGTTCTTGATGAACTTATCTAAATTATGCGTGTGCCAATCCGCATGGTTATGTGCATCGATAATCATGAAAACGTCTCCTTATAGGAAGAGTAACCCTAAAAAAACCGGTGGTATTAAAGCTCGTGCGTCAGCTTTAGGGCGTTTTTATAGTAAATTTTATCAAGAATCGCCTGATCGAGATGTAAGCTGTTGATGAACTCCTGATGAATATTATCAAAGTAGTCGCGCGCGTACACGCAGCGATCCTGCCAGGTAATCAAAAACCGCTTCCCGAATTCCGGGTCACGCGACAGCGCGTTGCAGCCCGATCCCGCTGACATGTCGCAGTACAGGTTCGGATACTTCTCCAACAGCTCAACCACCCGTCCGCCCGGCAGCACCGGTCCCTTCGGATAACCGACTTTATCGAACTGATCGTCACCCGAAATGTGCGACCAGAAGCCCGGTGCATGACCGAGGAAGTTCGTTTCGGGACAAAGCTTCAGCACGCGCTCGAGGCAGTCGATGCTGCCGCCGTACCAGTAGTTCGGACGCGGATAGCGGACGCCCGAGTTGAATTCATAATCGAAATGGAACGTGACCGGCAAGCCTTTTTCGCCGGCAAAACGCCACAGCCGGATCGCATCCGGGTTATCATACATCATGCGCAGCTTCACCTCGCCGCACACCTTCACGCCGTACATGTCGATCGCGGTATTCAAGCGGTCAATCGCCTCGGGACGACGCGGATCCGGCGCAAAGCCAAAGACAAAACGGTCCGGGCAGCGCTCAATATACGACAGCGTCCGCGCAAACGAGATCGGCCCCACCTCGCGAAGGGTGTCGACGTTGACAACACGGTTATAATCCGGGGAAAATTCGTCTGCCGGCGACTCCCACGTTAAAAGCCACGTCTTATCGATGTGGTAAGTATTCATATTTTCTATGAATTTGTCTAAATTATGCTTGTGCCAGTCCGCATGATTATGCGCGTCGATAATCATCGAAAAGCGCCTCCTTGTTTCATCATAATTGACTTTTTCGCTAAAGCTTCGAGCGGGACTGTGTTCAGTTTAGCACGCCTTAACAGGATTGTCAAGGGCCGCATGAATATTTACATTTTCCAAAAGAAAAACTAAAAAATAACGATTTTTAAAGAGCGGAACTTGGGTTTCGTTCATAACACTCCGGTGTAAAAACCATATTGCCATGCATTGCTTTTTTGCTTATTGTGTGATATACTAAACCATCTAAAAACCGACGATAACTTGGGTTTTTGCCTGATGTAAACGGGGGAATGCTGCCTTGAAGCTACTGGCGCTTGATGCAAACAGCCTTTTAAACCGCGCGTTTTACGCTATCCGTCCTCTCTCCACGAAGAGCGGCGAGTATACCAATGCGATTTTTGGTTTCCTGACCAATTATTTTAAGCTGCTCACAGACTGCTCGCCCGACGCCGTCTGTGCCTGCTTCGACGTCCATGCGCCAACCTTCCGCCATATGGAATTCGCCGATTATAAGGCCGGCCGCCGACCCTGCCCCGAGGAGCTCATCCCGCAGTTTGATCTTTTGAAGGATATCCTCGACGCGATGGGCGTCCCGTGCGCCGAGCTTCCCGGCTTCGAAGCCGACGACCTCCTCGGCACCATTTCCCGCGTCTGCGAGGATACCTCCGACTGGGAATGTGCCATCGTTACCGGAGACCGGGACAGCTTCCAATTGATCGGCGAGACGACCTCCGTCCGCCTGATCTCGACCAAGGAGGGCCGCCCCATTACGACGGTATATACTCCCGAGCTTCTGCGTGAGGTCTACGGCGTAACTCCGCCGCAGATGATCGAGGTCAAAGCCCTGATGGGCGACCCGTCCGACAACATTCCCGGGGTCGCCGGTATCGGTGAAAAGACCGCACTCGCCCTGATTAAGCAATTCGGCACGCTCGACGGCGTCTACGAGAACCTTGACGACCCGTCGATAAAAAAAGGCGTCCGTGAAAAACTGATCGCCGGACGCGAATCCGCCTATATGAGCCGCGGCCTTGCCGAAATCGACCGCCATGCGCCGCTGCCTTTTACGCTTGACAGCTTAAAGCTCCGCCGGCCGGACAACACACGCCTGCTCGCTCTGTTTGAACGCCTTGAGCTGCGCAGATTTATCGCACAGCTCCATCTGCGGGAGATCGTCGCCGTAAAACCCGCCGAAACAGAACGCGTTTTTGATGAGCCGGCCGCCCCCGCCGTCCCACAGCCGGACAAAACAGATACTGCTATCCTCGCAGACGCGGATCTGTCTGTGGTCGGCATCCTGAAAGATGAGAATTTTACCGTCCTCCGCGTCTCCGATGCGGATTACCGGGAAAAGCTTGCCGCGCTCCTCGACCCCACCGTACCGAAGCTGACGCACGACGCAAAGCCGTGCTATCTCGCGGCGCTGAAACGCGGCATCCTCTGCGGCGGCTTTATCGACGACACGGCCGTCGCGGCCTACCTCGGCGACCCGGGTGCGGACTGCACCCTTGCCGCCGCCGCCGAAAAGACCCTCGGGATCGCCGTACCCGCTCCGGACTGGGACGCGCTATTAACTCCCTACGGCGCGCCGCAGCAGGAACCCGTACTTTTGGCACAGCTCCGCGCGATGCTGTCCCTCCGACGCGCGCTCTGTGACAAGATCGGCGAGTGGGGGATGGAGCCGCTCTACCGGGAGCTAGAAATGCCCCTTACGCAGGTGCTTGCCAATATGCAATCCCGCGGCTTCCTCGTCGATCGCGCGGCGCTGGCCGCGTACTCGGAACGCTTAGGGGCACGCCTGCGTGAGATCGAGGCCGAGGTCAAAGCCCTGACCGACCGCGAGATCAATTTAAATTCCCCGAAGCAGCTCGGTGAGCTGTTATTTGATACGCTGGCACTCCCCGGCGGTAAGAAAACGAAAACCGGCTGGACGACCGATATCGAGGTGCTGGAATCCATTAAAAACGCCCATCCCATCATCCCGCTTATCATCGAATACCGCCAGTTATCCAAGCTGCGCGGCACCTACGCCGACGGATTGCCCCGCTTCATCTCACCCGCCGACGGACGCATCCATTCGAATTTTCAACAGCTCGTCACCGCGACGGGCAGACTATCTTCCACAGACCCCAATTTGCAGAACATCCCCGTGCGAAAATCGCTCGGCGCGGAGCTGCGGCGGATGTTTGTCGCACGCGATGGCTGCGCCTTAATCGACGCGGACTACTCCCAGATCGAGCTGCGCCTGCTTGCCCATATCGCACACGACGAAGCCCTGCTTGCGGCCTTCGCCCGCGGCGAGGACATCCACCGCGCTACCGCCGCCGCCGTTGCCGGCATTGCGCCCGAGGAGGTCACGCCCGCCCAAAGAAGCGCCGCGAAAGCCGTCAACTTCGGTATCGTCTACGGCATCTCGGACTACGCCCTTGCCGCAAGTCTCGGCATCTCCCGCGCCGAGGCTCGGGATTATATCGCACGTTATTTCGAACGCTATCCCGGCGTACACGCTTATATGGAGAACATCCGCCGTGAAGCCAAAGAGAAAGGCTATGTGACCACCTTATTCGGACGCCGCCGCGAACTCCCGCAACTGAAAAGCCCCAATCACAATATCCGCGCCTTCGGTGAACGGCTGGCGCTGAACACCCCGATTCAGGGGACGGCCGCCGATATCATCAAACACGCTATGCTGGGCGTCGAACGACGGTTGACGGATGAAAAGCTGGAGGCAAAGCTCATCCTGCAGGTACACGACGAACTGATCGTCGAGGCACCGAAATCGGAAACCGAAACCGTTATAAAGCTTCTCTGCGAGGAGATGGAACACGCCGCGTCGCTCGATGTGCGCCTGGTTGCCGAGGCGACGGCAGGGGAGACCTGGTATGATGCCAAAGGTTAACGTTGCCACCGCAGGGTCGGAGATGCTGCCGGCTATCGCCACTCTGGAAGCCCGCTCCTTTGCCGTGCCATGGACCGAGTCGGAGCTTCGCGGCACCGCGGCTTCCCCGTTTACCGTCCTGCGCATCGCGTCGCTGGACGGGCAGATCGCAGGCTACCTCTGCGCATCCGTCATTTTTGAGGAATCGGAGATCCTGCGTATCGCCGTCCTGCCCGAATGCCGCCGGATGGGGATTGCCCGTGCGCTGCTGCATCATTTTTTTGATGAATTCCCCCAAAACGCAACCTTTTTGGAAGTCCGCGCGTCCAATATACCGGCGTGTGCGCTTTATCAGAGTGAAGGATTTACCGAGACCGGCCTGCGCCGGAATTATTACGAACATCCGACGGAGGACGCCGTCTGCATGAGACGCGAATCCGCCGCACCGAAAGGAATCGAGCCAAATTGCGCATTTTAGCCATCGAAAGCTCCTGCGACGAAACGGCGGCCTCCGTTTCGCTCGATGGGAGAACCATTCTCTCCAATGTTGTCCTCTCGCAGGCCGATATGCACGCTGTTTTCGGCGGCGTTGTCCCCGAGATCGCTTCCCGGCGCCATGTCGAGGGCATCGTCGGTGTCGTGGAAGAAGCCCTGCGTAAGGCCGATACCCGCCCCGAAGACCTGGACGCCATCGGCGTAACCTACGCCCCGGGACTGATCGGCGCGCTCCTCGTCGGCGTCAACTTCGCCAAAGCCTACGCCCTTGCGCGCGGGCTGCCCCTCATCCCGGTACATCACATGCGCGGGCATATCTCCGTCAACTATATCGCTTTCCCCGAATTGGAGCCGCCGTTTTGTTGTCTCGTTGTCTCCGGCGGTCATTCCCTCATCGTTGATGTACGCGGCTACACCGATATGCGCATCTTAGGAACCACGCGCGACGACGCGGCGGGGGAGGCTTTTGATAAGGCGGCGCGCGTGCTCGGTCTGCCTTACCCCGGCGGACTGGAAATCGACAAGCTTGCCAAAGCCGGCGACCCGCATGCCTATAAGCTCCCCCGTGCCCATGTAGACGACGCCCCCCTCGACTTCTCCTTCTCTGGGCTTAAAACCGCTGTGCGCAATACCGCGCATAACGCGGCTCAACGTGGCGTACCTCTCGACGCTCCCGGACTTGCCGCGTCCTTTTGCGAAGCCGTCGCGGATATCCTCGTCCCCCGCGCCGTGGAAGGGGCGAGGGTCTGCGGCAGAAACAAGCTCTGCGTCGCCGGCGGCGTCGCGGCTAACTCCGTCCTCCGTAAACGTCTTGAACGGGAAGCTGCGGACGCCGGTCTTACGCTCTATCTCCCGCCCGCGTCTCTCTGCGGCGACAACGGCGCGATGATCGCCTGTCAGGCGTACTATGAGTACCTTGCCGGTACCCGCGCGGACGCTTCTCTCAACGCTCGCGCAACTTTGCCCATCAGCACGAATTTTATACCCGGATAAATGTGACGATCCTTCGCAACAAGGCCAAAATCAGAGCCGAATTTACAAGCAGTATTCATTATCACCCCCAATCCCGTTTTATGTCAAATGAGATCCCGCAAGCGTTTGGGGAGAACTTTGGGGATAATGGGGAAACCTGAATTTTTAATCCGTTTAAAATGGCCTGTTTCACTCAAAAATTGCAAGAACCCATGGGGAAAACTCTGGGGAAAATGGGGATAACATTTCGTCAACCCCAAGACAGAACCTCAATTACGTCAACTTATCCATATTATGCGCCGGTAGGAGGAAAGCCTCTTGATGACACGCAGGCCGTTTGGAGTCTTGCGCGAAGTGTTCTGCCAAAAAAGCGTTATCCGGCTGTACTTACCCATCCTCGCCGAACAGGCCATGAATACTTTCGTCGGTTTTATCGCAACCGTGATGGTCGGGCATGCCGGTTCCGTCGCCATTTCCGCTGTCGGTGTCGTTAATTCCATCAACAACGTCATCGTCAATACCCTCATTTCCGTTTCCTCCGGAGTCGCCGCCGTGACCGCACAGTATATCGGCGCGCAGAAACAGAAAGAGGCTTCCGATTCCGTCGCTCAGTTTGCATGTATGACGGTCCTCGTCTCCTGCGGCATCGCCTTAGGGTTGCTCCTATTCGCAAAGCAGCTCCTCGGCGGTCTGTTTGGCTCCGCCGAACAGACTGTCCTCGACGGTGCGCGTATCTATCTCTTCGCGAGCGCTCTGTCCGTCCCGTTTGCCGCCGTGACCGCCATCCTCTCCGCAACGCTTCGCGGCTGTGGTAACAGCCGGGTGCCGATGATGGCGGCGCTGCTCATCAACATCGTCAACACCGGTGTCTGTGCGATCACCATCTACGGCTTCGAAATGGGTGTCCTCGGTGCGGCGATCGGCCTTTTGGCGGCACGCGTCCTCGGCGCCGTGATGCTCCTGATTCTCATGTTCCGTCCCGATTTTACACTCCCCCTGCGAAAATTCTTCCCCATCCGCTGGAGCGATATTAAGCCCATCTTTTCCATCGGTATCCCGATGGGACTCGATACCGCGATGTTCAACGGCGGAAAGCTTCTGGTGCAGGTCTTTATGTCCGATATGGGTACCGCCGTCATAGCCGCAAACTCCGTCGTCAACTCCGTTATTTCCCTCATCGAAATTCCCGGCAACGCCATGTGTCTGCTCACGATCACCCTCGTGGGCTTTGCCGTCGGCGCGCACGACTACGCCGCCGCACGAAAACACGGCTGGTATACAACCCTCGCCGCGTTTCTCCTGCAGCTGATTCTCTGCATTCCGATGTGGTTCCTGACGCCCGCTGTCGTGCGTATTTTCACCGAGGATCCCGCCGTTATCCCGATCTCCATAACCGTCTGCCGGTCGTTTATCCTCGCTATTCCGTTATGGACGACTTCGTTTGTCATCCCCTCCGCGCTCCGTACGGCGGGGGATGTGCGGTATACCGTGACTTCCTCGCTGATTATCATGTGGGGTGTGCGCGTATTGCTTTCATGGGTCTTCGGCGTTGTGATGGACGGCGGTCTTTTGGGCATCTGGATCGCACTTTATGTCGATTGGGTTGTCCGAACCGCGTTGTTTGTCCCCAGATTGCGCTCACGGCGCTGGGAAAACCGGGCAGTCACCTGAATGATGATGAATTTTTGTTAATATACGCGAATTCCCCTTGCAAAAATACGCAAGGTGCGTTATACTAATATTCGCTATTCGCAAAAAGTGAGGTATCCGCATGAAAAAGGCTCTCTGCTTCGCACTCGCAATGGTCGCGCTGCTCTCGCTCGCGGCTTGTGACAACGGAGGCTCTTCCGTACAAACGACTTCGACAACGACTCCCGCTTTTTCAACCCCTGCTGCCGATGTCAATGCCTCCGATGCACTTGCGTCGTTTTTTAATAACGATATGGACAACCGTCTGGCCGCCATGTCCGGCGTGCTGTATTCCTTCGCTTGCGCTGTACAGGATTACCCGGACGTGATCGCCAATGTCCCGGACGAAAACTTCGGCTGGACCTATTTTTATAACATGCTCGTCTATAACGGCATTACCTGCGACGGTGTAACCGCGACCAAGGATGGCTTCACCATATCCGCTGCCGCCTTTGAAAAGCTCCAGCGCGATACCCTCGGCGGCGCTGTCTGGAAGACAGTCTCCCCCGATCTTGCGGAATATGTGACCTACAACGAGGACAAGGAAATCTATACCGTGAAATCGGGCCGGGAAACAAAACTCGGCGCCTATATCGAGAAGGTGACCTATCGTGAGGACGCATCCTGCGCGGAGCTGACTGTCGCCGTGTACGATACCGCCGCCGGGTCCGATCTCGGTTCGGCTGTCGTAGGCCGTTATTATATTGACCTGCGCGCCCATGAAGAATCCGCCTACGGATATATCATCGCGGCGTTTTCGCGGGCTGAATAAAGATATCGGTTAACGGATGAAATTCGCCCGCCTTCTTCGTCGTATGCACATCGAAGGCGGGCTATTATTTTGGGTTTTCCCCTTTATAACCATACATTTACCGGCGTTATTTGTATTTTTGGTGAATAATTCATTATTTTTACAGATTGCCCTTGTCTAATCGGTCAAAACGGTGTATAATAAATATGTCATGGCCCAAAGTACGATGAAAAGCGGGCTCTATACGTATGGAATGTATTGTAATCGCTTCCGGTAAGGGCGGTACCGGCAAAACGACCGTTACCGCGGGGGTCGGCGCGGCTCTTGCCGCACGCGGACTCTCCTGTCTCGTCATTGATGCCGACGTCGGTGTGCGCTCTCTCGATCTGACGCTCGGTATGTACGACAACGCCCTGTTCGATTTTACAGACGTTGCCGAAAACCGTGCCGAGCTTTCCGACGCTGTCGCCGAACATCCCGCACGCAGAGGGCTCTTTCTCCTCACAGCGCCGCTCTCTCCACAGGGGATTGCTCCCGACGCCCTCCGCCGTGTCACCGACGCGGCAATGCATGCCGGCTGCTATGACTTCGTTTTAATGGATGCCCCTGCCGGTCTCGGCGTCGATTTCCGACGCGCCGCATATGCCGCCGATCGGGCGATCGTCGTTTCGACCCCCGATATTATCAGTCTCCGCAGCGCCGACCGTACTGCAGCCCTTCTCGAGGAAATCGGTTTCGATCACTATAGGCTCATCGTCAATCGCGTCCGCCCGAAAATGATCGCCCGCAACAATACCCCGAACATCGACGACGCAATGGATATGGCGGGGCTCCCTCTCCTCGGCGTTGTTCCCGAGGACGAAACCGTGCTCATCTGCGGTGCGCTCGGTCAGCTTCTGCCTCCGCACGCCCTCGCTGCGCGTGCGTTTACCAATATCGCCGCGCGTCTCGATGCCCAGGAGGTACCGCTCCTGAAGCTGCGCGGGTAAGTTTACGAAAAAAATCCTTTCAATACACACCTCAACTCATACGAAAGAGGGAATCTGATTATATGAACATTGCCCTGATTGCGCATGATAAGAAAAAAGAATTAATGGTGCAGTTCTGCATGGCGTATTGCGGTATCCTGTCGAAGCATACGCTCTGCGCGACTGGCACGACGGGGAAGCTCGTCAGCGAAGCCACCGGGCTGAAAATTGACCGCTTTCTCTCCGGCGCACAGGGCGGCGATCAGCAAATCGGCGCCCGCGTCGCCTACAACGAAATCGATATGGTCATCTTCCTCAGCGACCCGATGTCCCCGCCCGGAACAGAGTGCGACGTCCATGCGCTGCAGCGGCTCTGCGATCTCCACTCTATCCCGATCGCGACCAACATCGCTACCGCTGAAATGCTCGTCCTCGGGCTTGACCGCGGCGACCTCTCCTGGCGTGACATCGTCAATCCCAAACGTCCCGCGAGACCGCGGAATTATTAAGGTGATAAATATGATACAAGCCCCCAAAGGCACCTATGACG
The DNA here is from genome assembly GCA_034926225.1 of Clostridiaceae bacterium. Taxonomy (GTDB): domain Bacteria; phylum Bacillota; class Clostridia; order Oscillospirales; family QAMX01; genus JAAZKA01. The sequence continues at coordinate 136,847 of JAYFRF010000010.1, forward strand.
TGCTACCCGAGGATTCCTACAAGTGGCAGTATCTCGAACGTATCCTCCGCGATACCGCCAAAACCTTCGGCTACCGCGAGATCCGCTTTCCCATGTTCGAGCATACCGAGTTATTTATCCGCGGCGTCGGTGATACCACCGACGTCGTTCAAAAGGAGATGTATACCTTCACCGACAAGGGAGGCCGCTCCATCTCCCTGCGCCCTGAAGGCACCGCCTCCGTCGTCCGTGCGATGATCGAGCACGGCGGCTTTAACGGCGCGCTTCCTGTCAAATGTTATTATATCGCGCCGAATTTTCGCTACGAGAAGCCCCAGGCCGGCCGTTATCGTCAGCATAATCAGTTCGGCGTCGAATGCTTTGGCGCAAAGTCCCCCTCCGCTAACGCCGAGGTGATCTCTCTTGCCGATACCTTCCTAAAACGCCTCGGCATCCGTGACATCACCGCCCACATCAACTCCATCGGCTGCCCCAACTGCCGTCCGAAGTACTATGAAGCGCTTAAAGCTTACTTCGAACAGTATAAGGATCAGCTTTGCCCCACCTGCCTCGAGCGCCTCGACCGCAATCCCATGCGCCTGCTCGATTGCAAAAGCCCCGTCTGCTCCGAAATCGCTAAAGACGCGCCCAGAACCATCGATTACCTCTGTGATGACTGCAAAACGGACTTTGACGAGACCTTAAAGCTTCTCTCCCGCATGGGCGTCGATTATCAGATCGATTCCGGTATCGTCCGCGGGCTCGATTACTACACAGGCCCCGTCTTCGAGTTTATCGCGAGCGGCATCGGCGCCCAGGGAACCGTCTGCGGCGGCGGCCGCTACGACGGTCTCGTCGAGCAGCTTGGCGGCAAGCCGACTCCCGCGCTGGGCTTTGGCTCCGGGATGGAACGCCTGCTCCTCGTGATGGAGCAGCTCGGTGTGCCGATCCCCGGCGCCGAAACCATCGACGTGTATGTCGCGACCACCGGTAAAGATGCCGGCGACGCCGCACAGAAGCTGATTCTCGAGCTGCGCCGCATGGGAATCTCCGCCGAACGGGATCTGTGCGACCGTTCCCTCAAAGCGCAGATGAAGTACGCCGACAAGATCGGCGCGCGCTATACCATGGTCATCGGCGACGATGAGCTTGCGGCCGGTACCGCGAACCTCAAAAATATGCAGACCGGCGAACAAATCCCCTGCGTTCTCTCCGCCGCCACCATCGAAGCGGTGCTATAAACATACATTCAAAGGACTGGATCGATTATGAAAGAGTTTAACCGTACCGATTACGCGGGTGCCCTGCGCGCTTGTGATGTGGGCCGCACCGTTACCGTCTGTGGCTGGGTACAGCGCGCGCGCCGTCTGGGGGGCTTAACCTTTGTGACCCTGCGCGACCGTACGGGTCTTTTACAGCTTAATTTCAACGCCGAACGCGACGCTGCGCTCTCCGAGCTTGCGGGTACTCTCCGCACCGAGTTCGTGATCGGCGCGACCGGCGTCGTCACCCATCGCGGCGAATCCGCCGTCAATCACGAAATGCCTACGGGCGAGATCGAGCTGTATGTGACGGCCCTGAAAGTCTTCACCCGTGCCGAGACGACCCCCTTCGAGATCCTCGACGATACCGACTGTGCGGAAAACCTTCGCTTAAAGTACCGCTACCTCGATCTGCGCCGCCAGAGGCTTCAAAATACCATCGCACTGCGCCACCGCGTCGCCGCGATTGCCCGCAGCTATTTCTACGACAACGGCTTCCTCGAAATTGAGACCCCGGTCCTGACGAAATCCACTCCCGAGGGCGCGCGCGATTATCTCGTCCCCTCCCGCGTCCATCCGGGCAAGTTTTACGCGCTCCCGCAGTCTCCGCAGCAGTATAAGCAGCTTTTGATGTTATCCGGCTTCGACCGCTATATCCAGATTGTCAAGTGCTTCCGCGATGAAGACCTCCGCGCCGACCGTCAGCCGGAGTTTACCCAGATCGACCTGGAAATGAGCTTTGTCGACGAGGAAGACGTCCGCGCCGTTAACGAGGGCTTCCTAAAAAAGCTTTTCAAGGAAGTGCGCGGCATCGATCTCGAGCTGCCCTTACAGTGCATGCCGTGGAAGGAAGCCATGGAACGCTTCGGTTCCGATAAGCCTGATCTGCGCTTTGGCATGGAGCTTTGTAATATCACCGATCTCGTCGGGGGCTGCGGCTTCAAGGTCTTCACCGATGCTGCCGAGACGGGCGGCGTTCGCTTGATCAACGTCGACGGCGGCGCGAAAATGCCCCGTAAGGAGATCGATTCCCTCGTGGAATTCGTCAAGACCTACCGCGCCAAGGGACTTGCGTGGATCAAGGTCAACGAAGACGGCCTCCAGTCAAGCTTTTCGAAGTTCATGAAGCCCGAGGAGCTTTCCGCGATTGCAACTCGTGCGAATGCCAAGGCGGGCGACCTGCTCTTAATTGTAGCCGACCCCAAAGACTTGATCGTCATGACCGCCCTCGGCGCGCTCCGTATCGAATGCGCGAAGAGGCTTGACCGGATCCCAAAGGATACGTACAAGCTTCTCTGGGTCACCGATTTCCCGATGTTCGAATGGTCGGAAGAGGATCAACGCTTTACGGCGATGCACCACCCCTTTACCGCGCCTAAGGACGAGGATATGGCGCTTCTTGACACGGATCGCGCACACTGCCGGGCCAAAGCCTACGACATCGTAATCAACGGATACGAAGCCGGCGGCGGCTCCATCCGTATCCACGACCCCGAGGTGCAGGAGCGTATGTTCCAGGCCTTGGGCTTTACCAAAGAGGAGGCCGAAGAGCGTTTCGGCCACCTGATCAACGCTTTCCGCTACGGTGCACCGCCGCACGGCGGTATGGCCTACGGCCTCGACCGTCTCGTTATGCTCATGGCCGGTACCGATAACATCCGCGACGTCATCGCTTTCCCCAAGATTCAGACCGCGGCCGAGCTGATGATGAATTCTCCCGACGTTGTCGAACAAAAACAGCTGGATGAGCTTTCCATCGCAATCAATATCCGGTCCGATGAGGTATGATTTTTCAGGACGAACGAATGCCGTCAGAGCGATTGCTATGCAGGGGATGATCGCGGCCATTTACGTCGCGCTCACACTGCTTTTACAGCCGATATCCTTCGGAACCCTCCAGTGCCGCGTTTCCGAAGCCATGACCGTCCTGCCGTTTCTCTCACCGATAACGGCGGTCGGACTGACGGTCGGCTGCCTGATTTCCAATCTGATCGGAGGCGCGGGGATTCTCGATGTCGTCTTCGGGACGCTCGCGACCCTTGCGGCAGGGCTCCTGACCGCGAGGATGCCCAATAAATGGCTGGCGCCGCTTCCGCCGGTGTTGATCAACGCCGCGGTGATCGGTGCGGTGCTGACACTCGTCAGTGTTCCGCTGGAGAGCTTTTTTCCGACCTTCTGGATTTTTGCCGGAGAGGTCGGGCTCGGGCAAGTCGGCGCGTGCTATGTGCTGGGATTGCCGCTATTGGCTGCCGCGAAACGTTCTAAACTGTTTGACAAGTAAATCGGTAACGTCCGGACAAAGGAGGGTCTTATGCGTATTAAGAAAGCCGTCATTCCTGCCGCGGGGCTCGGCACACGCATGCTTCCCGAAACCAAAACCATTCCCAAAGAAATGCTCCCCATCGGCGACCGCCCCTCTATCCAATACATCGTCGAGGAAGCCGTCGCCGCCGGGATCGAAGATATTCTGATCATCACCAACCGCTCCAAAGCCGCGATGGAGGACTATTTCGATTACCATCCCGAGCTTGAGGAGCGTCTCCTGCGCGCCGGACGCGAGGAGGACGCCGCGCTTGTCCGCCGTACCGCCGATATGGCGAACGTCCTCTTCGTCCGCCAGAAGCAGACCCGCGGACTCGGGCACGCCGTGTGGACCGCCCGCCGCTTCGTCGGCAGCGAGCCCTTCGCGGTGCTTCTGGGCGACGATGTGATGACCGCCGCAAAGCCCGTGATCGGGCAGCTTGACGAGGTCGCCGACGCTGAGGGCTGCTCCGTCGTCGGCGTGCAGGCCGTGGGGCTGGATGTGATCAGCCAATACTGCTCCCTTGACGTGGAAAGCTATCGCGGCAACGTTTTCCGCGTACATGATATGGTCGAAAAGCCAAAACCCGCCGAGGTCTTTTCGCCTTATGCCATTCTCGGCCGCTATGTGCTCTCTTCCGATATATTCCCGGTTCTCGAAAACATGACTCCCGGCTACGGCGGTGAAATTCAGCTTACCGATGCGCTCGCCGTTCTTGCGCGGCGAGGGGAAATGCTTGCTGTCGCCTTCGACGGAAAGCGTTATGACACCGGCTCCCTCGAAGGATACCTCCAATGTGTGATTGAACTTAGCCTGCAAAATCCGCGCTGCGGGGAAGCCTTGAAAACATACATAAAAGAGCTTGCCCGCACCTTGTAAATTGGCGATTATTCCCTCTTGTAATCTCCACGTTTTCGGTGTATAATACAAACATCACCCAATGAACGGAGGTCTTTTCATATGACTATTACGAAGGACAGCATCATCGGCGAAGTCCTGGACGCTGATATCGACACCGCAAAGTTTTTCTTTGAAATCGGTATGCACTGCCTCGGATGCCCGGCGTCCCGCGGCGAGACCATCGCCCAGGCCTGCGCCGTCCATGGCACTGACGCCGACGAGCTTGTTGCCAAGCTCAACGAGCATTTTTCGAAGTAAATCTCATCTTTAGTACAAAAACGACGTCGGAATTCATATTTCCGGCGTCGTTTATCCTTATTATGGTTAAATGGAGGCTCATTTTTATGAAAGTTCTCCCGCGTGTCCGCATGGGTGAAATCGGTCTCCCCGCCGCTTCTGCACGCGCCTTCCTGCGTAAGGCTTCCGAATGCGGCCTGCATTCCTTTATGCTCGTCCGCAACGGAAAGGTCGGCGCGGAAGGGTACTGGAAACCCTACGCGCCGGGCTATCCCCATATGCTCCACTCCCTGTCGAAGTCCTTTACGTCTACCGCATTCGGCTTTGCCGTGCAGGAAGGGCTTCTTACCCTCGATGATCGTGTCATTGACTTTTTCCCGGAAAAGCTGCCGTCCGCGCCTTGCGAGAATATGCGGAAGATGCGTATTCGGCATCTGCTGACGATGAACACCGGCCATACGGTCGAACCGGGCGTGATTGAAGACGGCGGAAACCCCGACTGGGTCGAAAAGTTCCTCCAATCCTACGTCCCGAACGAACCGAGCACAGGATACCTCTACAACACCGCGGCTACCTACATGGTATCCGCCATCCTTCAAAAGGTCACCGGTCAGACCGTCTATGACTACCTTCGTCCCCGACTGTTTGATCCGCTCGGCTTTGGCGAGTTCTGGTGGGATACCTGCCCCAAAGGAATTTCCGCCGGCGGCTTCGGATTAAACCTCCAAACCGAGGATATTGCAAAATTCGGTGTTTTCCTCTTAAATCGTGGCGCCTTCGACGGAAAGCAGCTCATGGATCCCCAATGGATCAATGCTGCAACCTCCTGGCAGGTGCCCACAGCGAAGACCAATACCCCCGACTGGGCCGCCGGCTACGGCTACCAGTTCTGGATGTGCAACCATCCGGCGACCTTCCGCGGCGACGGCGCGTTCGGTCAGCTCTGCGTTGTTTGCCGTCCGAAAAATGTTGTCTTCGCCTGCACCGGCCAGATCCGCGATTTCCAGGAGATCATGGACGCGCTCTATCAATACCTGATCGACCCCATCACCGACGGCACGTTCCCCGATACCGCCGAGGAAGCGGCCTTCCTTACCGATGCAGCCGCACTATCCCTCCCGCTGCCGCAAGGGGAAAAGACCTCCCCCCTCGCCGCGTCCGTATCCGACCGGCGCTATCAAATCGCGCCGAATCCCTACGGTATGAAGGCTCTTTCTCTGCATTTCGGCGAATCGGATACCGTGACCATTGAAAACGCCGACGGAACCTTTACGCTGCCCATCGGTTATGGCGAGTTCCTCGACGGCACCACCGCCGCGCCGCCTTGTGCCAATGTCCATGCCGCCTTCTTCCATGAGGCGTCCTGTGCCGGAGCGTGGAACGACGGAGAGTACCGTCTGACGGTCGTCTATACCCGTACCTCCACGAACGACCGTATAGCGTTTACCTTCCTCCCGCACGGCATCCGCTTTACCCTTACGCGCGCCGGGTCCTTCTTCGGCGGTGCCACCGAACTGGCGGGTTACTTGGCGGATGGGGGGCAGTTATGAAGATTCTTGCGATCGGCGACGTCTGCGGCCCCTGCGGTGTTTCCTGTGTCGAACGCTATCTTCCAAAGGTGCGAGAGGAGCTTGCCTGCGACGCCGTGATTGTGAACGCGGAGAATGCCGCCGTCTATGGCATCCGCCCCGACGAAGCCCACCGCATCCTGAGCGCCGGTGCGGATGTGCTTACCCTAGGCAATCATACTTTCAAGCAAAAGGCGATAACCTCGTTTCTGGAGGAATCCAATGCGATCATCCGCCCCGCGAATTATGCGCCCAATCTCCCCGGACAGGGGATGACCTTCTTCCGGACTCCTGTGGGAGAGCTGGCGGTGATCAATCTTATCGGTCGCTGCGATCTTCCGTTCGGCCCCGAGAGCCCCTTTGCCTCGGCGGATAAGCTGATCCAAAAGGCCCGCGAACGAACCTCCTTTATCGCCGTCGATTTCCATGCCGAGGCGACCTCCGAAAAGTACGCGATGGCCTATTATCTCGATGGCCGCGTCAGTGCATTATGGGGGACGCATACGCATGTGCAGACGGCGGATGAGCGTGTTTTCCCCGGCGGGACGGGCTTTTTGTGCGACCTCGGCATGACCGGCGCGCGCGATTCCATCATCGGCGTGCGCCCGGATACCTCTGTTTCCTACTTCCTCGGCGACATGCTCACAAGATTTGTCACCGCCGACGGCCCTGCTATGCTTTGCGGCGCGCTGTTTACGCTGGACGACGCGACGGGCAAATGCGTCGCGGTCGAGCGAGTGCGGTACGACGAGGGCTAAGAAAGAAACTCGTGGCGCAGAATTGCGTATATATTCGAGTCGCCGAAGGTGCCGTCATGCCTTTTGTAGTACTCCTTCATGGTGCCTTCGTATGTCATCCCGCACTTTTGCATGACGCGTCCCGACCCAGGATTTTCGGTATCATGCTTAGCCATAATGCGATGCATACCGACCTCCGTAAATAAAAACCTCATGACTTTGCGGAGCGCCTCCGCGACGATGCCTTTCCCCCAGTCATCATAGGCGATGCAGTAGCCGACCTCGCAGTTCTCGTTTTTCTCGCTGATAGTAATGGTACTGATGGAACCGATCAGCCTGCCTTCCGCGACGATTCCCCAGTGATAATAATCGTCTCTTTCGTATTCGGGCATCCAGCTTTCCAGCAGCGCTTTTGTATGGGAAACATCGCCGTGGGGCGTCCAGGAAAGGAATTTGGTCACTCTCGCGTCATTGGTATAATTATCGAACATTGCCTGTGCGTCGCTGGCTTTGAGTTTCCTCAAAACGAGCCTTTCCGTGGTTAATGTGACCGTCCCTTTGTGCGTCAGCATAGAGGACTCCATTCCGTTCGTAATATCGCGTAGGACAGCTCGTCGCCGTATGGTTTATCCGAGCCCTTATGAGCCGGTCTGCCCTCAAGAAACAATCCCTCCCGCCGCATACCGATTTTCTCCATTACGCGATAGGAACCGTAGTTTTCGGCATCACAGTGAGCGATGATGCGATGCAGCTTGAGTTCTCCGAACCCGAAGTCAAGGAGGGCTCTCCCCATTTCCGTGCCGTATCCTTGTTTCCAGTAAGCTTTGTGCAGAATCCAGCCGATTTCAGCGGTCTCACCGGAGCTGTATAAACCGCACGCGCCAATCAGCTGCCCGGTCTTTTTGCAAACCGCCGCATATTCAAAATGCGTACACGGCTCCTTCTCCGCTTCCCGGATGGCCATATCGATAAACCACTGTGTCTGCGCTGTTGTGTTGGGTCCCCAGAGCATGTAGATGATGTTTTCGGTGTTCCCCGCGTAGCTTTGCACGGCGGTAAGGTCGTCGAGACGGAATTTGCGCAGTATAAGACGTGGTGATTCAAGCGTTTTCATCGCTGAGCCGACGGTAATCATATAGTTACTCCTTTTTAAAAATGTCAAGGCTGTGATGCGTCGCGCCGACAAGATCGGGGCGCTCGCAGATCGAAAAATGATACCGCAGATAAATCTCAAAGGTTTCGTCATCCATTGCATCAACCGTCGGCCTCAGATAATTGGTTGCCATATCGGTGCCGACATAGTGTAGGCGGGTCACATGGAAATGCGACAAGAGCGCGTCGATCTCTTCCTTTCGGCACATCTCGAAAATGAGCGATGGAATAGATGCGCATCGAAAAGTCTGTGGGTCAATCTGCCCGCTTTTGACAGCTTCTTTGATATTCCCCTGCATAAAACCATATCGAATGACCGTTCCGTCGTTCATGCAGTACGCCGTGAATATAATCCCACCTTTTTTCGTTACGCGCAGGGCTTCGGACAAAGCCGCAAGCTTATCCTTTTCGCAAAACAGGTGGTACATCGGCCCGAGGACAAGCGTTATGTCATATTGTTCCGCGTCAAGGAAAGATAAGTCTCTCGCGTCGCCCTGCGTGATACGTACCTGCTCCCCGGCCTGCGTATTGGCATTGAAAACGCCGATGTTATACGGCGTGAGCTCTACCGCGTCTACGGCAAACCCCCTGCGTGCAAAATAATGAGAATATCTTCCGGTACCCGCGCCGATCTCGAGAATTTTCATGCCCTGTCGGAGGTACTTTTCGATATAGCGGACGGTCGTCAGGAATTCGACGCTTCCGTGCCGGGTAAGAAGCCTGTCGTCCTCGCCGCCCCTTGCGTAATACTGTTGCAGATACTCCGTTGTGTCCATGTTTTCCTCCTTCCACATACAAAAAACGCGGTGTAAGCTTCTTCCCCAAAGTAAGCTTACACCGCGTCGTTTTATACGAAAAATATACTCCTATATTCCCCGATAAAGGTACGGCAGTATAAGCCCGGCCGTGCACCAAATGATGGCAGACGTACCGCGCAGATTTGCGTTATTCGCATGAAAACGTACGCAAAGCTTCATTGCCGTATTCCTTTCTTTGGAAATTTTATTTAGTATATCACGCCGGAAAGCCTCTGTCAAGTAAAAAATCGGAGAATCGCATTTTTGGGCGATTCTCCGATGCTCCGGTTTTTAAAAGGTTATACGCGGTACGCTTCGTCGACCTTCTTGTACGCCGCGAGGACGTTTGCAATGTCCTCATCGGTCCAGCTCTCGTTGATATACAGGTTGTAGCAGGTGTCCATGACCTTCATCGCGTTCGGGAGCGTAAAGTCGCGGTTCATCGTGCCCTTGTACTCCGGCGCGGTCCACGGGAAGCCGTGTGTGCCGTAGGCGCTGCGGTTTATAAACCAGTCCTGCGTGGACGGAAGCGCCGCGCGATAGGAAGCGGAAACGCCGACGCCCTCGGCTGCCAGCGCCTGGCAGTACTCGTCCTTCGTGCAGGAGAGCCCTGCGCCGTTGTAGCCTAAACGCCAGAACCAGTACACGGCTTCCGCGCCGTCGACGAGCTTCGGAATCCGCACGGACGGGATGTTCGCAAAGCCCGCCGCGAGTTTTGCCGCTACCGCGCGGCGATTTACGCCAAACGACGGCAGCTTCGTTAACTGAACACGCCCGATCGCAGCGCCCAGCTCCTGCAGGTTGCAGTTGATCGCCGCGATGCAGTTGGAGGAGCCTTCCGGCAGACCGAACGGCTTGCCGCGGTCGGCCGCACGGCGGATGCGCCAATACATGTCCTCCGTCTTTGTGAAGACGATGCCGCCCTGACCGCCGGTGCTGAAATGCTTACCGAACATCGTCGAAAACGCACCGATGGCGCCCCAGGTGCCCACCGGCTTGCCATCCAGCTTCGCGAAATGCGCCTGCGCGCAGTCCTCGATGACCGGGATGCCGTGCTTATTGGCAAGCGCCATGATGTCGCGCATATTCGCAGGCTCGCCAGCGATGTGCGGGACGATGATCGCCGCGGTGAGAGGCGTAATGAGCTTCTCGATTTCCTCCGCGCAGGTGTTATAGGAGTCCGGCGCGACGTCCGCGACCGCCGGGATGCAGTTGCACATCGGAATCGGCATCATGCCGCCCGGATCGGTGACCGCGCCGACGATAACTTCCGAGAAGGGCTCCGGATTCAGTGCGCGCAGTGCAACATAGACGGCGTTTGTGCCGCCGTTGACGCCGTCGGCATATCCGCCGCCCATCAGTTCGGCAAATTCGCGGCCTAAGGCTTCCTCTTCCGGGCCATTGTATCCGCTGTTGTTACCCGTGCGAATCGCTTCGTCCAGTAGCGCGTCGACTGCCGCCTTTTCACGGGCGTCCGTCGCAAAACGGGCAGATGTGGGATGTGGTACGGCTTTCGCGCCGCCGTTAATGGCAAGATCGGCTTTTGACATGGATATACACCTCCGTAAAAATTTCAAAGAGAGACTTTTATACTTGAGGGTCTTTTATGCTCACCTTACTGTCAGTATAACACAATACCCCGAAAGAACAAGCTTTATTTGCGCATAAAGTTATGCAATCCGCGCTTTTAAAACACACATAAACGCCTTGCATCCAAACAAGTTCTGCGTTATACTATATCCGATTATTCTGTATTCATTCATTGGAGGAGACCCCGTATGCTGATTCGAAAAAATGCGGTCATTGTCTTTCAGGGGGACAGCGTGACCGACGCCGGCAGAACAAACCCCGAAAACAGCGGTCTCGGAGACGGCTATCCCGCGATGTGCGCGGGTGTACTGCGCGCGATGTTCCCCGACTATGACCTCACGATCTACAACCGCGGTACGGCTGGAAACCGCGTCGAACAGCTTGTCGAACGCTGGCAGCGCGATACCATCGATTTAAAGCCGAATCTCGTTTCGCTGCTGATCGGCATCAACAATGTCTGGCATCCGTATATCCGGCCCGAGGTGGCGTACGATATCGTGAAATTTGAGGAAAACCTCGTGCGTATCGTCGAACAGACCGTGCATCGCGGCGCAAAGCTTGTAATACTGGAGCCATTCGCTCTCCATCATGCCGATTTCCCGGAGGAATGGCGCGAGAGGCTCTGGGAGGTCAATCAGGTTGTCCGCCGCATCGCCCTCCGGTATGCCGACGCGTTTATCCCGCTCGACGGGATCTTCTACAGGGAGGCGATCTCACGCGAAAATATCATCTCTCCACAGGCACTCACCGCCGACGGCGTGCATCCTACCTTTGAGGGACACCGACTGATTGCGAAAGAATGGCTGACAGCGGTAATGGGCTAAAAAAACAGACCGGGACGATCTGCTGCGCGATCGCCCCGGTTTATTCCTGTTTATAGCGCCGCAAGCACCAGGTCGGCGGCTTCGGCCATATCCTTTTGATTGGCTACCCCGACGGAACCGTACTTGCGTGCCGGAATCCCGACGACGCAGGCCTTCACGCCCGCACGGGAGATGCTGAGCTTCCCGAGGTCGGTCTGCCCATGCAGGTCTACGGTACGCTGCACCGGGAATGCGGCCACACTCTCTAACCGTTCCAATAGTTCCAGATTCGCGGGCGACGACCCGACACGCACCGGCAGGGCAGGCCCCCCGCCAAGCTTTACGTCCGAACGGTTCGCGCTTTCCGGCATGTCTCCCGCTTCCGTCAGCTCCAGCGAAATCGCGACCGCGGGTTCTATCGCAAACGCCGCCGCGCCTACGCCGCGCTCGCCGACCTTTTGCAATACCGAAAACACCACATACAAGTCGGTATCCTTATCGTGCACACGGGAGAGCACGTCCAGCGCCGCCACACAGCCGGCACGTCCGTCCAGCGCCGGAGAGACGATCCGGTCGCCGTCCGTGTAAGTCGGCAGTGCCGCCACACAGGCGTCTCCGATGCGAATATTCCCGCTCGTCACGTCGATGTATAGGTGCCGCAGCTGCAGATCCTTGACGGCAACCCCGCCGTCGCAGCCGATCACGCCGCGCGCGCCGTTTTGAAAGCGTACCGGCAGCCCGACAAGCGCGCTCGGTTCGGTATGCCCCAAAAGGCCGAAGCGGTAAAAGCCCTTCTCGTCCCGGAAGGTTACAATATAACCCGCCGTATCCACATGCGTGGAAAGAAGCACCCGCGTACCCATTCCCAGACGGTGGACAAGGAGGTTTCCTAGCGCGTCACGGCGGATGTCTACGGCATACGGACGCACCAGGGTTTCGATGTACTCGATCACCGGCGCTTCAAAGCCCGACGGAGCGGCGATCGTCGCCAAATCGCGGAATGTGTCCTGATAATTCATCTTAAAATCCCCTCCATCAGCGCCCGAACCAGCGCCAGCATCGATTCCAAATCGCTTACCGCCATCGATGACGACGGCGTATGGATGTACCGAACCGCCGCCGCGACGCCAATTGTTTTCGCGCCGCCGGCCGTCTGGGAAATACGTCCCGCATCCGTGCCGCCCGCCACATAGCTCTTCGTCTGATACGGAATCCCGTTTTTCTCCGCAATCTCAAACGCGCGGCGTATGAGCGTCGGATCATACAGCGTCGCGCCGTCCATCACCGGCATCACCGGTCCGCATCCCGGGTAGCACACCTGCATATGCGCTGGTAAATCCGGCAGATCGCATGCCGTCGTCCCTTCCACGATGATCGCCGTGTCCGGTCGGATCCGATACGCCGCCGCTGCCGCGCCGCGTAAACCCTGCTCCTCCTGCACCGTGAACGCAAACCAGGTGTCCACCGCAGGCCCTTCCTGTAAGAGCTTGAGCAGTACCGCGCACCCCACACGGTCGTCGATCGCCTTCGCCTTCAGCATATTCCCGTAAAGTACCGGCTCGTTATCAAACGCGACAAAATCGCCCGGCTGCACCATGGTTTCCGCTTCCGCCTTCGACGTCGCGCCGATATCGATGTACATTGCCGAAACCGCCGGCAGCTTCTTCTGCTCCTCTTTTGTATTCAGATGCGTCGCGCGAATCCCGACGACACCCCGTACCGAGCCGATACGTACCCGCGTCCCTAAAAGTACCTTCGCGTCGATGCCGCCCGACGTGCCGAATTTCAAAAAGCCTTCGTCCGTGACCGAGGTGACGATCAAGCCTACCTCGTCCATATGCGCCGCCAGCATCAGCGTCTGCCCCGCGTATCGCTTACCCTTGCGGTATACGAGCAGGTTGCCCATCACGTCCTCCATGATGCTGTCCGCATACGGCTCGGCTTCCGTGCGGATAAACGCCCGTACAGCGTCCTCACAGCCGGATACGCCGTCCAGCGAACAAAGCCGCATCGTTAAATCTAGCATCTCGGCACCCCCTCGTTGAAGGATCGCACAAACGCCGCCAGCAGTTCCCCGCATGCCTTTGCATCCGACTCCCGGATGACCTCGCATGCCGTGTGCATGTACCGCAGCGGGAGGCTCACAAGCCCGGTCGCGACACCTGTACGCACGACCTGCATCGGCGACGCGTTTGTTCCCGTATTGCCCGGCAGAATCTCGGGCGTATAGGGAATCCCTTTATCCTTCGCCAGACGTACCAGCGTCGAGGATACCTTACGGTTTAAATGCGGCCCAACACCGATACAGGCGCCGACGCCTGCGGGAAAGGTGCGCTCTTTTGGCGCGTCCGGCGTCCATGCATGCGTCACATCGACCGCTACCGCATAATCCGGCCTTATGCGGTATGCCGCCGTGGCCGCGCCCGCGCCGCTCGTCTCTTCCCGCGAGGACCCGACCACCGTCAGATCAACGGCGAGCGTTTCTCCCTTTAACAGTTCCAGCGCGTACAGGATCGCTGTAAAGCATGCTCTGTCGTCGAGCGCCGCCGCTCCGATAAAGTCATTCGCCAATGCAAACGGAGGCGCGGCCACCGTGATCGGCGTCCCGATCGGCACCTTCGCTTCTGCATCCGCGCGGCTCATCCCCAAATCGACGACAAGATCGTCGATGGTGGCCGCCGCGTCCGCCGACTTCTCCGCATCGCGCAGATGCGGCGGCAGGCATGCGACAACCCCGTGCAGCGTCTCCTCTTTCGTATGCACAAGCACTTCCTTCGCGGGCAGCACGCGCGGATCGAAACCTCCGCAGGTCGTGAAGCGGACGAAGCCCTCTCCGGCGTACCCCGTTACGATGAAGCCGATCTGGTCGATATGCGCGTCGAGCAGCACCTTCGGTGCGCCCGGCAGCTTCGCATACCGCGTTCCGGCAACCGAATAAAGCGGAAGCGTTTCTACCGTGTCGCAATACGGCGTCAAAAGCTCCGCCGCACACGCCGCGACACACTGCTCATACCCCGATACACCCGGCGGTGCGGACAGTCGCGCAATGGTTTCCCGGAAATCCAAAGTAACCCCTCCTTCTTATTCCCCGAATGAACGAACGATTTCTTTATAAACCCGTCCGCGATGCTCAAAATTATCAAACTGGTCGAACGCCGCGCAGGACGGAGACAGCGTTACCACATCTCCCGGATGCGCTAAGGACTTCGCCGTCAGTACTGCCTCTTGAAAAGTAGCCGCGTCGATGATCGGTAGCTCCTGCGCGTTATATCCGGGCGCGCTTTCCACCGCTGCCCGAATTTTCGGTGACGTCGTCCCGCACAGCACCAGCGCCTTCACGTGCTCCACAAACTCCGGGCCCAGTGCGTCAAACGGGATCTTCTTATCATACCCGCCCGCGATCACGATCAGCTTCTGATCAAACGCGTGCAGTCCTGCGATTACCCGCGTCGGCGCGGTCGCGATGGAATCGTTATAGTACCGAACCCCCTGATACTCCCGCACAAACTCGATACGATGCTCGACACCGTTAAATTCCCTTGCAAACGGCGCGTATACATCCGGCGGTACACAAGGATAAACCGCCGCGATCGCCGTGGCAAAATTGTCGACGTTTAACAGCCCCGGCAGGCGGATATCCGAGCGCTGAAGCACCGGCGTCGTTTTCCCGGCGTGCGCGTATACCAGCGTGTCGCCGTCGAGGTATACGCCCTCGTCCACGCGGTCGTGTACGGAAAACCACACGACGTCGCCCACCGCTTCGGCGGCATAGGCGCGTGTGACCTCATTGTCCCAATTTAAGATCAGCCGGTCGCCGGGGCGCTGCCAGCGGAAGACTTTGCGCTTTGCGTCTATGTACTCGCTCATGCCGCGATGGTAGTCGAGGTGATTCGGCGTCACGTTCTTTACGACCGCCGTATGCGCGCTCTTTTTCATCGTCATCAGCTGGAAGCTCGACAGCTCCACCGCGACGATATCCTCAGGATGGATATCTGGCGTACGGTCGAACAGCGGCGTACCGATATTCCCGCCGATATGTACCGTCTTCCCCGCGCGGCGCAGCAGCCCCGCGATCTCGGTCGTCGTCGTCGTCTTGCCCTCCGAACCTGTGACCGCGATAATCGGACACGGACACACGTCGAAAAACGCTTCCATCTCCGAAGTCAGCACTGCGCCGTTCTCCACAGCGCGGACGATCCCTGTCTGGTCGGGGCGCAGTCCCGGGGTACGGAAAATCACGTCCGGATGCAAAGAGGGGAGCGCGTCGAGGGAATCTGCTCCTAAAACCGTACGGACGCCGAGCGCTTTTAAGGTATCCATGTATTCGCCGAGCTGCTCTGCGGATTTTTTATCGCAGACCGTAACCTCCGCGCCCGCTTCCACAAGGATTTTCACTAAGGGGCGGTTTGATACGCCGACGCCCAGCACCGCGACGCGTTTGCCGTTCAGCGCGGAAAGATATTCAGAAAAATTCATGTAAAGCCTCCAAAAAGCCGATAATTCCAGCACCGGGGAATGATTATATCCTTCATTATATCACACCGTCAGGCGAATGCAAGTATATTTTGCCCCCTCTCAGAGGAAAGTCGCTCTTGCCAATGAGGGGAATATAGGATATACTATGAATAATGGGATAACACCGAACGCAAAGGATGGGAATGATCATATGGAAGTGATACTCGCTGTACTCTTTATCGCGGCAGGCGTGGGACTTGACCGCATTGTGAAAATATGGGCGGAAAAGACCCTTGCCCCTGTCGGTTCCATCCCTCTCTGGGACGGTGTCTTCCGTCTGTCCTATGCTGAAAATCGCGGTGCGGCCTTCTCCATGTTCCATGGGCAGCGTTGGTTCCTGATTGCCGTAACCGGCGTTGTACTTGTGGTCCTTATCGTCGCGCTCGTGAAAAACTGGATCCCCAAAGGCATGGCACGCTGGGGCGCTTACTGCGTTGCCGCCGGCGCGATCGGCAACTTCATCGACCGCATCGCGCGCGGGTACGTCATCGACCTGTTCGACTTTTATCTGATCAACTTCGCAATTTTCAACGTCGCAGATATCCTCATCAACGTCGGCGGCGGGTTGTTCGCTCTGTGGGTACTCCTCGGCATGATTCGCGAAAAAAAGGGAGAGAGTAAACGTGACGTGGACAATCCCTGATGCCCTCGACGGCGCCCGTGCGGACGTCGCTCTGTCCGCTCTCGGCGAGATGACCCGCAGCGCCGCGCAAAAGCTCATCGAGACTGGCCTCGTCTTTGCCGACGGCAAGCTCCTTCAAAAAAGCGCTAAAGTATGTGCCGGGACGACGCTTACAGCCGAGATTCCCAAACCAAAGCCCGCCGAGCCCGTACCGCAAAACATCCCGCTCGACATCGTGTACGAGGACGGCGATGTCTTGGTCGTCAATAAGCCCGCGGGGCTTGTCGTTCATCCCGCCGCGGGGCACGAGGACGGCACCCTCGTCAACGCCCTGCTTTACCACTGCGGTGATTCCCTCGCCGGCATCAACGGCGTCCTGCGCCCCGGTATCGTCCACCGTATCGACCGCGATACGTCCGGACTGCTCGTCGTCGCCAAAAACGATGCCGCCATGGAAGCCCTCGCCCGTGAGCTCGCCGCCCACCACACAGAGCGGGTCTACGAGTGCGTCGTGCGCGGTCACCCGGACGACGAAGGCACCGTTAACGCCCCCGTCGGGCGCCATCCCACCGACCGTAAAAAGATGGCCGTCAACGAAAAAAACGGCAAGCCCGCCGTCACCCATTACCGTGTGCTCGAAACCTTTCCCGGCTACGCCTATATCGAGTGCCGTCTTGAAACCGGCCGCACGCATCAGATTCGCGTTCATATGGCGCATATCGGGCATCCCATTGTCGGCGATCCCGTGTATAATCCCGGCGGCGAAAGCTTCGGTCTTGCGGGACAGTGTCTCCACGCCAAAACACTCTGCTTTCAGCATCCGAAAACCGGCAAAATGCTCAAAATTACGTCCGAGCTGCCCGAAGAGTTCCAAAACCTCTTGACAAAGCTTCGCGGCAGGGTGTAAAATAGAAATTAGGAAAAAGACCGCGTAAAGTGCATATTTGAACCGGGGTGCTGGAGCGTATCCGGCTGAGATGGGAACTGACGCTGTTCCCGAAACCGTGAACCTGATCCGGGTAATGCCGGCGTAGGAAGTTTTTCGCTTTCCGTTTGAATGAAGAAAGGCGATTGGCTGCGCCGCATGTGCGCAGCTTTTTCTGAATTTATAACGAAAGGCGTGTCCCCTATGAAAAAGGAAGATTCCCATGCACTCCTGCGCAATCTTGTCGAGACGGCTCTCCTGATCGCTATCGCGTTCGTCCTCGGCCGTATCAAGCTCTTTACCATGCCCAACGGCGGTTCCGTGACTCCCGCCGCGATGCTCCCGCTCATCCTGATCGGTCTGCGCCGCGGTCCGAAATGGGGCTTTTTAGGATGCATCGCTTATGGTATTCTCGACTTTATGCTTGACGGCGGATTTGCATTAAACCTCTGGTCGATCCTTCTCGACTACCTGCTCGCTTATGGCGCGCTCGGCGTCGCAGGCTTCTTTAAGGGTAAAAAGTACGGCATCTGGATTGCGATGCCCGTCGCGGTGGTTGCCCGCTTTATCTTTGTTTTCCTCTCCGGCGTAACCGTTTGGGCGGATTATACCGCGTCACCTTGGGCGGATGTTTGGCTCTTTAGCTTAGGCTATCAGGCAAGCTACCTCCTGCCCGAGCTTGTTTTGATGTACGTGCTTGCCTTCGCTATGCGTATGGCATGGCCGAGACTTTTGAATCCCGATGCTGTGAGGTAATTATGTTTTCTCTGTCGCCACGCCTTGCGGCGGTCGCCCGGATGATCCCTCGGGGCGCGGCGCTTGCGGATATCGGTTCCGATCACGCGTATCTTCCCATTTATATGATCATGAACGAGGCGGTCGCATCTGCGATCGCCTCAGACATAAGCGCAGCCTGTATCGCCCGCGCCAAAGCCAACGCCGCGGCCTATAGCGTCGCCGATCGTATCACCTTTCGCCAGGCCGACGGCCTTTCCGGCATCTCCCCCGATGAATGCGATACCATAGTACTTGCCGGGATGGGCGGCGAAACGATGGGCGCGATCCTCGACACCACGCTGTGGGCGCTTGATAAGCGGCTCCTGCTGCAGCCCGCTTCCCGCGCCCCATTCCTGCGTCGGTATCTCTATGCCCACGGCTGCACGATTGGAGAGGAATGCATTGTCCTCGACGCGGGCAGACTGTATCCTGTACTTTCCGCAACAAAGGGCGCCCCACCCGAGGGGGAGCTCTATGAATACGCATCTCCCGCGCTGCTTGGCCGCGTCGCGGACCCGCAGGTTCGCACATACCTGGAACGTACCGCTGCGCTGCTTGCAAAAGAAGTCGGACATGATCATCGGGAACTCATCGCAGCTCTCGTTGCCGCGATATCGATATAAAGGAGTACACCGCCATGCGGATGCAGGAAATTTTCGACCATCTCAATACTCTCGCCCCCGTCTCGACCGCGATGGAATACGATAACCCCGGTTTCCTCGTCGGCGATCCGAACCGTACCGTTACCGGCATCCTCGTGGCGCTCGACTGTACCCCCGAGGTGATCGCCGAAGCCGTAACACGCGGCGCCAATCTGATCGTGACCCATCATCCCGTGATCTTTAACCCCCTATTAAAAATCGTCGCCGGCTCCCTCGACGGAGACCGTATCCGCGCGCTCCTCGGCGGGGGGATTTCGGTGATTTCGATGCATACCAATCTCGACCGCGCGGCGGGCGGCGTCAACGACTGCCTTGCCGATCGGCTCTCGCTGCGCAATGTGCGCTTGCTTCCCGATGGCGAAGGCATCGGACGCGTGGGCGAGCTGCCCGCGCCGCTGGGTACAGATTCGTTTTTGACCCATGTCAAGGCAAGTCTCGACGTCGAAACCGTCCGCACGACTCGTGTCGAAAAGCGTGTCGCCAGAGTCGCCGTCGGCGGAGGCTCCTGCGCGGATTATCTGAACGCGGCCGCCGCCGCGGGCTGCGACGCCCTCGTTACCGCCGAATGCAAACACAAGCAGTTTATCGAAGCCGCGCATCTCGGCCTTTTACTCGTCGACGCGACCCATTACGGCACCGAAAACGTCGTCGTGCGCCCGCTTGCCGAATATATCCGAAAGCTTTGCCCCCAGGTCAACGTCGCGGAAACCTTGAATCCCGTCCGCTTTTTCTAAAACAGATCGGAGTAACCTATGGCCTTTGACGCAATCTGCCTGCGCGCCACCCTCGCGGAGCTGTCCCCCGCGCTCGTCGGCGCGAAAATCGATAAGGTACAGCAGCCTACGTCGGATACCCTCTATTTCGCCGTACGTACCCATATCGGCAACCGCCGTCTGCTGATCAATACCGGCGCGCATGCCCCGCGTATCCAGTTCACCGACGCGACTCGCGAAAATCCCGCGCAGCCGCCGATGTTTTGCATGCTTCTACGCAAATACCTCGTCGGCGCCAGGATCGCCGAGGTGGCCCAGCCCGGCGGCGACCGCGTCGTTCGTTTCGAATTGATATGTACCGACGAGCTCGGCGACAGCGCGCGCCGCTCCCTCGTGGTCGAGCTGATGGGGCGCTACGCCAATGTGATCCTACTCGATGCCGACGGTGTCATCCTCGACTGTCTCCGCCGTGTCGACGCCGAGATGAGCCCCATCCGTCAGCTTTTGCCGGGGCTTTACTATCATGCGCCCGCGCTGTTTGACAAGCTCTCCCTCGAGGATTCCGACGAAACCAGGGTAGGGGAGATCCTTCGCGCCGGGGAGACCTTAACCGATAAGCTTTTGCTCGCCAAATTTGCGTGGCTGTCCCCGCTCGTCTGCCGGGAGTTGATCGCAAGGTCAAAGGGCAGCGCACTGCTGCTGGAGCGCGAGCTATATGACCTGCGCGCGGCTGTGCTTGAAAACCGCTATACCCCGACTATGGTGCTGGAACAACGCCGCGATCCCTGCGGACGCGAAACGCAAATTTGTGTCGATTACAGCTATCTGCCGATTACTCAGTACGGAAACCTCCGCGAAACGCGCGCGTTTGAGAGCTTCTCCGCGCTGCTCGACGCCTTTTATGCCGCGCGTGAAGCGGAAGAACATCGTGTTCAGCGGTCTCAGGGTGTGCGCAAGGTTGTCTCCGGCGCCCGGACGAAGCTTATCAAGAAGCTTGCCGCGCAGCAGCAGGAGCTCTCCGGCGCCGAGGACCGCGACAAATACCGGCGCGCGGGCGACCTCATCATGGCGAACATCTGGAAGCTTGATCGTGGCATGAGCGAAGCGGTCGTTACCGATTATATGGCCGAAGGCTGCCCCGAGGTTACAATTAAGCTTGACCCGCGTTACTCACCGCAGGACAACGCCCAAAAGCAGTATAAAGCCTACACCCGCCAGAAACGCGCCGAGGAAATGCTTAAAAAAATGATCGCCGAGGGCGAAGACGAGCTTGTTTACCTCGACAGCGTTCTCGACGCGCTGACACGCTGCAATTCGGAGGCCGAACTCGCCGCTATTCGGACCGAGCTTGCCGCAAACGGCTATGCATCCCAAAAATGGGCGGCATCCGGTAAAAAGCAACGTGAAAAACCCGTCGCGCCGCTCCATTACGCCGCTCCCGACGGCTTTGACGTCTATGTAGGCCGTAACAATACGCAAAACGAACAGTTGACCCTGAAAACAGCCGCTAAATCCGACTGGTGGTTTCATGTCCAGAAGGCCGCGGGCGCGCATGTGATCCTTGCCTGCGAAGGTCAGACCCCCTCGGACAGCGTACTCGAATACGCCGCGCGCCTTGCCGCCGGACATTCCGCCGCAGCCACCGGAGGACTCGTCGCGGTCGACTATACCCAAATCCGCAATGTCCGCAAACAGCCCGGCGGAAAAACCGGTATGGTACTGTATACAAGCTATAAAACCGCTTATGTTCAGCCTGCGGAAGACTAAAAAATCGGTATAACACGGAGAGGGGAAACTTTTTGGAGCATCGGATGATGAACCCGCGGGAGCTTGCCGCTATGTCATCTTTGGCGCTGGCACATGTCGGCGACGGGGTGTATGAATTGTATGTACGCACGAAACTGGCCCAAAGCGGGCTTTATGCCGTGAAAGACCTCCATCGCGCAACCGTTTCCCTTGTCTGCGCGGCGGCGCAGGCCGCGGCGATGGAGGCAATCCTGCCGGCTCTGACCGAAGAAGAAACCGCCGTCTATAAACGCGGCCGCAATGCCGATCTCCACCGTATCCCGAACGGCGCCACCGCCGCCGAGTATGCCCGCGCCACGGGACTGGAAGCCTTGTTCGGCTGGCTCTACCTTGCCGGCCGGGAGGCCCGCGC
Organism: Clostridiaceae bacterium; assembly: GCA_034926225.1. Lineage (GTDB taxonomy): Bacteria > Bacillota > Clostridia > Oscillospirales > QAMX01 > JAAZKA01. Next base: position 158,546 of record JAYFRF010000010.1, read on the forward strand.
CGACGAGCTGTTCGCGCTCACGGACAGCGCAAAGAAGGAGAAGCCCGAATGAACCCTCTTGACTGCCGCATGGACGATACATTCTTATCCGACGCGTGGATCCGCCAAACCGACGGCCTCGCCTGTCTTGGCCCCTATCTGGACATAACCCTCGCCGCCGCAGCCCGGGTACGCGAAAATTCCGTCCTGCGCGACTATACCGTATCCCTCGCTGCCGCCATGCGCGACAGGGAAAGCTTTATGACGACGCTTAAAACGCTGGAGTTTCCGCGCCCGGAAGCTGGGGAGCCGCCCCTCGCGTACGACTTTATCCCCCTACTCGCTCTTTTAACCCAGCTCGCCTCTTCGGTCGAACGGATGCGCGCCCGCTATATCCCCGAGAAGGTGATCGACGCCTCGCTCGGCAACACCGCCGAATGCCTGCGTGTCTTCCAGCGCCGCTATCTTCGTCCCGGCATGGACATGCACTACTTCGCCTGGTCGCAGGGCTTTATCGACGCCCGTATCCTGCGCATCGGCAGTCTCGAATTCGAAGCCTGCCCCCGTTTTGGCCAGCCCTTCGTCCTGCCTGACCGCGTGATCCTCCCCGATGACCCTGTGATCAGCGTCCACATCCCCGCCGGCGCCGACATTTCCGACGCCGGCCGTCACGCCGCCTACGGCGAAGCGCGTACCATATTCCGCGCATGCTTCCCCGAGTATGCTTTTCGGGGATTTGCCTGCTGGTCATGGCTGATGGATCCGCAGCTCTGTGCCATGCTCCCCAATTCAAAAATCGCCGCGTTTCAAGGCGAGTTTATCCGGCTGCCCAATCGATGGGGAGGCGACGCCGTCTTTGAATACGTCTTCCCCGCGCCTTTCTCGTCTCTCGACGATCTCCCCGAAAACACCACTCTTGAGCGCCGCGTGAAGACACATTATCTCGACGGCAAAAAGATTGACGAAATGTGCGGAATTATTCCGTTTTAAAGCCGATATGAGGAGGTTACAGTGATGAATACCAGACCCGATAAGGATAATTATTACCTCGACATCGCCCAGACCGTCGCCGAACGCTGCACCTGCCTGCGCCGGCATTACGGTGCGATTATCGTCAAGAATGATTCCATCGTCTCAACCGGCTATGTCGGCGCACCCAGAGGCCGAAAGAACTGTACGGATCTCGGATACTGCTCACGGGAAAAGTTCGAAATCCCACGCGGGGAACGTTATGAAATGTGCCGTTCCGTCCATGCCGAGACAAATGCGATTATCGCGGCTTCCCGTGAGGAAATGATTGACGCGACGCTCTATCTCGTCGGCATTGAAGTGAAATCCGGTGAGGTGATGACCGACGCGATGAGCTGTATGATGTGCAAACGCCAGATCATCAACGCGGGTATTTCCCGCGTGGTCGTCCGCCGCCCGGAAGGCAAATTCGTCGCCGTCGACGTTCAGAAGGAATGGATCGAAAACGACGATTCACTCACCGGACAGTTCGGATATTGATCCGCTATCCGCCCGTGCTCCAGCACAATCTGCCGTTTCGCCCGCTCCGCTACATAGCTGTCATGCGTGATTAACACGACGGTGCGATCCCGCGCGTTTAAATCCTCCAAAAGGCCGAGGATCTGATCCGTACTCCCGCGGTCGAGATTTCCTGTCGGCTCGTCCGCGAGGATCAGCGACGGGGATGCCGCGATCGCCCGCGCCACCGCTACACGCTGCTGCTGCCCCCCCGACAGCTCCGATGGCCGATGCGTACAGCGGTCGGCAAGCCCTACCGCCGAGAGCGCATCGTACGCAAGCGTCCTCCGCTCCTCCGGCGGCAGCCCGCGAAACGTAAGCGGCAATTCCACATTCTCCAGCGCCGTACAGTACGGCAGCAGATTGAAGCTCTGGAACACAAACCCGATCGCCCTGTTCCGCAGTGATGCCCGCGCCGTTTTCCCAAGCTTTGTGCAATCCGTACCGTCAAACAGGTACTGTCCCGCGCTCGGCAGATCGAGACACCCTAAAATGTGCATCAGCGTCGATTTCCCTGAACCCGATTGCCCAACGACCGCGACGAATTCTCCTTTGTTAATTTCAAGCTCGATCCCCTCAAGCGCCCGGACAACGCCTGTCTTCGTCTGATATACCTTCGACACGCCCGACAATTGAAGCATATCCCCGTCCCCCTTTTTGCGACTGCGCTTAGTATGTCCCAAACATATGGGAACAATAACCCGATTCCACATAAAAAGGAAGCTTTTATCACCATGGCAAACTATCGTATCATCGACGTTCATTCCCATATCTTCCCCGCTAAAATTGCCGAGAAAGCCGTCGCTTCCATCGGAAGCTTCTATGGGATCCCTATGACCGGTTCGGCCCTTCCTCACGACCTCGACCGCGAGGAGCGTGCGCACGGAGTCGAGCGCAATCTCGTCTTCTCAACCGCGACGACCCCGCATCAGGTGGCCAGTATCAACAACTTTATCCGTGAAAAATGCGCCCAGTACCCCGCCTTCGTCGGTTTCGGTACGCTTCATCCCGCAATGGACGCCCCCTTCGACGAAATCGAACGCATCTGCGAGCTGGGGCTCCACGGAATCAAGCTCCACCCCGACTTTCAAAGCTTCAACATCGACGACGCCCGCATGCTCCCGATCTACCGCCGCCTCGCCGAGTATAAACTCCCCGTACTTTTCCACATGGGCGATACCCGCTATACCTTTTCCCATCCCCAACGGCTTGCCCGCGTTATGGAGAAGATTCCTGATTTACGGGTGATCGCCGCCCATTTCGGCGGGTTTTCCGTCTGGGATGAGGCCGTCCGTCTCCTCGCCGGAAGCCAGGCATATTTCGATACCTCCAGCACCCTGCCATTCCTCGAAGCTGCACATGTCCGCGACCTGATCTCCGCCCTCGGCGTGGACAGACTGCTCTTCGGCACCGATTTCCCCATGTGGAATATCGGGGAAGAGCTTGACCGCTTCTTTGCGCTGAAGCTTGCGGAGGAAGACAACCGGAAAATTCTCGGCGAAAATTTTTTCCGTGCGTTCCCCGATTTATATGACGGCGTATGACCAAACGCAGAAAGCGTAAATTCTCCAAAGCCTCTGTCTGGACGAGCGTCGGACTGGGTATCATGGTCATGATTGCGCTGCTCTTTCAGGCGCCCGGGGTCGGTGGCCTTCTCAAGGAGAGCGCTTCCTCCGTGGCTGCCGGGATTCATATTGACAGCTTTACCGCCGTGACGTCAAATCCCGCCGTGACGACTGTATATTCCGGCGCCGATCAGGGTACGCTCGAGGTGCATGTCCTCGACTGCGGTCAGGCCGACGCGATCGTCGTCGTGCAGGGTACGCAGGCGATGCTAATCGACGCGGGCGAGCGGGAGCATGGGCAAAAGGTGCTCGATTACTTAAAAACCCTCGGTGTCGATTCCCTTACGTATGCCGTGTTCACGCATCCGCATTCCGATCACATCGGCGGCGCCGCGACGGTGCTGCGGGGGATCGGCGTGGAAAACGTCATTTTGTCCCATGCCACGCATACGACGCAGACCTACGAAAATATGCTCGACGCGGTCGATGCATCCGGCGCCGAGGTGCACGGGGCGACCCCCGGGGATGTCTATACTTTGGGCGGCGCGGAATTTACCATTCTATCCCCAGACCCCACACGCGATTACGACGACTTAAACGACTATTCCGTCGCCTTCCGTCTGACCTTCGAGGGCTCCAGTATGCTCTTTACCGGCGATATGGGGTTGACACCTGAAAACGCGATACTTGCGGCAGGTTATGACGTGAAAAGCGACGTCCTCAAGGCGGGGCACCACGGCTCCGCGACGGCGTCCGGGCAGGAGTTTCTCGACGCGGTTGCGCCGTCCGTGATCGTCATGACCGTGGAAGCGGACTCCGACGACAACCTGCCGAATAAAACGACGCTGGAGCGCTTTCAGAAGACCGGCGCCGCTATCTTCCGCTCCGATGAGGACGGTTTGATTGTGATCCGCTTCGACAACGGACAGATATCCGTCGGAACCGAGCGCTCGTAAAAGGAGAATTCCATGATTATCGACCGGCTGACCGAAACGCAAGGCTACCTCGAGGACGACGGCGGCGAAATCCGCCCCGTACCGCGCGGGATGCTCCCAAGCGACGCAAAGGAGGGCGACGTTCTCACTTTTGACGGCGAAAGCTATCATATTGACGCAAAAAAGACCGCGGAACGCCACCAAAAGGTGCTGCAACGCCTCAAACGGACGCTGAGGGACCTATGACGGCGATTATCTGCGAATATAACCCCTTTCATCGCGGTCATGCCCGTCACATCGCGCTTACCCGCGACGCGTTTCCCGATTCCCCCCTCGTCTGCATCATGAGCGGGCATTTTGTGCAGCGCGGCGATGTCGCGGTTTTGCCAAAACGCGCCCGCGCGGAAGCTGCCCTCTACGCAGGCGCGGATCTCGTGGTCGAGCTTCCCATGCCCTACGCCGTTGCCGGTGCACAGGGTTTTGCCACTGGCGCCGTCGCCATTGCGCATGCGCTTGGCGTCGATACCCTTTCTTTTGGCAGCGAGTCGGGCGACCTGACCGGAATCGGACGTACGGCGGAGCTTTTAGACCGTGAGGATTTTAAAACCCTCCTGAAAACGGCGCTCTCCACCGGCATTACCTTCGCTGTCGCCAGAGCCGCCGTCGTCCGCGTTCTGGAACCGGAGCTTGCACGCTATCTGACCACGCCCAATGATATTCTTGCCGTGGAATACTGCTGCGCCGCCCGGAAGGCCGGCATCGCGCTCTATGCTGTCGCGCGTGCCGGTGCCGCCCACGACGCGCCCGACGCGGACGGTGACTTCATCTCCGCTTCCGCGCTGCGCCGACAGCTTCGTGAAGGCCGCGCCGATACCGCCGTTTATATGCCCGCCTATGCCGACGAGATCCTGCAGCATGAAATCGCCGCCGGCCGCGCGCCGGTATTCGCCGACGCGCTGGACCGCGTCATGCTTGCCTGTCTGCGGGAACTCTCTCCCGCCGATTTCGCGCGCTTCTCCGACGCCACGGAAGGACTCGAAAACCGCCTTTATCGCGCCGTCCGCGACGAGGGGACCATCCCCGCCGCCTGTGCCGCCGCGAAAACGAAGCGTTATCCCTATGCCCGCATCCGCCGTGCCTACTGGAATGCTTTTCTGCGTGTTCCGGCACCGTACTGTCGGGAGGAGCCGCCGTTTGTGCGTGTTCTAGGGCTGACGCCCGCCGGGGGCGCGATCTTGGGTCGCTGCGCATTGCCCGTGCTGACGAAGCCCGCCCGCATCGATCTGCTGCCGTCCCGCGCGCAGGAATGGTTCGCGTTTGACGAGCGGGCGGGGGATCTCTATGCGCTGGCTTTCCCGAAGGAGGAAAACCGCGTCGCCGGGTATGAAAAGCGGTACAGCCCCGTATATGTGGAACGGTCATAAAAAAGGAGCCCGAAACCCAATGAAAAGGTTTCGAGCTCCTTTGCTGTTATGCGGATTTACACCGCGAGAGCAAGCTCCCCGTTGACCACATCGACGGTGAGCCTCGTGCCGGGCGCGGGCTCCGCCGCGATGATCCGACGCGCAAGCATCGTTTCGATGTTGCTCTGGATATATCTCTTCAGAGGACGCGCACCGTACACGGGGTCGTAGGCTTGCGCCACCACATACTCCTTGGCCGCGTCGGTTAAGGCGCAGGTCAGATGCTTTTCCTCCATCCGGCGGTTTAAGTCAACCAGCTGCAGGTCGAGAATCTTTGTGACATCCGCGCGGGAGAGCGGTTTATAGAAGACGATCTCGTCGAGCCTGTTCAGGAATTCCGGACGGAACGTGTGCTTAAGAAGGTCGTCGCAGGCGGCCTTCGCCTCGTCGGTGATTCTGCCGTCCGGCCCGATGCCGTCGAGCAGATACTGGCTGCCGAGGTTGGACGTCAGGATGATGATGGTGTTCTTGAAGTCCACCGTCCGGCCCTGCGAGTCCGTAATGCGTCCGTCGTCCAGCACCTGCAGCAGGATATTGAACACGTCGGGATGCGCCTTCTCTACCTCGTCGAACAGCACCACGCTGTACGGATGGCGGCGCACCGCTTCGGTGAGTTGACCGCCTTCCTCGTAGCCGACATATCCCGGAGGCGCGCCGATGAGCCGCGATACGGAGAACTTCTCCATATACTCCGTCATGTCGATGCGCACCATATTCTTTTCGTCGTCGAACAGCGTCTGCGCCAGCGTTCTCGCAAGCTCCGTCTTGCCGACGCCCGTAGGCCCGAGGAACATAAACGACCCAATCGGGCGGTTCGGATTCTGTATGCCCGCGCGCGAACGCAGGATCGCCTCCGAGACGCTCTTGACCGCCTCGTCCTGCCCTATGACGCGCCGGTGCAGCACGTCTTCCAGATGCAAAAGCTTTTCCCGCTCGCCCTCCATCAGACGCGCGACCGGTATTCCCGTCCAGCGCTCCACGATACGGGCGATTTCCTCTTCCGTAACCTTATCGCGCAGCAGGGTTGTGTGTTCCTTCCCGGCCTGCGCGTTTTTCTCCTGCTCGGCAAGCTCCTTTTGCAGGGTGGGCAGCTTGCCGTATTTCAATTCCGCCGCGCGGTTCAAGTCATACGCGTTCTGCGCCGCTTCGATGTCGCGGTTGACCTGCTCGATCTGCTCGCGTAGCTTCTGTACGCGGCCGATGGCGTTCTTCTCGTTATCCCACTGCGCCTTCATCGCGTTGAACTTGTCGCGCTCCTCGGAAAGCTCCTTTTGAATCTCCGCCAGATGTTCTCTCGACGCTTCGTCCTTATCCTTTAACAGCGAGGTCTCCTCAATCTCCAGTTGGATGATATGACGCGAAATCACGTCGAGCTCCGTTGGCATTGAGTCAATCTCCGTGCGAATCATCGCACAGGCTTCGTCCACGAGGTCGATCGCCTTATCCGGCAGGAAACGGTCGGAGATATACCGATGCGACAGCGTCGCCGCCGCGATCAGCGCGCGGTCCGTGATTTTGACGCCGTGGAACACCTCGTAACGCTCCCGCAGGCCGCGCAGGATGGAGATGGTGTCCTCCACCGTCGGCTCCTCCACCATGACCGTCTGGAACCGGCGCTCCAGCGCCGCATCCTTTTCGATATATTTGCGGTACTCGTCGAGCGTCGTTGCGCCGATGCAGTGCAGCTCACCGCGCGCGAGCATCGGCTTTAGGAGATTGCCCGCGTCCATCGAGCCTTCCGTCTTGCCCGCGCCGACAATATTATGCAGCTCGTCGATGAACAGGATAATACGCCCGTCGGACTTCTTGATGTCTGCAAGCACCGCCTTTAGGCGCTCCTCGAACTCGCCGCGGTACTTCGCACCCGCGATTAAGGAGCCTAAGTCCAGCGAGAAGATCGTCTTATCCCGCAGCGACTGCGGTACGTCGCCCCGGACGATCCGCTGCGCCAGCCCTTCGACGATCGCCGTTTTGCCGACACCCGGCTCACCGATTAAGACCGGATTGTTCTTCGATTTGCGCGACAGAATGCGGATAACGCGCCGCACTTCGTCATCGCGCCCGATGACCGGGTCGAGCTTCTGGTTTCGCGCGCGCTCCACAAGGTCGGTGCCGTACTTCGAGAGTGCGTCGTAGGTGCCCTCCGGCGAGTCTGAGGTGACCCGCTGACTGCCGCGCACCGCGGACAGCGCCTGCAAAAAGCTTTCGCGGCGGATGTTATAACGCCGGAAGATTTCCTTGACCAGACGGTCGGACGACTCCAGCAGCGCTAAAAACAGATGCTCCACCGATACGTATGCGTCCTTCATCCGCTCGGCTTCCCGCTCGGACGTCGCAAGCACCGTGTCCGTCGCCTGCGAAATGTAGAATTTATCCGCTTCCCGTCCGGAACCCGTGACGGAAGGCAGTGAATCGATCGCGCTCTCCGCGTCCGCAAGAACCGAGGACGCGGACGCGCCGAGCTTCTCCATAAGCTGAGCGATGAGCCCCTTCTCCTGTGCGAGCAGGGCGTATAAAAGATGCGCCGGCTCCATCGTCTGATTCTGGTGCTCCAGCGTCAGGCTTTTGGCGGCTTCTATGGCTTCCAGCGATTTTTGTGTGTATTTCTGGGCGTTCATAACATGCCCTCCTTATGATACCGAATGGATCCGCGTTCAAAAAAGGGACGGTCGCGCGGACCGTCCCCCTTCGCGGAGAATGGAAAGGTTTACTGAATTTCGATCTTGCGCGCGGCAGCTTCCTTGGGCTGAACTTTCGGCAGATTCAGCGTCAGCACGCCGTCATTGTACGAGGCTGTGATCGCGTCGGTCGCGATGTTCGAAATCGAAAAGCTTCTCTGATAGGTGGCGCTGCGGCGTTCGCGATGGACGTAATTCTTCTTGTCGCCGCCTTCGTTCTTCTCGCTGGTGGTTTTCGCTGTGATGACCAGACGGTCGTCGTCGACATCTACGCTGATGTCCTCCCGCTTGAAGCCCGGCAGCTCGGCTTCCAGCACGTACTTATCGCTTTCTTCGGTGATATCCGTACGGAAGTCGCCGAGCGCCGCGTTCATGTCGTTCCACAAACGGCGGTCAAAGGTGTCAAATAAATCATGGGGTTTCGTGACGAAAGGAATAAGGTCAAACATTGCTCGTTACCTCCATTGTAATTTATGGAATTGAAGTCTTAAGGTTTCTTCTTCGAGGGCCTTTCTGATATCCTCTCCTGAAGACACCTTTAGTATACTGTGGAAATATGAACAAATCATCCTGTAAATATGTCCTATCTGTAAATGTTAGCACTTAAGAGTAGAGAGTGCTGACAAACGAAGAGACAGAGTGCCAAAAAACCCGGGATAAGCGACAAATTGCATAGAAATACCGCAAAACAAACGGGATTCTTCCGAAAGAATAGGGGTAGACAACCTTTTTGGGGTGTGTTAAACTATCTCAATACACGGTATACAAAGATGGACTCGGTATACGATACGGTGGATTGAAACGGGGGATGGAATGTGCGGACAGGCAAGCGCATCACAATTTTCGCGGGACACAACGGCAGCGGCAAGACGCTGATCGTGACGAATCGAGCGCTCGCTCTTCGCGCGGCGGTTACGGGAACCGTGATCGCGACCGATATGGATACGGTAAAGCCGTATTTCCGGACGGTTGATGCGAAAGACGAGCTGGAACGCGCAGGCGTCCGTGTGATTGCACCGGAGCTTGCAAACTCCAGCGTCGATCTCCCCACGCTCCCGGGCGAAATGCGCGCGATGTTTGATCAGCCCGACGCCCGCTCCCTTCTCGATGTCGGCGGCGACGATGCCGGCGCGATTGCGCTGGGACAGTATGAAGCCGAGATTCGGGCCGCCGGATACGATATGCTCCTCGTCGTAAACCCCTACCGCGTCTTTACCCGCACGCCGGAGGATGCGATGGGGATTCTCCGCGATATCGAGCGGGTATCCCATCTGCAGTTCACCGGAATCGTCCATAACCCAAACCTCGGCACGGAAACCACGGAGAAAACGATTTCAGATGCGGTCGATTATGCCCGCAGACTCGAAAGCCTGTCCGGGCTTCCCGTTGTCGCAACGGTTTTCTTGAAGAATTTGCATCCCGCACCGGAGTCGATTATCGGCGAGCCATGGCCGATTACCATGTTTCGTAAAAAAGAATGGGTCATATATGATACTTAAACCCCGTTCCGCGGGATATTTTTATAGGAGGAACGGGAAGTAAGCCGTTCCCCGAACCCTTTTTCTTGTTATTTAACCGTAAAGGAGACAATAGTTATGGCAAAACTGACCATTCGGGAAGACTTTTGCAAGGGCTGCGGCCTCTGCGTTTCCGTCTGTCCCCGTAAGATTCTCGTCCTCTCGAAGACCCGCTTTAACGCTAAGGGCTACAACCCCGTGGAATGCGTCGATCAGGAAAAGTGCATCGCCTGCGCTATGTGCGCGACCATGTGCCCCGATGTTGTGATTAAGGTCGAAAAGTAAAGCTTTTTTGCAGGAAGGAATGAATTCGATGTCCGAAAAAGTGATCATGAAGGGCAACGAGGCTTTAGCAGAGGCCGCGATCCGCGCCGGCTGCCGCTGCTTCTTCGGTTACCCCATTACGCCGCAGACTGAGGTCGCGGCATATATGTCCAAGGCTATGCCCAAAGCCGGCGGCGTTTATTTGCAGGCCGAATCCGAAATCGCCGCGATCAATATGATTTACGGCGCCGCCGCTTCCGGCGTTCGCTGCATGACCTCCTCCTCCAGCCCCGGCATCTCCCTGAAAGCCGAAGGGATCTCCTATATCTGTGGTGCCGATCTCCCCGCCGTCATCGTGAATATGACCCGCGGCGGCCCCGGCCTCGGCGGTATCCAGCCCGCGCAGTCCGACTATTATCAGGCGACTCGCGGTATCGGGCACGGCGACGCCCGTCTTTTAGTCTTCGCTCCCGCCGGCATCCAGGAAATGGTCGATCTGATGACCGATGCTTTCGACAAGGCTGACGAGTATCGTATGCCAGCGATGATTCTCGGCGACGGTGCGATCGGGCAGATGATGGAGCCCGTTACCCTCCCCGAACCCAAGTCCCATCTTATCGAGAAGCCCTGGGCGACCACCGGCACCAACATGGCGCGTCCGCACAATATCGTCAACTCCCTCTACCTCCAGCCCGATGCTCTCGAAAATAAAATCAATGAGCGCTTTGAGCGCTACGCGAGAATCGAAGCCACCGAAGCCCGTTGCGAGGAATACATGGCCGACGACGCCGATATCCTGATCGTTTCCTACGGCATCGCTTCCCGTATCGCCAAGTCCGCCGTCAAACGCGCCCGCGCCGAAGGGATCAAGGTCGGCCTCCTGCGCCCCATCACCCTCTGGCCCTTCCCCAAAGCCGTTTTGAAAAAGCATGCGGCGCATGCCCGCGCCTTCCTCGACGTCGAGCTCAACATGGGACAGATGATCGACGACGTCAGGCTCGCGATCGAATGCGCCTGCCCCGTCGAATTCGCGGGCCGTACCGGTGGTATGATCATTACCCCCGACGAGGTCCTCGCTAAGCTCCGTGAAATGGAGGTAAAATAACATGAGCGTCGTTTTTGACAGACCCCACGCCCTTGCGGACGTGTCTACCCATTACTGCCCCGGCTGCTTCCACGGCATTATCCACCGGCTTGTCGCCGAATGCATCGACGAGCTGGGTATCGAAGGCAAAACCATCGGTATCGCCCCAGTCGGCTGCTCCGTAATGGCTTATAATTACTTTAACTGCGATATGATCGAGGCCGCTCACGGCCGCGCGCCCGCGGTTGCGACCGGCGTAAAACGCGCCAATCCCGATAAAGTCGTCTTTACCTATCAGGGCGACGGCGACCTCGCCGCGATCGGCACCGCCGAAACCGTCCATGCCGCGACCCGCGGCGAAAACATCACTGTCATCTTCGTCAACAACGCGATTTACGGCATGACCGGCGGCCAGATGGCGCCGACCACCCTTCCCGGTCAGGTCACGCAGACGACTCCTTTCGGCCGCGACGTCAAGGTCGCCGGCAACCCCATCCGCGTCTGCGAGCTTTTATCCTCCCTGGACGGCCCCGTTCTTCTCCAGCGCGTCACCTGCGATACCGTGCCGCATATCCGCGAGGCAAAAAAGGCTATCCTCAAGGGTTTCCAGAACCAGCTTGATGGTAAAGGTTTTTCCTTGATCGAGGTCGTTTCCACCTGCCCGACGAACTGGGGTCTCTCTCCTGTGAAGGCTGTCGAATGGCTACGGGAGAACATGCTCCCGTATTACCCGCTCGGCGTGTATAAGGAGGTTAAATCGATATGTCCGTGAATCATCAAATCTTCCTCGCCGGCTTCGGCGGTCAGGGGATCCTTTTTGCCGGCAAGTATCTCGTCTATACCGGAATGCTCGCGGGCTACGAAGTCTCGTGGATGCCGTCTTATGGTCCCGAAATGCGCGGCGGTACCTGCAACTGCTCCGTCAACATCTCCGACGAGCCCGTCGATACGCCTATTATTCTGCACCCCTCCATCCTCTGCGTGATGAACCTGCCCTCCTTTGATAAGTTCGAGGCCGCCACCATCCCCGGCGGCAAAGTCTTCATCGATTCCTCGCTCATCGAACGCGCTCCCGCTCGCACGGATGTCGATAACATCCTGATCCCCGCGACGGGGATTGCCCGTGAGCAGAATATGACCAAGCTTGCCAACATGATTCTTGTCGGTAAGATCATTCAAGTTGCCGGTCTCGACGACCCGGAGCTGATCGAGAAGACGATGAAGAAGATCGTACCCGCAAAGAAGCCCGAGCTTTATGATCTCAATATGAAGGCCCTGCAAATCGGGTTGAACCTGTAAAGAAAGATAAAAGGGGCGGCCGTTTTGATTCGACCGTTCCTTTTTGCGCCATACTCCCCTTATAACAAAACCGCTATGAAAAGGAGGGTTTTCTTTGTCTATTCATAATCAGGAAATTGCCGAACGCCTGCGTACGATCCGCGAGCTTTCCGATATGACCGCGGCGGAGCTTGCCGTAAAAATGGGCGTCGACCCCGCCGAATATGAACGCTATGAGTCCGGCGTGGTGGATATCCCGATCTCCGTGCTCTACGATGTCTCCAACACCCTCGGCGTCAGCATTACCGAGCTTTTAACCGGCGAACAGGCCAAGCTCCATACCTTCAGCGTCGTGCGTTCCGGGCGCGGTGTCGCCGTCGAACGCTCCCAGGCCTATAAATACGCCGATCTCGCCTATAACTTCGTCGGACGCCGTGTCTCGCCATTCCTTGTGACCATCGCGCCTTCCGGCGACGACGAACCCTATCACTTAAACGTCCACTCCGGACAGGAATACCATTACTGCCTCGAAGGCTCCTTTAAAATCTATCTTGCGGGGCATGAAATGACGATTCGGGAGGGAGATTCCCTTTACTTTGACTCCGGCAACCCCCACGGCATGAAGGCAATCGGCGATAAACCCGCAAAAGTTCTCGTCGTTGTGATTTAAGGGAGGACAATTCATTATGGGTATTATCGAACGCTATTGCCGCACGGATTTCACCTCCTATGAGGACTTTTTCAATCATTTTACGATTCATGTCCCCGAAAACTTTAATTTTACCTACGATATTATCGACGAATGGGCCGCCCTCGAGCCAGATAAAACGGCTCTTGTCTGGTGCAACGATCTCGGCGACGAACGTACGTTTACTTTTACCGAAATCTCCCGTTTGAGTAAAAAGGCAGCCTCCGCGTTTAAGAGTCTCGGACTTCGGCGCGGCGATTCCGTGATGCTCATGGTCAAGCGTCGCTGGGAGTTTTGGGTTATCGTCCCCGCCCTCTGCCGTCTCGGCGTCACCGTAATCCCGGCCACCTTTCTCCTGACCTCGAAAGATATCGCCTATCGCGCCGAGCTCGCCGGTATAAAAATGCTCATCGCCGTCCCCGAAGACGGCATCTGCGCCAATATCGAAGAGGGGCTCTCCCATTACAACGCCCCATGCATGAAGGGCGTCGTCGGCGGAAAGCGCGACGGCTATCTCGATATTGACGCGCTCATCGACGCGGGCGACGGAGATTTCGTTCGTCCGACCGGCGACGATGCGACACAAAACGACGACATCATGCTCGGTTACTTCACCTCCGGCACCTCCGGCATGCCGTCCCTCGTCGTTCACGATTACGTCTACCCCCTGGGCCATATCCTGACCGCGAAATTCTGGCAGGATCTCAGGGAGGACGATCTCCATCTCACCGTCGCCGATACCGGATGGGCGAAATGCTCCTGGGGCAAGCTTTACGGACAGTGGATTTGCGGCGCAGCGCTTTTCGTCTATGATTACGGCGCGAAATTCCACCCCACCGACTTGCTGCGCGAGGTCGAAAAGCACAACGTTACTTCCTTTTGCGCCCCGCCTACCGTCTATCGCTTCCTGATCAAGGAAGATCTCTCAAAATTCCATCTCTCCAGTCTCCGTAAGAGCCATACCGCCGGTGAACCCTTAAATCCCGAGGTCTTTAACCGCTGGAAGGAATTTACTGGACTGGAAATTCACGAAGGCTTCGGGCAGTCCGAAACCCCCGTCTTAATTGCAACGACCAAGTGGACCGAACCGCACTCCGGCTCTACCGGTATGCCAATGCCGTGGATGAATATCAAGCTCATCGATGAAAACCATGAGGAAGCGGAAATCGGTTCCGAAGGCGAAATCTGCATCCCCCTCGATCACGGCCGCCCCGCCGGTCTCGTGTGCGAGTACAAGGGCAATCCGCAAAAGAACGCCGCCGCGTTCCACGACGGCTATTACCATACCGGCGACATAGCGTGGAAGGACGAGCAGGGCTATATCTGGTTCGTCGGACGCAACGACGACGTGATCAAGAGTTCCGGTTACCGCATCGGGCCGTTCGAGGTCGAAAGCGCCCTGATGGAACACCCTGCGGTCCTGGAAACCGCCATCACCGCCGTTCCTGACGCCAAGCGCGGACAGATCGTAAAAGCTACGGTCGTTCTTACGAAAGGGTATCAGCCCTCCGATGCGCTGATCAAGGAACTTCAGGAACACGTGAAACGCGTGACCGCGCCCTACAAGTACCCCCGTATCGTCGAATTCGTTGACGAACTTCCGAAAACAACCTCCGGTAAGATCCGCCGCGTGGATATCCGTAAGAGAGATGCCGACAAGTGATCAGAGACAATATGACGCCACATGCGTTTATCAAGCCGGCGGGGAACCAAAACATCCCCGCCGCCCTTGTGCAAGGGCTTTACTGGGCGATGATCGCCGTTTTTTTCGGCTTCATTAACGCCTATCTCTTGGAAGCCGGGTACACCGACATTCAAATCGGCTGGATATCGACAATCATGTACCTCCTGTCAACCGCTATAGGCCCGTTGACAGGCTATTTGACCGACGTCCTTATCCCCGCAAGAAAATTTCTTATCCTGGCGTTTTTGATCAGCGTCCCGTTCGTGCTTTTAGTCCCCGTTGTCGTATCCTCCTTTGCCCTGGTTACCGCCTGTATCATCGCTGTGACACTCCTGCAAAACCTGGTCTGCGGCGTCATTGACAGTTGGATTATGCGTATCCGCGCTGAAAATCGCCAGCTCTCCTACCCCCTGACACGCTCCGCCGGCTCAATCTTTTATGCCGCCGCGGCTTATGGCGCTGGACTGCTCGTCGCAAAGCTCGGTTATCAGGTCGCTTTCGCCGCTAATATCCTTTTCCTTGCCGCTACCGTCGCCGCTATGCTGTTTCTGACTCCCGTCGGCTGTCCCGGACGTGAAGGCCGTGTGAAGGTCAGCTTCTTCGCCGCGCTCAAGGAACTCATGCGTTGCCGTGAATATGTAATCTATATCGTCACGATGACCTTTTATCTCTACGGACTACGTTTGACTCTTGTCTTTCAGCCGAATCTGATCTTCTCCGTCGGCGGTAACGCCGCGCATGTAGGCGCCGCTTGCGCCCTCGCCGCCGTCTTTGAGGTGCCCTTTATTCTGATGATGGCGCGCGCTGACCGCTTTGCAAAGCCTGGAATCTGCATGGTATCCCTGCTGGTCGGCAGTCTGAAGCCCATGCTCATGCTCCTTGCGCCTACCGTGGGCGCTTACCTCGGCGCACAGGTCTTTCAGGCCGTCTCCTACGGATTCCAGATCGCGTTTTCTCTGTTTTATATCCAGCGCATTACGCCGCCGAAGCTTTATGCAACCGCCGTTATGGTCTATACTACCGCCAATATGGGGGTTGCCTGCATGTTGGCATCCCTTACCGGCGGCTATATGTTCGCTGTCTCCAGTAACCTCCTTCTCGGCGTCAGCGTCGTTTTTATGCTGCTCTCCGTTGCCGTCTTCTCACTTACCTTCCTGAAAAAAGCGAAATAAAAATACGGGTCAGCTACCTTTTAAAAGGGCTGACCCGTGTGTTTATTTACGCCTTGTTTGGCGCCGGTAACATCCCAAGCCTTTGTACGGTTTGAGTAAGCGTCGCGTAAAACATCTCGTCTTCCTCGGTAAAATGATACCCGCGCCGGTATATCAAATAGTCCCGATAAAGGTTATTCGGCTTATCACATATCTTCTCCACCAGGTCAAAGCGTTCCAAGTCCCCCGGCGGCATCGGCGATACCCACATGTAGGTTCCCGGCACCCCTGTTAATAAGTCAAATTGACTCGCACGTTCATAAACCGCGATTGTCCGGCTCCGCTCCGCACCGTGCGCCAGCTGCCGTGCTTGTGTTACCGGCAGCGCCGGTACCGAGGTATCGCCATGTAAAAGCTCCGTATACGGCTCTAAGTCCTCGGGCGTCAGCTTCTCATGCCCTGCAAGGGGGTGCGTCCGCGCCAGCAACACACGCGCGTTAAATTCCGCGACCGATCTGCGCCGCAACTCCCGTTCGTCCATCGCGCCGAACAGGTACTTTTCATGGATCGCCTGCATACGGATGACCGCCAGATTATTCGTCCCGTCCGCTACATTCTGCATTGCGCGCGCGGCATGCGTCTCACGGTAATTCAGTCGAATCTCACGCTCCGGATTTAATGCACGCACAAATTCGACAAAGGCCGCCGCAACATAGCTCGCACGCGGCGCACATAAGTCGAACCGCTGCTGCGCTTCGTCCGAAGGTTTATACATCGCTTCCAATTCTTCGATTTGCGCTAAAATCATTCGCGCTTTATCCAGAAAATCGGCGCCCTTCTGCGTCGGAGTAACTCCTTTCGATGTGCGGCTGAATAAAATCAGCCCGGAATCCTCCTCAAGCTCTCGAATGGCGCGGCTTAACCGAGGCTGACCCATGTAAAGATTTTCCGCTGCACGCGAAATCGAACCTGTCCGCGCTACCTCGACGGCGTATTTCAAGTGCTGTAGATTGTACATGGCGAATCCCTCCCTTTTTCTTACTTATTGCGCTGCCCCAGCGCTTGCGCAAGATGGTGGGACAAAAGTGTCAAGGAACCGGCCATGTTCTCGCTGCGCACCAAAATGTAATCCGGAACTTTGAGCGTTGTCGGCGCGAAATTCCAAATCGCTAAAATACCGGAGTTTACCATGGAGTCGCAGATTTCCTGCGCTGTGGATGCCGGCGTTGTGATGATGCCGATATGAATTCCCATACGGCGTACAATCTCTTCTAGCGCATCGACCGGATAAATGGTGACATTGTTAACAGAGGCGCCGATTACCGCGGGATTGGTGTCAAACGCGGCGGCAATTTTTACGCAAGAGTGGGCAAATCCCTCATAATGAAGTAAGGCTTGCCCCAGCCTTCCAGCTCCGACCAGCGCGGCACTGTCGACAATGTCGAAGCCCAGACAGGACTCCATGTCGATGATCAATTCGCGACGGTCAAAGCCGAGCTTCGGCTTGCCACCGGAACGGCTGACAGAGGATAAGTCCTTTCGTACCTGGATCTCTGAAAGACCGAGTGCCGTGGCGATACGCCGCGCGGAGACGTCTTGCAGCCCTGCGCAGGCATCGCTCTTCAGATATGCTATATAAGAAGGCAGGCGTTGGAGTGCCTGTGTGGATACGTTGTAGTTTGGCATGTAATTCCCCCTCGCCAAAGCTTTTGGATAAGATAAGTATACCATATAAAAGGGGTTAAATGCAAGTGTAGAAAAGAAGCTGCATAAAAAATTGAAAAAGTCGAAAAAAGGTATTGACAAGAGTGAGGAGGTATGTTATACTACGTGAGCGCTCAGGAGAGCGGCGGTGAACGAAGGACTTGAAGAGAGGTCAGGGAAGAAGTTCGAAAGAATTTCGAAGAAACCTCTTGACAAG
>JAYFRF010000004.1:0-251860 GCA_034926225.1 Clostridiaceae bacterium
CGACGGCCGTTACGGTCACGGTGTCCCCTGTGACGATATCCCCGGAGGTAAAACCGCAGGTAACTGCCGCGTTCGTATTCCCGTCATAGGCTTTATTGCTGATATTGACCGTCGCCGTGACCGGTTTTGGCGATATCACCAAGCTGACACTCGGCTGTGCGGTGAGGATGTAGTTGTCCTTTGCCGTACCGCTCAGTACGATCGTCGTGAAGGCGACGCTCTGCGTCCCGGCGTTCTTCGACGCGGCGGTACCCGCCGTCGGGCAGACAGCGGATACGTCCTCTCCCGTTAGTGCACCGACCAGCGTTCCGCCGCTCAGCGTTACGCTTGTCGTCCCGTCGTATGTCTTTGCAGTCGCCGTCAAACCGCTTATAGTAACGGATTTCTGCTGAACGACTAATGCGTAAACATTGCTTGTCAGACTTGTAAAATGATAAGTGGTACCGCTTGGCACAAACACGGCCGTGATAGAGACTGATCCCGCACTTAGCATACTTTCTGTTTCAAAAGAAGCGGCATTTCCGCTGACGGTAACGGGACTTCCTAAATTGGATCCATTCGCTTTAAATTGGATGGTTCCCGTCAGAGAATCTGTACAATTCAAGGTTGCGGTAAAGGTGATGTTATCGCCATAAGTGGCACTGCCTTCGGTGGCTGTACTTGTCACTTGGGGTGTTTTCACTACCGTAATGCCTGTCGCGCCGGCACTGAGTTCCGTATCGGCGTCATGTCCTATCTCATCGATGATGGGCGAGCTTGTGTCGTCAATGGCATTCCCGATCGCAACCACGCCGGTATCATTGCCGCCGATGGTATACCGGTAGGTGATACTGTTTGAGGTACCGGATAGGTATGACGCGTATACAGCCGTCCCTCCGATGGTTAGAGGAAGCGTCGAGCTTGTCCCGCCCGTAATCGCGTTGTTGAAATTCACCGTGAAATCCAAATTTTGACCCACGGCATAATATCCCGCCGTCGGTGTGTTCACGCTCGAAACAACTGTCGGGTCGAGGACGGTAACCTTGAAATTAGTGGTTACCGTGCTGGTTCCGTCATTCAGGGTCAGCGTTATGGTAACAATACCGTTTTTCAATGGGGTAAAGGTGATGCTCCGGTTAAACCCGGAACCTCCTACCGAAATACCCGTATTGGGAACAATTGTCTGATCGCTGGAGGTTGCGTTGAGCGTAGCACTTTCGGTAGTGTAATACGCGTATACCGGTACGGTAAATGCACTAATATTTGTTGCCTGGTTGCTGATGGGCGTAATCTTCGGGAAGTCGTCTAAAACCTTAAAACTGATATTCCTTACAGTAACATTGTTATAACTGCTGCTGGTATTGCGGAACGTTATTTTAACACCTTTCGCGTTTGCCGGGATTTTCTGCTCCAGTGACGGGGTGCTGCCGTGGACTAAAGGGGAAGAACCGACTGGGTTAGTGCAGGCGATATCGGAAAAAAACTGTGCGGTTACCTCTCCGTATGTGCTCGGGAATTCGGCCGACAGCACAAACTTTGTTTCGCCGCCGTCAATCAACGTAGAGAATTTAGAAATGTCGATATTTTGACTCATATAGGTGCCCGGAGAATTCGTTACGAAGCCGTTGCCCGTTGCACTGATGTTCACCGTATTGCCCGTCCAGTTCGCGAGTCCGTCGGTGCCGTTGCTGTTTTCAACCAGATTCGTATCCATGGCAATGACTTTATGTACAATGAAATGAAGGGTTTTTCCGGAACTTTTGGACCCGTCGGATGCCGTGACCGTAATATCTGACTCACCGGATAAATTGCCGGCTGGCACGATGGTCAGCGTCCGGTTGGCTCCACTGCCGCCGATGGTGATGTTGGCTGCCGGAATCAGATTGACATTTGTAGAAGAAGCGGTAAACGTCAGGATATTGACATCTCCCGCGTCAGGATCGCTGACGGTGAAAGGAACGGGACCGTACGTCACTCCGGCATCGGTTTCTCCCGATGTCGGAAAATCGCTCCCAATGACCGGAGCGCTCCCGGAGGAGGCATCGACAAGCTTCAGGGACACTTTGTCAAATTGGGCATAACCACCCGTAGTCAGGGTCGCAGACAGGATAACTTTAAAACTTCTGGTGTTGGGATTCACCTGGGTATTGATTTGATAGGAACCCATGGCTCCGGATGAGGTGGTGTTGACCACCTGGGAAGTATTCAGCAATGTGCCGCCCGCGTCGTATTCTTCCAGGATCGCCTTCGCCTCATTGCTGACACTGATGGCCTGATACATATAGATGCTGAAATTAATAGATACGTTTCCACTGGAAATACTGGAGAATAACCCGTTTTCGTCTGTTAACGTAATTACCTGAGACATAGTTCCGGACAAAAAATCCATACTCGGATTATACAGAAAGAAATAATAACTCCCTTCAGCCGGAAGTGCCCATGAGGAATAAGCTGTGGACGAGCTCCAACGGTTGGCATTCGTATCGTCAGTCCAACCGGATATGTTTCCGGTTTCCGCCGTTCCGTTTACCACCAATTCCGTATTTAGATTTGTAGCGGACGCGGCAGAAAGCTGCCCTATGAGCAGGACAATCGCAAGAGATAAAATAATGACCGAGTTTAAGAACTTTCTCATATAATTTCTTCCTTCCCATAAAATTACGGCTTATACGATTCCGTTTTTAAAAAATAGTCTTGCTAATGATAGGACTGTTTTGTCGCAGGCGCCGCTCGAGGAATGATTATTTGAGAAAGTGGATTGCCTTTAGCTGATACCGACCGTATGTTTTATGCGTCGATTATATTATATAAATTATATAATTTCAAGGGGTTTTCTAAATTTTTCATATTTACTCATATAAAATGAATCAGTAAACAGAATCCCATCACTATCGTGTTAAAGGGAAGGAAAATCCATTATCATAATGATATGGTTTTCAAATATTTCTTGACTGCATATTGCTTTCCGAGAGAGTTCGTGATATAATGCAACATAAATCAGTGTCTGCGAAGACGAAAGGAGAGCGATCAGATGACTGTTATGAATGAGGCGATTGCGATTTAATTGAATATGGGTGCGTACAATTCTTCGGGGTGTTTGCCCCTTTATTGTCGTGCCGTTTTAGTAACCTTTCGTGAATACTATAACTTACGGTTGTAGCACACTTTAGGGTGTGTTATTTTTATGCAAAGCGAACCGCGGGAAATAGCCATCGATGAAGGCTACTTTCCGCGGTATTTTTGCGCCCATTTTCGATGTTGAACCGCATCCCGGTAAGCGCAGGTTTTCAGATTTCAAGCGCCGGACCGAACCTAGGCGCGCTGGGCGCTTTTCTACGCGGCAAGGATACACGCAACATGACTATTTCGAGGATGAATCAACAAAACATAAATCCGGAGGAAGGAAAAATGATTGATAAATTAATGACTCTGCTGCAAAGACCTACCCTATGGCAGCGTAGTACAGAGCCGTTTTGGGATGATGCGCATATTTCGAAGGGTATGTTAGAAGCTCATTTAAACCCCGATTGGGATGCCGCCAGCCGAAAGCACGAAACGATCGACCGCTCGGTGAAGTGGCTGTCTGCGATCATACCGGCAGGCGGTAAAATCCTCGATCTTGGCTGCGGACCGGGGCTATATGCTGTACGGCTGTCAGACTTAGGGTTTGATGTCACTGGCATGGATTTTTCAAAGCGTTCTATTGCGTATGCAAAGGAACATGATCCAAAGACAGAGTATATTTATCAAAACTATATGGAACTTGACTACGCGGATATTTTCGACGCGGTATTATTGATTTACGGCGATTATGCCGCATTGACAGAGACAGAGCGTCGGATATTACTTTCAAAGGTCTATCGGGCGCTCAAGCCGGGCGGGTTGTTTATCTTTGATGTGTTTACCGATGTACATTTCAAAAAAAAGACGAACAAAACATCATGGTCTATTCATGAAAACGGCGGGTTTTGGAGTGCCGAACCGCATATCTGCTTGGAAGCTACTCATTTGTACGAAAACGGTACGATTTCAGTTGATCAATACGTCGTCATTACAGATAAAGGAGTGACCGAATATTTGAATTGGGACACATCCTATACAAAGCATTCGTTGATAGAGGAGGTATTGCCATTTGGATTTCAAGCAAAGGGCGTATTTGATGATGTATGCGGCAGCCCATACACCGGTGAAGCGGAAACGCTTTGTTTGTTGCTAGAAAGAGGTGCAAAATGATGAAATTGCTTACAGAAGTACTGTCAAAAAAGCTCGGTAAAACGATACTCACTGCCGATTACCAAACAACACAGCTCCACGGCGGCACACTGGGTGATGTAAAATTGCTTACAGGTACAGCCAGGGATGTTGATGAAACGGAAGAACCATTTTCTCTTGTCTGGAAGAAGCAGAAGATGTGGGTACGTCCCGGTGATCCAAATTCATGGCGCAGGGAGTACGATCTCTATGCTTCCGATTTTTACAAAGCCTTTTTTGAAAGCTTCCGTATGCCTGAATGCTATTATGCGGAAATAACCGACAATGAGATGCAGCTTTGGATGGAGTACATCGACGGGGTATCGGGCAGTGATCTCACTATCGAAATGCTGGAGCAAGCGGCGCTTGAGCTTGGCCGATTTCAAGGAAGAACATGGATGCACCGTGGCGATTTTAAAGGCATCTTGTGTTTTGGTGATGAAGGCTTTTTGGAGAGAGAATTCAATCAGTGGCACACACAAACTTTTTCCTATGATTTTCTCATATCGGAACGGTGTCGTATACCGAATGCTTTCAAGCAAATGCTTGAAAGCGGTGACATTGAATTGATAGAGGGCAAATCCTTTGAATATAGTTGCCTTCGCTCAAAGGGATGTGACATACCGAACCATTTAAAACAAATGCTCATGGAGATTGACGATAACAGGGTTATGCTGTTCGCTGCGCTGAAGACGCTGCCGGTTGTTCTCTGTCATCGGGATTTCTGGAATGAAAACATATTTTTTTCTAATGATCAAATCCGGCTCATCGACTGGGACACTGCTGGATGGGGATTTCTCGGCGAAGATATAGCCAGCTTGATCGTAGACGGCATGGGAGTTGAGAGGTTTGAGGAAAACTACCGCACGCTTGTTCCGGCTTACCTGAAAGGCGTTTCAGAATATATGGGTATTCCCGCCATAGGGGTTCAGCTTATTTTAACAATGACTCTGATTAAGTTTGGATATCGCATGATGCAGGAGTATATGTTCGCGGGCGACGCGGAAGAAAAACTTTGGGGCGTGAATGCGCTGCAGAAACTTTATGAAATGAAGGATGGAATGAATATCGTTGACTTCTAGCATAGCAAAAATGGAAAAGCGGCATTGATTTTTCCGTGCTAAACTTATATCAGCAAGCGAAAGGAAGTGATAAAGTGGAATATGAAGCGATGGTTCAATCTGTTTTGGATATAATTGATGCCAACATCACCGAAAATATCCGGGCGGATGAATTAGCGCGCGTTGTGAATTATTCACTTTATCACTTCTGCCGTGTGTTTTTAGCTCTAACCGGGACGCCGGTAAAAAGCTATATAACCCGGCGCAAGCTTGCGTACGCGCTGTACGAATTGTCGCAGGGACGCAGAATATTAGATGTGGCGATGGATTATGGCTTTGAGACCCATGCCGGATTTACAAAGGCGTTTAAGAAATGCTACGGTTATCCGCCTTCGTTACACCGCCTGCATGTTATAGCAAACCCACCGGTCAAAGCGACAATCGAAAGCGTAAAAATGAAACATGGAGGAACGAGTATGCAGGTTCAATTTAAGGAATTGGCGCCCTTTACTGTGGTCGGTTATACTTCTCGCCATAGGATGCCGGGTGTAAACGGCATCTCAGACATTCCGGCTTTTTGGGACATGAAGAACATGGAGTACAGCGCGGCATTATCCACCTTACACCATACCTACACTAACTCACACCATTGCGAGGTGAGTGTCTGCTTAGACATCGATGACGAAAATGAGTGCTTTACCTATATGCTGGGTGTTGGCGTTGATGAAGCGGATAACAGTGTTGCGCAGCGTCCAGGTACATATCTGCATAAAATCGACGGTGGGTTGTACGCTGTTTTTACAACTCCTCTTGTTGATGCGACGCAATATATTACGGCCATTCAAGAAACATGGCATGAAATTCTTCAAGAGTGGCTTCCGGGGTCAGAATATGAGTATGATACCGCGCGGATTGCTTACGAATATTACGACGAACGCGATCATTCCTGGTTACACAACGGAAAGAGCAGGATGGATATCTGTGTGCCGATTCGCAAACGTAAATAAAGCATGGAGTGCTGTTAAGTGATATTAAATAAGAAGGTCATGGGTACTTTGCCCGTGACCTTCTTATTTATAAGCCGTACTAATAATTTTATATGTTTATCTACGTTAAAGCTTGTATAATATCTTTACAAGTATACAATGATTTGATATAATCTAAGAAATAAATGAAAGAAGATCATAAAATGAGAAAGATAAAAATACTGGCCATCGTGGGGTCGCTGAGAAAAGGATCCTTTAATCGCCAATTGGCTTTAACGGCTAAGGAAATCGTTGGAGATCAAGCGGACTTTGAACTGCTCGATTATCACGATGTGCCCTTAATGAATCAGGATATTGAGTATCCGGCTCCCGATGCGGTAAGGCGTGTGCGTGAGGCGGTAAAGTCTGCTGACGGCATTTGGTTTTTTACGCCTGAGTATAATCACTTTTTCCCCGGCGTGCTAAAAAACCTCATCGATTGGCTGTCTCGTCCAATCAGTGATACAGAGCTGCAGGTTCTTGCGAGGCGGCCCGCTGCCATCAGCGGCATAACGCCCGGCATGTCCGGAACGGGCTTAGCGCAGGATCATTTAGTGACGCTCATCAGCGTTTTAAATATGGATGTAATGAATACCCCGCGGCTTACTATACCAAACGCATTGCAGCAAACGGATAGTCACGGTAATCTGAGCCTAAAAACAAGCAGACCTTATTTAGAAAAACAGGCGAACGCCTTTATAGCCCATATTCAAAGACGCATGCAAGACAAATAGGCGATTTGTATGTGTAGGAGAACCTCATGCTTATCTTTAACATTATAAGTCTCTATCTAATATCCATGGCCGTTGTTACAGTGTTCTGGAGCGCATGTATCCGAGTATTAAATGGGTCAAACTATGCCCGAACGAGCCTGGTGCTGTGTGCCGCGATGTGTTTTTATATTTTGGGGTATGCAATGGAGTTAAATTCCGCAACTCCTTCGCAGATCGAATTTTGGAATCTTGTGGAATATATAGGGATCCCGTTTGTCTCTGCACTGTGGCTGACAATCGCGTTGATGTATACAGGTCACTTTACTCGCTGCAAAAAGGCATTGGTTTTGGCAATATACCTAATTCCGATTATTTCGTTGATACTCCGGTTCACAAACGCCTATCACCATCTTTATTTTTTGACGGAAGGCTATGAGGAAGAATACGGCAAATTGATCTTCGTAAAAAAAACCGGACCTTGGATGTATGTGCAGTCAATTCATTCAATGCTGATGATTCTTGCGGCAATGGGACTGTTGATTCACGATTCCGTTCAAAAAGAGGATAAGCAGAGAGGGAAAATCCTACTCATTACAGCGGCGTCCGCTTTTGCGGTTGCCGGGTTACTTTTATCGCAGATCAAGCCTTTTAATATCACTATTGATTATATGGCGTTATGTCTCCCCATCACATGTGTTATGGTGATTTTGGCTATTGCACAGTTTGACTTGCTGGAGACAAGATCCCTTGCCAGAAGCAGGGTTTTTGAATATGCCGGCGATGCGTTTTTGCTGATAAATAAGCAGAATAGAATCCTGGATTATAACAGCAGCGCAAGGCAGCTTTTTGAATCAATCAATATCCGTTTGAACAACGGATATATCTCCACTTTGCTCAGTCAGGTTCCGGATATTCTGGAGGCTCTGAAAAACAAGGAAAATTCCGTCGTAAAACTGCGCATGAAGACGGAGGACAGATATTATGAAATCACTACCACAAATATCGACAATCGTAATGCAACGCGCGGCTGGATTAAAACAATTCGCGACATTACCGAGATTCATCAGTTAAATGAAGATTTAAAAAGACAAGCCATGACAGACGAGCTCAGCGTACTTAATAACAGGAGAGCTTTTATTCGGATTGGTACGGACTGGGTTTCAGAAGCTAATAAAACCGGTAAAACGCTTCATCTTTCCATGCTTGATATAGATTATTTTAAAAAAGTGAATGATCAATTCGGCCACCCCATAGGCGATCTGGTGATTCGGGAATTCAGTGAAATGCTGAAAGATCATTTTGGTGCGGACAGTCTGATTGCGCGCCTTGGCGGCGAAGAATTTGCAATTCTGCAAGCCGGCGTCAATGATGAGAAGACGCTGCGTACATTGAACGCGTTTCTGAACATGATCAGGCGGCATCAGTTCTGTTATCACGGCAATCAGCTCCAGATAACCGTAAGTGCGGGCGTGACACGGAGTCAGCCAAATCAGACGCTGGAGAGTATGATACGCAACGCCGATAAAGCGCTCTATCTGTCGAAAAATCGGGGACGCGATTGCGTTACCGTTGTTTAACCGACGATATCCCGTGTCGTTAGGAAGCCGGAACACAAAGAATGTTCCGGCACTTTTTGTACACAATAATTCCCATATTAATAATATTTAGGTCGTTATATAGGTCTTTGGATTATACGTTTGAGGCTAATGACGTGAGCTCAGAATATTCCTGTCGAAAGCGTCCATACTAGGCAAGAAATAATATCCCATGAAAGGATATGGTTCTTTGCTTCTGGAATTTATCATTCGAAAATTAAAGTTTTTAAACAATACTCACGCATTTAATGAGGATACAGCAGCAACTCGGGATGACAAACCGTCTGCCGCCGAAATAAAAAACCGGTTGAGCGAAAATCTGAAAAGCATAAAAGAAATGCTCGGTGACGGCAGTGATTTAAAGACCAATTTGTTTCACTTTGGGCCCGACGATCATCTGTCGGGTGCGATGATGTTTATTGACGGACTGGTGGATAATCACACATTGACCGATGCTATCCTGCGTCCAATAAAAAATTGGCAGCCTGCAGATAAAACACTTCCCACGGGGGAAAATCTGGCAAATGAACTTGCGCAGAACGTTTTGTGCGCCGGGGATATTGAAACAGTATCGTTGCTGGAGGAGCTGGCTTCGGGCTGTCTGTCAGGGGATACGGTAGTTTTATTGGACGGCTGTCCGACCGGGCTTATTGTCAGTACCAAGGGATGGGATAAGCGCGGCGTTGCCGAACCTCAATCCGAATCGGTGGTGCGTGGACCGCGTGAGGGATTTACCGAAAACCTCCGTACAAATACGGCATTGATTCGTCGTAAGATAAAAAACGGACAACTGCATATGGAAAGTATGAAAGTTGGCCGAAGAACCAGAACCAATGTATGTTTAATTTATCTTAGTGATGTGGCGGATGCCAAAGTGGTGGAGACAGTTAAATATCGAATTAACCGACTGGATGTGGACTCAATTCTGGAATCAGGATATATCGAGGAGTACATTGAGGACGCCCCCTTTTCCCCCTTTGCCACCGTTGGGTACAGCGAAAAACCCGACGTGATCGCATCGCGTATTCTGGAGGGCCGTGTCGCCATCGTTGTGGACGGCACACCTTTTGTCCTGACGGTTCCGATGTTATTTATCGAAAGCTTCCAATCGGCCGATGATTATTATGGACGTACGATATACTCCAGTATGATGCGGATACTGAGGTACATCGCCTATTTCATCACGGTATTTGCCCCCGGCATTTATATTGCGCTGACAACTTTTCATCAGGAGTTAATCCCTACTACGTTGCTGTTTACCATCGCCAACGCGCGTGAAGGGACTCCTTTTCCGGTTTTCATAGAAATGGCGATCATGGTTTTTGCGTTTGAAATCCTGCGGGAGGCCGGAATTCGCCTGCCACGTCCGGTCGGCCAGGCTATCAGTATTGTAGGAGCGCTTGTGATGGGCGAAGCGGCTGTATCGGCGGGACTTGTCGGCGCACCAGTGGTGATCACAATTGCGCTGACGGCGGTTTGCGGCTTTTTGGTGTCCCCACAGAACGACTCGGCTTCCATTCTGAGGATACTCATAATGTGTTTGGGGGTCTTTGCGGGATGGTACAGTATTTTCATGGGTTTCCTTGCCATACTGCTCCATTTGGGATCGCTGACATCCTTTGGCGTACCGTATTTTGATGGTTTTGCCTGGACGCGAAATCTGCAGGATTCATTGATACGCATGCCGCTCTGGTCCATGGTGCAGCGACCAAAAGGTATCGCACGCGGTGATATAACGCGCCGTCATTTTTTTATTCCTCCCCTGCGGCCTTATGAGGATGATGAACGAAAAGGACGCGGAGTATGATTGAAAAACTGAGTATGAAAATAACCGCCGCCGTTTTGCTGCTTCCGACGCTTATTATACTACTGACCGGCTGCTGGGACAGTCATGAGCTGGATGCTCTTTTTATTGTCACGGGTGTGGCGTTTGATGAAGCCAAAGATCCGGAAAAGATGGACATTACCCTGCAAATCGGTAAGGCTAAATCAAACGTTGCCACAGGGGGTAAATCCAGCTCTCAGGATAATTCCATGATTTTTTTAAAGGCAACCTACGATACCCTGTTAGAAGGGCTAATAGAACTCGACCAGGAAAGCAGCCGTCGACTGTATCTACCGCACTGTCAGGTTTTGGTGCTGGGAGAGGATATAGCGAAACAGGGAATTCAAAACCGCATTGATATGATCCTGCGTGACCAGAAAATACGCTTGGAGTTGCCGGTGTTAGTGGCGGAAGGACGCGCCGAGAAGGTGCTTACTGCAAAGCTGGATCAGGAGGTAAATACCGGATTGTATCTGGCGAGTGTCATGCAGGAGCTGTATAACATGTCACCATATTATAGGGTTCGTATGCTGGATTTTGTTTCCAGGATGCAGGACGGAACTTCCTCTACGGTGGCGCCCATCGCCACGCTGCATAAAGAAGGTACAAAACAGGAAATAATTATAAGAGATCTAGCCGTGTTCAAAAAAGACAAGTTGGCCGGCCGTTTAGATTTCGATAAAACGATGGGCTATTTATGGGCGCTGGGAAAAGTTCGCCGGTGCAATATAACAGCTAAAAATGATTCGGGCCAGGCGGTTTTTACTATTTTCGAATTGGATACGACACGAAATGTAGAAATGAAGCCGGACGGCGGCATCCGGGTCAAGTTGTCTGTGAATACGAAGCTTGGCATTGGTGAACTGCGCGGTTTCGATAGTATCTCTACTGAGGACATGATGCCATATCTTGTCGAATTGGCACAAAACCAGATTCGTGCGCAAATCACAGATACTTTTGAAACTGTGAAAGTACTCAATACGGACATCTATGGATTCGGGGTATCGGTCCACCGAGCTTATCCGAAAGAATGGAAAGAGATGAAGGGACAATGGGACGAGCTCTTTCCGGAGATTGAGTTGGACGTTCAAGTCAAAGCGCATCTCCATACAATAGGGCAGATTGTAAAATCGCTTGAAATGGAGGTGGACAACTTTGAAGATTGATAAGGGAGAGATTTCCGGCACGCAATTTATGTTTTCAGTTGCATGCTTCATTCAATCTGCGGCACTGCTGACCGCTTTCCTTGTCTCTATTACGCTGCAGGATTCATGGTTGGTGGTACTGCTTGGATTTATACTCGGCCTGTTGCTTTTATGGGTGTTCCGAAATTTGATGGTCATGTTCCCAGAGCAAAATCTGATACAGATTTTGGACAATGTATACGGCCCTGTGATTGGCAAGATCATAGGAGTCGGCTATATTTGGTTTTTTTTCACGTTGACATCAATAAACTTTATGGACATTGGTGATTTCGTAAAACAAACCATGCTGAAGGAGACACCGATCCTAATACTGGTGATTCTTTGCATGTTGGTGTCTGTTATCGCTGTCAGAGACGGCATCACACTGGTCACAAAATACAGTACACTGTTTGTGGTTGTGACGATTTTTATACTGATTTTTTCTGTTCTGCTGGTAATTAACCAGATCAATCTCCAGAATTTCCTGCCCATGTTCGACCAACCGTTTATGAAGTATGTGCAGGGCACCCACCTTATCACTACTATACCGTTTGGTGAGACTGTCGCATTATTAATGATTCACCCAAATGTAAAGCAGTCGCGCCGCGATACAACGAAACATCTGTTTGTGGGATTTGCATTGGGTGTCATAACGGTGCTGGTCATCATCATGCGGGATATTACCACACTGGGCAATACGATGGAAATGTTTACGCTTCCCCATGTAGTGGCGTTGAGTCTGGCCAATCTGGGACCTGCGTTGAGCCGTATAGAGATTTTGTTTTTCATCGTATTTATCATGCTGATGTTTTTCAGGATCACTTTATTATACTATGTGTCGGTGCTCGCCGTCGCATACTTGATGAAGATCAAGGCATACCGGCATATCGTGCTTGTTATGGGCACGCTGATGCTCTTCTACGGGCTTACGCTGTACCCAAATCCCGTGGCGCACGCTTTATCGGCCCAACAGATCGTTCCATTTCTCTGGACGCCGTTTGAGATCCTGATACCGCTTCTGACTCTTATTATTGCCAAGATACGAAAGATGCCACAAGCGAAAATGGAGGCAAAGGAGGAATAGAATATGATATGGATTCTGTTGGGATTCACATTGATCGCATTGATTGATATGATTCCCATCATACGGAAACGTTCCGGACGTACGCTGTTCGTATTTCTCCTTTTCTTTCTTTCTGCGCTGACGCTGGCGGTACTGCAGACAATGAACATCGAGGTGCCAAGTGTATTCTTATTTCTGGGAAGAGTATTAAAGGGGATTGGAATAAGCTATTAATACGCAAAAGCCTTACGTTACGCATATGTCCTGCACTCCGCGATCGAACCGTGCGGGCGATCGCGGAGTGCAGGACATATTATTGTGAAGAGGGTGAAAACTATGATGGGTTAATCGTCGTCTCGTTTACCGCCGTAGCGGCGGGCATCCTTTTGACGCTGCTTGTTGGTTTTGGCGATATCCTTATGCCATTGCTGCTTACGGCGAAGGTAGGCCGCGGGGTCGTCGGCATATTTGGCTTCGCTCTTGAGCGCTTTATAGCTGTCCCATCGCGCCTGCGACAGTTCACCGCTTGCGATGGCGGCTTTGACGGCGCAGCCCGGCTCGTTTTCGTGCGTGCAATCAGTAAAGCGGCACCGGTGAAGGTATGGCTCGACATCGGAGAACGCTTCCCCGAGACCGACGGAAACGTCCCACATGCCCAGCTCACGCATACCGGGGGTGTCGATGATCATGACGCCGCCGGGCAGACGCAGCAGCTCGCGATGGGTGGTCGTATGGCGGCCGCGGCTATCGTCTTCGCGGATAGCGGCCGTGGCCATGACCTCATGTCCGGCGAGCACATTTAAGAGACTGGACTTACCGACGCCGGAGGAGCCGAGAAAGACGACAGTTTTGCCCGACCGGAGATATGCGGTGAGCGCATCGATGCCGTAGCCGGAGACGGCGCTGATGGGGAAGACCTCGATACCGGGTGAGAGGTTGCGTACTCGGCGGACGGGCTCGGTGCAATCATCGACGAGGTCGGCTTTGGTGAGGATCACGACGGGCGCCGCGCCGGACTGCCATGCGAGGGTGAGGTAACGCTCGAGACGTTTGGGGTTAAAGTCGTGGTTGAGGGACTGCATGAGGAAAACATAGTCAAAGTTTGCGGCGACAGCCTGTTCTCCGCGACCGGGGGTAGGGTCGCGGCGGGAGAAGAAGGTGCGGCGGGGAAGCGTGGAGGTGACGAGACTGTCGCCGGCGGGGTTATAGAGGATGGCAACAAAATCGCCGACCGTGGGGAACTCGGCATAGCCGTTATAATAGACGGCGGTTTTCAGGCGGGCATAGGTTTCTCCATAGGGGCAGACGATACCGTAACGCTCCTTATGGACGGCGGTGATGCGTGCTGGGATGGTGTCGGGGGGCAGAGGGGTATCGGGTATGAGGTACCCGTACTCGGAAAGATCAATCAAGGCGGTTCCTCCGTTACATAATGTGATAAGACGATGGTTCGTATTTCGTGTACCCGCTGTTTGCCGAATATGCGTATATGCTTAAAAAAGGGCGCAAAAATACCACGGAAAGCAGCCCTTGCGAGGATAGTGGCGGCTTTTCGCGGTTTTACCCGGGAGTAATAGCGTTCACTAACGAAAGGTTACTTGCGGCGGCATAACAAACCAAAGGGCTCTCAGCGCCCTTTTCCTTGCATATGCCCATATTCGGTTTTAGAAAACGGACACCTCATAAATAGCCGACATTAAAAACAGCTCCTTTCGTCCTTCGCCGACAGAGAATGCGGCGAATTGAAGATGAGGGTAGTATATCACGCGGTAAGCGAAAATGCAAGTCTTTATTTTACGGGTTATGTATGATTTTTTATAGGCCTAATCGGCGCAGGAGAGAGGCATGTCATTTCCTATCCAGCTGACATGGAAGGAATACCGTACGCCACGTCTTTAAAAAATATTTCCGGTTACCCCTTGACAAAGGGAAAGAACCGTGGTACACTACAAGTGCAGTTAGTTAGTCAACTAGTTAACATAAGGTGAAAGGAGGATGTTATGCAATTTGATGATAGCAGCCCGATTTTTCTGCAGTTAGCGGCGATGCTGGAGGACGGAATTGTGTCGGGGGCATATCCGGAAGAAACACAGGTGCCTTCGACGCCGGAGATCGCGGTAGGATATAAGATCAACCCGGCGACGGCGCTGAAGGGTATGAACCTGCTTGTGGAGCGGGGACTGCTGTATAAGAAGCGGGGACTTGGGATGTATGTGGCCGCCGGCGCGCGGGAGAAGTTGCTCGCAGAGCGAAGAGAGGGATTTCGGTCGCGGTATATCGAGCCGCTGCTGGAGGAAGCTGAAAAGTTAGAGATTAACCGCGAGGAACTGCGGAATATGATAGGAGAGTGAGATACAAACATGAGTATTGAAGTAAGGAACATTACGAAGCGGTTCGGAAAGACCTGTGCGCTCGATGGTATCAGCTGTACGTTTGGCGAGAACCGGATATACGGACTTTTGGGGAATAACGGCGCGGGGAAAACGACGCTGTTAAACGTCATCACGAACCGTCTGTACGCGGATAACGGGGAAGTCACAGTGGACGGCGCGGATGTACGCGACCGGGACGCAGCTTTGGGGAAAATCTTCTACATGGGAGAGCCGAACCTGTATCCGGATGATATGCGGGTGGAGAGAGCGCTCCGGACGACGGCTCTGTTTTACCCGGAATTCGACATGGAATATGCGGGTCAGCTTGCGGAAAAGTTCAAGCTCAACACAAAGAAGAAAATCACGTCGCTGTCGACAGGGTATGCGTCGATCTTCCGGCTGATTACGGCTTTGTCTACGGGGGCTAAGTATCTGCTGCTGGATGAGCCGGTGCTGGGACTGGACGCACCGAACCGGGATTTGTTTTATCGGGTGCTGCTGGAGCGCTATAACGAGAAGCCCGCGACAATCGTGCTGTCGACGCATCTGATCGGCGAGGTCGCGCCGCTGCTGTCGCATGTGGTCATCATCCATGACGGACATATCCTGCGGGATGCGGAGGCCGATACGCTGCTCGAGTCCGGGTATACGGTGACAGGGCCTGCCGGGAAGGTGGATGCGTACCTTGCGGGACACAAGGTGCTGTCTTCCAACACGGTCGGCGGAATCAAGACGGCGTGTATCGACGGCAAAGCGGAGCAGTTACCGGAAGGGTTGGAAGTCGGCGCGTTAAATTTGCAGGATTATTTCATCAGTCTGATGAATGGAGAGGGGAATCGGGCATGAGCAGAGGGATAACGGCTGCTATCAAGTATCGTTTTCGGGATAGTCTGCGTGCGGTCCGTGTATATGGTGCCATTGTTCTGGGACTTGCGATACTGACATGGCTGATAACGCTGTTTGATTTTCATATTTACATCAATGGGGTGCATAGCAACGGCGCCGGCGGTTTTCAATTCGGGGCACTAATTTTCGTGTTTGTCGCCGGTATCTGCACGGTTCGGGAAGATCTGAGGCTGTTTTTGCAGAACGGCATGGGCAGAAAAACACTATTTTATACAGAGCTTTTCAATGCGGCGCTGCTCGCGGTATCGGGCGCGTTGATCTCCTTTGTGACGGATCTGATCTTCTTCATTCCGGGCTGGGCGGATCCTTACGACACGGGTTACTCGGCATTCCGGGAGAATTTCGCGAGCGCGTCTTACTTCCAAAGCTATGCGATCCTGCTTGCGGGACTGATGCTGGCGGTGGCGCTCGGCATGTTCATTTCAATGTCGTTCTACCGCATGAATAAAGCGTGGACGATCATCACGGCGGTCGGCGTGCCGCTGGTTGTCATGAACGGAATCGGATCGCTCGGTGTACTGGTGGTAAGAAAATACAGCGGGATCATGAAAATACTGAAAACTATACTGGAAATGCCTATGCTGTGTGCCGCGGCGCTGCTCGTGATAGCGGTGATACTGCTGATTTTCGACTGGCTGCTGATGCGGAGAGCGCCGGTAAAGGTAGCGGGCAAATAAAGCATCAATCGGGAATAAGCTGCCCCCGCTCGACGGCGTTTCGGAGATTTTCCTCCACAAACTCGCCGAGCGCGGGTGAAATAGTACACACGATGGCCATCCGGCGGCGCACCTGGGACAGACGGACCTTACCGAGTCTCCAGGTGTGGCCGTCGGTGGCTATGTTATTGAGAAAGGGCTGCAAACGGTCGCAGGCATTGGCAAAACGCGCGTCGGGGGTCTCCATCGCGTCAAATTCCTCCCAGAGCGCGCGGTAATACACACCCTGATCGGACGGCAGCATGGCATAGAGCCGGTCGGCGGCTTCCCGTTCACGGGCTTCCTTCGAGGTATATCCCGCTTCATCGTAGGCGAAGGTATCTCCGGCATAAATTTCGATCAGGTCATGGACAAGCGCCATCGTGAGGACGCGGGGGAGGCTGACGCTGTCCGGGGCGTATTCGAAAAGCACCGACGCGCACATGGCTAGGTGCCAGGAATGCTCGGCGTCGTTTTCACGGCGGGAACGGTCGCACAGGAGGGTCTGACGGAGAATGTTCTTCATGCGGTCGATCTCGGTTAGGAACGCTAGCTGAAGCGATAAACGATTATTTTCCAAAAAAATCATCCTTTCAAAATCATTTCGGCGGCTGCCGGGATATCCCGTACCACCGGAAAGCCGCACGGTATCAGCGCATCCGCGCACTGATGTCCGCCTTCGACGAGGATACAGTCAAGGAGGGCGGCGCGGGCGACGTCGGCATCGTGGACGGTATCGCCGATGAGGACGGCGGACGCGTCTGGGTGACGGCCGCGCCAGTCGAGGGCAAGATGTTCCTTCGAATCCGCATGAATGCCGCCGAGCGCGAGAATTTCATCGAAGGTATCGGCGAGGCTCAGAAAACCGAGCTGGACGCGCAGCGTATCGATCTGGGACGCAGACAGTACAGTTTGGACGATGCCGGCGTCGGCAAACGCACGAATGGCGGCGGGTACGCCGTCACGGACAGACGCGTTTTGCATGTGAGCGGTATAGAGCGCGTACCACTCCTGCCCGACGGCCTCGAAGGTTTCGCGCGCGAAAGTCAGCCCCGCGCGGACATAGTAATCGCGCACCGGGAAGCCGAAAATCGCGCGGTAAGCGTCTGCGTTTTGCAGGAGCGGCAGCCCCCGCCGCGCAAGCACGACGTTTTCACAATAGACGGCAACGTCAACATCATCGTAGAGCGTGCCGTTGAAATCCCAGAGGACATGGGTGTATTTCATCAGCGGAAATCTCCTGTCGGGAACAGTAAAAGATAGTAATATCATAGCACATACAAGAAAATATTGCAAGAAACAATCAATAACCACAAGGTATACCGCTTCCAATCCGCCTGTGAGCCTTCCATACCGGATACGGACGATTGGGAAGGTGAGACAAAATTTAATGGGTTTACCTCTTGCAAAGATCCGCCGTATGGTGTATAATAAATAAGTATCCATAGACCGGCGCGTTTAGGGACGCTTTTCCACTGTAGTAGGGAAAGCCGCTCGGCGTTTGCGCTGGCCGCACTAACCGGGGAGTTAGCGGTGCCCTGCGGTGAAAGCCGTTCCTGCAATCCGCTATAGCAGGGGTGAGATACGAAACTCGAGGGCCTTTACGTTGCAGAGTACGGCCTTTTCGCGAGGTATTGTGAGTTGGTCCTATTGGGCGTACGCGCTGTGAACCATGTCAGGCGGGGAACCGAGCAGCATTAAGCGGTTTGCGTTGCGTGCCGTAGGGCGCCGGCTTATAGCCAAACGGATTGGTACGCCTGTGACCGCGGTTCAAAGGGCGTTGTGCGGCCGTCGCAAGCGCCGTGCTTATTTTTTGTTAAGGTGAGGACATGTATCAGGCATTATATCGGCAATATCGCCCGGCACGGTTTGACGCCGTGTACGGACAGGAGCATGTGACGAGGGTTTTGCAAAACCAGCTTATACGGGGACTGCTGGGGCATGCGTACCTCTTTACGGGTACGCGCGGCACCGGCAAGACCACCTGCGCGAAAATTCTCGCGCGGGCGGTGAACTGTGAGCGGCCTGCGGAGGGAAATCCCTGCAACGAGTGCGCGTCCTGCCGGTCGATTCTGTCGGGGGCGGCGCTGGACGTCACGGAGTTGGACGCGGCGTCGAATAACGGCGTGGACAACATCCGCCAGCTTCTTTCCGAGGCGGCTTATCCGCCGGTTGCGCTCAAAAAACGAGTTTATATCATTGATGAAGTACACATGCTGTCCATCGGCGCCTTCAACGCTCTTTTAAAGACGCTCGAGGAGCCACCGGAGCATGTGCTTTTTATTCTGGCGACAACGGAGCTGCACAAGATCCCCGCGACGATCCTGTCCCGCTGTCAGCGCTTCGATTTCAGGCGCGTGGACGCGGCGGTGATCGCGGCCAATCTGCGTGCGATTGCGGACGACGCCGGGATCGCAATCACGGATGATGCGCTCGCTTTCATCGCGCGGCTCGGCGACGGGTCGGTGCGCGACGCGCAGTCGCTTTTGGAACGGTGCCGGGCGGCGGCGGGCGACGCACAGTCGCCGCGGCAGCTGGATACCGCCGCGGTGACGGAAGCGCTGGGGATCGCAGGGACGGACGCGTCGATGGCATTGGCGGAAGCGCTGGTACAAAGCGATGTCGGCGCGGCGC
This sequence comes from Clostridiaceae bacterium, assembly GCA_034926225.1. Lineage (GTDB taxonomy): Bacteria > Bacillota > Clostridia > Oscillospirales > QAMX01 > JAAZKA01. Next base: position 19,304 of record JAYFRF010000004.1, read on the forward strand.
TGCGGGAGCTGGATGCCCGGGCAAGAGAGGGGCGCGATATGCGCGCCGTGCTGGAGGAGCTTGCGGCGGTACTGCGGGATGCGCTGATCTGGCAGTGCGCGGGGGATGAGGATCTGCTGCGCGCCGGGTGCGAGATCGGCAGGCTGCGTTCGCTTGCGGCGTCGATGTCACCGGGACGCGCGGCGGAGATGATCGCGGCGATACAGGATGCGCAGAGCCGGATGCAGCGGGCGACCTCGGGGCGTATGGAAGCGGAAATGGCGCTGATACGGGCGGCGGCGGTTCCAGGAAGCGCGGCGGCAGGCATGCCGAGCGGCGGGGAGAACACTGCGGCGGCGGATACGGTGCTGCAAAGACTTGCCGCGTTGGAAGCGATGGTCAAAAACGCGCCTGTAAAGGCAGTAAAAGAAGAAAAAAAGACGGCTGCCGAAGGAATTCCGACAGCGGAGCCGGTACGGGAAAAGCCGGAGGAACAAGGACCGGCGCTTCAGGACAAGCTGCCGAGGGCGCTGGAGGAAAAGCTGGGGCGCGAGGTTATGACGGAGCTTGGGCCTTTAAAATCCGCGTTTTTCAGCGCGATGCCGCTCTACTGGGACGGAAAAACACTGTCGGCCATCCATGACGAGGTGTCGAAGAATCTGATCACGTACGCCGAGGTGCCGGGGCTGGAGAAGGCGGTGCGAAAGGTGCTCGGAGACGGCGCAAAGCTTGCGTTCCGCGACCGGCCGCCGGAAAAGGATGATGCGTCGGCGGGATTTGACGAAATTATGAAGGAATGGAACGGGAAGGCATGAAAGAATTTGCGGCGCCGGTGGAACGGCTTGCGGAACACTTTCAGAAAATGCCGGGTATCGGCTTAAAATCCGCGCAAAAGCTTGCCTTCTACGTCGTATCGATGCCGGAAGAACAGGCGCGGGACTTCGCGGATGCAATACTGTCGGCGTCAGCATCTGTCAAACGCTGCACGGTTTGCCAGAATCTGACGGATGGCGAGCGATGCTCGATTTGCGCCGACGAGACGCGGGATGAGGACGTAATATGCGTCGTCTCCGACCCGCGGGATGTGGCGGCGTTCGAACGCACAAGAGAATATCATGGGCTGTACCATGTGTTGCATGGCGTACTCTCTCCGCTCGCGCATATTGGGCCGGATGATCTGACAGTAAAAGCTCTTGTGGAGCGCGTCGGAAAGACGGATGTCCGGGAGATCATTATGGCGACGAATCCAGACACGGAGGGGGAGGCGACAGCGGTATATCTGTCACGCTTGCTGCGTCCGTTCGGGGTGAAGATTACGCGCATTGCATACGGTGTCCCCGTCGGCGGGCATCTGGAATTTGCCGATGAGGTGACGCTGTCGCACGCGCTTGACGGAAGACAGGAAATGACCATCTAGTGTTAGGTTTATAATATATAGGGAGGGTATACCATGTCCAGCTTAACCTTTTTTAAGAAGAACATGCCAGTCACCCGCTTAAACGGCGAATCAAGTTTGCCGCCTTTGAGCGAATTGTCCGTCCGTGCCGGGCGTACCGTTGACCGTACCCAGCTAGACGAGGACGACGAGCTCTTCACCGACTACGGGAACCCCTATTCCACGTACCCTTACCGCAATCAGAACATGTACTCCCGCGAGCTTTGCGACGACGGGCTGGAGGTGGCGGTCCTCGAAAATGCCTATCTCCGCGCGGAGTTTACGCCGTCCGTCGGCGGCAAACTTTGGTCGCTCTATGACAAGGTCGCAGGCCGTGAGCTGCTGTTTAACAACCCCGTCATGCGTCCCGGCAACCTTGCCTCCCGCAACGCGTGGACGTCCGGCGGCGTCGAATGGAACTGCGGTCCGCGCGGACATCATCCGCACACTTGCTCATGGCTGCACACCGCCGTGACTAAGCTCGACGACGGTACGCCGGTACTGCGGATGTACCAGTTTGAGCGGCTGCACGCGGCGACCTACCAGATGGATTTTTTCCTCCCCGACGATTCGAAAGTGCTTTTCTGCCGTATGCGTATTGTAAACGACAACCGGTATACGATTCCGATGTACTGGTGGTCGAATATCGCTGTGCCGGAGACGAAGGGCGGACGCGTTGTGATGGACACCGACGTTACCTATACGAATAAAGGCGGCGGGCTGTCGAAGGTCGGCGTGCCGTTTGTCGACGGCGTGGATATCACCTATCCGATGAACAACCCGACGGCGATCGACTTTTTCTGGAAGCTGCCACCGGAGGCGCGGCGCTATGAGTGCCAGCTTGGGCCGGACGGCTACGGACTGATTCAAACGTCGACGAAGCGTTTGAAGGGCCGCAAGCTGTTCGTCTGGGGACAGGGCCCCGGCGGCGAGCGCTGGCAGAACTTCCTGTCGGCGGACGACTGCGCGGGCAAGTACGTCGAAATCCAGGCGGGTCTTGGATGCACGCAGATGGAATGCCTGCCGATGCCGCCGAAGACCGCGTGGGAATGGCTCGAGGCATACGGCGCGATGCAGGCCGAACCCGCGAAGGTGCATGGGGAATGGGACGGCGCGCGGGCGGAGGTCGGTGCACGGCTTGAGGAGATCGTCGCGGCGGAGAAGATGGAAGCGCTTTTAAACGACACCCGTCCGATGGCGAAGTCGAAGGCTGAAAAGAAGATTTATAGCGGCGGCGGCTACGGCGCGCTGGAGAATCAGCGCCGCTCGGTCGATGGCGCTCCCGCGATCTGCCCGCACCTCGACTTCGGAGAAATTGAAGCAGAGCAGTCTGCGTGGGCGAGTCTGTTGGAGAATTCGACGTTCGGCGATCAGGATCCGAACGCGGTGCCGGCGTCTTGGATGAATCAGCGCGAATGGGCGGAGCGCATCGAGGCGTCCGTGAAGGGCGCCGACATGTACAACTGGTACGCTTGGCTCCAGCTCGGTATGCTGCGTCTGTCGGAGATGAATATCCGCGACGCCAAGGAAGCGCTGGACCGTTCGATGACGCTTGCCCCGTCTGCGTGGGCGCTGTGGGGACTTGCGCAGGTGGAAGGGATCGAGGGACATAAGCGGGAGCGCGCGCTGATGGTGATGCGTGCGTCCTTGATGAAACCGGACGACCTGTCGCTTGCGAAGGATGCCGTAAGAGTGTTGAATGCGGAAAAATGCTATCGGGAAGTGCTGCAATATGCACAGAAGCTTCCGGAGAGCGTTGCGCAAAACGAGCGCATCCGCTTAAACATTGCGCAGGCCTGCGTGGAGATGGACGACCTCGCACGTGCGGAGGCGCTGCTCTACGCGGAGGGAGGCATCAGCGTGCCGGATATCCGCGAGGGGGAGGTCAGCGTGACGGAGCTTTGGTTCCGTATTGAGGAGAGAAAGGCTGCCCTCAAGGGACTACCCTTCGACCGCGAGACGGCCGAGCCGCCGGCGGCGCTGGATTTCCGTATGAATGCAAAGCGAAAGACAAAATAAGCGTAAAAAGCGGGGGCATGATCGGTTTGAAATCATGCCCCCGCTTTCTTTAACGAAACGGTCTTTGCATATGTCATGGACGCCCGAGCGGGGGAACCGAAACCACATGTGAGGAGGCTCCCGAAACACACTTCGGTTTCCGGCGGTTTATTTAGCTTTCCCTCTATCTTATGAAGGACTCCTATATGCTATAGATAAACGAAACCAACCGGAGGATTTTACGGCTGTAACAATGCATAAAATATAATATAAAAAATGCAGTATTTTGTCGAAAATGTACTTGACAAAAGAGACCGTTTCCTGTATCCTTAACAAGGTTAAAACATCTTTAAGGCCGCACGGAAGTAGCCTGTGGGATTGTATATTGCAAACGCACGCATCTGACGCAGGAAACAAATCCACGTGCGAGTTTTTTAGATGATCCGGCCGGAAAGAAGGTATTCTTTCCTGAGTCTCGGATTATTTTTTTATGCACGTGGGTACGCCAGTGGCCGCACAAGGGATGGGCGGTACTCCGAAAAACACATTTCAGGGAGGATTTACATGAAAAAGGACACAAAAGCCCCGAAATTCGCATTGGGTGAGGAAGGGATCTTCGACGCGCGGAAGCTCGGTTACCCGCGCATGGTTCTTCTCGGCGCCCAGCATATGTTCGCCATGTTCGGCGCGACGGTACTCGTACCGGCGTTGACAGGTCTGTCCGTCTCCTCAACGCTTCTGTTCGCGGGACTCGGCACGCTGCTGTTCCATCTGCTTGCAAGGGGAAAGGTCCCCGCATTTCTCGGCTCGTCGTTTGCATTCCTCGCCGGTTACTGGGCAATTGCACCGAATAAAGAGGCCGGACTCCTGCCGTACGCCTGTCTCGGCGTTGCCTGCGCGGGTTTGCTGTATGTGATCCTGGCCGCCATGATTCGCAGCTTCGGCGCCAAAAAGGTCATGCGTTTCTTCCCGCCGATCGTTACCGGCCCGATCATCATCGCTATCGGCCTGACGCTTTCCCAGTCCGCGATCAACAACTGCTCGACGAACTGGTGGCTCGCGCTCATCGCCATCGTTATCGTCATCATCTGCAATATTTGGGGCAAGGGCATGATCAAAATCATCCCGATTCTTCTCGGCATCATCGCGTCCTATGCGATTGCGGCATTCACCGGCAACGTCGACTTTACGGCGGTACGCGAAGCTGCGTGGATCGGTCTGCCGTTTACGGGTTCTCAGACGGTCTTCTCTATCTTTAATAATCCCGACATGTCGCTGATTATTACCTCAATTGTTACGATCGTTCCGATTGCTCTGGCCACGATGGTCGAGCATATCGGCGATATCTGTGCGATTTCCTCGACGACCGGCAAAAACTACATCGCCGATCCGGGACTCCACCGCACGCTCCTCGGCGACGGTCTCGCTACGACGATCGCTTCTTTGTTCGGCGCTCCCGCAAACACGACCTATGGCGAAAATACCGGTGTTCTCGCTCTCTCCCGTGTATTCGACCCGCGCGTCATCCGCATCGCCGCGTATTTTGCGATTGTGTTTTCCTTCTGTCCGAAGTTTTCCGCGATTATCTCCGCGATGCCGGCCGCAACCATCGGCGGCGTTTCGCTGGTGCTTTACGGTATGATTTCCGCTGTCGGTGTGCGCAATATCGTCGAGAATAAGGTGGACTTCACCCGTTCCCGCAATGTCATCATAGCGGCGCTTATCCTGGTTCTCGCCATCGGCGTCAACTTCTCCTCCGCCGGCGCAATCGCCTTCCCGGTTGGTTCTATCACCATCCGGCTGTCCGGCCTCGCCGTCGCAGCCATAGTCGGTATCATCCTCAATGCCGTCCTCCCCGGCAACGATTATGTTTTTAACACCGACGATACGGAACCGAAGTACAGCACTTATAAAGTATAAAGCAACCAAACCACACGGCCGGACGCCTCGCTGCGTCCGGCCGTTTTTTACGTTTAAGTGTACTTATAGACGATGACGAAAAATAGAACGCAGGAGAGGATAATTAAAATGACAACCTGGCACCGGCAAGCAGGGTACGTTGCTTCCGTCATTTTGCGTCCATAGGAACGATTATCTGTATGAGACTATTTACTTTGAAAATGGAATGTGATAAAATACAAGAAAAAGATCGGTAGATAACAGAGCTTGTTCCCGGTAAGTTCGAATTTACCATAGTACAAATGAAAGGCTGGAATAAAAAATGGCATTGATCCATATGAACGTCTTCTCGTATGCGCTCGCACAGGCGGTCAGTCTCGACGTACTGCTGCCAGAATGCGCGCAGTATCCGGCGCCGAGTGAGCCGAAGAAATATCCGGTGCTGTATCTGCTGCATGGTCTGTCCGACGACCATACGATCTGGCAGCGCCGCACGCGGATCGAGAGCTATGTGACGGGCAAGGAACTCATTGTCGTGATGCCGTCGACGCATCGCGCGTTCTATACGAATACGGTATCGGGGCAAAAGTACTTCGACTATGTCGCACGCGAGCTGCCGGCGATCTGCAAGGCATATTTCCCGGTTGCCGAGGGACGCGAGAACACATTCGTTGCGGGACTGTCGATGGGCGGCTACGGCTCGTATAAACTGGCGCTGACCTGCCCCGAGCAGTACGCGGCTGCGGCGAGCCTTTCGGGTGCGATCAACCTTGAGGGGATGTATAAGCGCCGTACCGTGCTGGGAGAGTCCAATGAGTTCGAGTATGTGTTCGGCAAGCCGCGCGGCATAAAAGGCTCCGAAAATGATATTTTCGCGCTTGCCCAGAAGGTCATCGCCGCGGGCGGTGTAAAGCCGAAACTGTACATGGCCTGCGGTACGGAGGACGGCTTGCTTTGCGACAGCCGCCTGTTCAAACGCCGCTACGGGAAGAGCTTTGACTTTACCTACGAGGAAGGTCCGGGGAATCACAACTGGGACTTCTGGGACAAGTATATTCAAAAGGTATTGGCGTGGCTACCGATACCGGCAAATCAAAAATAGGCGGAACCTACATCCCGCCATACTAAAGAATGAAGAATAAAGTATAAAAAAATGAAGAGTGAAGAGTGAAAGGTGACGAGTTTTCACTCTTCACCTTTCACTCTTCTTATGCTTATTTGCAGTACTTACGCAGGAAATTGACTGCAAGCGTGATATCGCCGACGGGATTACCGCCGACTTCGCGCTCGATACAAAGATAACCGTGATAGCCGATCTCGTTTAAAGCCGCGCAGTAGGCATCATACGGCACGGAGCCTTCGCCGAGGGGCGTTTCGAGGAAGTACTGGACGCCCTGGATGCCGGTTTCGAGCTGGGACTCGTCAAACGCGCCGTAAATGATTTCGGGCTTCGTTTTTACGAGCATTTTGCCGTCCTTGGCGTGGGTGTGGACGATATACCTCTTTAAATTGCGGACTGCCTGCGGGATATCCTCGCCGATGACCATGGCGAGGTTTGCGGGGTCGAGGTTGACGCCCATGCCGTGGGAGGCGAGGCTGTTGAGGAAGCCGCAGAGGATGTGGGAAGGCTCGGGACCGGTCTCGATGGCGAAGGTGCAGCCCAAGTCATCCGCCGCCGCGCCGAGGCGCTCGCAGGCGTCGTGCATGACGGCATACCGGCGGATCGAGGAATCCTCGGGGACGACGCCGATGTGCGTGGTGACGATACGGCAGCCGAGATCGAGCGCCATTTCCATGACACGCTTGGAGCGTTCGATACGCATGGGGTTTTCCTCGGGATTCATAAAGCCGTGGCCGCCGAAGTCGCCGCAGAGTGCGGAGAATTCGAGTCCTAAGGAGCGGACGTAGGCGAGAAGCTCGCGGCGGGCCGCTTTGTCCATATTTTCGGCGGCAGTTTCACCGTCGGTCGCCTGCAGCTGGATACCGCGGCAGCCGATCTCGGCGGCTTTCGCGATACTCTCGCGCAGCGGAAGACGGAAATTATTAGAACGGACGCCGATCGAAAAGTCGTACATGGGTAATTCCTCCGATACCGATTGTATTATAAGTGCATTGTAGCATATATAGGGAGAAAACGCAAGGGAAATGATCGGACGTTTACACTCGGAAATTCGCGTGGAAAGGACTGGACAAGCGGGCATTTCGATGGTATAATATACTACCATGGCATGTTGTGTGGCATAAATACGCGAGGAAGCGGGAGGATACGTATGAGTCAGCGGGATTATGATGTATGTATCTGCGGCGGCGGTATAGCGGGCGTCGCAGCTGCGCTGGCAGCGGCCAGAAACGGTGCGAAAACCGTCCTTTTGGAAAAGGGTTACGCGCTCGGCGGACTTGCAACCTTAGGATTGATCGTCATCTACCTGCCGTTGGACGACGGCGACGGAACGCTGATGTCGGGCGGCATTGCGGAGGAGCTTTTGAAGCTATCCTATAAATATGCACCGGTGAAACGGCTGCCGGAAGAATGGAAGCGGGACGCTACAGCGGAAGAGCGCACGGGGAAGCGGTATCAGACGGAGTACAGCCCCGCGGCGATGATTCTCGCCTGTGAGGAGCTGCTTTTAAAGGAAGGTGTCACGCTGTATTATGATGCGCACATCATCGGAGCGGAAGCGTCTGACGGAAAAGTGCGCGCCGTGACCGTCGCGACGAAGACCGGGACGGAGCGGTTCGGCGCAAAGGCGTTCGTGGACTGTACCGGCGACGCGGATGTCTGCTACTTTGCGGGCGAGCGGACGGTGGACGACGCGACGAACGTGCGCACGGGGTGGCATTATACTTATGACGGACATGAGCTAAAGCTCCGGGGCTTGACCGACCCGCTCTACGGTGAAATTCCCGCGTCGAGCCGGCGGTACTCGGGTACGACACTTGCGGATATCTCGGCGAATGTCATTGATATGCGCGGATTTATCCTGCAAAATCTTGAAAAGATCCACGAGACGGAGCCGGATGCGTATCCTTTCTTAATTCCGGCGTATCACGGGCTGCGTATGACGCGCAGACTCGCGTCTGAAAGCGTTGAATTCTCGGAAGACGCGCATGAACGGGTCTGGTTTGCCGACGCGATCGGTATGATCGGCAACTGGAAGCGTCCGCATCTGCGGTATTCGCTGCCGTTTTCGTCGATACACGCGGGGGTCAACGATAACCTCTATGCGGCGGGACGCTGCTCGGCGGCGGAGAAGAGCGGGTGGGATCTGACACGCGTGATCCCGACCTGCTCAGTGACGGGAGAGGCTGCCGGAACCGCGGCGGCGATGCAGGCGGAAAGCGGCGCGGCACCGGAAATCGGCGTCCTGCAGGAGCGGCTGCGCAAAAACGGCGTGCGGCTGGATCCGACGCTTTTTACGCGGAGGATCGGTTAGACTATGGATATGGATGTCATTGTCTGCGGCGCGGGGCCCGCGGGGATAGCGGCGGCATTGGCGGCCGACGCAAACGGCGCGAAAACGATGCTGATCGAGCGCGCCGGCATGGTGGGCGGCATGGCGACGGAGGGCATGATCAATGTCTTCTGCGGCGATGCTTCCTCGGCGCTGTATGAGGAAATATTCGAAAAGCTCGTCGTGCGGATCGGACATCGGAAGGTGTACGATACGGAGGAGCTGAAAGCGTTTCTGCTGGAAAAACTGGCGGCAAGCGGTGTTCATCCGCTGCAGCACGCGGCGGTTTTCGGCGCGAAGCTTGCGGACGGACATATCGATGGTGTACAGACGCTCGAGAACGGCGGTGTCCGGGAGCATCGGGCAGGCATATATATCGACTGTACCGGAAACGGCGATCTAGCGGCGGCGTGCGGCGTACCGTATACGCTGGGACGGGAAACCGACGGCGCTATGCAGCCGGTGACCGTGTATGTGCGTATCGGCGGTATTGATACGGCTGCGTACAGGAAGCATGTCGAGAGCGAAGGGGAAGCACTGCAAAAAGCGCTGACGGAAGCGGGACGGCGCGGAGAGCTTGCGCCGGAAGCCTGCGCGCTGAGGCTAATTCCCGAGAAGCGCGAGGGCTACATCAATTTAAACATGACGAACGCCCTCGGCATCGACGGGACAAGCTCGGAGGAATTAACGTGTGCCGAGTGGCATTGCCGCATGCAGATACCGGGAATCCTGTCCTTTATCCGCAGGAATGTACAGGGCTGCGGGAACGCGTATGTCGTCCAGACAGGCGCCTATGCCGGCATCCGGGAGTCGCGGCATTTCCGCGCGGCATATATGCTGCATGAGGACGACCTCGCGGAAGGAAAGATCTTCGAGGACTGGTGCGTGTCCAACGCCCAGAACGCCTTCAACGTTCATAACATGAGCGGCGCGGGCGTAGATCAGACGGGGAAGTCATGCGCGAACCGGTATACGATTCCGTATCGGTCGCTGCGTGCCGAAGGGGTTTCGAATCTGCTATTGGCGGGGCGCAACATCGGCGGGACGCATATGGCGCATTCGAGCTACCGGGTCATGCCGATCTGCATGGCGATGGGGCAGGCTGCTGGAACGGCGGCGGCAATGGCGGCGAAGGAACAATGTGCGCCGGGAGAGATCAATGTCGCGGCGCTGCAAAAGAAACTGACCGCGCAGGGTGTATGCGCACCCTCAGCATAGAATACCCGATAGATAAAAGGGGAGCCTTATGAGCGAGAACGCAGAGCAATACAAATGTGCGGTGGTTATCCCCGCGTTAAATCCCGCGCCGGAGCTTGTGACGTATGTGCGCGAGCTGCTATCGCGCGGAATCCCGGCGGTGATCGTCGTTGACGACGGCAGCCGCGCGGACTGCCGTCCGATATTTGACGAGGCGGAGTCCATTCCGGGCGTTTCGCTGTGCAGACATACCGTAAATCGCGGGAAAGGGTGCGCGCTGAAGACGGCATATCAATATATACTCGACGAGCCGAAGCTTGCGTGGGCGGCGGGAGTGGTAACGGCAGATGCGGACGGACAGCACCATGTAGACGACGTGCTGAATGTCGCCTGTATGACGCAGGAGACTAAAGGGAAGATCGTACTGGGTACGAGAAACCTCCGGCTTTCGAATGTGCCGCCGCGCTCGAAGCTCGGTAACCGGCTGACAAGCTTCGCGTTCCATCTGCTGTACGGCGCAAGGCTGGAGGATACCCAGACGGGTCTACGCGGCTTCCCGAGAGACCTGCTCTCCTGGTGCACTACCGTCAACGGCGACCGTTTTGAGTATGAGATGAACGTCCTCATCCGCGCGGTGGGCGATGGCATTCAGTTCTGCGAGACGCGGATTCAGACAATCTACTATGATAACAACGCAGGCTCCCATCTTCGTGCTGGTCGGGACTCATGGCGGGTGTTCGTGATCTTACTTTCGGGGCTCGGCATGTACACCGTCGCCGCGGCGATCTCGGCGGCAATCGACGTGGTGATGTTTTGGGTATCGTACCGCTTCCTCTTTTCTCATTTAGCGACGGCAACGTGCTATCTGGCATCGACGGTACTGGCGCGTGTGTTATCGTCGATTGTGAACTTTTCTTTAAACCGACGGTACGTTTTCAAATCGCTGCGCGGTAAATTCGACAGCGCCGTACGGTATTACAGCCTTTGGCTGACGCAAATGATGACGTCATACTTGGGACTTCTGGGCTTACAGGCTATTCTGCCGATACCGGCGGTAATTTCGAAAGCCGGCGTGGATATCGTACTTGCGGTGACAAGCTATCAGATACAGATGCGCTGGGTGTTCAATTGCTCGAAAACTTAAGACAGAGAAGGTGAAAACGGCGATGTGGCAGGGAGGATTATACCGATTCGTGCGGTTTTACAGCCGTATCGTCCATCCCGGCTGGCGCTCAGAGGTGCCGACGCCGACGGAGCCTTGCGTGTACATATGCAGCCATCACAACCTAAACGGGCCGGTCATGACGCTGACATTTCTCGGTTTTCCGGTGCATGCGTGGGCGCTGCACGTGTTTCTCGACCGGAAAAGCTGCCGAAAGCAGTATGCGGAGTATACCTTCTCAAAGCGCTTTGGGATGCCGAAGCCGGTGGCGGATACGCTCGCATGGGCTGCGTCCGGCGTGGTCTCGGGACTGATCCGGTCGATGGGTTCGATTGCTGTCTGGAGGGGGTCGTCGAAGATTCACACGACCTTCCGCGAGAGCATGGACGCACTGAAAAAAGGGGAGAGCATCCTGATATTCCCGGATATCGAATATTCCGCCGAAAACGAGGGCATCGGCGCGATGTACGAGGGCTTTTTACTGCTCGGACGCATGTATGCGCGCGCGGAAGGCAAGGGACTTCAGTTCGTACCGCTGTACTGTGATGGGAGGACGAAACGCATTGTGCAGGGTGACGCGGTCATGTTCCGACCGGATGTGCCGTATAAAGAGGAGATCGAACGCGTCAGGCTTACGCTGACCGAACGCATAAACGAGATGGCGGGGAAATAAAATCAGGCGGGAGCGATGGAAAGCTCCCGCCTTTTATGGGTGGCGATAGACAAAAATCAGAATGGCTCTGGCTCCGGCGGCGTATTCTTCTTGATATGGATTTCGCGCTGGTTGATGAAGAAGACGATGACGCCGAGCGCGACGATCAGGAGTCCCGTAATCGTGGGAAGAAACTGGTTGCTGATCATCGGTACGCCGAGGACGCGGAAGCTCATCCCCTCGGTGCGGAGCATGAACTGTGTCGCGAAGAGGTTGCCGAGGATGGCGCCGATCATGGAAACGGTGGAATTGAAGCTTAAGTAAATTGTCTGGTTGGTTTTGGGGATGTTGTAGAACGCCATGTTTGCCATGACGAGATTGATCGCGGGAGACAGCAGGAAGCACGTCAGCACGACGACGGGATACAGCCATACACAGCTTGTACCGACGAAGGAATGTCCGCAGAAGAAGATGCCATAGATGATCAACGCCTTCCAGAAGACGGAAAGCCAGGAGGTGCGGTTGATATAGCGCGCCCAGAGCGGGGCGAGGAACATGACGATGGGGACGTACATCGCGGAGACCGTGTTTAAGAAGCCGTAGCTGACCTTCAAGGTCTGCAGCATGTAGACGGTATAGTAGGAGCCGGTGGTCGTCGCGAAAAAGTTCCACAGGAAAACGATCAGGACGCTGAGCATGTAGAGTTTCGAGCGGAACGGTTCTGTGACAAGCATTTTCAAATTCGGCGGGCTGCATTTGGGATACGCGTATTCCTTAATACGGGTGAGAAACCAGATATCCAGAGCCGCAAAGAGGACTGCGACGCCGCGCAGAATCAGGAAACCGAGCATTTCCTGATCCATCGCTTTGAAGCGGTCGATGAAAACGCCGCCGGAGAGGATAAAGATATAGGCGACGAGGTTGACGATACGCTGATTTGCGGAGAAATAGTTCGCGCGCTCGCGGTCGGGGACGCTCTGGATGTGCCAGATGGAGAACCCGGGGCTGGTGAAGGCGGAGACAGCGTTGAGGAGCGCGATGAGTCCGAGGATGAGATAGACACGCACGCGCGCGTCGACGGGGAGATTCGCGGCTAGGCCGATCATAATGATGTTCAGTACATGGATTATTACGCGGGAAATAATAAGCACTTTTTTTCGGGAGGCGTAACGTTCCAGGAAAAGAGGGGAGAATAGCTGTAGGGTGTTGCAGACGTAGGTGAGAATGTTGACAAGACCGATTTGGAGGGTATTTGCGTTCAGAAGAAGCAGTAAGCCTGTAAAAAAGTTACCGCCGACGAGGTTGGCCTGTACGGAGTTGATACAGTTCTCTGCAATGATCAACGCACGGTTACGGTACATCTCGTCGCCGGAGGTTATGCGGTCATGAATTTTATTGCGCAGTCCGAATATGTTTAATTTCATTGAACTCCCCCTTTACAAAAAACGCATCTGAGCTAACTCCATAATAGAGCATCGGACGCGGAAAAGCAAGAGGAATCGTACAGTCGAAACATACAATTTGCATCATCAGCTTTTGGCTGGAATCAGCAGGAAACAAATGGAGGAAAGAAAAATGGAGTATATGCAAGTTACAATCTATACGAATACAGAGGGCATCGAGCCGATAACGTTGGCATTATCGAACATCGGCATCAATGGCTGCGCGATTGAGGACGCGTCAGATTTTGACGACTTCCTGAAGGAAGTCACACCGCATTGGGACTATGTGGACGAAAACTTAATGAAAAAGATGCAAAATGCCGAGTCTAATATCAAGGTATTCCTGCCGAAGAACGCGCAGGGGTTTGAACAGCTTGCTGGGCTGCGTACCGTCGCAAAGGGCTTTGAAAAAGAAGGCGGGTTCGGCCGTATGGCGGTAGAACTCGAGGATGTACGGGATGAGGACTGGGCGGATGCCTGGAAGAAATACTTTAAACCCATCGAGGTGGGGAAAAAGTTTCTTATCAAGCCCACGTGGGAGCCGCGCCCGGAGACAGCGCGCTATGTGCTGGAAATGGATCCCGGCAACGCGTTCGGCTCCGGCACGCACGAGACGACGCAGCTCTGCGTGATGCTTTTAGAGGATGTCGTGGCAAAAGGCAGCCGCGTGCTTGACATGGGCTGTGGCTCGGGGATCCTCGCGGCTGCGGCGCTTCTTTGCGGCGCGGGCGAGGTGACCGCGGTCGATATCGATGAAGCGGCGGTCAAGACGGCGGGGGAGAACCTTCAGCTCAACGGCTATAAAAACTACCGCACGCTCTGCGGAAACGCGCTGGAGGATGGGGCATTTGCCCAGAGGATCGGTACGGGCTACGACGTCATCCTCGCGAACATCGTCGCGGATGTCCTCATCGGCATGTCCGAGCTGTTTGGCCGCCAGCTCAAGGAGGATGGGAGCTTGATCGTGTCGGGCATCATCGGTACGCGCGCGCTGGAGGTGCGCGCGGCGCTGGAGGAAGCCGGATTTGCCGTAGTACGCGAGGAAAAACGCAATGATTGGGTGGCTTACGCGCTGCGCAAACGATGAATGCTTAAAAAGCGTAAATAGGACGTTTGAAAACGGGAGCATGAGGGCGAAAAACGGAGGTATTAAAAGCACGCGAAAAATAAATTGAAATTTGTGAAAAAAGACCTTGACAAGTAGCGGCATGTATGGTATAAATATAGAGCAAGGTCGGTAAGAAGGTCGCTATGCGCCTGCCGATACGACCGAAAACGAAGAAAACACACACTATCGGAGGGAAAACGATGTCTACGTATATGGCGAATGAAAAAGCCATAGATCGCAAGTGGTACATCATCGACGCGGCTGACAAGCCGCTCGGCCGTACCGCCGCGACCGCCGCGATGATTCTGCGCGGCAAGCATAAGCCCACCTTCACCCCGCATGTCGATACGGGTGACTTTGTGATTATCCTGAATTCCGACAAGGCGGTCCTCACGGGCCGTAAGCTGGAGCAGAAGATGTATCGGACGCACTCCGGTTACGTCGGTGGCTTAAAAGAGACCAACTACCGTCTCTTGATGGAGTCTAAGTCTGATTTCGCGATGATGCTGGCCGTTCGCGGCATGCTTCCGTCGAACCACATCGGCCGCACCGCACTGAGCCGCCTGAAGGTCTTCAAGGGCGCCGAGCATGTCCACGCCGCGCAGAAGCCCGAAGCATGGACGAAAGCATAAGGGGGGGTATCGCGATGTATCAGAGTAAGAAGCCTTATTTCTACGGCACCGGCCGCAGAAAGTCCAGCGTCGCCCGCGTTCGCCTTTATCCCGCGGGTACCGGTAAAATTACAGTCAACAACCGCGATATCGAAAGCTATTTCGGTCTCGATACCCTGAAGATGGTCGTTCGTCAGCCTTTCGCGACGACCGATACCGTCGGCAAATTCGACATCGAATGCACCGTCGTCGGCGGCGGCGTTACCGGTCAGGCCGGCGCCATCCGTCACGGGCTTTCCCGCGCCCTGCTTGCGGCGGATCCGGAATTCCGTGCCGTGCTCAAGAAGGCCGGTTTCCTCACACGTGATCCCCGTATGAAGGAACGCAAGAAGTACGGTCTCAAGGCCGCGCGTCGTGCGCCTCAGTTCTCCAAGCGCTAAAGGTTGTTTATCGTTTATTAACGGAAGCCGTTTTCCTCAGGAGAACGGCTTCCATTTTTATTATGTAAACAATATAAAGACAAAATGGTGTCAATACGGTTAAAAAGATTACAAAGCAGTAAAAAATACGATTGCAAATTGCGGAAGGATATGGTATAATAAGTCGTCCCGTGACCCTACGGGAAAGAAGGAGACTAAAATTCATATGGAAATTAACATACCACGACGAAGACAGACGAATGGAAAGCTGCCTGGATTTCTTTCGATGATTGCATGCGCGGCGATATTGATCGCGCTGCTGTTGCCGGAAGTACTTCCGATACCGGCTGATGTACCGGTCAGGTATTTTAAGCTGGGCTCGGGAAGCATGGACTTCGAAACGGAATATATCGACCACGGCGGTGAAATTAAGCTGACGATTTATGACGGCAGCCGGAAGGTGCTTATGACGGTACCGGACGGAACGGTTGACAGCGCCCTGACATTTGCGGGCATAGAGCTGGGAGAGCAGGATCTAATCAGCTGTGACCGGTCTGAGGAGCTGTACACGGGATTGGAAATTACGATCACCCGTGTAGAGACGCACCGGGTGACGGAATATGAAGCGATTCCGTATGAAACCGTCACGGTTGAAAACGATAAGCTGCCGGTTGGTGAAACAAATGTGAAGCAGACCGGCGCCCAAGGGCAAATTCGAAAGACCTACGATATCGTTACCCATAACGGAAACGAGTATGAACGGACGCTGATCGAAAACGTCCGGGAAAGCGAGCCGGTGGAAGAAGTCGTCGAGGTCGGCGTTTATACGGAACCGGTCATCGATCAGGAGGGCCAGACGATCACGTTATGGGATGGTACGGTGATCGACTATGCGTATCGTATCGACGTGACGGCAACGGCGTACAGCTGTGAAGGACAGGAGTGGAACATCACGAAGACCGGCACCACGGCACGCGTGGGCGCGATTGCGGTCGATCCCCGATACATACCGTTGAATTCAAAGCTCTATGTCGTCGCGCCGGATGGCTCTTGGGTGTACGGCTTCTGCCGCGCGGAGGATACCGGCGGTTTAATTAAGGGATACCGCATCGATTTATACTATGATACGATAGCAGAGTGCTATACATTCGGGCGGCGAAAGGCGTGCGTATACGTATTGCCGGATGATTATGAGCTGCCTGCGGAGGTTATGCCAGCCAGTGAATGAGTTATATGAACCGCAGTACATCGCCGACCTTTTGGGGCGGCATGGATTCACTTTTACAAAAAGCCTCGGCCAGAATTTCCTGGTCGAGGCTTCCGTTGCACGACGCACCGCGGAGACCGTAGACCGCAGCTGCGGCGTGCTGGAAATCGGTCCGGGTCACGGCGCGCTGACGGCGCCCCTTTGCGAATGCGCAGGGAAGGTCGTCGCGGCTGAGGCCGATGCGCGCCTGCTGCCGGTGCTGGAGGAAACGCTTGCGGGATACGATAATGTGACCGTACGGCTGGAGGATGCGACAAAGCTCGATATGCGGGCGCTGTGCGAGACGGAGTTTAGGGGATTTGTGCCCTGCGTCTGCGCGAATCTGCCGTATAATGTGACGACGCCGATCTTAGAAAGCATCGTCCGTGCGGGCTGCTTTCAGCGGATTACCGTGATGGTGCAAAAGGAAGTCGCCCAGCGTCTTATGACGAAGCCGGGCGACGAACGATGGGGCGTGGTACCGGCGCTGCTCGCCGCACGCTATACGGGAAGGATTTTATTCACCGTAGGCAGGTACTCTTTCCTGCCGCCGCCGCATGTGGACTCCGCCGTCATTACCTTCGAGCGGCTGCCTGAACCGGTTGTCGGAGAGGATGACTGGGATAATTACGAACGCGTTGTCCGTGCGGCTTTCGCGCAGCGCAGGAAGACGTTATCAAACGCGCTCGGTGCTGCCGGAATCACCGCGGACATACTCGGGAAAGTCGGTATTGACCCGCGCCTTCGCGGAGAGCGGCTTCTCCCCGAGGATTTTCTCAAGATCGCCCGGCTGCTCTAACGGGAATACCGCTTCCATCCGGTGAATCGGCATTCCCTCGGAGGAGAACTTCTTCTCATATTCGGTCATCACATTCGGAATCGACGTGACGTGCAGATTGTGCGTGACGTCGATTATTTTTAAGCCGCAGGCGATTGCCTCCGATATGGAAAACAGGAACAATTCGCGGTTGTCCGTCTTGAAACACAGTGAGGCGCCGGGTTTCAAGACCTTCATATACTGCGCGAGGAAGCCGCGATATGTCAGCCGCCGCTTAAAGCGGTTGCCGCGTGTCCATGGATCGCAGAAATTAATGTACAGACGGGAAATTTCTGACGGAGCGAAAAGTACCTCAATATGGGACGCATCGCCGACGATAAAAAACAAGTTTGAAAGCTCCTTGGCCATCGCCGTTTCCATCGCGGTAATCACGGCGCTCGGTTCCTTCTCCATCGCGACAAATAGTACGTTCGGATGCAGCCGTGCCATTTCCACGGCAAACCGGCCCTTGCCACAGCCGAGCTCTACATATAAAGCCGTCGCTTCCGGAAAAAGCGACCGCCAGTTACCGCGCAGCGACGCAGGATCGGCCGCGGTGACACGTTCGCAACGCGAAAGCCGCGGCAGAAGATTCTTCTTTTTACGCATACGCATGGGGGTGACCTCTTTTCATAAAATATCACAGTAGTACTATACCATAGAGTGCCGTAAGACGCAAGAGGGAGAAAACGAGCTATTACAACGCTTCGAGCGATCATAAAAAGCATAATATATTAATAATTGTTAAGCATAAAAGGTGTATAAGGGTAGAACAAGAAAATGATAAATGGATAGATAAAAAAGTAATAAAAACAATTAGAGGTCGAAAGAATGGGTTAAAACTTGTATAGAAAGAACAACTAGAGGGGGCAATAAAGACATTTTGCACAAATAAAAAGGTTATAATTATGCAAAACGCCGATTGAATGATATACAACAATGTGTTATTATTATATAGTGATTTTAAGCAAAAATGACAGTCACGAGATTTTTGAAATAAATCATTAAAAATATAAAGGCAGCAGCGGCGTGCGAAAGCTTTGACGGCGCGATCCCGGGAAGAGGATCTTCCCGGTTTTTATATACAAGATCGCGGACCCACGGACTAAACAGCGAAAGGTGGTTTACGATGTTTTTCAAGAAACTCAGGAAACACATACGCGACTATTGGGCGCTTCACTTGATGGCGCTGCCGGGCGTTTTGGCGCTGCTAATATTCAGCTATTGGCCAAAGTTCGGCGTAATTATGGCATTCCAGAAGTTTAATTTCAAAAAGGGCTTCTTCGGAAGTGCGTTTATCGGACTGAAAAACTTTGAGTTCCTTTTTAAAACGACCGACGCATGGCTGATCACTCGCAACACCGTTTGTTATAACGTTGTCATGATTATTTTGAATACCTCGCTTGCTGTTATTCTTGCGATGATTCTGAATGAAGTTAAATCCAAGAAGCTCGCAAAATATATTCAGACAATTTATATGATGCCGCATTTCCTGTCAGCAACCGCAGTTTCCATGGTTCTTTTCTGCTTCCTCTCCGATACGAACGGTATGGTTAACAGCCTTTATCGCTCAATCGGTTGGGAGACCCGGAACTGGTATATGACACGGAGTATATGGCCTGCGACGCTGGTAGTTGTATCAGGCTGGAAGGGAATAGGTTACTCGTCGATCATTTATCTTGCGACGATCGCCGGTATCAGCCCCGAGTATTATGAGGCCGCAATGATCGACGGTGCATCGAGACCGCAGCAGGCAGTTTACATAACGCTTCCGCAGCTGCGTCCCATTTTGACAATCATGTTGATTCAGTCGATTGGTAGCATTTTTTACGGCGATTTCGGCTTGTTCTATTCGGTTCCGCGAGATTCCGGTGCACTGTATCCGGTAACCAACGTTATCGATACCTATATCTTCCGCGCGCTGAAGGATCAGGTCAACTATGGTATGTCCTCAGCCGCAGCACTCTATCAGTCGGTGGTCGGTTTCCTCCTGATGGTGGTATCCAACGGTATTGTCAGAAAGATTTCCCCCGAATATGCAATGTTCTAATACCGATAGGCACCAAAAAAAGTACCGACTAAACCGCTGAAAGGAGTAAAAATATGGATGACCATAAATTAGAACTCGAACGTGTCAGAATGCATAAGAAACAAGGGTACAAGCCCAACGAGATATCGCCAAAAGCAAACTTCATTATATCTACTCTTTTAACATTACTCACACTGGTTTATATCATTCCGGTTCTTCTGGTTGTTATCGTATCGTTTACAACGTCGCAGAGCTTAGCAGTGAAGGGTTATAGTCTTATCCCGATGGAAATGACAACCCAGACCTATGCGTATCTGTTTAAGTCCGGTAAACAGATTCTCGATTCGTATAAAGTCACAGTTGCGCGTACGGTTATAGGGCCTTTAATATCTCTGACGGTCATGTCACTGTATTCCTTTGTTATCGCTTATCGCTCGTTTCCGGCGAGGAAGTTCTATACATATTTCCTGTTTATTTCATCGGTTTTCTCGGGAGGTATGGTTGCTTCCTTCATCGTCAATGTTCGTTACCTCGGTTTATACGATAATTTTCTGATCTATATCCTGCCAAGTGCGATTTCTTGGTTCAATGTCATTATTTTGAGGACTTTTATCCAGACAACTATTCCCGACAGCTTGTTTGAGGCCGCGAAAATCGACGGTGCGGGAGATTTCCGTATCTTCTTCCAGATCGTGCTGCCGCTTTTCAAGGCGGGTCTTGCGACCATCGGTTTGTTCTGCGTGGTCGGTCAGTGGAATGAATGGACGATCGCGCTGCTGTACATCGACAATCCGAAACTCGTTCCCATTCAGACGATGCTGCAACGCATACAGCAGAACATCAACTTCATTAAAAACAATGCACAAATGAGCGGTACGCAGGAAGAAATGCAGATATTGAACAATCTGCCGACGGAAAGTGCCCAGATGGCTATCACCGTCATCGCGACCATTCCAATCCTATGCGTCTATCCGTTCTTCCAAAAATATTTCATCAAAGGCATGACCATCGGCTCTGTCAAGGGTTAAAAGTACACAAAGGGAATCTCTGGGCTCATATTCGATGAATCCGTTCACAAGCGAAATCGTAGAAAACGCCTCATTTAGAACGGGAACGGATGGATAATAGTATGGGACAAAAGATGTACTTTTTCAAATCGGTTTTAATTCCCAAGGGAAAAGGGAGTTAAAATAAATTAAAAAGGGAGGACTCTGCAAATGACACGCAAAATCCTGACTATGACGCTTGCTCTGATTATGGTGTTCGCAGTCGTACTGACTGGCTGTAACAGCGGCAACGGCACTGCCACCACCACCGCATCGACGACTACCGCCGCGGGGACCACTGCTGCGACAACCGCGGGTGCGACGACCACCGCCGCCGCGACCACCGCTCCCGCTGCCTCCGGTTCCTCCTATGACACCGGCTCTATCGAGTTTGAGCCGCTCGGAATCGACGGCGAAGGCGCCAGCCTCGTCTGGTATTCCGCGATGCCTCCGCATGATACCCGCCAACAGGTTTGGGATGAGACCATGAAGTATGTCAAGGATGTCTACAACATGGACGTCCAGGCAAACCTCACCGAGTGGGCTGAATACGGCGCGAAGGTGAAGACCCTCATCGCTTCCGGTATGGCGCCCGATGTCTTCTTTACTGTTCCGTCCTTTGGCTTCCTCGACTATGTAGCCGATGAAGTTCTCCTCGATCTGACGGACTACTTCCCGCAGTATATGCCCAAGACGCTTGCCAAGACCCCTGAAGGCATTCTTGATGCCGTCACCTTCGATGGTAAGATTTATGCGGTAGTTCCGTTTAAGGATCTTGCCGAGAACAACTCCGTTCTGTACGATCAGCGCTGGCTCGATGAATCCGGACTGACAATGCCTGAGTGGACGCGTATGTATGATCTCGACGAACTCCTTTACGGTCTCCGCGAGTGGGTTGATACTGCACATCCGGAACGCAAGGATATCCCGATTTCCGATATGTATTCCCTCTTCTATCGTAACTTTGACCTTGAAACCTATTCTAGCCAGAACACTACGATTGCGACGAACTACAAAGGACTTGAGTTCATCGAAGGCTATGAAGCCGAAAAAGAAATGTTCTGTATGTATGATACCCCTGAATTCCTCGCGCATGTAAAGCGCTTAAACCAGATGGTTACTGACCGCATCTATCCTTATGATATCGCGAACTACGATAAAGATAGAGTTAACCGCAAGAGCGGCGACCAGTTTGTCTGGTATTCTCAGGGCTACGTTTTCGCGCCGGATAACCTGACGGATTATGCCTGCAAACTGCAGATGCAGAGCGTATCCATGATGTTCACCGGTTATGTTCAGGCTGCGATGAATGCTGTATATTCGGACACCGAAAATCCGGAAGCTGCCTGCAAGTACATTGAAATCATGAACAATGATCCGTTCCTTGGCACTCAGCTCCGCTTTGGTTATGAAGGCACACACTGGACGCTCACTGACAATGGTCAGGCGGATTGCTCCATGGGTAAAGAATCCGGCGTCAAGTACTGGTACGGCGTTCAGATCGGCGATATTACCAATTGTATTCTGCCGACCGACGTTTCTCCTGAATTCGGCAAAGCCCTTCAGGATCTGAACAATAACTCCATCCGTTCCTCCAACCTCGGCTTCTCGCCGGATACTGCCAATGTCCTGAATGAAGTGACCGCTGTTGCGGCTGTTTGCACGGAGTATTTGAATAACACCAGCCTGTATTCCGGCATGCTTACCGACGCGGATACCGATAAGATCGTCGACGAGTTTGTCACGAAGCTGAAGGATAGCGGCGTTGAGACCATCCTCAATGAGTTCCAGACGCAGCTTGACGCGTGGCGTTCTGCTAACGGCAAGTAAGTTAAACATTCACCAAATGAGTCCCACCGGGAAACCGGTGGGACTCATTTTAAGTTTAAGGGTTGCGGAGAGCGAGGTTGTATGATATAATACCATCTCGGAGGGGATTTTAGGTGCATGTTATGGTTGTAGACGGTCAGGGAGGTAAACTTGGCCGTATGTTGATAGAACAGCTGAAAGCACGGTTGCCGGAGCTTGCGATAACGGCGATCGGTACGAATAGCATCGCTACCGCAACGATGTTGAAAGCCGGTGCGGATGCGGGGGCAACGGGTGAGAATCCGGTCGTCGTAGGTGCAAAGCGTGCAGATGTGATATTGGGGCCGGTGGGTATTATCATTGCGGATGCACTGTGGGGGGAGATTACAAAGAAGATGGCCAATGCCATCGGAACCGCGCCCGCGAAAAAGATACTTCTTCCCTATAATAAGTGCGATGTCATGATCGTCGGCACGCAGGGGATGTCGCCGACCGAAGCGGTAAGAGAAGCGGTTGAGCAGACCGTGAGATATATACAGGAAAATGAGGAAAGGAACCAAAAAGTATGAAAGTACTGGTAACACTCCCTTGCAAAGAAGAGCATAAAGCGCTATTGAAAGGCGCGTACCCGGACGCAAGCTTCGTGTACATCCCGGCATCCGAGCTTACCTCCGCGGATGTTGCGGATGTGGAAATAACCATCGGGAATATGCCGTCGGTGCTTTTAGCAGATTGCAAAAAGCTGCGCTGGCTCCAGCTGAACAGTGCAGGAGCGGATCAGTATCTGGGGAAGATGCCGGAGGGCGCCATGCTGACAAATGCAACCGGTGCCTATGGGCTTGCGATTTCCGAACATATGCTGGGGATGCTGCTTGCGATCATGAAAAAGCTTCATGTGTATTATGACAACCAACATGCGCATCTGTGGCGGGATGAGGGGCCAGTCTGGGCGATCGAGGGATCGACAGCGCTCATCTTGGGAGCAGGGGATATCGGCGGTGACTTCGCGCGGAAGGTACATGCACTGGGAGCATATACGATCGGCGTAAGACGAACAGCGACGAAGAAGGATGCGTGGCTTGATGAACTGCATCGTATGGAGGCTTTAGACGAGCTGTTGCCGAGAGCGGACATCATTGCGATGTGCCTGCCGGGTACGCAGGAGACGAAGGGGATCATAAACGCCGAAAGGCTTGCGATGATGAAGAAGAATGCGATCATTTTGAATATCGGACGCGGTACCGCGATTGATACAGAGGCGCTGTGCGATGCGCTGGAAAAGCGGCAGATCGGCGGCGCAGGGTTAGATGTGACCGATCCCGAGCCGCTGCCGCCGGATCATCGGCTGTGGGATATGCCCAATGCGATCGTGACACCACATATTTCGGGGTTCTACCATTTGCAGCAGACATTTGACAGAATTGTGCGTATCAGTGCGGAAAACCTCGCAGCATTCCGAGAAGGAAAGCAGCTTCGGAATGTGATCAATGAAAAGATCGGGTATAGAACGCTGCGTGAGGAATAAACGGTAGACACTACGCATAAAGTGAAGAAAAACTGAAAGGCATAATTATGAGAATATTGGTATTAGCTGGCGGATTGAGTCCCGAAAGGGATGTTTCGCTGTCCTCGGGATGCCTAATTGCCAATGCATTGATGAAGAACGGCTGCGAAGTCGCGATGGCGGATGTGTTTACCGGTGTGGATGCTGAAAAAACGGTTTTCAAAACGGATTTGGAACATCCATACGAGTATAAAATACCCGAAAAGGAGCCGGATTTGGATGCTTTACGGAGGGTGAATCCGGGAAACGCTTTAATGGGGCCGGGGATTCTCGAATTGGCGCGGAAAGCGGACGTCGTTTTCCTTGGGCTGCATGGCGGTATGGGGGAAAACGGGCAGATTCAAGCGACGCTGGATACCTTTGGCATCCCGTATACCGGTTCTGGATATGAGGCTTGTGTTCTGGCGATGAATAAGGAGCTGACGAAGAAGCTGCTGGACGCTGAGGAAATACCGACGCCCAAGGGGTTTGTCACGAAAGCGATGCCGGAGAATGTGCCGTATCCCTGCTTTGTCAAGCCGGTCAGCGGCGGATCAAGCATCGGCACGTCGCGCGTGGACAGCAAGGCCGAACTTGAAAAAGCCATCCGTGAGGCGCAGCGGTATGAACAATCGGTGCTGATCGAGGAAATGGTATGCGGCCGCGAGTTTTCCGTGGGTATGTTGGATGGGCAGGTGCTGCCGCCGATTGAGATCATTCCATTGGAGGGGTTTTACGACTACCTGCGTAAGTATCAAGCGGGACTGACACGGGAAATCTGCCCAGCGCAGTTGACGGCAGAGCAGGTGCGGGAAGTGCAGAACCTGACCATGCGTGTGGTAAAGATATTGGGACTGCGCGATTATGGGCGGGTGGATTTCATTATGAACGAAAAAACCGGGCGGTTTGTCTGCCTGGAAGCAAACACCCTGCCCGGTATGACGCCCATGAGCTTACTGCCGCAAGAAGCGCGTGCGGTGGGAATATCCTACGAACAGGTCTGCAAGAGGATCGTAGAGCTGGCGCTCGCGCATTAACCGCCGCGCGCCTCGAGATTGTGAAGCCGCAGGAGGATGGTTGCAAGCTCCGCGCGGGTAGCCGTCCCCTGCGGATCAAAGCTTCCATCCGCGTTGCCGCGGATCAGACCGAGTGATGCAACGGTTGATACGGCGGTCCGCGCCCAGACGCTGATGCGTTTAGTGTCGGTAAAAGCGACTTTCCGATCCTTGAAAGACAGAGCCGCGGAAGCGGAAAGATATTGGTATAACAGCACGCAGAGCTGCTCGCGTGTGACAGAGGCGTCGGGGGAAAATTTTCCGTTACCGGTGCCTTTTGTAATACCGAGAGTTGATGCCCAGAGGATATAGGCCGCGTCGGAACGTGTAGCGGGAACATCGGAAAAGCCCGTGTTACCGCGGTAATCGTTGGCGTTCATCCCTGCATAACGCCCGAGAGCACGAACGAAGCCGCCGCGTGTGAGGATGCTGTTAGGCTGAAAGTGTGACGTACGGTTGAAGATCGAACGGGAGAGCGTGTAATAGGCGGGGATACGATACCAGTCGGACGCGGAGACATCGGAGCAGGCGAGAGTAAGGTAAGTTGTAAGCGGAACGGCTGACATAACCGCGTCAGCTATGAGACGATGACCGGCCGCATTCGGGTGCGGGTCATAACCGCCATTTAGGATGTCGGCGTTGGTCAATCCCACCGAATCGATGACAGAATGGATATCGACGAGGATGTAATTCGCGCTGATGGGAAAGGCCGCGTTAAGGGGCGTAATCCAGACCTCCGCAAAGGAACCCAGATCGAAGACAGAGGTACCGAGGGTGAAAGCCTGTCCGATGTAGGGATTGAAGATATTATTGGCGATCACCGGCACGCCGGGGGATTTTTTCGCAATATAAGCGAGAATAGAATTAAAATTCTCGGCAAATTGGGAAGCGATCTTATAAATTACCTGAGAATCGGCTTCTTTGCCGGAGAGTTGGCTGATGATTTCGCGATAGAGCGCGCTGGTCATGCCGCTGGCAGCGTTTTTCGAGGATAGCTCCCGAAGAAGATCGTTCGCGCCGATGGAAAGAGTTATGACAGACGCAGAACGAAGAGCATCGTCATACCGGCCGCTTTGGAGCGCGGCCAGAAGCTCACCGCTGGTTTGACCGTTGATCGCGCAATTGTCGAGCGTCGCGCCAAGAGTATCGGCAAGCAGGGCGGGGTAGGAGAGGCCTGTGTCGGCAAGACCGTAGCCGGTTGCCACACTGTCGCCGAGCGCAAGAAGGACGGGCTTGCCCGCGAGATGAGCGGATGGGAGTAGGGTGGTTACAACAAGTACGCAGAGTACCAGGGCCAAGAATCGTTTGAGCATAGGTATACCTCCGGAGATCAGGTTAAACGAACCATGGATAAAGGGGAATAGCATAGTTTTCCCGCAATGCGAGAAGATTCCATCAGTTCAATACAGTCGACCGTCATAGATTGCGGCTGAAGGGATGGAAAGAGGTAGTCTGGCGGGAGGATGTATTCCCGCGCAAGGGTTAAATGAGGATGATATGCGCGGTTTTCCGTAGAAAATCCTGCATTTTGAAGGAATACGCGAAGATCTTTATATAATAAGGTCAGCTCTTTCGACGGTAATATGCCGGCCCAAAGGACACCTGAGTCGAACCTGCCTAGACCGGAGATCGTGAGCGGAAAAGCGGGACATACCGCGGCAAGCAGGATATTAGAAAGCGTCTCGACCGCGGCGGACGGCTGCTCACCGAGAAAGTGCAGCGTAATATGCAAGTTTTCCGGACGGGTAAAGTTGCCGCGAACCCCGTCGCGGCGAAGCGAAGCTATGGTGTTGTCAAGCAAGTCGCGCATGATGTCGGAAAGCGGGATAGCCAGAAACAGACGCATAAGAGCAGGAAGCCTCCTCGCATAATGTATTTACAGTGATTTTGACGAAGGCACCGTATAAACTTGTTTTCTTACGATGAATGTGGGATAATGAGCGTAACAGAGGAGCGCGGTTGCACGGAAGCTGGCAACATTATTTTTACGATTCCAGTGAGAACAGAGCATATCAGACACAGCCGCCGAAAAATGGCTGAGAGGAAATGATCACAATGCAATTATACGTTGAAAAAGAACCTTCGCAGGATACAATCAATCAAATCGCAGCTATTGCGCAAGATTACACTGTGGATTACTTTACCGAAAATGTCCCTGCCGATACGAGAAATGATTTGCTCTTCCAAAGGGCTGCGTATTTGAAAAAAAGTAATGAAATTGTCGCATTTATTGTTTTTACTTGCTTGGACGGATGTCCCCATATCACTTTATTGGCTACAAAAAGAGCGTATGCAGGTAAGGGATACGGCAAATTGTTAATGCATTATTTTGTATCCCATGTAACAGAATTAGGCTTTCACTCTGTGGAAGTGATGACTGTTTTACCGGAATCAAAGCCGGTATATTTTTCGACTGCTGCATTTTACAAAAGCGTTGGATTTGTTATTACTGACATCTACCCGTTCCTTTGGGAATCTGGTGCCATTAAATTAAAAAAATCATGGTAGTTCCCATCGCCGTATTTTATATTTAGGCTTGACTTCTTATAGCTGGTCTTTCGGATATGGCATCATAGATGCAGTATAGCATAATATTGTGGAAAATGCAATGAAGTTTGCCTGATAGTACTTGCAAAATCAAGACGAATGTGGTTTAATGAAGAAAAGAAGGATTTGAGGGAGATATATTGAAAGAAAAGCTTTGCCAGGCGATTGATGAGCGAGCGGATGCGTATTGTGCCTTAAGCGACGAGATTTGGGGTTATGCGGAGACAGCCTTTGCGGAAAACCGGTCAGCAGAAGCGCTCGCAGCGTTCCTCGAAGCGGATGGTTTTCAGGTGACACGCGGTGTTGCGGGAATTGAAACCGCCTTTACCGCGACATACGGCGAGGGCGGCGTCCATCTCGGAATTTTAGGTGAGTATGATGCCTTAGCCGATCTCGAGCAGACCTCGATGAGTACGGAACAGTCCCCGCCCGCCGGTCGTCCCGGGCATGGGTGCGGACATAACCTCCTCGGCGCGGGCGCACTCGCAGCAGCCTGTGCGATCAAGGCGTATCTTGCCGAAGGGCATCCCGGATGTGTGACGTACTTCGGCTGTCCCGGCGAGGAAGGCGGCTCTGGCAAGACCTTCATGGCGCGGGATGGCGTGTTCGACGGTGTTGACGCGGCGCTTTCGTGGCATCCCGGCAGCAAGACGAGCGTGGCGTCGTCGTCGAGTCTTGCTAACTATCAGATCCTCTACCGATTCCACGGCATCGCGGCGCATGCGGCGGGACAGCCTCACCTGGGACGCTCGGCGCTTGACGCGGTGGAGATGATGAACATCGGCGTGCAGTTCCTGCGGGAGCATATCCCGCAAGCGGCGCGTATCCATTACGCGATCACCGATACCGGGGGTTACTCACCGAATGTCGTCCAAGCGGAGGCGTCGGTGCTGTATCTGATGCGTATGCCGCAGGTGACCGATCTCGCGGAGCTGTATGAGCGGGTGAACGATATCGCGCGCGGCGCGGCGCTGATGACCGGAACCAGCGTGGAGAGCACGTTTATCAAGGCATGTTCCAATACGCTGACAAACCGGCCGCTGATGGAAGCCATGTACACCAATATGCTGGCGATTCCGGGGCCGGCATACGACGAGGAGGAGACCTCTTTCGCGGAGAAGCTGCGCGGGACTTTCGCAAGCGCCACGGAAGGCGGCGCGTTTGATACCGCCGTCGATCCGCTGCCGGAGACGGAGGGGACGGGGACCGGCTCAACCGATGTCGGCGATGTCAGTTGGATCTGCCCTACGGTTTACTGCTATGTGGTGACGGCGCCGCGTGAGACACCGGGACATACATGGCAGATGACGAGCTGCGGTAAGGCAAGTTTTGCCCATAAGGGGATGCTGTATGCAGCAAAGGTGATTGCGATGACGGCGATGGATCTATACGAAGATGAAACGCTGCTGGCACACGCGAAGGAAGAGCTGCATAAACGCACAGACGGGCAGTATATCTGCCCGATACCCGAAGGAATCAAACCCAGAAGTATCAGTGATGTTAAATAAACGGAGGTAAATACTTATGTTGAATCTGGCATTTGTCGGTTTCCGTCACGGACACATTAACGGACTATACGCGCAGGCAATGCAGAACCCGGACGTTACTGTCGTTGCGGCGTATGAGGAAGATGCCGAAGCCAAGAAGGCTGCCGAGGAGTCGCTCGGCGTCAAGTTCACGCATGACAGCTATGAAGCGCTGCTGGCTGATCCGACGATCGACGCGGTGGCTATCGGGGATTATTTCGGTATCCGCGGCGCGCGTGCGATCGCAGCATTGAAGGCGGGTAAGCATATCATCGTGGATAAGCCGCTGTGCACCTCGGTTGCGGAGCTGGATGAAATTGAAAAGCTTTCGCGGGAGAAGGGCCTGAAGGTCGGCTGTATGCTCGATCTGCGTCTGAGTGCTTGGGTAGAACCGGTGCGCGACTTCATTTTTTCTGGCAAGCTCGGCCAAATTCATCAGATTTCCTTCACCGCGCAGCATCCGCTCAACTGGGGCACGCGTCCGTCTTGGTACTTCGAGGACGGCAAGCATGGCGGCACAATCAACGATATCGGTATCCACGGCATCGATCTCATCCCGTATCTGACCGGCCTGAAGTTTAAAAAGGTCAATGCCGCGCGTCAGTGGAACGCATACGCGAAGCTCGCTCCGAAGTTTATGGATTCCGCGCAGTTTATGGCGGAGCTGGATAACGGCGCCGGCGTTATGGCCGACGTCTCCTATGCGGCGCCCTCGAGCTGCGGATTTAAGCTTCCGCAGTACTGGCGTTTCACGATCTGGGGCGATAAGGGTGTCATCGAATGCGGCGGGAACCTCAACCCCATCGCGACCGTCGCCTTAAACGGCGCGGATGGCCCGGTCGTCCTCGATACGCCGGAAGATACGCATCAGTCGCTCGACGTCTTTGTGGATCCCACCGCTGCTGCCGACGCCAAAAAGCCTGTCAGGCAGAAGCGTCAGCTGCTCGACTTTTTCCTTGCCGACCTTGCTTCTGCCCCCACCGCGCTCAATACCGCGACGGTGTTCGAATCCTCCCGCGCGGCGCTGATGATTCAGGCCGCCGCCGACCGCGCATAAGTACAGATACCTGCAAATCCCGCGCCCTGCCTCGGACGCGGGATTTTGTCTAAGAAAAACATATCGATAAACGATAAATAAATATTGACAAACGGAAGAACCTGTGGTAAGCTGAATTCATGGTAATAATATGAAAAAAAGGAGTGGAACGAAGATGGATCAGGCAGAGAGTATGGTGAGAGCAGAACGGAAGCCATTCGCGTGTGACGGCGCGGAATCGCTTTTGCTTCCATTCGCGTTTGGTATGGGATACCTGTTCATACGCTTCCTACTGAACGTCGGGTCGGGGCTCGCGGTCGTGTTCTTTATGACGGGGGTGTATGTGACGACCGCCGTATATATGCGGACGGCGAAAATCAAACCGGTGTGGAGCGGGGTGACGCTCGCGTGGACGGCGCTGACGGCGCTGCTGACGATACCGTTCGCGCTGTTTGACGGCAGGGACGGTCGAATGCTGCCGGTGCTGCTGTGTCTGATGTGTGCGGCTGCGGTGCAGCTTTACAGCATGCTCGGCTGCCGGACGCGGGGATTTACAGAGGAAGCGTATCTGGACTGGGCCAATGCGGTGGTCGTGACGCCGTTTACGAATCTGGGTGCGTCGTGGCAGACGGTCGGCGCGGTGGTGAAGCGTGGGAAAGGACGTACGGCGCTGGGGGCGTTTGTCGGATTCCTGATCGGTTTGCCGGTGCTGGTTGTGTTGACGCTGCTATTGTCTTCGGCGGACACCGCATTCGAGGGGTTTTTGAATCGGTTCAGCATTGATTTTATTTATCAAATTGATAATGAAATCGGCAGATTGATCGGCGGTATCCCATTTGCGATGATGGCGTTTGGGATTCTGTACGGCTGCCGGAGGAAAAAAAGCATCGCGAAGGTAAAAGCGCCGGGCGTAGATAAGACGCGGCGGATTCCGGCAAGCGCAGCATACGGTGTGCTGATTCCGATCGTACTGCTGTATGTTGTGTATCTTGTTACACAGATGGCATACTTTTTCTCAGGCTTTGCCGGGCTGCTGCCGACAGGGTATACGTATGCGGAGTACGCGAGACGGGGTTTTTTCGAGCTTTGCATGGTATGCGTAATTAATTTGGGGATAATCGTGCTGATACTGGCGTTTATGAAGCTGAAAAGCGGCATCGGAAAAGGATTTTGCACTTTTTTTGCCATGTTTTCACTGGTGCTGACCGGTACGGCGGTGTCCAAAATGGTGCTGTACGTGAATACCTACGGTTTGACTCCGCTCCGCGCACAGACGATGTGGTTCATGCTTGCACTGGGTGTGACCTTTGTTTATATCCTCGCGAGACTGTACATCCGGCGTTTCCCGTTTGTCCGGACGCTTGCGGTAACGGCGGCGGCGATGCTTCTGGTATTCGCATATACGGATGCCGACGCGATGTCGGTATCCTATAACCTCCGCGCGATAGAGGAGGGAAGAATCGCGGAGGACCGACCCGGTATGACCTTTGCGGGATTTTCCGGCACGGAGCTTTCCCAGATGTCCGACGGTATCGAGCCGTATCTGCGGGAGCATACCGCAAATCCTCTCGCGGATGCGATGATTACGAGCCGGAAGGAAAGCGAATCCGCGTATCGGGAGAGCATCCTATACTGGAACCTTGCAACGGAGCGCGCAAAGGGTTGACAAGGCGCTGAAAATGCCGTATACTGATCGTATAAAAGGTGGTGTGCGGTATGGAACATCCGGAGCGCTATTTCCCGATGTGGGAGGAGCTGACAGCAGGCGAGCGCGAAACATTGTTGGATTCGGCGACGTACCGCCGAGTCAAGGCGGGTACGATCCTGCATAGCGGTAAGGAGGACTGCGTTGGGCTGTTTTTGATCGTGTCCGGCCAGCTCCGCGTGTACATCATGTCGCAAGAAGGCCGCGAGATCACGCTGTACCGGCTGTTTGAGCGAGATATCTGTCTGTTTTCTGCCTCGTGCATTTTTACGGCACAGTTTGATATCATGATCACCGCCGAAACGGATACCGAACTGTGGGTCATCCCCGCGCCGGTTTATAAGAAGCTCGCAGAGAAGTCCGCGATCCTCGCGAATTTTACGAATACGCTGATGGCCGATCGCTTTTCCGATGTGATGTGGCTGTTCGATCAGATCCTGTTTAAAAGCTTCGATAAACGGCTCGCGGGATTCCTTCTCGAGGAAAGTATTGTCGAAGGCGGGGGGCCTGTCCGCATGACGCATGAAAAGCTGGCCGCGCACTTGGGCAGCGCCCGCGAGGTGGTAACCCGGATGCTGCGTTATTTCCAGAATGTCGGACTTGTCAGGCTTTCCCGCGGCGAAATAGAACTGACCGATAAAAAATCGCTGGAGACGTTGGCCAGGTAAAACCCTTCAATATGATTGAAAACGACGAAAAACATGGAAAGTGTTTCGTCGTTTTTTTATATTTTGCTTGACAAACACAAATAATTAAGTATAATGGATCTGAACTCAATAATAATAGAAAGAATTCAATAATATTGAAGAAAAAATGATTAAAGTATTGGAAAAAGCATTTACCATACTGGAATATGTCGCATGCGACCCGGAGAAAGCGTACCCACTCGGCGAGCTGGCATCGCTGACTGGCGATGCGGCGACGACCTGTGCGAATATCCTGAAAACGATGTGCGAGAGGGGGTATCTCGCGCGGGGGGAGGCACGCGGAACGTACCGGCTCGGGGAGATGGCGTATGGAATGTCGCCGTATGCGGGTGCGGACACACGCTTAAAGCAGGCGGCGGCCGAGCCGATGCAAAAGCTTGTCGAAACCCTTGGAGCGTCGGGGGTGCTGGCGGTGCTGCGCGGCGGGGATAAGCGGGTCTTGGCAAGGTACCGGAGCGACAGCGTGATCGAGGTGAACATGGAAATCGTCGCGTCGAATATGTTGTTTTCCACGTCGACAGGGATTGTGATGCTGGCCACGCTTGCGGAGAACGGACGTGAGATTCCCCAGGCAAAGGAGCGCGCGGAGGATGCGTTCGGATCCTGGGAACGGTATGCCGCGCTTCTTGCGCAGGTGCGCGAGGAAGGATACTTTTACAGCGATACGAAGCCGACGATAGCAGAGGGAGCGGTACCGCTGATTTGCGGCGGAAAGCTGATGGGCGCTTTGGGAGTACATTTCCCGAAGCTGTGTATGACGTCGCTGACGAAGGCGAGAACTGTGTCGGAATTGCTAAAGACTGCGGAAACGGTCATCAATCAATATTAAAACATACAGGAGGCAAAAGCATGAATGCGAATCTGACCGCGAAGATCAAGGAATATGCCTACGAGCTGGGGGCGGATTTGATCGGTGTCGCGCCGATTAAGCGATTTGAGAAAGCGCCGATCCAGATGTCGCCGCAGGGCATCCTGCCGACGGCAACCTGCGTCATCGTCTGCGCGATCCATCACCCGGATATTGCGATGGAGCTGGGCGGCGAAAAGCACCCGCAGATTCAGGGACCGTATACGGTGCAGTATACGATGAACACAAAGCTCGACTATATGGCGTATCACATTGCGAACCAACTCGACGCTCTAGGCTACGACGCGATACCGATCGCATCGTCGAATATCTGGCGGTATCGTGAGATCATGGGTTTAAACGCCTGCTTTGCGCCGGACATGTCACATATTTACGCCGCGACCTGCGCCGGCATCGGGCAGCTCGGCTGGAACGGACTGACGATGAGCCCGGAATACGGGCCGTGGAACCGCTTCATCTCGATCATTACGGACGCGCCGCTGGAAGGGACGCCAATGTACGAGGATATGACGTTGTGCGACCGGTGCGGGGAGTGTATCCGGCACTGTCCGACGGACGCATTCCGTAAGGAGGTCAAGGGCGTCAAGGTAATCGAGCCGGAGGGTCGGCGGTTTGAGTTTGCGAACAAGAACCTGTGGCGCTGCGCATGGGGCGAGCACTTCAATCTTGACCTCGATCTGCCGATACCGGACGTTGTGGATGAGAAGGTGCTGCTGGAGACGATCGACAAGCACGGGATGCGCGGCGGCGAGATGGGATGCTGCTTAAAATTCTGCCTGCCGAAGCACCTGCGTTTGCCGGGCGGGGACTTTACGACAACCTATCAACGGAAAAAGCAGAACTATGCGAACCTGGAACTGCCGGTACATCGTCGGATGTACGATGATATCGCAAGCTTTGTGAGGCGCTACGCGGTGGACGAGGTAGCGTTCCTCGACGAAGAGACGATCGATGGTCTGAACGCGAAGGAGACCTACTCGAAGGCGCGCGGCGCCGTCGTCTATGCGATTCGTTACCAATGCGCCGAGGGGAATATGACGCGTGAAGAGCAGCTTGCGCATCATGCAGCGGGACACGGACTCGGCGGGCTGCTCGCAACGGAACGGACGGCGATGCATCAGATGAATATTATCGCTAATCTCGATATCACGCGCATTCTCGACAATTTCGGTTACCTGTCGATGTGCAACACGGGTGTGGACGAAACGATCTACGCCAAAGCCGCCGGACTGCTGCAGAACACGGCGCCAAAGGGCGAAGACGCCTATGCGGCGACGTCGATCGACGCCACGCAGGACAGCTCCAAGCGCTTTGACGACGGCTCGCTAGTGGAATATGGCGTTGTCCTGACCGATGCGCCGTTTAGGACGGTGACGAAGTCCGGGCTACAGGAGCCGATTCTGCACCCGAGGAAGACACTGACGGAAAACGTCGTGGAGTATCTGCGCGAGGAAGGCTCCGATCAGATCGCGGTTATAGCGGCGGCGCGGATGGATGCGTTGGCGGATACGTTGGAGGAGCAGCGCGGCGGGGAGAAGCTGATTCTGGCACATGATAAGAACGGGCTGTATACACCTTTCGAAGCGGAGACGGTGGAGTATGAGCGACATGCGCGGCATACAGCCGACTACTTAAAGGGCGCGAAGAACGTTATCCTGTTCGCGCATCACTTCCCGCAGGTCGTGACCAAACGCACCATCCAGCCGCCGGCCTATGCGGCGGGACCGTACCTGTTCGCGCTGTATGAAATGACGTTCGAGCTGGGCTACAGCGCACTGAAAGTCTGCAAATACCTGCAAAGTCTCGGCTACAGCGCGGTGATGAGCTACGATCTGACAGGTATGGGCGGCAACATTGCGACACCGCGCGGACAGCTGCCGGATGCATTCTGCAACAGCCTGGAAGCTGTGGAAGCGGGACTGGGGGCACTAGCGGAGAACGGCGTCTGCTATACGGCGGAGCATGGTTTCTCGCAGGGATTCATGGCGATCGTCACCGACGCACCGCTGGAGACTTGTACATCCGCGGCGTCGATTCCCGATACAAAGGCTGCCTGCATAGAGTGCGGTGTATGTGCAAGCGCGTGCCCGGCGTGTGCGATCAGTACGGAGAAAAAGACGATCACGTTAAACGGTACGGAATATGCATGGCGGACGATCGACTGGACGCGCTGCGACTGGGCGAAGCGGTATGCGCTCTGCGGCGAGGAGGGTTCGAAGTACACGTCCTCAAAGACGGACGTACAGGTACCCGGGCGGGTGACGGAGGGTAACCTGACGGCGGCGCTTAAAGGTATCGACCGCGTCTTAAAATTCCGTCCTACGACGACTCAGCGCTGCGTCATCGACTGCAAGCTGGTAAAGTTGCTTAGATGACTTTTATATGCTCATATGGGTTTCGATTTACGGTATAGCTGATAAATCCGCGCAAAGGGTACGTATTCAATTCGTACCCTTTGCCCATTATCAAGAAGTCCTATAACTGATATTCAACTTCCCACACATACCTGCCGCCCGCTTAACGTCATTGACATCCATCGTTTTTTGCAGAGCTTTATGGATGGGATACTTTTATTAACCCTAGATACAATCTAGCCCTCTCGTCATCGAAACGCTGCCGTTTTCGTTTACAGCCTTGACATACGCGCGAATGTATTCTATAATACTTCCGTACTACAACATGCGGAGGTGCATGACATGAGCATAACGAAAGCTGTGTTCGGCGCGTTCGAGAGCGGAGAGCTGGTATACGCGTACACGTTGACGAACAGGATGGGTGTGTCGGCGACGATCTTAAACCTCGGGGGGATCATCCAGAAGCTGATGATTCCCGACCGCGCGGGGAAGCTTGCGGATGTGATACTCGGGTACGACACGGTCGAGGGCTACCTGACCGGCGGCGGCTGCCACGGCGCGCTGATCGGCCGCTTCGCCAACCGCATCCGTGACGGTCGCTTTACACTCGACAGCGTGACGTACACGCTTCCGAGGAACGAGCTGGGCGTCACGTCGCTGCACGGCAATCAGGAGTTCAACTGCGCGATCTGGGATGCGGAGCCGGACGACGCAAACAACAGCCTTCGTTTAACGCATGTCAGCCCCGACGGCAGTAACGGCTTTCCCGGCGAACTGACCATTTTGGTGACCTACACCTTCGACGACGACTGCGCACTGACGATCCGGTACGAGGCGGTCAGCACGAAGACCACCGTGGTCAACTTCACCAACCATGCCTATTTTAACCTCGCGGGAGGCGGCAGCATATTCGGTCAGGTGCTCACGCTTGACTGTTCGCGCTTCACCGAGAACGACCCGGCGCTTTGCATCCCCACCGGACGGATTGTAGACGTCGCGGACACCCCCGGATTTGACTTCCGGACAGGCCGCGTAATCGGGGAGAACGTCGCGCTGGCCGATCCCGGGGCGCTGTTCTCCGGCGGCTATGACCACAACTTCATCCTCGACCGTGACGCATCGGGTCTGACGCACGCGGCGGCGGTGTACGACCCGCAGTCGGGACGCAGGCTTGACGCGTACACGACTCTCCCCGCCGTGCAGGTCTACACGGCAAACAACATGAAGGGCAACTATCCGCTCAAGAGCGGCGTACCGCAGACGCCCCACACCGGTATCTGTTTAGAGACGCAGGGCTACCCGGATGCGCCGAACCAGCCCGCGTTCCCCTCCGCACGGCTCGAGGCGGGCGAGAAGTTCGTGAGCGTGACGCGCTACCGATTCTCCGTTCAGTGAGGGTGGCGTATGATGAAACAGAGTATATTTACACCCGACGTGCACACGACCCGTCCCGACACGGTGCTGCCGAGCGCGCCGGTAACCCAATACGCGCGCTTTATCCGTCCTTCTGACGATGCGGACGCGAAGGCACTGGGGGATCTCTGTGCGCAAGAAGTCAAGGCCAACGTCATCGGCGACTTCGAGAAGTCGGAGGCATACTGTCGGACGCATCCGGGGGAGACCCCTGACCGCATGGTCCATGTCTCGACCTTCGTCATCCTCGACGGTGTGGTCTACATGACCTACTACGCCAACGCCGAGAACGCCGACGAGGACCCGTCGAAGCATGCGGCTCGGCTTGCATACCGTCCGTTCGACGACCCGAAGGGGCTGACGGTGCTGGAGCTGCAGAAGGTGGGCGACATGCTCGAAGGGAAGCGGGTAGACCTGCTCTATGACACGATCCTGCTGCATAAGGGCGGGAACGAGCTGTACATCCTGTGGACCGCGGCCATCGAGGGCAATTACTACCGGCTTTACTGCGTCTACGACATCGCGGCGAAGACGGTCGGGCCCATCCGCATCAACCGCTTCCGGGTGGGGGAGGTCACGGGCGACTTCTCGACTACCGGCATGATCTCCGCGCTCGCGGAGAACGGCATTACGCGCAGGACGATGTTCTCGGACATCGGCATCATGCAGAAGCTGACCGCGCGCGAGGAAGACGGCGAGACTTATTATTACACCGGCGCCTACTCCGGCAACGACAACTGCATCATCAAGAGCCGCGATCTGGTGACGTGGGAATATGTCGCGGCGCCGGATTTCGTCAACAACTCGCTGTGGGAGAATGCCGTGTACGTGCTCGGCGACCGTTGTTATTACTTCGTCCGCCAACAAGAGTGTACGCAGGGCTTCCTGACGTGCTATGACCTGAAGAAAAAGACATGGGCAACGCCGATACTGATCGCCGACTCGCAGTCCCGCTCCGACTTCATCTTCTATCACGGGCAGTTATATCTGATCCACTCGCCCGTGAACCGCGAGGGCTTCGGCATCGTCCGCGTCGATACGGAGGACATCGTACACAGTGAGGTCGTCCTTGTCGCGGATATGAAGGAGAGCCTGTTCTACCCCTATACGCTGGTATACGGCGACGACGCGTACATCTCCTATACTGTTGGACGCCGCCACATCCGGCTGTCACGTTTCGACCTAAAAAAGTACCTGAGATAAAGAACAACGGCGAACGTGCGTCATGTTTACGTGCGTTCGCCGTTGCCATAGTTTACGGGGGGTGAGGTTACAGCTCGCTCAGGTCCATCCCCCACGTCTCATGCTGACGGAAGGGTGTCTTGCGTGTACCGATACCGCGCTTCTCCAGACACACTACGCAATCGCGCGTACAGGCGGCGGTGTTGCGGTTGGCCTCGGCGTTCGGGCTGGTCGTATCGGGGAACGCTCCGTTTGGGCAGTAGCGGCATTTGCGCCGGTCGACCGCTGCCACACGGTACTTGACCCCGCAGACCTCCCGCTCCATAACCTTTTCCCGGTCGATGGCGTCCATCGGGCAGGATACGGCGCACTGTCCGTCGCAGAGG
Source organism: Clostridiaceae bacterium (assembly GCA_034926225.1). Taxonomy (GTDB): domain Bacteria; phylum Bacillota; class Clostridia; order Oscillospirales; family QAMX01; genus JAAZKA01. The sequence goes on from JAYFRF010000004.1 coordinate 57,927, forward strand.
GTGTCGGCTCCCCCCGCGTCGGGGATGATGAACAGATCGTTCGGCTCGATCTCGAGGTCGGTGGTGATCAGCCCCAGCGCCTGCCGGACGCCGAACTCCCGGGTGACGAGCTGCCCCGTCAGACCGATCTGCCCGGCGCCGCACGCCACCGCCGCGTACTCGAAGTCCGGGTATACGTTCGGCTCAATCTTACCGTCACGGAAGCGGACGCCCTCGGGCCAGCGCTCTCCGGCGAGCGGCGACGACGGGACCGCCACACCGCCCTGATCCTCCAGCATCCGCGCGAGGGAGTACATGTACCGCGCGTTGATCAGACGTCCGGCGCGCGTCCAGAGGGTGCCCTCCTCCACACCGCGATAGCTGCCGCGCGGAATCTCCTGCATACACAGGATCACGGATTTCGCCTCGGGGAAGATCGACAGCGGCGAGAACTGCGGGGTGCAGTCTTGGAAACGTTCCGCCGGCGCGACGGCTACAAGGTCGATGCCGCAGGCCTTCGCCATCGCCGCAAGCTCCGCTTTCGTGATCTTCGTCTCGCGCTTCGGGACGCCGACCTTCCCGCGCGCCTTCAGGTCATGGTAGCACGCCTGGATACAGCCGTACGCACCGCAGATGGGTCCGGGACGTCCGCCCTGCTCAAGCTCCTCGAAGCCCGTCGACATCGTCGTCAGGTACCGTGAGCGCTTGGACACCGCGTGACCGAAGTTGTACGCCTCAAACCACCCCATCGTCTGCTCGTCGATGTTCAGCTTCCAGCCGGGGACGTCCTTCTTGATGAACGGCGACGCCAGCTCGTTGAGACCCCAGTGCGTTAGCTTGCACTTGCCGAGGTCAACGTCGCCCCACTCGAACACGCGATCTTCGATCTGCACGCTGACCTTCTTTGTCTTGCTCAGCGCATGCCCGGGGCAGACGTCGACGCACTTCATGCAGCGCGTACAGATATGTCCTTTATAAAGCGGGTCAGGCTCGAGCACAGCGTCGGTGATGAAGATCTCAAACCGCTGCCGGGGGCCGAACTGCGGGGTGAGGAAGACCTTCGACCATCCGAGCTCCCCGAGACCTGCCGCCGCCGCGGACAGGCGCATATGCAGCACGACGTTCGACGGCAGCTTGCCTTCCTTGACAGGCGGACGTGCGTGCGGCGCTTCATGCGGCAGGATCGTATGGCTGCCGGGCGACGCGACGGCCTCATAACCGTAGCTCTCGACGAGCTGCATGGTCTTGGTCATCGCCTCGCCGAGAGGTCCGTAGATGCCGGTGCCGTAGCCGTAGATCCAGTAGGTGGACCAGTCGGTGTTGGTCTCGATGCCTTTGTAGGAGCCTTCCAGGATGCGCCCGGCGAGTACGACGACGCTCTTGGCGTTCGGCATGATGTTGAGCGGATTGGTCTCGGGCGGCGCGTCACGGAAGCGCTCGATGTTCGCGATGCCGCAAAGGTCCGCGCCGGCTTTCTTCGCGCACTCCTTGACCATCGCAGCGGTCAGCGTCTGATTTGTATTCGGCATAGTCCTCACCTCTCCCAATTCTGAAGCGTCCACGGCTCCGACTCACGGAATTTGTTATGGAAACGGATCGTCAACAGGTCATTGTCCTCCAGATGCGCGATACAGGATCGCGTGCAGACGGCGGACAGGATGTTCGGGACGTCCTTTCGGGTCAGCGCGGTGGAGGTTTCGGTGAGCTTCTCCTGATTGCCCGTGAAGCCGGGCATCATCTCCTCCTGGCCGATCTTGAAGTTGACATCGGGCATCGCGCCGTTTGGACAGGTGGCGCAGAGGCTGTAGTTGACGCGCGCGAGCGTGGTCGGACGTCCGGCGACGTCGACGGTGATGGTCTCGTCGGGGTGGATGGCGTGCATGGGGCAGGCATCGGCGCAGGCATGGCAGTTCGCGCGGTCGCAGAGCGTGCCGGTATAGACAGGGTCGGGGGACAGGGGCGCGTCGGTAAGGACGATGCCGAGGGTTACGCGCGGGCCGTAGGCAGGGGTGAGAAGCTGGCCGCACAGGCCAATCTCGCCTAGGCCCGCTGCGACCGCTGCCCAGTCAAAATTCAACAGCACGTTGGGTACGACGCGGCCTTCCATGACGGGGCGGCTGCGTGGCATCGACTTCGCGGGCGTCGCCTCGTACGCGACGGCTTCGTAACCGGTCGACTGCTCGATAAAGCGTGCGAGGTCCACGAGAAGCCGGTAAGTGACGCGGCGGCCGTTATAACTCCAGAGCGTCCCCTCCTCGATGCCGCGAAAGCCGCCACGGGGCAGCGGCGTCCCGACGACCAGTACGGATCTGCACGCGGGCTGGATGCTCTGTGGCCGTGCGTTCTCCGGCAGCGTTAGGAAGCGTGCGGGATCGGCGACTCCGCACAGCGTAAATCCGAGAGACTCCGCGTAGGCGCGGATGGATTCCTTCATAAAAACACCTCCATTGGAACCTGATATACGGGTTATTATACAAGTGTACGCGTCGGAATACAAGGGGCGCGGTACAGCTATACTTTAGAAAACTACAGGTGATGCGCATATGGAGTTTTTGCCATTCGTCCTGGAAGCGGGACAGTACACACGTCCGGGAACGCTTTCCCCCTCGGAAGATCGTATGGTGATGGACTATGAGTTCGATTTGTTCACCTCCGGGGACGGTCACATCACGGTGGACGGCGTACCGTACGGGGTGCCGTACGGTACGCTGATGCTGAGGCGTCCGGGGCAGCGCTGTCACAGCGACGGCGCGTACAGCTGCCATACGCTGACACTCGACTTCAGCGGTCATGCGAGCGGTGCGGCGACGCGTCATCGGACGGGAGAGCCGGAGCCGCCGGTTACGCACTACGCGCTCAACCTGACACCGCCGGTGCTGAGACCCGAGCCTTACGCCGTTTACGAGGAGCTGTTCACGCAGGTACGCTTCTGCTTTCGCACGGGGTATCAGGCGGGATATGACTCATTGTTGTCGGAGTTTCTGCACCGGCTCGCGGCAGACGCGCGGCGTATGGAGAATCACCGAGCAGGGGAGCGTGAGAACGCCGCCCTGCATCCGAGTGTCCGTGCGCTGATGGAGCGGATGGCGGAGCACTATGACGAGCGCATGACGCTTGAGTACATGGGGCAGACGGTAGGGCTGCATCCACATTATCTGCACGGGCTGTTCCGCGCGCAGCTTGGCATGACACCGGCGGAGTACCTGACGCGCGTGCGGATGATGCGTGCGGCGCGGCTGCTACTGGATACCACCGAACCCGTCGAGCGTATCGCAGAGGTGTGCGGCTATTCCGGTGCGGCCTATTTCTCCGACGCGTTCCGACGTTTCTACGGCGTTTCTCCGCGCGGTTACCGTAAGCGACTGCGGGCGTAAACAAACAGGACAGAGGGGTTCCCTCTGTCCTGTTTGTTTAATGTAGCTCCATCAATCAGCGTTATGCAGCAAGACCGAATTGGCCGCACCACCGCACTCCTTCATTTCCGCTTGCGCGGATTCCTTAGCGGCAGAATGAAGTTTTTGATGGATGTCCTGCATCTTGATATCGAGTGCGGCGGCGGCTTCCGCACATTCGCGCAGCTCCTCGCGCAGCTGTTCGGGCACATTGTCTTCCTTTTTATAGCGCATCTCGTGATCGAGACTTGCCCAGAAGTCCATGGCAATGGTGCGAATCTGGATTTCGACGGGAACCAGCTCACGGCGTTCGGCGAGGAAGACGGGAACGCTGACGACGAGATGGAGACTGCGATAGCCGTTGGGCTTGGGGTGGGCGATGTAGTTGCGGGTGCGGATGGGGGTGATGTCGTCCTGGGTGATCAAGAGTTCGGCCATGCGGTAAATGTCGTCGATGTAGTAACAGATGACGCGGATGCCGGCGATGTCCAGGATGTTTTCGCGCATGGCGTCAAGGGTTGTTGGCAAGTCGCGGCGTTGGAGCTTTTCAAGGATGCTGCGAGGAGTTTTTAAGCGGGTCTCCATGTGATGAATGGGATTGTGGTCATAGCGTACCTGAAATTCCTCGTCGAGGATTTCAAGCTTGGTCCGCACCTCGAGGATACCCGCGCTGTAGAGCTGACGCAGATTGATGAATTCGCGGAGGTTTTGAAAAAGCTCGGAATCAGCGTGCTCCATGAAGACAGAATCGTTGGTATTTAAGCCGAATAATTCTCCGTACTGCAAGTTAGGCGCTCCTTTATTCATTGTCCCGCGCTTGATTAGACACTGCGCAGGTACATCTCGGCAAATCTGGAAATAACATTTTTTACGAGATCAGCAAAAGTGCTGCGGTCGTTTCGTGGTTTTCCTCAGCTCATATGAAGACTCTATATAAATATTGTACCGCAATAGAACCGGAAAAGCAATAGAGAAATTATTAAACTCTTTGTATTGCACATAAATACTCCCGGAACCAACCGATGTCTTTGGTTATTCATACGATTCCCTTTCAGGAAGGAACCATATGCGAGAAAACCCGTCTTAACGGACAGAACTTCAAAAAGGAGACAAACCAATGAAGAAACTCGCATTCCTCTTCCTAGCCGCAGTCATGGTGATCACCCTTGCCGCATGTACCGGAGGTAACGGGAGCTCGACCGCCACGACCACAACTGCCGTTACGACTACAACCGCCGCGACAACCACAACCACTGCCGCGACGACAGCCACAACTACTGAGGCTACGACGACACAGGCTGCAACTACAGCGCCGGAGGAAAACGAAAGCGCCAGCTTAGAGAGTATCATGGAAAGCATCCTCGAAGGTGTCGAAACGCCGAAAGCCGAAACAGTCCCGGTGGAGGACGACCTGTGGGAGAATTATGTGTTCATCGCAAAGCCTGAAGGCGCCGAAGCGGTTGTTTCCGAATCGCTGATCGGTTCCATCGCGCATTCCGTCGTTTTAATACGTGTGGCCGATGCCGCTGATGCGGAGAAGGTTGCCGCCGATATCGAAGACAAGGCCAATCCCCGCAAGTGGATCTGTGTGGAAGCCGAGAAGGTAGTCGTAACCTATCATGACGATGTGATCCTTCTGTGCATGTCCTTTGAGGATACCTGCGACGCGATTGTCGAAAACTTCGACGCTATCTGGAAGTAATACATCACCGCGCTAGGGGAAGCCGGAACAGTGTACAGTTGTTCCGGTTTCTTTTACTCCGGGAGGGAAATATGCTGTTCTCCAGTATCAGTTTTTTGTATTTCTTTTTACCGATCGTACTGGCCGTGTATTTTATCACACCAAAACAGGCGCGTAACTATGTGCTGCTCATCATGTCGCTCATTTTCTACTTTTTTGGCGAGCCGGTTTATACGGTATTGCTTATTTTCTCCTCGCTGTTCGACTATTTACACAGTCTATATATCGAAAAAAAACGCGGTACACACGCCGCGAAAATCGCACTGATTTCCTCGATTGTCATTAACCTGGCGATGCTCGGGTTCTTCAAGTACGCCGATTTCCTGATTACCAGTGTGAACGGCGTGTTCGGACTTACCATACCGCTGCTTGGTATCGCACTGCCGATCGGTATCAGCTTCTTTACGTTCCAGACCATGAGTTACACCATCGACGTGTATCGCGGTAAGGTGCATGCCGAGCGTAATTTCGCGACGCTGGCAACGTTCGTCTGTCTGTTTCCGCAGTTGATCGCGGGGCCGATTGTACGGTACTCCGACATTGCGGCGGAGCTGCGCGCCGACGACGGCGCCGGCAGAAGCGCCCGGCTTACGGACGTTTCGGATGGACTGAGACGGTTTGTGATGGGACTTGGGAAAAAGGTGCTTATTGCGAACGCATGCGGGGAGCTGTGCGGCGTGTTCCGAGCAAGCGATGAAAAAACCGTCTTGTTTTACTGGATTTACGCGGTAGCGTTTACGCTGCAGATCTACTTCGATTTTTCAGGTTATTCCGATATGGCGATCGGCCTCGGACGCGTTTTCGGGTTCACCTTCCCGGAAAACTTCAACTATCTCTACCTGTCGCGCTCGATCACCGAGTTTTGGCGGCGTTGGCATATGACGCTGGGCGGATGGTTTCGGGATTATATCTACATCCCGCTCGGCGGCAACCGCGTATCGAAGGGGAAATGGCTGCGCAATATCTGTATTGTATGGATGCTGACGGGGTTATGGCATGGCGCTGCGTGGAATTTTGTGCTGTGGGGGCTGTTTTTTGGCCTTATGCTGATGATCGAAAAGCTGTGGCTCGGGAAGCTGTTGGACAAAGCACCGGAGTTTATGCGTCATATTTATGTGATGGTACTGATCATATTGAGCTTTGTGCTGTTCAACGCCGATGGCTTCACCGGTGCGATTGAAGATTTTTCGGGGCTGTTTGCATTCGGAAAGCTGCCGTTTTTTAATATGTTCACACTGTATACCCTTAATAGCTATGCCGTATTGCTGATCGTCAGCGCAATCGGCGCTATGCCGCTTGCGAAACATGCTTGGATGTGGCTGCGGGAGCGTCCGGCAGGTGCAAAGGTGCTGACAGTGCTGGAACCGGTGGCACTGGCCGTCGTATTGCTGATAGTTACGGCTTACTTGATCGACGGTTCGTTTAACCCGTTCCTCTATTTCCGCTTTTAATTTGTGAAGGGAGGTTTACATTATGACGAAGGCACGCCAAATTCTGACCGTATCGATGCTCTGTCTGTTAATCGGCGTCTTCTGCGTTCTGCATATAGCACTTCCCGACGCCAAAACCTCCACTTCCGAGAGGCGGAAGCTTGCATCGGTTCCGAAAATCACTATAGAAAGCATTTTTTCGAGTAAATTTTCCGGTGATCTGGAGACGTATCTCTTAGACCAATTCCCGGCACGCGACGGGTTCCGCATGTTGAAAGCGATCGTGCGTTTGGCTGTATTCCGGCAGTCGGACAACAACGGCATTTACCTTGCGGAAACGCCAAACGGTACGCAGATCTGTAAACAGGAGTATCCGACCAAGGAAAATCAGGTGCAGCTCGCGATCAGGAAGATGAATTCGGTTTATGAGACATATCTTGAGGGTATGAACGTTTATTACGCCATTGTACCGGATAAGAATTATTATATTGCCGGGCCTGCCGGACAGCCAGCGCTGGATTACGCGCGGATACGGCAGCTGATGCGGGAAAGCATGGCGAATATGACCTATATCGACCTGTTTGACACGCTGACGATTAACGATTACTACCGCACCGACACACATTGGAAGCAGGAAAAGCTGGAGCCGGTCGTCAAAAAGCTTGCGGAAACGATGGGATTTGCCTATCGGTGGGAGTATGAGACCCACACGCTTGCTCCCTTCCGCGGCGTTTACTACGGGCAGTCCGCATTGGCTGTCGAACCGGACACATTGACATATCTGACGAACGCCGCCACAGAGAGTGCGACGGTGACCAGCGTCGAGGAAGCGGAGCCCCTTCCCGTGTACACGACCGACCTTTTTGCGGGGATAGATGGGTATGACACGTACCTTTCCGGTGCACAGGCGCTTATGACGATCGTGAATCCGGACGCCGCGACTGACCGTGAGCTGATCATTTTCCGCGATTCTTTCGGGTCGTCCATTGCGCCGCTGCTCATCGATTCGTATGCGAAAATAACGCTGATCGACCTACGTTATGTCTCCTCCGCGCTTTTAGGGCGCTTTGTGGAGTTTGCCGATCAGGATGTTTTGTTCCTCTACAGTACGCTGATTTTAAACAGCGGAGGGATATTGAAATAAGAAAACGCCCATCTTCCTTTTTTAGGAAGGTGGGCATTTTTTACTATAGGATGTAGAGCACGGCTGCGATGACAATGTGCAGAATCAGGATGGCGGGCATGCCGATAACGAAGGATCGATGTTTCGTCTTGTGGCGAAAGACAGACATGCCGAGGTTTGCGCCGACGGAGCCGCCGATGAGCGCGGTGAAAAACAGCACCCGTTCCCGGATACGACGAGCTCCCGCCTTGGCGCGATGTTTGTCTGCGCCCATCTGACAGAAGGCGACAAGGTTAATGATGACGAGGTAAGCGATAAGCAGAACAACGAAGATATCCATAATATATGTATTAGAGCGTCCAGTGAGTGTACAGGAAAGAGCAGTTTTTATCTCCCGGGAATTTATGGTAGTAGACCGTCAGGATGGAGCCGTCCGCAAGCTCGACGGAAGCGGGGTAGCCGAGATCGACGTCGGTGCCGGGATACAGTTCCATATCGCGCGTCCAGGTAGCGCCTTCATCGTAGCTGATCATCACGCGCTCGCCGAAGGGCTCCTCGCGGCGACCGTAGGCGCAGATGACGGCGCCGGAGGAATGAACGAGCAGATGCGGCGGAGAACCGGAGACGTCGGTGTAGGTGGGCACGCTCCACGTCAGGCCCCCGTCGTCGGAGTAGGTCTGGAACATGGAGAATTTTTTCGCGTACGGAGAGCCGTCCGCACGATCCTGGAAGCGAATCATACCGAGGATGCGGCCGGAGGGAAGCTCAATGGCATGCGGCTCATGGAAATTATCCCAGATCGTACCTTCCGGGAGCGGCATAGTGCCGGCTTCCGTCCAGGTCAGGCCGCCGTCCGCGGAGCGGTAGGCCATGACAACGCTCTCGTAGCGGTGGTATTCGTCGCGGGGGCGGGCTGACTTGTCGGAGTACATGACCTTGCCAAGATAGAGGATGGTACCGTCACGGAGGACGCAGGGACCGTGGGGGGAACTGACCTCGAGCTTTTGCGCGGGTGTCCAGGAAAAACCTCGGTCAAAGCTTAAACGGACGTGGGAGCCCTGCGCGGCACGGTCGTACTGCTCCGATAAATCCATATATGTACGATTGAGGATATTCTGCGGTTCGGTGCGTTCAGGATAGGCGCAGTAGCGCAGGGGATGGTTAAACCATGTGAGGAGCAGCCTGTCGCCGCCTAGATGCACGATACCGGCGTCGCGGTCGTCGAGGACGGTGTCGTTGACGACAACGGGAGACGACCAGGTACAGCCGTCGTCGAAGCTGTAAAAAAGCTCCGTTTTACCGAACGGGCAGACATGCGAGGTACGTTCCCCGGAGCAGGCGGCGACGAGGGTGTGGGTGTCGATGCGGGCGACGCTGCCCCAGCCGAAGTAGCCAAAGAGACTTTCCGGTTTGCGACAAATAATACCGTGTTCCATACTCGAAAACCTCCGAATCAAACAAGTTTTGGGACTGTGATATTTTTTTTCATAACAAGCTGGCCGGATAGGCTGTAGGGGACGGAGGCGAAACGAAAGCCGCACTTTTGGTACAGGCGGATGGCCGCTTTGTTGCGCTGAGCGACGTGCAGGCGCAGGGTTTCGCGTCCCATAGCGCGGTAGACGACGGTAGCGTGTCCAACGAGCTGCATCCCAAGACCACGATAGCGATACTCAGGCTCAAGATAAATCAGGGAGATGTGTCCGATATCCTTTTCATCGTGTTGGTCGGCGTCAAGAAGCAGCATCCCTGCAAGGGTATCGCCGTCCATGCAAAGGGTCGCGAGTCCGGTACGCCCGGTAATCCTGCGGGTATTGTCACGAAAGATCGCGGGGAGATACTCGCTGAGGTTGCCAAAGACGGCATACCATGCGTCACGGCCGATGCGGTCAATGATTTCTGCATCGCGGTCGGGGCGGATGTCGTCGAACCAGAGATCGGTCTGATCCTTGCGGAACAGCTCGGCGGAGGGGATGCCGGCGCGGGTGAGATGGGACAAATCCGGCGGAGAGACGATCTTCCAACGGCCATCGGTATAGGAAAGTGTGGTCACCGAGGTATTTCCGGCAAGATCGAGTTTGGTTTGCGGTAACACAGCGCCGAGAAAAATGGAAATAGCGCCGCCGTGAGAGACAACCGCGACGGATTCGCCGTCATGGCGGCGGGCGATGCCGGTCAGCGAGGAGACCATGCGCGAAGCGACGTCGGGGATGCGTTCACCGCCGAAACTGTCAAGTGTGTAAACAGGGGCCGAACGCAAAACCGGAACCTCACGGTAGACGTTACCCCAGGAGCGGCCTTCGAGAGAACCGAGGTGGATTTCGCGGAGGGCCGTGTCGCCGGTCAATTTCAGGCGCTGCGGTTTGGCGATCGCCATGGCGGTGGCGGCGGTGCGGTAGAGGTCGCTTGTGTAGACGGCAGCGAGAGGAATGGACTTAAAACGGGCGCCGAGCGCGCGGCATTGGGCAAGACCTGTTGCGGACAGCAGCTCATCGTCGTGCCCCTGACAGATGCGAAACAGATTCCCTTCGGATTCCGCGTGACGGATCAGATAGATGGTTGTCATCGTCGTACAAATCCTTTTGGATGGTATTTAGGGCTTGGTGTAGGCGGCGATCATCATCCGCGCAAGCTCAAGAGGTTTGTCGCTTAACCGCAGCCGGACGGAGATATAGGGCTTTTCGCCGGCGTTGAGTAGAACGCGGCCTTTTAACGTGGGGAGCGCGCAGAGTCTGCCGATGGCTTCGAAATCGGGGGAGGCAAGAGTAAGCATCAGAGTGCCGTTCTTTTGGGTGATATCGGTGATATTCGCACGCGAAGCGTCGGCGCGGAGCATGGCGATGGAGATGAGGTTTTGTACAGCAGCCGGGGGTTCTCCGTAACGGTCGCAAAGCTCATCCGTGACGTCCTCGGCGTCGTCTTTTTCCTTAATGAAGGCAATGCGGCGATAAAGATCCATTCGTTCTTCGGCGATGGGGACGTAATCCTCGGGGATATGGGCGGTAACGGCAAGCTCGGCGGAGCAATCGGGGCGTTTTTGCACTTGCTCGCCGCGCTCCTCGAGAACAGCTTCCTCAAGAAGCCGCAGATACATGTCGTAGCCGACGTCGGTCATGTGGCCGGACTGCTCGGTACCGAGGATATTACCCGCACCGCGGATCTCAAGGTCACGAAGCGCGATCTGGAAGCCCGCGCCGAAACCCGCGAACTCGCGCATGGCGGAGAGACGCTTCGAGCCATCCTCGGTGAGAACCTTGCCCCGTTTATAGGTGAGGTACGCGTACGCATGACGCGGAGAGCGTCCGACGCGGCCGCGAATCTGATGGAGCTGCGCAAGCCCTAAGCGATCGGCGTCCTCGATGATGAGGGTATTGACGTTCGGAATGTCGATACCGGTTTCGATAATGGTTGTGCAGACGAGAACCTGCAATTCGCCGTCGGACATCGCGCGCATGACCTCGGAGAGGGCATCCTCGGACATCTGCCCGTGTGCAACAGCGATGCTGATGTCGGGGAGGGCGGCTTTCAGTTTAGCGGCGCAGCGTTCGATGGTTTCGACGCGGTTATAGAGGTAATACACCTGCCCGCCGCGGGTGGCCTCACGGCGGATGGCGTCGAAGATGACACCGGCGTCGTATTCGAGGACATAGGTCTGCACGGGCTGACGGTCGCGGGGGGCTTCCTCGAGGGTGCTCATATCGCGCACGCCGGTGAGCGCCATGTTAAGGGTACGCGGGATCGGCGTCGCGGTCATCGTCAGCGTATCGACGTTGCGGGCGATATCGCGGAGGCGTTCCTTATGGGTAACGCCGAAACGCTGTTCCTCGTCAATGACGAGAAGCCCGAGATCGTGGAAGCGGAGATCCTTGGAAAGCAGCTTATGGGTACCGACGATGACGTCGAGCAGACCGCTTGAGAGCTTGCGCTGGATTTCACGCACCTCGGTAGGCGACTGGAAGCGGGAGAGGACTGCGATCTTGACGGGATAGCCGGAAAAGCGGCGGACGGCGGTCATATAATGCTGCCGCGCGAGGACGGTCGTCGGGACGAGGATCGCGGCCTGCTTGTTTGTCAGGACGCATTTCATGATGGCGCGGAAAGCGACCTCGGTTTTGCCGAAGCCGACGTCACCGCAAAGTAGGCGATCCATCGGCGCGGATTCCTCCATGTCCGCCTTGATCTCCGCGGTACAACGGAGCTGGGCGTCTGTTTCGGTATACTCAAAGGCATCCTCGAACTCCTTCTGCCAGGCGTCGTCTTTAGGGAATTTAAACCCGGGGCGGCGTTTGCGTTCGGCGTAGATGGCGATGAGCTTCTTCGCCATGTCTTTGGCGGCAGCCTTGGCGCGTGATTTGGTCTTCTGCCATTCGGAACCGCCGAGCTTATTGAGACGTGCCTGCGTTTCCTCCCCGCCGCCGCCGATGTACTTCGACACCATGTCGAGCTGCGTCGCGGGAATAAAAAGCGTATCGGTACCGGCGTACTGAAGCCGGATGTAGTCGCGCAGGCCATTGTCGGTTTTGATTTTCTCGATGCCGATGAAGCGGCCGATCCCGTGTTGATCGTGGACGATCAGGTCGCCGGGGGAAAGATCGGAGAAGGATTTAATCTTTTCGCCGGCTTTTTTCTTTGCGACACGCGGCTTTTTCGTCACCTGAGCGGCCATGATCTGACCTTCGGTGACAACGGCGAGCTTTGCAGTGGGATATTCGATGCCGGCGGAGAGGTTGCCGATGCCGACGGTGACGGTGCCCGGAGCCGGTGCTTCGGCGAGGTTAAAGTCGATACGAGCGCCGGTATCGGAGAGCATGCTTTCAAGATGCTCCGCGCGGCGGTCGGAGGTCGCGAGGACGATGGTGGCGTAGCCCTCGCGTTTGTAGTGCTGGACGTCGGAGACGGCGGTTTCAAGACTGCCGCCGTAGCTCGGGAGCTGCTTTGCGATGATGGTGAGGATGGCGCGGGGACGGGGGATGAGCGCCCCGCTGATGAAGCTTTCGAGCATGACGGTCGCTTTGGCCGGCATATCGGCGGCAAGCGCATCGTAATCGCGGGCAAATTCTGTTTGCGAAGGGGTGATCACACCGGACTCCAGCAGATTTTTGATATCCTCGTTCATCTGCCAGGCAAAACCCTCGGCCCGTTCGCGGATACGCCCCGTTTCGTCAAGGAACAGGACGCCGGTACGGGGGAGAAAGTCGTAGGCGGTGTGCAGTTCGGGGTAAATCTGCGGCAGATAGCGGTCGAGCGCGGGAAACAGACCGGTTTCCTTCAGGCGCTCGAGGTCCGCGTGCAGCGTGTCGAGCAGTCCTTCTGGGATCTTTTTACGGCGGGCGCTCGCGGAAATCAGCTTGCGGATGGCTTCGGCCAAGCCCTCCGCACCGCCGGGGGCGGCGTCCGGGAGGGCTTCCCGCGCCGGAATAACGACACAGGTGTCGGTATTTTCAGTGCGCCGCTGAGAATCGGGATCGAAGAAACCCATCGCGTCGATCTCATCGCCGAAGAAGTCGACACGAACGGGGGAAGCGTGTGCGGGGGAGTAGACGTCGACGATGCCGCCGCGCAGAGCGAATTGTCCATAACCTTCCACACGGTCGCAGCGGGTATAGCCGGACGCGACGAGATGGGCGGCGAGCACTTTCGGCTCGATGGTCTGCCCGAGTTTGAGCGTCAGGCTGCGTGCGCGAAGCGTATCGGGAGACATGGTGCGCAGAAGAAGAGCGTCAGGCGTGGTGACGACGATGGGGGTCGTACCTAAGACAAGCCCGTAAAGAGTGCGCAGGCGGAGGATTTCCCATTCACGGGAAGCGGACTCGACGTTTACAAAGACAGGCTCACGGTAGGGCAGCAGCGCGACTTCTTCGCCCGAAAGAACGGAAAGATCGGCGGAAAGTCGGCGGCATTCCAGCTCATCCGCGCAGACAACGGCCAAAGGCCGTCCGGTGAAGCGCCGGACGGCTGCAATGACGTGAGCCTTATGGGGAAGCGAGAGTCCGCCGACAGCGGTGACGGTGCCATCGCGGATACGCTGCATAAGCTGTTCAAATTCGGGTAAAGCCCGTAGGGCTTGACATAATCCTAGCAATCCATTACCTCCGAAGAAAGAGGGTTAAACACGCGACCACTGTACGCCCTGGGGGGTATCGGTGAGGGCAATGCCCATAGCATTGAGCTGATTGCGGATACGGTCGGCTTCGGCATAATTTTTCGCCTTTTTCGCGACGGTGCGGGCTTCGATCAGCGCGAGAATCTCGGCATCGGCCTCCGTCTCGGCAGGAACGGTTTCCTTTTTGGCGCGCTGTGTTTCGGCGGCGGAAAGGAGATTTAAAGACAATACCGTATCAAACTCGCCGATCAAAGACAGTTTGGCGGCATCAGGCAGATCAGATTTCAGAAGATCATACACCGCCGTCAGCGCAAGCGAGGTGTTAACGTCGTTATCCATCGCGTCGCGGAAGGCCTTGCGATACGGGGCCGCGGCCTCGTCGTCAAGCGCGCCCTTCGACGGATCGAGTGAGGCCATCGCCGGGTCAAGCCCGGCGATACGGTCGACGAGCTTGTTATACGCGGCGGCAGCGTTGTCGAGGTTTGCATAGGAGAAGATGAGCGGGCGGCGATAATGGGACTGGAGGCAGAAGAAGCGGTAGGCGATAGGGTCGTAACCTTTTTGCTCAAGCAGCGAAACCGTGAGAAATTCGCCCTTCGACTTCGACATTTTGCCGGTATCGTTTAAAAGATGCATGACATGGAACCAGTAATTACACCACTTGTGGCCGATATAGGCTTCACTCTGCGCAATTTCGTTCGTATGATGCGGGAACGCGTTGTCAATGCCGCCGCAGTGGATGTCGAGGTACTCGCCGAGATACTTAAGACTGATGCCGGAGCATTCGATATGCCAGCCGGGGTAACCGACGCCCCAGGGGCTGTCCCATTTCAATTCCTGATCGTCGAACTTGGATTTCGTAAACCAGAGCACGAAATCCTCCTTATTATGCTTGGAAAAATCCTCTTCCACACCCTCGCGGACGCCGGAAAGAAGGTTTTCACGTTCGTGCTTGTTGAAAACATAGTATTCGTCGAGCTTAGCGGTGTCAAAATATACATTGCCGTCAGCGATATAAGCGTAGCCCTTCTTGAGCAGTCCGTCGACGAGTTGAATGTACTCGTCGATGCACCCGGTGGCGGGCTGCACAATGTCGGGACGGCGGATGTTCAGCTTTGCGCAGTCGGAGAAGAACGCGTCTGTGTAGTACTGCGCGATTTCCATGACGGTCTTATGCTCACGGCGCGCACCTTTGAGCATTTTATCCTCACCGGTATCGGCATCACTGGAGAGGTGACCGACGTCGGTGATGTTCATGACGCGGCGGACGTCGTACCCTAAGTAGCGCAGGTACTTTTCAAGAATATCCTCGCAGATATAGCTGCGAAGGTTGCCGATATGCGCGTAGTGATAAACGGTCGGACCGCAGGTGTACATACGGACGACGCCGGGTTCATGCGGGACGAATTCTTCGCGCGTATGGGTGAGACTGTTATACAGCAGCATGAGAACGACTCCTTATTTTTTACGCACGCCGGTGTGAATCAACGTGCGGTTTGTCCAGAAGTAATCGACGCCGGACCAGAGCGTCACGGCGGCGGCGATCCAGGAGAGTGCGGTTTCCAAGACCGCGCCTCCCGGCATCCAAACGGAGGGCCAGAGGAGAAAGATGATCGCGACGGTGAGCTGCACGGCGGTTTTGACCTTGCCGGAGAACGCGGCGGAGAGGAGTGTGCCTTCCCCCATCGCGACGACGCGCAGGGAGGAGACGGCATACTCGCGCGCGACAATAAGGACGACTGGGATAACGCCCATGCGTCCCTGCGCGAGGAACAAAAGATATGCCGTACCGACGAGCAGCTTGTCGGCGAGGGGATCCATGATCTTCCCGAAGGACGTCACAAGGTCATATTTACGCGCCAGATATCCGTCCAGCTTATCGGTCAGGGCTGCCGCGATAAACAACAGAATCGCAAGATACGGAGAAACGGTCCATGAAGTCAGGGAGAACAGAACAAAAAAGGGAATCAGAAGGATACGCAGGATCGTCAGTCTGTTGGGAAGCGTCACGCGGCAGACCTCCTTTGGTATGAGATGGAATTATGCGGGATCGGACTGCACCAATTCACCGACGAGATCGCCGTCGATGTCCTCGCAGATACGCACTTCAACGAAGTCGCCTTCCGAGGGACGGTTCTTTTCTGGCTTGTAGATGAAGACCTTGCCGTCGATGTCGGGGCTTTCGCCGTAGGAACGGCCGAAGAAACAACCGGCGGCGCGGTCGTAGCCTTCGACAAGCACGGTGAGCGTGGTGCCGAGAATGCGGGCGTTGCGTTTTGCGACGACACGCTCTTGAATCTTCATGACGGTTTCTGAGCGATGCTGCTTTTCTTCCTCGTCGATCTGATCGGGCAGCGATGCCGCGACGGTGTCTTCCTCCTGCGAATAGGGAAAGACGCCGAGCCGGTCGAACTTCTGGCGTTCGACGAAACTGCACAGCGTGGCGAAATCCTCGCGCGTTTCACCGGGGAAGCCGACAATGAGGGTCGTACGGATAATCAGGCCCGGAATCGAACGGCGGAGCCTCGCAAGGACGGCTTCGATGGACTTTTGCGTATCGCGACGGTTCATCGCGGAGAGGATATGATCGACGCAGTGCTGAATCGGGATGTCGAGGTACTTAAGAATCTTCTCCTGACGCGCGATGGTATCGATCAGGCCGTCGGTAATATCGGAGGGGTACAGGTAGTGCAGACGGATCCATCGTAAATCCCCGATTTCGCAGAGACGGTCGAGGAGGTCTGCAAGCTTCGGCTCGCCGTAAAGGTCGATACCGTAGCGGGTAATGTCCTGCGCGATGACGATCAGCTCACGGACGCCGTTTTCGACGAGATGGGTCGCTTCCTCGACGATCGCATCCATCTCCCGGCTGCGGTAGCGACCGCGCAAGGCGGGAATGACGCAGTATGAGCAACAGTTATCGCACCCCTCTGCGATTTTGAGGTAAGCGGTATAGGCAGGCGTGGTTTGAACACGGGGTGCTTCGGCAAGCGGGGAGTCGACGGACGCAAAGCGGGTGATCTGTTCCATGTGCCCTTCCTCGGCGGTCTCTAAAAGACGGTCGCAGACCTCGACGATATCGAGATAGGAGGCGGTGCCGATGACGGCGTCAACTTCGGGCATGGTATCGAGAACTTCCTCGCGATAGCGCTCCGCGAGACAACCGGTAACGACGACGGCGACAAGCGCGCCGGTATCGCGGCTTTTAGCAAGCTCGAGGATCGTATCGATGCTTTCCTTTTTCGCATCCTCGATGAAAGCGCAGGTGTTGATGATCGCGACATCGGCTTCATCCGGGTCCTCCACAAGCTCGTAGCCCGCTTCAAATAGACGCGCCAGCATCTGTTCGGCGTCGCAGAGGTTTTTAGCGCAGCCGAGGGACTGTATCGTGAACTTTTTACTCATCTTCGAATACTCCGTCCTGAGCGCCGCAGACGCGTCCGAGCGCTCGATTGATCTCGTTGATTGAAAAGCCGCGGCGAAGGAGGGCGGCTGTGGCGCGCCGACGTGCGGATACATCCTCATCTCCACGCAGAAATTTCATTGCAAGCGCATCTAGCGCGTCATCGTTTTCGGGAAGCGCGGAGAGCGCGGCACGGATCGGTTCGTCATCAAGCCCATGCGCCCGCAGACGTGAAAACAGAGCGCGTTTCCCGTAGCCGCGCGCGGCGTAACGGCGCACGAGACTCTCGGCATAAGCGGGTTCATCGATAAAATGAAGCTCGGTTATGCGATCGACGGCGGCATCAGCGTCTGTCGGCTCGAACCCGCGCCGCAGGAGTGCATTCCGCAGCTCGGCGCGGGACATGGCACGCATGGCGAGCAGGCGGATAGCGGTGGCGTAGGGGCTTTGATCATCCGTTTTCATCTTCATTGAAATCATCAGCATCGACGGCGACAGGGTCGGCGGCCGCCGAGGATGCCTCGAAGGGTTTAGACTTCGTCGCGGCATTGACGATATCGGCGCGCAGCTTCGCGGCGTCTTCGGGGTTTTCCTTGTAGTACTGAATCGCTTTTTCACGTCCCTGCCCTAAGCGGACGGAACCGGCGGAGAACCATGCGCCGCTCTTTTGGACAAAGCCGTATTGCAGGCCGAGATCGACAAGCTCGGCATAAGGGGAGATACCTTCGCCGAAGATAATATCAAACTCCGCGATGCGGAAGGGAGGCGCGACCTTGTTTTTTACGACCTTGGCGCGGATATGGTTACCGATGTTCTCGGTACCGCTCTTAACGAATTCCGTGCGGCGGATATCGATGCGGACGCTGGCGTAATATTTCAGGGCTCTGCCGCCGGTCGTCGTCTCAGTCGGGCCGCCGTAGCTGGGCATGCCGCCGATCTTTTCGCGGAGCTGGTTGATGAACAGGACGATGCAGTTGGTCTTGGCGATACCGCCGGCAAGCTTACGCAGCGCTTGTGACATCAGACGAGCGTGCATGCCCATAAAGCTGTCGCCCATTTCGCCTTCGATTTCGGCGCGCGGTACGAGGGCGGCAACAGAGTCTACGACGACGATATCCACGGCGCCGGAGCGGACGAGAGATTCTGTAATATCCAGCGCCTGCTCGCCGTTGTCCGGCTGCGAGACGAGGAGAGAATCGATGTTGACGCCGAGGGCTTTGGCATAGACGGGGTCAAGCGCATGTTCCGCGTCGATGTAAGCCGCCTCACCGCCCATCTTCTGCGCCTGCGCGACGATATGCAGGGCGAGGGTGGTTTTACCGGACGCTTCCGGGCCATAGACCTCGACGATACGGCCGCGCGGTACGCCACCGATACCGAGGGCGATATCGAGCGCGAGAGAGCCAGTGGGGACAGCCGCAACATTCATGTTGACATTGTCTCCCAGACGCATGATCGCGCCTTTGCCGTAGGTCTTTTCAAGATGAGAAAGCGCCGTTTCAAGAGCTTTTTGCTTATCCTCTACATGCTTATATGAGATTTCGGTCTTCTTTTTTTCAGCCATACGACACTTTCCTTTCTATAACAAAACAGCGGTCACAACACGATCGTGTCCGGATAAATCTTGCCCGGTTTCGATCCCGGTAAAACCGTTACGCTCAAGGATTGCGGTAACATCGGCGGCTTGCTCCATGCCGATCTCGAAAACGATGCGTCCGCCGGGGAGAAGAAGGGATTTCCAATAGGCGCAAATGGAGCGGTAGAAGTTTAGTCCGTCGCTGCCGCCGTAGAGCGCGAGGGTCGGCTCGAATGCGGCGACCTCCACATCGAGTACGCTCAGCTCGTCGGCACTGACGTAGGGAGGGTTCGAGACGATCAGATCAAACGGACCGATATCGGAAGGCGGCTCGTCGAGCGCGTCAGCGGATACTACATCGGCACGTCCGGAGAAGCCTAAGAAGTCAAGATTTTTTCGTGTGACCTCCAACGCGGGCTCGGAGACATCCACAAAGGTGACGTCCGCCGCCGTATGCTGGAGGATAGCCGCGCCGATACAGCCAGAGCCGCAGCAGAGGTCGAGCACGCGGGAGTAGCGATGCTCACGGATAAGCTTGACCGCGTGGAGGACGACGGTTTCGGTATCGGAACGCGGGACTAGAACGTCCTTTGTCACGATTAGGTTCAAGCCGCAAAAATCCCACTCACCCAACAGGTACGCCAAGGGTTCCCCGCAGAGACGACGCTCAAGGAGGCCGGTCAGCTTGCCTTCGGCGTCGGCAGGGGCGGGCTCACGGTAGCGGGACTGGATGGAATTCGCGTCGATGTGGTCGCCGCAGAGACGGCCCGAGAGCGCGACGATCTCCCGGGTCTCCAGATCGGGCATCGGCAGCCCCGAGAGGGCGTCAAACGCCGTGTCATACAGCTCACGGTAGGTACTCACCAGCGATCAGCCCCCGTTTCCGCCGGAATCACGGCCTTCAATGCGGTGATCGCGACCTCGAGCATGGAATCGTCGGGTTCGCGGGTGGTCAGTTTCTGGAGCCAGAGCCCGGGCGCGCGGACGGCGCGGGTAAAGGCGTTGTCATGGCGTCCGACAGCGCGGTTGATTTCATAGCTGATGGCGACGACGACGGGGAGGAGTACTAGCCGCAGCGCAAGGCGTATCAGGGGATTGGACCAGCTTACGACGGAGAAGACGAGAATGCTGACGATCATGACGACAAGCAGGAAGCTCGTGCCGCAGCGAGGGTGTTCCTTTTTACAGCCGCGGGCATTTTCGACGGTCAGCTCCGCGCCGCTTTCGTAGCAGGCGATGGACTTATGTTCCGCGCCGTGGTACTCAAAGGTACGCTGTATATCCTTCATGTGGGAGATAGAGAACATAAACAGAAGAAAGAGGATGATACGGATGGCGCCCTCGCAGAGATTGCGGAGAATGCCGGAGCCAATGAAGCGGTCGAGGGTACCGGCGAGCAGTGTCGGCAGGAAGAAAAAGAGGACGATAGGGAGGGCGACGCCGAGGATGGCGGAGAAGGTCATCAAAAGATCGTTAAAGCGCTTTGTACCGAGTCGACGTTCCAGACGGCTGGGGGCTTCGGTATTCTGGACGGTTTCGAAGGCGGTGTCGGCGGAGTAGAACAGCGCCCGGACGCCCTGAAGCATGGAGGAACCGAAGCTATAGACGCCGCGGATGAAGTACCAGTTCAGGATCGCGGGTTTTTTGCCCTTTCGCAGCGGCTCGGTCTTTTCGACGAGGGTACCGTCCTCGCGGCGGACGACGATGGAGGACTTGTCCGGGCCGCGCATCATAATGCCTTCAATGAGCGCCTGACCGCCGATGAGAGTGCGGAAGCAGGCACGGGAATCAGTTTGTTTCATAAACACCTCGGGAGAAAAAGTGAAACCCGCGAGCGGGAATCCAAACATTAGTATTATACCAAAAAAGTAAGCGCATTGCAACAAAAAAAACGCCTCAAAAGAGACGTTTTTTCATTTTGCATTTCAAATACCGCGAAAATGTGAAAATCAAACGTCTTCTCCCATCAGACGAAGCGCCTGACGCGCGGCATCTTGCTCGGCGGCCTTTTTTGAGTGGCCGGTACCGATGGCGAAAACGTTGGAGTTCAATAAAAGCTCGATGGTAAAGCTTTTCTCGTGATCGGGGCCTTCCGTGTCGGCAAGACGGTAGGAAAGGGTTTCCTCACGGTTTTTCTGCACGATTTCCTGGAGCAGGGTCTTATAATCGTTGGATTGGCCATGCCCGGCAGCGGCGGCTACGTTGGCACGGGTAAAGCTGAGGATGAACGCGCGGGCGGGATCCCAACCACCGTCGAGATAGATGGCGCCGATGATGGCTTCGACGGCATCGGCGAGGATGGACGGACGTTCGCGGCCGCCGGAGAGATCCTCTCCGCGGCCTAAAAGCAGATACTGAGAAAGACCGACGGCGAGTGCTTCCCGGTGCAGCGCTTCCTCGCAGACGACGGAGGCGCGCAGACGTGTCAGATCGCCTTCGGGCATATCGGGGAAGGTACGGAAGATATAGTCGGCGGTGACGGTATTCAGGATGGCATCGCCAAGGAACTCCAGCCGCTCATTAGAACGGGTGTGCGGGGAGCTGCGTTTTCCCGAGCGGCGTTCATTGGCGTAGGAGCTGTGGGAGAGCGCGGTGTGCAGCAGATTTGCATCGCGGAAGCGGTAACCGATGGCATTTTGCAAATTTTCCATAACGAATCCTTATTTGTCGATGCGTTCGGCAATGAAATCGACGACGTCTCCGACGGTCTTGAAGTGTTCCACGTCCTCGTCAGCTAGGTTTTCGAGGTCGAACTCCTCCTCGAGTGCCATGACAAACTCGACGGCGTCGAGAGAATCGGCGCTGAGGTCGGATTCAAAATCGGTATCGAGGGTGACGCTGTCTTCCTCGACGGAGAACTGCTCGGCAATGAGACGTTTGAGAACATCCAGAATCATAACAAAGGCACCTCCTTTATTTCGCGGTTTTCAAGGAGCCGAGGGCGCGAGTCATATTGTCAATGGCGCCGCTTTCGCAGAATCGGACGGTCTGCGCGATGGCGGAAGCGAAGGCGCGGGCATCGGAGGAGCCGTGCGCCTTGATGACGGGCTTGCGGATCCCGAGGATCGGTGCGCCGCCGACCTCCCTGTAGTCCATGCGGGACTTTAATTCATACAGACCGGAACGCAGAGAAAGAGCGGCAAGCTTCGTCGTGGCGTTTTTCATCAGCATCGCCTTGATCTGCCCGGCAAAGTAGAGTCCGACGCCTTCGAAGGTCTTGAGGATCAGGTTACCGGTGAAGCCGTCGGCGATATAGACGTCCGCGGCGCCGCTCGGCAGATCGCGGCCTTCGACGTTGCCGACAAAGTTGAGAAGGCCTTCCTCGGCGGCGGCTTTGAGAAGCTGATGCGTTTCGACGTAGAGGGGCGGTCCCTTTTTCGCTTCGGTGCCGTTGTTGATTAGGCCGACGCGGGGAGAAGGGATGCCCATGGTACCGGCAACGAAAGCGCTGCCCATATAGGCGAACTGCACGAGCATTTCGGGGGTGCATTCGACGTTCGCGCCGCAGTCCATGAGAAGGGAGTGTCCCTTGACGTTTGGAAGAATCGCACCGAGAGCGCCGCGGCGCGCTCCGGGAATACGGCGCACCAGAAGCGTTGCGCCGGTCAGCAGCGCGCCCGTATTGCCGGCGGAGATCACGGCGTCGCCTTCATCGTCCGCGACAGCATTCAGTGCGACGACCATGGAGGACTGTTTTTTGTCGCGGATTGCACCTACGGGATCGTCCGCCATCGTGATGACGTCCTGCGCGTCGCGAATGCTCAGACCGTTGCGGGAAACGCCCGAGGTACGGATGGCGTCTTCAAGTGCATCGGTCTTCCCGACGAGCATGACCTCAATGCCATGGCTTTCTACGGCGGCTGCGGCGCCAACGACCGCGGGCTGAGCGCCCAGATCGCCGCTCATGCAATCGAGTATGATTTTCAAGACAGGAACCCTCCTTTTATAGGATAGTATCGGTTATACGAGGGTTTCGAGCATCCCGCTTAGAGTATCGAGCGCGCGGATGCAAAGAAGTATTTTCCGGTCACGGCGTTTGGCGCGGGCGGGAAGCGGCTCGAGGATGCCGAAATTGATGTTCATCGGCTGGAAATCGCCGGTTTCGGGCCCTTCAGAGATATAATGTGCGAGCGCGCCGACGGCGGTGCATCGGGTAAAGTCGGGCTCAGGCTTTCCGCTCAGGTTATGGGCAAGCGTCAGTCCCGCGACAAGGCCGGAGGCGGCGGATTCGATGTACCCTTCGACGCCGGTCATCTGACCGGCAAAACGGATGCGGCGGTCGGTGCGCAGCGCATAAGACGCGTCGAGAAGCGCTGGGGAGTTGAGGAAGGTGTTGCGGTGCATGACGCCGTAACGGGCAAATTCGGCGTGCGAAAGCCCCGGGATCATCGAGAAGACGCGTTTTTGCTCTGGATGACGCAGATGGGTCTGGAAGCCGACGAGGTTATAGAGCGTCCCGTCCGCATTATCACGGCGGAGTTGGACGACGGCAAACGGCATCTTCCCCGTATGCGGGTCACAGAGTCCTACGGGCTTAAGCGGGCCAAACGCGAGCGTCATCTTCCCGCGATGCGCCATGACCTCGACGGGCATGCAGCCTTCGAAGACCATGGATTCCTCGAAGCCATGCACAGGGGCGGCTTCGGCGGCGGACAGTGCTTCCCAGAAGGCGCTGTACTCTTCTTCAGTCATCGGGCAGTTGATATAGTCCGGCGTACCGCGGTGATAACGGGCGGCGAGGAAGGCACGGGACATGTCGATACTGTCGAGCGTGACAAGAGGGGCGGACGCGTCGTAGAACTGGAGCGGGGTACCGCAGAGGGAAGAAATTGCATCGGCTAGCGCACCGCCGGTCAGAGGACCGGACGCGATGATGCAGCTGCCGTCGGGGATGGCGACACATTCGCGGGATTCGGAGGTGATGTTGCGGCAGGCACGGATACGCTGGGTGACGAGACGGGTAAAGCCATCCCGATCGACCGCGAGAGCGCCGCCCGCATCGACTTTGGACGCGTCTGCGCAGGAGAGAATGAGCGAGTCGAGCATGCGCAGCTCCGCCTTTAAGAGCCCGGGACCGGTGCCGAGATTATCGGCGCGCAGGGAGTTGGAACAGACAAGCTCGGCGAAGGTATCGGCGTGATGGGCAGGGGAGCGGAGGAGAGGTTTTTGCTCGATTAAGCGGACAGGAATGCCGCGTTTGGCGAGCTGCCACGCCGCTTCACATCCGGCAAGACCCGCGCCGACGACGGTGACCTCGCTCATGCGTCCTTCTCCTTTTGCTCCTGCTTATAGCCGCAGCCTTCCGCAAGGCAGCGGGTGTCGCGTTCGCCGTGGAAGCTGTGTTTAAAGAGAGTTTTGCCGCATTTGGGACAGACATCGGAAAGCGGGGTATCCCAGGTGATGAAGGAGCAACCGGCGTCCTTGCCGCGATTATTTTCGCAGATGAAGAACGCGCGCTTTTTCTTGGAGAAACGCTTGATCACACGACCGCCGCAGATGGGGCATTTACCGCCGGTATCGTCGACGATGGGCTTCGTGTTTTTGCATTCCGGATAGCCGGGGCATGCTAGAAACTTGCCGAAACGACCGGTTTTGATCACCATTTTCCGTCCGCAAAGCTCGCATACCTCATCGGACTCTTCTACAGGCACCTGCACGCGCTCGGTCATTTCCTTTTCGGCGCGAGACAGCTCCTCGGAGAAGCCGTCATAGAAGCCGCCGATGAGCGCTTTCCACGGCTCTTCGCCGGATTCGACGCGGTCGAGAGAATTCTCCATTTCCGCGGTGAACTTGATGTTCACAATGTCGGGGAAACGCTCAATCATCAGATCGGTAACCGTTTCGCCTAAGGGTGTCGGACGGAGGGCTTTTCCCTCGCGCTCAATGTAGTCGCGGTCGAGTATGGTGGAGATCGTCGGGGCGTAGGTGGACGGGCGGCCGATGCCCTTTTCCTCCATCGTTTTGATGAGGGAGGCTTCGTTGTAGCGGGGCGGCGGCTCGGTGAAGTGCTGATCCGGAATAAGGGAGATGAGCTTTAAAGCGTCGCCTTCTGCAAGCTCCGGCAGCGATACCGCTTTTTCATCATCGTCGCCTTTTTCCTCGTAAAGCGCGGTATAACCGGCAAATTTAAGCGTCTGGCCTGACGCCCGGAAGACGTGGATATTCTCGCCGGCGGCAGCATTGATTTCGACGCTGATCGTATCGTAGACGGCGGCGGCCATCTGACAGGAGACGAAACGCTCCCAGATGAGCTTATAGACGCGGTACTGATCACTTGTAAGGTCGGCTTTGAGATCGGCGGGGGTGAGGGTCACGTCGGTGGGGCGGATGGCCTCATGCGCATCCTGAGAGGAGGATTTGGCCTTAAACGCGCGAGGTTCCCGGGGGCGGTAGTCCGCGCCGAAGTGTTCCTCGATATACGCGCGTCCGGATTGCACGGCTTCGTCGGAGAGACGGACAGAATCGGTACGCATATAGGTGATCAGACCGGTAAGCCCGCGCCCGGACAGCTCAACGCCTTCATAAAGAGACTGCGCGACGGCCATGGTGCGCTTGGAGGGCATCGAAAGCCTGCGGGACGCGTCCTGCTGGAGGGTGGAGGTGGTGAAGGGAGGCGGGGGCTGACGGCGCTTTTCACTCTTTTTGACTTTGGATACGGTGAAAGGGGCGCTTTCCAATGCGGCTTTGAGTGACTGTGCCTCATCTTCATTGTGCAGATCGATCTTTTCGATGGCTTTGTCGTCCGAAAGACGTCCGAAATACTTCGCTTCAAAAACCCGACTCGTACCCCGGCGGAGCTTCGCACCGAGCGTCCAGTACTCGACCGGGACAAACGCGCGGATCTCCCGTTCGCGATCAACGACAAGGCGTGTGACAACGGACTGTACACGGCCTGCGGAAAGCCCGCGGCGGATTTTTTTCCAAAGGAAGGGTGATAACTTATAACCGACGATGCGGTCGAGTACACGGCGAGCCTGCTGTGCATCGACGAGGGAAGCGTCGATGCGCCGGGGCGCTTCGATACCGGCACGGACGGCGGATTTGGTGATTTCATTGAACGTAACGCGGTTGGTCAGATCGTCGGACAGACCCAAGAGATACGCAAGGTGCCAGGAAATAGCTTCGCCTTCGCGGTCGGGGTCGGTCGCCAGATAAACAAAGTCGCTTTTTGCGGCGGCTTTACGTAATTCTCGAATCAGGTCTTCCTTTTTAGGCATCGGGACATACGTTGGCTCGAAGTCGTGTTCCGTGTCCACGCCGAGCTTTTTTTCCGGCAGATCACGGACATGCCCCATCGACGCCATGACGTCGAAGTCGGCGCCGAGGTATTTCGCGATGGTTTTCGCCTTCGCGGGGGACTCCACGATTACAAGTTTTCCCATATTTACTCCTTTATTATGAACGCGTTTAGCGGATAAGTTTAAAACAGCCGCCGGGGATCTGTTGCAAAACGCCGCGAATTTCCAGTTTGGTCACGGCAACAATGATTTTTTCAATCGAGACCCCGGTTTTTACGACCATACTGTCGGGATAGTCGTAACCGTTGCGGACAGCGTCGATGACGGTCAGCTCAACCGGATCGGTGATCCTATCCGACAGGAACGGTTCGGCGGGCTTCGCCGGATCGGCGAGCAGCGACGGTTCAGTTACGATGGATTCGGCGGGCTTGGCAGGTTCGATGACCGTGACAGTCATCGCGGAAACCTCGTCGGCGGGAGTGGGTGGCGTGTCATCCGGAGAAAAGGGCTGGTCGAGTATGACCGTATCATCCGGACGCGGGGGACGCTTGATGTACGCACGCTTCGGCGGCGCGTCTTCCGCCCGGGGGACTTGCGGGAGCTGATACTGCGTCAGGGTATGATCCACGTCGAAGCGATAGGTTGCGGCGTAAGCGTCGATGATATCCTTCGGGGAGGTGACGGGGGAAGCCCCCTGTTTAATGAGTTCGTTTGCACCGCTAAACTCGGGGGTATCGATGGCGCCGGGCACGACAAAGACGTCCCGGCCGTAGTCGGAGGCGAGACGCGCGGTGATGAGGGAGCCGGAGTGTTCCGGCGCGGCAACGATGAGTACGCCGCAGGCAAGCCCTGCGATAATACGGTTGCGGCGGGGGAAGGTGATGCGGGAGGGCGGGGTGCCGGGCGGATACTCCGATAGGATACAGCCGTTTTGGAGAATGGCATCCATCATCTTTTTATTGGAAGACGGATAGCAGATATCCGCGCCGCAGCCGAAAACAGCGGCGGTCAGACCATGCGCGCGGAGTGCGCCGGCGTGTCCGGCGGAATCGATCCCTTCCGCCATACCGGAGATGATGCAGACGCCGTGGCGGGCGAGCGTGCCGGCAAAGCTTTCGGCGACGCTCAAAGCGCGGGAAGACGCACGGCGTGTGCCTACAACGGCGATACATAAAAGATCGTCGAAGAGGGGGATGGCGCCGCGCGTATAAAGAACGAGGGGTGGATCGGGTATATTACGCAGGCGTTCGGGGTAGAGCGCGTCGTCGAAGGTGATCAGGTGGATGTTGGAAGCGGCACAGGCCTGTAAAACGGCATGTGCCGCGTCGAGCGCGCGTGCTTGCGTGAGGGCTTTTGCCATAGAAGGCTTTAGAAGCCCTGTTTCGAGAAGCATACGGTAATCCGCACTGTAAATCCGCTCGGGTTTCCGAAAAACGGAGATCAGATCACGCGCAAGAGCGGTATTCGGAACCTGTTGGGTAAGCCAGATCCAATGGCTGAGGGACATGCGTCGGTTCCCCCCTTCTCGTTATTGCCGCATCAGAGCGCGGTCTGCATGGACCACAGCACGATGGCGGCGGCGACGGCGGCGTTTAACGATTCAGTCACGCCGCGCATGGGGATGATGATGCGCGCGCGGGCGGCGGACTGCAAATAGGGCGAGACGCCAGCCCCTTCGCTGCCGACGATCACGGCGGCGCGGGCTAGCGAAACGTCACGAATATCGCGGGAATCAGGAGACAGCGCGGCAGCATAGACGGGTAGCCCGGCTTCCTCCATCACGGAAAGGAAGCCTTCAGCGTCCGTCCGGACGACGGGGACGCGGAAAAGGGAACCCATCGTAGCGCGGACGGTCTTTGGATTATACAGATCCGCACAGGCACCGACAAGAAAGACGGCGTCGATGCCGAAAGCGTCGGCGGTGCGCAGGACGGTGCCGACATTGCCGGGATCCTGCACGCCGTCGAGACACAAGACCTGCCCGTGAGGGAAGGCGATGGGCTTTCCCGCGGGCATGGCGCAGGTAAAGACGACGCCGCGGGCATGCTTGAGGGTGGTCATGCGCTCAAACAAGGATGCCGGGACGCAGACCATGCGCGGGATACCCTCGTAGGCGGCGGTGAGCGCGGTTTCCTCGTGGAAAACGGCGGCGGTGACGGCCACACCCGAGACAAGCGCTTCCCGGAGGAGCTTTTCGCCTTCACAGACGAACTCCCCGCGCTGGGCACGATAGGACGGATCGCTTGAGAGACGCTCGATATGCGTGATGAGCGCGTTCTGGCGGCTTGTGATACGTTCCATCTTAATCGGCGGGATTTGCTACGAGGTATGCCTGATATTCGTCGGCCATAGCCTGCGCAAAGAGAGCCATCGCCTGATAACGAGCCTGTACGGCAGGCTTATCCGCGTCGGCCTGCGGGCAGACACGGAAGACGAGGTAGTATTCACCCATCCGGGAGATCGTGTTGTCCGCGAAGAGGGAGGTGTTGTTGACCGGGATGCGATATTCGTCGATACCGCCGCTGACGCCGTATTCGGAGAGGGGTGCCAGGGCGTCGGACTGGGTGAGGTATTCAAAGGCGAAATCGTCGATGATCATCAGCGAGATTGTCTGATCGTAGAAGATGGTGAGAACCTGCTGATAGGCGTACACCTGAATCTCATCGGAAGGATTTTCGGCGAGGTTTAAACAGGATACCCCTGTGAGAACCTGTCCGTCGCCGTTGAAGTCCGCCATATAGGGTTCCAGTGCGGCAGACAGGGGGGTGTATTGCTCTTCCAGCAAAGCTGCGTCGCTGATGACATAGAGACGGACGTCGTCTTCGGTTTTAGAGGTGATATCAACGATGAACCATACGGCAAGAATCAATACGCAAGCGGTGATAATCGTCGGGGTTTT
Organism: Clostridiaceae bacterium; assembly: GCA_034926225.1. Classification (GTDB taxonomy): domain Bacteria; phylum Bacillota; class Clostridia; order Oscillospirales; family QAMX01; genus JAAZKA01. Next base: position 86,808 of record JAYFRF010000004.1, read on the forward strand.
GTAGTAATACCAATAATTTTTAAACCAGGCGACGATTTTATACTTCGATTGAAATTTTTCAGGCTCACCGAAGCCGGAGACTCTTTTCGGGGATCCATCCTTACGATTGAATAGTGACATCGTTATCCTCGCTTTTATCGTTGTTGCGCGCAATGCCGACGATGATATCGGTACGGCCGCTGACAAAAACATCGTTGTACTCGGTGCTGTCAATGTACTTCATGACGAGATAATACGTAACGCCGTCCCGAAGGTTGATTCCCTCAAACAGAGGGGTATCGTTGAGCGTCAGGCGGTAAGGGTTGTCCTCATCACTCTGGATTTCGAAGAAGGACAGCTCACGCAGGGAGCATAGGGAGGATACATACGCATATCCCTCTTCGTCGACGATAAAGCAAAGGCAGTCAAGCGACGTGACCTTGTCCGGCAGCTCGGAGAGCGGCAGGGAGGTTTCGCTTTCGGTGAGGGTATAGCGGTACTGCCGGGAGATTTTCGTGTTGTCGCTGTCGACGTCGTAGACGTATTCTTCAACATTTTGCAGGAGGTTATAATATGCTTCGTCATTGACTGTATCCTGCGTCACGACGTAGAGACGAAGGTCGGCGCCGTCGTACCTCGCGAGGAAGACAAAGGCGAGAACCACTAAGACAAGGATAACCCCTACGGCAAAAACTCCTTTGTAGTAATAGCCGTAAGTGCGTATCCATTCGATCGGACCCATTCTTTTTTTAGCGTCGTCTGGCTTATCCTGCATGTTGGTATCCTTTCTCCAAATCAGGCGAAAAAGAGGTTAATCCAAGGGCTTCATTGTGGGGAACAGCAGCACGTCGCGGATGGAAGCGGAGTCTGTAAGGATCATGACGAGACGATCGATACCGATGCCGAGACCGCCTGTAGGGGGCAGACCGTATTCAAGGGCGTTGCAGTAGTCATCGTCCATCATTGTGGCCTCGTCGTCGCCGGCGGCGCGGAGGGCAACCTGACGCTCGAAGCGCTGGCGCTGATCGATCGGATCGTTTAACTCGGAAAACGCGTTGCCGCCTTCCCAGGCGTTATAGAAGAACTCAAAACGCTCAGTCAGGCGCGGGTCAGCGGGCTTTCTCTTGGCAAGCGGGGAGACCTCAACGGGGTAGTCGTAGATAAAAGTCGGCTGGATGAGATGCTCCTCGATCTTCTGGTCGAAGGCCGCGTAGAGCGCCTCGCCCCAGGATGCGTTGCCGCCGACCTCGACGCCGACGGACTTGGCAAGTGCTCTGGCGTCGGCAGCCTCGGTCACGGTGTTGAAATCCGCGCCGGTGTATTCGCGGACAGCGTCGATCATCGAGAGCCTGCGCCAAGACGGGGTCAGATCGATCTCCACGCCCTGCATGGTGACCTTCATCGTGCCGAGAACCTTCTCTGCGACGGTGGAGATGAGGGATTCGGTGATCTCCATCATGCCGTGGTAGTCGGTATAGGCCTGGTAAAGCTCCATAGAGGTAAACTCGGGGTTATGGCGGGTATCCATACCCTCGTTGCGGAAGAGACGGCCGATCTCGTAGACCTTGTCGAAGCCGCCGACGATGAGCCGCTTAAGGTAAAGCTCCGGCGCGATGCGCAGGTACATGTCGATGTCGAGGGTGTTGTGGTGAGTGATGAACGGGCGTGCGTTGGCGCCGCCGAGAATGGTGTTCAGGATGGGGGTTTCGACCTCCAAAAAGCCGCGCGCGTCGAGGAACGCGCGAACCTCACGGATGATGGCGGAGCGCAGCTCGAAGGTACGGCGTACCTCGGGGTTGACGATCAGATCGACGTAACGCTGCCGGTAGCGTAGGTCTGTATTGGTCAGGCCGTGGTACTTTTCGGGCAGGGGCTGGAGACTCTTTGCAAGAAGCGTGAGGCGTTCAGCGGCGACGGAGATTTCACCCATGTGGGTACGGAAGACCTTGCCGACAATACCGACGATATCGCCGATGTCCCACTTTTTAAAGTCCGCATAGGCGTCCTCCCCGACATTATCGAGGCGGATATAGAGCTGGATACGACCCTTCGAGTCCTGTAAATCGCAAAAAGAGGCCTTACCCTTGACACGCTTGGACATAATACGGCCGGCGATGGAGACCTCGCGGCTTTCATATTCTTCATAATGCTCGCGGATATCGGAGGAGAATTCGCGGCGGTCGTACTTGACCTGCCAGAAGGGATCGGCGCCGCGGGACTGGAGCTCCGCGAGCTTATCGCGGCGGATTTGGAGAATCTCGGAAAGCTCCTCGCGCGGAGTATCTATAATAGGTTCATTACTCATCTGTTGTATATCCTTCCGTTATGTGTTTACATGAATAGTATAGGGGGAAGCTTACTCAATTTCGAGTATTTTAAACTTGAGCTTCCCCTCGGGCGCGTCGACGACGGCGATTTCGCCGACCTTTTTACCCATCAGCGCACGGCCGAAGGGGGATTCGTCGGAAACGAGGCCCAAGGCAGGGTTTGCTTCCTGGGAGCCGACGAGGGTGTAGGAATCCTCCTCGTCTTCATCGATGTCGAGCACGCGGACCTTAGACGCGTGGGCGACGGTATCGGTGGAGTCGGATTCTTCGCTGATGAGAACGTAGTTTTGGAGGATATCCTCGATTTCGGCGATACGGGAGTATAGCTTCCCCTGTTCGTTTTTCGCTTCGTCATATTCGGAGTTCTCCGAGAGGTCGCCAAACGAGCGGGCTTCCTTGATCAGATCGGCGACTTCTTTTTCGCGGACGGTTTTCAAATATTCAAGCTCGGACTGCATCTGTTCGAGACGGGTAGGCGTCAATTTAAACTGCTTTTTCATGGTAAACATCTCCTACATGATTAGATCGTTATAAGATAGTATTATATTGCAGGGGTTTGGATATGTCAAGGATAAAAAGTGAGAAAAAGATTTCTGAATTGTAAACAGGATCGAAAAAACACATACTTGACAAGCGGAATAAAATATGGGAAAATAGCATTGAATCAAGTTTTCTTTGAAAATGGCAGCGGAGAATGGGAGAAGGCTATCGTGGACAGGATTGATTTGGAAATCTTGAAGCTTTTAAAAGAAAACGCACGTACGAGAGCGTCCGCAATCAGCGCGAAGGTGAATCTATCCGTATCCGCCGTCATCGAACGCATCCGCCGGCTCGAGGATGGGCATACCGTGCGCGCCTTTACCATCGCCGTCGATCAAAAGCAGCTCGGGCTTGATTTGACCGCGTTGATGGAGGTCAGTCTCGAGCATCCGAAGTATTTTGACGCGTTCTGCGACATGATACAGGGTAACCCTTATATTGTTGACTGTTATTATCTGACCGGGGAATTTGATTTTATGCTGAAGATTTACACCGATTCTTCGGACAGTCTCGAGCGCATTCACCGCGATATCAAGAGCATGAAGGGCGTCCAGTCGACGAAGACGCATTTCGTTTTGAAGACGATCAAAAACGATGTAGCGGTGATCCCGGATACCCTGCCGAAAAAGTGACGACTAAAAGCCGTATAAATGACTGTAAACGGAAAATTATGCGGACGACAGCCGTGTAAATGAAAAATATTTGAGCGTTTTGAAAAGATCTTGCAAATTTTTTCGAAACGCTTTATACTTGCCGTAGGAAGGCCGTATGCTTCCCGGACCGGAAGTTTGTGCGGAAGACGGAAGCGTATCGCCGCCGCGGATTTGCTACATATTTATTATAGGAGTGCGACAATATGGTTAACATTGGTTACTACAATGGACGCGAGGGACTTATCGAGGAAATGATGATCCCGATGAACGACCGCGCCTGTTACTTTGGAGACGGCGTATACGACGCGACCTGCTGCAAGAATAATGTGATCTACCTGCTCGAGGAGCATCTCGACCGATTCTTCAATAGCGCGGGCCTGCTGCGCATCAACCTGCCCTTTACGAAGGCCGAGCTTGCTGATATCTTAAACGGCCTTGTCCGCAAGGTCGATGCCGACGAGAAGTTCGTCTACTGGCAGTCTTCCCGCGGGATCGGGAAGCGGAACCACCTCTTCCCGGCGGATGCGAAGGCGAGCCTGTATATCACCATTACCCCCGCGCCGCTGCCCGACCTCGCAAAGCCAATCAAGCTCATCACCATCGAGGATACGCGCTTTCTGCACTGCAATATCAAGACGTTAAACTTGATTCCGTCCGTCATGGCGGCGCAGGCCGCCGACGAAGCGGGCTGCCAGGAAGCCGTCCTGCATCGCGGCGACCGCGTGACCGAATGCGCGCATTCCAATGTCTCGATCATTAAGAACGGTATGTTCATCACCGCTCCGACCGATCACCTCATTCTGCCGGGTATCGCCCGTATGCACCTGATCCGCGCCTGCAAAAATCTCTGTATTCCGGTCGACGAGACGACCTTCACGCTCGACGACCTGCGGAATGCGGATGAGATCATCGTCTCCAGTTCTTCGAAGTTCGCGTTGTATGCAAACGAACTGGACGGGAAGCCCGCAGGCGGACGCGCGCCCGCGCTCTTAAAGGCGATTCAGGACGAGGTTATGCGTGAATTCCACGCCTATGTGGGAGCGTAAAACACCATGACGCAGAAAGAACTGACAACGCTCAACGTTGGGCAGAGTCTCGACGACCTGATGAACCTCGATCCGCGCGGCTATGGCGTCTGCAAGATCCTGTATCCGGCGGCGCGGGCTTATGCGGGCGGCCCCGTCTGCATGAGAGCGGCGCGTCTGATGGATGAATCTATCCGGGAAGGATCGTTTGTGTACATCCTGACGGGATTTGTGTTGCTGCCGCATAAGAAGCCCGAGACCGACGGCATCTGCGGCGCTTTACAGATGGCACGCGCAGTGGTGGAAGCGTACGGCGCGGTTCCGGTGCTGGTTGTGCCGACGGATTCTGTGTGTGCGGCGTACGCGATGGCGCCGGTTGTGGGACTGCACGCTTATGATACGATTGAAGAAGCGCGGGAGCTGCCGTTTTCTGTCGCGATCGTAACGTTTACGAAGGATAAGGCCGAAGCTCCCGCACAAGCGGAGCGGATGCTGAAGATGGGATGGCCGTCGATGGCGATTTCAACGGAGGCACCGGGAGCGAACGCAGCCGGGGAGTACCATAACGCCGCGGGGCAGAGGATTACCGAGCTGGAAGCAAAGTCCGACATCCTCTGGAACATGCTCCGCGAGCACGGCGTGCCGACGCTCGGTATCGGCGACCTCGGCAACGAGATCGGCATGGGTACGCTCGGCGATCACATCCGGCGCTTCATTCCGCGTGCGGCGGAGCATGCCTGTGTCTGCGGCTGCGGCGGCGGCCTGACGGCGGTTTCGACTGCGGACGCCGTGGTAACCGCAACCGTGTCCGATTGGGGCGTCTACGCAGTTTGCGCGGCGCTCGGATTCCTGCATGGCGATATGAATATTTCGCCGGAGAGCAATATGGTACGGGAGTGCATTACGGCGGCGTCGCGTTCGGGAATGGTCGATATGACCGGACGCCTGACGCCGGGGGTCGATGGCTTTGACGTGGAGTTTAACACGCTGCTGGCAACGCTGATGCGCCGTACGGCAGAGTATCCGTGCAAGCTTGCGGCTGGCTGCCGGCGCTGGTTTGACGAAACGAACGCATTGGGGTATTTTGAAAAGGATTGATGTGAAAATGAGCGAAATCCGCTTTTTACCGTGCGGCGACCAGGCGCTGACGGTCGAATTCGGGAACGCGATCGACGCGGGAATTAATACTCGGGTCTGTGCGCTCGCGCGGTTTCTTGCGGAAGAACGCGTTCCCGGTATCCGCGAAACAGTGCCCACTTTCCGATCCCTGTTAATCACCTATCATCCCGCGATCTTACCCTATAAAAAGCTCATCCGTACGCTCGAACCGCTGATCGCCCGCGCAAGCGGTACGTCGGCGGGAAAGCGCCGGGTTATCGAGCTGCCGGTCTGCTACGGCGGACAGTACGGCGAGGATATCTCCGACGTCGCCGCTCATGCGGGAATCTCCATAGACGAGGTGGTACGCCGCCATTCCGGGACGGAATACCTCATCTATATGCTTGGATTCCTGCCGGGATTCGCCTATCTCGGAGGGCTTGACCCGACGATCGTGACGCCGCGTCTTGCGAGTCCGCGCACGCGTATCCCGGCGGGTTCCGTCGGCATCGGCGGCGAGCAGACGGGCGTATACCCGCTCGATTCACCCGGCGGCTGGCGCCTGATCGGCATGACGCCGGTAAAGCCCTACGACCCAAGCCGAAAAGAGCCGATCTTATATCAAGCGGGCGACTATATCCGTTTTGTGCCGATCGATGAGAAAACCTTCCTCGACATCCACGCGCAGGTGGAAGCCGACATTTATCAGGTACACATTCGGGAAGGGGGAGCCGTATGACTATAGTACAGCCGGGGCCTCTTTCGACGGTACAGGACTTAGGCCGCGAGGGGTATCAGAGCATGGGATTTTCCGTATCCGGCGCGATGGATACCCGTGCGCTGCGCATTGGTAACCTGATGCTCGGCAATCCGGAGGGCGCGGCGGCGATTGAGATGACGATGGCCGGGATGACCGTCGAATTTACGTCGGACGCCGTGATCGCGCTGACCGGCGCGGATATGCGGGCGGCATTAAACGGAAAACCGATGCCGCGTTATACGGCCGTGTATGTCCGCGGCGGCGATACGCTCAGCAGCGGCGCGGCGGTCAGCGGATGCCGGGGGTATCTGTGCGTCGCGGGGGGCATCGATGTGCCGGTCGTGATGGGGAGCCGCTCCACGAACTTAAAATGCGGGCTCGGCGGATTCCAAGGACGCAAGCTCGCGGCGGGGGACTGGGTTCCGTACGCGGCGGCGCTCAAGAACACGGCGGGACGGTGCTATTTGCCGGACGCATATCCCGATACGATCACGCTGCGCGTCGTACGCGGGCCGCAGGACGATCTGTTCACCGAAAAAGGCGTCGCGGCTTTCTTTGGAGAGACCTATACGGTCACGCCGTCGTCCGACCGTATGGGAACGCGGCTGGACGGAACTGCCGTCGAAGCGCGGGAGAAGTCGGATATCATCTCCGACGGCATCGCAGCGGGTTCGGTGCAGATTCCGGCGTCGGGGAAGCCGATCGTGCTCCTCGCCGACCGGCAGACGACCGGCGGCTATGCGAAAATCGCAACCGTCATTACGGCGGATCTTTATAAATTGGCACAGGCGCGTCCTGGAAACAAGGTTCGCTTCGAGCAGGTCACTTTGAAGGACGCACAGAAACTATATGCGCGCGCGGAGAAGGAAATTTTGCGTCTCGCGCGGGGGAAAGGATGGAAACACGTATGAATTATGCCAATACAGCCCCTGCCGAAATGCGGCGGATGTTCCGGGAAGGGAAACTTGTCTGTCCGACCTCCGGTATGTGCGCGGGATACGCGCAGGCGAATCTTGTCGTACTCCCCAAGGAGGATGCGTTCGATTTTCTGCTTTATACGCAGCGTAACCCCAAGCCCTGCCCGGTGCTGGAGGTGACCGACGCCGGCGCGCGGACGCTGTCGATCATCGCACCCGGCGCCGACATCGCGACGGATATTCCGAAGTACCGCGTCTATGAGAATGGCATCCTCACGGGCGAGTATACCGATGTGTCCCGCTTCTGGAGACCCGACTTCGTCAGCTTCCTGATCGGGTGCAGCTTCTCGTTTGAAGCGGCGCTCCTTGAGGCCGGCGTCCCGGTGCGGCATATTGAGGAAGGCCGCAACGTGCCGATGTACAACACCAATATCCCCTGCCTGCCGGCGGGCAAGTTCCACGGGAACATGGTGGTATCGATGCGCCCGCTGCCGCCGGAGAAGGTCGTGCGCGCGGTGACGGTCACCGCGTCGATGCCGCGCGTCCACGGCGCGCCGGTGCATATCGGCGACCCCTCCGTGATCGGCATCGCGGATATCGCGAAACCCGACTACGGTGACGCGGTGACGATTCATCCGGGCGAGGTACCGGTATTCTGGCCCTGCGGCGTCACGCCGCAGAATGCGGTCATGGCGTCAAAGCCCGCTTTTGTCATCACACACGCGCCGGGGCATATGTTCATCAGCGACGTGAAAAATGTGGAGCTAAAGGACTGATATGATGAAAAAAGTCGATCTAAACTGCGATTTAGGGGAAAGCTTCGGCGCATATACCATCGGACTCGACGAACGGGTCATTCCGCATATTTCATCGGCGAACGTCGCCTGCGGCTACCATGGGGGCGATCCGATGGTCATGCGCAGGACCATCGCGCTTGCCAAAAAAAGCAATGTCGCCGTCGGTGCGCATCCGGGTTTCCCCGATCTCATGGGGTTTGGACGCCGCAATATGACGGTGACGCCTGACGAAGCGTACGGGTATATGCTCTACCAGCTCGGCGCGCTTGCTGCGTTTGCCAAAGCCGCAGGGGTACGCTTGCAGCATGTCAAGCCGCATGGCGCATTGTATAACATGGCGGGCAAAGACGCAGATCTTGCCGCAGCGATTGCGCAGTCGATTGCCGATTTTGACCCGACCCTGATTCTGTTGGGGCTATCCGGCAGCGCCATGCTTGCCGAAGGGGAAAAACGGGGCTTACGCTGTGCAAAAGAGGTCTTTGCCGACCGCGCGTATAACGAAGACGGCTCCCTTGTCAACCGAAAGCTGCCTGGTTCCATGATCACGGACGAGGAAGTAGCCATCGCCCGCGTGCTGCGGATGCTTGAGCGAGGCGAAGTCGAGACGATAACGGGAAAGGTCATCCCGATCGAGGCCGATTCCGTCTGCGTACATGGTGACAACGAACACGCACTGGAGTTTGTGACGAAAATCCGCGCGGCAATTGAGGCACGCGGCATTGCCGTGGCACCGATGGGCGAGAATCTCTAAATGAGGCTTGGAAAAAGCACCCCATTGTATGATGGGGCGCTTTTTTACCGTTTTTTTATGGGAGTTGCGGTCACGCGGCCTGATCTGAGGCCGTATTGGTAATGTGATGCACGACATTGACCTTCCAGCGCCCTGTAAAGTAGAAAACGATAATCAGAATCAGCGCGCCGAGCGACGCGACAGGCCCGCCGAGGCCGACGCCGAATAGACCCCAGTCGAGGACAACGCCGAACAGATAGGATGCCGGGATGCGGAACAGCAGGGAGGAGAGGATACCGTTTATGAGAGTAAAGGTCGTATGCCCGGAACCCATGTACAAGCCGTTGAAGCAGAAGCAGATCGGGACGAGCAGGTAATCGAAGGAGAAGGAACGCATGTAGGAAACGCCGTAGGCGATCATCTCAGGGTCGCGGTCGAAGAGACGGAGGATAAACTCGGGGAAGGCTTGCGCGACGGCGAAGATAGAGTAGCTGATGACGACGGCGATGACGGTGCCGATGCGCAAGGACTTGACGGCACGGTCCCATTTGCCTGCGCCGATATTCTGCGCAGACATCGTGGAGATGGCGGCACTCATCGCGAGAGCGGGCATGAGCGCAAAACCGTTGAATTTGCCGACGACGCCGACAGCGGCGCTTGCCGTATAGCCGCCGATGACATTGACAAGTGTGGTGATGAACATGAAGGAAATGCTGACTACGCCGTTTTGAATGGCGTTCGGAGTGCCGATTTTGAAGATCAGGCCAAGCTGTTCCTTATAGATGCGGTAGGAACGGAGCTTAAAGTCGAAGATGAACTTGTTGCGGGCGAGATAGGCGACACACAGGAGCATGGATAAGCCCTGAGAGATGACGGTTGCAATCGCCGCGCCGCGCGCGCCCATATGCATCGGACCGACAAAAACAATGTCAAGGATGATATTCGTAACGCAGGCGATGAGGACGAAATAGAAGGGGCGTTTGCTGTCTCCCATACCGCGCAGAATAGCGGAGAGGGCGTTGTAGCCGAAGATAAAGACAATGCCGAGGATGGTGACGAAAAGATATTCGGACGCTTCGGCAAAGCTTTCTTCCGGTGTGCGGATTAGGCGCAGCGACGCGTCACGGAAAAAAAGCATCCCAACGGTGCAAAATATGGAGAGAATCAACAGTCCGGTGACCAGTGTAGAGATTGTACGGCGCATTTTTTCGCGTTCTCCCGCGCCCAGATACTGCGCTATCAAAACGGTTCCGCCGAGACATAGACCAAAGACGATGTTTGTAATAATAAAAGTGACCTGTCCGCCGATGTTGACGGCAGACATACTGGCGGTACCGGCGAAATTGCCGACGATGAGCATGTCCGCAACGCTATATAGCGATTGGATAATGTTCGAAAGAAGAACGGGGAGAGCAAAGACAATGAGCCTGCGTGCGACGCTGCCTTCGGATAGGTTGTTCTCAAATTGACTCATAGTACATCCTTTCTGCAAAATATGACCGTACAAAACGAAACACATAATAACACAGTTCAATTTATATGTCAATGGTGAATATCACGGTTCCAAAAGGGAAAACAAACGGCGCAAAAATAACTCTCACTGCATACGATAGGGTAGACCTTGCAAGGAGGGTTGGAAAAAGGATGAAAAGCACTGTATTCTTTATGGGGGCGAATGCGCCGAGCGGTTTTGTGGGGCTGTATGACGAATTGCAGGGACCGCATATGCGCAGACTTTATATCCTTAAGGGCGGTCCCGGGAATGGGAAATCCACATATCTGCGTACCATTGCCGATGCCGCCGAGGAACGGGGCTTATACGTCGAGCGTATCTCCTGCGCGTCAGATCCCGGCTCGCTCGACGGTGTATACCTGCCTGAACGCGGCATAGCGTGGATTGACGGCACAAGCCCCCATGTCGCGGAGCCGAAGCTGCCGGGTGCGCGGGATGTGTATGTCAACCTCGGCGAACTATGGAACATAGACGCGCTGGAGCCTGAGACAGGAACGCTTACGCGGCTGTTTGAGTCGTATGCGAAAGCGCAGGCGGCAGCGGTTCGTTATATCCGCGCGGCGGGCGCGGTATATGATGTGATCTGCGCGCTGCCGGAAGGCGTACGTTTCGACAAGCTTGAACGGCGTACGAAGGGGATCGCTGCGCGGGAATTGCGCAAAAAGGGGAAAACTTATGGTAAAGGACGGGAAATCCGACGCTTTTTGTCAGGGATAACGCCGATCGGGCAGATCTGTCGTTACGACAGCGCATTTGCGTTATGCGAGCGTATTTACGAGCTGACGGATGCGTTTGGGATCGGAAGCGCGATGCTGGAAACGCTGCGGGAAGCGGCGCTGCGCAGCGGATACGATATCATCACCAGCGGACATCCGCTGGCGCCGGAGAAGCTGACGCATCTGCTGATCCCGGGGGCAGGGGTGGGCTTTGTGACCTCGGACGCGGTTTATACCTGCGACACGGAACCTTATCGGCGGCTGCGGCTGGAGACCCTGGTGAGCGGGGATACCCGCAAAGCGCGGCAAGCGTATAAGGAGAACCGGAAGCTGCTGCGGAGCCTGCTGGAAGCGGCAAATCAGGCGCAGCGGTGCGCGAAGACGATTCATGACCGAATTGAAGAGCGATATAACCCTACCGTAGATTTTGAAAAACTGCGTGCGATGGCTCGCGATATGGTGCAAAGGACTCTGGATTGAGAAAAGCGGGAGAAAACATAAAATCCACGCTTCATAGACTTGACAAATTGGTGCGGAAAAGATATACTTTTCCTATCAGGAACACGAAAGGACATACAATTTTGGGTAAAGTCATATTGACCTCTGAAAGTGCGTGTGACCTTGGCGCGGAGCATCTCACGCGGCTCGGCGTACCGGTGATACCGTATCATATTTACTTAGATGGCGGCGACTACCTCGACGGCGTGAACCTGACCGCCGACGATATCTTCCGCGTATATCATGAAAAGCATGTACTGCCGCAAACGGGTGCGGTCAATGTGCAGGATTTTGTTGAGTTTTTTACCCCGTTCGTCGAGCAAGGTTACGAGGTCGTCCATATCGGACTCGGCAGCGCAATCTCCTGCTCGTATCAGAATGCCATAATCGCCGCCGAAAGTTTGCCCGGCGTCTATCCCGTCGACTCCCGAAACTTGTCCACCGGCGTCGGTACGCTGGTGATATACGCCAAGGCGATGATCGAACGCGGCATGTCCGGTGCGGAGGTCAAGGCCGCCTGTGAAGAGCTGCGTACGAGAATCCACGGCAGTTTTGTCATCGATACGCTCGAGTTCCTCGCGGCGGGCGGACGCTGCTCGGCGCTTGCGGCGTTTGGCGCAAACCTTTTACGGCTGCATCCCTGCATCGAGGTCGATACGCAAACTGGTAAGCTTGCCGTGGGGAAAAAGTACCGCGGGCAGATGACAACCGTTCTGCCGCAATACTTCCACGATTTTGTCAGCCGGTTTAGCGACGTCGAAACCGATTTTATCTTCCTTACGCATGCGGGCAGCCTGGAAGAGGAAATCAGCCTTTCCCGGGAAGCGATTTGGAAGGTACATCCTTATAAAGAAGTATACATAACCCGTGCCGGCTGCACGATATCGACGCATTGCGGCCCGAGGTGCATCGGCTGCTTTGTGGTGACAAAGAAATAATATGGAAAAGAACGAAACCGTCGGGTAGCGCTCGGGGGTTTCGTTTTTTAAAGGGAGCGGGAGCGCTATGGCCGTCTATGAGATCGTATTCAGTCCGACCGGCGGAACCAAAAAGATTGCCGACGCCGTGGCTTGTGGTTTCGCAACCGCGACGGTGATTGACCTCTGCGAATTTGGCGCGGACTGCGCCGCCTATCGTTTCACCCCGGACGATCTCTGCATCGTGGCAGTTCCTGCCTTCGGCAGACGGGCGCCGGCTGCTGCGATAACACGCTTAGAGCAGATGGTTGGCAACGCGGCGATGGCGGTGGCTGTCGTCAGCTATGGGAACATCGCGTATGGGGATACGCTCTGTGAGCTTGCGGATACGCTAAGTACGGCGGGCTTTCGCTGCGTCGCGGGCATCGCGGCGGTGGCGGAGCATTCAATTTTACGGCAGTTTGCGTCCGGGCGTCCAGATGCGGCGGATATCGCGGAGCTTTACGCGTTTGGCGCGAAAATTCGGGAAGCGATTGGGGCTCGAGACATCGCTGAGGAGCTGGAGCTGCCGGGAAACCGTCCGTACAAGGACAGGAGCGCTGTACCGATAAAACCGAGGACAGGGAAAGGCTGCACAAGCTGCGGATTATGTGCAAAAAGATGTCCCGTAGGCGCGATTCCGGCGGGCAACCCGAGCCGGACGGACGAAAAACGCTGCATCTCCTGCATGCGGTGCGTCGCGGTATGTCCGGCACATGTGCGGAAGATCAGCCGGGTAATGCTGACGATCGGAGCGGTGACACTTGCAAAGGCTGCGGCAGGGTTCCGTGCGAATGAGCTGTTTCTGTAAGGCGTGATCGGAAGGGGGTATAGCTATGGGCGAAAAAGCATCGGTGAAAGCGTATGAACTGATGGACGAGCGTTTCGGACACGATACGCTGCTTTCACTGGCGACTGCGGACGGTGAAGTCCCTTTTGTGCGTATCGTAAACAGCTACTATGAAAACGGAGCTTTTTATACGATTACCTACGCGTTATCCAACAAAATGAGGCAAATTAAGAAGAACCCGGTGGTCGCGGTGTGTGGGGAATGGTTTACCGCCCATGGCATCGGCGAGAATATCGGTCACCCCTGTGACGCGTGCAATGGGGAGCTTGCCGCGAAGCTCAAGGTGGTATTCGCCGAATGGTATGACAACGGTCATACGGACGAAAGCGACCCGAACACCTGCATCCTCCGTATCCGCCTGACGGACGCGGTACTTTACAGTCACGGGACGAGATATGATATGGATTTTACCGTATAAAAAAACCGCACGCCGGAAGGGAGAACCTCCTTTCGTGTGCGGTTTAAACTGATAGTCGCTTAATAGTTTTTCACGGCGTGCCTCAAAATAGTTCAGAAGGATTGCGCGCGGCGATCTGCGCGGCGGCGTCGCGAAGGATGCCGAGGAGGTCATAGGGGGAGTGTGCGCCGAGCGTTTCAGGGCTTGGGAAGCAGCCGAGAGCAGCTTCCATGGAACCGCCGCGCAGGATGGGGACGGCGATAGCGATGCGGTTTTGGGGGCGTGCGAGCTCGACAAACCCCTCGGCGCGGATCATATAGAGGGAGCGGATGAACTCCTCGTTATCGCGGAAGCGGCGAGGGAGGGTGTAGATTTCGAGCAGTGCGTCGAGGGTGGAGCGGGGTTGATGAGCGGCGAGCATCAACCCGGTTGCGGAGGAGAACACGTTCGGATTGGCGGCATACTGCATCACGATGCTGCCGGAATCGTTGACCTCAAGCACGGAGTGGCGGACATTGTTGCGTAGGACGGCGAGAGACATGTACAGCCCGTTTTTGCAGGCTAGGGAGGGCATGACGGCCTGCGCGGTGCGCAGCAGGGAAGCGTCGTAAAGCTCGCCGTGGACGAGCGACGCCGAGAGAACGCCGAGACGGTAGCCGCGCACGGGATCCTTTTGCAGATAACCGGCGTCGGTGAGGGTCTTGACGATCCCGGCGACGGTGGTCGCGTTTTCCCCGAGTGCGTCAGCCAAATCGGACAGCCGGACAGCCTCTCCGCCGCGCCGGGAAATCTCTTCGAGAATACGCATCGCTTTTATAACGACCTTAACCATGGATACCCTCCGGATGTTCAGCATTATAGAATATTCTACCACTCGACGATGTTTTTGTCAACTATAAACAATCCGGACAGGCGGTTTTCGCTCCCATCGCCGTCTTACGGAACCGTATTCGTTCTGTAGAAAGAATAAAAAAACGCCTTCTCCTTGGCGTCCGAAAGCGACGCTAAGGAGAAGGCACTTTCATTTTTAAAGTCTCGTATTGGCGACCGCGCCGATGTGGACGGAGCCGATACGATCCGCGCCGCCGATGGCGAGCATTTTGCCGTCCTTCGAGAGGGCGATACTCGTGAGGACATTCGACGCGGACGCGCAGTCCATGAAGTTGGGACTGTTGTAGTTTAAGTGACCGATCTGGGCGATGCCGTGATCGTCGTCGTAGGAGAAGACCATGCCCATGTCCTCAACGTCGCCGGCGACGCCCCAGACCTTCGTCTTATCGGCGTTTGTGACCATGCAGCGGACAGGACCGTAGGGGGCGGCGTTGCCGAGGGAGAAGACGGAGCCGTCGGCACGGACGATACCGAGAAGGCCGTCCTGGGTACCGGCGATGAAACCGCCGTCCTGCCATTCGACGACGCAGGTGGGGTTCGATAGGTAGCGGCGGCCGGCGACCTCGGGAAGCTTTGTGCCTTCGGGGAGCTTTGCGCCGGACTGGAAATTGCCGGGCAGGAGGTTTTCGCCGAGCCAGGCGCGGCGTTCCGGGGAAACCTCGGCGTAGGGGAGGATGGAGCGGAGCTTATAAGTAAAGCAGGTCGGCGGAACGACGCCGTAATAACCGTTTTCACGGACGGGCGTGAAATCGCCGAGGATCCCGCGGATCACCCAGGTAGCGGGGTTTTGATCAACTTCGTCCAGAGTGCGTCCGAGAACCTCGAAGGGATTTTCGGCGATCTGGAAGTAGTACTGCGGATTACCGTTATCGCCACATAAGCCATGCAGAACACCGTCGTCGTCCCAGGCAAGGCCGATGCACTTCGACGCGGGGATATCGGTATGCGGGACGGCGCGCCAGATGCGGATGGGGGTGATTTTATCCTCGGGGAACGCCTGGAAGGGGTTCTTGCCGGAGATTTCCTCGCCGGAATATTTGGCAAACCCCGGTTTGTAGTTCTTTTTGGCCTCGGCGATCTGTTCGGGCGTGAAGGGAACGGCGCGGAAGGCGGGATCGTTCGAAATAGCGCCCTTTTTCGCCATTTCCGGGCGGAATTTTGTAAGATCGATGGAGACGACGCCCAGAGTACGTTCGGTACCGTTATTCTTCTGCATGCCGCCGACGAGGTGGAGGATGTCACGAGTTTCGTCGTAGCAGACGCCGGTAGAGTAGGGCATGGCGAAGACGTTGTTGGAGACATACCCTAGGTTTTCGGGGCGCTTGTTGTGACGGATGTCCCAGCGCATGAGGTAGGAGGGGATCGTATACTTGCGGTAGTCGAACGGCGCGGGGTTGCCGAGGATGACGGGCATCACTTGATACCAGAGGGCGCCGTATTTATCGACAGCCAGTTCGTTGATGCAGAATTCGGTGTGACGGACGTTGTTGTGGTCGTCGTGCGTGAATTTATGTCCGATGGAACGCACCTTGAGGGTATTCGTATCAAAGACATAGAAGTCGTCGGAGGTATAGGAGGTAAAGACGAATTCATGGTCGGAGATGTTGCGGGCATGCGCCATGTAGCGATACCAGGTGTTGTTGAAGGAATTGTTATAGTAGGCCGGATGCCGCCAGTTCATATCCTCGAGGACGACGCGGTCGACGTTGGCGCGCCAGAGGTAGCCGGACTTCGTCATGCCGTAGATATGTCCGTCGGGTCCGCGGTGGAGCCGATAACAGAAGACCTCGGCGGCCTTGCCTAGATCGACGACGGTGCGGTCGTCGATGGAGAAGCGGTAGACATGGCCGCGCATGAAGCCGATCATGTAGAGACAGTTGTATTTCGAGTCATAGGTCATGCCGTAGATGGTCTCACGGGGAACGGGAAGTCCCCAGTTTTCCGTCTCACCGGTTTTGGGATCGTAGACGAGGATGTAGGAGCCGGGGAAACCCTCATGCGCGTGATGCATATGGGCAAAAGGCATCCATTCGGGATGATCCTTGGCCTTGGAGGTCGAGTGAGTCGTAGCAACGACGCGGCCGTCGGGGAGGAAGGTGATCGATTCGTGCAGCTTCGTATGCGGAAGCTGACGATCGCGTGCCAGCGTGTAATGCTGCGAGTTAAAGCAGATATAGCTCTTGTCCTGCGCGTAGTCGTAAGCTAAAAGAGAGGTCTGCGTCTCGCGGGTACCCTCGCACGCGGGAGCGGTATAGACGATGCCGTCCGGGGAGATGTTGACATCCCAAGTGCCGTGTACGTCCAGGCCGACGTCGAAAGTCGAGTAGCGGACGCCGGTATTCGCGATAGTACGGTAGGCTTCCTCAGGGATAATTCCTGAATAATCGAAGGCAAAAGTACGGTTCGCTGCCATAATCGTCAGGTCTCCTTTCGATATTTAAAGCTTGAAGATATGTACGCAGCCGATACGGTCGGCGTTGCCGACGGCGAGGTACCTGCCGTCGGGGGAAAGGGTGCAGGCGGTTAGGATATGCGCGGCGGTGGGCCCGTCCATCCAGCCGTGGGAGTTGTAGCTGATGATGCCGAGCTGACGTAAGCCATTGCGGTCGTCGTAGGTGAAGACGGTGCCCATATCCTCATCGTCGCCGGCGGTGCCGTAGAGGACGGTATGGTCGGCGTTGGTGCAGAGGCAGCGAACGGGACCCAAGGGTGCTGCGTTGCCGAGGTTTTTGATGACGCCGTACTTGGCAACGGCGAGCAGGCCGTCCTGCGTACCGATGATCTGGCGGTTGTCGGAGAAGTCGACGCAGGCTGTCGCGACGGCACGGAAGCGGCGTCCGGCGACCTCGGGAAGCTTTAAGCCGGAATCCACGTCGAACGGACGGGGGAAGCTGTTTTCAGAAAGCCATTTATCGCGTCCGACGGTGATTTCATCGTAAGGGATGAACTTATCGAGGCGGAAGGCGTAGGATTGCGGGGGGACGATCTCATAATGATCGCCGCAGTCGCGTTCAACAAGGTTTCCTTTCAGAATGGAGCGCCATACCCAGACGTCGGGGTTGTTGTCGGCTTCCTCTTTGGAGGCAAACGTTGCGACCGGGTAGGGGACGATCTCGAAATAGTACTTGCGCTCGTCCTCGCACACGCCGCAGAGCCGTTCTCCATCCCATGCGAGTCCGCGCACCTTGGCATCCTCGACATGACCGCCGGCGAGGGCACGCCACAGACGGATGGGAGTGACCTTTGAGATGGGAAAAGCGGTAACGGGGTTTAAAACGGCGACTTCCTCGCCGACCCAGTTATTATAATGGGCGGCCTTGTCCTTCGCGGCGGCGATTTCGTTGTCGTTCATCGGGATTACGCTCATGTCGCGGTTCCAGAGAGGGCCTTTGCCTTCGTCGCAGGCCTTGCGCATAAGGGAAAGATCGATCATAAACAGGCCCTGATTGGAGAGAAGCCCCTGACGGGATTCGGTTTTCATGCCGGTCTTGAAACCCTTGACAGGATTGAAGCCGCCGATGAAGAAGAAACGGTCGCGTGCGGCGTCGACGGTGCAGCAGGTGACGCGCACCAGAGCTTCCTCCTGCGTACCCATAATACCGAGGACTTCCGGACGCTTGCCGGCCTTATAGTCCCAGCGCATCAAAAGGAGCTGATGCGGGGTTTTATAGAACTCATCCGTCGGATGGTCGTAGCGCTGCGGCTGTAAATAATACCACAGTACGCCGTATTTATCCACACCAAACTGGTTCATGCCGTAGTTCGTGATGAGAAAGTCGGATTCATAGTCGAAATCATGGCAGGAACCGAGATCGCGGACGGTGAGGGTATCGGTATCGAAGAGATAGAAGTTATCGTGAACATCGGAGGAGAAGATGAATTCATGATCGGAGATGTTGACGCCTTCGTCCATGTAGCGGTACCAGGTATTGGTTACGTAGTTGTCACGCACGGCGGGAAGTCTCCAGTTTAAGTCCTCAAGCTTCTGCGTATCGACGTTGACGCGCCATAAAAAGCCGGATTTGGTCATGCCGTAGATATGACCGTCGGGGCCTAAATGCAGACGGTAGCAGAACACCTCGGCGGCCTTTCCGAGATCCTTGACGGATTTGTCGTCGAGGGAGAGCCGGTAGACATGCCCGCGCATGAAGCCGATCATATAGAGGGCGTTATATTTGGGATCGTAGGTCATGCCATAGATGGACTCGCGCGGCGCGGGGCAGCCGAGATTCCAGGACTTGCCGGTTTCGGGATCGTATTCGATGACGAAGGAACCGGGGAAGCCGTCCCAGACGTGATCGAGATGGGCAAACGGCATCCATTCGGGTTGATATTTGCCGCGATCCGTGGAATGGGTAGACGCAACAAGGTGGCCGTTTGGCAGGAAGGTGATCGATTCATGGAATTTGGAATGCGGCATATGCCGCTCGCGCGGCAAAACAAGGCGCTCGGCTTTCAGGACGACGCGTGCTTCATTGGTATCCCAGTCGTATTCGACGAGACGGGTATGGAGACCGCGGCCGGTTTCGTCGCAGGGCGCAAAATAGAGTTTGCCTGAGTAGGGTGAGTAATTCAAGTCCCAGCAGGAGGGATAATGGGTGCCTGCAGGGTCGATGAGGACACGAACGCCTTCTTGAGGGATTAGACGGAATTTTTCCGGATCGTCGAAGCGTCCAAAGTAACTGGTACGTCCTTTTGGAATACTCATTCGTTAAAAACCTCCGAATAAAAGGATCAGCCATAAAAAGATATTTTAAAAGCATACCTTAAAGCGATTGTAGCATACAAGAGAGCGCAATGCAAGTAGTTTGGATTTATTAAAAGTGCTGTGAAATCCGAAATGACCCTTCCTTTTTTCGGCGGTTTATGATATGATACGAGAGTAATAAAGAAGGGGGATCATACCGCCATGGCGTTTTTAACCAGGGACAGGGATTTTTACAAACGTTTCTTTACGCTGACACTGATGATTGCGCTGCAAAACCTCGTGACATTTTCGGTAAACCTCGCCGATAACGTGATGATCGGGGCTTACAGCGAAACGGCGCTGGCCGGTGTCGCGCTGGTTAATCAGATACAGTTTTTATTGCAGATGATCGTCGGCGGCGCTTGTGAAGCGGTCGTTATTCTCGCATCCCGCGCGTGGGGACGGCGGGATCTGTCACCGGTGCCGTCGATTACGGGCGTAGGAATGCGGTTTTCGATTACCGTGGCGACGGCGATCTTTGCGGTGGCCTTTTTTGCGCCGACATGGATGCTGACGCTTTTGACAAACGAAGCGGCTATCATTGCGGAGGGCGCGGTGTACCTGCGTGTGGTGTGCTTTTCCTACTTTTTCTATGCGGCGAGCGCGATTCTGCTCGCCACGCTGCGAAGCGTCGAGACCGTGCGGATCGGGTTTATCGTGTCGGTCATCTCGCTGCTGATCAATGTGTTTTTAAACTGGATCCTGATCTTCGGACGCTTAGGCGCGCCGGCACTCGGCACGCTGGGCGCCGCGATTGCGACGGTGGCGGCGCGTGTCGCCGAGTTGATCGTTGTGATCGTCTACTGTGCGGTGCACGATCAGAAAATACATTTACGCCTCGCGGATATGCTGCGCCGCGGGATTCCCGGCACCGCGAGGTCGTTTTTCAGGGTGGGCTGGCCGATGATGCTCTCCGGCGCGACCTGGGGGCTCGCGATGGGTATCCAGAGCAGTATCCTGGGACACTTAGGGCAGTCGGCGATCTCGGCAAATTCCATCGCGACGACGCTGTTCCAGATCGTTTCGGTGGTCGCCTACGGTTCCGCAAACGGTACATCGGTGCTGATCGGCAAGACCATCGGCGAGGGGCGGCTCGGCGATGTGCGGACCTATGCGAAGACGGTACAGGTACTGTATTTAGGCATCGGCATTGTAACGGGACTGACTATTTTCGTACTGAAAGACCCGATATTGCGCTTTTATTCGCTGACGGACGATACGATGGCGATGGCGAGGCAGTTTATGACGGTGCTAGCGGTGACGTCGGTGGGCACGGCGTATCAGATGCCGAGCCTGTGCGGAATTGTGCGCGGCGGCGGACAGACGGACTTTGTGCTGTATAACGATCTGATTTTCATGTGGCTGATCGTCCTGCCCGTCTCGGCATTGTCGGCGTTTGTGTGGAGACTGAATCCGGTGATCGTTTTCGCGGCGCTCAAGAGCGACCAGATATTGAAATGCTTTGTGGCTGTCGTCAAGGTCAACCGGTTCACGTGGATTAGGACGATCGATGGGGATAAAGCCGTAAAAGCGGCTTAATATCAAATGAATAACGGATGTGAGGAGGGGTATAGAATGCGATTTAACGGGAAATATACCGTCGTCACCGGCGGCGCGGCAAGAATCGGACGCAGCGTCGCGGAGGGGTTTTTGCGCGAGGGCGCGACGGTAGCCGTGATCGACACAGACCGTGCGAAGGGAGAAGCGTTTGCGGATGAGTACCCCGGACGCGTGTACTTTTTCTGCGGAGACGTTGGCGAAAAGGAGACGCTGGAGAGCTTTGCCGCATGGATCCGCCCGCAATTTCCGCGAGTCGACCTGCTCGTCAACAATGCGGGGATCGGCGCGGGCGGCGTTGTCAGCGGCTGCTCGTATGAGGATTTCCTACGTATTCAGCGGGTCAATCTGGCTGCGCCTTACTATCTGACCTTGCTTTTACGGGATTGTTTCCCCGAAAAAGGCGGCGCTATCGTGAACGTATCGTCCATCCGTGCGTTCCAGTCGCAGCCGGATACGGAGGCCTATACCGCAAGCAAGGGCGGCGTACTGTCACTCACGCATGCGCTCGCGATGAGCTTCCGGGGGCGCATCCGTGTCAACTGCGTGACCCCCGCATGGATTCGCGCGGAGGATACGGTACGCCCGGACACGCCGCTGTATGGGACGACGACGCTGCCGGATCACCTGCAATACCCGGTCGGGCATGTCGGCTATCCGCATGAGGTGGCGGCAGCAATTATGTTCCTGTGCTCGGAGGACGCGTCGTTCATCACGGGGGAGAACCTGATGCTCGACGGCGGCTGCGCACGGCAGTTTATCCAACATGAGGACTTTGGCTGGCGCTATGACCCGATAGACCCGGTAAAAGGGCCGCACTGACATGAAGAAACGATCGACAAGGGGGTTTTATCTGCTTGCGTTTCTGCTGCCGTTTGGCCTGATGGGCATGTCTTTCGCGCTGCACGGCATCTACCCTTTCGGAGACCGGCAGATACTCGTGACGGATTTTTGGCAGCAATACTACCCGCTCTACGCGGAGCTGCGGCGTAAGCTGATCGCCGGCGACTCGCTGCTGTATTCGTGGAACGCGGGGCTTGGCATCAACTTTATCGCAAGCGTGTCCTACTATCTCGCAAGCCCGATGAATCTGGCGCTTGCCCTTGTTCCGGAACGCTTTCTGCGGGAAGGACTGACACTGCTGCTGCTGATAAAGATCGGACTCGCGGGGGTTTGGGCGGCGTATGCGCTGCGCAAAACTTACGGCGGGGAAGGCGTGTTCGCGGCGTTCTTCGGCGCGATGTACGCGCTTTGCGCGTTTACGCTCGGCTATTACTGGAACATCATCTGGTTTGACGCATTCGCCCTTGTCCCGCTTGTCGCGGCTGCCACGGTGCAGCTGGTGCGCAGGGGGAATGTCGGACTGTATCTTTTATCGCTGGCGCTTTGCGTCTTCACGAACTACTATATCGGCTACGGTGTGTGTATCTTCGTACTGCTGACTTTTTTCGGTGCCTGCATCGCCGAAAAACTTTCGATGAAGCTGTTTTGGAAGCGTTTTTTCACGATTACAATGGCTTCCGTCCTTGCGCTTGGCATGTCCGCCGTCCTGACCCTCCCCACAATCCTCGCATTGCGGCATACATACAGCTCGTTTTCCGCGTTTCCGGGATTCCGGCTCTATGAAAGCTTCCTCGACGTGCTGGGGAACTTCGTAAGCTTTTCCCATCCGACGGCGAAGGAGGGCCTGCCGAATCTCGCAAGCTCCGTGCTGTGTATGGCAATGCTCGTGCCGTATGTGTTATGTAAACGCATTCCGTTGCGGGAGCGTATCTATACCTGCGCGTTGTTTGTCTTTATCGTGGTTTCCTGCAATGTCAGCGTCCTGAATTTCGTCTGGCACGGCTTACACACGACGAATATGATTCCGTACCGATTCTCCTATCTTGCGACATGGACACTGATCGCGATGGCATACCGCGTCTTCCTTGAACGGGAGGGCTTTGGCGGAGAGCTTTACATAGGCTTATGCGTCGGGGCGGCGGCGTTTTTGGTCTGCGCGGCGCTCGGGGATCAGAGTATGGCGGCGGTGCTTGCCTCTATGGGCCTGTGTGCGCTGTACGGGCTGACGCTTTGGCTTTTAAAGCACAAGGCAGCCGGAAAGCCGCTTGCCACGGTGGTTTTCTGTGTTCTGATTGCGGCGGAGCTTGGCGTCAACGCGTATATCGGTGTGACCGAGGTGCAGACGACGGACCGCGCATCGTATCCGAAGGCGTATGAGGACGTGGAAGCGCTGCTCGATACGCTGCCGGAGGGGGCGTATCGTGTGGAGACCGCCGCACGGTATACCTATAACGATCCGCTGCTGTATGGGTATCGCGGGGTAGGGTTGTTTTCCTCGGCGGCGAATGTTTCGGTCACGAAGTTTGTGGAGCGGCTCGGTCTGCACGCGTGGGACGCGGGAAACCGGTACGTATATGCGGAAACATCGCCGCTGACGGATGTATTCCTCGGCATACGCTACCTTGTGTCTATCGACGGCGGCATTCATGATACGGAGAACCGCGCCTATGCAGCGGAATCCGGGCGCTCGGCGCTGTATGAGAACCGTTTTGCGCAGCCGATGGGGTTCGTGGCAAACGCCGCGATCCTGTCCTATACGGGAGACGCGTCGAATCCCTTCCTGTCGCAGAATACGCTGTTCCGGGCAGCGACGGGGCTGGATGCAGACCTCTACACGCCGGTCGATATCGTCCATGTAGGACATAAGGGGTATACCGTCTACCGGAGCGACTACGGACGCTACCGGTATGAGCCGGACGAGTCGACGTTGGGAAGCGATGGGAAAGCGTCGTTTCAATGGAACTATGAGCTGCCGTCGGCGGGGGTGTATTACGCATACACAGATGTGGATAACATTGACTATATCCATGTGCTCCGTGGCAGCGAGAGCTGGTGGTACGAACAGGCGCGTCCGTACCTCTTCTGCATGGGTGCGTTTAAAGAGGGCGAGATCGTTTCGCTGTATGCAAACGTCGACACCGGCAAAACGGGAACGGCGAAGGTGTATGTCTATCGCTTAAACGAGGATGTGCTTCGGCGTGGGCTTGACCTGCTGTCCGCCACGCCGTATGAGATCGATACCTTTACCTCGACGGCGGTTACGGGAACGGTCTCGACGCCGGTGGACGGGGTGCTGTACCTTGCGATCCCGAACGACGGGGGCTGGCACGCGACGGTGGACGGCGCGGAGGCCGAACTGCTGACGGTGGACGGTGCGATGTGCGCGATTGCACTTGGGGCGGGGACGCATACGGTGGCGCTCCGGTATGTGCCGGAGGGGTTTATCGTCGGCGCGTTCATCAGCGTCGCGTGCTTTGCCGCATCCGCCGTATGGGTAACGGCGGATGCGGTACGCCGCAGAAAGGAAGTTTTCAAATGAGCGTCAGCTTAAAGGAAATCGCACAGGCGCTCGGGGTGTCCGTGGCGACTGTATCGCGCGTGGCAAGCGGACAAGGGGTAGTCCGCGAGGAAACCCGGCTGCGTGTCGAGGAAGCGATGCGGTCGATGGGCTATGCGCCGAACCTCGTTGCGCGGAGCTTGAAGACCCGCTCGACGCGCACGGTGGGCATTCTTGTGCCGGATATTACGGAGAGCTTTTTCGGCGGGATCATCAAGAGTGCCGTCCGGACGCTGGAAGCGCGGGGGTATGGCATCCTGCTGTGCGATACGGATGAAAGCCGGGAGAAAGAAGCGTTCTATCTGGAGTCTCTCGTGCGTCAGCGGGTAGATGGGGTGATATTAGCATCTCTTGGCGCGGATGAGGGCGTATTTTCAAGGCTCCGCGACGCGTCCATCGCGGTCACGCAGATTGATACGCTCAGTACCGATACGGAGAGCGCGGTGCTGATCGACAACCGCGCGGCTGGCGTGATGGGCGCGGAGTATCTCTTATCGCGTGGGTACCGGCGCATCGGCGTGATCGTGGGCAGCCAGCGGGAGTACACGGGACGCTTAAGGCTTGCAGGTACGCTTACGGCCTGCCGGCGAGGGGGTGCGGAGCCGACGGTGCGGGAGGGCGACTTCAAGGAAGCGAGCGGGTATACGGCGGCGCTTTCCCTCTTAGATGAGACAGACCCGCCGGACGCGCTTTTTATCCACAGCTCCAAGATGACCTACGGCGCGATCAAAGCGCTGCGGGAGCGGGGGATACGGTATCCGGGGGACATCGCGCTTCTCGGCTTTGATCTGCCGGATCCTTTCCAGGCGATGTCGCCGGGGGTATCGTCGATTGTGCAGCCGGAGGTCGAGATCGGCGCGACTGCGGCGGAGCTGCTGCTTTGGCGGATTGCCGGGAAGCCTTGTATGACGCGATTTCTGGAGCCTGTTCTGCTGGAGCGGGAAAGCTGCCGATAAGAATACCCCCGCATGAAACAGAGTTTTTCTTTTTCATGCGGGGGTATTCTTACGAACGAATTCCGGATAGACTAGGCTTTGGGTTTAACCGGTGTGTAATAATCCATTTGACAGCAGCCCAGAATTTCCTTTGCTTTCGGTGAGGTGATGATATTCCCAAGCTCAAAACGACTGTCGTCACGGGTAAAACCGTTTTCATCCAGAAACTGATCCACCGCTGTTTTCATGGCGTTCATATTGGTTTTTTGATCAATATCCGTGGCGACAGAGTATAAACCGCCCTCAAAGTCAACGATTTCAAACGCGCTTGGCACATTCATTTTTTCATCGTACAGGTATAACCAACACAGCCCCTTGCCGTCCCAGTAAAGAAAATCCTTCGGGTACATACTCTGCGGTAAACTCGAAAACCAATTGTTAAACTGATCAAACTTTTCTTCGCCGAAAAGTCCGGTTCCGGACGATACCATTTTGCATTTGGGGATTTCTATAATTCTTACGCTTTGCATATGACGGCGCCCTCACTTTAGTAATTTTTCAAGATACGGTATTCTCGGAAACATATACTGCGATCAGCAGATCGACGACTTCGCCGTAGCTTTGAGTACCGGAGACCTGGCTGTTGGCTTTGAGGTATGTATCGTTGATCGCGTCGCCAACCTCCTGTACGGGGGATTGATACTTCGCAATTAAAGCGTTCAGCTCCTCAAGATCGTAGTTTAATTCAGGGGAGGCCTGCTCCATGACGGAGATAGCTAGCGCGGAATCGGCGGCGTAGAGCGCGTTGATGCAGTAGCGGTAGGCCATGAAGTAGGCGGAGTAACGGACGCGGCGGTCAGCATTGGAGCGGCAGGCGAGGAAGGCGGAAAAGTTTGCCTCGTCCTCCGGCGCGATCATCAGCCGATGCGCCATCTCATGCGCCATCGTGAAGGGGAGGGCGGGAACGGTGTTGTCAGGGTTGACGGCGGCTTCGGCGGTATAGGGGATGTAGATGCCCGTGATGCCGAAGGCCGACATGGCATGCCAGGAGCGGACGCGTTTGGCGGGCGCATAGGTCGAGCGGTAGAATTCGTACGAAGACGCGAGGGTGTTATAGCCGGACGCGATGGAATCCGCGATGGTATCGAAGGAGGCTGACGTCATGGAGCCGGACGCGTCGCGCGGGACGGTTTTGGAGAGGGCGTTTGCCTCCTCGATGAGCCATGCCGTAGTATGGTAAAGCGTCTCGACCTCGGTCGGCTGCGGCTCCAAGCCAAGTTTATCGGACAGAGGGGAGCAGTGGTAGGCAAAGCCGTAGGACATGACAAAAAGGAACCAGAGAAGGGATGCGGCGACGGCGAAATTGGCCGCCATGCGCCCGACACGGGCGAGCTTGCCGGTGTGGGTGAGGGTAAGAAAGATTTCGAAGACGAGGTAGATGCACACACCGGTGATGGCCGCGTAGAGCAGTACCTCGGCGAGGATGAAGGGGATGTAGGAGAACGCGCCGGAGAGGAGGACGGCGGCGTAGCGGAAGATTTCGGCATATCCGTCCGCAAGTGTCGGGCTTGCGGTGAAAATACCGTTTGCGATGAGCGTCAGGATACACAGCACGCCCGCGACGACGGCACGGAGGATAGTGGTCGGCAGTATACGGCGCGACTCCGTAAAGGTGATGTTATGGCGTTCGAGCGTTGTGTTCATGGTGGCAGCCTTCCTTTATATGGGTTTACAGCATAGGCAGAAGTTTTTCGGCGAAAATGCGATGCATCGCGGGGGTGGGATGGTTGATGTAGTTACTGAGAAGTATGGTAATGTCCTCGCCGGCGGCGTTGAGGGACTTCCAATACGCGTACATGTCACAGATGGGGACATGGGCCTGCGCGGCGGTACGGCGTGCGGTATCCATATAGCGGTCGAAGGTACCGTCGGTTTGGAACTCGAGTGTTTTTTGGGCGATTTTTACCGCAGAAGGAAGTGTTTCCGGGTGCAGATAGGTATTGAGCATGTTCGGCGTGGCGAAAATGACTTGACGAACGCCGGAAAGGCGGGAGAAGATCTCCGCTAGGGCGGCTTCATAGCGGTCGAGCGGGTGAAAGACGTCGTTTAAGCCGAAGCAGACGACGACGGTATCGGGGTGATAGGCAAGCACGTCGCGGTCGAGCCTTTCCAGAGCGTGATGCGCGTTGTCGCCGCTGACGCCGGCGTTGATGACGGCAATATCGCCGTATTTCGCCCGCAGCATGGGGGCAAGCTGTGCGTGGTAGACGGCGGCTGGGTCGCGGTAGGTATCGAAGCCGTAGGAGGTCGGATACAGTCCAAAACAGCCTTCCGTTACACTGTCACCGAAAAATACGAAGGTTTTCATACGTTCTTCTCCCAAATAAACTGCTCAAAATCCCCTATATTGCCCGCAATCCACGAAATTCGACCGTTATCCTCGGTAAAGCTGACCTCCTCGCCGGTTGTGACGCGGTGGAGATGACCTCCCTGCCCGGGGAGCACGACGGATAGCCGGACGTCGAACGCGGGCGTGTCGTAGTAGACGCTCATCGCTTTGTAAAGCGTGATGAAGGTGCGGTTTTGCGCCTCGTCATGACGAAGCATAACCTCGAGCCATGAGGGAGCATCCGTTTCGATCATCGTCCGCGCGGGTAGGAGGGTGCGGACAATGTTTTCAAACACCTTCCGCTGGCGCTCGGTCGCGGCGTCGAATAACGGAACGGCCAGCCAAATAACCTCGCCTTTACCGACATGCCTGCGTGTGACGGCGGGGGAAACGGTCTCCTCCCACGGCGGGTTAGAGATCGCGGAGCCGAAGCGGTGTATCTCCTGCGTATGCGCGGCGGCACGGGTGACGGTCGCGAGCACCTCGACATCGGCGCGGACGAAAGCCTTCAGCGCAGGAGCGGGGAAGTAGAGCGGATAGCTTCTGTTAGCCCCTTCGAACAGGGGCAAAGCGGCGTCGGCGGGCGAGAGATAGCAGGTATCCTCGGGGAAGGCGCCCTCGATGGTGACGCCGGTAAGCGTGTCGAGAGACGCGGGCTTTCCTTCGATGGTACGGGTACTGGTGCCGCCTGTGACGATGAGCCTGCCGCCTCGCTCGACAAAAGCGGTTAAGGCGCGACGCTCCGCGTCCGTGAGGACGTACTGCTCAGACAGGACAAGAACGCTGTCCGCGGGGACGGTATCAAGCTTTGCGGTGAAGTCGTAGGCGAGGTGAGCGGCGATCATCGTACGCGCGGCGTTTTCCATGCGCGAGGCGGGCGACCATCCGCGGATATCGCGCAGGGGTTTGCCGTTTTCGGCGGGGTTGTACATCGAGGGGAAGTTCCAATAGAAGGATACCTCGGGCATCACGCGCGCGGCGGACGACCAGACGTCGAGGTAGGGGGCAAGCGCGCGGCGGATACCGCCCATACGGTCGTAAAGACGGGTGTCGAGCGTGCCGGCCGGGTCGATCGCGTCGATAAAGAGGAAGGCTGCGCCGTGTGAGAGGGCGGCATAGGCGGAGAAGCGCAGCTCGGCTTCCGTCTTCGTGGTGGTGTGATCATTTAAGTTATGGCAGCGGGAGACCATGAACTCCATCGGACGGTGCTTCGAAACGTTGGAGAGGTACTTGCACAGCCACGAATAGACGAGGGCGTTGGCATAGAAGTCGCCCGCGATGTAATCGGAGAGATCGGCGTAGCTCTGGGTAAAACCGCCCGTAAAACCGGATCCCCAGAAGGCCGACTGGAACGCGCAGGTCATCCCCGGACGGCATTCGTCCACAGTACGGCGGATCCCGGCGTTGAAATCGTAGAGCCAGCGTTCTCTGGCGCGGACGAAGTCGACCCACGCGGGATCGGAGAAGTCGACCGTCTCCGGAAGCTCCCGTCCGGTTTCCCGCAGATACCGCGCGCGGCAGTGGTTGCAGGTACAGACGGCGCCGTGCCAGCCGGTCATGTCGATCCAGAACCCGGCGGTGTCGTAGTCGCGGGCAAGTTGGGAAAACTGCTCCCGGACATATTCACGGTAGCCCGACGCGTTTAAGCAGCAGCGGCCGTAGCGGGCGAGAGTGCCGTCGGGATTGTGCAGCGTATCGCGCCCGTCTACGGAACGGATACGCCAGTCGGGATGGGTATCGAACGCCCAGCGCGACCAGATGTTGAAGTATGTAATCGGACGGATGCCGCGGCGGCGCAGGGCGGAAACCGTTTCACCGAAGATGTCGCGGCCCCGGAGACCTTCGTGCATGTGGCCGGTCTTTGTCGGGAAAAAGCAGATGCCCAGACAGTTGCCCGCGTAGACGAGCGCGGTATCGACACCGGCACGCACCATACAGTCGGCGTAGGCTTCCGGGTCGAAACGCCGCATAAAATCGGGGTTCCAGTCGGGGATGTGCATGTCTACGAGATTGCGGAAGGGGGAATGCTCATACCACATATCAAGATCACCGTCCTTTTTGATTGAAATGGAGTTACCCGCGCAGCAGCAGTTCGTCGGCAGCATCCTCGACGGAAGCGGGGCAGTTCGCACGGAGGAACAGCTTGGGAGAGACGCTGCGCACAGGCGATGGAAGGACGCGGAGGGTGAGATAATCGACGAGAGTCAGCACGGCGAGCGCGCCTTGGAGGTAGGTATTCTGGTAAATGATACCGTCGATTACACCGGAATCGAGATATGCCTTCAGGGAGGGAGAAAGATCGGTAGCGGCGACGCGTATGGGGCGGGTGGAATCGATAACGGCGCGGCAGACGCCGTCGCCGACGGAAGTGGAGATATAGATACCGGCGAGGTCTGGAACTTCGCCAAGACAGGCCAGGACTTTTTCATAAGCGTTATCGTCTTTGTCCATCGCGAAGATACGGTAAACAGGGCGGCGGACGGACTGTTCGAATACGGCGGCCTTCTGGGTATGCGGTGCGAGATCGGCGAAGCCTCCGACGACGGCGAGAGGGGCATCAGGCGGGGTGGAGAGCGTGAGCAGGTTTGCCGCGAGGGCGGCGCAGGCGGGGATATCGGGCTGCACAGTAAAGAGGCAGGGCGCATCGGGACGGGCATCGCCGACGATGGCGACGGGGAGGTGATGTCCTTCGGCATCAGCGAGAGCGTCGACATAGGGGTAGCGTTCGCCGGGGCAGAAGATTACGGCGTCGCAGCCGGAGGTACGCAGCGTGGAGAAAAGCGCGGCAACCTGCCTTGGCGCATCGTGTTCGGCGTCGTAGTATCGGATATCGCCGGTGACGAAGAAGTCGCGCAGATCGGCGAAGGCACGGAGGATGCCGTTTTTCATCGGTTCATGGTAGGATGGCCAGTCGGAGGGTATGACGACACCGATACGGATACGGGCGCGTGCCAGGGAAAGCGCGGCGCGATTGGGGTGATAGCCAAGCGCGTCGGCGGCGGCGAGGATTTCCGCGCGGCGCTGCGGGCTGACACCGGGCTTGCCGTAGAGGGCTTTATTCACAGTGGAGAGAGAGACGCCCTGCGCCGCCGCGACGTCCTTGATGGTGGCCCGTTTAATAAAAGACATCCCCTTTTCGCTAAAACACAATTAATAAAAATATTATAAATCATACCGAAGCCGTTGTCAACTCTAAAAAAGTCTTCGCGGGGAGTGCGGATAATGTCGAGAAAAGCACTTGCATAGGCGTGCCCGGCGTGGTATAATACTACGATAACAGGGACGAAATGAAGGAGAAACGCGCATGTGGATTGCCGATTCGTGGGGGGAGTCGTTTTCGCTGTTAGACTGCGGAAACGGAGAGAAGCTTGAGAAATGGGGGCCGTACTGTCTGGTGCGCCCCGACCCGCAGGCAATCTGGACGCCGGAGGGAAAGGATGTCGGCTGGAAGCGGTATGACGCCCGATATAACCGCTCGAATACGGGCGGCGGCGCATGGGAGAACCGTACCCTGCCGCAGGACGCCGTGCAAAACGGCTGGTCGGTGCGGTACCGGGACCTGACATTTCTCGTTCGGCCGATGTCGTTCAAGCATACGGGGATTTTTCCGGAACAAGCGGTAAACTGGGATTTTGTTGCGGAACGCACGAAAAAACGGCTTGCAAGCGGAAAATCGATGCGGATACTGAACCTTTTTGCATATACGGGAGCGGCGACAGCCGCCGCGCTTGCCGCCGGCGCGGAGGTCTGCCATGTCGACGCCGCGCGGGGGATGGTCGCATGGGCGCGGGAGAACGCGGCGGCGTCCGGCGTCGCGGACAGGGTTGTACGGTGGATCGTCGACGACTGCGCGGCGTTCATCGAACGCGAAATCCGGCGCGGACGCTTTTATGACGGCATCATCCTCGATCCGCCGTCATATGGCAGGGGACCGACGGGACAAGTCTGGAAGATGGAGACGAACCTGTATCCGTTCGTGAAGCTCTGTGAGCGCGCGCTGTCGGACGACCCGGATTTTGTGCTGATGTCGGCATATACGGCGGGATTAAACCCGGGCGTCGCGGGATATGTGCTCGGCGACGCGATCGGCAGGCGCCGCGGCGGAAGCGTCGCATACGACGAGCTGGGGCTGGCGTGTCGGGCAACGGGGCTCAACTTACCCTGCGGCTCGAGCGCGCGGTGGACGGCGGCGGTATAAAGGATGATACGATGAAAATGATCGAAACCCGCGATTTGCGGTATCAATATAAAGAGGGTACGACGGACTTTGCCTTAGGCGGCATCACGGTGTCGATCGATGAGGGCAGCTTTGTCGCCGTACTCGGACATAACGGCTCGGGCAAATCGACGTTTGCCAAGCATCTGAACGCAATCTTGCTGCCGTCTGGCGGGAAGGTTTTCGTCGAAGGATTGGACACCGCCGATGAGGATAAGCTCTACGACATCCGTCAGCGGGTGGGTATGGTATTCCAGAACCCGGATAACCAGCTTGTCGCCACGATGGTGGAGGAGGACGTCGCCTTCGCACCGGAGAACCTCGGCGTTCCGCAGGCGGAGATTCGCCGCCGTGTGGACGACGCCCTTGCCGCGGTAGGGATGGAAGATTTCAAGGATCGCACAACCTATGCCCTGTCCGGCGGGCAAAAGCAGCGCGTTGCCATCGCCGGCATCATCGCGATGCAGCCGAAATGCATCGTGCTCGACGAGCCGACGGCCATGCTCGACCCGGTCGGACGCCGTGAGGTCATGGGTGCGATTCATCGCTTAAACCGCACGCTCGGCATCACCGTCGTCCTGATTACCCACCATATGAACGAGGCCGTAGACGCGGATCGGGTGCTGGTCATCGACCACGGGAAGCTTTTGATGGACGGGACGCCGCGGCAGGTGTTTGCCCGCGCCGAAGAGCTGTATGCCGTGGGGCTTGCGGTGCCGCAGGGGGTCGAGCTGATGCATATGCTGCGCGAAGCCGGCGTCGAGGTGTCAAGCGACGTACTGACAGAGAAAGAATGTGCCGATGCGCTATATGAATTGCTGCGCAAACACGGCTTTTAGGGGTTTATAGAATTTAGATGAGTACGATTTTGGAAACGCGCGAACTGCGTTACGCATATGGCGCAAACTCTCCGACGGCGCAGACCGCGCTAAATGGGATTTCTGTCAAGATAGAGGAAGGCGAATTCGTCGGGCTGATCGGGCATACCGGCTCAGGCAAATCGACGCTGATCCAGCATTTCAACGGACTGCTCGCGCCTACGTCCGGAAAGATCCTGTTTCGCGGGCAGGATATCCACGAAAAAGGCTATAAGCTTCGCGATTTGCGCTTTAAGGTGGGTTTGGTGTTCCAGTATCCGGAGTATCAGCTGTTTGAGGAAACCGTTGAAAGAGACATCGCGTTCGGGCCTCGCAATATGGGTCTCGGCGACGTTGAAATCCGCGAGCGGGTACGGCAGGCAGCGGCTTACGTGGGACTGACGGACGATGTAATGCAAAAGTCGCCGTTCGACTTGTCGGGCGGCCAGAAGCGGCGCGCCGCCATCGCGGGCGTGCTTGCCATGCGGCCGGAGGTGTTGATTCTCGACGAACCGACGGCGGGGCTTGATCCGGAAGGCTCGTATCAGATTTTAAAGGAGATTCGTGCCTTTCGGGAAGAAAGCGGGACGACGGTCATCCTTGTGACGCATAACATGGAGGACGTCGCGCGCACGGCGGACAGGCTGATCGTGCTTAATCACTCGAAGGTAGCCCTGCAGGGGACGCCGGAGGAGATTTTCGGTATACCGGAGCGCTTAGAGGAGCTGGGGCTGGACGTCCCGCAGGTGACGAGAGTGTTCCAGCTTTTAAAACAGCGCGGCGTGGACATCGATACGGCTGTTTACACGGTGAAATATGCGAAAAACCTCATATTGAAGATGATCGGGGGGGCTGCGTCATGCTGAAGGACATCACTTTAGGGCAGTACATCCCCGGAAACAGCGTGATTCACCGGATGGATCCGCGCTTAAAGCTTGTCCTGACAATCGGCTACATCGCCGTGCTGTTCGCAGCAAAGGGACCCGCGTCCTATGCGCTGGTGTTTGGGTCGCTGGTACTGGTGATCGCTCTGTCGGGAATAGGGCTGCGGTTTGTATTCCGCTCGATCAAGCCGCTGCTGTTCATCATCCTGTTTACGGCGGTGCTGAACATGTTTTATGTCTCCGGAGACCCGCTGTGGAGCTGGTGGATTTTCACGATCACACGCGAGGGCGTCCATACGGCAGTCTACATGGCGCTGCGTATCGCAATGCTGATCTCCGGCACATTCGTGCTGTTGAATTATACAACACCACCGATCAAGCTGACCGACGGGATCGAGCAGCTCTTAGGCCCTCTGAAGAAAATCCATGTCCCGGTGCATGAGCTTGCGATGATGATGACGATCGCGCTGCGGTTTATCCCGACCCTCATCGAAGAAACGGACAAGATCATGAGCGCGCAGAAGGCGAGAGGCGCCGATTTTGAGACGGGGAATCTTGTGCGCCGCGCAAAGGCTCTGGTGCCGATCCTGGTGCCGCTGTTTGTCAGCGCGTTTCGCCGGGCGGACGATCTGGCGGTGGCGATGGAGTGCCGCTGTTATCGCGGAAGCGAGGGGCGTACGCGGCTGCATACCTTAAAAATGCAGAGAATCGATTATATTACGATGTGTGTTGCCGCCGTGCTGGGTACGGGAATCGTGCTTTTAGGGTTGTATGTCTGAAAAACAAAATATCGCGCTGTTCCTCTCCTACGTCGGTACGGCGTATCACGGGTGGCAGATTCAAAACAACGGCATGACAGTACAGGAGGCCATGCAGGACGCTGTTCGCAAGACGACGGAGCAGAGCGTCTCGCTTTCCGGCTGCGGAAGGACGGACGCCGGGGTGCACGCGCGGGTGTATGTGTGCAACGCGTCGCTTGCGACCTCGATACCGTGTGCCCGGCTGCCTTTGGCGCTGAACGCGCGGCTGCCGGACGATATTGTGGTCAAAGAAGCAAGAATCGTACCGGGGCGCTTTGATTCGCGTTTTTCCTGCCGCAAAAAGGAGTACACTTATACCATCCATAACTCACGCGTGCGGGATCCGTTTCTTTTAGCACGGGCGTGTTATTTCCCGTACCCGCTCGACTTCGACCGGGTACGCGCCGCCGCCGCCGAGTTTGTCGGCACGCATGATTTTGCCGCCGTACAGCGCAAAGGCAGCCCCGTCAAGACGACGGTGCGCACGATTTACCGCTGCGAGGCGGAGAAGTCGGGCGACGTCATTACGGTGCGCGTATGCGGGAACGGTTTTTTGTATAACATGGTACGCGCCATCACAGGCACGCTGCTGTACGCGGGGCTTCATAAGCTCGAGCCGGGAGAGATCGCGAGCATCCTCGCGTCCCGTGACCGCTCGCTTGCCGGGCCGACACTGCCCGCGGCGGGACTGGCGCTCACGGGGCTTTGGTACGACGAATTTACCCTGACGTAAATGTTTTTCGTAAGAGGTTACTATGCCGAATAAAGCTTATGCCGATCCGAATATTAATTTGCCGGCGCGGGACAAAAGGCTTGACTACCTTCGTTTTGCGCAGCAGCTGATGCTGTTCGGACTGGTCGCTACCGTTATATTATCCATCTATGTCTTCCGGGACGACATCCTCGACGCATATGCGACGTATCGCTCGAGTGTGCAGCTCGAGGAGACAAAGGCTGACTCGCGTATTAATTTCGAGCCGGACTCCTCCAATATTTTCGGACTCTACGGCAATAATCTGGCTGTGCTGAATCAGGGTACCTACAAGCTTTACACCCCCGCCGGAGATGAGCAGCTGGCGATGCAGTACATCAGCGCAAACCCCGCGCTGTCGGTATCCGATACCTACGCCTGTCTCTACAGCCGCGGCGCGTCCTTGCTGACGGTGACGGGGCTGACTTCGCAGGTCGGCACACTCGAGATGTCCGGAAGTATCATCGATGTGACGCAGAACGACGCGGGATTTATCGCCGTCGTGCATGACGATGACCGATACCGAAGCGTGGTATCCGTCTACGATTCGACGCTTGCGCTGCGGTATGAGTGGAAGACGTCCGAGTATTACGTCCAGACGGCAGCGATATCGCCGGACGGAAAGACGCTTGCCGTCGTCGCACTGACACAGGACGACGCCGTTTTCATCACGCGTGTAATCACCTTCCTCCTCGCGGAGGAGAACTATCACAGTGTCTGCGATATCCCGGAAACAATCATCACGGATGTAACTTTTCTCGGAAACGACGCGGTATGTGCCATAGGAGATACGCGGGCTTGTGTATTAAATCTCGACGGCAGCATACGCTATGAATACGACTATGGCGGCAACAGCCTACGCACGTGTGACTATGATACCGCGGTATGCGTACTGTCAGTAGTCGACCGGACGTCGGGACTTTCGTCGTATCTGGTATCGCTGTCGGCGGGAGCCGAGCCTGTGATCGTCGAGACGGATGAGATCCGCTGGATCGATGTGAACGCGGGATATGTCGCGCTGCTGTTCACGGATACGGTAGAGGTGCGGGATACGATGCTGAATCCGCTGTGCAAACCGGTAACGGTGTATAACGTACGGCGCGTGTTTATGACGTCGGCGGGGAAAGCGCTGATGATATATACCTCCGAGGCTGGTGTGGTCGATCTGATAACGCCATTCCTCCAAAAATGAAAGAAGGGTGATTCCTATTTCTTTCGGATTCTATTTTGATATCGCGCTGATCTGCGCCGTTGTTCTCATCGTCATCGCCTGCGTCAGGCGGGGCTTTGTAAGGATGCTTCTGTCGATCGTCTCGGTGATCGTCGCGCTGGCTGTCGCGTTTACGGCGACAGCGCTCTTTGCGCGGCCGATTGCGCGCGCGGCATCGGCCGCGACGCAGCGTTTCCTCGTGCATCAGACCTCGCGGTTTTTACCGGATGAGGACGCCCTTGATACACTCGTATCCATGTCGGATAAGGTGGTAACTGTCGTGCAGGCGGTGCTTGCGAAGATGGATGCCGGCGACACGGATGAGGAGTCCACAGCGGCGGTCGATACCGGGGCCGAGGGAGAGCCGGAGGAGCCGCTGCATGAGCTGTCTTACGGTATATCGCTTATTTTCTATGGGTTCATCCTGTTTTCATTCCTTTTTGCGCTGGTTCTAGCGATATTGCGTGTTTTAATCGACCGGCTTGCGTTTATTGAGCGCATTCCGATCGTCGGCGTGCTGAATTCGTCACTCGGCATGGTTTTGGGGTTGATTATTGGCGGATGTGTGATGTTTTTACCCGTCATATTCCTTGTAACGGTAATCCCGAAGGTACTTGGTTCCGGCTTTACGATTCCGGCGGATGTGTTTTCCGGAAGCTATCTGATGCGCCTGACGTATGCGCTGTATCCGTTTAAATAGGAGAGTACCCATGTACTTTGTTATTGCGATTATCACGCTGTTTTTGGTATTGCTGTTCAACTTATTCTGCTCCGCGCCGCTGCAGACAGCATTCGGCGTCTGGGGCGTCGCGGCGACGGAGATCGGTTACGGCCTGATCGCGCTGCTCGGCGCGTCGGCCATGGTCATCGGCGCACGCAGAACCAAAACGGACGGAGTGGACTGCGTCGAGATTTTCTCGACGCGCATACCTCGTCCGAAGGCAGTCTGCGGCGGGATACTGCTCATCGGCGCGTCCTACTTTGCATCAGCTCTGTTTACGAACATCCTTTATATACTCTTTCCCGCGATGGTCGATCAGACGGTCGAGTCGATGAAAAACACCTTCTATGCGGCTAATTTGCCGACGATGCTCGTTGCGATGGCGCTGTTCCCGGCGATCTGCGAGGAGCTTGTGTTTCGCGGGGTCATGCAGTACGCTATTGACCGTCATGGGACACCGCGCATTGCGATACTCATGACCGGGGTCGTATTCGGCCTTTTCCATCTCGACCCGGTGCGTATTCCGATCGCGGCGATGACGGGAATCGTGCTGTGTTACGCGCTGTACCGGTCGAGATCCATCTTCGTACCGATGCTGATGCACTTTATCAACAATGCGGCAAGCGCGTTAATCTCAGCGATAGCGCCCGCGACGAGCGAGGATGCGGTCACGGCGAGTGAGGAGATGCTTGCGCAGTACGGGCTGCCGGGCAATTTTCTGTACCTCATCGCCGGGATAGAGCTGACGGTGATGGTGCTGGGGCTTTTGATCGGCGGGCTGGCACTGCTAGAGCCGAATCCGACGGAAGCCTTAAAGAAGCATAAGGCTACGGCAATTGTGCTTGGGTGCATAGTAATGCTGCTCGGCGCGGGGTACTGTGTGTTATCGATGGTGACCGTGTAGCGATATTACAGGGCGTATAATCTGCGAGGCAGCAGGTTACATAGAAAAATGGGGGAAGGGTTGAGACGCAAATGTCCTATTTTATCGGGATCGACGTCG
Organism: Clostridiaceae bacterium; assembly: GCA_034926225.1. Classification (GTDB taxonomy): domain Bacteria; phylum Bacillota; class Clostridia; order Oscillospirales; family QAMX01; genus JAAZKA01. Next base: position 124,925 of record JAYFRF010000004.1, read on the forward strand.
GCACCTCCAGCGTGAAGGCTGCGCGGCTGTACGGCGGGAAGACAACGACCTATCGCGCGGTATATGATCCGGCACTGGGCAACACGCCGACGGCATGGTGGAAGGCGCTTGCCGACGCCGTGGCGCAGGTATCGGCGGATACGGGCACCGACTGCGCGGGACTCGGGCTTACGGCGCAGGTCGGCACTTACCTGCTTGCCGACACAAAGCGGCCGGTGGAGGCATGGCCGGTTTACGGCTGGGGCGGCTCCGGCGGCACAAAGCAGCGGGAAGCGCTGCAGGATCGCTTCGGCACGGAATTTTTCATCGCCCATACGGGTATGCCGATGCCCAAAGTACCGTCGTATCCGGCGTCCAGGCTGCGCTGGTTTATCGAAGAACGGGCGCACGAATGGGCGCGCGCCGCAAGGATTCTTGCGCCGAAGGATTTTTTGTATGAGAAGCTGACGGGGAAGCTCTGCTCCGACACGCTGACATGGAACGGCCTGTCGGATCCGCTGACGGGGAACCCCAATCCGGAATTTCTCGCGGCGCTGGGGATGAACCCCGAACGCTTCGCGCCAATGTATCCTTCCTTGTGCGCGCCGGCGGGGCTTTGTGAGGATGCGGCGCGGAAACTCGGACTGTCGGCAGGTACGCCGGTATACTTAGGCTGCAACGATTCCCATGCGTCGTTTTTGGGTATGGGCATCTCGGGGATCGGGCAGGCATTCGATCTGACGGGTACATCGGAGCATGTCGGACTCATCAGTCCCATGCCGGTCGGCGACGGGGAAATGATCTGTTCGACCTTCTTCGAGGGCTGCGCGACGTTCGGCGTAACGGCGTCGTCCGGCTCGTCGATCGACTGGGGTTACCGTATCTGCGGAATGCCGCAGAATGCCGAGACGGAAGCGCTTGTAACCGAACGCTTCCATGCGATGGAGGACGGACGGGCGCACCCGCCGGTATTCCTGCCGTATGTAACCGGTGAACGCACGCCGATCTGGGACGGTGATGCGAGAGGCGCGTTCATCGGGCTGTCGGCGGAGCATAAACCGGCGGATCTGCTCTATAGCGTGCTGGAGGGCGTGGTCTTTTCGATCGCGCATATCTGGTCCGGGCTGCCGGGGGAGCTGACGGAGGATGTCCGAACGATCCGGCTTGGCGGTGGGGCATGCGAAAATTCACTCCTTAACGAGATGAAAGCGGCGCTTTTAGGGCTGACGCTGGAAATTCCGGCAGAGAAGAACGTGGGCGCTTTAGGCGCCGGGCTGATTGCCGCGGCGGGATCGGGCGCGTATGCAAGCCTGCGCGACGCGGTGAGCGCTTATGTTACACTGTCGGGCAGGGTGATGCCGAAGGCGGATCCGATGCCGCTGAAACGGAGATTTGCGCTGTATCGGAAGCTTTCCGGTATCAACCGCGAGTTTGGCGTAACGGCGGCGCTGTAAATATTACAAATTGAATACAGAAATAAAATCCTCTTGAAATTCGGTATTATATTTGCTATAATGAACATACAATAAAACGGTTCCGTAAGAGACCTTGTTTTCAAGACCTTTTTCGGATGCCATAAGTGACTTCCTACGCGGTGCGTGTATGAGTTTTGTTATTAACCCACAATTAATAACAAATAGGGAGATCGGACTTCCTCTATGGTTTGCAGGCCTCCCGCTTGCGCGGTCTTGACCGACGTTTGGCGGATGTTGGAAGCAGTGAAGTAGCGGAGAGATTTCCCGCCCTACACTCGTAGGTTATTAATTCAACTCCGGTTACGGCTGATGTGGGGTCATGAGGGGCGCGAGCTTTGCAGCTTGCGCCCTTTATTCATCGATCATGTCCATACTTATAAGGAGGCATCCCCATGAAATATACCGTTATGCCGGGCAATACCCCCGGCGAAGGTATTCTGTTTGTCAACCACCACGAAAAGCAGCGCTCGGGGCATCTCGGACACGCGTTGGTTGAGTACGAGGACGGCAAGCTTCTCGCGTTCTACGCAAACTGCGCGGGGGCGCGCAATCACGGACATTCCGGCTTCGGCTGGGTCGAGTACCGCCGCTCGGAGGATGCCGGGAAGACATGGGGAGAGCCGGTGGTGCTGCCATATTCCGCACGGATGTTTCTCGACGGGGAATACACGGTCGCGTGTGAGAAGGCGGTACGCGCGGCTGACGGTTCCATCGTCGTTGCATGCCTGTTAAGCCAATGCAAGCCCGCCTGGGAGCCGTGGGGCGTACCGACGGTGATCCGCAGCACGGATGGCGGCGTAACATGGAGCGCACCGAAGCCGATGACAGACGAAGCGGGCAGACTCTACGATCTGCGCGTCTGCGATGGCGTGGTGTACGGATTGTTTTTCGCAAACGACGGCTCGGAGAGCTTCCTTGGGAACAAACCGGAGCACCAGTACAAGCTGCTTGTCAGCACGGACAACGGCGAAACTTTCACGGAGCGCTCGACGCTGCCGTTTGCGACGACGGGGCGGGGCTACGGCTCGCTGCTCTTTAGCCCAGACGGGATGCTCGCGGCTTACGTCTACAACGCGGCGGACGAGTATCACCTTGACTACTGCGTCAGCGCCGACAGCGGCAGCACATGGACGTCCCCCGCGCAGTCGGAGGTTAAAAAGCGTATCCGGAACCCGCAGACGGCGTACTTAAACGGGCTGTGTTTTCTGCATGGTCGTTCCGGCTGTGTGGATAAGAATGTGCCGTCGAACTTTGTACTGTATAGCTCGGAGGACGGCGTACACTGGGACGACGGCATATTCCTGCGCATACCGCCGGAGGGCGCGTGGGGCACGGCGTCGTACTATTCAAATAACCTCGTCGTCGGCGCGCTCGGTGACGGGAAGCAGAGGTTGCTGATTCAGGCATCCGACGCTTACGAAGAAGCGTGTACCGATATCCGCCACTGGTGGATTGACGTTGAATAAAGAAGTATCCTCCCACCGCTTATCGTACAGGCGGTGGGAGGATACTTCTTTATTCGGATTTATTGCGGCTGCGGAAGAAAAGCACAAGCTGGTAAATATAGAAGACACTTAAAGGTACGAGCAGGAACAAACCGGCGTAAAAACGTGTGAAAAGCATGAGAATAATGCCGATAACGCATAATGAAAGGCCAAGGATCAGGAGAAACAGAGCTTTTTTGTCGGAAAACGGATAGTTCATGAGGTTACTCACTTTCTGTGCCTAAACAAGCTTCTTTTCAGTCCATGCACGGCTGCGGTAACGAAGGAGGAAAAAGATGCTGCGTGCGATCCAGTCGATGTACATGCCGTACCAGACGCCGTGGACGCCGAGCGTTGTAAAACGCGTGAGGATATAGGAGACGATCAGACGGAAAACAATCATGCTCGCAATGGAACCGTACATATTGAACTGGACGTCGCCAGCACCGCGCAGAGCGTTCGGAAGGACGAATGATACTGACCAGAATAGAGGCATCATCCACAAATAGGTATAAAGAATCGCACGAATGACCTCGTTGACCTCGGGAGGCTGGTTATATAGCCCGATAAACGGCGTCATCAGGAAGAGACAGGCTACGCAGGTGACGACATGCATCAGCGACGACAGTACGACGCCGGTACGGGTAACGGAACGGGCGCGGGCCTTGTCGTCCATACCGATGAATTTGCCGACGATCGGTACCAGCGTCAAAGAAAATGCGCTGCCGGGGACGAGCAGGAGGTTGCACATATTGTTGGCGATGCTGTTTGCGGCGAGGGAGACGGTGCCGAAGGGGATGATGAAGGTCTGCGTCAGCAGACGGCCGCCCTGGAAGATGAGGTTTTCGATGGACATCGGGATACCGATGAACAGCACGGTACGAACGACACGGAAATCGAACTTTTTGATGAGCAGCGTCTGTACATTCAGATGCTCGTTGCCGTTGCGTACGAGGAAAAGCCCGTGGACAGCGCCGTAGGCGCGCGCAATGATGAGTGCAAGACCGGGACTGAGCATGCCGAGACCGAGCCGAACGAAGAGCCAGGAGAACAGCGCGTAGAGGCTGTTAGTGAGGATACTCAGGAGCATTGTCTTACGCGGAAAACCGGAGCCGCGGATGATGTTCGCGCTGGCGCTGTAGAGCATGAAGAAGGGGATGGAAAAGGCGCTCGTAATGAGGAAGGTGCGTCCGTTGGTGACGATTGCTTCGTCGGCTTGTCCGAGTACGATGTTCAGGATGGGCCGGCTGAAGACCAGAATCAACGCCAGCATCACAAGACTGATACAGGTTAAAAACCAAATCGACTGGACGGCCACACGGCCCGCGCCGATGGGGTCGCGCTTGCCGCGATACTGGGCGACGACGACGGCCGCGCCGGTACCCATGGCGAGGAAGATCTGCAGCAGGAAAATGTTGAGCGCCTCGACGAGGTTGAAGGCGGAAACTTCCGCACTGCCCAGACGCGCGAGGGTGGAGCTGGTGATGATGCTGCAAATGGAGATGCAGAGCTGTTCGAAGAAGATGGGTGCGAAGAAGATCAACAGTTCCCGCAGATCTGCGTGAAGTGTCGAAAACCGGGGATTTTGCACCTTAACCATGATGACCTCTTTAGCATCGCCGATGTGAGGCCGGCGAGTATAATAGCGCTATTATATCACGCCGGACGGGAAAACACAACCCCTTATTCCGCACATACCGCAGTGTCCTGTGTAGGACTCCTACACAGGCGGATTTGTCAAACGCGGCGCAGGGGGTTGCAAAACGGCGATGCATGTGGTATACTGGATGTAAAACATAGGAATCTGACATGGGAGAATAGATATATGGCGGAAATTCGGAAAATCTGCGTCGTCGGGGTGGGCTACATCGGGCTGCCGACCTGCGTGGTGCTGGCGCAGGCGGGATATCAGGTCTATGGCGCGGATATCAACGAAAAGATCATCAGCTCGCTTGAGTCGGGGGTTGTCCCGATCGACGAGCCGGGGCTGCAGGAGGAATATGACGCCGCGCGGGAACGGCTGCACTTCAGTGTCAAACCTGAGGAGGCGGATGCGTTTTATATCTGCGTGTCCACGCCGCTGGATATGACAGGCGCGGAACCGAGGGCAAAGCTGGATTATGTATTCTCTGCGGCATCGGCGATCGCGAAGGTGCTCCGGCCGGGGAATCTGGTGATCCTCGAGTCGTCAGTACCGCCGAAGACGACGCGGCGGGTCGCAGAGCTTTTAGCGCAGGAGTCTGGGCTTGCGGCGGACGCGTTCTATGCGGTACATTGTCCGGAACGCGTGATCCCGGGGCAGATGCTGCGCGAGCTGCGGGAAAACGACCGGTTGATCGGCTCACCGACGGAGGAGGGCGCACGGCTTGCGAAAACGATCTATGATCGCATTTTGACGAAAGGCAGCGTACGTGTGACCGACGACGTGACGGCGGAAACGGCGAAGCTTGCGGAGAATGCGTTTAGGGATGTGAATATCGCATATGCCAACGAACTTTCGGTGATCGCGGCGGGACTCGGCATCGACGTGTTCGAGGTGATCGAGCTTGCCAACTGCCATCCGCGCGTGAACATCAACACGCCGGGCATCGGCGTCGGCGGACATTGCATCCCGGTGGTACCGTGGTTTTTGTGCGAGCAGTTCCCGGACGATACGGCGCTGATGCATGCGGCACGCGCGGTCAACGACCATAAGCCGGTCTGGGCAGCCGACCGCGTCGGTGAAATCGTCGCTCCGCCGGCGGATATCTGCGTGCTGGGCATGACGTACAAGCCGGATGTGGACGATCTGCGTGACTCAGCGAGCGTGGATTTTGCGATGCTGTTGGCGTCGAGAGGGTATCACGTAACGGTATGCGAGCCGAATGTGAAAGCGGAGACGATCTGCGGACTTGCGAATGTGACGCTGGAGGACGCGTTGAAGACGGGTTTCGTCGTCGTGAGCCTGGCGCACAAGGAATTCCGGGAGAACCGCGAAAGAATCGCAAAGGTACCCCATTATGACGCGGTAGGGCTTTTGTGTGACGTAAAATAAAGGAGGTTTATCCGATGGACTATCTGACACCGAACAAACAACTTTACGGACTCCCCGGCAGCGCCGAGGACTTCCGCGGGATGCCGTACAGAAGGCTTGGGCGTTCCGGACTGAAGGCGAGCGTCGTGGGGCTTGGCACATGGAAATTCGGGCTGCCGGAGACGGGCGACGGTTCGCGCGTGGACGAGGAAACCGCGTTCGAAATCTTTGACCGCGCATGGGAGACGGGCGTCACGTTCTGGGACACAGCGAACCGGTATAACGAGTCGTCGGGGAACTCGGAGCGTCTGATCGGCCGGTGGCTTGCGGAGAACCCGGCACTGCGGCGGGATATCGTGCTGGCGACGAAGATGCGGGGCCTGATGGACGGTACGACGCCGAACCACGCGGGGCTGTCGCGGCAGAATATCATGGACGCCGTGTACGCGTCGCTTGAGCGCCTGCAGACAGACCACATCGATTTGCTGTATTTCCATCGGCCGGACGATGAAGCGGAAGCCGAGGAGAGTATTGCGGCGGTGGACGACCTCATCCGCGGGGATATGGTGCGGTATTTCGCGGTATCGAACTGTGATATTGCGCATTTCGAGGCGTATGACGCCGCGAGAAAGAGCGAAGGCAGCATTCGCACGAGGATTGTCGCCGTGCAGAACGGATTTGATATCCTGCGCGGCGAGCATAAAGCGGAGTGCGGGATGTTAGAATTATGCGCACAGCGCGGCGTGTCATATATTGCCTGGAGTCCCTTGGCAGAGGGGCTTTTGACGGGGCGGTACAATAACCCCGGGAAGGTCAAAAAAGGTGACAGGCTCTATGACCAGAAAAGCGCGCTGTATCAGGACGCGGGCCTGCAAAAAAAGCTTGCGGTACTGGCGGAGCTTGCGGCGGGGCTTGACATTTCGATGACGAGGCTGGTGCTTGGCTATATGCTGACGCTGCCGGGGATGACGCATGTGATTCCGGCGGCGAGCACCGTAGCGCAGCTTGAGGATAATGCGCAAGCGGGAAAGCTGACGCTGGACGGCGAGACGCGCGAGAGAATCCGGACGGCGCTGGAAGGGTAAACTAAAGAAAACGAGGGTATGCATTTTATGCATACCCTCGTTTTTTTAACCGATGGATGTGGTCTTACACAACCGCAACACCAGTTTGCGCAGAGTCTCGACGGGGATAACGAGCAGGGACAGCGCCATGCAGAGGAACAGCTCTCGGGGGGTGAGAGGGGTAGTGCGGAAGACGGGACCGCCAATGTAGACCATCGCGAGTTGGGCAATGGAGACGAGAGTCATAATAGCGACAAAAGGAGGGTTTTTCATGAGGTCGGAGAGCAGATTGATGCGTGTGGTACGGACGTTGAAGCTGTTCGCGATGGCACAGAAGATGAACAGGACGAAAAAGCCGGTCATGAAGACGATGGGGCGGGGTTCGAAGCCGAAAATGGCGCGGGTGACAGGAGAGAGCAGGTACCAGACGCATAAGGCGACGGTAAAAGTAGCGCCGGAGAGGACAGTGAAGAGCATTCCGAGGGTAAAGATCGGCTCGTCGCGGCGGATGGGACGCTCGCGAAGGTAGAAGGCGCGGGGAGGCTCCCCGGCGAAGGCAAGACCGGCGAGGGTGTCCATAATGAGGTTGACCCAGAGCATCTGGATAACGGTGACGGGGGTACCGACGCCGATGATAGGGCCGAGGACGGAGACGCCGACAGCGCAGAGGTTCATCGTGAGCTGGAAGACGATGAATTTACGGATACTCTTAAAGCAGGTGCGGCCGTAAAGGACGGCGCGCACGATGCTTGCGATGTTGTCGTCGAGGATGACGATGTCGCCGGCCTCGCGCGCGACCTCGGTGCCGCTGCCCATGGCAAATCCGACGTCGGCAAGCTTTAACGCGGGCGCATCGTTGACACCGTCGCCGGTCATGCCGACGACGGTGCCTTGCTCCTGCGCAAGCCGTACGAGACGAGTCTTGTCATCGGGACGGGCGCGGGACAGCACGGCAAGTCGGGGGAGGATACGGCGCACCTCGTCGTCGGAGAGGGAAGAGAGTGTGGAGGACTCCATGACGAGATCGCAGGGCGGCTCGGGAGGGTTCTTTTTATTGAACACGGGATGAATCGCGGTGTCGAGGATGCCGATCTCGCGGGCGACAGAAGCGGCGGTGTCGGCGTTGTCGCCGGTCATCATGATGACACGTACCCCCGCTCCGCGCAGGGAACTGACGGCGTCGCGCGCTTCGGGGCGTACGCGGTCACGGATGCCGACAAGCGCGACGAGGGTAAGCCGGGTGTCGGTGTCGCCTTCCGCAAGAGCGAGGACGCGCATGCCGTCGGCGGTGAGGGAATCGAGCGTATTCTGGACGGTACGCCGTACAATGGGCAGCGCGGCGGCGCTCTCGTCGAGCATGCGGGTGCAGCGGGGGAGGATCAACTCTGGGGCGCCCTTGTAGAGACGGCAGGTTTTACCGGTGATCTGGTCGGTGACAGTGGCGCGGGAGTACTTTTTAGCGGAGTCAAAGGGGTCGAAGGCGATACGCCGGTAGCGGTCGGGGGGCGGAAGGGTCGTAAGAGAAGCAAGGAGGGCACGCTCGGTTGCGTTTCCGCCGACGCTTTTGCCGCGGGTGCGTACACTCTGGGTGTTGACGGCGCAGGCTCGGGCATAGGATTCGTAGAGAGACGTTTTGCGGAGTGCGTCTGGCGGGAGACGACGGCCGGAGCCTGTGGCGATGGTTTCGACGGACATGCGTCCGTAGGTGAGGGTGCCGGTTTTGTCGCAGAAGAGCATACCCATAGAACCGGAGGTCTCGATGCCGACGAGTCTGCGGACGAGTACCTGACCTTTCAGCATGCGCCGCATGTTCGACGAGAGGACGACAGTGATCATCATGGGCAACCCTTCGGGGACGGCGACGACGACGACGGTAACGGCGAGGGTGATGGCATGCAGGAGTATCGGGAGCATAACGGAGGAGGAGGAGAGGGTAGCTAAAATGGCGATCATGCGGAAGCCGTTAGCCAGAACGACGGAGCAAAACAGATCGGCGAGACCCACGACAGCCGCACCGACGTAGCCGATACGGGAGATGACTTGAGCAAGCTTCGACAGGCGAAGCTTGAGCGGGCTTTCGCGAGTGTCGGTCTGAAGATCATGGGCTAGATTGCCGTAGACAGTTTTCGAGCCGACAGCCAAAATACGCATGACGCCCTCGCCCGCGCAGACGACGCTGCCGCGAAAGAGGGCGGCGGGATCTGAAAAAGCCGGTGGAGTTTTGGGTGTGGAGGCGAACTTTTTTGCTTCCGTGGATTCGCCGTTTAAGGCAGACTGATCGACGCGAAGGGAGCCTTCGATGAGGACGCCATCGGCGGAGATACGCTCCCCGGCTTGTAGGAGGACGCAGTCGCCGACGACGAGCTCGGACGCGAAACATTCGACGCGTTCCCCGTCTCGATAGACGCGGGCGATGGTCTGCTGGGCTTCGGACTGGATGTGTGCGAAGGCGGATTCGCTGCCACGCTCGGAGATGGCGGAGATGAGCGTGGAGAAAACAATCGAGAGGACGATGCCAAGCGACTCGTACCAGCGGAAGGCGCGGAAGGCGAGGACAATATTCAAAGCGAGCGCAAAGAGAAGAATGCGGATGATCGGGTCGCGGAGATTTTCTAAAATAGACGAAATGAGCGATTTACGAGGTCTTTCGGGGAGAGAATTGTCACCGTAACGCGTTCTGGACGCGTTTACCTGCGCGGTGGTCAAACCGGTCATAAGCGTACACCCCTTTTTTGAGTCATGATCACCCTACATCCTATTATTAGAGGAGTTGGAATATGCCCCGGAAGTGACCTTTGCCGTATACGAAAAGTTGTACAAAAATAAAAAGATTATGAAAATATCTTGACAAACGAACAATCGTATGGTATGATGAGAAAAAAAGGGAGATGAGTCTATGGATATCCGTCGGCGTATCAAGGATTTGTGCCGGTCACGCGGGGTGAGTATCAACGCGCTGGAGAAGAGCTGCGGTTTTGCGCCCGGCTCGATTGCACATTGGGATACGAAGATACCGTCCGTGGAGCGTGTGGAGATGGTCGCGGACTACTTCCATGTGTCGGTAGACTTCCTTTTGGGGCGTACGGTGCCGTTAAGCGAGGTATCGGGTGTCAGCGGCGCATACTTGAGCCTTGCACGGTCGGCAGAGGAATCGGGACTTGCACCCGAGGACGTGCAGATCATCATGGATGCGGTCAAACAGATGCGAAATCGATAATATAGAGGCAATTATGTCGCTTGATCGTGATAAACCGGACGACGGTTTTTTTGGCGTACCCAAAGCAGCGGTGGAGAGGGATCACGTTATGGATAACGCGCGCGCGGCGCTCTACACCCAGATCACGCGGCTCAGGCGGGTGTGGCGAGTCTCGGGTCTGCGCTTCGAAGCCTTCTGTATTGCGCGTTCATTACCGGGCGTGAAGGTACGGGAGACAAGGTTCTCGACTCCAGCGTTTCGCGGGATCCTGGTAACAGCGCCGGATAAATCGAAGGCGATCATTGTGCTAAACAGCCTGCGTTCGGAAGAAGAACAAACGTTTGACCTCACCCATGAGCTTGTGCATTTCGAGCTACATCCGCCGACGATGGATTCGCAGAAATATTCGCAGTTTTATGAATGGCAAGCGAACGAAGGTGCGGCGGAGCTGCTGATGCCGCGCGCGACGGTTCTTGAGGACATGTATGTATGCCGCAAGGCGATCGGTGACCCCAAAAATCAGCGCGGCTATATAAGTGCTCGCGCCGACCACTTCGGCGTCACGCAAGCGCTGTTTGAGCGCCGCCTTTTTGTGCTGCGTTATGATATACGGCAAGCGCTCAGTGGTATTCCGCCGGAGGAAATCCCAATTCTTCCACAAAGCTGGTATTCCAAAAATAAAAACTGCAAACCATAAAAACAGCGCAGAGCATCAAACTATGATGCTCTGCGCTATATAAACCCTCGTATAAGCGGCGAAACTGCCGTCGTAACGGGAGAATACTAAGGGAACGGAAAACGCTCCCGGGACTTTCCGCTGCTTATGGCAATAAGCAGCGGCGCGATGGTTAAACACCAAGGAGCTTCAGGATGGTACCCTTCGGGACGACGCCGACGGAGGTGCGTTCTACCTTGCCGTTGCGTATGACAACCAGCGTGGGAATGCTCATAACACCGAACTGCGACGCCAATTCGGACTGCTCGTCGACGTTAACCTTGCCGACCTTAACACCGGGGACAGTGCTGGCAACCTCATCTACGACGGGAGAGAGCATCCGACACGGGCCGCACCACGACGCCCAGAAGTCGAGGAGGACGGGCTCCTTTGCATCTAAAACCTCAGTTTTGAAATTTTCCTTCGTTATCTTTAAAGCTGACATGTTCATCGCTCCTTTATATGTTGTATCCTTTCCGGATCGTGGCTTTAGTATACCAGACCTGTAGGAGAAAATCCGTGACTAAATCACATTAAAGGAGATTTTTTTCACGGAGGAACGCATCAAGGATGTCGGCGGCCTGTTCGACAGTGGCAGCGCAGCGGCGGGGCGGGGCAACATAGCGGGGCTTGAGGACGGCGCAGAGATCGGAACCGAGAGCAGACTCGAAAGACTGGACGTAGGCTTCGCAGAGTCGGCCGAAGTCTTTCGTAGCGTGCGCGCGTTCACGTACAGCAAGGCTTCCGATGACGGCAAGCCCGCCGGCAAGCGCGCCGCAGATTCGTCCGCAGCCGCAGCCGCCGCCGAAGGGGGAGAGAAGATGGAACGCGTCGGGAGAAAGCCCGAGAGCGTACTCGTCGTTTGCGGCAAGCAGGATGGATTCGGCACAGTTATAGTCATGATCTAAGTAGTAGGCAACGGCACGTTCACGCAGCATAGGGGCTAAGCGCCTCCTTTGTAATACCGCGCTTGACAGGTGAAGCGCGGTTGGGTATAATGATACTATCATTATACTGCCGAATATCAGTTTTGGCAAGCGATAAAGGAATAAATTATGTATAAAATACTGATAGCGGAGGACGATACCGTTATCGCGCGCGCGGTTACGGTACATTTATCTGCTTGGGGATATGACGCGCACTCCATATCCGATCTCTCAAACGTGGCGGGGGAGGTACGGCGGGAGAACCCGGCGCTGGTGCTCTTAGACATTCTGCTGCCACATTTCAACGGTTACCACTGGTGCGGAGAAATTCGGAAGTTTTCGCGGGTGCCGATCCTGTTTTTGTCGTCGGCGTCGGACAACATGAATATTGTGATGGCGATGAATATGGGCGGGGACGATTTTGTGGCAAAACCGTTCGATCTGAACGTTCTGACGGCGAAAATCGGGGCGTTGCTGCGTCGGACATACGAAAGCGGCGCTCCGGCGGAGCTTCTAGAGCGCGGCGGGGTCATCCTCAACCTTTCCGACGCGACGGTGAGCTTCAGAGACGCTCGGGAGACGCTGACACGCAACGAGCTGCGGATTCTCTCCCTCCTGATGCGCGGCGCGGGACACGCGCAGACGCGCGGCGACCTCATTACAGCCCTCTGGGAGACGGACAGCTTCATCGACGATAACACCCTCGCCGTTAACATCGCGCGGCTTCGGCGCAAGCTCGACGGCATAGGCGCGCGGGATTTTATCCTGACGCGCAAGGGCGTGGGGTATATCGTCGAATGAAGACGATTTTTGACTATGTGCGGCGGCAATGGGCGGCAATCGCCGCATTCGCGGTTGTCTGCGTTTGCTTTTCGGTGATATTGCCGCTGTATGATGTCCCGGCGGAGGCCGCCCTTTACGCGATCGCGCTGACGGCGGTCGGCTGGGGAGCGCTGGGCATCATTCGGTACCGGGCATTCCGAGAACGGCATCGGGCGCTGGAATGTGTCGCTGCGCATGTGCGGTCATCGTCCGACGGGCTGCCGGAGCCTGAGTCACTCGTGGAGGAGGATTATCAGCGGCTGCTGGGCTTACTCTGGGATGACCGTGCGGAGGTCATATCACACGCGGACATGGCGGATACCGAGCGGCGGGACGCGTTCACGCTGTGGGCGCATCAGATCAAGACGCCGATCGCGGCAATGAGGCTGCTGCTGCAAAGCGGGGGAGATGCGGACGCGCTGTCCGAGCAACTTTTTTTTATCGAGCAGTACGCGGACATGGCGCTCGTCTCTCTAAGGTCGGAAACGATGGCGGGTGACCTGCTGATGCGGCGGTACGCGATGGGGCGGCTTGTGCGCGACGCGGCGAAAAAGTTTGCGCGGTCGTTCTATCTACGGGGCTTGACGCTGATACTCGCGGTGCCGGAGGGCTTGGATGTGCTGACGGATGAGAAATGGATGACGTTTGTCGTCGAGCAGCTGCTTTCGAACGCGGTCAAATACACTCCATCGGGCGGCAAGGTGACGATTGCAGGGGATATTCTCGGAGAGCGGCCGCGCCTACGCGTGACGGACACCGGTATCGGTATCCGCGAAGAGGATTTGCCACGCATCTTTGAACGTGGATTTACTGGCTATAACGGCCGTGCCGATAAAAAGGCCACAGGACTGGGGCTTTATCTCTGTGCGCGGATTGCCCGATCAATGGGGGTCGAAATCGGTATTGATTCGGTGCCTGGGCGGGGAACCTGTGCAACATTGCTGTTTCCAACGACGGAACGAATCGACGAATGACGGGATTCAATATAGACAAACGGCAAGGTATATGGTAAAATCAGGAGGAGGCCGGAATGGGGACGCTTATGGATCGGTTTACGGAACGTACGAGAGGAGTGCTCGGCGACGGCGCGATGGAGCGTATCGCGCAGGCGAAGGTGGTCGTCGTGGGACTCGGCGGAGTAGGCTCCTACGCTGCCGAGACTGTCGTTCGCGCCGGGGTCGGACATGTGACGCTTGTCGATCACGATACCGTGGACATTACAAACCTGAATCGCCAGCTTTGCGCCCTCCGCTCGACGGTGGGGCGCGCCAAAGCCGACGTCTGCCGCGAACGGGGACTCGATATAAACCCCGACGCGGATATCCGCGCAATGCGGGTATTTTGCGATGAGACGACGCTCGAGGATATCCTTTCGGGAGATCCCGACTGCGTACTGGACTGTATCGATACGGTCGGGCCGAAGGTGGCTTTGATCGAGGCCTGTACGAAGCGGGGCATCCGGATCTTTTCGGCGCTCGGCACGGGGAGGAAGCTGGATCCGACACGGCTGTGTGTGCGTGACGTGTATGAGACGAAAGGTGACCCGCTGGCGAGAGTGGTCAGGCATGAGCTGCGGCGGCGGGGCGTAGAGCACTTAACGGTGGTCTGCTCGGAGGAGGAGCCGACAGGGATTCTGATACCCGGGGAGCGGAAGGCCGCGCCAGGGAGTGTCGCGTGGGTTCCCGGATGCGCGGGGTTAATTTTGGGCTCGCTCGCGGTGCGGTCGATAGCGGAAGGAGCGGCGCCATGCGGACGCTGAAGGTGCTGATCGTATCCGATCACGAGAGCGAGTACATCTGGGAGTATTTTGACCGCGAGGCTTTTAAGGGAGTAGAGCTGATCATCTCCTGCGGGGATTTAAAGCCGGAATATTTGTCCTTTCTGGTGACGATGCTGCCGGTACCGCTTTTATACGTGCCGGGGAACCACGATGAGAGATATCAGAGGACGCCGCCGGAGGGATGTATCGACCTGGAGGAATACGGGGTCTATATTTACAAAGGATTTCGGTTTTTAGGGTATGGCGGCTGCAAGAGCGATGCGCGCAAGGCAAACCAATATACGGAGCGGGAGATGCGAAATAATGTTTTAAAGACGCTGCCGTCAATTCTTTGGCGGGGCGGATTTGACGTACTGGTGACACACGCTTCCGCGGAGGGTCTGGGAGACGGCGACGATAGATTCCATAAGGGGTTTCGCTGCTTTCGACGCCTGATCGATACATGGGAACCCGCGTATCATTTGCACGGTCATGTGCATTTATCGTACTGCTACCGTCAAAAACGGGTGGAGAAGTACAAAAATACGACGATTATCAATGGATTCAATTATATAATTACAGATTTGGAGCTCCCAGACAAACCAAAAAGGCGGTATTTCCCGAAGGGTATGGAGAAATAAGGAGGTATAACCGTCATGATCCTTTCCGATATGGCAGACGCGATGGATATTTATGAGCGTGCAAGAAAGCTTGGCATGCGCGATTACAGCGCGCATGTTTCACGCGGAGAAAACGGGCATGTAGCCGTTTTGGGCGACCGCATCGGGCAGTGCGACATTTTGGCGTATTTACGTCAGCCGATGCGTGAGCTTTCGCTATCCCGCGTGATCGGCACGTATACCGCCAACCGCGCGCAGTCGTTTGCGACGAATTTTATGCCTCTGCACCCCCCGCGTTCGGAGTTTGGCACAAAATGGGCGCGTGTCTGTTCGGCGCATCTCAACGAAGGCATAAAAGATGCGATCTCAGTTTATGAATATATGTGGAAGTACTATGTCATCGAGGGCAACAAGCGTGTCAGCGTGCTGAAGTACTTTGGAGCGGCGACGATTCATGCGGAGATCACGCGGATTGTCCCGCGTTTAAACGAGGATTCCGCCGATGCGAGGCGGTACCATGCATTTTTACAATATGCGAAGAAAGGGCTGTTTCAGGAGCTGGAGCTTTCAAACCCGGAAAAATACGAGAGCTTGTACCGTCAGGAGCAGCGTTTGCTTGCGGCGTTTCCGGAGGACGCGGATCTGCCGGATTTCAACCGGCTGTACGGTCTGTTTGAGGGCTATTGCCAGGAGGTGGACCCGACGATGTCACCGGGGGACACCTTCAACGAATACCTGCACATATACGGGTTTCCGCTCGACGTGGAGACGGTGGAACTAGAGAACCGGATTCGCCGCCTGCAGCCGCAGCTGAAGCTTCTCGATAATCCGGAGCCGCCGATGCTGATCTTAGACAACGAGCCGGATGAGCCTCCGCGATTCAAGCTGTTCGGCACGCGCCGGACGCCGCATGTGGTATTTGCGTACGGCGTTGGGAGGACGGAGACGAACTGGCTCGGCGCGCATGAGCGGGGACGCCAGGCGATAGAGGCGGCTCTGCCGGAAAAGGTAACGACTTCGTACATCGACGGTCTGACGGCGGAGAACACCTATGAACTGCTGTCGCAGAAAGCGTCGGACGCGGACTTACTGTTTGTAACGACGCCGAGCTTTTTGAATCCGGTGCTGCGCTTTTCGCTGGAGCATCCGGACTGCCTGACGCTGGTATATTCGCCGGTGCAGCAGGATCACCGGTTGTATACATACTTTGGACGGTATTATGAAGCCGTCTATCTCTGCGGCGTCGCGGCGGGTCTGTATACGACGACGCGGAAGGTGGGCTATGTGACGCCGAAAATCCCGACAAAGCGCTACACGTCGGATATCAACGCGTTTGCGATCGGGGTACGGACGGTTTGCCGGGACGCGCAGATATTTTTACAGTCGCGCGGGGTGGATCCGGCCGATAACTCCACCTGCGAGCAGGCGGTAAAGAACCTTGCGTCGCTCGGCGCGGATACGGTGTTAACCCCCATCTACGACCATTTTCAACCCGCAGACCTTCCGGAGGGCGTATTTTCGGCGCTCTGTTCGGTCTCCCCGGACGGCACGCCAAAGCAGTGTCTCGCGGCTCCGGGTTGGAACTGGGACGCGTTTTATCTCGCGATCACGGAGAACTACCTGTCAGGCAGTTTGGATGTCCTAAAGAACAACAGGCGCGCCGACACGCCGGTCACCGGCTTCTGGTGGGGGCTCGGCTCCGGCGTCATCAACTTCTCCTATACCTCGAACATTCTGCCGCCTACGACGGAGAATCTGCTGCGCTATTTGCGCGGAAACATCCGCCGCAGTCTGTATAACCCGTTCCACGGTCCCATCCGCGATGCCGAGGGCATTGTGCGGGTCGTACCCCACGAGGATCTCCGTGCTATGGAAATCCTGCGCATGGAGTGGCTCGTCGACAGCATCACGCCGATAGTATAGTAAACCTCAGAGAGAAAAAAAGCAGGGACGGTTTTTTTAAACCGTCCCTGCAATGTTATTGATGGAATGTCAGTTGCAGTCTGCTTCGAGGGGTCCGGCGAGTTCCTTCAGGAAGAAGAGCTTGCCGGGGAGGGTGGGCATAAAGGTGGAGGGAAGCCACTTGCAGGGGCCGTGGCGGAGGGTGACCCAGACTTCCATGCCCTGCCACATCATGCCGCGGCCGAGCGCGCCGTCGCAGCCGCCGATGCAGTAGTCGGACTGTAAGAACAGGGCGGGTCCGATCGTGTTGGCGCGGCAGGGTACGAGGGTCGTACGGGACTTAAAGGAGGTGATAGCGTTCTGCTCGACCGTGAGGGGATGGAGCTTCGCGCCGATGCGGTAGGCATTGGCTTTCCACGCGTCAAGGGTGTCGAATTCGGCGGCGAAGTGGGGCTCCCAGAAGGCGATATGGAACATACGGCCGATACCGTAGACGGTGATGAGCTTCGCACCTTCAGCCTTTAATGCGGCGATCTTTTCAGGATAGGTGGGAAGGTTGTCCTTCGTCGCAAAATTGCGCTGACATGCCGGAATCGTTAAGCTTCCTAAGGGGCCGTAAAAAGCGTTCGTCATGGCGTTCTGGAACGCGCCGGGATTGTCGGCGGGCAGCGTATTGCCTTCGCCGTCAGACCACTCGTCCATGTTGAAGCCATAGACATGTGAGCAGGAGACGTTCCACTCCTTGAGGAAGTAGACCGCCCAGCGATACATACCCATCGGGCCGACGGGCAGGATCATAGCAAGTTTTTGTCCGGCGTCGCGGGTCGTCTTGATCTGCATAGCGATCTCGTGACCCATCATCATGTCGAAATCAGCGAGCTGGTCGCACTGGACGGGCTTGAAGCCCTCGTTCCAGAAGGACTGGCGCTCCGTGATGGATTCGGGGGGAAATTTGCAGCAATCGTCAAACTTTTGCATATCCCAACCGGCGGGGAAGAAGCCCTCGAGCAAGGAACCCTTAACGGTAGACATGAAATCCATATGATAAATCCTCCTTGATATTTGATCGCAAACTCAAAGATTACGGCAGCCAGCGTCTCGTGGGGATACGCGGCCAGGTCATACAGGAACGGAAGCCTTCGGCATAGGTTACGCCGCATTGGAGGCCCCGGAATTTTGAGCAGGTACGCACAAAATCGCAGAAATCGATGTGGTCATGCTCGAGCATCCACTTGATCTGGCTTTCGTGGCAGCGTAGAGCTTCGAGCTTTAATTCGATGGTATCGGAAATATCGACATACTCGGTCGGCAGGAAGTTAACGCCGGCGAGGGTGTCCATGTAGTAAATGGGGCAGGAGTTGCCTTCGAAGGCTGGGGAGGCGGTCACATAGTGGATAATGGAGGTGGAGAAGGAGGCATTGAACACGGCTTTGCCGGTCTCGACGTGATCGCGCATATAATCCTCGGCGCAGTGGGTGATGATGGCGTCGGGGCGGGCGTAGCGAACGACCTCGCAGATCTTTTTCGCGGTATCCTCGTCAAAAGAACTGACACAGAGGTCGCCGACATTGATGTTGATGACTTCCTCGGCGCCGAGAACCTTACCGGCATTCTCGGCCTCCTTGGTGCGGAGTTTACCGAGTTCGTCGGGCATGATGACGACATGTCCCATATTGCCGTTGGCGACATGGCACATGATGACGGTATCTCCGTTTTTCGCGTATTTCGCGAGCGTACCGCCGCAGCCGATCTCGAGATCATCGGGATGGCAGCCGATTGCAAGAATTCGCATGGTAAGAATCCTCCTATTGTGATTACATAAGCTTGACGGTATAATAAACTGCCAGAATGAACAGGTAGCCGCAAAGGATATACAGCAATACGGAGCCGGCACCCACGATGGAAGCCGAAGCGAAGACGATACCCGCGACGAAGAGTAGCGCCGTGACCGCGACGGAGAGGAAAGCCACGCCGTATTCCTCGCCGCGTTCCACGGAATGGAAGGTATGCGAGGCGATGCGGATGGCGCCGTCGCCCGCTTTCAAGATAGCAAAGAAGGCGGCAAAGGCCGCGGCGAGGACAATGCCAAGGACGGAGAAAACGATGGCGGTGGTGCTGCCGGCGCGGGCGACAATCCACATCAAGATCATCGAGCTGCCACACAGGAGCGCTTGCATGAAGAAAATACGCTGGAGAAGTGAGAACAGGAGATAAAGGACGGCGCAGGCCGGGAAAACGACGTAGAGTAAACGTGTAACGGACAAGACATCGAACACGCGGTAGAGAGCGGCAGAGAAAATGAGCAAAGCGGCAATGACGCCGAGATCGAGGCCGGAAAAGTAGCGGTAAGGGGGAACAGACTCCGTCTTACGGTCACGCAGCGCCCAATAAACGGCGCCGATGAGAAGAACGACGCCGAGAGCGAGGACTGCCCAGGATATATTGAGGATAACAACATAACCGGATGCGGTCGCGGCGGCGCGGCTGACGCAGACAAGACCGAGGATGCCGAGAATGGCGAGCGCGAAGACGCCCATAGACTTATTCACGAGGAAATCGGTCTTTTTAATAGGGACAGATTTATTTGTCTTCTTCATTTTCATCGTTACTCCGTTCGTTTAACGTGCAGACTATGATTTATTAGCCCTTTTAGGGCGGACAGACGGCAGAGAGCCTCAAACCGGGCAGGTACCTTTAGTCGGGGGCGCCGGGACGGACGCATCCATTTCCCCACCGAGCAGCATGGCGGCGGTCAGCGCGGTCAGCGGCGCAGTCTCGCAGCGGAGGATGCGGGGGCCTAGGGTAGCGACGAGCATACCGGCATTTTTCGCGGCATCAGTCTCCTCGGGCGAAAATCCACCCTCGGGACCGGTGAAGATCGCGCAAGAATCGATCTTGCCGAAGGGCAGGGACGAAATGGATTCGCCGCCGCGCTCATAAAAGAAGAGGGGCAGATCGGTTTTCGCGGCTTCTCGGGCGGCGTCCTCAAAGGAGAGCAGTCCGCGCACCCGCGGCAGCAGGCCGCGTTCGCTTTGTCCGGCGGCTTCGCGGGCGATACGGGCAAGGCGCGTTAAAAACGGCGCGAAGTCATCCGGGCGGCGGACGGTGCGGGAGGAGGTATAAAAAATAATTTCCCGTGCGCCAAGCTCCACACTTTTTTGAACAATGAGGGAGGCGTTATCGGATTTCGGGAGGGCCGCATAGACATAAGCTTTTAGGTGCGGTTCCGTTGCGTTAGGGTAAACCGACTCGACGGCAGCGGTGACCGCCGCAGGGGAGACGGCTAAGAGGCGTGCGCGAGCATCGAGACCGCGGCCGTCGGAGAGCATAACAGTTTCCCCGACGCGCAGCCGGAGCGTTTTCGCAATATGCGCGGCATCCTCACCGACGATGGAAACGTCACCGACGCGGATGTCCTGTACAAAAAAACGCGGCATAGCGCCTCCTGTAGCTTGTGGTTTGGATCAAATGACATTATACCAAAGAATGCGGAATTTGTCCATAGGGTAAAGCCGCAAATTTATCACAAAGTGTAAAATTAAAATAAAGGCGTACACAAAAAGCCGCGAACCATCCTAAAAAAACGCATCCCTACGCGCGGATGAAGCGCAGCGATGTGGACATAATCCCATCCGCTGCTCCTTCAGGCGCGCCCGGTACGACGACGCTGACGATGGCGATATCCCCCTCATGGACAAGCGCGCGCAGCGCTTCGTAACATAGGACAGCGTTTTGTGCGAGCATATCCTGCGGCCAGAGGCGGTGTGTGATGTCGCAGCAGTCGCCGACGGTCACAGGCTCCGAGGCGGCGTTGATATAGCGAAGGATGGCCGTCTGAGCGCCGCAGAGGAGTCCGGCGTCAAGAGCTGCGACAGGGATGGCGGGAGAAAAGCCGTGGATGCACCAACCGTCGCGGTGGATGGTCGCGGAGCAGTCGGTGGGCAGGAGATCAATCGCATGGAAGCATACATCCGGCGGAAACGCAAGCGCGGTAGTCGCGAGATAAACGCCGTCATCCGCGCGGCCGAGCATCATTGGCTGGTTATAACGTGCGGCGAGGATCGTATCAGGCATCGTCACGTGGAGAGCAAGGGCGACGATCTCGGAGGGGTTAGCGAGGAAAGCGCGACGCATAGCGGCTTCAGGTTCAAAGCCTTCGGAGATGAGCATGCGGATAAGATGGCACATGACTTCGGATACATGTACACCTGAGCCGTCGGTCAGCCTTGGATACGCCCCGACAGGCGCTGATTTCGAGCGAAACTGTACACCGCGATGCTCAAGCTCGAGGGAAACGAGATCGCGGTTAAATTCGGGCAGCCGTGCAAAAGCGCCCGTAGATCCGTTTGCGACATAGGCGAGCGTCTCATCGTTTGAGAGAAACGGATGCGCCCATTCCCGGTCACCGCCGGAGTTGGAACGGCTGTGGATGATACCGACATTTCCAGGAAGGCTTCGCACATCGGACGCCGCGTACAGTCTGTCCATATCGCCCAAGACCTTTTCCGAATGAAGCTCTCCTTCATACAGCGTAGCGATACCGGTATAGTATCCGCCTCCGAAGCCCGCCTGTCGTTCCATCATGCCAAGAAGAATCGGCGCAGCGGCTTGAGTCCCAACGTATCCTGCGATGTTGCACATATCCATTCTCCTTATACCCGTTATTCTCCGATAGCCCCTCGCAGCCCCTTTTGGCTGCCGCCATACCTATTCTAGCAGATTCCTATAAAAGTAAATGAACAAAATGTGAACAATAAAAAACTTCACAGTGTGCGCATGTAAAAACAGTAGATTTTGCACGAATTCGCATCTTGCACGCGATAGGGAAGATGTAGTATAATACGTGGTACGAAGACAATTGTGCGCAGTAGACGCATATGTCGTTGTAGGGCAACATAAAGTGCGTCTGTGGACGCACGGAGTATCCGTTGCAATGACGGATGCCGCATGTGCGGGCACAAACTGCGCATCGAAGGTGGTGTTGATAACGGAAGCGAAGTATTACTTGGTGGAAGCTTGGGCGCTGCCGGAAGTGCTGTGCCGGGCGTTGGAAGCGAAGAAGCTGTTATCGACGGGGGAAGCGAAGTCGGTGACAGAGGCGATTGAGACGGTTGGGATCAGCCGGAGCGCGTTTTACAAATACCGGTCTGCGGCCACACCGTTTTTGGAGATGACGAGCGGACGGATCGTAACGCTGCAGGCGTCGCTGGAGGACGTGCCGGGGGTGCTTTCGCGGCTTTTAAATTGTTTTGCGGATTGCGGAGCCAGCGTGCTGACGATCAATCAGAATATACCGCTTTCCGGTTCGGCGGCGGTGACGATATCGATACGGACGGATACGCTGTCGGGCAATATGGAGACGTTGTTGACCGCAGCGCGGGCATTGCCGGGGGTACTGACCTTGGGCGTGCTTGCGGCGGGATAAAAATGAGAAGGGCAGGGAGTGAGAAACACATGAAAACACCGATTTCCTTGATTATAGACGACTCCGCACCGCGTGTATTCGTGTATCGGGAGCACGCGAAGTGCCTGTTCACAGCAGACGGCAGACCGCTTGTGCCGGATGTGCCAAATGCGTTTCTGGAGCGCTTCTGCGATACGGTGGAGACGTACGGGATACGCGGGAAGTTCAGCGTCGTGCCTTGCCCGGGCGGACGGGGCGATATTGTCGGGGGGCTCGAGGGATTTCCGGACAGTGAGCTTTCCGAATGGCTCCGGACAGTAAAAACGCGGCTATCTGCGTACTTTGCGTTCTGCCCGGAGATGCTGACGCATGCGAGAACCGTCGATCTGGAGCATGGTGGGTTTCTGGAGGAGAACGAAGCCGTGTGGTCGCAGCGCCAGACGCGAAAGACGCTGACACCGTATATCACCCGCGCGCTCGCGCTTTGCCGGGACGCGGGAATCGACTGCACGGGGGTTACATCGCCGTGGAACTTCGGGGAGCATGTCGAGGAGGAGTATGCTGCTGCGATCTCGGAGGCGATGTACGCGGTTTCCGGACGCTCCGACGCGTGGTACTTCTGCCGGAGCCTGTATCGGCAGCCCAATGCCCGCCCATGGGTGTCGCTGCGCGGCGACACGCGGCGGGTGGTTGCGATACCGGGAACTGTGGACGACGCCTTCTGGCAGACGATGGACACGACGGATACAACGGACGCGTATGTGTCACGGATCGCCGACTACTACCTAAAGGCGGACGGGACATCCGGCGCGATTGTGGACGTACTGAACACGAATGGGTACCCGATTCTGACGACGCACTGGCAGTCAATGTTCTCAAACGGACTATGGACGGGCGTGCGCGCCTTGGGCGAGGTTGCCAGACGTGTGCGGGAGACGCTTTCGGAGCGCGTCGAATGGACGGGATTTGACGAGCTTATGCGGATGACGCTGGATGCGCCGGTACATCCGGTGCGATAAACGTCGCTTGACTGAAAAAACACGAAATAACAGCCCGATTTGGCATTATTGAACATTGTAATCCAATGTAAATTCTGTTATATATATACAGGAAGGGAGTCTTTATCCTTGGTTAAGGCTGCAATCTTAGGTTTCGGAACCGTCGGTTCCGGCGTGGAAGAGGTGCTGCGGAAAAACGCGGCACTCATCGAACAGCGTGCGGGATCGGCGATTGAGGTAAAATATATCCTCGATATTCGCGATTTTACCGGTACGGAGTATGAAAAACTGGTTATCCGTGACTTTGGTGTCATAGAAAACGACCCCGAGATAGCCGTCGTCGTCGAGACCATCGGCGGCGTACGCGCGGCATATGATTTTACGCGCAGGGCGCTCGAAGCAGGAAAACATGTCGTCACGTCGAATAAGGAGCTTGTTGCAACGCGTGGGGCTGAGCTTCTGGCACTCGCGCGGGAACGAAACGTCAATTACCTGTTCGAAGCGTCGGTGGGCGGCGGTATTCCGATTCTGCGTCCGATGCTGCAATGTCTGACGGCGAACCGGATTCTGGAGGTCACCGGTATCCTAAACGGTACGACGAACTTCATTTTGACGAAGATGCTCGAGGAGGACGTCTCGTTTGAGGCAGCTTTGAAGGATGCTCAAGCATTGGGATACGCGGAGCAGAACCCGTCCGCGGACGTGGACGGCATCGACGCCTGCCGCAAAACGGCGATTCTGGCCGATCTTGCGTATGGCCGCGAGATTTGCCCTGATGCGATCGAGACGGAAGGTATCCGCGGCGTGACGACGGAGGATGCGGAAAACGCGGCGAAGGCCGGATGTGTGATCAAGCTCCTGGGACGGTCGGTATACCGTGAGGACGGACGGCTGTGGGCGTTTGTCGCGCCGCATTTCGTGCCGAAAACGGAGATGCTTGCCGGAGTGCGCAGCGAGTTCAACGCGATTCGCGTGACAGGTGACGCTGTGGGCAATGTGATGTTCTACGGGCGCGGCGCGGGGAAGCTTCCTACGGCGTCGGCGGTTGTCGCGGACGTTGTGGACGCGGTTAAGCACCGCGGAACACGCCGGCTGCTATCGTGGGAACCGATGGAAAGCACTGACACAGCGTATGTGGCGGATCTCGCGGATATGCCGTGTGCGTTCTATGTGCGCGGGAACGTCGGCGACGCGTTCGGACGCTGCGAGCGGCTGTCCGGCGACGCGATCATCACACCGGTGATGCCAACGGGCGTGTTCCGTGGAAAGATTGCCGCACTGCGCGCGGAAGGCAGGGAGATACACTCGACTTTCCGCATGCTGTGATAGAATAAGACCGATTACGACGCAAATAAGGAGCGAGGAACGAAATATGGTACGTGAAAACATCGAATTCATTAAGCAGTTCGACCCGGAAGTCGCCGAGGCGATTTCACTGGAGTATGGCCGTCAGCGCCGCAACATCGAGCTGATCGCGTCGGAGAACTTCGTGTCCCCGGCGGTTCTCGCGGCGATGGGCACCGTGTTAACGAACAAGTACGCGGAAGGCTACCCGGGAAAACGCTACTACGGCGGCTGTGAGTATGTCGATATCGCAGAGAATCTGGCGATTGAGCGCGCAAAGAAGCTTTTTGGCGCGGAACACGCCAACGTTCAGCCCCATTCCGGTGCACAGGCCAACGAAGCGGTCTACTTCGCCCTTGTCCGTCCCGGCGACACCGTCATGGGTATGAATCTTGCGCACGGCGGCCATCTTTCGCACGGATCCCCGGTGAACATCTCCGGCGCGTATTATAACATCGTTCCTTACGGTCTCGACGAGGAAACCGGACGTTTAAATTATGATCAAATCCGTAAGCTCGCGCACGAATGCCGTCCGAAGATGATCATCGCCGGCGCGTCTGCGTACCCGCGCGAAATCGACTTCGAGGTGTTTGCCGACATCGCGCATGAGGTTGGCGCATACCTGATGGTCGACATGGCGCACATCGCTGGCCTTGTCGCGGCTGGTTTGCATATGAGTCCGATTCCGTATGCCGACGTGGTCACGACGACGACGCATAAAACGCTGCGCGGCCCGCGCGGCGGTATGATCCTTTGTAAGGAGGAGATTGCCAAGGCCATCGACAAAGCCGTATTCCCCGGGATCCAGGGCGGCCCGTTGATGCACATCATCGCGGCGAAAGCGGTCTGCTTCGGCGAAGCCTTACGTCCCGAGTTCAAGACCTATCAGGCGCAGATCAAGAAGAACGCCGCCGCGATGGCGGAAGGATTTCTCGCCGAGGGCTTTGACCTCGTCACCGGTGGTACGGACAACCATCTGATGCTCGTCGACCTGCGGAAGTTCGGCGTTTCCGGCAAAGCGATGCAAAACCGCTTAGACGAAGCCAATATCACCGTCAATAAAAACGCCATCCCGAACGACCCCGCCAAACCCTCTCTCACGAGCGGCATCCGCGTCGGCACGCCCGCCGCGACATCGAGGGGCTTGGTCGAAGACGACTTCCGCATCTTAGCCAAGCTTTTCACCCTTGCCGCCACCGATTTCAAAGCGAACGCCAGCGTCATCCGCGACGAAGTCGCCAAGATTTGTGCCAAGTATCCCCTTTACGAATAAAAACAACCTAAAATCTCAAAAGTAGAGACAAAAAGCAAAAAGAGCCGCCCTCTCTGCAAGCAACATCAATTGATGCAATGCAGAGGGAGCGGCTCTCCCGTATAAGCGCCAACTGCAGTTGGCGTAATCCCCGAAAAGGTGCTTTCTTGTCCAGTATTCTTTCTGCCGCAGAAAGAATACTGGCGCGGGGGGTGTCGGGGGGCCGAGAAGGCCCCCCGACAAACTTCCCCCTCGAGTTCAGTAGGAGCAGAGGGTAAAAAGCTGCCTACTTGATGGTATAGTTCCCCGCGACGAGGAATTTGTTAGTCGACGCCGTCGCGGTGAACCCGCGTCCGGCTACAGTAACGATATAGAGGTTGTTCGTCGACAAGGTTCCCCCGGCGGAGAGTTCGGAACCGGTGGTCACGTTAATCAGCCCGGGCGATGACGGAGAGAAGCATGTGGCGCTGCCGATACGCGGCAGGATCATGCCGCCGACTTCGAAGACGAGGGTCTGTCCTTTCTCAATTTCAATCATGCGCCAGACAGTGGAGCCGCCCGTAACGGGAGTGCCGACGCCTTCGCTGTCGGAGTCGGTGCCGTCCGTGGAGCCGTTCATCAGAGCGAGCACCTGCGTCGCTACGGCGCTGATAAATTCGTCGTTCTCGGCAAGGTTCTGGTTCTGGGCTTCAAACTCCGAAATTGTGGCGTCGAGCGTCGCGGTGTACTCCGCAAGCGTCTGGTTTAACTGCGTCTGGAACTGGACTGTCTTCTGTTCGATGGTGGCGTTGACTTCCTTGATCGTCTCCGGGGCCAGCACGTCCGTTATGTAGCTGGCGGATACGAGAGGGTCGCTCTCGGAACCGTATTCGGCGGCGATGGCCATGTAGCCGGAAATCAACAGCAGTACCAGCATCACGGAGCTGGTGGTGATAATCCATTTGCGCTTGTTCATGCGTCAAAACCTCCTTGGTATGGGGATTTTATATGTAGGTCGGGGCGGGGATAAAACCGCCCCGAAGGTTTTTTCAAACGGCTTAAGGCGTGCCGATGCCGAAACTGACGGCAAGGGCTTCGTCTACTTTTTCCATTACATCGTCGTCCAATTTACCCATTTTCTCGCGCAGACGGCGTTTATCGATGGTACGAATCTGCTCGAGTAAGATCACAGAATCACGCGTCAAGCCGAAGCTTGCGCCGGTTAATTCGATGTGCGTCGGCAGACGCGCTTTGTTGATCTGCGAGGTGATCGCCGCCGCAATGACGGTGGGGCTATACTTATTGCCGACATCGTTTTGGACAATAAGTACCGGCCTCGTGCCGCCTTGCTCGCTGCCGACGACCGGGCTTAAGTCCGCAAAGTAAATATCGCCTCGTTTGACGTTCGTGTCCACGTTGTTCACGCTCCGCTTTGTATATAAAGGTACGCATCTTAGCGTTCGCCTTTATAATACCCTCATTCGCGGGCGGTTATAATCGCGCGGATAAGAAAAATTGTACAAGACTTCATGCATGCGGGGAAGCGGAACTATAACCTCCCGCATCCCAATATATGCGGCGCGGCGCTGTCCCGTACGACCTTGTCAGTCCACCACAATCCTCGGAACACGCGGCATCAGGCGGGTGACAAGCTCGTAGGGAATCGTCCCGCACGCATTTGCGACCTCCTGCGCCGTGATATGATTTTTTCCGTCCCCGCCGAAAACGATCACATCGTCCCCGCGCGCAACGCCGGGGATGTCCGTCACGTCCAGCATACATGCGTCCATGCATACCGTCCCCACCATCGGCGCGTACTCTCCACGCACAAGCATGCGCCCCTTGTTCGTCAGCGCTCTGGGCAGCCCGTCACCGTAACCGATGCGTAAGACCGCAATCCGTGAGGGACGTCCGGTCACAAAACGGCGGCCGTAGCTGACGCTCTCGCCCACGGCCAGCTCCCTCACCTGCACAACGGTTGTGTGTAGGGACATCACGGGCGCAAGGCCTTCGGGAAGAGCCGTCGGTTCAGAGGGGGCGATACCGTAAAGGGAGATGCCGAGGCGCGTCATGTCGAAACGATGCCCATCATATTTTATCATAGCGGCGCTGTTTTCGCAATGGGCTATCGGGATTTTTACGCCAAGGGACTGCGCTTTGCGGTAAACGGCAGTAAAACGCGGTTCCTGTACGGCGGTATACGCATCGGCGGGATTGTCCGCGTCGGCGAAATGGGTAAAGACGCCTTCCGGGACGAGATAGGGGAGTGCGGCAATGCTGGCGATGGACTGCGCCGCACGATCTGCATCCCGCGCGTCGAGACCGTAGCGCGCCATGCCGGTATCGAGCGCGATATGGATGGCCAGTGTCAGCCCGGAGCCGGACAGGGCGGTGCTGTACTCGCGCGCGGCGTCAAAATCGGGGACGCATTGGGCGACGTGGGCGAGCGCGAGCGCGGGGATATCGCAGCCGGGGGTATAGCCGAGTACGAGAATCGGTACGGTAATGCCGGCTTCTCGCAGCTCGAGCGCTTCACCGGCGGTGGCGACGCCAAAAAAGTCGCAGCCTTCATTCTGGAGCAAATGAGACGCCCAAAGGGCGCCGTGACCGTAGGCGTCGGCTTTCATCAGGGTGAGCAGCCTGACGCCTGCGGGGATCATGCGGCGAAAACGGCGGTAGTTGCCGAGTAATGCGGACTTGCTGACCGTCGCAAAGGCCAGCGCGCGGGTTTCCATAATCATACGCTTCCCTTATGTATAAAATCAATCGGATTACGAGGAAAATTCGAATGTTTCGTAGGTATAAACAGCCAAGCGGGTTCCGTCCTGAAAAACGGCGGCGTCAAGAGGTTTAAACGTTACAGCATCGAAGCGGGTATGCAGTTCGTAGGCGTGATCGTCGATGGTCTCAAAATAGACGAGCGTCACATCCTCCGCCCCGGGGGTACACTCCGAATACGCACCCTCCCAGGCGGCGGCGAGGATGGGGAGAAGCTCGATGGGGGAGACGGAATCGGGCAAAGTGAGCGCTGCGCCGTCGTAGACGAGGGTACGGGCGTCGGGGGTGATCTCAGCGCGGATGCCGGCGACAGAGTCGGGCTTCAAGATTTCGATGACGCTGCCGGCAGGGGACATAGTCCAGGCGAGGGTGAAGTCATTTTCGGTTGCACCGCGATTCACGGTAGCGGCGACCTGCGCCGAAAAGCCGGAAGCCGAGGCGTAGTAGTCGGGGATATGCGCGGCGGCGGCATAGGAGGCGCGATGGGCGGCACAGGCGGCAAGCAGTGAAAAAGCAATGATAAGAGGAAGAAGGCGGGTGTATTTTGGCATGAAACGAGACCTCCGGCAACGGAAAGTTACCAGGCTCTGCCGTTGTAGCGCTTGAGGACAGCAGGGATATGCGCAATCATGTCTGTGGGGGTCATACCGTACTCACCGATGGTGTTCGCGCAAAGGTCGCCGGCGCTGCCATGGAAGAAGACGCCCAGCACCGCGGCATGGATGGGGGACAGCCCTTGCGCAAGGAGCGCGCCGATCATGCCGGCAAGGACATCGCCGGAACCGCCGCGCGCCATGCCGGGGTTGCCGGTGGTGTTGACGAAGACGTGACCGTCGGGAGCGGCGACGATGGTGCGGTGACCCTTCAAGACGAGCAGGCAGCGGTGAGTATGGGCGAACTCGCGAGCGCATTCGATGCGGGAAAGACCTTCGGGAGGGGGAAACCTGCCGCCGGCGAGACGTGCAAATTCACCGTCATGCGGGGTAAGGATGACAGCGCGCGACAGAGCCTGTAACACATCCATATGCGCAGCGAGCGCGAATATGCCGTCCGCATCGACGACGACGGGGCATTTTCCGGGGGCAAGCAGCGCGGGTATCATAGTGTTCAGCGTATCGGAACGGCCAAGTCCGGGGCCTATGACGACAGCCTGCGACGCGTCCTGCAGGGTCAGAAGACCGGGCAGGGCTTCCGGCGCAAAACGGCCCGCGGCGTCCTCGGGCATGCGGCGGGGCATCGCTTCGGCGAATTTGGGTGCGACGATGGGGTACAGACCCGAGGGAACGGCGGCTGTGACAAGTCCCGCGCCGGTACGGACGGCGGCATTGGCAGCGAAGCTGACCGCGCCGGGGTACTCCGCGGAGCCACCGACGACAAGCAGGCGTCCGAAGTTGCCTTTGTGCGCGTCAGCGCGGCGGATAGGCATCAACATGTCAGCCATTACACGGTCGATGGTACCGAAGGGAGACTGGACGCGGCCGAGCAGCTCGAGGGGAATACCGACGTTTGCCGTGACGACGCGTCCCGCGTAAAGTGCGCCGGGGAAGAGGTACAGACCCACCTTGGGGAGGGTAAAGGTGACGGTCAGGGCGGCGTCGAAGGCAATCCCTTCTACCTCGCCGGTATCGGCATTGACGCCGGAAGGGATGTCCACGGCGACGCGCAACGGCGCCGCGAGTCCACGCCGGCGGTTAGCAAGCTCGACAGCGGTATGGAAGTCTCCCGTAAGCGTGCCATGAAAGCCGACGCCAAAAAGGGCATCGACAATCGCGTCGACACGCAGGAGTTCGGCATCGGGGCGTGTGCGCACCTCGCCGGTATACAGCTCGGCATAATGCTGTGTTTCCTCCGCGCGGAGGTCAGGGTTGCCAAGAGCATAGACGAGGACGGAACGCCCGGCGTCAGCGAGCATTTTTGCGGCGGCGAAGCCGTCCCCACCGTTTTTGCCGGTTCCGCAGAGAATGGCGACGGACTTGCGTTTGGAAGAAAGCACGGCGTCGCGAACGGCTGCCGCGGCGCGTTCCATCAAGGTCAGCGAGGGGATGCCGCGTTCCTCAATTGCGATTTTTTCGATCGCGCGGATTTCAGCGGCGGAACAGACCTTCATATGACAAAATCTCCTAAAACATTTCTCAAACCTACAGCGTGCGGACGGTATTCCGCGCGGAATGCCGAATCATTCGATTTCCGCGACGACGACAGCGGCGGCGATCCCGGCGTCGTGGGTAATACTGACAAAAAAGCGAACCGCACCGAGGCGCTTCGCAAGGTTGTCCGAGACAGCGATGCGGGGAGAACCCGCATC
This sequence comes from Clostridiaceae bacterium, assembly GCA_034926225.1. Lineage (GTDB taxonomy): Bacteria > Bacillota > Clostridia > Oscillospirales > QAMX01 > JAAZKA01. The sequence goes on from JAYFRF010000004.1 coordinate 155,940, forward strand.
GCTGTATTGAATTTCAGTTTCGCGGAGGACGGACAGCAGACCCGCTCCACAGGCTTTGGTAAGCGCTTCCTTCGCGGCGAAGATACCGGCGAGAGTTTCAGCGCGGCCGGCGGCATGGACGCGCTCGGCGTGGGTAAAGATCCGCGCGACAGCGGCGGGGGAGAGACGTGCGACACGCTCGGTACAGACGAGGTCGAGTCCGATACCGGCGATCACGCCTTCATCACCTTTCTGGGCATATAGGTGCGCATATTGTCGATCATCCGGGCAGTCGGCTCCCACAGCAACCGGATGCGGCCGTACTTTTTGGTATCGGCGAGGATGAACCAGCGCTCCTTGGCGTATTTGGAGGAGGACGCGTCAACGGTGAGACCGAATTCACCGCGGTCGTACTGATTTTTATATTCATCGTTATACGGCGCCATGATTTCGACTTCGACGGGGCGGATGGAGCACATACGCTTGCGGCTGCGGCGGGCGATGATCTTATCGATGTCCAGCTCGCCGTTGGTGACGATATACTCGAACTCATAGTTGAACGAGGTAATCAGTCGGTACGCGCCGTAGACGATGCCGCAGATCAAAAGCAGGAAGATCGACCCGAACTGCGCCAGAGCTTCCGACGACATGATAAATACCATCCCGAAATAGCACACGAAAAGCGTCCCCATGATGATGGCTACCTTCAAGAGTGAGGTCTTCGCCTCCGGCGCTTTTTTTACAATGTACTCCAAAAACGTATCGCCCATGATTATTCCAAAAGCTCCTCTTCTTCTTACAGAATATTTTAAATTATACAGCCCTTATTATAACGAAAAGTTTCCCGTATGTCAACCGAAAATTATGAACATTTTTCCGCTATGTCGGCTTTTCGCGAAAAAAGTCACCGTCGAAATATAAAAACAGGGCCTCGGTCATAGGCCGTGGCCCTGTTGTCATGACAGTCGCGTTTATTTCGAATGTTTGAAGAAATGGAAGCCGCCGAGCTGCTCCGGATTGCCCTTGTCGTCCGCGAGAAGCTCCTTGTAGTCGAGTGCGCACTTTTTGTACGCTTCGGCGTACTGCTCAATGATTTCCGGCACGTAGTGTTTAAACCACGGGATATTGTAGGTGTGCTTGCCGATGGCCACGGCCGGGCCGAGGTCTTGATCCAGCTCGCGGACGTCGCGCTCGGTGAAAGCAATGCGGGTGGGCTTGCCTACGCCGTAGACGTCGGCGGTTTGGAACAGCGGATGCGTGTGCAGCGCGAGGTTGCAGCCGGGCGATGCCGGCGCGCCCTCCGCCGCGACCGCTTCGCAGAAGCGTGTCACGGACAGCCCGCCTAATTCCTCGGGACGGTACAGGCCCTTCGCCGCGTACCAGCCCGCCATGTTCGAGCCGGTCTTCTCATCGACACGATGCGCACGCAGACCCGGCACATCTTCGAGAAGATCCCAGAAATAATTCATCGCTTTGCGGATTTCGGTGCAGCGCTCGTCATAGTATTTAAGCTGTACGCGACCCACCGCGCTCGACATCTGATGCATGCGGTACTTATAGCCGCCTAAGGGCAGACCAACGTACGGGACGAGGTCGGGGCTGGTAATCGCGTTCTTTGTGAAATGTTCGTAGTGGCCCAAGGACATGGCATGCTCATAGATGTCGCGGTTGTCAGTAAGGAGGATACCGGCCTCGCCGATGGCAAGCGACTTGCCGGACATCAGGGACATCGCGGCGACGTCGCCGATGGTGCCGAGCTTACGGCCCTTATAGAGACCGCCCTGGGCGTGGGAGACATCCTCGATGACCTTGAGGTTATGCTTCTTTGCGATTGCCAGAATCGCATCCATATCGCAGGGATGGCCGAGGTAATGGACGCACATGATGGCCTTGGTACGAGATCCGATACGGTGCTCGATATCGGCGGGGTCAAGGCAGAGGGTATCGGGGTCGACGTTCGCGAAGACAACGGTTGCACCGATGGAGAAGGCCTGGAGTCCGGAAGCCCAATAGGTAACGTCAGGGCAGATCAATTCGTCGCCTGCGCGTAGTCCCGCGCCATACATCGCGGCCTGGAGGGCGGCCGTGCCGGTGGAGAAACCGAGGGCGTACTTGACGCCGTTCCACGCGGCGAATTCTTCTTCGAACTTGGTGGTGATATCGGTGCCGGACATGCCGCCGCGGCGCAGGACGTCAAGACAAGCGTCTTCGTCTTCCTTCGTGATGATCGGCCAGTCGAACATATTCCCCGCGGGGAGGGTGACCGCCTTCGGGCCGCCGAAAATAGCAAGTTTGGACATGATACTCTGCACTCCTTTATTATTTATGATGGGTATTCATCGAGCGCGTTACGAAAAGGGATACGGTTACCCCCTATCGCTTAAGTTCATTTGTATCTTAACACAAGCAACCCGCGATTGCAAGCGATTTCGGATACGTCCGTCGCTCCGTATCATATTTTAAGCAAAAAAGCCTCATATTCCCCCGCGTCCGATTTTCAAAATAACACAATCAAGGGAACACGGATAACCGGGCTCCACTGATTATAAAGCCGCAAAGCGCCGCGTCACCGGGTATAACGGCGTAGCAGGACGCGCATGAACGCTTCCGTCGATAACCCGGGGTAGCGGTTCATGCGGCCGAGAGCGTACAGGCATTCCGGGCTGTGGGTGATGAAGTTCGGCACGTCGGCACAAGTCAGCATCGTACGGAAGCCTGAGGCGCGTACGACCTCCGCCGATTCCGCGGAGATGACGCCGAAGGGATAAGTGAATACCCGCGCCTCGACGCCCAGTTCGTCGCGCAGACGCGTCTGCATCAGCGCAAGATCGGCGGAGAGTGTCTCCCGGTAAACTTCGACGGATTCTCCGGGCTTGCGCAATGTGCCTTTGCGAGGGGAGAGCCGGTGCATGTCGTAGGAGTGGTTAGCGATTTCAAAGTAGCCGGATTTTAGTAAGGTCCGGTAGTCGCTCCAGCGCAGCATCGCATAAGTGGGACAGCGGTCGGGGTTGGTTTCGGCCTCGTCTGAAAAGCGCCCGACGGCGGAGATCACAAACGGCACGTCAAACTCGGCGGCGATACCGGGCAGATAGACCGCGTTGTTGAGGTAACCGTCGTCGAAGGTCAGCACCACGGGACGCTCCGGAAGCATCCCTTCGCCGTCGACATAGGCGATGATGTCGTTGAGCTTCACCGGCGTGTAGCCGTGTGTGAGAAGCCATTGGATATCCGCGCGGATCGTATCGGGACTGACGATATAGTCGCTTTTCACTTTCGGTTTACAAAGAACGGAATGGTACATAATGATCGGCAGCGGCACCGGCGCGTCTCCGTCGCACACAGTGACGCCCGAAACAGGGAGGACGGACAAATCATCCTGCGACCCAACGGCGGCGCGGTAATCGTCGCCGTCACGGACAACGGGGGAGCGGCGACTTGAGAGGTATTCGACGATTTCGTAGATGTCGATCCAGATTTCGTTATCGGATTCCTTTTGGGATTCATCGAAAACAAGCTGAAGGCCAAGGTGCAGATGGGGCGTGCCGACATTGTTAACGTTCTCGCGGTCAGAGTAACCTGTCATACCGAGGTAACCGATCACATCACCCGCCTCGACATGCGCGCCTTCTTCGATGCCCTTTGCATACGGATGCCCGCGTCGCATGTGAGCATAATACCAGTACCGCAGGCCGTCGTCGGAGCGGATACCGATGCGCCAGCCGCCGTAGCGGTTCCAGCCGAGCGCTTCGATGGTGCCGCCTTCGATTGCGACGATGGGCGTACCGACGGAGCCCATGATATCGTTCCCGAGATGTCGGCGTGAAAAGCCGAAGTTGCGCTTGTTGCCGAAATCGCGGCAATGGGAGTATCCGTAGCCCGCCGCGATGGGGGAGAAGGCGGCAGGAAGACGCGCCCATTTCCCGTCCGCGTCGCACCCTTCCCGATAAAGAAAGCCGATCGCAGCTGTGTATGCCTCGAGATAATATCCGAAATAGGGGTAGTCGGCGGCGATATCCTCGACGCATTCACCCTTGTCGAGCCGAGCGATCACCTGCCGCAGAGCGTCGGAACGTCCGGATGGGAACTCACCTCCCGTTTTTGCCGCGGTGAGCGCCAAAAGGGTGACATAATCTGCATACGCCGCTGTCCCATAGGTCTTCAGATCGTATTCAACCGCCTGCCGAATGACCGCCGCAGATGGATGGAACTCGACCCACTTGATAAACGGCTGTTTTGACCCATACCAGGCGTCCACGGGCGCGGAAACCTCGATCAAAATGAAAACCGCCGATAAAACTGCGAAAATTTTCCTTCTCACCGCACACAATCCTCCTTGCATAACGGAAGCTAGTGTCTGTCTGAAAAAGAGGATTTACGCTGGTATTTTTTAAGCGTTTTAAAATCTCCGAAAATAAGACGGATACCCCTCGGAACGGCAGGGTGCGAAAGGAAATAAAAATGCGCAGAAACGAAAATTTTCATCTTACTATTTGACACAGGAAGAGCCATGCTGTATAATAGGAAGAAAGAATACAAAATAAGCAAAGGATTGACCGTATGAACAAGAGACTCATGCTCGGCAACGAAGCCGTGGCGCGCGGGTTGTACGAAGCGGGGTGCCGCTTCATCTCCAGCTACCCCGGCACGCCGTCGACCGAGATTACCGAAGAAGCTGCAAAATATCCGGAAATTTATGCCGAATGGGCGCCGAATGAGAAGGTCGCCGTCGAAGCGGCTTACGGCGCGGCCGTTTACGGCGCGCGCAGCTTCGCCGCCATGAAGCATGTCGGCTTAAACGTCGCCGCCGATCTCGTGTTTTCCGCCTCCTATGCGGGCGTCAACGCGGGATTTGTGATGGCCGTCGCCGATGACCCCGGCATGCACTCGTCCCAGAATGAGCAGGACTCCCGCAACTACGCCCGTGCGTCGAAAATCCCGATGCTCGAGCCGTCTGATTCGCAGGAGTGCGCCGATTATATGGCCGCCGCGTTCGAACTGTCCGAAAAATTCGATACCCCCGTCTTCGTCCGTACCTCCACCCGTATCGCGCACTCGCAGAGCGTTGTCGTTTGTAAGGAACGCCGCGAGCTGCCGTTAAAGCCCTATGAGAAAAACCCGCAGAAGTACGTCATGGCGCCCGCCAACGCCCGCGCGCGGCATCCGTATGTCGAGGACCGTTCCAAACGCCTTGCCGAGTTCGCCGATACGTCGGAGCTGAATCAGATCATCCCCGCCGCTCCAGAGCATGAGGGTAAAATCGGCGTTGTCTGCGCCGGTATCGCATATCAGTACGCCCGTGAAGCCCTCGGAGAGAGCGCAAGCTACTGTAAGCTCGGTATCGTCTGGCCGATGCCCGAACACCTCCTGCGCGAGTTCGCCGCATCCGTCAAAACCCTCTATGTTGTCGAGGAGCTGGACGCTTTCCTCGAAACAGGGCTCCGTGCAATGGGGATCCCCTGCATCGGCAAGGATGTCTTCCCGCGCGTCGGCGAGTATACCCCCGCGATGATCGCGGAGAAGATCCTCGGCACCTCCGCGCCTGAAACGATCGAGGTACCCGCCGTTCCCGCCCGCCCGCCGGTACTTTGCCCCGGCTGCCCCCATCGCGGGCTGTTCTATGTGCTGCATAAGATGAACCTCACCGTCTCCGGCGACATCGGCTGCTATACCTTAGGTTCTGCCGCGCCGCTCAACGCGATGGATACTACCCTCGACATGGGCGCGTCTATTTCGATGCTCCACGGCCGCAATGTCGTCCGTCCCGACGAGACCGACCACGCCGTCGCCGTCATCGGAGACTCGACGTTTATGCACTCCGGTATGACCGGCCTTGTGAACGCCGTCTATAACCACTCCGCGTCGACAATTATCATCGCCGACAACTCCATCACCGGTATGACCGGTCATCAGGACAACCCCACGACCGGTAAGACCCTAAAGGGAGACGTCACCGCGGCCGTCAACCTCGAAGCTTTGTGCCATGCGGTCGGCGTCACGCGCGTGCGCGTGTGCGATCCGTACGATGTTGAGGAGCTCGAGCAGATCCTGCGCGAAGAGCTTGCAGCCAAGGAGGTCAGCGTTGTGATCGCGCGGCGCCCCTGCGCGCTGTTAAAAACCGTGAAGCACGGGAAACCGTATACGATAGATGCTTCAAAATGCAAGAGATGCCGTATGTGCATGAAGATCGGCTGCCCCGCCATCCGCTTTTCGATGGGTACCGGCGCATCGATCGACGAATCACTGTGCGTAGGGTGCGACCTTTGCGCGCGGATGTGCAAGTTCGGCGCAATCGAAGGAGGTGCATCCAAATGCTGAATATCATGATCGTCGGCGTCGGAGGACAGGGATCCCTGCTCGCCAGTCGTATACTCGGCAGCCTGTTTACTGCAGCCGGTAAGGAGGTCAAGCTCAGCGAGGTGCACGGTATGGCCCAGCGCGGTGGTTCCGTCGTCACGTATATCCGCGCCGGTGAATTTGTCGCGTCTCCGCTCATCGACCGCGGTGAGGCTGACGTCATCATCTCGTTTGAAGAAGCCGAGGCACTCCGATACTTACCGTGGCTGAAAAAAGGCGGTACCGTCGTCGTCAACACGCAGCATATTCTCCCCATGCCGGTACTTACGGGCGCTGCGAAGTATCCCGAAAACATCGTCGAGACGATGAAAGCCCTCGGCGCGAAGGTGATCGCATTCGACGCACTGGGAGCCGCGGTAGAAGCCGGCTCCGTCAGATGCGCAAATGTCGCCTTGCTCGGCGCGGCGGCGTCTGTGATCGGGCATACGGAGGAAGAATGGCAAAACGCGATGAAGGCGACGATTAAGCCGAAGCTGCTTGACCTCAATTTAAAGGCATTTGCGTTAGGTAAAGAGGCTAAATAATTACTAAATTGAGGAATATGAACATGTACTGGGAACCGCAATACGAAACCCTGTCCCGCGACGAGCTTTCCGCGCTCCAGTCCGAGTGCCTCGTAAAATGCGTTAAGTATGTCTACGAACGCGTCGCCCCTTATCGTAAAAAGATGGACGACGCGGGCGTATGCCCCGACGATATCCGCACGATTGAAGACCTACCCAAACTTCCCTTCACCGATAAATACGACTTCGCGGCGAATTACCCCTACGGTATGTTCGCCGTGCCGCATGAAGAGATCGTCGAGCTGCACGCGTCGTCCGGCACCACGGGTAAGCAGAAGGTCGTCGGCTATACCCGCGCCGACCTCGACCTGTGGAGCGATATGATGGCGCGCACCTTCACGGCGGGCAATCTCACCAAGCGCGATATCATGCACGTCAGCTACGGCTACGGCCTGTTCACCGGCGGCATGGGCGCGCATTACGGCGCGCAGCGCGTCGGCGCGACCACCGTCCCTGTCGGCACCGGCAATACTATGCGCCAAATTCAGATCCTGCGCGACTTCGGCTGCACCGCCATCTGCTGCACGCCGTCGTATATGATCTATATCGCCGAAACCCTTGAGCAGATGGGTGTTACCCCCGGCGAAATCAAGCTCGAACGCGGCTTTTTAGGCGCGGAGCCGTGGACACCCGCCATGCGTAATGAGATTGAGCGCCGTCTGCGCATCCGTACCTACGATATTTACGGTCTGACCGAGGTCATCGGACCCGGCGTCGCCTACGAATGCGACGAGAGAACCGGTCTGCATGTTAACGAAGACCACTTCTACCCGGAAATCCTCGATCCCGACACGCTGCTGCCCGTCGCGGACGGCGTGCAGGGGGAACTCGCGTTCACCTGCTTCACGAAGGAATGCTTCCCGCTGCTGCGCTACCGTACGCGCGACCTCTGCACAATCACGCATGAGAAATGCGCCTGCGGACGTACCCTTGCGCGTATCTCGAAACCCGTCGGGCGTTCCGACGACATGCTCATCATCCGCGGCGTGAACGTGTTCCCGTCGCAGATCGAAGCGGTGCTTTTAGAGCTGCCGGAGACATCGCCATACTATGCGCTGATCGTTGACCGCGTCGGCGCGCTCGATACGATGGAGATTCAGGTCGAGCTTGCGGAAACCGCACCGATCGACGAAGTGCGTGCGATGGAGAACCTGTCGAAGAAGCTTCGCGCGAACATCGAATCGACATTAGGCGTCGCGGCGCAGATCAAGCTTTTGCCTCCGCGCACGCTTCCGCGCGTCGAAGGCAAGGCCAAGCGCGTCGAGGACCGCCGCAATCTGAAGTAATTTTACGGACGGCCACGGCGTCCCGCCCCTACCTGCCGGGGGGTCACGGCGTGGCCGTCCGATATTGTCTGTTCGCTCCAAGAAACGAGGGAGGTACCATATATGTTTATCAGCCAGATATCCGTTTTTGCCGAAAACCGTCCCGGCGCGCTGGCTCAGATTACCGGTCTGCTCGCCGACGCGAAAATCGATATGCGCGCGTTCTCTATCGCGGACACCGCGGATTTCGGTATCCTCCGCATGATTGTTGACGAACCCGAACGCGCCGCCGCCGTGCTGCGGGAGCATAATATCGCAAATTCCATCAACCGCGTGATCTGTGTGCGGATGAAGGACGTACCCGGCGCGATGCACGGGATCATGAAGCTGCTCGCCGACGCAAAAATCGGCGTCGAGTATGCCTATGCGTTCGTTTCCCGGGTCAAGGGCGACGCATTCGTTATCCTGCGTGTTGACGACCGCGAACGTGCCGCCGCTGTATTTGAAAAAGCGGCGCTGCCGATGCTTTCGCAGGATGAGGTGCGCGCAATTTGAACGATCTCATCCATAATAAGCTCCTGACTCTCGGCGAGGAAGCCGAAGCAAGCGCCGAAATCTATTTAAAACGCGCCGAAAGCGCTGCGCTTACCAATACCGCGCGCGTGCTTTCGGCCTTCCGCCGTCACCGCGTGTCCGATTCCTTATTCGCCGGTACTACCGGCTATGGCTATAACGACGCCGGACGAGATACCCTTGACCGTGTTTATGCCGACGCGTTCTTTGCCGAAAGCGCGCTTGTGCGTGTGCAGTTCGTCAACGGCACCCACGCGATCGCGTCGGCGATGTATGCATGTCTCGAGCCGGGACGGCGACTGCTCTGCGCAACCGGGCTACCGTACGATACCCTCCAGGGCGTTGTTGGTATCGGACAGAATCCGCCGCGGCACGGAACGCTTGCGGCGTATGGCTGCCCCTGCACCGTCGTACCCATGAAGGACGGCCAACCGAATTACGAAGCGATTTCCGACGCGATCCGCGCTTACGCGGATATCGGCGCGGTGGAAATCCAGCGTTCACGCGGTTACGCCGACCGCGTGGCGCTTTCCGTCGAGGAGATCGGACGCATCGCGGAGCTAGTACACAAGCACAACCCCGCGATTCACGTCGTCGTTGATAACTGCTACGGCGAATTCGTCGAAACTACGGAGCCGTGCGCGGTGGGCGCGGATCTGATGGCGGGAAGCCTGATTAAGAACCCTGGCGGCGGACTCGCACTCTGCGGCGGCTATGTCGCGGGACGCGCGGGCTTGGTCGAACGCGCGGCGGAGCGGCTTACCGTTCCCGGCATCGGCGGCGAATGCGGCAGCTCGCTCGGTCAAAACCGCAGTCTGTTCCAGGGGTTCTTTTTAGCCCCGCATGTGACGGCTCAGGCGCTGAAAACAGCAATTTTTGCGTCCGCGCTGTTCCAAAGATTAGGTTATACCGTCGATCCGCTGCCCGGTGAATTGAGGCATGACATCATCCAGACGATCAAGCTGGAAAGTCCCGAGCCGCTGATCGCGTTCATGCGCGGAGTACAGGCCGGCGCGCCGATTGACGCGTTCGCTATCCCCGAACCGTGCGATATCCCGGGCTACGACGATCCTGTCGTGATGGCAGCAGGTGCGTTTGTACAGGGCTCGTCGATTGAGCTGTCAGCTGACGCGCCGATGCGCGCGCCGTACACGGCGTATCTGCAGGGCGGACTGACGTATGAAGCGGGCAAGCTCGGTGTGCTGCTTGCCGCGCAGGAGATTTCAAAGCTTTAATCAAGGAGCGTCAAACGGGATGGAAAAGTCGAAAAAAGGGCTGCTTGCCGCCATTTATGTCCTGCAATTCGGCTATGGGCTGACGGTCACGATGATCGCGCCGCTGGCCGCCCTCATTCTTGCGGATTTTCAGATCACCACAGCACGCGGAGGACTGCTCACGACCTTCATGAGTGTCGGCGGTTTACTCGCAACAGCCTCCACCTTTGTCCTCGGCGACCGTTACCCGAAAATCCCGGTCTACGGTGCGGGCTACCTGCTGTTTTCGGCGGCGCTTTTATGCATTGTCGGAAGCCCGAGTTATGCCGTGCTGCTGGCGCTGATGTTCGCCGTGGGCCTAGGCTCGAAGCTGGTCGATACGCTGGCAAATCCCGTTCTCGCGGACGCGTTTCCGATGAATGGGCAGAAATATCTTAATTTCCTCCATATGTCCATCGGCGTCGGCGCCTGCGTGGGTCCGATGCTGCTGCAGCTGCTGCTCGACGCGGGACTGTCGTGGCGGGCCGCTTTTGCCGGTATCGGTGCTCTATGCGGCGTAATGCTGATCGCTTTCGCGCCGATATTGCTTCGATTTATGCGCGGTTCATCCAAAACCGCCAGGGCGACGGTCAAGGCTGCATCCGAGGGGCAGCGCCGCGTCGGGCTTCTCGCTGTCGCAGCTTTATGCATGGTCACGTTCTTCTATCAGGGACATCAGATCATTGTCAATACCTGGGGTCCGCTCTATGCCGAGCGGGCCTTGGGGTTATCCGGAAACCTCGCAAGCCTGTCCACGGCGGCGCTCTGGGCGGGCATCATCCTATCGCGTTTCCTGTGCGCCAATTATGTGCGGGAAGCGTGGACGATGCGAATCATCTTCTGGGGCAATATCGCGGGCGGCGTCGCGCTGACGGCCGCCGTACCGACGGGGAACGCGTTTCTCGTCTACGCGGGGCTTATCATCGCGGGTATCGGCGCCGGCGCGGTGATACCGCTCGCGATCGCGAAGCTCTGCGCACTGTTCCCGGCGAATTCCGGGCGTGTATCGTCGCTTGTGTTCATCACTCTCGTCGCGTCGCCGATGATTTTCCCGACATTCTCCGGCAGGCTCGCGGATATGTATGGGTTTGAGTGGACGATGGCGCTGTCGGGGATCTGTCTCCTCATTTCGGCTGTATTTTCGTTCTTTGCCATGCGTAAAATCGACTAAAGGAGGCGTTTATATGGCGGATATGATCAAAAACGGGATGCATGGCTGCTCACGCGCGGACAGCTATGTTCCGCCTGAGGAGCCTGAGGTACGGGCGTCGCTTGAGCGCTTTGCCGACCGAAAGCTAGGCATCATGTTCCACTTCGGCATCTATTCCCAGCTCGGTATCTACGAATCCTGGCCGCTGTCCGACGGAGACGCGTCCTGGTCGCGGCGGTATGTCGACTGGGAGGACGACGCCGACACCTTCAAAGTGCAGTACCGGAACATGAACCGCAGCTTCAACCCCGTACGCTTTCAGCCAGACGCATGGGCGGCATTCGCCAAAGACGCGGGCTTCCAGTACGTGGTATTCACGACAAAGCATCACGACGGCTTCTGTATGTACGACACGAAGCTAACCGATTATAAGATCACAGACCCCTCATGCCCGTTTTCGTCGCACAAGTACGCGGACGTGGCGGGGGAGGTCTTCCGCGCTTTTCGGGCACAGGGACTCGGCGTGACGGCGTATTTTTCTAAGCCCGACTGGCATTGTCCGTGGTACTGGGCACAAGGGTTTGCTACACCGCCCGCGGCGTCGAGAAACCCGACATATGATCCGAAAAAGCATCTGGAGCTGTGGGAAAAGTTCATATCCTTCACCCATGCGCAGATGTTGGAGCTGGTGCGGGACTACGGCCCCATAGACGCACTGTGGCTCGACGGCGGTCAGGTGCGGCCGGACAACGGGCAGGACATCCGCATGCACGATGCTGCGAAAAAGGCGCGGGAGATTGCCCCGGGGCTGCTGTTCATCGACCGCACGGTGGGAGGCGAATACGAAAACGTCATCACCCCGGAGCAGAGCATTCCGGACGCGTACATCCCCGTACCGTGGGAGTCCTGTGTCACGATCGGCACGGGCTTCTCCTTCCGCTTCGAGGACGAGTATAAATCCCCACGCACACTTGTAAACATGCTTTCAAGCGTCGTATGCCGGGGCGGGAACCTCGCTTTAAACATCGGCCCGCAGCCGGACGGAAGGCTCCCCATCGGCGCGATGCGCTCGTGTGAGGGGCTTGGCGCGTGGCTTACTGCCAACGGCGACGCGATTTACGGCACCCGCGCCGTCCCGCCGTATGAGATCGGCAGTCTCGCGTTTACAAGGAAGGCAAATACGGTTTACTGTATCAACCGGCTGGAGGATGGGGAGACTCTGTTAAAAACCCTCTATATTCCGTGGAATACGCCCGTGTCGTCTGTAAAACATTTGTCCTCCGGTGAAAATGTCCCGTTTACGCAGTATGACGGCGGCGTACTCGTCTCTATCCCAGATACCCTTGTCAGCACGAACCCGATCGCACCGACGTTTGCGCTTGGTATTTGACGAAAGGGAGGACACAGACATGAAACGTATCGGCATCTTTCTGGCATTCACGTTCACGGTCACCTGGGGCATGGCGTTCACACTGATGGGGATGGGCGGCACGGCGAGCCCGTACGCTTTGCTGGTGTTCGCGCTGTTCATGCTCGTCCCGGGACTCGGCGTCGTGTTCACGCGGCTAGTTACGCGCGAGGGTTTCCGGGATTTGTGGCTTGTACCGCACTTTCGCGGGAACGTGAAATGGTACGTTGCCGCGTGGCTGATACCACCGGCTGCCATCGCACTCGGCGCGGCGCTCTACTTTATACTGTTTCCGGCACAATTTGACTCAAACCTGTCGTCGGTTGCGATCATCGCGGCGCAAGGCGGCGTCAGTATACCGCCGGTACTGTATCTACTGTTGATTTGCGCACAAAGTATCCTTTTGGCACCGATATTGAATGCTGTGACTTGTCTCGGCGAGGAATTCGGGTGGAGAGGGTATCTTTTACCGCATCTGTGCGATAAAATGGGACGCCTTCCTGCGGCGCTCCTGACCGGTGCGATCTGGGGTGTCTGGCATGCGCCGATGATCGCGATGGGACATAATTACGGCGTCGGATACGCAGGCTTCCCGTGGCTCGGTATTGCCGCGTTTATTGTATACTGCACGGTGGTGGGCGGCTTTTTTGCGCTGATCACACTGAAAACACGCTCCTGTCTGCCTGCGACATTTGCGCACGGCGCGATGAACGGATTTGCGGCGATTTCCGTCTACCTGACCGTCGGGACACCTTCACCGTTTATCGGCCCGCTGCCCGTCGGCATCGTCGGCGGCTCGTTTTTCCTGCTTTGCGGCATCATATCCATCATAATCCTCTCAAAGGAGAAAAAGAATGCTGTCTGATATAGAAATCGCTCGCGCGGCTAAAATACGTCCGATTGCCGACATTGCGTGCGATCTGGCGATCACCGAGGATGAACTGATTCCTTACGGCCGCTACAAGGCCAAGATTTCCGAGGACGCCATACGGCGTCTGTCCGCGAAGCCCGACGGACGACTGATTCTCGTCACCGCGATCAACCCTACGCCCGCCGGCGAGGGGAAGACCACGACGACTGTGGGACTTGGGCAGGCGATGGCGAAGCTCGGTAAAAAAGCAATCATTGCGCTGCGTGAGCCGTCGCTCGGGCCGGTGTTCGGCGTCAAGGGCGGCGCCGCCGGCGGCGGTTATGCGCAGGTTGTCCCGATGGAGGATATTAACCTCCATTTTACCGGCGATTTCCACGCGATCACCGCCGCAAATAACCTGCTCGCGGCGCTCGTCGACAACCATATTCAACAGGGCAACTCCCTCGGGATCGACCCTCGCCGTGTCTGCTTTCCGCGTGTGATGGACATGAACGACCGCGCGCTGCGGCACTGCATCATCGGCCTCGGTGGACGTGCAAACGGCACACCGCGCGAAGATAGCTTCTCGATCACCGTCGCAAGCGAGGTCATGGCGATTTTTTGCCTTGCGGAGAACCTTTCTGACCTCAAAGACCGCCTTTCGCGTATGATCGTCGGCTATACCTACAAGGGAGCCGCCGTGACGGCGCACGAACTGCACGCCGAAGGCGCGATGACGGCGCTACTAAAGGACGCGATGCAGCCGAATCTCGTCCAGACACTCGAGGGCACGCCCGCCTTAATGCACGGCGGCCCGTTTGCCAACATTGCGCACGGCTGTAATTCGGTGCGTGCAACACGTCTGGGACTGAAGCTTGCAGATTACTGCATCACGGAGGCCGGCTTCGGTGCCGATCTCGGCGCGGAGAAATTTTTTGATATCAAATGCCGCATGACGGGGCTTAAACCCTCGGCCTGTGTCCTTGTCGCGACGGTTAGGGCACTTAAATATAACGGTGGTGTGGCAAAAGAGGAGCTTGCGGCAGAAAATCTTGACGCGCTGCGGGCGGGGTCCGCCAATATTTGTAAGCACATCGAAAACCTGCGCGGTTTCGGCGTGCCGGTCTGCGTTGCGATCAACCGCTTCGGCACGGACACCGACGCGGAGCTTGCGCTGCTGCGGGACATCTGCCGCGAAATGGGTGCGGAATCCGCGCTGTCGGAGGTTTTCATCAAAGGCGGAGAAGGCGGCGCAGAGCTTGCGGAGAAAGTGCTTGGACTCATCGAAAACAGCAAATCCGAATTCCGTTTGGCCTATGAAAAGGATACGACACCGGAAGAAAAAATTGAAGCCATCGCCCGGAATATTTACGGTGCGGAAGGCGTTGTCTTTTCCGAGGAAGCGAAAACCGCCCTCGCACGCATCAAGCGCGGGAAGTATGCGAAAGTGCCGGTCTGCATGGCGAAGACGCAGTATTCGCTCTCCGACGACCCGTCAAAGCTCGGACGGCCGACGGGATTTATGCTGCATGTCCGCGACGTGCGCCTTTCGGCGGGCGCGGGTTTCCTCGTTGCGCTGACGGGAGAGATCATGACGATGCCGGGGCTGCCGAAAACGCCGGCCGCCGAGACGATCGATGTGGACGAAAACGGTAACATTCTGGGGTTATTTTAAGCCATGACGACCTGTATTTCACACAGTCCCGCCGAAACGGAGTACTTCGGAGAGACCCTTGCGGCGACGCTCCGCCCCGGTGACGTCGTCGCGCTGACGGGGGATCTCGCCGCGGGAAAGACACGCTTTGTCGCCGGACTGGCGCGAGGACTGGGGCTTTCCGACACCGTGACCAGCCCCACCTTTGCGATTGCGCATGAGTACCGCGAAGGAAAAGTGCCGCTTTTCCACTTCGATATGTACCGCCTTAAGTCCTCCGAGGAGCTTTACGATATCGGTTGGGAGGACTACCTGCGCGCGGGCGGCATCTGTGCCATCGAGTGGACAGAAAACGTCGCGGACGCAATGCCGCGCCGTACGGTCTGGGTGGATATCCGTATCCTTGACGACACCACGCGGGAATTCCAAGTGACTGACGGCAGGGAAGGGGAGGTGCATGTATGATAATCCTGGCATTCGAATCCTCCGCACAGGCCGCGTCCGTCGCGCTGTCCGATAACGGGGAGATCATCGCCGAAGTCTGGCAGAGGACGGGGCTAACCCACAGCGAAACGCTGCTGCCGATGGCCAAAAATCTGCTTGCGACCGCTAAAGTTGCCCTTTCTGATATCGATTTGTTTTCTATTGCAAACGGCCCCGGGTCGTTTACCGGTTTGCGCATCGGTGTCGCGACCGTCAAGGGACTCGCTCTCGCGACCGGAAGGCCCTGTGTCGGGATCTCCACGCTGCATGCTTTATTTCTCGCCCACGGCAGCTATCCTGAGCAAGCTGTCGCGGTCTGCGTGATGGACGCGCGCGTGGGGCAGGTCTACAACGCGCTTTTCGAGCCTTCCACCGGCGACCGTCTCACCCCCGACCGCGCGATCACGCTCGACACCCTCGGCGACGAGCTGGCGGCGTACAACCGCCCCGCCTACCTGATCGGCGACGGCGCTGTCATCGCGTATGACGCGCTGCGCGGCCGGGTTCCCGTTCTCCTCGCTCCCACCGACGTCCGGTATCAGCATGCTCGCGGCGTCGCCTGTGCCGCGGCACTGCTTATAAAGGATGCATACGTTACCGCTTCGGCGCTGCGGACGGAGTATCACCGTCTGCCGCAAGCGGAACGGGAGCGGTTGGAACGGCTAAAGGATGTAAAGTAAAATATATTACATCAATACAATGAATGTAATGATAATCACATGACAGTGAAACCGTGATAGATTGATATTATAGTTAGGAGGCATAACATGAAGCTCATAATCGGGTCGGATCACGCGGGATATCCCCTCAAGGAAGCCGTATGTGAGTATCTGCGGGCGCGCGGGCATGAGGTGAAGGACATCGGCGCGACGTTTTTGCCGGACGGCGAGATCATGGATCCATCGCAGCGTCACTACCCGTTGGTAGCGGAGCGTGCGGCGCTGGAGGTTGCTTCCAGCGCGTGCGAACGCGGCATCCTGATCTGCGGCACAGGGATCGGCATCGGCATCGCGGCCAATAAGATCCCCGGCATCCGTGCGGCGACCTGTACGAACCATTTCGAGGTGCGCTACGCGCGTCTGCACAACGATATCAACATCCTCTGTCTCGGCGGGCGTATCCTCGCCCCGGAGTTCGCGTTCGAGCTTTGCGACCTGTTCCTCGAAACCGAATTTGAAGGCGGACGGCATGCCATGCGCGTCGAAATGATACGGGAGCTGGAGCGTAAATATTAAGAAAGGCGAAAATGCTGATGCAGAATCCGGAAGCCTATATTCGGCAGCATTTTGCGGAAATGCTCGACGATCTCCGAACGCTTGCCGTAATTCCCGCGCCCTCGGGCCATGAAGACGTCCGCGCGCAGTGGGTTTGCGAATACCTTCGCCGGTACGGCGCGAACCCCGTCGTCGACGACGCCAAAAACGTCATCCTGACCTTCGGCGTGCCGTCTCCCACGAATCCCTGCGACGTATATATGGCGCATACGGACGTGGTGTTCCCCGACGTGACCCCGCTGCCGCTTGTCGAGGACGGCACTGTTTTCCGCGCGCCGGGTGTCGGCGACGATACCGCAAACCTTGTCTGCCTGCTTTTGACAGCGCGGTATCTGCTGGAAAATCCCTGTGCGCCCACGCGTCCTGTTTTAATTGTAGCGAACGCCTGCGAGGAGGGGCTTGGCAATCTCAGGGGAGTGACGCGTGTATGCGATGATTACTCCGTGGGGCGGCTTATCACCTTCGACGGCAGTATCAGGTCCTGCGTGACCACCGCCGTCGGTTCATACCGCTACCGCGTTACCGTGCGTACCGAAGGCGGCCACAGTTTTGGCGCGTTCGGCAACCGCAACGCCATAGCCTACCTTTCGTCCATGATCGACACGCTATACCGCATGAAAGCACCGGAATACGGTAAAACGACGTATAATGTCGGGCAAATAGGCGGCGGCACCTCCGTCAATACCATCGCTGAGGAAGCGTGGATGCTCTACGAATTCCGCTCCGACGACCGCCGTGGACTCGACGCGATGAAGAACTTCTTTGAGCGCACTCTGGACGCCTACCGTGCGATGGGCATCGCCGTCGAATGCGAGCTTCTTGGCGTGCGCCCCTGCGATGGGGAAGTAAACGCTGACGCGATGCAGACCCTCGTCAATCTCGCGGACGGCATTGCTTTCGAGCTGACGGGCGAGCATCTGCGCCCCACCTCCGGCTCCACGGACGCAAACCTGCCACTGTCGCGCGGCATCCCGGCGGTATGCCTGGGCGTCGTCGGACGAGGAGGCGGAACGCATACCCGCGACGAGTGGATCGATACCGCCGACTTAGAGCGCGGCGCGCTTTACTGCATGAAGATCGTCCTCAGCTCCTTTACGCTATAAAAAAGAGGGGAACCCCGAACAATACGGGGCACCCCCTCTTTTTTGTGCTGTTTATCGCTGTGTAATAGCTTCTTTTACAACGCAAATAACCCCCATGTAAACGGCTTCCCGCTTTCCGCGATCCCATCCGCTGTGAGCGTAAACCCATCCGAACCAGTTAGCTTTTCGGGGCTTCCCGTGATGGGGAAAGCATGCCGTGCATCGGGCGTGCGCTCGCGGAATAGGAGCGCGTAGCGGCGCGTCCCGCGCACCTCGAAGCCCGTCCACGAGACGCCGGAAGGCTCATCACTGATGGGGGAGACGTCAGCGGAGAAGAAATCCTTGCGATATTTCTTCCAAACGGCAATGGTATCGGCTAAAACGGCGCGGTCGGACTCAGGCAGGTGCTGCAACTCCATCCAGACAAGGGGGTTTGCCAGCATGACTGAAGCGAAGACATAGTCCATTGTGTATTCGCCGGGCGCGAGAGGGTCGCCTGCGTATTTTTCGGCGTTGCGGCGGAGGTTTAACAGCTCAAACTGGAAGCGGCGGGCGGGGAACCAGCGAGAGAGCATCCAGAGATTGCGCAGGGTGCGGTGGGGATAGTAGTTGCCCCAGTCCGTGTAGCGGTTTTCGACAAACAGGGTGCCATAGGGCTTCTCACAGACGACGCCGAGCCGGGCATTCGCGGTTATGTCCTGATTGACGGCGATTTTGCCCCCGGAACCCTCCCGCAACGCGTCGAGCAGTTCAAGATAGCGGGACTTGCCGCGCATGGTGCGCAGCTTGACGCCGTCGAGCTTGAAGGTAGCGATGCCGAAATCCCGGTAGAAGCCGAGCAGGGTTTCCGCGTCGCGCGGCCAGTTTGAAAAGTCGTCGGAGGAGTCGGGCGAGAACCACAGACCGAGCGACACGCCGCGCTCTTTGGCATACGCCGCGATGCGGCCGAGTCCTTTGGGGAATTTATCCCGGTCGGGCGTCCAGTAGTCGGACATATAGGCGTAGTAGCCCTCCCAGACGCCGTTTGCGTTGCGCAGGGAGCCGGTCGTCGTTCCTTTCTGCCAGCCGTCGTCGAGCTGGACGACGTCCACGCCCGTGCTCGCAGCCGCGTCGATCTCGCGGAGCATGAAATCCTCGCAGATGACACCGTCCATATGGCGGTCGCCCCAGTTATTGGCGAGGGAATACAGCCC
The DNA here is from genome assembly GCA_034926225.1 of Clostridiaceae bacterium. Taxonomy (GTDB): domain Bacteria; phylum Bacillota; class Clostridia; order Oscillospirales; family QAMX01; genus JAAZKA01. The sequence goes on from JAYFRF010000004.1 coordinate 175,021, forward strand.
GCGCGGCTCGCCCGCGTACTCGGCACGGTAGAGCGCGCGGTAGAGCGAGGGCAGCTCGAACGTGGAAGCGGCGCCGATGGTCGCGCCGAAGATGCGGGCGTGCCCTTCGGTCAGCGCCATGACACCCGTTCCTGTGAGAACGGCGGCGGCTGCGTGCGGGACGGACAGACCTTGCCCGGTACGTTCGGGAGAGGAAAGCGTCGTCGGCGCGTCACGAACGAGCAGAAGCCCGTCACCGGAAAGTGGATCGTGGATGGAAAAAAGATTTCCTTCGACACACAGGTCTTCCGAACGATACAGGGTCTGGCGGGAGGAGAGGAGATAGGTATCGTGGCGGTCGGACTGATCGACGAGACGGGTTGCCTCCAATGTATAATGGCCTTGCGGCAAACCGACGCCGTCCACCACATCCGGCACATTGACAGGAGCGCCGTTACCAACGTCGAGTGAGCATTCGGTTACGACAAAGGGCAGTTCCGGATAAATGCGAAAGGTGTACGCGACGCGAGAAGCCCCGTCGTCCCACACGACGCGGACGGCGAGCGCATAAGCGGACAGTCCATTGCGGCAGTCGATATCGGCAGTCACGGCAGGTGCGGTATCTGCGGTATCTGCGGATACCGCGGAAAGAAACCGTTCTGCGAGCGCGAGACGGGGAAGCGCGTCAGGGTTTGTCCAGACAGCGGTTCCGGAGGTGATGGCCACGGAGACAAGCGCGCGCCCGTCGATGCGGAGGGTGCGGCAGATGCGGCGGTTGCCGAGGGTGAGGGTGGCGCCGTCGAAGGTATAGAAGCAATCGCGGTAAAACATAGGCGGCCTCCTGAAATGTGATTAGAAAACATACAATATATGCCCATTATACGGCCAAAAACCGCGCGGGTCAACCTTTTCATAAAAAAGACTAAAACGCAAGTTGTAAGTTATAGAAAGAGGAAAGGAAGAAAGGACCTGTTTTGGGAAGCTCCGTAGAGAGGATACATGGGAAATGTCATACATCGTTGTATCCCCTGCATAACTTCACAGGAAAAAGTCGAAAAGGGGCTTTTCAAACAAAAAGTTCTGTGTTATAATAAGCAGACTTAATACAATCATAAACGAGGTTTTGCAATTTGCCTTACTGTAAAGAATGCGGCGCGAGATTAAAGGATGAACAGGCAGTGTTCTGCCCGTACTGCGGTGCGACATCGAGGGATAAACCGATATCTACGCATCCGGATGATCCGTTGAAATTGCCTCCGCCTATGCTGACGGCCATTGTAGCGCCGAAGCTAGCGGAAAAGCGGGAGATGGAAACGGATCGTGAAGAAGTCGCTGAAACCACACCAATACGCCGGGAATCCGAGTGTGTGATGACAACCGCGGACTATTTCTGGTCGATCGTTCTGCTTGCGGTTCCGATTGTGGGCCTGGTTGCCGGCATTGTTTGGACGGCAGGCGGAACCGGGAGCGAAAACCGACGGAACCTGGGGCGTGCGTATCTCTTGCTGCTGCTGACAGAGCTGATCTTAGCCATCGCAGCATATTTTACCGTCGGATACTTCCTGATCCGTACCGGATCGCCACTGGGCGATCTCTACGGCTTTTTTAGATAATGATTTGAAAGAGGCGAACTCCTTTTCTATGGAAAAACCAAATACACCATCGCATCATTTAAGCCCGCTACGCATAATCATTTCCGGTTATTCACTGATCATTCTGATCGGGACGATCCTGCTGATGACACCGTATGCGGCGCGCAGCGGCATATCTCCTTCGATCCTGGAAGCGCTGTTCACAGCGACGTCCGCGACCTGCGTGACGGGACTGATCGTACATGATACGTACCGGTACTGGTCAGCCTTCGGGCAGACGGTGATTCTGTTGCTTATCGAAATCGGCGGACTGGGATTTTTGAGCTTCGCGCTGCTGGCCGCGACGTTTACTAAACGGCGTATCGGTCTGCGGGAACGCATGATGATGCAGGAATCCGTCAACGCGCCGCAGATCGGCGGTATCATCCGTATGACACGGTTCATCATCTATACCTCACTGGCGCTTGAAGGTGGCGCGGCGGTGCTGCTCGCGACACAGTTTATTCCGGCGTTCGGCTGGGCGAAGGGCATCTGGTACAGCATCTTCCACGCGATATCGGCGTTCTGTAACGCGGGGTTTGACCTGATGGGTGAATATGCGTCGATGTCGTCGCTGACTTTTTGGAAGACAGATCCGGTGGTCAATTTCGTCGTAATGGCGCTGATAGTTGTCGGGGGTCTGGGATTTTTCGTATGGTCCGATGTGCGGGAGCATAAATGGCATTATAAGAGGTATAAACTGCATACAAAGCTCGTATTGTGTACGAGCGGCGCGCTAATCGTGATTCCCGCACTGCTGCTGTTTTTCTTCGAGTATCACGGAAGCGCGTATGAAGGGCTGCATTTCGGTGGTAAGTTGATGGCTTCTTTTTTTCAGTCGATCACGACGCGTACAGCCGGGTTTAACACCGTGGATTTAGCCGCGATGACGGATGAGAGCAAGATACTGATGACGGTACTCATGCTGATCGGCGGCAGCCCCGGTTCTACAGCCGGCGGCATGAAGACGACGACGGTGGCATTGATGCTGCTGTGCGTCACCTCGGTCATGCATCGGCGGCAGTCGGTCGAGGTTTTCGGACGGCGCGTCTCGGATGCGACGATCCGTAATGCGGTATGCGTTATGACGATGTTCATTGCGATCGTGCTGCTTGCCGCGATGGGGCTGTGCGCATTTGACAACATACCGATGCAGGAAGCGTTTTACGAGGTCGCCTCGGCGATCGGCACGGTAGGGCTGTCGCTTGGCATTACATCATCGCTTGGCGGGGCTTCGCAGATTCTGCTGATACTATTGATGTTCTTCGGCAGAGTCGGCAGCCTGACTATATTGTACGCATTTTCCGAGTCCTACGAAGTACCATTGTCTAAGCTGCCGGAAGCGCCGGTAGCTATTGGATAATACATCGACAAAGGAGCATTGGATAACACCCATGAAATCTGTATTAATTATCGGCCTCGGCCGTTTCGGTCAGCAGTTTGCGAAAAAGCTTTACGAGCAGGGCAATGAAGTCATGGCCATCGACGAGGATGAGGAGCTCATCAATGCCGCGATGCCGTATTTGACGAATGCGCAGATCGGTGACGCGACGAATGAGCAGCTGATCGCATCCCTGGGGGTACGCAACTTCGATATGTGCGTCGTGGCGATCGGCGACAACTTTGAAAGCTCTCTGCAAACGACTGCGCTCCTAAAGGATTACGGTGCGCCGTTTGTGCTGGCGCGTGCGAAAACCGATGTGCATGAAAAATTCCTGCTGCGCAACGGCGCGGATAAGGTTGTTTGTACGGAGCGCGACATGGCGATGCGGCTTGCGATGAAGTACGGTTCGGACACCATCTTCGACTACATCCAGCTGACCGACTCGTACGCCATCTACGAGATCCAGGTACCGGCAAAGTGGATCGGCAAGAGCATCGGCGAGTTAAAGGTACGTGTGAAATACGGCATCAGCATTCTCGCGACGAAGAAGAACGGAGTCATGTCTCCGAACCCCAATGCGGATCACGTCTTTTCAAAAGATGAGACGCTGCTGATCATGGGCCAGCCGAACGACGTTAAAAAATTAGTGTAAGGAATTGCCGCAGCGTCTGTGGGTAGAATATCACGGAGCTGTGGCTTTTTCACCCTCAGGAAATGGGATAAAATTGAGAGAGAATGGGAAAATTCACATTTGCCGCATTGACGCAGGGCAGATAGCGTGATAAAATAAGGGTGCTATTTAAGAAGAAACAAGTGGAGGGAATCGGAAAATGCAAAATACCATCACGTTCCCCGGACTGGGCTTGAGCTTTTACATCGATCGTGTCGCGTTTTCGATCGGCGGGCTGCATGTATACTGGTACGGGATTATCATTGCGGTTGGATTTTTGCTTGGCGTGCTGTACTGCCTGAAGCGGTGTAAAAATGTCGGGTTGAAGACGGACGACTTCATCGATTTACTGCTGTTTGCGGTGCCGTTTGCGATTATCGGCGCGCGCGCTTACTATGTGGTATGGAAGTACAACGAGCTATATTACTACGACACAATGGCGATGTTCCGCATCTGGGACGGCGGTATTGCGATCTACGGCGCGATCATCGCAGGCGTCATCACGGCAGTCATCTTCTGCAAGGTACGCCGCATCCGTATCGGCGCGGTGCTGGATGTCGCGGCGATGGGACTGTTGATCGGTCAAGCGATCGGCCGGTGGGGCAACTTTGTTAATCAGGAGGCCTATGGTCAGGTCACCGATTCCTTCCTGCGTATGGGCATCTACGTCAACGGTACGCTGACTTATGTGCAGCCGACTTTCCTGTATGAATCGTTGTGGAACGCGGCCGGGCTCCTCATTCTGCACTTCCTCTTTACGCACCGTAAGCGTTCGGGCGAAATCTTCCTGCTGTACACGGCGTGGTACGGCATCGGCCGCGGCATCATCGAGGGGATGCGCTCCGACAGTCTCTATTTTTTCAACAGCTCCCTGCGCATATCGCAGTTTGTCGGCTTCTTCAGTGCGATCGTAGCGGTCGGCATTCTGATTTATCTCTTCCTGTTTGTCGAATATGACGCGGAGATCCTTGCGAATCCGTATATGCCGAAACATGCGCGCAAAAAAATAGACGAAGAGGAAGCCGCACAGGAGGCTGAGGCGGAGGAAGAAGCGCCGGAAGCCGTGGTCATCAGCGGTATCGCCTTCAATCAGGAGAAGGATACGGAGAAGACAGAGGAAAAACTTGCGCAGGATGCGCAAAAGCCTGCGCAGGATGCGCAAAAGCCTGCGCAAGATGCGCAAAAGCCTGACGAGAAAGCGGAAAAACCCGCGGATGGCGAAGATAAATAATAAAAAAAGCAAAAGGGTGTATCATCGAACGTGATACACCCTTTGTTTATGATCATGGAACACACAATAATCAGCCGTTTTCGGCGATTGAGCCGTTAAAGCGGTTCATCGCGGCGGCTACACCTTCCGAAACGATCAGCTCGGCGGCCTCGTTGGCACGGATGAGCGCGTCGTCGAGGTCGGAGGAGGAAATCTTAGACAGCACCCAGTCGGCAAGGTCGTAGCCCGGATTTTCGGGGGAGCCGACGCCGATTTTGACGCGTGCGAACTCGTCGGAGCCAAGGATGCGGATAATATCCTTTAGGCCGTTATGCCCGCCTGCGGAGCCTTTGCCGCGTACCCGCAGCCGTCCGACGGGGATGGAGACGTCGTCGTGGAAGACGATGAGGCGGGAGGCGGGGAGTTTATACCAGGCAAGAGCCTCGCCGATGCTTTCGCCGGAGAGGTTCATAAAGGTCTGCGGCTTTAAAAGCAGCACACGGCGGTTTGCGACACTGGTTTCGGCGCAAAGGCCGCGGAAGCGGGAACGGTCGACGGAGACGCCGGACAACCCGGCTAAGCGGTCTACGGCGCGGTAGCCGACATTGTGACGGGTGCCTTCATAGCGGGGGCCGGGGTTGCCGAGGCCGGCGAAAACCCATTGGATGCGGTTGGAAACGTCATCCGCCGCCTTGTCGCGGCGGAAAAAGTCGATGATATTAGCCATTTTCGTCTGTGCACACTCCTTATCCGAAATATTATATCGGGCGGAGTATGAAAAGTCAAGAGAAAAAGCGTGAAAAGGCTGCAGGATACAGCAATGGTTTTCGAATTCGATGCGAAAGCCGAAACCGGGATTCATTTCATTTCGCAGCGGAAAACAGCGCGTTTGCTGCCGCGATACCCTCACGGGCGAGGACGGCTTCGATGCGTTCGCCGGGGTTTGCGTGTTCCTTGTACCATGAAAGCAGCGTTTCGATGGCGGAGGGAACCTCCTCGACGGCGAAAACCGGCTCGAGAGGTTCGCCGACATGCCATGCGCGGCCGAAGCGGCCGCCGACGTAGAGACGTACGCCGCGATACAGGGGGAAGACGGCTTCCTTTCTGCAGGTGCGGACACACTTGCCGCAGTCGATACACTTAGCGGGATCGAACAGAAGCTTACCGCCGTCACAGGTAAGTGCCGCCGTGGGACAGACCTTCGCGCAGGCGCCGCAGCCGATGCAGTTTGCAAGCTCGAACGCCGGATGCATGGCGCCGATGATACCGATATCGTTGAGCTGCGCCTTCGCGCAGTTGTTCGGGCAGCCGGAAATGCCGATCTTCGTCTTGCCGGGCATTTCGCGGGGATAAAACTGCTCATGCAGCGCCGACGCCAGCCCCTGCGTGTCGCACAGGCCGTGGACGCAGACGGTACCCTTGCAGGCAACGACGGGACGGACACGCTTACCGGTACCGCCGGAATACAAGCCCACCTCCGCCATACGTGTGCGAACCGCCGCGATGTCCTCGTAGGCGATATATGGAATTTCGAGTGCCATACGTACGGTAAGAGAGTAATAATGGCGGCCGTATCTGTCGGCGACATCGGCGGCGACACGAGCCTGCTCGGACGTCAGATTGCCCGCAACGACGGGAAAACGGATGGCGAAATGCTCTCCGTCGTTCTGGGAGATGCAACCCTCGCCTTTGAGCTTCATGCGTTCTTGGGGGGTAATATTCATAGCAAACGCCTCCGAGGTGAAATATTATATCTATTATAAACCGAACAAGGTGAAAAAGCAAATAAATTTTCAAAAACCCTCTTCCCTTTTAGAGAAAAATGCGGTACAATATGGCATGGTGTAGAAATATACAAATTCATAATATGGGAAGCGAGGTACATACTTCATGCGAAGACTTTCCGTCTGCGCGATACTTTTGGCGCTGCTGTTGTGCATGATGCTGCCATTGACTCATGCCGATGTCGGTAATTTTGCGGGAGACTCGGACTGGGGAGACTCGAGCTGGGATTCCGATTACGACTGGGACGACGACGATGATGACGACAGTACCTGGGTAGGTTCCGGCGGATCCTATTCCGACGGCGAAGGCGGAGATCTATGGGTGGGCATCATAGGGGTAATCATTGTAATTGTTATATGGAGCTCTATAAGGAAGTCGAAGACCGGCGGCAGGGCGCCTGTACAGGTCGAAACGCGTCCTTCGACGGTCGATCTGACAGCTCTGACCGCGCGCGATCCCGATTTTGATCTTGAGAAATTCCTCGAGAAGGTACGCAATCTCTATGTGCAGATGCAAAACGCCTGGACGACGAAGGAATGGGAGCAAATGCGGCCTTCGTTGACCGACGCGTTCTATAACCAGCTGAACCGGCAGCTTGACGAGATGATTCGTGCAAATCAGACGAACCACGTCGAACGCATTGCCGTCCTCGGCGCGTCTGTCACAGGATATCAGCAGAAGGATAACCTCGACCAGATCAAGGTCTGGCTGTCGACACGCATCTGCGACTACACGACGGATGACGCGACGGGCAGCGTGGTACGCGGCAGTAAGGATAAAGAACTCTTCATGACGTACGAGTGGACGATGGTACGTACCGCCGGAACCGTTACGAAGAAGGAAGAGGGAGCGAGAGCCTGCCCGAACTGCGGCGCGCCGCTTGACGCGAATGCGAGCTACAAGTGCCCGTACTGCGGTACGGTGATCATGGGCACGGACTACGACTGGACGCTTGCCTCCATCCGCGGCATTTCGCAGAGATCGAATTGAATCCTCCATCCCCTAATATAAGGAAACATTACGCGGGAGGGCGGCGTCTAATGGATTGAAAACGTCCCCGCCCGCGTTTCATAAAAAAGGGAGGTATTTGCTATGAAAAAACTGGTTTCTGTTGTACTTACACTGATGTTGGTGATGTCCATGCTGACCGGCATGGCGTCAGCGGTCAATTTTAACGACATCTGGAACCACTGGGCATACGATGAGATCGTCGAAATGGCGAATGCCGGGGTGATTCGAGGCTACGCCGACGGTACGTTCCGTCCCGATCAGACGATCACCCGTGCGGAATTCGTCGCGCTGATCGTACGCCGCTACCAGCCGACAGGCTCGTATGATGTGGTGTGGCCGATCGACGTATCGCGGACAGACTGGTATTATGACACGTTTACGCAGGCGGCGCAGGCGGGTCTGATTCCGGATGCGATGCTCACAGGCAAGCTTTTCCGCAGCGACGACGCGATCACGCGGGAGCAGGCGGCGTATATCCTTGACCGTGTGCTGAAGCTTGATGCGTCCGGCGCGTTTATCTACAGCGATCGTGGGCAGATTTCCGTTTACGCGATGGACGCGGTGAAGCGTGTGACGACGGCGGGCATTTTCGGCGGGTATGCCGACGGCACGTTCCGTCCGAAGGGTGAGCTGACACGCGCAGAGGTCGCGGCGGTGCTGGCGAGACTGGCGCGGCAGGAAGCCGAGCCGCAGGAACCGGTGCCGGCGGAGGACGAGCCGATGGTGCTTTCCGTGCTGAACGCAAACTACACGGCGGGACGCGCGACAACGGTGACGCTGTATACGACGATGGTCGTCGGCTCGGTCCGGATCATGGATGAGAAGGGCAACATCGTCGGTGTCGGCGGCTCGAAGGGGTACGGCATTTGGACGATTTCGGTCACGCCGATGTACGCGGGACAGCAGGTCTTTACAGCCTACGCGTCGACAGAAAACGGCGCGAAGACGAATCCCTATTCCTTTACCGTCAACGTAGCGCAGGCGACGGCTATCGTAGCGCCGGTGACCGAAGCACCGCAGGTAGCGGCGGTGTCGGCGTCGTCGTTGAAGCTGACGGCGGGTGACGCGGTCATCCTGACGGTAACCGCGAATTCCGCCGCGACTAAGATCCATTTACTCGACTCAAAAGGCGTAGAGGTTGCCGTCGATACCGGCATTTATCAGGTTGTCGGCTCCAGCCATGTGTTTACCGTCCGTTATATCCCCACAGCGACGGGCAAGCAGACCTTTACGCTGGTCGCGGGCGACGCCTTCGGCTATTATCCGCAGATGAAGCCGGTGGCAGTCACGCTGGAAGTCAGTACGCGACCCGACGTACCGGCGGTTACCAAGGTCACGACGAGTACATCCTCGGTACCTTTAGGTGGTACGTTTACGGTGACGGTGACGACGAATACAAAGGCGACACGCGCCTGTCTCGCGGATGCGACCGGTACGATCCTCGCGGAGCAGACAAGCTATACGACGAGCACTTCCGGTTCGAGCACTGTACGGGTGTTTACGTTCCTGATGCGTGCGACGGCGACGGGTTCGTTTATCGGATATGCGTATGCCGGGAACGATTCCGGGTATACGACGGCGAACATGCCGTTTTCGATGACGGTCAGTAAGTAAAAAAATACGCCGGAAAGCGCGATACGAATAATACAGTGTCGGGCTTACGGCGTTTTTTTGCATTTTGCAAAGATAAGCAAGGAGGATTCCTATGAAAATCAGCGTCATGAGCAGCGGATTCCGTCTCGGTTTTGAGGATGGGGTACGCAAAGCGCGGGAGATCGGCGCGGCGGGTATTCAGATGTACGCGGGGGAGACGGGGCTGGACTTTACGCATGAGCCGCTTCCCTGCATCGCGCGCGGTATCCGTACCTTTGTCGATAATGTAGGACTGACGGTCAGCGCGGTGTGCGTGGATATCGGCGGCTTTGCGTGCGAGGAATCGTTGTTATCAGACAGGCTGCTGCGGACAAGGAACATGCTTAAGCTTGCCGCGCGGATGGACGTGCATACGGTGACCTCGCACATCGGCAAGGTGCCGGCGGATAAGGTTGAGCCTGTGTACGCCCAGCTGGTTACGGCGCTCCGCGAGGTTGGCGGGTACTGTGCGGAACTGGGGGTTGCGTACGCGATCGAGACGGGGCCTGAGAAGGCGGTCGTCCTGAAAAGCTTCCTCGAGGACGTGGCCGTGCCGTCGATCGGGGTTAACCTGGACCCGGCAAACCTAGTCATGTGCTCTGACGACGATCCTGTAGCGGCGACGCATACACTGGGAAAGTATATACGGCACACCCACGCCAAAGACGGCATCTGCCTGATGCGCGCGGTGCACAAGCCGTGGCCGGACGTGCCGGAGGGCAGGCCGTGGATCGAGGTACCACTCGGCTGCGGCGAGGTGGACTTCCCGGCGTGGATTCGTGCTTTGCGCGCGGAGGGATATGACGGCTTCCTCGCGATTGAGCGCGAAGCGGGAGACGATCCGGCGAAGGATATCAAGACGGCGCTCGATTTTTTGAAAACACAGATATAAAATGGTGAAAAGCCACCAGAATATATAAATATTGAGGAGAAAAGGCTTATGTCGGACCAAAAACGTATTGGATTTATCCGCACAGACTACCACAGCCTAATCTACGCGTACTGCTTCGGCGAATCGGACCGCTACCAGTTCCGGCTTGCCGGCGGACAGCTCTACATCCTCGAGTACGAATCCCAGCCGACCATCCCGGTTGTGTCGACGACCGTCGCGGGCTGCTACAACCCGCCGAATGAACGCAAGCGGTATGGCGAGGGGGAGGCAAAGCTCGGCATCAAGCTGACGCCGGAGCAGTTCGGAAAAGCGTTCCATTGCCCGGTTTTCACGAGCCTAGAGGAAATGGCGGATCCGGAGAAGCTTGACGCGGCGTTCATCGGCAACTGCTCCTGGTATGCCGACGACCATTACGAGCTGGCGCTGCCGTTTCTCAAGGCGGGAATTCCGCTGTTCATCGATAAACCGTTTGCGGACTGCGCCGCGAATGCGAAAAAGATCATCGATGCGGCGCGGGAGTATCATACGCCGATTTTCTCGACGTCGATTCTGCTGTATGTCGGCGCGAACCGCGATCTTGTAAAGAAGAATCTCGGCGACCCGCGCATGGTCGTCTCGACGTTCTCCTCGCGCATGGAGCAGCGCAACGCGTCGGTGCATACGATTTCGAACCTGCTCGGCGCGGTGTGGATGCTCAAGGGCGAGTATGAAGTTGTATCGATGCAGTACATCGGGAATGAATCGGGCAAGGATCCGGAGCGCAAGAAGGGCGACGGCGAGGCATATCGCGTCCTCTTCAAGGACGGGACGGTCGGCATCATCAACTGCAACGACTATAACCACTATTCGTTCCGTCTCGACGTATTCGGCTCGAACGGATTGAGTACGGAATATGTCACGGAGCCGACGCTGCGTTCCGGCATCGTCGATATATCGAACGAGTTTGCGAAGATGCTACAGGACGGCATTCCGCCGCTGCATTATGACCGCCTGTTTGAGTTTGTCGCGACGATCGACGCGGCGCTGTTGTCCCGTGAACAGAACGGCCGTGAAGTCACGATCCGCGAGATCGCGGACTCGGTCGGCTATGAGCTGGGAATTCCGATGGAATGCAAGGGCAAGGCTTCTCCGTCGGTGCTTTGGTAATATCGGAATCGAATACCGGTTGTTTTATGCAGAAAGGATAGGCGCTTCGGGATATACGTAACAGGAAGGATCATCCATGAAGGCAGTAGATATTTATTTAATTGTTTTTGGATCGTGTTTGATTCTATGGGTTCTTACGTCTTATATCCGTCTTCCTATATTTGTTTCAACGCGTCTGCTTTCTATCTTGGAGCGACGGCATAAAACAAAACAATATCTCGTTCATCAACGGATAAACTTGACGCTTCTCGGTGTGGTCTTAATTACGGCGGGATTCCTGTCGGAAGCTTTAAAGCTGCCTATAGCCCTTCCAACGCTGCTCTTGATTTTCTTTAGCACCCTGTTTTGCAATAAGCGCTGTTTGAATCATTGGAGTGGCTACGGCGCTACCAGATAACCGTAAGTACACCGGTAACAGCTGACATTCCAAATAATAATAAAAAGCCGCCCTGCGCTGCGACAAAGCAACACAGGGTGGCTTTTATTATATAATCTTCTGAACGAATCAAAGGGACAGCGCTTCCCGCGCTTCGTGCAGGATGTAGAGGGTGCCGCAGACGAGAATGACGTCGTCCGGCTCCGCAAGGGAGAGCGCGATGCGGCAGGCGGTGGAGACGCGCTCGTTCCAGTGGACTTCCTTGCAGTGTCCGACGGCTAAACGCGCGACGTCGTAGGCGGGGAGCGCGCGGGGAATGTCGCACTGTGTCGCGAGGAAGATCGAGCTGCGCTGTGCGATTTTTGGGATGCAGTAGGCGGTCTCCTTGTCAGCGCACATACCCATGACGGTGATGACGCGGCGGCCGGAGAGGTAATCGTCTAAGGCGCGGGCTATGGCGTCGGCGCCGCTGGGATTGTGACCGCCATCGAGCAAAGCGATCGGATTGCGGCGGATGATCTCAAGGCGTCCGGCAAAGCGGGTATCGGCGATACCCTCGCGGATATGTGCGTCGCTGACAGCCCAGCCGCGGGTGTGGAGAACCCCGGCGGCGGTGACGGCGGTGAGCGCGTTCTGGATTTGATGCACACCCGCCATGTTGATGCGGAGATCCATGCCGCCGTAATCTACGAGAGAGCCGGTGATGTCGGACCGGAGTAAATCGAGCTTCGCGGTGTCGGGGATGTGGAGCGCCACACCCTTCTCGGCGCAGTCGGCGCGGATGACGGCCAGCGCGTCGGGGCTTTGATCGTAGCAGGTTACGGCGTCGCAGCCGGGCTTGATGATGCCGCACTTGTCACGCGCGATTTCGGCGACGGTCGAGCCGAGGATTCTGGTGTGATCGAGGGAGACCGGAGTCAGGACGGCGACTTCGGGGGCGTCAATCACGTTGGTGCAGTCGAGCCTGCCGCCCATACCGACCTCGAGCATGACGATATCGCAATGCTCATCGGCAAACCAGTTGAAGGCGAGTGCGGTGACGATCTCAAACTCGGTCGGCTGGGTGTGTCCCTGCTCCTTTATGGCTTCGATCTTCGGCAGAAGATTTTCCAGTTCGGCTGTCAGTGCGGCGGGGGGGATCATTTCGCCGTCGATCTGCATCCGTTCGCGGAAATTGTCGACATAAGGGGAGATGAAGGAGCCGACGCGGTAGCCGGCACAGCGGAGGATGTTCGTCAGCATCATGGTGGTGCTGCCTTTACCGTTGGTACCGGTGATGTGGACGAAGCGGGTCTTCTTCTGGGGGTTGCCGCAGGCCTCCATCAGCGCGCGAATACGGGACAGTCCCGGTTTTGAGCCGAATTTCAGCGTAGAGTGGATATAACTCAATGTTTCATCGTAAGTCATAGTCAGTCATCCTTTTTAAAGCAGCGCGAGGCTTTCGCGGAGCTTTTTGACCAGTGCACGGTTCTTTTCAGCCCGGTCACGCTCGAGCGCGATGACGTTTTCGGGCGCTTTGGCGGTAAAACCGGGATTATTCAGCTTCGCTTCGACGGCGGCCAGCTGTCCTTCGGCTTTTTTCAGCTCTTTTTGCAGGCGTGAACGCTCGGCGGAGAAATCGACAAGCTCCGCAAGCGGCAGATAAAGCGTTGCGGCGTCGGTGACGATGACGACGAGCCCCGAAGTATCGGCGGGCGCTTCCTCTGTGGCGACGAGGCCGGAGGCGTAGGCGAGACGGCGGATATACGCTTCACCTTTGCGGTAGAGATCCGGTTCATGGCTCTGGATGGTGAGATGGGCGAGCTTCGACGGCGTGATGTTCATCTCGGCGCGGCGATTGCGGACTGCACGGATGGCGGACATCAGCTTTTCCATATCGCGCTCATCATCGGTGAAATCGAGCGCGGGGTCGTATTCCGGCCATGCGGAGACCATGATCGACGCGGCATCCTCAGCATGCGGCAGCGCCTGCCAGATCTCGTCGGTGATGAAGGGCATGAACGGATGCAACAGTTTGAGGGTACGGGAAAGGACGAAGACCAGGACGCGCTGCGCGGATTCGGAGGAGGCGCCGCCGTCACGCAGACGGGTCTTGACAAGCTCGATATACCAATCGCAGAAATCGTCCCAGATGAAGTCGTAGAGGTTCTGCGCCGCGACGCCAAGCTCAAAGCGGTCGAAGTTATCCGAAACGTTCTTTGCGGTACGGTTGAACTTCGACAGAATCCAGCGATCCTCCAGCTCAAGGGTCTCGGGGAGCGTATCATCGTCGATGGTGAGATTCATCAGCACGAAGCGGGCGGCGTTCCAGATTTTGTTTGCGAAGTTGCGGTTAGACTCCACGCGGTCATAGATAAAGCGCATGTCGTTGCCGGGGGAGTTGCCGGTGACGAGGGTGAAGCGCAGGGCGTCCGCGCCGTACTGGTCGACGACCTCCAGCGGGTCGATGCCGTTGCCGAGGGATTTGGACATTTTACGCCCCTCGGCGTCGCGGACGAGACCGTGGATTAAGACCTTGTCAAAGGGCTTTTCATGCATCTGCTCGAGGCCGGAGAAGATCATGCGGGAAACCCAGAAGGGGATGATGTCGTAGCCGGTGACAAGGACGGAGGTGGGGTAGAAGTAGGCAAGCTCGGGGGTTTTATCCGGCCAGCCGAGGGTGGAAAACGGCCACAGCGCGGACGAGAACCAGGTGTCGAGGACGTCGGGATCCTGCTCGATATGCGAAGAGCCGCACTTGGGGCAGGCGGTGATGTCCTCGCGGGAGACGGTCATCTCGCCGCAGTCGGCGCAGTAGAACGCAGGGATGCGGTGACCCCACCAGAGCTGACGGGAGATGCACCAGTCGCGCAGATTCTCCATCCAGTGGATATAGTTTTTGGCAAAGCGGTCGGGAACGAACTCGATGTCACCCGTTTTCACGGCGTCGATGGCGGGGCCGCAGAGGGGCTGCATCCGGACGAACCACTGTTTAGAGGCAATCGGCTCGACGGTGGTATGGCAGCGGTAGCAGGTGCCGACGTTGTGGACATGCGGTTCGATCCGGACGAGGTAGCCGCCCGCCTCGAGATCGGCAACGATCGCTTTCCGAGCTTCATAGCGATCCATGCCGTTATATTTACCGCCATTGATGATCTTCGCGTCGCCGTCGAGAATGAGGATTTCGGGGAGACTGTGCCGTTTGCCAACCTCGAAGTCGTTGGAGTCATGGCAGGGGGTGATCTTCACGCAGCCGGTGCCGAACTCTTTGTCAACGTACTCATCGGCGATGACGGGAATCTCACGGCCGACAAGCGGCAGGATGAGGGTACGGCCGACGAGGTGGGTGTAGCGCTCATCCTCGGGGTTGACGGCGACAGCCGTGTCGCCGAGCATGGTTTCGGGACGGGTGGTCGCGATGGTGACGTACTCATCGGAATCCTTCACGGGGTAGCGGATATGCCAGAAATGCCCGGGCTGTTCTTCGTATTCGACCTCGGCGTCGGAGAGCGCGGTGGTGCAGCGGGGGCACCAGTTGATGATGCGGTTGCCGCGGTAGATCAGGCCTTTATCATAAAGCTCGACAAAGACCTCGCGGACGGCTTTAGAACAGCCTTCGTCCATGGTAAAGCGCTCGCGTCTCCAGTCGCAGGAGGAGCCCAGAGACTTGAGCTGTTCGATGATGCGGCCGCCGTAGAGACGCTTCCACTCCCAGACGCGGTCGAGGAAGGCTTCACGACCGAGATCAAAGCGGGTTTTTCCGTCCTTACGCAGCTCGGCTTCGACCTTGATCTGCGTCGCGATGCCGGCGTGGTCGGTGCCGGGCAGCCAGAGTGCGGAATACCCCTGCATACGCTTGCGGCGGATCAGGACGTCTTGAAGGGTTTCGTCGAGAGCATGCCCCATATGAAGCTGACCGGTGACGTTGGGCGGGGGAATGACGATGGTAAAAGGTTTCTTATCGGGATCGATTTCGGCGTTGAAGAAGCCGGATTCTTCCCAGAATTGATAAAGCTTTTTCTCGGTAGACTGCGGCTCGTAGGTTTTTGGCAGTTCTTTTTTCATGTTGTCCTCCTATATCACAATGCGAAAATTCAATAAATCGTTTTAACCTCGTCATCGGTCAGCCCGTATGTCTCGAGGAAACGGGCGAGATCGGCGTCGGTACGGATAAGGTCGTATTCCTCAAATCTGCCGGACTCGCGATGCCGGAAACCGACGGCGCGCTCCCCGGTGCAGATGCTTTTGCGGATACAAGGCTCAAGTACGGTACGGTCAAACGGCAGCGGCGCGGATTTGCGGCGTTTAAACAAAGGGATCACCTCCCAAAAAGGATAATAAAAACACCTTCGTCCTGTTAAAAACAGGGCGAAGGCGCATATAACCTCCGTGGTACCACCTGCGTTGGACGTATATACATACATCCCGCTTAAAGAAAGCACAAACATGCTTCCAAGCCCGGATAACGGCGGACTTTTGCCGGTAAAGTCTACTCGACGCTCGATATGGGAGCGCTTTCGGTTTACGACTCAGGGGCTACCTTCCGGTCTTTCCGGCACGAACGCTCGCAGCTAACGCGTTCTTCTCTGGAATGCCGAGGGAAACCGTACTCCTCCCCGTCAACGTCTTAATGATCCATCTTCAATTAAACATAGTATAGCCGAAAAACTGCGGCAAGTCAATGGCACTTATACCAAGAAGCGATGAAAAACAATTATATAAAAAGGACAGTTTTCACATATCCTTAATCAGCATGCGTTTCATCCGTTCCGACAGATTTGCGGGCTTCGATGGAACGGTCAAATTCGTCCGGCTCGTCGTAATCGGCGAGGAGGACGCCCACGATTTCCTTGTAGATCGTCTCGGCATGGTCGCGGAAGTTGCGGGTAAAGAGCTTTCCTTGCTCCTCGTCGAGAACCATCACCTCAAAACCGAAAACCGGGACATCGTCGTCCATAAAGGCCATGCGCGCGGCCTTGGTGCCGTCCTTGCGGGTGACGACGCTCGTCAGAATGGAGGCGTCTCGGCGGATGGCGCGGACAACGCGTGCGGCGGAACGCCGCGCGGCCTCACGGACGGGAGTGGGCAGTTCCTTTTGAAAAACCTCGGCGGTGGCGCGGCCTTTATATGTAAGCTGATAGTAGAATTCGTCGCCCCTTTGTTCTTCCTTAATGTGACCGGACTTGACGAGCTCTGCGGCGGCGTCGGCGAATTCGAAATAACCAAAGGCGCTGTCGCACATCGTCATGTCGGCCAGACTGGCCATCGTAACCGGTTCGTCGAGGAAGGTCATGCAATATAAAATGAGGAATTTAACGTCATCCTTTTCGCGGATGAATCCGACGCGTTTCATATAGCGCCTCCCTTCGACAAAAAAATTGTTGGTCATGACTCATAGCGGCGTTAGAACCTTTCGAGCATGGTGCGCAACTCATCCGTACTGCGTCGCAATGCGGAATAGCGGGTACCGCTTGAGGACAGCTCCGCGTAAATCATTTTTGAAGTGTCGTCAATCCGTGCGGACAGCTCGTTGAGCATCGCGCGCAGAGCCGCAACCTCGGCGGCGACCTGTGCGCGCATTTCGGAGGATTTATCCTGCGCCTGCGCTTCGATGGCACGGGCATGGGCATGGGCCGTTTCCTCAATTTCGGCAAGCCGCGCTTTTTCAAGCTCATAGGTACGCAACTTTTCCTCAAGAACATGCCGTTCCCGCGCGGCTTCGTCCAGCTTCTGCGTAAGCTCGACAATTTCTGCGTTGCGTTCCGGCGGGGTAGAGGGTGTTTCGTCGAAAACATGCTCGACAGGCGTGGCAGGTTCGGCAGGCGGATCCTGTGGGGCGTCCTTTGGAGGGTTCTTCGGATCGATGTATTCGACAAGCTTCATTATTTTTAGAGGACGCTCCGCGAAGAAGGATGCGGCGGGCTTTTCGGGTTCGATAGGTTTTTCCGCATCATGTTGAACCGCGTTTTCCAGCTCTTCCAATCGCAGCTTGAGCATTTCATTTTCGGATTTCAACGCTTCATTTTCAGCGGTCAACACGCCGCTGTCCACGCTCATCGGCGCCGATATCGGCTCGACGCTATTCCCGGCGCGCAGCGCGTTCAACTCCTGCTTCAAAGATTCGCAGGATGCCTCGAGATTTCGGATATGCGACGCGTAACGCTCGCTCTCCTTGCGGCGCGAACGTGCCATGCGTTCCAGATAGGCCAGCACATCCTCCTTAGAAAACCCGAACATGGCGTTTCGAAAAAGCTTTTCGTAAGCGATTTCCGGCTCGCCATCGGGGATATCTTTCCGTACATCCATCGGGGCATCCTCCTTTTTAGAGTGGTGAAAATATTATACCGCATAAATCAGAAAATGTAAAGAGGAAATGAATAAAGACGAAATGTTGTGCAAAACCGAGAAAACACGAGAATAACGAATAAATAGAGAGATATTTGAAATTTCGGCATTTTTACAGAGCTTGCACTTTAGCATGATAAAATGTTATACTGCCAAAGTAAAGGTTATATTACATAAAGGATGGGCAAAGACGCATGAAAAAGATTCTGGCACTCACTCTGGCGCTGATGCTTCTCGTTTTAACGCTGGCGGGTTGCTCGGGCACGAAGGAAAACAAGACCTTCCGCGTAATGGACGAAGCACTCGACGCCGAGCAGTACGGCATTGGTTTCCGCAACGAAGATATCGCGCTGGGCATGGCGGTGCAGGATGCGCTGGATGCCATGATCGCCGACGGCAAGGCCGCGGAGATTTCCAAAAAGTGGTTCGGAGAGGATATGCTGTTTAAAACCTCCGAGTACTGCGAGGATACCACCATTGCCGATAGCGATGATTCCCTCCAGAAGATTCTCGACCGGGGCACTTTTATCTTAGGCTTAGACGACAGCTTCCCGCCGATGGGCTACCGCGATGAAAACAACAACATCGTCGGCTTCGATATCGACCTCGCGACGGAAGTCTGCGCAAGACTGGGTGTTGAGCTGGTTTTACAGCCGATCGACTGGGACTCCAAGGAGCTTGAGCTGTCCACGGGCAAAATCGACTGCATCTGGAACGGCATGACGATCACGGACGAGCGTATCGGAAGCATGTTCATCCCGAAGCCGTACATCGCGAACCGTCAGGTTGTGATCGTCGGTGATACGTTCAAGGGTACCACACTTGCCGATCTGACGGGCAAGGTTGTCGGCTTACAGAAGGGTTCCTCTTCGCTGGAGGCGCTCGAAAAGAACACGACCGTCCACGATTCCGTCAAAACGATCACCGAGTATGCGGATAATGTGACCGCGTTCCTCGACCTGAAGGCGGGACGTATCGACGCGCTGGTGGTAGACGAGGTTGCCGGACGCTATATCATGGCGAATAACTAATCGAATATCGCAGACGCATTCAGACGAAAACGCGCGTCAAGCCTTAGAAAAGACTTACGGACGCGCGTTTTCGTTTATCGTGTTTTTTTAAGAAAAGGGGCATCTGGGTGGATAAGTATGTCGAATTGGTCCGTGTGCTGTCGGACGGTGTAAAGTACACGCTGGGACTTTTTTTAGCAACGCTCGTCATGTCGATACCGATCGGCTTTCTGCTGATGTTTTTGCGCGTCAGCCGGAATAAACTCGCGCGTGGACTCACGGGGGGCTATGTCTGGATTATGCGCGGGACGCCGCTGCTGTTACAGCTCTACTTTTTCTATTACGGCCTGACATTCATCCCGGTGCTCAAGAATTTTCTCGTGATGGACAGAATGACAGCGGCCATCGTGGCGTTTACGCTGAACTATGCGGCGTATTTCTGCGAAATCTTCCGTGGCGGTATGCTGACGATCGAGCAAGGGCAGTATGAAGCAGCGAAGGTGCTCGGATTTTCGAAGGCGCAGACCTTTTTCCGCATCGTACTGCCGCAGCTTGTGCGCGTGACGCTGCCGTCCGTGTCGAACGAGGTCATCACGCTAGTCAAAGATACCGCGCTCGTGACGGCGATCGGCGTGACCGAGATCCTGTACTTCGCAAAGGGGGCGGTCAATCGCATGGTCGACGCGTCGGCGTACATCGTGGCGGCGCTGTTCTATCTTGCGATGAATTTCGCCGTGACAAAGCTGTTCGACTGGCTCGAGAAGCGTTCCAGCTACATCGACATGGCGCGATAAGGAACGGAGGATAACAATGAACGATAAGGTTATGCTCCGTGTCAGGGGCTTAAAAAAGAGCTTTGGATCCTTGCAGGTGCTCGACGGCATCGATTTCGACGTTCTTTCGGGCGAAACGGTGGCCGTGATCGGGCCGTCAGGCTCGGGGAAAAGCACGATGCTGCGATGCTTGATTGATCTTGAAAAGGCACAGGCGGGAACGATCACAATCGATGGATCGCCGCTGCTGGAGAACGGGAAGTACGTGACGGAAGTGCGGGCAAGAGCTGCGTGCGAGAAGATGAGTATGGTGTTCCAAAGCTTCAACCTGTTTCCGCACATGAAGGTGATCGATAACCTGACGTCAGCGCCGATCCACGTCAAGAAGATGCCGCGAGAGAAAGCGCTTGCGAAAGCACGCGAGCTTTTGGCGAAGGTAAACCTGTCGGATAAGGAGAACATGTACCCGTCTTCGCTGTCGGGCGGCCAGAAGCAGCGCGTGGCGATTGCGCGGGCGCTGATGATGGAGCCGGAGCTGCTGCTGTTTGACGAGCCGACGTCGTCGCTCGACCCGCAGCTGACGGCGGAGGTCTTAAGCGTCATGCGTAAGCTGTCCGAGGATCGTATGACGATGGTAGTCGTCACGCATGAAATGGGTTTTGCCCGGGAGGCGGCGGATAAAGTGCTTTTTATGGCCGAGTCCCATATTGTTGAGGCGGGTACGACGAAGGAAATCTTCGAGAATCCGAAAAATACGTTGGTACGGGATTTCATCCAGAGTATCCTGTAAAAGAAGAAAACACCCTTTTTAGAGCGATTAGATCGCCCTAAAAAGGGTGTTATTGCATAATAATATTATTCCGCGGCCATTCGCCGCATCACTTCAGCAAACGCGCGGCCGAGGGATACCAGATTTTGCTGCGTCACGACGTGATCCGGCTCGCCGAAGTACGTCGTTTCGAGCGTCAGCGCAAGCTTTATGCCCGGCAGCCTTGACGCGTAGGAACGGCAGCTGCCGTTCATGGAAGCGGCAAGGTTCCAGCCCGTTTCCGGCTCGAGATCGTTTGCCTTGCGGTAGTGCATCGCGTCCTGCGGGAGAACTTCCTCCAGCAGCTGTCCGAAACGCGCCTGCAGCGCGTACTGCTCGCCGCCGGAACGCACGATGAAGACGTGATCGTTTGAGCCGCCGCAGTGCCAGGGAGAGTGTAGATCATAGAGAAAGCGCACGGTATGCGTGCGCTCGTATTCCTGCACGGCGCGGACGGAGGCATAAAGGGGGGAGTCCAGATAATCGCGGTTGTGGTCGTGCGGGAAACGGTTTTTCCCCTGATCGCCGTCCAGCACGCCGTCATAATCGACGAACGGCACGGCGAAAATCTCGTAACCGGGAATGGGAAAAGCGGCCAGCTCCCGCAGAATACCTTCTAGAACGTAGTTGCCCGTTGCTTCGCAGCAATGATGCCGCGCGGTCAGGACAATCGACGCCTCACCGGAGCCAAAGCGCGCACAGGGCACATCCCGTCTGCGTTCGCTCGAGCAGAGCTTCGAGATGGGGAGGGAAAGCTCTGCTGCGAGATCCGCGAATCGGTCGGGATGGTAGAGAAGGTCGTGTGCGAAGTAGACCGGCGCGTCGTCGGTGAATGTATAGGAAAATCGCGAGGGGGAACCGGCGTAGAGCCAGTTCCAGTGCCGCAAATCGCGGCTGACGGCGGGGCCGAAGGGGCCGACCCAAGCGTGCGGCGAAAAATCGAAGGTCAGCGTACGGCCTGCCGTGCCTTCGACACAGAATGCCCAGTAGAACCAGTCGCCCGTCGTATCGCGTAGTTCCGGTTCGACGCGGTAACTGTCGCCGTCAGCGGAAACGACGCGCAAATTGCCGCCGGTAAAATCGGTATGCAGACGCATCGGAAAACACTCCTTTCGTTTCGGGAGAGACTATTCAATGTTCGCCGCATACGCGCCTCTCGCGTGCAGAATCCACTTCGGCCGGTCAAGCGGATCGACGCCGAAGCGCTCGCGCGCGTGACCGTGGCCGGGAGGACAGTCGGCGTACTCAAGAAACCGCGTCCCGACGCGTCCGCGTCCGCCGGTGAGGGCGGCATACTCGACGGGGAAGTCCAGTGCTTCCTCGGCGGGGACGCGGGCCGAGAGCGTGAAGTCGGCGCCGCGGACGAAGGGGGAGTCGAATTCGCCGCGCCTTGCAACGAGCAGGGAGACGGTGCGGCCCAAGAATTCCTCCGGTGCGCGGAAGCGTACCTCAAGGATAGGCTCTAAAAGCTTCGTTCCGGCGTTGCGAAGACCGTCCATCAGCGCCATCGGTGTGGCGACGAAGAAGTCTAAAGGATGGGTGTGGATGTGGTGCCAGCTGCCGCCGGTGAGGGTGACGGCGAGATCGGTGACCTCCCAGCCAAAAAGCCCCTGCGTGAGTGCGCGGGGGACAGCGGTTTCGATGTGCGCCTGATAGCGGTATTCGATCTTTCGGGGGTCGATGTCGGTGGTATAGCGGAAGCCGGAGCCGCGCGGGAGGGGTTCGATATGAAATTCAATCTCCGCCCAGCAGGGTTTGGGCATCGTGTAGGAGTCAAAGCCAACAGCAGAACGGATGGGGGTTTCCTTATAGAGGATGGAGGGCTCCTCAAAGTGTGCGGTGAGGTGATAGCGTTCGCGGAGAAAGACGGATAGCACCTCGAGCTGGACGTGTCCGGTGGTGCGGAGGTGAATTTCACGCTTTTCGGGCACCCAGACGAGTTCCAGAAGGGGGTCTTCCTCGGCAAGCTCCCGCAGCGCGCCGAGCAGTGCCATGATGTCGGCATCCTCTTCCGGGACGGCCTTTACGGTCAGCAATGGCGCCGTCATGGAGACAGGTACGCGGGGGATTTTTCCTTGACCGATGATGTCACCCGCACGGACGGAGGTCAGGCCGGAGATCGCGGCGATGTCGCCGGCCAAAACCTCACGGACATCCTGGGACTTACGACCCGCGACGGCGCGTATCTGTGTGATCTTTTCCAATGCGCCGGTGCGGGGGACGCGGACCGTGTCGCGGCTGCGAAGGGAGCCGGAAAAGAGCCGCGTATGGGCGAGCTTGCCGAGAGACGGGTCATGCTCCACTTTGTAGACGATGCCCGCGAGAGGCGTGCTCGCGTCGGGCGGATCGGGAGTGTAATAAGCAGCCAGCGTGTCAAGCAGGGTCTCGACGCCCACACCATACTTGGAGGAGCCGCAGAGGACAAGAACAATACGGCAGTCTGTGCAGGTGCGGCGCATAGCGGCGTTCAGCTCGGTATCCGGTACGGTTTCGCCATCGAGCAGACGCATGACAAGCGTATCGTCATCGGACGCGGTGGCCATGGTTTCCCGCCAGTCGGTCGATGTGGGGAGTGTCACGATGCAGTCGTCGGAGCCTTCACCGGAAGGCTTGCCATAGGGGATCATGCGGCGCGGGATACGCTGGGAGAGTGCGGAGAGGATGGCGGCGTAGTCGCTGCCGGCGCGGTCGAGCTTGTTGATGAAGACGAGGAAGGGCAGCTTCTCCGCTTCCAGTGCGTCGAGCAGGGTTTCGGTCTGTGCCTGAATGCCTTCGACGGAAGATACGACTAATACAGCCGCGTCGAGTGCGGAGAAGGCGCGTTCCACCTCGCCGGAGAAGTCGACATGGCCGGGGGTATCGACGAGGTTGATATGGGTACTGTGCCAGGCAAGGGATGCCGAGGAAGCACGTACCGAGATTCCGCGCGCTCGCTCGACGGAGAGAAAATCGGTTTGGGTAGTACCGTCGTCCACGTTTCCGGCGACACGCAGAGCGCCGGCGGTGCACAGCAGGCGTTCGGTGAGGGTGGTTTTCCCGGCGTCGACGTGCGCGACGAGTCCCACGTTCAGGATAGGGGTCATAGGTTGTATTTCCCGACCAGATACTCGCCGATGGCGCGGATATAGGCGACATAGGTGTCATGGGCGGTGGTAGCGTCGGAGGGGATGCGGCCGGTATTGACCTCGAAGTTGAGATCTCCCTCAAAGCCGATCTCGCGCAGGGCGTCCATCACGCGCAGCCAGCGGATTTTGCCGAGGAACGGCGCAAGATGGTCGTCGTCGAGGCCGAAATTGTCGTTGATATGGAGCATATTCAGCTTTTTACCGAGCTTTAGGATGGATGCGTAGTGGTCAAGCCCCGACTCGCTTGCATGTCCGGTGTCTAAAACCACGCCCACACCGCCGCCGAGTGCGTCGACAAGGGTGATGAGTTCCTCTACGGTCGCGCAGAAGCGGCGGAGGTGAATCATTGCACGGTCGCACATGTTTTCGACGGCCAACCCAACGCCGTATTCGCGGGCGTGCCGTACGAAGGGAGTCAGATGCTCGATATTATGGGCGAGTGCGGCGTCGAAGCTGTAATCAGGCGCGGCGGGCGCGTGGGGATGGATGGCCGCCCATTCGACGCCGAGGACGGATGCTGCTTCGATGGCGCGGCAGACCTTGCGGGAAAAATGCGCCCAGCCGTCGGTGTCGTCAGCCGCGGGGAAGGAAAACGGTACATGTGCATAGCGGAAACGCGCACCGAGACTGTCCGCGACCGCGCGCGCTTCCAGAACGGGGGTGTGCCAGTCCTCACCGTCGCTAAGAAAGGGAACGGCATGGAAGGGGAAGTCGAGGACGGTAAAACCGGCGTTCACGGCGTCGCGGATGGCGTCGGGGATGGGACGGACGGCGCCGTCCGCGTATTTATAGTAGATGGAAATTGTGGTGGATAGTTGCATGAACAAAACCTCCGGAATTAAAGCATTTGCCGTTTACGCATCCAGTCGACGGCGCGCTCAAGGGTTTCTTCGGGGGTATAGAGGGGCTTATAACCCAAAAGGGCGCGGGCTTTGGAGATATCGGGGCACATATGGGCGTAAAAATGCCACCAATAACCGATACCGGGGCTGACTTCGCTCTTATAGCGCTCCCACGGAACATATTCGATCGGTATCTCGGAATGGTAGATACGGCCCATCGCGCGGATGAACTGGGAGGAGGTGAGAGCGTAGGCGGAGCCGCCGTTGAAGATCTGCCCCGCGGCGGCGGTACGGTTTTCGATCGCGAGGGCGAAGGTCATCGCGAGGTCATAGGCGTCGCAGGGGCTGATTAAGGCTTCCGGGCCGTCGGGGAGGTAAACGACGTCGCCGCGCATGTTGGCGCGATGCACCTCGATGTCGCGCCCGCCGAGGGTATCGAGCGGGATCTTACCGGGGCCGCAGATATTCGGAGGCATGACGGCGGTGAAAGCCGCGCGGTGACGGCGGGAATCGGCGAGCATGTCGATGATTTGCTGATAGCGCTTCTCATAGCCCTCGAAGACGCAGGTTTCCTGCGTGCGTTCGGGCGTGGGGACGACATGGGGCAGCCCGAACATCCACAGCGAGCCACAGGCCACGATATGCTCGGCGGTATCGCGGAAGGCCTGCCACACGTTCCAGGCGGTGCCGGGGAAGTCGACGACGGCATCGAAGGTTTCGGCGGCGGCGACGGCGCGAAGGCTGTCAAGATCGCCGGAGTTGCAGGGGATGAGGCGGGCTTTGGCGAGACCGTCCTGAACGGCGGTGCGGCCGCGTGAGCCGATGGCGACGTCGTGACCGTGGGATACCAGGATCGGTACGAGATGGGAGCCGACATGGCCGGAGCCGCCGATAACGAGGATCTTCATAAGGGGGGTACCTCCTCTATTTTAACAGTGA
This sequence comes from Clostridiaceae bacterium, assembly GCA_034926225.1. GTDB lineage: Bacteria > Bacillota > Clostridia > Oscillospirales > QAMX01 > JAAZKA01. The sequence continues at coordinate 200,558 of JAYFRF010000004.1, forward strand.
GTGTAAGACGTCCGGGTGATTGGTGATGATGCCGTGGGTACCGACAGCGATGTATGCCTTCATCAATGCTTCGTCGTTGACCGTCCAGACATTGACGCCGATGCCCTCGCACTGCGCGGTGAGGACGTCGGAGGGGGACATGCCGTCGTAATGAGGATGGAGGTAGTCAGCAAGGCAGAGACGGGCGTAGGCGGCTGGAGAGAGGTTTGCGAATTCGGCGCTGTATTCCTTGCCATAAAGCAGGCCGGTGCGGATTTCGGGGGCTTCGCGCTTACAGTAGACCATGGAATAGTGGTTAAAGGAAGAGAAAATGATCCGTTCCTCAAGATGAAATTCCCGAATCATCGCAATACAGGCATCCTCCAGCGCGCCGAAGTTCGCGACATCGCTTTTAATTTCGATGTTCGTAACCACATCGGTGGTACGGATGAACGTAAAGTATTCGCGTAGGGTGGCGATGGGAGTAAAGCCCGCTTCGGGATGGGAGCCGGAGAAGTCGAAGGCTTTCAGCTCCGCGAGCGTAAAATCACGCACATGTCCGGGGCGTCCTGCCATGCGGTCCATGGAACCGTCGTGGGAGATGACGACCTCGCCGTCCAGAGAGAGACGCACGTCCATTTCTATGCCGTGGCAGCCGGCCTTGACAGCTTCCGTATAGGCGAGCATGGTGTTCTCGGGGAATGCCGCCGAGAAGCCGCGGTGGGCAAAGTTCATTGACATGAAAAAACCTCCGTATATTAGAAAATACAACCGTCGAGGGGGTAGTAATCGGTGGTAAATCCGGTCACGCCGAGGTCTGCAAGCTCAACGATCTTTTGAAAATCATTGATAATCCACGCTTCTACGGGGATATCGTACTCCTGTGCGAGGGTGACCAGTTCGGGGGTGATGTACCGGTACTGCACATCGAAGTAGACGTCGGAGCCTAGAGTACGCAGCCACAGGCAGTCCTCGCGGGTAAAGCCCGAGCAGCAGAAGCCGTAACGCAGACGGCTGCCGGCGAGCATCGACAGATCGGAGAGGACCTCGCGTGAGAAGCCCTTCGCGGTGCAGTGCCCGGAGAGTCCAAGCTTTCGTACAAGCTCCCAGAGATTTTCGAGCGCAAAATGCTTGTCGCCGACGAAATTGGACGATAACCGCAGCACGGGTCGCAGGCCGCTGTGAGCCATCAAGGAGAGAACCTCCTCGAGGCTGGGGATGGGGGTACCCGCGTAGAGGGGATGGAAGCGCACGCCGAAGTCATAGCGGCGCAGCTCATCGAAGGTCATTTCGTAGACGGAGCCTTGCCCGTTCGCAGTAGCGTCGATGGTGTCGTTGTGCAGGGCGACCAGGACGCCGTCGCGGGTGACGTTGGTGTTCGTGACGCACTCCCGGTATCCGGCGCGGCGCGCGAGGGCAAAGGCGGGCAGGGTATTGCATGGGGCGAAACCGATCATCCCGAGGTGGGCGACGAATTTAACTCCGGTACCGAAGGGCAGCGGAGCAGGTGTTTCGTCGGAGACCGAAACCTGCAGATAGTCAAGGCGTAAGCCTGCGTCGTCGGTTGTCCAGATTGTCAGGACGGCGCGGTCGGCAAAGCGGGGTATGATAAAGCGGAAGCGGTAGTCACGTGCGCCCGCGCCGTAGAACTGGCAGGCGCCGAGCGCATCGGGGGCTTCGGCATCAACGGGGAAGACGAGACGCTCGTGGCCGCGATAGAGCCGGAGGTTGCAGTATGCACCGCCGAAATCCCCCGTATCCACGGCGGCGACGGCATTGACAAGAACGGTTTCCCCGTAGCCGACAGGGTCGAGTGGCAGGGTAAGCGTTTCTCCCGGCGGGATAGTGTAGGTATTTCCCTCCAAACGGGGATCGGCGATTCCCATATGGAGGATGTCCGCGAAATCGTAGCGGCGTTTATCAAATCCCGGCATCATCAATTCTTCCTTTCCGATCCGACTTGTAATCTGTTATATTTTAACACAACTCGACGGCTAACGCAACAAGGAGAGAAAGTTTTCTTGTAGTATTTTGGTGAAAACAGAAAAAACACTTGCTCCTGTGAGGGGGGATATGGTATAATACACGCGAATGAAGCCCGCTATAACTTGATTTTTCCGTTGATGCGAAAAAGGTAATATAATAAGGAGGACGAACCTATGTCCATACCGCGCCCTGAGTATCCGCGCCCGCAGTTTATGCGTGCAAGTTGGGAGAATTTAAACGGCCCCTGGGAGTTTGCCTTTGACTACGGCGATTCCGGTGAGCCGCGTGGAATGTTCCGTGCCGACGCCGAGTATCCCGAGACGATTCTTGTTCCTTTTTGTCCCGAGTCGAAGCTGTCGGGGATCGGTCATACCGATTTTATGGCTGCTGTCTGGTACCGTAAAACCGTCACACTGACACCGGAGCAGTGCGAGGGACGGGTGTTTTTGCGCTTTGGCGCGGTGGATTATTTAGCGACGGTGTACGTCAACGGAAAAAAACTGGGCAGGCATCGCGGCGGCTACGCGTCGTTTGGCGTGGAGATCACCGTGGCGGTGCAACCGGGCGAGAACACCCTCGTCGTACAGGCGCAGGATTCGACGCGCGGCGCAGGGCAACCTGGCGGCAAGCAGTGCCCGGATTACCACTCCCGCGCTTGCCACTACACGCGCACGACGGGTATCTGGCAGACCGTGTGGCTTGAGTTCGTTCCGAAGGCATATATTCGCGACGTAAAGATCGTTCCCGACGACATATCGGGGCTTGTCACGTTTGACGCGGCGATCGACGGACTGCGCAGCACCGCGGATTTCACGGTGAAGGTATCCTACGAGGGAAAGACGATCGGCGAGACAACGGTTCCCGCGGTGGCCGCCTCGACGATCGCGCAGGTACGCGTACCGGAGCCGGTTCTCTGGATGCCGGGAAAGCCCGCGCTGTACGATGTCGAGTACACACTGCGCACCGGATGCGGTGTCGCGGATACCGTGAGCGCGTACTTCGGTTTCCGGCGCTCGGAGATCGAGGGGAATCGGTTCCTCATCAACGGAAAGAAAATATTCCAGCGGTTGGTACTCGATCAGGGGTTCTATCCGGACGGCATCTACACCGCACCGACGGACGAGGACTTAAAGCGGGATATCGAGTTGTCGATGGAGGCGGGCTTCAACGGCGCAAGGCTCCATCAAAAGGTGTTTGAGGAGCGCTTCCTGTACTGGGCGGACAGGCTCGGTTACATCGTCTGGGGTGAGCACGCGAGCTGGGGCCTCGATATCAACACATCCGACGCGCTCGCGGCGTTTGCGCCGGAGTGGGTCGAGATCGTTATGCGCGACCGGAATCATCCATCGATCGTCGGCTGGTGTCCATTAAACGAGACGCCGAATACGCAGGAGCGCCGTACCCTGGAAGCGCTCTATAAGATGACACGTGCGATCGACTCGACGCGTCCGTGCATCGATACTTCCGGTTACTGCCACGTGATCACCGACGTTTATGACGTTCACGATTACGAGCAGGATCCGAAGCTGTTCCGCGAAACCTATGAGTGCCTTGACGGAAAGACCCCCATAAATCCGCGATTCGACCGGATTTACAAAGGATATTCGACCTATGAGGGGCAGCCGTTCTTTGTCAGCGAATACGGCGGCACTTGGTGGGCACCCGGACGGACGGACGGCTGGGGCTACGGCAACGCACCGAAAACGGAGGAGGAAGTCGGAGAGCGCTATGAGGGACTGACCGTCGCCTTGCTGGACAATCCGAACATCTGCGCGTTCTGCTACACGCAGCTGACCGACATCGAGCAGGAGCAAAACGGCGTGTACCGCTACGACCGTACGCGCAAGTTTGCGGACGGCATTTATGAGCAGATCCGCCGCGCGAATATGCATACGGCAGCATACGAGAAGGAATAAACGACATATGCGGGAAACGAATACGCTTTGGTTTCCCGCGCTTTTTTAGGAGAGGAATATGATGGAAAAAAGCTGCCTTTACTGTTACGGAAATTCGGAGACCTTCGAGCTGATCCCGCAGGAGGGGGTATATCTTGCAAAACCGCATGGCTACGACGGCTTCAACTGCTGCTGGGACGGCGCGCTGTCGCCGGATGGGGTTTTCTACTTTTCGCTCGGCAGCGAAGCGGGAAACGGCGATTATGCATACTTAAACCGTTATAATAAGCGGGAAAACACGATTGAAAAATGCTTTTATACCCGCGACGCCGTCCTGCCGAGCCCCCGTGCGCTGCCCGGGTCGAAGATTCACTCCGCGATCGATTTTTTACCCGACGGAAGGATCATCTGCTGCAACCATACGACGGATAAAGCCCCGAACCACCCTGAATGGCTGCCGTACGCGTACTATTCGCATACCTGGGAGGGCTTTCAAGGCTCGACCCTGATGATTTACGACCCGAAAACGGGGCATGTCGATAACCTCGGCATCCCCGCGCCGCATGAGTCGATGTACGGCGGCGTTTACTCCGCAAAAAATAACGCGTATTATATGCTTGGCTATCAGCGGGGGCATATGTATAAATACGACCTTGACGCGCATACGGTGAGAGACCTCGGCAAGGCGATCGAGACCTGCTCGCACAGGCTGCATGTCGGGCCGGACGGGAACGTCTACCTGACCTCGCCCTCGGGATTTTTCCTGCGTGTCAATACCGATACCGACCGCGTCGAGTGGACGGGGATCCGGCTTCCAAAGCATCGGTCGGATTATGGGAAACGCTTCGTCTACCGCTATCTCTCGACATACATGAATCTCGACGACCACCGGATGCTGATGATCGCGGGGTATGCAAATCACCTGTATGAGTACGACACGGCGACGGGGAAGCTTCACGACTACGGCGAAATGCAGGGCGCGGACGAACTGTTCGAGGGCTTTGGCAACTATTTTTACTGCTTTAACGGAGCGCTCGACTCAAATGGGGTGCTGTGGTATGCGATGACGCCGCGGCTTTTGGACGTGCCGGATGCGTACCGCGATCAGACCACGCCGTCGGCGGCGTATCTATACCGCTGGGATTACCGCAATCCGGACGCGAAGGCGCAAAACCTCGGCGTGATGGGGATACCCGAGCTTGTCTGCGGGCTGATCTCGGAAATACGAATTGACTGCGAACATAACATTTTGTATGCGTCGTGCGCGGCGGATAAAGATAACGGCCCGCCGGTCATGTGCGTCGACCTGAATATCCTGTCTCGGCACTTAGGCGAGCGTGGTCCCAAGCATCAGGACGGCCGCTTTTATCCGAAGCCGACCGAGCGTGGGAATAAGGACAGCGCGCAGTATGAGGGCACGTCGCTTATTAACGCCCATGAAGCGTTTGCACCGGAGCGGGCAAAACAGGTGCGGCTGTGGACGGAGCTTCGCGGAGACGAGGAAAACTCCGCCGTGATCGGGCTGTATTGGGCGGATAGTGATACCGTTCGCGGCGTCTGCGGACAAAAAGCGCCAAAATACGCCTTCGAAATCCACGGCGAGACGCTGATAAAAATCGAGCCACTCGAAGGGATGACCGAGGCAGCTCGTGCGGAGGTGCTTGCCCGGGCATGTCCTACGGCGGCCACCGTACCGGAGGGTTCAAAGCTGCCGCATGTCGCGGGCAGGCAGTATCTGGCGGTGCCGTCCTGCTCGGCAGACTGGAACGGAAATCGTACGCTGATCGGGACGAAGGACGGGAAGCTTTGCGTGATGAACGGAAAGCATGTGTTCTCGCTGGGGCTGACGAGCGGCTCGGGCGCAGTCAACGCGCTCTGTACGAATAAGGACGCAACCCTCGCATGGGGAGTCTGCGGTGATCCTCTCGACATCGGACGGGTGTTTACCTACGACGACGAAAATGGCCTCGGTGAACTGGGGCTGCTTAAATGGATTGCGAAGGGTGAGGACAACGTCGTCGGACCCGATCTGCTGTCGGCGATCGCCTGTTTGCCGGACGACGGCAAGCTTGCGATCGGGTCGGGGGATCTGACGGGGACTGTGTTCATCGCAACGCTGGAATAAAAACAGGTAAAACCCCCACTAAAAATAAAGCATTCTTTTTAGTGGGGGTTTGTTATGTATTATGCAAGATTATGCTCATTTGGTGGTGGTGAGTCCAAATTCTACAAGTAGATGATTATATCTCTCGACTTCCCATTCAGCTACTGGAAAATCGTTATTATACAAGCAATGGTCCATTACATCAGCATCTTTCAGTAATTCGTCATAGACACTATGTATTGCTCTTTTATCGCTGTGCCTCGAAATAGCGGTAGTAATTATTTCAATTTCATCATCACTGTATGTATTCATCTCTTCTAATATTGTTTTTGCTTGTTGGGCTCCCTTTGTAGCATGATTATCGCTACTTCCACCTGTCATATAATATATGTCATGCAACATGCCACAAGTTGTAGCAAGTTCTATATTTATGTTTCTTTTTATGGCTAATAGCGTACAAAATTTTGCAACACCATACATATGAGAACTATACATACTAATATTATTGGGTTCGTTGTTCATAATGAGTTTGTCAAGTTCATGACGCAAATCTTCAAGCCTGTTTTTCATAAATTCACCTTGCCAAATATAAACAATCTTGGACTAATCATGCTTTTTATACCACACTGCCGTACTTCTTTTGCTAAAAGTTACAGATTAGTGGGTGCTTTTTTTGTGTTACGCAAAATTATGCTTATGTTCCTATGCAATTGATAGAAAATAATTATGCTGTTCGAGAATGACCTTTTTCATTTCATCTATGTCAGTTTCATCAATATCGGGGATAACAATAGGGTAAGCCCCACATCTCGGAATTACCTCGCCATCGGGGCATTTATAGTAATATCCCAATCCTCCACCAGTGCATATGCTACCGCAATACCCACATTTATTTGTTATCATATTTACAGGATTCGGAAGTAGTGGTGTACTGTATTGCCCGTTACGGGAATCAATATCTTGATGCAAAGCATCCAAATATTTTTCCGAAACACTTGTACAAGCAAAGAATTTGATGCTGACAAACCCTTTTTGGTTACGAATCCCTATTTTAGCAATAACTTTACCGTTTGTACTATGCTTAAATGATAGAATAAAATCTTTAACATTTTGCTTTTGAGGGATATATCCAAGCTTAACTAAATAATACATTATTTCCTGAAAAACATTTTTTTGCTCTTTCGGTAATGCATCAATTAGGTTTTCTATTAAGGATTTTTGTTTCTGTGTCATCATCAACACCCCACATTATATACATAATCTGCGACTAATTATGCATTTCACACTTCCCGGCCGCACTTCTTCGGCCAATAGTTACAGATTCGTATATCTCAGCATGGCCTCATGCACGGTGGCATCGCCAAGGCGGGAGACGACATACGAGTAGGCCGCGTCCCGGGAGACATCGAGGGTGAGCGTATCGCCTAAACGCGCCTCTCCCGCGTAGTGGATGTGCGCTTCGGACAGGTAGCGCGAGTAGGCGGCCTCGCCCGGTGCGAGCGCATCTTCCAGCAGATCGAGCGCCCGGGCGTTGTTGACGTGGCGGTTTTCGTCGAGATCGGCGAGGGTGACGACGCGCGTGGAGGTCGACAACGGCGCTGGAATGCGTGGACGGACGATTTTCGGCAGCGCGTAGGGGGAGTTGTCGCCGGGGAAGGGCGGCAGCATGACAATGCGGCGGGGCAGGGATGCGGACAGCACCGTCCAGTGGGTAGCGGCGCGGGCGACGGTTTTGCTTTCTACGTCGGTGACGATATAACCGCGCGGCCAGAGCGCGGCACGGGCGGCGGCGTGCCAGGAGATAATGCGGTAGTCGCCGGGGGTGATGGGTCGGTCGACATAGAGGGAGGTGCGGGAGACGATCCATAGCGCGTCGCAGGTAGTGAGGAGGGTCTCCCGGCCGAGGTTCATGTTCCGCTCGGCGTCGGCGGTGGCGGTATCCTGAAGCCATTCAAGGAGGATGGAAGGACGGAGCACGCCGTTTGCGCCGAGGTAGGAGTGCCGGACGGGGAAATCGGTGGTGATCATGGGCAATATCCTTTCGCAAGTACCAAAAAACGTTACCAGAGAATCCGGACGGGTCCAAAAAGACCGGAAGCAAGGCTTTCCCGCTCGAAATCGCGCTCGATCGCGTGATAAGGGCCAAGCGTCCATGCGGGATGCCACTGCGTGAAGTCGCAGCCGGCGTAGGCGTTCGCCATCGTATTGGAAACGCGGACGGTGAGGATATTGCGGGGCTGCAATTTCGGCAAACGGAATGTAAACGGCGTAAAGACGGCTTTCCCGACGGGGGTGTCGTTGAGGGTGACCTCGCAGGAGAAGCGTACGTCGCCGAGGTCGAGCGTATAATCCGCATCCTCATCGGCGGGCGCGTCGAACTCAAAGAGATATTCCGCGTCGCCGGAGAAGTATGCGCCGGCCGTATCGCGCCAGTCGCCGAGGGGGACGCGCTGATACGGTTCCTCGATGCCGGCGGAATCGATGCCGTCAGGCGTGAGGGTCACGCCCCGCAGACGACGGAAAAAGGGAGTGCCGAGATCGATATGGCGAGTTAGAGTGGCATGCCGCGCGGCGGGCTCGGCGATCTGCCCGTCACGCGTAAACAACAGGGCCGTCATGCCGCCTAAGGGAAGCGACAGCTCGTAGGGCGCGACGCTCACGGCGCGGCGTTCCCCGGTTGTCAGATCCAGCTCATAAGCAAGACAGTCGCCCTCGTCGGGGAAGCGGACGGTGGTTTCGGTCGGTGCGAAGGACTCGCTCGTGAGCAGATAGACGCGGCCCTCGTCCAAATAACGACGCGCCACGCGGAGAGCAGCGCAGTCGGAGCGAATGGCGCTGTGTACGGGGTAATCGCCGCTGCAGATGGTAACAGTACCTCCGGCGGAGCCGAAGGAACGCAGCTTTTCTTGTACTTTAGGCGGCAGCGTGACGCCGTCGGGAAGATAAATAGTGCGGTAGGCGGCGTCGCCGATACGCAGCGTGCCGTGGTCGAGGGCGGCGGCGAGAATGCAGTCGTCGTCGATCACGTCAAAGTCGGCGCCTACGGCTTCCAGGGCGGCGCCGGTTTGCTCGAAGCGCTCCGCCATCATGCGGGCGGCATCGTCGGCGGGCCAGATATCCTGTAAGGGCATATAGAGCGCGGCATCGGCGACGGGCTTGCCGCTTGAGTTGAGATAGCAGACGCGGGCGGCCCATTCGTTGAAGAGGGCGATATCCTCCGCGCCAGGAAGCAGCGGGGAGAAAGTCGGGCGGCCGCAAGAGGCCGCCATCGGTCCGCGGTAGCTGTAGGACATACTCATCAGGTTTAACAGATTGATCCCGCGTACGGCCTGGAATGCGAATACCCAGCGCATCTGGTCGTAGGTCAGCCCGGAGCCATAGATGGCGTAGGACTCGGTCAGGGAGAAGCGGGAGCTGATCTGGTGAGCGGCGGAGGAGGCATAGCGCGGGAATAGGCGGTTTGCGCAGCGGGGGGCGTATAGCTCGCGTCCGGGTGTTTCAGGGGCGGGGAAGATTTGCCGCCAGATGGCGTCGACGCCGGGGATATCGAGCGCGCGCAGGCAGCGGAGGATGTGATGGTAACCGTATTTGGCGTTGCCGAAGGCGACGTCATCCCCGCCGACATGCCCCGCGGAGAGAATGCCGTGGGCATGGCACCAATCGCGGATCGGGAGGAAGTAGTTTTCGGCAAACATTTCCCCAAGCAGATCGCGGTAATCGGCACGCGCGCGGCGGTTGTCCTCACCCGGAAGATCATCGTCGAACAGGGCGGGGAGACGGGTCATGATGTCGTAGCCGAAGCGTTCCTGGAAGCGTTTGTCAAAGCCGTTCGTCCAAGGGATAGTGCCTTTATCCGCGCGGACGTGCGGTTCGTCGGTGAAGGCGATTGGGAGCAGGGACGCGAAGGCATCCCCGAAGGCGCGGGCGTGAGCATCGTGCGTCAGCTCGAGGAAGGCATCCGTCGACGCGGGATTTAAGAGGTCGGGGTAGCTCTGCGCGAACGGCGGCACATCGACGACGGTGCCGTCCGGCGCAAGGGCGACGCAGGCAAGGGAAGGGTTTTTTGCGACGACGAGTCCGTTCGCGGAACCAGAGGGCCAGCCGCCCTCGTCGTAGAGCCATGCGCGGATGCCGAGCTTCGCGGCTTCCGTGGCGGCGAAGCGGACGAGACGAAGGTACTCGTCGGAGAGGTAATCCGGCACGAGCTGAGTGGGCATCGTCTTCGGGCGAAACTCTTTGGGTTCGGGGATGATATAGAAGACGCGGATACCGCGCCGATGGAAGGTGGAAAGCTGTTCGAGAATGCCGTTTTCCGTGATTTGGTCGTTCCAGACCCAGGAATAGGCTGGCCAAAAGTCGGTCGGCGGCGAAACGAGACCGGAAATGTCTTCATGTGCGCCGAAAGCGTAAGCAGATTTAGGAAATTCCATGGAACATACCCCCTTTATGGTTGTATTATAATGGAAGGACAATCGAAAGTCAACCGCACAGCGCAAATAACGGGCGGCCAAGGATGGCCGCCCGTTAAGGATTTTTAAGACGTTAGATTTCGACGACGCCGTCGTAGACCTTGATGACCTCGCCGGAGAGGGTGACGGTGGCGTCGGAGTAGCGGACATACAAATCGCCGCCGAGGACGATAACGCGGATGTCGGTATCCTTTTTGCAGTAGCCGTTTTCGACGGCCGCGACGACGGCGGCGCAGGCGCCGGTACCGCAGGCTAAGGTTTCGCCGTTGCCGCGCTCCCAGACACGCATTTTCAATGTGTGGTCGTTGACGACCTCGACGAACTCGGTGTTCACGCGCTGGGGGAATAAAGGATCGTTTTCAAACTTCGGACCGATGACCGGGACGTCCACGTTAGCGGTCTCATCGACGAAAACCACGCAATGGGGGTTGCCCATGGAGACGCAGGTGATGCTATACTCGCCGCCGGCGACCGTGACGTGCTCGTTGATGACAGTCGTGCGGTTGATTTTGATAGGGATAGACTTTGCGTCGAGGACGGCCTGCCCCATATCGACAGTGACATGGCGAACGCGGTCGTCGTGCGTGAGGACGTTCAGGGTTTTAACGCCGCTGAGCGTTTCGATGGTCAGAGTACGCTTGCGGACAATGTCATTGTCGTAGAGGTACTTCGCGACGCAGCAGATGGCATTGCCGCCCATGCGGCCCTCGGAGCCGTCCTTGTTGTAGATGCGCATGGACGCGTCCGCGACAGCCGAGGAGCCGATCACGACGACGCCGTCGCCGCCGATGGCGAAATGGCGGTCGGAAAGGAGGACGGTGAGGGATTCGGGGGAGGGGATTTCCTGGTCGAGGGTGTTGATATAGATATAGTCGTTGCCGCAGATCTGCATTTTGGAGAAGCGAATCGTTGTATGGGAGGGGCGCATCGCGTTGAGGTCGACAAGCTCCGTGTTCGCCTGGGAGTAATGGGACAGCAAGGTGTCCGCGACGGCATTGGCCGTGTCGAGAGAGGTCAGGCAGGGGATACGCAGGCTGATCGCACGGCGGCGCAGGCGTACGCTCTCACGGGAGGGGTTGCGGCCGCGCACGGAGGTGGAGATGACGTATTGAATCTGTCCGCTTTCGAGCAGACGGATGGCTTCATGACCGTTTTTGTCGAAGTCCGGCAGCTCGGTGACTTTCAAATGGGCGTGGCGCAGGACCTCTGCGGTACCGGAGGTCGCGTAAAGCTTGAAACCGGAAGCCGCGTACTTTTTGGCAATGTCGGCGATTTCCGGCTTGTCCGTATGGCGCACGGAGAGGAAGACGCCGCCGGACTTCTTCATCGTATAGCCCGCCGCGACGAGTCCCTTAAAGAGCGCTTCACGGAGGTTTTTGCCGATGCCGAGGACCTCACCAGTGGACTTCATCTCCGGCCCGAGTTGGGTATCCACGTCGGTCAGCTTCTCAAAGGAGAATACGGGTACCTTGACGGTAACGTAGGGGGACATCTTATATAGGCCGGTACCGTAACCGAGGTCTGAAAGCGTCTCGCCGAGGGAGCTGCGTACGGCCAACTCGCACATCGGAACACCGGTGACCTTCGAGAGGTACGGTACGGTACGGGACGCGCGGGGGTTGACCTCGATGACGTAGATTTCGCGGCCATAAACGATGTACTGGAGGTTAACGAGACCGCGGGCGTGGAGCCCCGAGCAGAGCTTGCGGGTGATGTCCTCGACCTTGGCGCGCAGCTCGTCGTCCAGGGAGGGGCCGGGGTAGACGGCGATGGAGTCGCCGGAGTGGACGCCGGTGCGCTCGATATGCTGCATGATACCGGGCATGAGGAGGTCTTCGCCGTCGCAGATCGCGTCGACTTCGATTTCGAGGCCCTCAAGGTATTTGTCGACGAGGACGGGGTTGTCCTGCTTTTGCCGGAGGATGATCTCCATGTACTCGCGGATGTCGTCGTCGGAGTAGGCGATGATCATATTCTGGCCGCCGAGGACGTAGGACGGGCGGACGAGGACGGGGTAACCGAGGTCGTTGGCCGCGCGGAGCGCTTCCTCGGGAGTCATGACGGTATGGCCGCGCGGACGCTTGATGGAGAGACTTTCGAGAAGCTCGTCGAAGCGCTCGCGGTCTTCGGCCATGTCTATGGTGTCCGCGGAGGAGCCGATGATCGGAATATTGTTCGCGGCGAGGGTTTTTGTCAGCTTGATTGCGGTCTGGCCGCCGAACGAAACGACAACGCCCATGGGGTTCTCCTGCCGGATGATATGCATGACATCCTCGGCGTAGAGAGGCTCGAAGTAGAGGCGGTCGGCGGTATCGAAGTCGGTGGAGACGGTTTCGGGGTTGTTGTTGATGATCACGACCTCGTATCCACGTTCCTTTAAGACCCACACGCAGTAAACGGAAGCGTAGTCGAACTCGATGCCCTGCCCGATGCGGATGGGGCCGGAGCCGAGCACCAGGACCTTGCGTCGCTTGCCCGCGGTGGCAAGCTCGGCGGCCTCGTTGACGCCGCCTTCCTCGGCGGTGTCGTAGGTGGAGTAGAAGTATGGGGTTTCCGCACGGAACTCAGCGGCGCAGGTATCGACCATTTTATACATCGGCTTCTGCGGCTCGCACGGAATCGCGCATCCGGAGAGCCGCTCGAGGGCGCGGTCAGGGTAGCCCAGACGTTTTCCCTCGTGATACAGCTCCTCGGTGAGGTTATCTTTGACGGAACGCTCGAAATCGAGCAGATTCTGGAACTTATATAAAAACCAGAGATCGATCATGGAAAGCTCATGGATATCTTCCGGGGTATAGCCGCGCTTTAAGGCCTCGTAGACCGCAAACAGGCGCTCGTCGGTGGCGTGCCGGATGATGCGGTTGAGTTCCTCGTCTGAAAGCTTCTCCATACGGGGCATGTTGAGAGTGTCCAACCCGATTTCACAGCCGCGGACGGCCTTGAGGATCCCCATTTCGAAGTTTGGTGCGATGGCCATGACCTCGCCGGTGGCCTTCATCTGGGTACCCAGCTCGCGCTTGGCATAGACGAACTTGTCAAACGGCCATTTGGGCATCTTGACGGCGACGTAGTCGATCGCGGGCTCGAAAGCGGCGTAGGTTTTCTTCGTGACAGCGTTGGGGATTTCGTCGAGGGTGTAGCCGATGGCGACCTTCGTCGCGACCTTGGCAATGGGGTAACCGGTGGCCTTCGACGCGAGGGCGGAGGAACGGGATACGCGGGGATTGACCTCGATGACGGCGTAGTCAAAGGAGGTGGGATGCAGCGCGAACTGGACGTTACAGCCGCCTTCGACGCCGAGGGCGTTCACGATGGCGAGTGCGGAGGAGCGGAGCATCTGATACTCACGGTCGGCAAGGGTCAACGCGGGAGCCACAACGATGGAATCGCCTGTGTGGATGCCGACAGGGTCGATGTTTTCCATGGAGCAGATCGTAATGGCGTTGCCGATACGGTCGCGCATGACTTCGAATTCGATTTCCTTCCAGCCGGAAATGCATTTTTCTACGAGAATCTGATGAATGGGAGAGGTTTCGAGTCCTCCGAAAGCAATTTCACGCAGTTCCTCCTCGGATTCCGCAATGCCGCCGCCGGAGCCGCCGAGCGTAAAGGCCGGGCGGACGATGACGGGGTATCCGATCGTCGACGCGAAGCGGACGGCGTTTTCGACATCCTCGACGACGTCGGAGGGGATGCAGGGCTGGCCGATGGATTGCATCGTTTCCTTAAACATCAGGCGGTCTTCGGCGCGGTCGATGGTTTCGGGATTTGCGCCGAGAAGACGTATGCCGCGGGACTCCAAGAAGCCGGATTTCGCGAGCTGCATGCCGAGGGTCAGGCCGTTCTGGCCGCCGAGACCGGAAAGGACAGAGTCGGGATGTTCTTTATCGATGATGCGCTCGAGAGTCTCGAGGGTTAACGGTTCAAAATAGATATGATCGGCCATGGCACGGTCGGTCATGATGGTTGCGGGGTTGGAGTTGACGAGGACAGTTTCGATGTGGTCTTCCTTCAGGGCACGCAGCGCTTGCGTACCGGCGTAGTCGAATTCGGCGGCCTGACCGATGACGATGGGGCCGGAGCCGATGACGAGAACCTTTTTTATGCTTTTGTCGAGCGGCATATTACATGTCCTCCTTTTTATGCGCGTCCATCATATGGAGGAAGCGCTCGAACAGGAACGCGGTGTCCTGCGGGCCGGCACAGGCTTCCGGATGGAACTGAACGGTGAACGCGGGCGCGTTCTTATAGAGAACCCCTTCGCAGGTACGGTCGTTGCAGTTGTCGAAGGCAACGGCGGCGACATCGGGGTCGATGGTTTCGGATACAACGGCATAGCCGTGGTTTTGGCTGGTGATGTAAACGCGGCCGGTTTCGAGATCCCGCGCGGGCTGGTTTTCGCCGCGATGACCGTATTTCAGCTTCGTGGTCTGGAAGCCCGCGGCGAGAGCGAGAAGCTGATGGCCAAGGCAGATACCGAAGATCGGAATGCCGGTTTTCATAAGCTTGTCAAGCTCCGCAATCTGCTCAACGTTTTCCGACGGGTCGCCGGGGCCGTTGGAAAGCATAACGCCGTCGGGGCGGAGCGAAACGATATCCCTCGCCTTGGTGTTATGGGGCAGAACTGTGACCTTACAGCCGAATTTAAGGAGCATACGGAGAATGTTTTCCTTAATGCCGTAATCGATCAGCGCGACATGGTAGCGGGGACAATCAGGAGACACTACGTAAGGTGCCTTGCAGGACATGCGTGCGACTGCGTTTTCGATCCGGTAGCCACGCAGAGCGTTCCAGTCGACGGACGCGGGGTCGGAACAGATCATGCCGTTCATAACACCGTTTTCACGCAGGCTGCGGACGAGTGCGCGGGTATCGATTCCGTAAAGGCCGGGGATGCCGACGCTTTTCAGCAAGGCGTCGATGTCGCCCTGAGAGCGGAAGTTCGACGGATGGCGGCACCATTCGCGTACGATGTAGGCGGAACATTCGATCTCGCCGCTTTCGAAGTCTTCGGGGATGACACCGTAGTTGCCTATGAGAGGGAAGGCCTGTACGATCATCTGGCCGCAGTAGGAGCGGTCGGTGAGGGTTTCGAGGTAACCGGTGGTTGCGGTGGTGAAGACGACTTCGGCGATAACGTCGGCTTCGGCGCCGAAGCGGCGGCCGCGATAGACGGAACCGTCGGCCAAAACGAGATAACCTTGTTTTTCCACTGTTTTTCTCCTTAGTCCAATTCCTGTTTGTTTGCGACACCGGGGTTGACAGGGTAGTGACCCGTAAAGCAGCCGGTGCAAAACTGTAAGTGACAGCCCTCGCAGGCGCTTTTCAAGCCCGCGATGCTGATGTACCCGAGTGAATCTGCGCCTATATGACGGCGGATGCCCTCTAAATCCATGAGATTGGCGATGAGGGTATCCCTGCTGTCGACGTCGGTACCGAAATGGCAGGTATGTGTGAAGGGAGGGGAGGAGATGCGCATATGAACCTCGACGGCACCTGCGTCACGCACACTTTGGATGATCTTGGCGCTCGTCGTGCCGCGGACGAGGGAGTCGTCGACGAGGATAACACGTTTCCCGGAGAGCGTCGCGGCAAGGGGGTTGAGCTTCATTTTAACGGCGGTTTCGCGCTGCCGCTGTGTGGGAAAGATGAAGCTGCGTCCGATATATTTATTCTTGACAAACCCCGGCACCATGGGCAGGCCCGACTCCAGAGAATACCCTAAAGCCGCCTCCATGCCGCTGTCGGGGATGCCGCAGACGATATCGGCATCAACGGGGTGTTCCCGGGCGAGCATACGTCCCATGTTGACGCGGGCTTCGTAGACCGAAAGACCGTCGATGACGGAGTCGGTGCGGGAGAAGTAAACAAATTCGAAGATGCACAGACCCGTGTCGACGTGATCGGTGAAGATCATCTCGGAGGAAACGAGCCTGCCGTTCTGGAGTACGATCATCTCACCGGGGCGGACATCCCGGACGAAGCGGTAGCCCTGACTTGCGAGCGCACAGCTTTCGGAGGCGACAACGGTGCCCGTTTCGCTTTCCCCGATGCATAAGGGGCGAAAACCGTAGGGGTCGCGGATGGCAATGAGGCGCTCGTCAGAGGTGAGGACAACCAGGCAGAACGCACCGCGCAGCTGACGCGCGGCGCGGGCCGCGCCGAGGACCGGGGAACCGGCTTTAATGGTTTCGTAGGCGATCAGGGAGGAGATGACCTCGGTGTCGGAGGTCGCGCCGAACTCGACGCCCGCGCCGCGCAGGACGTTGCGCAGGGTGCCGGCATTGACGATGTTGCCGTTATGTGCGGTCGCGAGGCGGCCGGTGAGGTACTCGGTGACGAAGGGCTGGACGTTTTCGCGGGTATTGGAGCCGGTTGTCGAGTATCGGCAGTGACCGATGGCGGCGTGGCAGGCGGGGAGACGGGAGACGACTGCGGGGGTCAGGACCTCGGAGACAAGACCGGTATTTTTAACGCAGAGGATGCGGTGACCGCTCGTGACAGCGATACCTGCACCCTCCTGACCGCGATGCTGCATGGCGACGAGACTGTTGCAGACGATACCGACGGTGTCGTCCGCGGTGGAGGAGATGCCAAAAACCGCACATTCTTCGGATAGCTTCATATTTTAACCTTCATACGTTTTGAGAATATCCTCCGCGACGCGCACACGGGGCACGCGGGAGTCCATGGCTTGTTTTTCGATATAGCGATGCGCATCGGGCTCGGACATGCCGAGGTGCTGCACAAGGAGACACTTTGCGCGATCCACGAGACGGTTATCTTCGATTTTTTGCAATAACCGGTCGTTTTCAGCTTTGATACGGGAAAGCTTTGCGTTGACTGCGGCGGCAAGTTTGAGCGTGTTCCAGAACAGCGTCCGATTGACGGGCTTTGGGATCGTCAGCACACCGTCGTCCTCGACTTTTACGGCGACATCATCGGCAAGCTCGGCGCGGACGAGGAGAATCACCTGGCAGACGCCGTCATGGGCGATATAACGGGCGAGGCGGTCGCCGAACTCATCGGGCAGCGGCGTATTGACGACGCAAAGATCGAAATCGCGTTCAAGGAAGACGCGGCGAGCCATACCGGAATCCGTCGCGGTGACGATCTCGGAGAAATGCGTATGCGAGGAGAGCAGCTCCAGAAGCCCCGCGACGCTCTTTTCGCCGGAGGAAACGATCAGCACGGAATCCATAGGATTACACCGCTGAGGAGCTTTCGGCGGCTTTCAAGTCGAGATACGTCCGCGCGAGCTCCGCACCGAGCGCCCGGGCAGGGAGACTGCTCTTTCTCGCTATGTCGACCGCTTGCGAAAGCGTCTCCGGCAGCGGCGCAAGTCCGAAATCCGGTGCATCGGGGCGATAGAGGTTCTCGTTGACCGGCGCGGGAAGTACTAGGCCTTCCTCGATACCGTCGAGCGCCGCGTGCAGGATCAGCGTAAAGAGTAGATAGGGGTTGCAGGACGGATCGGGGGAGCGCAGCTCCATACGGGCGGCGTCCCCGGCAGCGGCGGGGATACGGATGAGCTGAGAGCGGTTTTGCGGAGACCAGGAGATATAGCGGGGCGCTTCACAGCGCCCAAGGCGCGTATACGAGCTTGCCTGCGGGGAACCGAAGATGCAGATGGCGGCGCTTTCACGCAGGAGTCCCGAGATGCAGGAGGCTGCCGGTGCGCGGGAGCCTTCGGCGAGAGGGGTGTCGAACAGGTTGCGACCGTCGCGGGAGAGGGAAAGGTTGACGTGTAGACCGGAGCCGGGTGCGTCGGGGAGAGGTTTTGGGTCGAACGACGCGTAGAGCCCGTTGCGTTCGGCGACGGCGCGGACGACGTTTTTAAAAGTGATCACGCTGTCGGCGGCGGAAAGCGGCTCGGAATGGCGGAAATCGATCTCGTTTTGGCCGGGGCCCTGCTCGTGATGGGAGGCCTCGGGGGTCAAGCCGAATTCCTCGAGCGTCAGGCAGATTTCGCGCCGGACGTTTTCACCACGGTCGAGGGGCGCGACATCGAGGTAACCGCCGCGATCGTGGGGGACGAGGGTGGGGTAGCCCTGCTCGTCGAGGCGGAAAAGATAGAACTCGCATTCCGCGCCGAAACGCGCGCGAAAGCCCGCCTGCTTACACCGGTCGACAGCGCGCGCGAGGACGCGGCGGGTGTCGAAGGGGAAGGGCGAGCCGTCGGGCTTCCGTATATCGCAGTAGAGCCGCACGACGCGCCCCTGGGAGGGACGCCAAGGCAGGACGTGAAGAGTTGTGGGATCGGGAACGAGAAAGAGATCGGAGTGGGAAACGTCGGAAAAGCCCCAGATGGCGGAGGCGTCGAAGGAGATACCGTCCTCAAAGGCGCGGGGAAGCTCGGAAGGGAGGATGGAGACGTTCTTTTGAGTACCGAACAGATCGACAAAGGAAAGCCGGATGAATTTGACGTCGTTGGCCTTGACAAATTCCTGCACCTCAAATGCGGCGTAATCCATAAGCATCCTCCCCATATATAGCAGTGATCGTGATATTCGCCAAAGGGTCTTGCGGCGAATGGTTATAATTCGATATATTCCTCGCGCTGGGCGCCGACGGAGACGATGGAAATCGGTGTACCGACAGCCCTTTGCAGGTAATCGATATACGCGCGGGCATTGTACGGCAGATCAGCGGCCTTCCGAATCTTCGAGATATCGGTCGCAAAGCCGGGCAGCGTCGTGTAGATGGGGTTTGCGTTCGCAAGAGCGTTGCCCCACGGGAAGTCCTCCACGCGCTTGCCGTTTACCTCGTACGCCACGCAGACGGGGATTTCCTTCATATAGGAAAGCACATCGAGCTTTGTGAGCGCGAGCGTATCCGCACCCTGCATCTTGCAGCCGTAGCGCGACGCGATGACGTCGAAGCCACCGACTCTGCGGGGACGGCCGGTTGCCGCGCCGTATTCGCCGCCCGCTTTGCGCAGGAGTTCGGCTTCCTCGCCAAACATTTCCGCTGTGAACGGGCCTTCACCGACGCAGGTGGAGTAGGCCTTCATGATACCGATGACGCGGTCGAGCTTCGCAAACGGGATGCCGGCGCCGATGGGCGCGTAGGCGGCGATGGTGGGAGAGGACGACGTGTAGGGGAGAATGCCGAAGTCGATATCGCGCAGTGCGCCGAGCTGCGCCTCAAACATCATGTTTTTGCCGGAGGCAATCGCGTCGGAGAGGTATTTTGTCGTATCGCAGACATAGGGGGCAAGGACGGAGCCGTATTCGCGGAGCCAGGCCATCTCATCGGCAACTTTGACAGGTTCCGCGTGGTAGCCGCCGGCGATGGTAAGGTTTTTCCATTCGAGAAGGTTTGCGACCTTATCCTCGAGGGTATCCGGATCCAAAAGATCGCCGCAGCGCAGGACCTTCTTCATATATTTGTCGCCGTACACCGGGCCGATACCGCGCCTTGTGGAACCGAACTTGCGGTCGGCAAGGCGGTCCTCCTCCAGCTCGTCAAGCTTACGGTGGTAGGGCATACAGATCACGGCGCGGTCGGAAATTTTCAGGTTATCCGGCGTAACGCGCACGCCGGCGTCGGAAAGCTTCCCGATTTCGCCGCAGAGATGGGCAAGATCGATGACCATGCCGGGGCCGCAGATGTTGGTGACAGTTTCGCGGAGGATACCGGAGGGCATGAGGTTCAGGATGAACTTGCCCCGTTCGTTGACGACGGTATGTCCGGCGTTGTTGCCACCCTGATAGCGGATGATGATGTCGTAGGAGGAGGACAGGAGATCGACCATACGGCCTTTTCCCTCGTCGCCCCAGTTGATGCCGACAATTGCGGAAAGCATGGCGAAAAACCCCCAACGTATCAATTTGCACACAAAAAAAGCCCGCGTGATGGAAAACGAGAGGGAAAGACTGTAAACGCGAAGACGCAGCTTTGCGTCCCGTGCGCGTCCCCCGCGTTTTCTCAGACGAGCTTTCTTGATTTATGCCGTAGAGTATTATAGCATAAAAGCACTACCGCTGTCAAGCAAGGAAAATGGGTTATGATGAAAAAATATACACAAAGTTCAAAGCGTTCCACTGAGAATATTCTTACATATATGATTGAATATCCATTAATAAAAGTGGGAAATAGAACACTAAAGGCTGATAATCCAACGAATAACGGCAAAGGAACTTGCGCTCAGGCCATAACCGTGCAAAAAGAAGACATGCAGAATAATTATTTTATATAATGACTAAATATACGGACAAACCATTCTCACAGGCCATCGCGGAAAGCGGGGACGGCTTTTGTGAGGGCTTTGGAAACAAAGAAGAGCAAAACGGCGGATGCGGGCGCCCAGATCATGCGGACGGGAATTTTTGCGAGTAGAATGACGCCGTAGGCCTGTCCGTAGATGCTGCTCATGAAGAAGGGGTTTAAGCCGAGATCAACGACAAGGGTGACGACGGCGCAGGCAAGGAGGGTGCGGGGGAAAGTGACAGGTTTCTTATACAGGAACAGCCCGTAGAGAACGCCGCGCAGCATTGCGGAAAAAGTTAAGGGAAGATAGAGGGACAGGCCGCCGGAGTTTATGAGCATACCGACGAGATCGCCGGCAATGGCCGCTATTCCCGCGCCGATAGGGCCTAAAAGAAGGCCCTCAATGCCGTGCGCGAGAAATTGCAGGCTGAGCCGGTCAAAGCTGCCGGGAACCATATAGGAGAAGAAGCGTGTAAAAATGACATCGAGCGCTACAAGCAGGGCGGCGGTTGTCAGACGCCGCGCGCTGATTACGGGCTTACCCGGCATATCGGCTCAATCAAGATAGCCCTTGGCGGCGAGCAGCTCGGCAGCTTCAACCGCACCGCCGGCGGCACCACGCAGGGTGTTGTGTGACAGGCAGACGAACTTGTAGTCGTACTGCGTATCCGGGCGCAGACGGCCGATGCTGACCGCCATGCCGCCTTCCAGATCACGCTGCAGCTTTGTCTGCGGATAAAAAGGATCGTCAAAGTAATTCAAGAACTGCTTCGGGGCGTGCGGAAGCGCGAGACGCTGCGGGTCGCTCTCGTAAGCCTTCCAGCGGGCGAGAATTTCGTCCATGGACGGCTTCTTTTCAAAGGAAACAAAGACTGCCGCCATGTGACCGTCGGTGACCGGAACGCGGATGCATTGGGTGGTAATCATGGGAGAGACAGCCGGGACGATGACGCCGTTTTCGACACGGCCCCAGATCTTCAAAGGCTCCCGTTCGGATTTTTCTTCCTCGCCGCCGATGTAAGGGATGACGTTGTCGATCATCTCGGGCCAAGCGGAGAAGTTTTTACCCGCGCCGGAGATCGCCTGATAGGTGCAGGCAAGCATTTTGGTGATGCCAAAGTCACGCAGCGGATGCAGCGCGGGCACATAGGTCTGGAGAGAGCAGTTGGGTTTGACCGCGGTAAAGCCGCGTTTTGTACCGAGGCGCTTGCGCTGGGCGGGGATGACGTCGCAGTGCTCCGGATTGATTTCCGGAATCAACATCGGCACGTCGGACTTTGCACGGAGGGCGGAGTTGTTGGAGATGAGAGCGACTTCACATTTGGCGTACGCTTCTTCCAGTGCGATCAGGATTTCCTTTTCTTTAATATCTACGGCGCAGAAGACAAGATCTAACCCTTCGGCGACCTTTTTAACCTCAGCGGCGTCGTAAACGACCATATTGCGAAGGCTCTCAGGCATCGGTTCCGCCATCATCCAGCGGCTGCCGACGGCCTCCTCATAGGTTTTCCCGGCGGAGCGGGAGGAAGCGGCGAGTTTTGTGACATGGAACCACGGATGATTAGCAAGGAGGGTGGCAAAGCGCTGACCGACCATACCGGTCGCGCCGATGATACCGGCATTGTAAACTTTCATTGTCTTATAACATCCTTATCAGCGAATTTTCAGATCGAGGACATCAGATCACGCATATCGTAAAGTCCAGGTGCATGACCCGCGAGGAAGCGCGCGGCACGGAGCGCACCCACGGCAAAGGCGTCGCGAGAGAGCGCTGTATGGGAGAGCGTAATCGTTTCGTCGGTGCCGCAGAACAGGATTTCATGCTCGCCGACGATGGTGCCACCGCGCACGGCGGAGATACCGATCTCATGCGGAGGACGGGTTTCGCGGCGCTCGTGGCGGTCATAGACGGGGCTTGGCTCATAGGGAAGCGATGCCGCGAGGGCATCGTAAAGCATCAACGCGGTGCCGCTGGGAGCGTCGAGTTTCTTGTTGTGATGCTTTTCGACGATTTCTACATCGCAAAATTCGCCATAAACGGCGGCGGCGCGGCGTGCAAGATCGGCAAGGAGAGCAATGCCCAGAGACATGTTCGCGCTGCGGAAGACGGCGATTTCGCGGGAGGCATCCTTCACGGCTGTGATCTGCGCGTCGGACAGACCGGTGGTGCAGAGGACGAGGGGTGTCTTTGTGTCGAGACAGTATTGCATTAATTCGCCAAACGCGGCGGGGTTTGAGAAGTCGATAACCACATCGGCACGGGCGGGAGACTCGGAGAGCGTCGGATAGACGGGAAAGTCCGAATAGGTCTCGAGGCGGAGGTCGGAGCCGGCGATGATCTTTACGTCGGAGGACGCGGCGGCAAGACGGGCAACGGTGTGACCCATACGTCCGCAGCAGCCGGAGAGGGCGACCTTAATCATAGGGAAATCTCCTTTGTTTTGTAAAGAAAAGGGAAAACGCGAGCGGTTCTCCCTTTCTTAATACATCGATATGTTTGGCGTGGCTCAGATCATCCCGTGGCTCTGCATGCAGGCGACTAGCCTTGCATGATTTGCGTCGTTCATCTCGCAAAGAGGGAGACGCAGGCCGCCGACAGGGTACTTTAAAAGCTGCATGGCGGTCTTGACGGGGATCGGATTCGTCTCGATAAAGAGATTGTGCATCAGATCGTACCAGTCGAGCTGGAGCTTCCGCGCAGCGGCGATATCGCCTTCGAAGAATTTCGCGCAGATGCCGTGCATGACCTCGGGCGCGACGTTCGCGGTAGTGGAGATGACGCCGCAGCCTCCGAGGGAGAGGAGGGGCAGCGTTTGATCGTCGTTACCGGACCAGATGTTCATCTCGTCGCCGCAGAGGTGCTTTGTTGCGGCGACGAGGGAGAAATCACCGGAGGCTTCCTTGACGCCGTTGATATTGGGATGCTTGGAGAGAGCGAGATAAGTTTCGGCGGTGAAGCCCATGCCGGTACGGGACGGGACGTTATAAAGGATGATCGGAATTTCCGCGGCGTCCGCGACGGTCATGTAATGTTTTATAAGACCCTTTTGTGTCGTTTTATTATAATAAGGTGTCACCATGAGAACGGCATCCGCGCCGGCTTCAGCGGCATGTTTCGTCAGAGAGACGGCGTAGGCGGTATCGTTCGAGCCGGTGCCGGCGATGACCGGGACACGGCGGGCGACATGTTCGACAGTAAATTCGATGCATTTTTTATGTTCGGCGTCATTGAGAACGGGGCTTTCGCCGGTGGTGCCGCAGATCACGATCGCGTCGGTGCCGCGGGCGATCTGGTCGTCGATGAGAAGGCCAAGCGCGTCGTAGTTGACGCCGCCGGTCGCGGTAAAGGGAAGCTTCGGCTCGTCGAAGAAGGGGGTGACAATCGCGACGGCGGAGCCGGTGAAGACAGGCTTTTTCATAGCAAATTCCTCACTAAATATGGTGGCGTTTTTTTGTGATGATTTGCAAGACAAAACGCTAGATCTTGCAAACTCCCAAAGATAGGTCTATCGTTATTATACTCCGATAATCAGAAAATGTCTACATGCCACATGCCGAATCGAAACCGAAAAAAGACGTGAATACCCGCGCATTTACCAAAAAATAAACAAACCCGCGGTATTGTCTCCGGAAATACATGAAAATAAGTCTTTACCGATTTGACAAACGACGGGAGATTCGGTATAATATGAAAATATATGCGAAAGAGTAATGGAAAGGTTTTGAATTTTTGAATACATCTGATTTTTTCTATGATCTGCCGCCCGAGCTGATCGCACAGACGCCGCTAGCGCGTCGTGACGGCTCCCGTATGATGACGCTTTCCCGTAAAACCGGTGCGGTGGAGCATCGCCACTTTTACGACCTGCCCGGGCTGCTTTGCCCGGGCGACTGCGTCGTTTTAAATGACTCCCGCGTGATTCCGGCGCGGCTTCTCGGCGCGGATGAAGCCGGGCATCCGATCGAGGTGCTGCTGCTGCGCGATGAGGGAGAGGTTTGGGATTGCATCACGCGTCCGGGGAAACGTACGCGTATCGGGGCGAAGCTAAGCTTTGGCGACGGTTCCCTGCGCGCGGAGGTTGTCGGCGTCGACGAGACCGGTAACCGGAAGGTGCGCTTTGCGTATGAGGGGATCTTCCTCGAGGTGCTGGAGAAGCTCGGACAGATGCCGCTGCCGCCGTATATAACGGAAAAGCTAGATGACCCCGACCGCTACCAGACGGTGTACGCGACGCATCCGGGTTCCGCCGCCGCGCCGACGGCCGGACTTCACTTCACACCCGAGCTACTTGATACGCTCTCCGCGCGGGGCATTTCCATCGCCCGGCTGACGCTGCATGTCGGACTCGGCACGTTCCGTCCGGTGAAGGTCGAGAACATCGAGGAACACCACATGCACACAGAGTTTTTTGAGGTGCCGCGTGAGGCTGCCGATACGATCAACGCGGCACGCACCGCGGGCGGGCGCATCATCGCGGTCGGCACTACGGTGACACGGACGCTGGAATCGGTGGTACGCGAAGACCGCACCATCCCGGCAGCATCCGGCGAGACGGGTATTTTCCTGTACCCCGGCAAGGAGCTGCGGGCGATCGACGGGCTGATTACAAACTTCCATCTGCCGGAAAGCACCCTGATTATGCTGGTATCTGCGTTTGCAGGATATGAGCATACGATGGAAGCGTACCGCGAGGCGGTACGGGAGCGGTACCGGTTCTTCTCGTTTGGGGACTGCATGTATATATACTGATGTGAGAGGATAAGCATGTTCACCTTAATTAAAACGGACGGCTCCGCCAGACGGGGCCGCATGACAACGCCGCACGGCGCCATCGAGACGCCGGTGTTTATGAACGTCGGCACGCAGGCGGCGATCAAGGGCGCTCTCGACGCAGGCGATCTCGAGCGTATCGGCTGCCAGATCGAGCTGTCGAACACCTACCACCTCCACGTCCGCCCGGGGGAGGAGATCATCCGCAAGCTCGGGGGCTTACATCGCTTCATGAAATGGGAGCACCCGATCCTGACGGATTCCGGCGGCTTTCAGATCTTTTCACTGGCTTCCTTGCGTAAGATCACGGAGGATGGCGTGCATTTCCACTCCCATGTGGATGGCTGCAAGATTTTCATGGGCCCGGAGGAGAGCATGGCGGTGCAGTCGGCCTTGGGCTCCGACATTGCAATGGCCTTCGACGAGTGTGTCGCGAACCCGGCGACCCGTCCGTACGTGGAAGCCTCCGTCGCGCGTACCACGCGATGGCTCGAGCGCTGCAAAAGGACAATTACGGAGCTGAACGCCCGGGAGGACGCCGTCAATCCGGGGCAGGTGCTGTTCGGCATCAATCAGGGCGGCACGTACGACGATATCCGTGTGGAGCATATGAAGCGCATCGCGGAGCTTGACCTCGCGGGCTACGCCGTCGGCGGACTTGCCGTAGGAGAGCCGACCGAGGTGATGTATCATATCCTCGACGAGGTGCTGCCGGCTGCGCCGGCGGATAAGCCCCGCTATCTGATGGGCGTCGGCACGCCGGCGAACATCATCGAGGGTGTGCGGCGCGGCATCGACTTTTTCGACTGCGTCATGCCCGCCCGCAACGCACGGCACGGGCATCTTTACACCCACGAAGGCGTCATCAACCTGAACAACCTGAAGTACGCGGTAGACGACCGCCCGATCGAGGAAGGCTGCGGCTGCCCCACCTGCCGCATGCACTCCCGTGCTTATCTGCGCCATCTGTTCAGAGCACAGGAGATGCTCGCATGCCGCCTTGCCGTTACGCACAATCTATATTTTTATAACAAGCTCATGGCCGACATCCGCGACGCTATCGACGAGGATCGCTACGATGCGTTCCGCGCGGCGTGGGTGGAACCGTTATCCAGGAGAATATAGAGGCTTTAAAACAAACCTCCCCGTCGCAGCGCATCATTGAATGACGCACTGCGGCGGGGAGGCTTCGCATTGCATTGGAAGCGGCGGGCTCAGTCGGCCCAGACGATGGCATCCGCCCTCCTGGGCCTATTTCCGGTAGGAGCCGCCGGAAAACCGAGCGCAGCGGTACCGTAACCGACGTGATCGGCGGGGACGCCAAACGAGGTCAGCACCTCACGGATGCGGGGGTCGTCACAGTTACCTTTCAGCTGGTTGATCCAGACGGAGCCGATCCCGAGAGCGTTGGCGGCGAGGAAGATGTTCTCCATCGCGCAGGCACAGTCCTCAACACCGAAACGGGAGTCGCGCGGGGCGGTGCAGAGAATCAGTGCGGTGGGATGGTAGAAATTATAGTCGAGATTTCCGAGAACTTTACCAACGGCGGCGGCAAGGCGGGCGATTTTCGCAGGATCGTCGATGACGGTGTACTGGTTGAGCTGGCGGTTCATCGCGGAGGGCGCTTGATTCGCAGCTTCTGCAATGAGAGCGAGCGTCTCACGCGGGATGGGCTGCGGCGTAAAGGAACGGACGCTGCGGCGGGTAAGGACGTTTTGCAGAGCTTCTTTCACGGGGAAATCCTCCTTTTTTAGGTTAAATCACAGCTTTACATAATCGGCGGCTAATAAAGCGGCTCCGTAAGCGGCTTCCTCTGTGTGGATGTGCGGAGACAGCGGCAGGCGGTACGTTTTGGCGAAAATATCGCGCAAATATGGATTACGGCGGATGGCGTTGCCCGACAGGGAAAGCGCGGAGAAGCTGCGGATACGGCATAATGCTTCGTAGGCGGGCAGGAATTCGGCGGCAATACCGTGCAGGAACGCGTCTATGATGCCGCCGGGCGTGAAATTATCGGGAGAAATACCGGTGACCTCGCCGCGCAGCGAGGGGTTTTCCCGCGTACCGGACAGGGTCGTGTCGGCAACCATCGGGGCGGCGTTCGGCATATACGCGGCCAGAATGCGGGACATGCCCTCATATACGGCATCGTCGGACAGCTCGGTGCCGAATGCGCCGAGAATATCCCGGAAAAAACGTTCTAAAACCACATAAGCGCGACCACCGCAGAGACTCGACGCGACGAGCAGGTATGCGCCGCCGTCGTAGGGCCGCGTTTCACAGTGCTCGGCGGCACGGTAAGCGGGTTCCATGCAGGAAAGCTGCCCCCCGGTGCCGATGTTGATGAGCAGCTCCCGCGAGGGGTTTGTGACGGAGCCGCGAAAGCTGGCCTGATTGTCGCCGATCGCCGTAAAGACACGTCCGTCATAAGCGGTCAGCACCGAAGTCACCGCCGGAAGAAGCTCCCGGTCGATGGACAGACGGGAGAGCGCTTCGTTGTCGAAGTCCAGACGGCGCAGATCAAAGACGCCGAGAGAAGCCGCGTTGGATGCGTGCAGCAGCGGACGGCTCCGATGGGCAAGCTTCATCGCGACGTAGTCTCCGATCGTGCAAAGGCAGGCGGCATCTACTGGAAGCAGGCCGTTTTCTGTAAGATAGAGATGTGTAACCAGGCCGAAGCCCGAGGAAGCGGGGTATCCGGTCAAACAAGATACATATTCAGCATAGGTTTCCGAACCACGTTGACGATTTCCGAATTCGTTTTGCCATGTGTAAAGAGGGCTGACCGCGTTCCCCGCCGCGTCGAGATAGAGGATGCCGTGCATCTGACCGGTTACGGCGACGGCACGCACATCGGGTGCGGCGGCGGCAAGGGACTGCGCCTGCGCTAGGATGGTATCGGGATTCTGCGTATGCGCGGTCTCCATCGGCGCGCCGGAGAGGGTGTCGGAGTGGAGAAAGGCGCCGTCGTCCGCTGTCTGCACGGCGCAGATTGTCGTCGTACCGATGTCGATGCCAAGGATCATACCGAGACCTCCGCGAAGGTGAGAGAACCGTCCGCATCCGCGAAGGCCTCATAGAGCGCGATGACGCCGCCCCACCCGGCATCCGGGGGATCGATGCGAAAGCCCGCGAAGATCAGCCGGTTTTGCCAGACGGCGGCTTTAGGGACACGCAGAAAGCGGTCTGCAATGATGTCTTCGCCTTGCGGCGCGGTCCATGCGGCGGTACGGTTGTCGTAGATACGGTAATGGGTGGTACCGGACAGGCCGAACACAAGGTAAGTATGCCCGGCGAAGGTGAAGCAGTCGGCGCATTCGGGCTGCGTCGGTTCCTCAAGCACCAACGCGGGGGCTTGCAGTGTCCAGGTCTCGAGATCGGTCGAATGGAGAGCAGCGAGGCAGCCTTTTTGTCCCATCGACGTCGTAACAAGCATCGTAAAGCCGTCGCCGTCGGGATATACCTTCGGATCCCGGGCGGAAGGCCCGTCGTACGGCGCGGGCAGAGTGAAAACACGGCCCGTCTTCTCAAAGCGGATGCCATCATGGGACACGGCGGAAGTCAGCTTCGCCGGAGAGCCGTCGCAGGTACGGACGGCGTAGAAAGCGTGATACAACGCGCCGCGGCGTATGACCGAGCCTGTGCAGATCGACCCCTCGGACGGATCGGTAATCGGTACGGCGAGAGGATGAGTCGTCCAGGTGCGCAGATCGTCGGAAGACACCTGCGCCCACTGATGTGCCCCCAAGCCCCATTTACTGCAGTGGTGACGGCGGTCGTAGAGATAGTAGAGCCGGAAGGTGTTGCCATCGACGAAAGGCATGCAGTCGCCGGCATGGGCATTCGGTGCGGGACGGAAGCCGTTGAGTCCGATTACCTGACGGCTGACGAAAGGCGGTTCTGGGTAGGGCGTATCGGTAACGGTAAATCCGGGGATGGTGGTAAGCGCGTCGGGAAAACCGGTCGCACCGAGCGGCCATTCCTCATCGGTTAGTATATTGTTTATAAAAAGCGAAACCCGGCAGCCGTCACAGGAAACGACGGCACGGTCGCCGGCGAACGCGGCTGCGGTGAGCGTGAGGGGAGTGCGCATGCGGTCGGACAGGGCGTCGGGTGCGTCGGGCAGGGTAAAGAGCATTGTAACGGTCAAGACGCCCTCGATGAAGGAGACACCGGATGCGGGCGCGGCATCTACGGCAAAGCGGACATGCCAGCGTTTCATACATCGTCCCCCTTCCCGTGTGTACGGAGCTTTTCGAAGGTTTCATCGGAGATGACATGCTCGATACGGCAGGCGTCGCGTTCGGCGGTTTCCGGAGAGACGCCAATCTTCAGAAAAAAGCCGGTTAACACCTGATGGCGTTCGTAGACGCGGTCGGCAATAAGTTCTCCCTGGGGCGTGAGCGTAATGTGCCCCGACGAATCGACTGTAATCAGGCCATCACTTTTTAAAAGCCCCACCGCCCGGCTGATGCTGGGCTTGGAATAACCCGTAAAATTTACGATATCGATAGCGCGGACAACGCCAAGCCGTCCACGCAGTACCACGATACTCTCGAGGTACATTTCCCCTGATTCCTGTAGCGACAAGGTTTGATCAACCTCCTTTAGCATAAAAGAATTATACCATGAAGGAATAGAAATTGCAAGCCTTGCTGCAAGGATTCTCGCAGCGGCACTTGCCGTAAGGATTCTCATGACGGCAAAAGGAAAGAGACGCGGCTGTGAGATGTTCACGAGATGGACTTGTTTTACACAGGGCAACTGTGCTATAATAAAAGGGCTTTCAATTTACATACGGAGGAACACCATGTTTGATATAACGATCATTGGCGCGGGAGTTGTCGGCGTGGCGATAGCGCGGGAGCTGTCGCGGTATCAGCTGCGGATACTGGTACTGGAGCGGGAACCGGACTTGTGCTTCGGCACGTCGGGGCGCAACTCAGGTGTGCTGCATGCGGGTTTCAACAACAAGCCCGGCAGTCTGATGTCACGCTTCTGCTTGGAGGGAAACCGGGAGTTTGATCGGGTGGCGCGGGAGCTGGACATACCGCTGAAGCGTACGGGGAAGCTTGTGGTCGGCTTTGACGAGGACGACCGCGCTGCTCTCGAGCGGATGATCGCGCAGGGGAAGGCGGGCGGGGTGCCGGGTCTGTCGATGGTGGGACGCGACGCGATACGACAACTCGCGCCGGCGGTATGCGGCCAGTTTGCGATGCTGTCGGAATCGACGGCGATCCTCAGCCCGTTTGAATATACGATCGCACTGGCGGAGAATGCGTTTAAAAACGGCGTTCTGTTCCGCTTCGGCGCGTCGGTCGAGACGATTACGGAGGATGAAGGCACGATGACGGTGATGCTTGAGGGCGGAGAGCGCATCCGGACGCGGTTCGTCGTCAACGCGGCGGGTCACGGGGCCGCGCGGCTTGCCCGGATGACGGGGCTTGACGATATCGAAACCTTCCCCTGCCGGGGGGAGTACTATGTCCTTGACCGCCGGGTGGGAGAACGGCTGCCGCTGCCGGCGTATCCGGTGCCGAACCCGAAGTTGGGAGGGCTGGGCATCCATCTGACGCCGACAGTGGATGGGAACTTGCTGATCGGCCCGTCGAACGAGTACATCGAAAGCTCAGGGGACATGGCGACGACGGCATCGGTGCTGGATGAGCTGCTGCGCGACGGGCGGCGTCTGTTGCCCGCGCTTGACCGCGCGGAGGTGATACGCAGCTTTTCGGGTGTGCGTCCGAAGCTGACGGCGAAGGGCGGCTACCATGATTTTGTGATCGAGCGGTCGCACCCGTCGGTCGTCAACCTTGTCGGCATCGAGTCGCCGGGTCTGACGTCGGCGCTGCCGATTGCGCGGTATGTGCGGGATAAGCTGAGCGTAGTTTGCGACTTTACCCCGCGAGCGGACTTCCAGCCCGTTCGGCATGGCTTTCCGAAGTTTGCGAGCCTCTCCGACGAGGATAAAGCGGCGCTGATCGCCCGGAATCCCGACTTTGGCGAGATCCTATGCCGCTGCGAAACGATCACGAAGGCGGAGGTGCTCGATGCGATTCGCAGGCCGCTCGGTGCGCGGACGGTAGCCGGCATCAAGAACCGCTGCCGGGCGTCGATGGGGCGCTGTCAGGGCGGCTACTGCGGCGGAAAGCTAACAGCGATGCTGGCAGCGGAGCTGGGCACGTCCTGCGCAGAGGTGCGACAGCATCGCGAGGGGTCGTGGATCGTGCGGGAAGGTGCGTAACGGCTGAATTGATTAAAAACAGATAAAAGGACGGTCTTTGGGCCCCATCACATAAGGAAGTATAATTAAAAGCATTACATACAAAACAGCCGTCTATCAATCTTTCACAATTGATAGGCGGCTAATTTCTATAAGAATGTTGCTGGTAATCAAATGGTGACGGTCAAATGCTTATAACCTGCCACTTCTAACCTTGCTTATATAATCCATAATACTATCTTCTTCGTATTGCCTATAATGAAAATCAAAATATTTGCCTACTGATAATGCCACTTTATTAAATAATTTACAAGCTATTATAACAGAGGCCCAGAAATTATTATAATCGCTGTCTGAATATGTTTTAGCATATAACCCATATAGTTCAGGAGGTAAGTATTTTTTATAATATTTACCCATTTTGCCTGTCGAAACGGAAAAATCAGTCAGCGTGCCAATGTACCAGTTAATCATTCCGTTCAACAATCTTCTAACAATTAGATTATACATTTCCATCGCATACGGCAATTCGTCGCGTGCTATTCCTTTTGCGACATTATTCAAGCACCACCAAAAATCATTGCAATAAGCTGTATATTCATCATGATTAGGCTTTCGTACGTGATAATCCTCATCAGTCGGAAATGGTATTTTTGGTAAGAAATTATCTTTGTCAAGTAATAGAACTGTCAGTTTATCTTCGATAAAATTCTTCTCCGCCTCTTCTTTAATCTCAATACTTAAATCAATTCGGTTTCCGTCCTTAAACAACATAAGCCAAGCATAACGGCGAGAAGAATCATATTGTCCTTCATATAATCCTGTTTTTACATCATTCCAGTCTGGCTCTTGGACGATAGCGATTTCCCCAAAATATTCTATCCAGTTTTTATCAGCCAAAAAAGATTCCGTTTCAGTTACAACAAAAACGATATCATAATCTTGATACTTGTCTTTCACTACATTCGGGTTGGTTCGCGAACCGTTCATATAAACAGCCCTTATACGCTTGTCCTTATTCGCTATTTCCAAAATTAAGTCAAACATTTCTTGTTCTGTTCTCAATTCAACACCGCCTAATAGAAATTTCATCCTTAACTGACCTGGGGATTGAGCTGTCCTTTTATCATGAAGCGTAAATCGGATTATCGTACACTGTAAAGAATCTCTCCGTAGCCCGGATACGGCCACAGCTCGGCGGGGATGCGGGTCTCCAGTTCGTCGACGACCGCACGGAGGGATTCCATGTCGGCGAGAATGTGGTCGCGGGAGAAAAAGGCAAGCTCATCGGCGGGAGTATCCTCTAAAGGGGTGAGGACGTCGGCAGCAAGCCGGTCAAGATGGTCGACAAGGTTTTCCGTGAGAGAGCCGAGGTGCACAAGCTCGCGCGTTTCAACGGTTGCAGGCAGGCTTAGGTGCGATTTACGTTCGGCAAGCTCGGCGACGCGGTTCTGATATTCCATTGATGCCGGAAGGATGGCGCGTTTGACCATGTCGAGCATGGTTAAAGCTTCGATATGCAGCGTTTTGGAGTAGTTTTCCAGCATGATCTCACAGCGGGAATGGATTTCGTCGGCGGTGAGAACATGGTGACGCTCAAAAAGGGAGACGTTTTTGGGGGTGTCATACTCGGCGAGGGCTTCCGGGGTGGTGCGAAGGTTCGGCAGACCGCGGCGGTGCGCTTCCTCGACCCATTCGGCGGAGTAGCTGTTGCCGTCGAATAAAACGCGTTTGTGCTCGCGGATGGTGCAACGGATGAGCGCGTCGAGCGAGGTCCGGAAATCGGGGGTTGCTTCCAGCTCGTCGGCGAAGCGTTCGAGGGATTCGGCGACGATGGTATTCAAGACGATGTTCGGGCTGGCGATGGAGAAGGAGGATCCGAGGGAACGGAACTCAAACTTATTGCCGGTGAAAGCGAGGGGAGAGGTACGGTTGCGGTCGGTCGTATCACGCGGGAAATGCGGCAGTACGGTGACGCCGATCTCCATCTGGCGGCGCGCGTCCGTGCGACAGCTCCTGCCGTCCTCGAGATTCGCGAGGATGGCCGAGAGCTGGTCGCCGAGGAAGATGGACATAATCGCGGGAGGGGCTTCGCTCGCGCCGAGGCGGTGATCGTTGCCGGCGCTCGCGACGGAGACGCGTAAAAGCTCGGGGTACTCGTCCACAGCCCGGATGACGGCGACGAGGAACAGCAAAAACTGAGCGTTTTCGGCAGGAGTATCGCCCGGCTCGAACAGATTCACGCCGGTATCGGTCTGCAAAGACCAGTTGTTGTGCTTGCCGGAGCCGTTGACGCCCTTGAAGGGCTTTTCGTGCAGGAGGCAGGCCATGCCGTGACGGTCGGCGATGGTGCGCATCAGCTCCATGGTGAGCTGGTTGTGGTCGGTCGCAAGGTTAGTCGTCGTATAGATGGGGGCAAGCTCATGCTGGGCGGGAGCGGCTTCGTTGTGCTTCGTTTTGGCGAGTACGCCAAGCTTCCAAAGCTCGCAGTCCAGCTCCTTCATGTAATCGGCGACGCGCGGCGGGATGGCGCCGTAGTAATGATCGTCCATTTCCTGCCCCTTGGGAGGGCGCGCGCCGAACAGGGTGCGTCCGCAGTATTGGAGATCGGGACGGCGGCGAAAGACCTCGCGGTCGATGAGAAAGTATTCCTGCTCGGGGCCGACGGTGGAGGAAACGCGATGGACGTCCGCGTTGCCGAAGAGCTTCAGGATGCGCAGTGCCTGCCGCTCGAGGGCTTCCATAGAGCGCAGCAGGGGAGTCTTTTTATCAAGCGCCTGTCCGCCGTAGGAACAGAAGGCGGTGGGGATGTAGAGAGTCTGATCTTTGATGAAGGCGTAGGAAGTGGGATCCCAGGCGGTGTAGCCGCGCGCTTCGAAGGTGGCGCGAAGACCGCCGGAGGGGAAGCTCGAGGCGTCGGACTCGCCGCGAATCAGCTCACGGCCCGAAAACTCCATGATGACGTGTCCGTGACCGTCTGGGGAGATAAAGCTGTCGTGCTTTTCGGCGGTGACGCCGGTCATCGGCTGGAACCAGTGGGTAAAATGGGTCGCACCGTGCTCGATCGCCCAGTCCTTCATCACGCTTGCGACGACGGAGGCGATTTCGTGGTCGAGATGGCGGCCGCTTTCGATGGTGCGGCGCAGAGTACGGTAAACGTCTTTTGGCAGCCGTTCACGCATCACATCGTCGTCAAAAACCATGGACGCAAAGATCTTTGGTACATTGATCATACGATTATCCCCCATCAAGCCTTACAGCAGGGCGATCCCGGCCTTTTTACAGCCGTTGATCGTCTCGTCGTCCCAAACAGAAACCTGCACTTCGCCGATGTGCGCCTTTTCAAGCAGGAGCATGCTGACGCGGGACTGACCGATGCCGCCGCCGATGGTGAGGGGCAGCTCGCCCGCGAGAAGCGCGCGGTGGAAGGGAAACCTGCGGCGGTCGTCACAGCCCGCGATGGTCAGCTGGCGGTCGAGGGCAGCGGCATCCACGCGGATACCCATAGAGGTAAGCTCAAACGCACCGGAGAGAACGGGGTTCCAAATCAGGAGGTCGCCGTTTAAGGTCCAGTCGTCGTAATCGGGTGCGCGTCCATCGTGGCGGGTGCCGGAGCGGAGCTTGCCGCCGATCTGCTCAAGGAAAGTCGTTGGATGGAGCCGGACGTAGGCGTTCTCGCGTTCCTTGGGGGTCAGGGAGGGGTAAAGGTCCTCCAGCTCCTGCGAGGTGATAAAACTGACCTCGGGGCAAAGCGCAAGGGACAGCGCGGGGAAATCCGCTTTGATGGATTCATGTGTACGGACGAGTGCGTCGACGATGCGGCGAACGACGTCGCGCAGGAAATCGACGGTGCGGTCCCCGGCGGTGATCACGCGTTCCCAATCCCACTGATCGACGTAGATGGAGTGGATATTATCCATTTCCTCGTCGCGGCGGATGGCGTTCATATCGGTATAAAGTCCTTCGCCGACGGGAAAGCCGTATTCACCGAGCGCCATGCGCTTCCATTTGGCGAGGGAGTGTACGATTTCGGCATTTTTATGGGTTTCGGCAATATCGAACTTCACAGGCCGCTCGACGCCGTTCAGATTATCGTTCAAACCGGACTCCGCATCGACGAACAGGGGGGCGGACACACGCCGTAAATTCAAACTGAGAGCGAGGTTTTTTTCAAAGCGGCGCTTCAGCGTTCCGATAGCGCTTTGCGTCTCATAGACGGACAGCGCGGAGGAGTACCCTTCGGGGACGATCAGCTTACTCATGCGAATATGTTCCTTTCGACCGTCAGTAAAGATTATTCTTTATTATCTCATAAACCTTCAAAGAGTGTCAAGAACAATAATCACAGAAATATCGCCGTAGGCGACCTGAGATTCGCCTACGGCGAGGGAAAATTACTGGTTTTGCCCTTAAAGGCAGAAAGATCGTCTTATACGTTACATTTACTCAAGTCATGATTCCCGTAAGGAAGCTGTCGACCGATTTGGCGCAGGCGCGCCCTTCGGCGATGGCCCAGACGACAAGGGACTGACCACGGCGCATGTCGCCGGCAGAGAAGACCTTGGGGAGGGATGTTTTGTAGTCGCGATCGTTTGCGCTGACGACGCCGCGGGGGGTGAGGGCTGTGCCAAACGCGTCAGGAAC
The DNA here is from genome assembly GCA_034926225.1 of Clostridiaceae bacterium. Lineage (GTDB taxonomy): Bacteria > Bacillota > Clostridia > Oscillospirales > QAMX01 > JAAZKA01. The sequence continues at coordinate 236,841 of JAYFRF010000004.1, forward strand.
GTAGGACTCGCAGCCGGTAAACCCTGCGGCGATCAAGAGAAGCTGCGCGGGGAGGGTTTGCTCGGAGCCGTCCACCTCGACCATACGGCTGCGGCCGTCGACGGTTTTCATCGAAACCCGGACAGTTTTGACGGCGGTAAGGCGGCCCGCGTCGTCGGTGAGGAGCTCTTTTACGGTGGTTTCGTAGACGCGGGGGTCGTGACCGAAGACGGCGATGGCCTCTTGCTGACCGTAGTCGGTCTTGAGGACGCGCGGCCACTCCGGCCAGGGGTTCGACGCGGCGCGCTCGGAGGGAGGGGGGGGGAGCATTTCAAGCTGCGTGACGGAGCGGCAGCCCATGCGGATGCAGGTGCCGACGCAGTCGTTGCCGGTATCGCCGCCGCCGACGATCACGACGTCGAGACCGTGTGCCGAGACAGGGGCGCTGTCAGACGAATGATCGCCAAGCAGGCTTTTCGTGGCGGCGGAGAGAAAATCGACTGCGTAGTAGACACCCTTGACGGAGCCGGTATCGACGGCGAGCGGGCGGGGCTGCTTCGCACCGCAGCAGAGGACGACGGCATCGCAGCTTTCCAAGAGGGCTGAGGCGGGGAAGGTGCGTCCGACGTCCGCGCCGGTGACGAAGGTGACGCCCTCGGTTTCCATAAGACGGACGCGTCGGTCGACAACGGACTTGTCGAGCTTCATATTGGGAATGCCGTACATCAGAAGGCCGCCGATGCGATCGTCGCGCTCGTAGACGGTGACGTTGTGGCCGCGGCGGTTTAACAGGTCAGCCGCAGCAAGCCCCGAGGGGCCGCTGCCGACGACGGCGACCTTGTATTCGGTGCGTACGAAAGGGATACGGGGGGAAATATAACCTTCGGCAAAGGCGCGCTCGATGGTGTACAGCTCGTTTTCGCGGATGGTGACAGGTTCTCCGTCGCGGCCGTTGACGCAGGCCTTTTCGCAGAGGGCGGGGCAGACGCGTCCGGTGAATTCTGGGAAGCTTGCTGTTTTCATAAGACGCGCGGCGGCTTCGGCAAAATGGCCATGGTAGATTTCATCGTTCCACTCGGGGATGAGGTTATACAGCGGGCAGCCGGTGACCATGCCGGAGAGCTTGATCGCAGACTGGCAGAAGGGGACACCGCAATTCATACAGCGGGCGGCCTGCTTACGGCGGGCAGGCTCGTCGAGAGGCGGATGGAACTCGGAGAAACTCGAGATGCGTTCAAGCGCAGGGACGGATGCGTTTTCACAGCGGGAATATTCTAAAAAACCGGTCGGCTTACCCATGGATTAACCCTCCTTATGTGCTGAAACTGAGTGGAACGCTTCGAGTGCCGCCGCATCAGGGGACGTACCGACGTCGTCACATTCAGCGAGCTTTTCGAGCACCTGACGGTAGACGGTCGGGATGATGCGCTTGAAATGAGGAAGGCAGTCGGCGAATCGGTCAAGGATTTCCTGTCCTTTGACGGAGCCGGTGGCGGCAACATGGCGCTCAATCAGGGATTTCAAGCGCAGAATGTCCTGCTTTTCACGCACCTCGTCCATTTCGACCAGCTCCCGGTTCAGACGGCGGTAGAGTGTATGCTCAGTATCGAGGACATAGGCGACGCCGCCGCTCATACCGGCAGCGAAATTCTTCCCGGTGCGTCCGAGGATGACCGCGATGCCGCCGGTCATGTATTCGCAGCCGTGATCGCCGCAGCCTTCGACGACCGCTTCCGCGCCGGAGTTGCGGACACAGAAACGTTCGCCGGCGACGCCGGAGATATATGCTTCGCCCGACGTCGCGCCGTAAAGGGCGACATTGCCGACGATGATGTTGTCGGCGGCACGGAAGGTACTGCCCTTGGGCGGGCAGAGGATGAGCCTGCCGCCGGAAAGCCCTTTTCCGAAGCCGTCGTTGGCGTCGCCTTCGAGGGTGATGGTCAAGCCTCGAGGGATGAACGCGCCGAAGGACTGCCCGCCGCCTCCTGTGCAGCGGACGGTGAAGGTGTCGGGTGCGAGCGTGTTCCCAAAACGGCGGGTGACCGCGGAACCGAGGATGGTGCCGAAGGCTCGGTCGGTGCTGGAGACGGCTAAGGCTTCCGTATATGCGCGGCCGGATTTGAGCGCGGACGCAAAGTGTGGAAGGAGGACGCTTTCGTCTACGGTGCGTTCGAGGTGGAAATCATAACGATCAGCGGGCTCAAAGCGGGTTTTGGGAGCGTTTGCGTAGCGTCCATCGACGATGCCGCTTAAGTCGACAGTTTCCGCACGCTTGGTGATGCGCTTTTGGCGCGCGCGGAGCAAATCGGTGCGTCCGACGAGTTCGTCCATGGTATGCAGGCCGAATTTAGCGAGAATTTCACGCAGTTCCTCGGCGATAAACAGCATAAAGTTCATCACATATTCCGGTTTGCCGTGAAAGCGCTTCCGAAGCTCGGCATTCTGTGTTGCGATGCCGAACGGACAGGTGTCGAGGTTGCAGACGCGCATCATCATACAGCCCATTGTAACGAGGGGCGCTGTAGCGAAGCCGAATTCCTCCGCGCCGAGCATCGCGGCGATAGCCACGTCGCGCCCGGTCATCAGCTTGCCGTCCGTCTCGATGCGCACGCGGGAGCGCAGCCCGTTTTCGATGAGGGTGCGATGCGTTTCCGCGACGCCGAGTTCCCACGGCAGCCCTGCGTTGTGGATGGAGCTCTGGGGTGCCGCGCCGGTGCCGCCGGTATCGCCGGAGATCAGGATGACCTCCGCGCCGGCCTTGGCGACGCCGGCCGCGATGGTGCCGACGCCGGCCTCCGAGACGAGTTTGACCGTGATACGCGCGGCGGTATTGGCGTTTTTCAGGTCATAGATCAGCTCGGCGAGATCCTCGATGGAGTAGATGTCGTGGTGGGGCGGGGGAGAGATCAGCGCCACGCCGGGAGAGGAACCGCGCGTGCGGGCGATCCACGGATAGACCTTCGCGCCGGGGAGGTGCCCGCCCTCGCCGGGCTTCGCGCCCTGCGCCATCTTAATCTGAATTTCTTTCGCGCTCGCGAGATACGCACTGGTCACGCCGAAGCGCCCGGATGCGACCTGCTTGATGGCGCTGCCTTTCTCCGTGCCGAGGCGTTCGGGGCTTTCGCCGCCCTCGCCGGAGTTCGACTTGCCGCCGAGCCGGTTCATCGCGATCGCCAGACATTCATGCGCTTCCTGCGAGATCGAACCGTAGGACATCGCGCCGGTCTTGAACCGCTTAACGATTTCCGAGGCCGGCTCCACCTCCTCAAGCGGGATTGATTCGCGGAGGTCGAACGCGAATTCCAACAAACCACGCAGAGTATGGGGGATGCCTTCGTCGTCGACAAGCGCGGAGTACTCCTTGAAGCGTTTATAGTCACCGTTCTGCGTCGACTGCTGGAGCGCGATGATCGTCTCGGGGTTGTACATATGGTCTTCCTTATCCCCTCCGACGGCGGAGGGACCGCGCCGGAGCTGATGGAAACCAATGCTGTCGGGCGTGGTATCGATGCCGAGACCCAAAGGATCGAAGGCGTGGTCGTGGCGATAGGCGACGCCTGCCGCGATCTCTTCAAGCCCGATGCCTTCGACCCGGCTGATCGTATTCGTAAAATAGCGGTCGATCACGTCTTTGCGAATGCCGATGGCCTCGAAAATCTGCGCGGATTGATACGATTGCAGTGTAGAAACGCCCATTTTTGCGGCGATTTTCACGACACCGTGCAAAATGGCCTCGTTATAATCATGGATGGCTGTATGGTAATCCTTGTCGAGCATACGCTCGTCGATGAGGGACGCGATGCACTCATGCGCGAGATACGGATAAATCGCTCGCGCGCCGTAGCCTAAGAGCGTCGCAAAATGATGTACCTCACGCGGTTCCGCGCTCTCTAAGATGATCGATACGGCGGTGCGCTTTTTTGTACGGACGAGGTACTGCTCCATGGCGGACACAGCAAGCAGAGACGGGATGGCGACGCGGTTTTCATCCACGCCGCGGTCGGAGAGGATGAGGATATTTGCTCCCTTGCGGTACGCCCGGTCGCAGTCCACAAACAGCTTATCAAGCGCGCGTTCGAGGGAAGTGTTGACATAATACAGAAGCGAGACGGTTTCGCTTTTGAAACCGGGACGGTCCAGCGAGCGAATTTTAGCAAGCTCCACGCCGGTGAGGATGGGGCTCTCAATCTCCAGCACGCGGCAGTTTTCGGGACGTTCCTCAAGGAGATTGCCGTCGGAGCCGGCGTAGACGGCGGTATCAGTGACGATTTCCTCGCGCAGGGAGTCGATGGGGGGATTCGTGACCTGGGCAAAGAGCTGCTTAAAATAGCGGAAAAGGGGCTGATGCTTTTCCGACAGCACAGCGAGCGGGATATCGTTGCCCATCGATGCGATCGGCTCACGCCCGTCGCGCGCCATGGGCAGAATGGTACCGTGGATGTCCTCATAGGTATATCCGAAGGCTCGGTAGAGCCGTCCGCGTTCCTCAAAGGTATGCGTTTCCAGCTTCTTATTCGGTATCGCGAGGTCGTCAAGCTGCTCGAGGTAGCGCGCGAGCCACTCGCCGTAGGGCTTGCGTGCGGCATAAGCGGCCTTCGCCTCCTCGTCTGAGATCAGACAGTGCGCCACGGTATCACATAGCAAAAGCTTCCCCGGACGCAGGCGGTTTTTTTCGACGATGTCCTGCGCGGGGATGTCGAGCACGCCGACCTCCGACGAGAGAATGAGCATGCGATCCTGGGTGACATAATACCGAGATGGGCGCAGCCCGTTGCGGTCGAGAATGGCGCCGACGGTATCGCCATCGGTAAAGAGGATGGCCGCGGGTCCGTCCCACGGTTCCATCATCGTCGCCCAGTAGCGGTAAAAATCGCACAGCTTCGCGTCCATCGCGGGATCGTTCTTCCACGGTTCGGGGATGAGGATGGTCATGGCAAGTCCCATATCCATGCCGCTCATGACGAGAAATTCAAGGGTATTGTCGAGCATCGCGGAGTCGGAGCCTGCCGTATTGACGACGGGCAGCACTCGGTCGACGGCGTCGCCGAACGCTTCGGTATACATGGTCTCCTCGCGGGCGAGCATACGGTCGATATTGCCGCGGATGGTGTTGATCTCTCCGTTATGTGCAACAAAGCGGTAGGGATGCGCGCGTTCCCAGCTAGGGTTGGTGTTGGTCGAGAAACGGGAGTGTACGATAGCAAGTGCGGACTCATAGTCGGGGTCCTGTAAATCGGGGAAGAAGCGTCGGAGCTGGCCGACGAGGAACATGCCCTTATAGACGATGGTACGTGACGATAGGGAAACAATATATGTCCCCTCGGCGCTCTGCTCAAACTCACGGCGGATACAATACAGGATGCGGTCAAACGCAAGCCCGCGTTCGACCGATGCGGGACGCGCAAGGAAGCACTGTGCGATGCAGGGCATGCAGTCCCGCGCACGCTTACCGAGGATGGCGGCGTCGACAGGCACCTCACGCCAACCGAGGACGACTACCCCCGCCTTCCGAGCGATCAGCTCGAACATCGTACGCGCCTCTTTCCGGCGCAGCGTATCGGAAGGCAGGAAGAACATACCGATACCGTAATCCCGCGCATCGCCGAGTACAAGTCCAAGCGCCTTCCCGACCTTCGAGAAGAACCTGTGCGAGATTTGCATCAGCACGCCGACGCCGTCGCCGGTTTCGCCGGTCGCATCCTTCCCCGCGCGATGTTCCAGCTTTTCGACAATCTTCAGCGCGGCGTCTACGACATTGTAGCTGGCTGTGCCGTCGATAGAGACAACCGCGCCGATTCCACAGGCGTCGCGTTCCCGCATAGCAAGGGGCTGGTTTTTCAATTCCGCCATAGTAAACACACTCCAAACCGATAGAGATACCCCAAAAAGGGCGCAAAACGCCTGAGTGAGAGCATCTTTGCTCTACTCAGGCGTACGAAATACTATATTGACGCAAGGGGCTGCGTCGCATCGGTTCCGCCATTGGAACCATGCGGGGGTAAGATGAAATGCAACCCAAGACCGGTACATCCGTCAAAACTAACCTTATTATACACCCAAACTACCGGATTTTGCAATATTGCGTTTATCCAAAATTCATATACACAAGCCCGCCTCGGGTTGTGACAGATTACGACAGCCTTTAAGCGAGTGAGAGGAATTTTTCGAAAAACCTGAAAATACCCCTTGACAAATGGGAATGCATGTTGTATAATAACGCACGTGCCCAAGAGATTTCGGCACAAAACAGAATATGCGGATATGGCGGAATTGGCAGACGCGCATGGTTCAGGTCCATGTGAAGGCAACTTCATGGGGGTTCAAGTCCCTTTATCCGCACCATTCAAATCCAACGAACTGTAATCAGTACCTTCGGGTGCAATTACAATTCGAAGCTTGAAACCGTCTGGGGTTTCGAACAGATCAACTCTGTTCAGAAACTTATACAGGACGGCTTTTTGCTGTTCAGGGGAGAGCTTAGCAACATCGGAGAGATTCGCGAGCCATGCACGCGTCTCCTCATATGTCATGCCACGCGAAGCGTCGGAAAACTGAAGCTTGATGATCTCTGCGTGAATATCGTTCTTCCGGATATTTAATGCGCTGATACGTTTTGTTGTTTCGGTTATATCTAAACCTGCCTCAATAGCCTTATATAGATTATCTATTTTCTTTTCAGTCGCCGATTCCTCCGCACGGAGGTCGGCGACTTTTTTTATATCCGTCTGCTCTAGCGTGGACTCGTAGACGCGACGTGCGAGGATATCGACGGTGTCCTCGCCGAAAAGCAACGATTGAACAGCACCGACGACTGTTTTTTCTACTTCGTCTTTGGTAACGCGATGCGGTGCGCAGGTACGCGTCCGATGATGATGCTCACATGAGTAATAATACCGCGTTTTACCGTTCTGACGGCGCGTCTCGCCAGTCATTGCATATCCGCAATCGCCACAGCGCAGCAGACCGGAGAGTATCCTACGAAATGAACGCTACACCGGTGTTTACATCTACAATAAAATTCCGACAGAAGTTAATGGACGCCGTAACAGTCATGCGCAAAAGCCCATATCTGAGCAGATACGCATCGAAGGCGGCATTCCGGCTATCATATCGAAAGAAGAATACAAGGAGGCGCAGGCGATTATGGACAAAAACAGGCGTGCACCCGGTTCGGGCGCAACAGCTTATATGGCATCCCGCGCTTTGTCAAATAACCTTGCGCGTTCAACGTATCGATAATACCACCGTAGCCTACACCGGATGTGTAAAGCCGGAATATCAGCCGCACAGCTTCCGCCTCTCGCGCGTTGATGATATAACGGCCATCTGGACCTACGTCATACCCAAGGCTCGCGCCGCCGGTGCTCTTGCAGGCATAGGCGTTTTCTTTTAAACCCTTCATGACTTCTCGCGATAAGTTTGCACTGTAAAATTGATTCATGCCAAAAAGCAAGGCTTTTAGAAGCTGGTCCTCGGGTGTCGCGCCAAGCTGCTCAATGATCGAAATTACTTTTACGCCGTTACCGCGCAGCATACGCTCATAGTACAGCGCATCCTCCATATTGCGGGAAAAGCGATCATACTTATGAATCAGAACTATTTCGAAGTCGTGGCGAGCGGAGTCGGAAATCATACGCAGAAAGTCTGGACGCCGATCGGTGCGGGCGCTTTTCGCTTCGTCGGAGTACACACGGACGATCTCGATACCCTTCTGCTGCGCATAATACGAGATCGCACGGAGCTGGGCTGTGATCGACTCCTGCCGCTGCTCGTCAGACGAGAAGCGAGCGTAAGCAACTGCTTTCACGGGATACCTCCATAAGAGTATTTAATCTCATCATTAGGATTGCACAGATGCGTTGAACCAACACTTCTATTCATTCAAACACAGCCTTCCTATTATGTGAAAACACCGGATTCTGGCTTCTCGGTTATCTCGTAACCGTAGAGCACATGCTCCAGTACCTGCTGGAGCCGCTTAGATCCGGAGTTATCGAGGTAAGGCAGCATCTGCTACACCGTCTAATTGATGATTTCGTTTTTCATGTCGTCCTCCTATTATATGATTCCAGCGAACAACATCAACGGCAGTTCCGTTGGTACACTCTCGCCGTTGGTGAGAGTTTTGCTTGGAGTTAGTTATTTATACTTATCCTTTACTTCAACGTACTTTGCCAGCTTAATGCCCTTGTTTATCTCGACTTGGTACGATTCGGGCATTCCGGCAATTTTTAGTATCTCTTTAGGTGTGATGTCGTTATTTCGGATTTCTGCCGCATACTTGACACCGAAGAGGTGTATCATTGCTGTCTTTTCTGTTTTCGAGCCCTCGTACATTTCCTTAAGGATTCGTCCTAAATCATTGGCAGTCATTACCATACCTCCTATGCTAAACAAGAATTTAGAGCAGCAAGTGTCTACCATTTACCAAGCTTGGTTTGAAGATTTCGTTCCTTTTGAACGTTCCATAACCTATATGGCCTCGCATTGAGCCGGAGTATTCTCGCCGGAATACTGCATGAGGAGGCGTTTTCCTACTACTTAACTACCCATCTATATCCACAGTTTTGGCAAACAGCCTCGGTATGGGTTTTGCTTACAATTCGCTTCCTTCTGCCGCCAAAAAGAGCGACAATCAGACGAGGAAGCGTAAGGAACAACCAAAGAAACGCCTCCCACCACCAGCCAATCAGCAACCACCAGATACATCCATGCTTTGGTTTCTCACGAACACTTGTTACCGCTTGAATAATGACGTTCTCACTGCCGCACTTCGGACAGTTCATAAAAAAGACCTCCGTATTTTATGTTTACGTTTCGCCTTGAGCGCCAGGGAATATTATGAGGCTAGTCCAATGAGGATTAGGTTGTATGTATCCCCGGAATACAGGACGCCAGCATGACAGGATGGCGAGAACTTTATGGAAACGTTACATAAAAGCCTAAGCGCTGCAAGCGTAATAGTATATATCTAAGATACTTCGTCTTCTTCGTCAACATCCATAGCAAGTAAGTTATGATCTTCCGGAACTTCGGAAATGGATAGGCTCTGGTTATATTCTTCTGCTAACATCGTCTTTTTAAATACCGCCGAGGGCTGCAGTGAAAATACCAATTCCTCTAGTGCATCAATGGATACAGCGAAAAATTCCTTGCGCAGATTTACCTTGTTCACTCGGCAGTTATTCAATTGCTTGTGCAGGTCGTTTTCGAGTTGTACTGCATCAGGCGAAAAAATCATTGAATGTATATCGAAGGGGAACGGTACTGAAGCATCTCCCAGCTCACGTACACGATCTTCCGGTTCTTGGCGTCTTGTCATACCGATTTTAAAAACATGATCGCCGAATGCACCGAGATTACTGATAATGTACACATATCCAGCTTTGCCATTCTGCAAATTTATAATTTCAGCTTTCTTCGTCTCGACAGAAGAAAGCTGTCCTTGCAATTCGGACAAACGGGCCTCTAGTAGACGGATTTTCTCATCGTTTGCATTTTCCATCTGCACACGGATTGCGTCCATTTCGTTGCGGTACTTCTGCTCTTCCTTTTCTACTTGTTTACGCTGCTGTTCCAATATACGCCGTTCTTCGGCCTCCTGCCGCATCTGCTCTCGAATAGCGCGCTGTTCTTCCTTTATACGTTCTCTTTGTACATAGTATTCATACTCAATTCGTACAGCCTCTAAAAACAGATACTCAATCTCGCCTATAAATTTCTTCATCGTATTGACAATGCTCTGATTACCGTCCGTGGCTATGGTTAGATATTTCTGCGTTATGGCACGAATAGAAGCCTCTGCGTTTTCTAACTTTCCGTAACTAAGACTGTATAGAACATTTTGCAACTCAGATTCCAAAGCAATAACCATAAGGCGATATATTGCGGCGTTGGCCTTTGTGGTATATCGACCTTCGTACCGCGTGAACACATCTTCAATAACCTTCTTATTATCCTGATAGGCCTTACGCAGTTGCTTGACATCCATACAATTCAACTTCAACTGCACTGTAGGAGAAAGCAGATCGTCAAACGCTTCGGCATCCGGCGTCAATTCAGTTTCAAACGGAGCTGTAAAAAAACGTTGCACGGAGTAATCGATGCTTTTATACAGAGTACGCAATTTAGCAGCGCGCTTGGCCGCGGTGTCAGCTGCTTTTTCGGCTTTGTCTTTTGCTTCTTCAGCGGTTTTTACTGCTTCTTCATGTTGTATAATAGCAGATTCCTGCGCTGCTTGTTGTGCGGCTATTTTTTGATTAAGCTCGCCTAGAGTAGTGTCTTCTTCTGCCTTCTTAGCAGCGAGTGAGGCGAGTTCTTTTTGTAGCAGGGCAATATCCCGATGCTCGGGAAGTAATAGTGTTTCAATTTTTTCTTGTAGGGAGCGAATACTATCACGACTCGCGTCAAGTTGCTTGGTTATATCATCAATACGAGCTTGCAGCTCTGTATTTTTCTCTTGCAATACTCGGCATTGCGCTGCTTCCTTTCGCCCGAATAAGCTCATGACCAACCCCCCATTCAATTGTGCCCACCATTATATCCATACAAAATCAAGTGAAAACACCGTACACTACATTCCCCCGCTTATATGGCCTCGCGCTTCGCCGGGGGAATCATTGTATCATCTTTCACACGCCTGGATTCTTCGATCAACCGAGCCATAACTAGGGTCCGGCCGTCGTCATCCAGTTTGCGCCATAAAGAAATTACTTTAAGCTCGTCTTCCGAGAAATCGGAAGGCGAGCTTTTATTGTCGCCTTGAGTCGAGCTTCCGCCGAGTAAACGGTTTGGAGTAATATCAAAGAATTCGCAAATAGGTAGCAGTACATCAGATGAAGGAACACGACCTGCATTGATCCATCCGCTGACTGTACTCTGCTTTGTATTTAAAAATCGTGCCAATTCAGCCTGTGTTTTTCCTTTTTCTTCAAGTAAGACTGAAATCATTTGTGAAATTGACACAAAAGCACCCCCATAACATTGTTTACCTTTTAAGGTTAATACGACTTTACAATTACCTAAAAAGGTATTATACTATGCTTGTAACGAGGTTACACAGAAAGACGCAAAGAGAGTACGGACAGAGCTAAAAGCTCTATCCTGCATTGTAACAGGTATTTAATAGTTTGTCAATGAAAATAGGGAAAGGGGTGGAAAAATTGGAGAATGTATCCAACAGAATCCGGGAACGACGGGAGCGCATGAATATGACACAGGAGGATATCGCTACGCGTATCGGCGTGTCACGTGTAATGGTCAGCTACTTCGAGTCCGGTCTGCGTAAGCCTGATATTGAAACAGCGCTCAGACTGGCGCGAGTGTTAGAGTGCACGACGGACGACCTGTTCGAGCTGCGGACGGCATAATGAGCGGGATCGCCTTGTGATTAAAGTATATCAGCAAAGGAGGAATTTATCCATGTCCGGAAAAGCCACGAAAGCGGCAGGAAACATATATTATACCGCACGTATGAAGGCGGCAGCATATAACGAGCGTCTTTCGTCTCGCGAAGGCGCTGCCGAAGTGCTTGGGATAGACCGTACGCGGATAGCACGTATTGAGCTTGATACGGAGCGCCCGTATCCGGATGAGGTGCGGGTCATGATCGACGCTTATAACGCGCCGGAATTGTGTAATTACCACTGCTCGAGACAATGCCCACTGGGGATACAAACAACGGCGCCGCTACCGCTGGACGATATGGACAGGGCGATGATCCGGGTCAACACAGCTATAAGAGACATCCCGGACAAGCTCAATGCAATCGAAAAAATCATCGACGATGGTGTGATCGACAATGACGAGAAGCCGCAGATGGAAGAGCTGATGAACTACATGCGAGGCATCGTGACGCGGTTTCAAGCGCTTGAACTTGCATACAAGCGCAAAATGGCGGGAGGGGAGGATGACCAATGGACCAAATGAAAAAGCCCGGAAAGGGGAGGGGACGGCCGGTGCAAGTACCAAAAATCCAATGCGAGGTGCTGATGCTGGTAAATGGTGAGGAAAGACCTGTACATAATCTACGCATATCGGAAGGGATGATAAAGTTGTTGGCGGAGATTTATACGCCGATGATGAAAAACACGCCGGATAATGCGTAAATCGCAAACGGTTGAGAATATGAAAGGAGGCAGCTCATGCGGGAACGGAAAGCAAGAATCATCATTCGAAATGAGCAGGAGCTTTTGCGGGCAGCAAACCTGATGATGCGGGAGTATAAGGAGATCTTCGGTGGCGGAAAAAAGCCGCCGGCGCACATCCGGTCCGCTTATACAAAGATACGCGGCGGTATGAATATCGCGCCGTATAAGCAGGAGGATACCCGCCGCGAGGACGGGAACCGGTCGCAGGGGTACGACTACCGGGAGCATTATACATACATACGGTATGCCGGGGACTGGACGGTGGTCGACGGCGAGCGGGTGTACGTCGCGGAGTGGGAATTTCGAAACCACTATGAGTATCATCTGCAGCTCGGTGACCAGCACCTGTCCGGGATGCTGGATGCGTTATGGCGGGAAAAGGTGGCGCACGAGCGCGCAGCCGAATGAGTATTGTCTGCCGGGATTGCCCGAAGCGTAAAAGCGGATGCCATGTGACATGCGTGGAATATGCGGTCGAAAGGATCGTCAGGCTTGATCCCAAGTCGCGCGGCGAGCGGGACGCGAACATATACGAGGCGGAGCTATCCGAGAGGATCAAAAGAAAATGCGAGAGGAGATAAGGGTATGAGACCAACCGCTCGCCGAAGCGACGATGGGGAAACGCTCGAAATTTACCGCAATTGTACAGATGGAACAAAAAACGCTTGCTCGAAATTGTATGGGGCTAGTCTTCGAATCGCATGTAATATGGGCTATAAAAAAGTTATCACATACACGCTTGAAAGTGAAAACGGATCATCGCTTCGAGCTTCAAACTTCGTGTTTGCGGGAAAAGCCGGAGGGATGGAGTGGACGGGAGAGCGTCGACGTAGTTATTATGTAGCACCGGCTGAAATGAAAAATAAATGGGAGTGGATATGTAAATGATGGACGTGCTCATCAGCGAGGCGGAAGAGATAGATGTGATGAATCACATCTATAACGCGGATTGCCTCGAAGGATTGCACAGATTGCCAGACCAATGCGTCCACTGCTGTATCACATCCCCTCCGTATTATGGACTGCGCGATTATGGCGTAGAAGGGCAAATCGGTCTCGAAGAAACCCCGGAAGCTTACATAACCCGGCTTGTAAAAGTGTTTCGTGAAGTTCGCCGTGTGTTACGCGATGACGGCACGCTATGGATCAATATTGGAGATAGCTACGCCGGAAGCGGTAAAGGCGGGGCCTCTTATCCTGATAATGCTAAAAAATATAAACAAGGAACCAATCACGGGATGATCGGTCAAGTAGCTACAACAGGAATCGGAAAAGGTAATTGTAAGCCAAAAGATTTAATAGGAATCCCATGGATGTTGGCATTCGCGCTACGAGCTGACGGATGGTATCTTCGGCAAGATATTGTTTGGGCAAAACCGAATCCAATGCCCGAAAGCGTAACTGACAGATGTACAAAATCGCATGAGTATCTATTTCTCCTGTCAAAGTCGCCAAAATATTATTATGATGCAAAATCTATATCAGAGCCAGTAGCTGAAAGCACAATAAAAAGGTTGGACCAAGATATTGATTCACAAAAAGGTTCCGACCGAGTCCCGGGAAAGAAAAATGGAGCCATGAAAGCGTGCGCGCCTAGATATGGCGGAAGCAAATATACCGCAGATCCAGAATCGTTTTATCGTACAAAATCCGGTAATGCATACGACTTTAAGCCTACGCGTAACAAACGTGATGTGTGGACAGTATCAACGCAGCCATTTAAGGGGGCACACTTTGCAACATTTCCACAAAAACTGATCGAGCCTTGCATATTAGCCGGTTGTCCCATTGGCGGTGTTGTCTTAGATCCTTTCATGGGAAGCGGTACCACGGCGGTTGTCGCGCTGAAACACGAGCGACATTACATCGGAATCGAGATATCACAAGATTACTGTGAAATAGCACTAAACCGGATCAGCGAAACGGCGGTATCAGCCGGTAAGGAGAATGATAATGGCGAGGCATAATAGTTCATGCATAGAATGGTGGCCTAAGTGCCAGTGCCTTAAGTGCGCAAAAGATGGCGGCGGGTGCTGCCTGCGCCATCGAGGGCAGGAATGCGATCACGCAAACGACTACCCGGACTACGAGCCGGAGGAAAAGGAGGAAAAAGTATGAAAGCAACCGGAATTATACGCCGCATCGACGAATTAGGCCGTATTGTGGTCCCGAAGGAAATCCGCCGTACCATGGGTATTCAAGAGGGGGATCCGCTGGAAATCTACACAGATCGGGAGGGTATGCTGATCCTGCGTAAATACGACATGCGCCTGCCGCTGCTGGAAACCGTCAAGCGTATGCGGCAGGACTTGATCGACGGGGAGCCCTTCCGGGGGAGGGATGCCATCGAAAAGAAGGTGGGTGAGTTGGAAGCGCTGCTGACCGGCGGGGAGGACGCGGACGATGCCGACACACCTTAGCCTGTTTTCCGGTATCGGTGGCCTTGATCTCGCGGCGGAATGGGCAGGTTTTCATACAGTCGGACAATGCGAATGGGCTGATTATCCAACGAAAGTACTTGAAAAACACTGGCCGAACGTACCGCGATGGCGCGATATCAGAGCTTTATCAGGAGAAAGTTTCTATGAGCGAACAGGAATACGAACAGTTGACGTTATTTCCGGTGGATTCCCTTGTCAGCCGTTTTCCGTGGCTGGAAAGCAAAAAGGAAAAGGGGACGACCGTTACTTATGGCCGGAAATGCTCCGAGTTATCCGAGAACTTGCGCCGCGTTGGGTTATCGGTGAAAACGTACCTGGAATCCTGCAAATTGCCGGGCGTACGGTTTGTGAGGACTTGGAGCGTGAGGGATACGCTGTCGCCGTATTTAATTTTGAAGCTGCGGCTGTCGGAGCAAGGCACAGGAGAGAACGTTTCTTTTTTGTGGGCCAC
>JAYFRF010000006.1:0-109920 GCA_034926225.1 Clostridiaceae bacterium
ACATCAAGTCATCTCTAAAACACCAATTCCCAGTGTCAAAGAGATATTATAAATTTACCTCATGAAATTTAAGGCAACACCGCGCAGAAGGTTGGGGTAGGAAATCCGAGGTGGATGTGGTAAAATAAGTGTATGGATAAACAAATGAGTGTGTCGGCATTGCGCGATGAACTGGCGCAGGGGCGGACAAAGAAAAAAGTATTTCTGGCACAGATGGAGCGAATCGTACCGTGGGTGGAGTGGGGAAGAATGACCCGGCGTGCCACTACAAAGGAGAGCGCGGAAATAAGCCCTACCCGTTGGAACGTATGCTGCGGTTGTATCTTCTGCAAAATCTGTACAGCCTGTCAGACGAGGCCACGGTAACCGAAGCCATTGACAGCCGCGCCTTTTCGGACTTCTGCGGCGTGGAGTCCAGCAATCAGGTGCCCGACGGCGACACACTGGGGCGGTTTCGAAACCTCTTGGTGTGCAATGGACTGCAGGAGAAGCTGTTTGCTCAGGTAGTAGAGTTGCTTGAGGCAAAAGGGCTGCTGTTGAAAAAAAGGGACGATTGTGGATTCCACGATTATTGCCGTGCCATCCTCTACAAAGAATCGAGAGCATCAGCGTGACCCGGAAGCGCATCAGGTCAAAAAGGAAATGCGTGGCATTTTGGCAATCAAGAGCATATCGGCACCGACAAGGACAGCGGTCTGGTGCACACCCTCAAAATCATCTCGGCCAACGGCCATGATATTGCCATGACACCGGAGCTGCTGACCGGGCAGTATGCCGCAAGGAAAGCAGAGCACAGAAAATCCTCTGTCCGGGCCAAAGTAGAGCATGTGTTTGGCGTCGTCAAGGGACTCTTTCAATACCGAAAAACGCGATACCGCGGTCTGCGAAAACGGACCGCCAAATTGAATCTGCTGTTTGCGCTGGCAAATCTGATTCTGGCTGACAGGCCCTGCCTGGCAGTCTGATTTAGTTTGCCTACGCAGATATAATCGGGAGAGTTCCCCGCTGTTTGCCGCCTTTGGCAGATGGCGTGGTTTTCTTTATGCCATTGTGCGGTGTTGCCTTAAAAAAATAATCGCAGGATACTGGATAGATACGAGTTTGAAGATAAAAAGCCGCATCGGTGCCGTATGCTCTTTAAACATCTCGGACAGGGAGAACAGCGGACGCTTATGGGCATCCTCCGCGAGCTGCCGTAAAGGTAGACGGTGGAGCAGACTTTCTGTTCCGCCGTCTACCTTAAAAAATTATTACTTAGGTTATTGACAAACACAATACTACTGTGTATAATGTAATAGTAGTTATCGACTTGTATTTTATATTGCCGTGGAGAGGGGGAGGAAATATTTGAATGCCCAATATAAAAAGGGCGTACTGGAGCTGTGCGTGCTTTCGCTTCTGAAACAGTTCGACCGTTACGGGTACGAGATTTCGGAATACCTGTCAAAACATATCGACATCGCAGACGGTACGGTTTATCCGATTCTGAGAAAGTTGAAAAGCGATGGTTTAGTGACCACCTACCTGCAGGAGGAAAGCGGAGGGCCGCCTAGAAAATACTATTCTTTGACGCAGCTCGGGCGGGATACCTACAAGTCCGATAAAGCGGAATACCTTTACTTTGCAAAAGCCATTAAAGCGCTGTTGGAGGAGGATGACAATGACAAAAAATGAATATTTATCCCGGCTTGGGATTGAGCTGAAAAAGAACAATATAGCCGAATCCAAGGATATAATTGAAGAATACGAACAGCATTTTGCTTTTAAACTGGCGGATGGTTTTTCCGAGGAGGAGATAGCCGCGAAACTCGGCTCGCCGGGAACCATCGCGGCACAGTTCGCATGTGAAAAAAGCGAGGGAAAATCCCGCTTTGGCGGTAAGGTGTTTGTTATTACAGCCATGTCGTTCGTCGCCATATTTGAAATCGCGATATATATTCTGTTTTTCGCTTGGGCGGTCGCGGTTTTTGCCTCCTCACTGGTGTCGGCGGGAATCGGCGTCTTCCTGATCGGTCGTTTGAATATCGCAGGATTGATCCCGTATATGCCCTATTCCAGTGCGTTCATATTCGGCGTTAGCTTTCTGGCATTTTCCGTATTTCTGGCTGCCGGGTCGTATTATTTCTTTGTTTACGCTAAACAAATCGTGAAGGCAAGTATCCGGTGGCATAGAAATGTGACTTCCGGCAATACGCTGCCGCCTTTGCCATGGAACCCACAGTTTGTCGCAAAAACGAGAAGAAAACTGCGTACGGTATTGTTATGGTCGGTGACAGTGTTCGGAACATCCATTATTCTCGCACTGGTCGTATCTCAAATACTTTCCGGCGCACTGGGATTCTGGCACGCCTGGAACTGGTTCGTTCATTAAGGAGATCAAATGAAGACTATTGTTATTACCGGTGCCACCTCCGGCATCGGCTTGGAAACCGCACGCATTTTAACTCGGGACTGCCTTGTGATCGGTATAGGGCACCGCGAGGCAAATTGTAAGGTGGCTAAAGAAAGCATATTGTCCGGAAACCCGAACGCTAAAATCACCTATTTTCAAGCAGACCTTATGCAGCAGAGAGAAGTCCTGCGGGTAGCGGAGGAAATCGCCGCCTATCTGAACGTAAATTGTAACGGCGAGCTGTACGCGCTGATCAACAATGCTGGCTGCGTCCGCAGTTGGTATACGACTACCGATGAAGGATATGAACAACAATTCGCGCTCAACCATCTTGCGGGCTTTCTCCTGACATATAAACTGCTGCCATACCTAAAAAAAACGAATGGCAGGATTATTATGACCGGCAGTGAATCGCATAAAGGTATAAAGGTACATTGGGAGGATGTTATGCTGCATCGCGGCTACAATCCGCTGACTGCGTATAAACAGTCAAAGCTCTGTAATATCTTATTCGCCAAAGGACTTAACGACCGTTACGTCGGCATCCGCGCTTATGTCGTTGACCCCGGCCTTGTGAATACCGATATCGGCAACAAAAGAACGGGCGGGCTTGTAAATCTCATTTGGGCAATTCGCAAGCGGCATGGCGTACCGCCGACAGTACCCGCGAAAACTTTTGCGTTCCTGTGTGCGCAGGAACATGCGCACACAGGGCTTTATTACCGCCTTTGCAAAGAAAACACTTACAGTAAGCAGGTCACATGCGAAAATGCGGACCGGTTATTTGCGCTCAGCGAACGTCTGTGCGGAATCCGTTATGACAGGGAGGCGATAGTGTGAACGTACTGATTACCGGCGCGGCCGGCGGTCTTGGCCGTACCCTTGCCACCGAGTGCGGCCGCCGTGGATACAGTCTGTTTTTAACCGATGTAAATAAGGAAGGCTTACTCTGCATTCAGCGCGGTCTGGAGCGGCAATTCAACGTCACGGTCACAACGAAAGCCTGCGATCTCACCAGCGCCGAAAGCGTGGACGAAATGCTGGCCGTCATAGACCGGCATAATATTCGTTTCGATATGCTGCTAAACATCGCGGGACTGGATTTCGAGGGTGGTTTTATTGGACGCGAACGAGAGAAAGTCGTTAAGATCGTGTCGCTCAACGATGCCGCGACATTGCGTATCACTCATGCCGTTTTGGAGCGCCGCAGACCGGGCAAGCATTTCATTATAGTATTTGTTTCCAGTCTTGCCTCCATGTTCCCCATGCCGCTTAAGGCAACCTACGCCGCTTCCAAACGATTCCTGCTGGACTTTGCAATATCACTGCGACAGGAGCTTAGGAATCAAGACGCGAACGTTATGGCGCTCTGTCCCGGAGGAATGGTCACAACAAAAGAAGCAATGGAAAGCATAACCGCACAGGGTTTCTGGGGTGATGCGACTACCAATCCGCTGGAAGTCGTTGCCCGTAAAACACTTGACCGCGCACTGGCGGGTAAAAGCATCTATGTACCGGGGGTTCTCAATCGGACGCTTTCTTTCTTTGGGAAAATCGTTCCCCGTTCCTGTGTGGCAGCAGTGGTTTATTGGAGATGGAACCATGCGCAGAGAAAGTGGTCGGATGCGGCAGGTATACGGTGAGATTCGATAATAATGTGGCATACGGGAGAAGCTGCTGGGTGGAGATCCCACCCCAGAAGGGCAAATCCTGTCCGTATTTCATTTGATTTTATTCACACCATAAATTTCGGGCTGGAAGGTTTGGTAGCAATCCAACCGATTTCAATTAAATCGGAAAAAGTTCGTTAACGTCGCCGCAGGAGTGCTGCAAGATGAATTTGCCGTCCTTTTTTTGCCCATTCATCTGCGAGAAAGATATCAATAGCCTTTATGATGCTGTATGCCCTGCAGAACGCGCCGACCACGCCGTATTTTGTAAGCGGGTCTTCCTGCAGCTTCTTGGCATTCTCCCGGACAGCGCTCTCGCCGGACGAGGTCGGCAGAAGTGAACAGTCTTTCCAGCTCGGATGCGCGGTCAAGACCGTATCCGGGTCCAGCCAAGCTTTAACTGTTTGCCAGCCGGAGTTGGTTCTCGGAGGATGTTAGCGCTTCTTTAATCTTCTGAAGGTGGATTATTGACTTGTCTATTTCCTCGTTGCCAACGCCTCACGCACAGAAAAGACAATCTGCCTTGCGGTTTCCCCATCTCTGAAAGCCTATGGTATTCCCGGACGGGCGCCCTCTTTGAAGTCGTCCAGAAAGTCAAAGCGTTGCGCCGGAGGACATACATGTCTATTCCAGAATAAAGTTTGTCAGCGGGTTAAATGAATTTTTCCGGTCTGTTTCATATCTCATAATTATTAAGAGGGCATAAGCGGTTTACTGCTTACGCCCTCTTGCAGATTCGGTCTAATCGTGATAGACTGTAGTTGGTCTAATGAGTTTAGATTGGAGAGAATGCTATGACTAAGGACATAATGCTTACTGCCGCAGAAGAAAAACTTGCGGCTATAATTTGGCGGAATACGCCGCTTCCCTCGCCGGAGTTGGTCGCGCTTGCGGAGCGAGAAATGGATTGGAAAAGTCAACGACTTACACGGTGCTAAAGAAGCTTTGCGACAAGGGCGTATTCAAAAACGAAAATGCGAATGTATCGGTTAGCTTACCCACAATGAACAAAATGGCCGTCAAAGCCGCCGCTATGTAGAAGATACTTTCGGCGGATCGTTGCCGAAATTCATCATTTCATTTTTCGGCGGCATGAAACTTACGCCAGAACAAGCGGCAGAATTAAAACGTCTAATAGAAGAACACGAGGGGGACGGTAATAATGGATAAACTGTTCATTTCAATAAATTTATCTGCCCTTTGGCTTATAAAACGCATATCCGGCGGCGTGACCACATCGTAAAATTCGCGGCTTTTCATTTTGTGCCTGCATTGGTTTAATCCGCTGGTTTGGGCGGCTTTTCTGCTGATGGGCGTAGATATGGAACTCTCCTGCGATGAGGTGGAGAAACAAAAAGATTATTCGCTGTCGCTTTTATCTTTGGCGACGGAACGGCGTATTATCGGTGGCAGTCCCCTCGCTTTTGGAGAGGGCGGTGTGAAATAGAGGATAAAAAACGTGCTGAATTTTAAGAAACCGTCTCGGGTGATTATCATCGTGTCAGTTGCGTTGGTTGCTGTATTGAGCGTGGGGTTTACAGTTAATCGGGTGATTAATAGAGATCTCGCCATGCAAGGCACCAATCTTTCGGATTTGCAGACTGAAGCATTGATTGAGTATATTGTGAAGGTCACCGGAGCAAAAGATGAGAGTGTCATTATTTCTCCATACAATTTTGAGCTAAATGTTTCGGATAATTTCGACTGGATAGACTCGGCAACAATTTCTATGCTAATTTCTAGAAATAAAACTGGAGGAAGTCCGTATTATGCCTGTCAGTTGAGGATTATTTCGGACGAACAAAATTATTTTATTACTGAACCCCAAAGACAGGACCCGCCGGACAGACAATATTTATTGAAGAATTACTTGGACGCGCTCAAATATCTTCCCCAGGAGCATATCCAAAGCCTTATTTCCGATAAACCCGATATGTATAAAATCAATATTGTTGACAGTGGTTTTCCTGATGATAATCAGCGCTGCGTATTCTATAACATGGATGGATTAACGGACAACAGCGGGTGGCTCATCAGACTTGATATACAGCCACTGTATGAAGAAGATGGCGGTGGATATCAGGGACTCGGCTCCAACCTTATTCACGTATTCTACACTGGCTCTGAAAGCGATACCTTCAGCCTTGCCGATGGCTGGGTTGGTAATTTGAACAGCAAGCCCATAAGACTTGACGATGTGCGAGCCCTTGCTAAAAAGGGGGATGACCTGCTGTTTGAAGACTTCCAGAAATACAAAGGCGCAAACGTCAGCTCAACCTTTGACTACTATATAATGGTCTATGGTGTTGAGGGCGGCTATCGTTTAATTGTACGCTCAGATCAAAGCGGTAGGCCAGACAGCGTAAATCTAGAAAATATTTGGGAAAGCGGCGGAAGCGGTATCGACATCCGATATGGAGATATAGATGAGTTTTTGAGCAAATGGCCTATTATTATGCAGGTGAAAGATGGCACAGCTACACCATCTGGGGTAACCATTACACTCAAAAATGTCACGGATACCGAATACACTTACGGCGAAAGTTACACTGTTCAGCGCAAAACTGTTAATGGATGGATAGACGTTGAACCTGTCATAGAAAAATATGCCTTCAACTCTGTTGGATATATGTTATCGGCAATGGGAAGCGAAGAAATAATCATTGACTGGGAATGGCTTTACGGAAAGATTCCCGCTGGTGATTATAGAATTGCTAAAGAAGCATTATTTGTCAGGTCTCCGGGCGACTATGACACATTCACATTATATTCAGCATTTACAATTGTCAAATGAGCATCTGTTCTTGATGATCTTTCCGTCTTTGGTTACCTGCCTGAGCACAGAGCCATAAGGCGGCGGATAGGCATAGGCTCTACCCGCCGCCTTGTCCTATAACTCTATATCCTTTTCCCTGGTTGTTGCTGTTCCTGCCGCAGCATACTGTAAACATTCTTGCGCATTTGCTCGGCTTCTTTTACCTCGTCTTTAAGGGCAGCATATCTTTTATTGAGCATTTTCCGCTTGGCGGTCAGGTCGGCATATTCCGATTTCCATACCTTTGTCGGCAGGTTGGTCTTGCCGTTCATCACGCCTTTGAAGTAGTTGTTTACCGCCGTGAACAGGGTTTGCTCTGAATCCGTCAATGCCTTTTGCCCTTATATTTTAGGTAACTATCGGCTTGCCCGATTTGCTTTTTCAATGTAGCCATACGCCTGTCAATGGGTTTCAGTTCATCACGAATATAAATCTGTTCCCCAATCATGGCCTTATGGCATTGCAATCTTGTGCGCCGATATCTATCCAGTTTTACCGCATTGATCGTAATCCGGCTTGTAAGGAAGAAGTAATTGATATAATCAGGCGACATATTCTGATGTTCAATCGGATGTATAGAAAAGTGTAAATGGGAAGTGACGAGGTAAGGAATCAAGATTACAGTGTGATGCTGACGGGGCATTCTCTGGGTGGTGTACTCGCAACTATGGTATCTCGTATGAGTGGTTGCACAGCCGTAACGGTTAGGTTCTTGCGATGAGATTAACTGTCATGTGTATAAGGAGAACGGATTTACCACGGATACACATTTTGTGTTTTCCTTTATAACATTTCAAAATGATGATTTTACAAATCCGGAATTGTCGGATACCATTGACAGGTAACGGTGAACTGAGCAGTTGGAAGGATTACGCTCTCGTAATGCCAGAACTTAATGAGACATGGTACATTTTTAATAATCTTCGACTATAGTCACAGTGGATCTATTCACGTTGAGTGTGTGGTTCTCATGTCCAAGGTAAAATAATACAGGTCGGTGATGTAATTAGGATCAAGAAAAGCAAAAGAAAATATATGCTGTATATGAAAAAACCATCTGGGATTTAACCGATGCCTCCAGAAATAAATATAAGGAAACGCAAGCCGGATATACAAGAGATAAGAAGAAGTTCGTCACCCATTGGCAGCAGCAGGATTGCATCGAACAAGTGTGGCAGCTGATGGCTTTTATGTGCCAGTCCGAGATTGCGGTTCATAAGAGTAGGAAAGACCGGCACATCGCTGATATTGTACGGTTAAGCGGCGAACTGAGCAAAGCAAAATCACATAGTCGTAGGCAGCCAGTCCGATGACGGAAGAACTGTAAATAAAATTGTGGTCATCGACGACCCAGTCTCCAGCATGGACAGCAGCAGTATGTTTACTGTGGCGTCTCTCATCCGTGACTTGATTGCCATCTGCTATAACAACTACAGGATGACAAAGCACGGCAGTCAGAACGACCACATCAAGCAATTCTTCTGCCTGACGCATAACCCGTTCTTCTTCAAAGAGGTCTCTTATAACAGAGTCGCGGAAAACGAGTGCGTCGGCATCTACGAGCTGAAGAAGCGCGAGAGCAACCAATCATACATCATTGAATGCACGCGCCCAGACGACCGTGTCGGAGGCGGGAAGGTCAATTATTCGCCAGTAAAAAACACCTACGACTCCCTTTTGGAAGAGTACAGGACGGCGACTGACTCGATTGCACTCATCAATGTGACGCGGCGCATTCTTGAATACTACTATCTTCAGATATGCGGTTATTACAGCGGCGACCTACGAATTGACCTGTTTGAGAAAAACCGCCATCACTTCGATACAACGCTTCCGGATGGTCTATCGACGAAACCGACTACAATGTGGCGGCGGCTATGCTTGCGGTTCTGAACATCGGAGCAAGGGGGTTCAACGACGGTCTGTTTTTCGATGCCTCCGCAATCGAACCGCAGCAGATTAGAACCGTGTTTGAGAAGATATTTACGGTAACCGAACAGACACAGTACTACAGTATGATGATGAATATCAACTCGTAATATAGCGGAGGAAGCAAGCCTTTTAAAGCTAAAAAGGAGGATAACTCTATGTCAAGAATATCCGAGCTCCGTCTGAAGCAGACGCCGGCGTGCTATACGGTGTCCGTTCGCAAGACCATCAATTTTATGGAGGGGTACGCTGCGTTTTTCGGGGAGGCGCTCTCGCGCATCGACGCGCATCTTGGCGCGTGCGGCGCGCTCACGAGCAGCCCCGCCATGGCGTGCTTTCACAACATGGACTTGGAGCATCTGGACGTCGAGGTCGGGTATCATCTGGCGCAGAAAGTGCCGTGTGAGGGCGGCGTTACCTGCCAAAGCTGCCCTTCACGCAAAATCGTCACGGCCATCGACATGGGGCTGTATGAGCAGCAGGACGCCACACTTATGGATCTGTTCGGCTTCATCGAGGCAAATCACCTCGAAATGCAGGGGTCGATCTGCTATTACTACGTCAACGAGCCCGACCGGCCGGAGAGCGAGTATCTGACGCAGATGGTGATCCCTGTAAAACAACCGCCAATAACGAAAGAAGAAACGCTATGAAACCATGGTTCACTATTGACGAAATAGACCCGATGACTCGCATCATCAGCGAATACCGTCATTGGGAGGAAACGCACTGCTACCTTTTGGAGGGCAATGACCGCGCTCTGCTCATCGACACGGGGCTGGGTGTCTGCGACATCTCCGCAGAGGTGCGGAAGCTGACCGATAAACCCGTCACCGCTGTGGCCACTCATATCCACTGGGACCACATCGGCGGGCACAAGTATTATCCGGACTTTTACACCCACGAGCTGGAGATGGACTGGCTCCACGGTGGGTTCCCGTTGAGCATGGAGACCATCCGCAGCATGGTGGTCGACCGCTGCGATCTGCCGGAGGGCTACGAAGTCGGTACATACGAGTTCTTTCAAGGCACGCCCACGCGGCTCCTCTCCGACGGCGATACCATCGACTTCGGTGGACGAGTCGTCACTGCCCTGCACACGCCGGGGCACTCGCCCGGCCACCTGTGCTTCTGGGAAACTGAAACAGGCTACCTGTTCACCGGCGATCTGGTCTACAAGGACAGGCTGTTTGCCTACTTCCCATCCACCGACCCGCAGGCGTATCTGCGCTCATTGGAGAAGGTCGCGGCTCTGCCGGTAAAGCGGGTGTTCCCGGCCCATCACGCGCTGGACATCGGACCGGAGATCCTGACCCGGATGCGCGACGCCTTCCGCGCGCTTGATGCAGAGGGAAAACTTCATCACGGCAGCGGTACCTTCGATTACGGAGACTGGGCCGTATGGCTGTAAATAGATTGAAAATATGAGGTGAAAATCATGGCGGCATTAAAAGAGATCCCCACCCGCGAGGAGCTGCGTGCGCTCTTCGGCGATGAAAAGTTGGCCGCGTGGGAGCGCATGGCGCGGCTCGTCGACTCCCTGTACGACATGGAAACGCTGTGGAACGACGGCGGGAAGCGGTGGAAGATCGAATACAAATACCGGCGCGGCGGCAAGACCCTCTGCTGCCTCTACGCGGATGAGGGACGCTTCGGGCTGATGATCATTTTCGGGCTGGAGGAGCGCGCGCGGGTGGAGGCCCTTTGGGACACTCTCTCCACCGGGACTATTCGCGTCTATGACGAGGCCGCCACCTACCACGACGGCAAATGGGTCATGTTCGACGAGACCCTGCCGGACTTAGACCTTACACGACTGCTAGCCGTCAAGCGCAGACCGAATAAAGGAAAATAGAGCGATATGACAGAAAAACCAAAAGCAAAAACGGCTTTGGCGCTTGCGGAAACATTTATACTTATGGTCGTATTCCAAGCGGCTAAGCTGTTGTCGGAAAAGATTATAAGGCCGCTCGTTCCGGACGAAATCTTTTGGCAGCGTATGGTGACGGCCGCTGTTATGGTGCTGCTTGCCGCCGCTGTGTACGCTTATGCGCAGCTGCGAAAAACTCCGCTGTCCGTTTTCCCGCACCCCTTCGGAAAGCGGTATATCGTATTTACCTGCGTAGCGCTGGCATTGCTTGCTTCCTCTCCGCAAAACTTCATTGGCGGTTATCAAGCGATTTTACTGGCAATCTACGGCAGCATCATTACACCGGTGTATGAGGAATTACTGTTCCGCGGCTATTTCTGGAATCGCCTGAATAAGACGCTTAACAAGGAAATGTATACTTTTCTCTGGAGCATTGTCTTGTTCACAGTCTGGCATCTTGGGTATATGCTCCCTCAACTACTGTCCGGCGAATGGATAGCCGTTGCGTGGAAGCTGGTAGCGGGCGCGGGCTATGGCACTGTGTTGGGTTTTGTTCGGATGAAAACGAAAAACTGTTATTCCACCATGCTGGTACACGGAGTGCTTAATATCTTTATGCTCTGATTGTGTACCATTGCATTCTTTATTAAGTGGGAAAAGGAGATACATATGAGGATTCTGCTGATAAATGGCTCACCCAAGGGAGAGCAAAGTTCCACAATGAGCATTACCCGCGCTTTTATTGACGGGATGAGCAGCGTAACGAAAAACGAAGTGCAATATCTCGATGTCATGGCAAATCACATTGAATACTGCCGTGGCGATCTCTCCTGTATGAAAAACGGCGGTACATGTATCCATAATGACGATATGGCACAGATACTACGGGACATTCTCGCAAGCGAGCTGTTGCTGTTCAGCTTCCCGCTGTACGGCTTCGGCGTTCCAGCGCCGCTCAAGGCACTTCTCGACAGGACTCTGCCGCTTGGCTCTCTCGCAATGCGAAAGTCAGGTGATCGTTATGAACATGTAGAACAGGCGGATTTCTCGCATTTGCGGTATGCCGTCATCAGTGGTTGTGGCTTTCCGAACGCAAAGCATAATTTTGATGCCCTGCGGTTGCAGTTTGAACTGCGTTTCCCAAACGGCGTATTCGTGCTGACCGTTCCAGAGGCTCCGATGTTCAGCGCGCCGGAAGCTGCTGTCGTGACAGTACCTTTCCTTGACCTTGTCAGGCAAGCAGGTCGTGAATACGCGTTAAGAGGAACTGTTTCCGATGAGCTTATGGGCAAGCTCTCGGTTCCTATGATACCGGAAGAGACCTATGCTGCGATCTGCAATGGAAATGCCTGATACTGTGTAATTGCTGAAATATTTGACAACATATTGAGTCATTAGAGAAGATATGGATGGAAAACAAAGACTGCCCGTGTAAAAAGGCAAAATGCGGGCGTCACGGAAAGTGTGATGAATGCAGGGCATACCATGTGGAATCCAAGCGTCAGCGACCGGTTGCCTGTGAAAGAAAGCGGAAGAAGCGTCTGTTTACTGAGAAAGAGGAAAATACATATGTCCGAATCGAGATGCGGCGTATGCTGCAATAGCTGCGAGAAAAAGGAAAGGCAAACTGCGAGGGGTGCTTGAATATGGAAAAGCGGTTCTGGGGCGGCGAATGTAAGGTAAAAAGCTGCTGTGAAGGCAGAAAGCTCAATCATTGTGGGCAGTGTCCTGAGTTTCCTTGCGAAATGCTGACGAATATGGGCAAGGAACAGGGCTACGACTCTGTCGCAAAGATTGAGCAGTGCAGAGGCGAAATATTCGGCTTTCTCGGTCCCTCCGGCGCGGGAAAAAGTACATTACAGAAGATACTGACCGGGCAGCTTCCCGGCTACGGCGGCAGTGTACAGGTGCTCGGCGGCGAGGTTCGCTCACACGGGCGGGATTTTTACGAGCGCATCGGCATTGACTTTGAGTTCCCGACTTTGTATTAAAAACTGACGGCGCGGCAGAATTTGAAATTCTTCGGTTCGCTGTATGCCTCGCCCGTGCGTGATATTGACGCGCTGTTTATAAGTGTAGAGCTGTCGCATGACGCGGATAAAAAGGTGTCCGACTACTCAAAGGGCATGAAAAGCCGTCTGAGCTTTCTTCGGGCGCTCATCAACGATCCGGAGATACTTTTTTTCGATGAACCGACAAGCGGACTTGACCCCGCGAATGCCCGGCTGATGAAGAATATCATTCTGAAGGAAAAAGCAAAGGGCAAGACCGTCATTCTCACAACGCACAACATGCAGGACGCGCAAGAGCTTTGCGACCGTGTGGCGTTTATCGTAAACGGCGGTATTGCCGCGCTCGATACGCCGCACAACCTCATCATGCGGCGCGGCGCGGCGTCCGTCAGATACTCATGGCTTGAGGACGGAAAAGAGCTTACGGGTGAATGTGCGCTTGACAGAACCAGTGAGGATGTTCGTCTGCAAAAACGGATAGCGGAGGATAAACTGCTTACAATTCATTCGGCTGAACCAAACCTCGGCGATATCTTCATGGAACTCACCGGGAGGGCGTTGCAATGAGACTTGTGCATCTGACCGCCGGTGACATCCGCTTTCAATGGAAATACGGTTTCTACATTTTATACGCTATCTTCACGGCGTTCTATCTTTTGGTACTTGCCGCTGTGCCGAATAGCATCCGCCGCACGGTTGCGACCGTTTTGATATTCACAGATCCCGCGGCGATGGGACTGTTTTTCATGGGCGCGATCATATTACTTGAAAAAGTCAGCGAGTGAACAACGCGCTTGCCGTGTCTCCAATCCGTGAAGGTGAATATATGCTTGCGAAGCTGTTATCTCTTGCTCTTATCGGTATGATTGTCGGAGGAATCCTCGCTGTCGCCGGAGGAATACAAAATTTGCCGCTGTGTCTGCTTGCTGTCGTACTGTCCTCATTCCTGTGTTCGGCTTGCGGTCTTATCGCGGCGCGGTTCAGCCGCTCACTGAATCAGTTTGTTCTGCTTGCCGTGCCGTTTGAACTGGTCGTATGCCTGCCTCCTGCTCTTCTGATGTTTGGAATCGACAGTCCGTGGCTAATGCTGCATCCCGGCGTATCGGCGGTATGGCTCATTTACGGCGACGCGCCGAGTGTTCCCCTGTGTCTATTCTCACTTACGCTCTGGTGTGTTCCGGCGATGATAATCTGCCGCAAAAGTATACACCGTTATTTCGGTGAGACGGGAGGTGCCGCTATATGAAAGCGTTTCTTTCCGTTACTAAGCGGTTTTTAGCGGAGATATGGTCGGATGCTATGCTGGCGGTTCTGCTGTTTGTGCCTATATTTATGGGTGTTGTGTTTCGCTTCGGTGTTCCCGTGCTTGAATCGTACTTTTGTAAAAGGCTTGGGCAAGCAACGATTCTTGCATCGTACCGCTTTGTTTTTGACCTGTTGCTGTCTGTTATGACGCCGCTGATGTTCACAGCGGCTGGGGCAATGGTTATTCTTGATGAAGCCGACCTCGGACTCGCACGTGCCGTCGCTGTCACGCCTATTGGTCGGAGCGGATATCTGGCTTCACGCATCGGAGTTCCGGCGCTTTTGTCAACATTGTACTGTATTATTATCACTATGGTATTCAAACTGTCCGACATTGACATTCCGCGACTGCTTTTGCTTGCGGTCTGTTCTGGATCATTGAGTATCACAGCGGCTCTGATGATCGTATCAATGGCGAAAAACAAGGTCGATGGCATGGCATATACCAAGCTCACCTGCGCTTGCGATTAATACTCACGCTTTCGATTGCTGTACCAATGCTTTCGATTAGTACTTGCGCTTTCGATTGATAAACCGATGCTTACGATTACCGGCAAAGGGTTTCATCGTATCAAAATATCAGCATTAGGCAAATATATCGCAGAGAACTTCGTTCTCTGCGATATATTTTTGCCCGAAAAGCCTGTAAGCGCGGACTTTCCGGGCGCTTTTAGTTTTAGCCGCAGGGCATGTTGATCCATAGTTTATGTCTTTGAAACGTAAATTTGTGACCGAACACCATTTTGGTGCAAATCCGGGTTTTTGGTGCATTTAAAAAATCCTTGGTGCATTTGCCCCGTGCTTCCATCAAGCTGTTTTTTTATTCATCTGTTTCAAAAATCAGATCTATTTCCTTAAAACGTCCGTACGACTCAATTTTGGTCGGAATATAGCCGACAAATCGATAACCTTGAGTTGCATATTTATCAATAATGTCACGGTGTTCTTCGCATTTTGAATTCACAAAGCCGCCTATGGTTATCCTGACATATTCGTATTTTTTCATCGCTGCTCCTCCGTTTTAAGTCTAGTTTATTTGATGTAATGATTACACCTGCACGACAGATTGAAAGATGGTAAAACGTACAAATCATGAACGGGTCCAACATTGAAAACAGGATACAGCTTTTAGGATGAAAGTGCTAAATTTCTTTATATAAACCAACGCCACTCAATATAACGCCGCAACCACCAGTAAGAGCTATTACAGACCCGCCAAGCTGGTAGCTGCGAGTGGTTCCTTCTACTATCTGCTGAAAGTCTCCACTATCCATAGAACCGCCTTGTGCCCTGACAGCCATACTACCAGCATTCCGCCCGATAGCTGTGGCCTTGAAAAGTATGATGAGCCCAATGACAAAAATAAGCGTCATTATAACCAGACCTGAAACGGCCAAACGTCTTTTCATATTTTTTGCGCCCTTTCCTCTCTGTAAAACACAAGTTCTTGTTTACAATACGCCCAAAAACAACGCGTAAAGCTCGATAATGATAAACACCGCGAGCAGGGAGAAGAACACCGAACTTCGATAATTTTATCCATTATAAACCCCGTTAAATAGAATTTTTGTCAGAAATTATCAGTGTCATTCTGTCAGGTAAAAAAAACATCCCGACAGCAACAAAAAGTATCTCGACAAATGTCCTGATCAATAAATCGCTTATGTTAGACATAAATACCAACGGTATAAAGAAATTGAATAAAATAAGGTTTACTCCGAATAACACACAACCCACAAGTACAGCTCTTATGACCTTGCTTCTATCTACAATAAACTGACCGAGCCATATTAAGGCAGCCGAAACGGTTACACCAGTTATTATTACCCACAGTATTGTTCCAAAAAAATGTGTATTGATTGAAGAATATATATCCATAAAGGTATAGAGAAAGACTCTCCCCGTAACAAAGCAGGCAAATATACACATAAAACTGAAACCCGCTTTATTCATATAAACATTTTGCTTTACCTCAGGTTTATCACTATCTTTAGCAAGCAATATTCCGATTAAAAGTCCTAATGCAATCAGCGCAATTCCATCTGCAAGCGGATACGCAATGATATTGATAAATCCTGCGCCCTCGGAATGCGGCAAAGGCTCAAATAAATAAACTACCCAGATTAAGCAATATACACAGCCGTATTTGAGCCCTTTTAATATTTTCTTTCCAGGTATTTTGTTTTCGACCAGTAAATACATTGCGGTGATTATACTGTAGCTTAAAAATGTGTATACAGAAAAAGCAAACGGCATAATTCCTTTTTGAACAAAGATGCTGGGTGCCAACACCTCCTGTTTATAACTCGGAATCATCAATTGAAACAGGATTCTGATTACTGTTGAAATAAAGCCAATGAACAATATTTTACCAACAGTAGCCTTTTTCATAGTGCCTCTCCTTTTTTGGGGGTATATAATGCCAACCGAATCGCGGCTTGGAGAATGAACTACGCACCCGCGCAGAACAACGGCTATCTCTTCCCGAATGCACATATTCTACCTAACGTTCGTTAGTATTATAACACACCAACTATCAATTTGCAATAGTGTAATAAAAATTTTTCTAAAGGAGATGTATAATACTGTTGACCAAACTCTGGTACAGCTTTATCACCCTCAGCTCCAACTAAACCTTGCGGATAATATCAGTCGTTTCCGGTAGGTCGAGGCATTCCTCTTTCGTCTACGGAACGCAATGGAGTGCATACGGCGGGTAACCTCCTCCTCCATGTGCCCTTTTTCGACGCAAAAGTCTCCCCGTGTGCATTTCGTGTCAACGCAAGCCGCTCCTTACCTACTTTACGCCATGTTTGCAAGCATTTCGGGCAATATACGGTAGCGACCGGGGAGTCCTGCGCAGACGCGGGCGGCATCGGCGCGCATGTACTCCCCCATCCGGGCAATTTCATGGGAAAAGCTGCCCGCGATATGGGGCGTTAAAAGGACGTTGTCCATCGTATAGAAGGGATGCCCCTCGGGTGGAGGCTCGGGGAACGTGACGTCCAGCACGGCGGTCCGATTCAGTTCCTCCCGGAGCGCGCGGATGAGATCCTCCTCCACAATCTGCGCGCCGCGTCCCGTATTGAGGAAGGTCGCGTTAGGCGCCATGCGCGAAAACAGGGAATAGTCAAGCATTCCCTTCGTCTGGGCGTTGTTAGGCAAATGATTGGAGATCGTCTGGCACTCCGTGAATAATTCCGGCAGCGACACGCGCCGTACACCGAGCGACTTTAGCCGTTCCTCCGGCACGTAAGGGTCGTACGCGCAAACCGATATGTCACGCTCGGCGAGAATGCGCGCGACGGCGGAACCGATCAGACCGAAACCGATCAGACCGACCGAAACATCGTAATTCCCGGGAAAGGAGAAGGCGTAGGCCTGCGCCGCCGCTTTTCCGTTCCGCGCAAATAGGCGCGGCGCCTGAAAAAAGCCCTTGTTGGCAAGGAGAATCTGCGCCGCCGTATATTCCGCAACGGGTACGGCATTGGCGCTCGCCGCGCTGTAGACTTCAACACCGCGCGCAAGGTACGGACGCACGAAGCTCTGCACCGAGCCGGCGGCGTAAAAGACCGCACGCAGCCGCGGAAAATACCGCGCAATCTCTTCCTCGCTGAAAACAGGCATTCCCCATGTGGAAAAAACATACTCGACGTCCGCGCAGCTATCCGGGCTTTCCGCTAAGCGCTGCGGCGTGTAAATCTCTTTATCCAGCAGCAGAAAGCGTTCCAGCTCATCGATACACCGGGGCGTAAACACCTGCGCCGGATGCGGCTGCATGTTCAAAAAGACCGCGCGCGGCAAAACGAGGCGGCGCAGCGTCGCGGCGTCGGAGGCAAAAGAACGCTCGCTGCCGTCCATGCAGCCTTCGATCAGCACGGGAAGCTCTGTCTGCTCCCGCACCGGCTCCAAATAGTTCGTCCATTCCGCGACGCCGTCGCAGAGGAGCCGCCGCGCGCGGTCGCCCGTGTGGGAAAACACATGGATCGCCGCGAGATAGGGCAGCATTTGACGAAGCTCGGCGAGGTTTTCGCTAGCGGTGAGCGCGGGGTTTGACTGCCAGTAGCACTTCGTATCCGGACGTCCCAGCTGCCGCAGCAGCTCCACCGCGCTTGCTGCCGTTTCGGTCAGCGTCCCGGGGTGAAATTCGAAGGCGCAAACGATCCCCTGCGCGGCCGCGGCGTCGCAGAGAAGCCGCGCGTTGGCAACGACCCGCGCGCGGTATTCCGCGTCCGCGTCCTGAGGAGACCGGCGGCCGGCCCAGATGCGCAAGATCTTCGCTCCCAAAGCCCGCGCGCAGGCGACAGCGTCACGCGCCTGCGCCTCCATCCCGTCCTCGTCGCAGTGCAGATTGACGGCATAGGAAAACGCTTCAAGTCCGGCCGCCTCGGTCAGCGTCCGGATGGTTTGCGCGGTCTCAACCGCGCCGATGGGCAGCTGTGCTTCGTTCCACTCGATCACGCGCAGACGATTTTCGGACGCCAGCCGTATCTGCTCCTCAGGCCCAAGGGTACGGAAGGTGAGCGTGGTAAACCCTGCTTTCATATGAAACGCTCTCTTTCATTTAAAATCAGCGTAAAAAACGTTCTGGTTTGCGTTTCGACTGCCGATACTATAACACAATTCACATTCATTGTAAAGCCTAGCCAAAGCTCTTCGCGTGTTCATAAAATACGCCAAGGTTTACTCGGGCCCCATGCCGTACTGTCCCCTGTGGACGGCATGGGGCCCGAGTACATTCCTTGGCGAGATTACGGTGAGGTTTTAAGCAGAGACTTATCCCTTTACCGCGCCGATCATCACGCCCTTGACGAAATACCGCTGCAAAAGCGGGTATGCCACTAAAACGGGAAGCGTTGCAACAACAATCAGCGAATATTTGATGGTCTCGGCGTAATTATTCACAACATCTTCGGTTACTTCGGTCTTTTTAAAGATATCCGAGTTTTCGATCAGGATCGCGCGAAGTACCGCCTGTAAAGGAAGCAGCTTGTTATCCGTAATATAAATCATCGCCGGGAACCATGAATTCCAATGTCCGACGCCGTAGTACAGGAGCATCACCGCAAGTGTCGGCAGGATCAGCCGCGCCACAATCACAAACAGCACGTATATATCGTTCGCGCCGTCGATGTAGGCGGCTTCCTTTAAGCTCTCCGGCACCCCCTCGATCGCGGTCTTGACGATGATGGAGTTGTACACGCTCACCGCGCCGGGGATAATCAGCGCCCAGAGGTTATTATAAAGTCCCAGCGACCGCATATTCAGATAGGTGGGAATCAGTCCGCCGCCGAAGAACATGGTGAACATGATAAACGCTGTGATCGCCTTCTTAAATAAGACGCCACGTGCCGCGAGAAAGTATCCGCACAGCAGCGTCATGACGATATTGATCGGTAAAGCGACCGCCAGGATGACGAGGATGTTCCGGTAACCGGTCAGAATCAGCGGATGCCGGAACGTCAGCGCATACGCCCCCGTCGTAAATCCCAAGGGATACCATAAAAGTCCCGTGTGCGCCTGCAGCAAGGAGGACATCGAAAACGAGGCGCAAATCAGATACCAAAAAGGGTACACAGTGATAAAGATGATGACCGCCATAAACACATAGTTCGCAGCGTCAAAGATCTTTTCCCCGAAGCTTCTTTTCATTCGCGCACCTCCCCTACCACAAGCTTACGTCGGACACACGCCGGCTGACCATATTCGTCGCGACCAGAAATAGCAGGTTGACGCCGGAGTTGAAAAGTCCAATCGCGGCGCTGTAGGAAAACTCCCCGCCCACGAGTCCCCGCCGGTATGTATACGTCGAGATCACATCCGCTGTCTCATAGGTTCTCTCGTTGTATAAAAGCATGATCTTCTCGTATCCGACCCCCAGGATGCTGCCCATACGCAGGATTAACAGGATCACGATCGTCGGCGTGATGGCGGGCAGTGTGATATGCAGGGTCTGCCGCCAGCGATCCGCGCCGTCGATCCGCGCGGCTTCATACAGCTCCTGATCGACACTGGTCAGCGCCGCTAGATAAATAATACTGGACCAGCCGAATTCCTGCCAAATGCCCGACGCGATATAGATGGTGCGAAAGTATCCGGCATACTGTAAAAGCGGTTCGCGTGTTCCGCCAAAGAATTCGATGATAATATTAAACAGCCCGTTTGTGTAGGAAAACTGCCGGATCAGGCTGCAGATAATCACCATGGAGATAAAATGCGGCAGATAGGACGACGTCTGGATCAGCTTCTTATACCATATACAGCGCACCTCGTTTAAAAGCAGCGCGAATATGATCGGCACCGGGAAGCCCCAAAGGATCGAGTAAAAGCTGATCAAAAAGGTATTGCGCAAAAGCCGCCAAAAGTAGATATCGGAAAAGAAATCCCGAAAATGTTTGAGGCCCACCCATGGGCTGCCCCAGATGCCCTTCGTTCCCTTAAAGTCTTTAAACGCAATCACGACACCGTACATCGGCTTATAGGCGAATATGATCAGGTAGACGACGACGGGGAGAACGATCAGATAGATATACTTGTTCTTTTTAAAGTCACGGACGAGTATCTGCCATACCGTCCGCTTTTTTGCGGATGGGATATTCTGTACGGTTGTCATGCCACACCGCCTGTTCGATAATGTTGGCGGGGACGCCCTTTTGGAGAAAGCCGTCCCCGCGATGTTTCATTTACGCCGCTTATTCGAAAAATCAGCGGTTGTTGTAGCGTTCGAGCTGCGCGTCTTTGATTGCGAGAACATCCTGCAGCCCAAGCGCGTTGAGCTGCTCGAGGTAAGCGTCGAAGTTCTCAAGCGGCTCCTCGCCCATGATGAACTTATAATACATCTCGCCGCAGTAAGTACCGAGCTGCGTCATCGCGGAAGCGGTAGCACTCTGTTCGGCGGAGGTCGGCGTGGTGGCCGGCCAGCGGCTGTCATGATTTGCGCCGTAGTACCAGGTATCGATCGCGTCGCAGGCAACCTGCGCTGTCTTCTGGCGGTACATATCGACGAGCATAAAGCCCAAACCGTTGGCGGAGTTGCCCTGATACCGGCTAAGGATCGTGTTGAAGCCTTCCGGATCGTTTAACGCGGCTTTCGTAAAGTACGGCTTGCCCTCGGCGTCATACTCCATGATGTTGCCTTCCGCGCCAAAGTTCATATACTCGATGCCTTCTTCGGTAAAGAAGTAGTCGTAGACCCGGCAGGCAAGCTCAACGTTCTTGCAGGCTGTGGTGATGACGCCGCCAAGACCGATGAAGTAGGTCTCTCCCTGTACAAAGTTGACGGTGTCGCCCTCGTTCATGACGGGATACTGCGTCGCGGTCCAGACATCCTTCACGTTGAGCGTTTCCATCTCCTTGAGGTAACCCGAAAGCGTACCGCCGGAGGTGCGCGTCGCACCGACGAGACTTTGCAGGACTTTTGTCTTTAACCCGGCGCGGTCGTTCGTCGCGAAATCCGGGTCAATGATGCCGTCGGCATACCATTTCTTGATCAGCGCGAGGAAATCCGCGTAGCTCTCCACCGCATAGCCATACTGCGTCTTGCCGTCCTCGCCGACGAAGTAATCCATGCGGAAGCCGAAGGCATTGGTAAACACATCGTTAAATACCGTTCCTCCCCAGGTGCCGAACGGTATTTCCACCAGATCAATGAAGCTGTATAAAACATCGTCCCAGTCGGCGATCGTCACGGGGACATCCTTGCCCGCCTGATCGAGCAGATCTTGACGAATCATCGGCCCTTCGTAGGTGCCGAGCCACAGATCTTCGCGGAAGAAGGGGAAGCAGTAATATTCGCCTTTATCGGTACGGATCGCGCGGGCATAATCAGGGTTTTCCGCGAGGAAAGCGTTGAGCGACGGCGCCCACTGCGGAAGGTAATCGTTCAATACGACGATATATTCGTCGTTGATGTAGTCTCCGGCGTTGGCGGAGAGGCCCCCGGCGTAGATCATGTCGGGCAGCTCGCCGGAAGCAAGCAGAAGGCTTAATGCCTGGTTACTATCGGCGCCGGCGGCGGGTGCGCGCCACTCGATATTGACACCGACACGCTCGGACACGCCGGAGTGCCACGGAGACTCGGAAAATTCCGTATACGCGGCGTTCAGCGCCATACCGTTGGACGCATTATACAGGACGAGCGTCTCGTCGAGGCAATCCATCGGATAACCTGCGAACTTATCGTCCGGAAGCGTCACGGCAGCGGTAGTGGTCGCCTGCGCAGCGGCGGTCGTCGCGGCGGCGGCGGTGGTTTTCGCGGCGGTGGTCGTCGCAGCCGCAGCGGTTGTCGCAGCAGCCGCGGCGGCGGTGGTTGCCTGCGTGGTGGCGGCGGTGGTCACTGTTGTACCGGAGCCGGAACATCCCGCAAACGTCAGGATCAGCAGTGTCGCGGCGAGCAGCAGCGCAAGAGCTTTTTTCATGTCTGATTTCCTCCATTGCTTTTTATTGCGATCGCGATCACAGGGATCGCGATCACAGCCTTATTGTATCAGGTAATTGTTTTATATGTAAATGCTTAATTTCCAAACTCCAAATTGATAATAAAATTAACCGGCGTAAACGGCTTGATAATTTCCAAACTCAATTTACAATTTCTTGGATTACGCCTCCGGGCTATCGACAAAATCCACGATAGGTGCTATAATAAACCGTCGATCCTCCTTAAGGAAGGCGGTATGACTCTATGAAAGTAAAAAAGCATACGCTGCGGATGCGTACGACCTTTATACTCTCTCTGATCGCTGTTCTCGTGATCCCCTTTTTTTCAAGCGCGTTTATTTATCGGTCGGCGTATAAAAAGCTGGAGACAGAGGTGCTGCGCAACAACGCGGCAAATCTGGAACGGTTCAATTATTTAATGGAGGAACGATTAAAATCGTCGGAGGATCTGCTGTATCTCGCGGCGCAGAATTTTAGTGTCGACGACCTGGTGATGTCGGATCGTCTGGGCGAACCGATGTCGCAGTACAGCACTTTGCTCGCATGGCAAAATCTCGCGCATTACCGCCGTGATTATATGACGGATATCTTCGTGTGCCTGTGGAATAACGACCGGATCGTGTCGTCGTATAACTCGGTGCTGTCGCCGCAGCTGTACTATCAAGCCTATCTGTCCTCCGCCGGAGATTATGACGCGTGGCTTACGCGCATTAAAGGCGCAACGTATATGGATATCCTCCCCTATAAAACCTCCGCGACGGAATCCACCCTCGCGCTGTGTCAGCCCCTGCCGCTGACGTCCTATAAGCAGTCCAACGCGGCCGTCGTCTGCGTACTGAGCGGAAACGTTTTGCAGGGTCTGATGGAGACCTTTACGGGCAATGACGATACGGGGGCGCAGATCGGACTGTTCGACGCGTCCGGCGAATGCCTGACCGCGACGGACGAGAAGCTGCGCGAAATGTCTCTGTCCTCATTGGAACCGGGGACCCGCCGCGAGACGTTCGACGGGGAAGTTTACGCCGTGACGGTAGCGACCTCGCGGTACGGACGGCTGCGGTATGTGTCGGTCATTCCGACGGCGACGATCACCCGGGAGCTGACCGGCTTCCGATACGCAAGCATTCTCAACGCGGTGTTATTTTTCGCGTTCGGGCTTCCGCTAACATGGCTGCTGACGAAAAAGAATTACGCACCGGTAAAACGTCTGCTAACCTCCGTATCGGAGCTGACAGCCACGCGATATGACCGGGGAGCGGATGAGTTGTCCTATGTGGGCGATGCGTTCGAGCGTGCGGTGCGCAAGCTGGAGGGAAGTCTTGTCTCAGCGCGCCGGGCATACCTGCTGGAGCTTTTGAACGGCGTGCATTTGGCGAACGCCGAGACCTTTGGGCAGCTCTCCATGCGCTGCGACGGTTTGCGGTTCGTCGTGACGCTGGTGCGGGTGGACGGCTGGAACCGTGAGGTCATCGAAGACATTTACGAGGGTGAGCCCGTGACCCTGGTAGAGACGATTGTCGGGAACATCCTGGAGGAGCTTTGCGGCGGCAACGGCTATGTGACCGCTGTCAAGCGGGAATTATTCGCTTGTGTGCAGAGCACGCTGTCGGAGGAGGCCGAGGAGGAGGCGTATGCGCTGTGTACGCGGGCCAAGCGTGTCTTTGAGAACGATCTGGGACTGCATATATGCGCGGCGGTGTCGAACGCGTGCAGGGGGGCAAACGGCGTAGCGGAGTGTTACATGCAGGCATGCAGGGCGTTGGAATACCGTCTGGTGGAGGGCAGTGTGGTAGTGCTGCGATACCGCATTACCGCCGTATTCCGAGAAAATACGGCGTATCAAGAGACCGCGGGCAATCTGATGATGCAATGCTTAAAGACCCCCCAGGCGTCGGCACGCGCGACAGCGGAGGCGCTGCTGGAGCTGTATACAGGCGGTCAGGCGCTGACGCCGGAAGCGGTCAGACGTTTTGCGGCGATTACCGAGGATCTTTTGCGTAAGATGAGCGAGGAATATGCCTTGACCGGCAGTATGCCGGCACTGCTTTCGGAGCCGACGGATACGCTGAACACCCTGATCGAACGGTGCGCGTACCGGCTGTATACTCTGCAGGAGTCCTACCGCTCGTCCAGGGAATCCGACGGCTACGGCGGCAAAATCAAGCGTCATATTGAAGAAAATTATACGGATATCACCCTCGGCGTGAATACGATCGCTTACCGCTTTACGCTCTCACCCTCTTATTGCTCCCATGTTTTTCGGCAGGAAACCGGTATGGGGATCAACGACTGCCTGCTCGAGACACGCATCAAAGCGGCGTCGAAGCTCTTAATCGAGACGGATCTGCCGATTGAGACCGTCGCTGTCGAGACCGGATTTTCGGGAAGCTCGGTTTTCATCCGTATATTCAAGAAATACCGCGGCGTTACACCCGGCACATACAGGAAATCATGGGGGGAAGAAGACGCAGGGGAAGAAACCGGAGAAGCGGTGGCCCTTCGCTGACCGAAAACAGGATATTGACGGCAGCCCGCGCCAATGGTATAATGAAGCAATTGAACATAAGGAGTGCTATCGATGATATACCTTCGTTTTCAAGCTGCCGACGGCGTTCATTACGGCGTGCAGACCCCGGACGGTATCCGCAGACTCGCGGGCAATATCTTCACAGGCTGCCCCGACGCATTTATTGAGACGAGCGATCTATACAAGCCCGAACAGATCCGTATCCTCGCGCCGTGTAAGCCCTCAAAGGTCGTCGCGGTCGGGCGCAATTACCTCGACCACATCCGCGAGGGCGGCGGCGACGCGTTTTCCAAGGATCCCACCCTGTTCATCAAGCCCTCGACTTCCGTAATCGGTCCCGATGAGCAGATCCACGCGCCCGCTTTTGTCAAGCGGCTGGACTACGAGGGGGAGCTCGCAGCCGTCATCAAAAAAACCGCGAAGAATGTAAGCGCGGCCGACGCGGCCGGGTATATTCTGGGGTATACCTGTCTCAACGACGTCACCGCGCGGGACATTCAGGAGAGCGACGGGCAGTGGACGCGAGGTAAGGGAATGGATACCTTCTGTCCCATCGGCCCGGTTATCTCCGATGAGCTGGATCCGGCCCATACCGAGATCCGCACGAAGCTCAACGGCAAGACCGTTCAGGAATCCAACACCTCGTATCAGCACTGGAAGATATTCGCCTTGATTGAATGCATCACCGCCGCGATGACGCTGCTTCCCGGTGACATCGTCACGACGGGAACGCCGTCGGGCATCGGCCCGATGAAACCCGGCGATGTGGTGGAGGTCACGATAGACGGTATCGGTACGCTGCGCAATACCGTGGTGTGACCCCGCGGTAAAAATGCATTTTCAAACCGTTTTTCCATAAATGAACGGTATGCCCCCTCGGAAGTAAAGCTCCGAGGGGGTTATTGTTATACGGCGCCGACGCCGAACAGCTTGAGCGTGATCGGGCTCTTTTCCTCGTCTACCACACGCACCGCCAGCACAGGGACGTCCGGGCGCGGGTTTTGCCACTCGCAGGCGTAAACCGTACGGGGGCCGTCGGCCGTTGAAAACTGTCCCGCGCGGCAAAAGTAGACCGCGGCCGCGCGGTAGGGGTCGGTCGGCGCGTACAGCGGCGACGGGCGTTTTTTGAGCGCGGCGGTATCGTCGTCGATATCGGCCGTATTCCCCGCGTCGCCCTGGGGACGGAAATAACAAGGCTCGGAGCGATACGCGCCCGTCATCACGGGAAATTCGACGGGAATGCGCAGCGTGAGCCCGTCGGCGTATTCGACGGCATACGAAGCAGGTATCATCGGCGCCGGGTCGAGGAAAAACCACGTTTGGATACGCCGCGCGGGGGTATTTTCCGCGGCATGGAAAAACACGAGCCGGTCGGCCTTCGTGCCGAGCGTGACATCACCGGAGGCGAGTCCGTTTTCCGCAAGTCGGTCAAGAATGTCCGCGGAAATCGAGGGGGAGGGAAGCGGCGCGCCTGCGACGTCCTGTTTTTCGGGCAAACAGAGCGCGGAAAGCGTCGACGGCGTGCCGTCAAAGCGAGGCGGGATGTCGGTCTCCAGCGCGCGCAGCTCGGGCAGGAGCGCTTCGGCATCCGCGCGGAAGGCGCCGCGCAACGCGTCGCAGTAGTCGTCGCGCCATAAAACCGCGGCGGAGAACGCAAGCTCGTAAAACCATCCGTTATATCCGATTTCATA
Organism: Clostridiaceae bacterium; assembly: GCA_034926225.1. Classification (GTDB taxonomy): domain Bacteria; phylum Bacillota; class Clostridia; order Oscillospirales; family QAMX01; genus JAAZKA01. Next base: position 26,648 of record JAYFRF010000006.1, read on the forward strand.
TTCGGTCGGGACGCACCAGGTGGATACCTCCGCCCCCATCACATTGGGGGTACGGGATCGCGTATCCCACTTTGCAATCTGCGAACCGAGGAAATTGCCGAATATCTCGGAAAAGCCCTTTTCGCAGAACTCTTTCTCTGTATGGCCTCCGTAGGAATAATACCAGTCGAGCATGACGATGTCGCGGGGAATGCGGTCGATGGCGGCATAGGTCGCGGGCATGGCGTAGCGGCGTCCATAACGGTCGACACGCTCCGGGATCTCCACGCCTCCGGTGGGGACGCCCTTAAAGCTCTCGAAATTCTGGAGCTTTTCCCCCCACATCATCACGCCGATACCGCGCTGCCGATAAAACGCATACAGGCGGTTGATGTCCTGCGCGAGAAGCTCATGTCCGCTCTTTTTGCGGCACAGCGGGCATTCTCCCAGCACGCGGACTTCGTCATGCCCGATCGAGACACGGCGCGGGCGTACCACCTCGAGGATTTCCGACGCGACCTCTTCATACAGCGTGTAGCTACGGTCATTGGACGGACAGTACGAATCCGGGTAACGCTCGAATGGCCGCTCGGCTATGGAGCGGTCGGCAAGCGTCAGATAGTACGCGTGGCTCAAGCCCTGAATTTCCGGAATGATCTCCAGATGCAGCAGCGCCGCGTAATCGCAGATCTCCCGCAGCTGCGCTTTTGTCAGGCAGAAGCCGCCCGCAAGCTCGACATGGGTGGAGTCCTTCCAGTAAGCCTCGGACGCCTGCAGGCCCTGCGGCCCGCCCGTATGCGCGCGCGCCTCGCGGCAGAACCGCATCCACGCGCGGTTGACTTCGGGGTGGCTGTCGTAAAACACCCCGCCGCCGATTTCCAGAAAGACGGCGCTATACTTCAGGCGCGCCGCGACGGTCAGAAAGCGTTTGAATTCGTCGATCGCGTCGGGCGGCGGGAGGTAAAGATGAATGCCGCGCAGGGGTTTATACGCCCAGTCCCTGATGCTCCCGGCCGGAAGCGTGTAGCCGTTATGCGTCGGGGTCAGAAGGGATAGGAGCGTCCACGCGCCGCGCGCGAGGGCATCCCCGTCCTTCCCCCGGAGCGTCACGCGGTCGGACAGCTCCAGCGCATACTCATCCGGGCGCGTCCATGCGGGTTCGAGCATAAGGACAATGTCCGCGTCGCGGCATTCCCGCACGTCGATGCCCAACACACGTGCGATTTCGATGAAGCTCCCGACACAGGCCCCCTCTGCCGAGATAACGCGTGGAAATGAAATCTCGCGGCTTGATAAATCGATGGACTGCGGCTTCGGAAATAGCGTCATAACCGTTTATCCCCTTTCATCGCTTTCAATCGATCCTAGTATAGCATACGTGCAATAGGCTGTCCAGAATAAGCGGCATGTTTTTTATCCGGCAGGGGAACAGGTTTGCATGACGGAGCCGTGCGGATCGCCGGGGCATCTGCTGAACCCGCCTGAGGATATCGCAAAGGGCATAAAAATACCGGCGCTGCCGCAAAAGGGCTGCGCCGGTATTTTTTATTTGTTATCGCGGTTACACGCTTGCCCGCGGCGGTTCAGGACACGACGGCGGCGGTTTCCCTCCTGTGCAGAAGGTATTCCGCTACAGTGAGTCCGCCGAGTATAACAAGCCCGACGACGTCGGTCACGAGTCCCGGAATCAGCAGGGACAGCCCCGCAGCGGCGAAGAGTACGCGTGCATACCACTTAAGCGAACGGAAGATGAAGCCATTGACGGCTACGGCCACGCCGAAGATGCCCAGGACAGCGGTGACGCAGATCAGAGTCACCTCGAAGGCCGTGGTATTGATAAACAGCATGGAGGGGCTTAGCGCGAATATGTAGGGGACGATAAAGGCGGCGATGGCGAGCTTTGTCGCAACGAAGCCGGTCTTCATGGGGTTGCTCTTGGCGATGGCAGCGCCCGCGTAGGCGGCCAGCGCGACGGGCGGGGTGATATCGGCGACGATGCCGAAGTAGAAGACGAAGAAATGCGCCGCGATGGGGTTGATGCCGAGACGAACGAGAATCGGCGCGCAGGTCGCAGCCATAATGCAGTAATTCGCCGTCGTCGGCACGCCCATGCCGAGGATAATGCAGCAGATCATCGTCAAGAGCAGGCCGACCATGGGGATCCCGCCGCTGAGCTGGATGACGGTGCCGATGAGCTGGGAAGCAAGGCCGGTCACGGTGATGCAGCCGGCGATGACCCCGGCGACAGCGCAGGCCACGGCAACGGTGATGGTGCCGCGCCCGCCGCCGGCGAGAGCGTCGAGGAACTTTTTCGGCGTGATACGGGCGTCGCGGTCAAAAAGGCTCGCGATGATCGCGACGATGATCGCAATGGAGGCGGAGACCTGGATGGAACGGAGGTTTAAACTGACAAGCACCACCAGCACGACGATGGGCGCGAGGAGGTAGACCTTTTTCACCAGTTCACCCATCTTCGGCAGCTCTCTGCGCGGGATCCCGCGCAGCCCGCGCCGACGCGCCTCCAGGTGTACGGCGATGAAGATGCCGAGGAAATAGAGCATCGCCGGGAGGATCGCGCGCAGGGCGACCTCCCCGTAGGTCACGCCCATGTACTCGGCCATGAGGAAGGCGGCAGCACCCATGATGGGGGGCATGATCTGCCCGCCGGTGGAGGCGGCGGCTTCGACGGCGGCGGCGAATTCAGGGCGGTAGCCGGTTTTCTTCATCATGGGGATGGTGATCGAACCGGAGCCGACGGTATTGGCGACAGAGGAGCCGGAGGCCATGCCCTCAAGGGCGCTCGCGATTACGGCGACCTTCGCGGGGCCGCCCGACGCGGCGCCGGCCACACTGTTGGCGAGGCTGATGAAGAAATTCGCAATGCCCGTCCGTTCGAGGAACGCGCCGAAGATGATAAAGACGACGATGAACTTCGCACAGACGTTGATAGGCGTCGAGAGGATGCCGGAGGTGGTATAGAACAGGCTGTAGATGAAGCGGGGAATGCTGATGCCGGTCGAGAACGCGTAGGCGACGAGCGTGCCGGCAACGACGAGAATGGGCATGCCGACGCAGCGGCGGCAAAGCTCGGCGACGACGAGGATGCCGATAATACCGGTGACGGTATAGGGCAGCGTCATTTTGGCGCTGCTCGTAATGGCGACGACGAAATCCTTATAGGTAAAGCAGTAATAGAAGAACGCGCCCGCGCCGAGCAGCATAATCACGACATCGTACCAGGGGAGATAGTTATCGCGAACATGCTTTTTGCTGGCCGGATAGGTCAGATATCCGAGAAGAATAATCAGTCCGACAAAGGCGGTCAGACGTATTTCCAGGGCGGCGGTACTGCACAGCGTGGAGATAACGCAATAGACGGAGAACGCCGCCATAATGACGTCGATTACGATTTTGGGCTTGCCCGACCAGATACGCGTATTGGACTCCCTGTCGTATTTACGCATAACGGCCTCGACGTCGGCCATGGTACCGACGTCAGCCGCGTTTCCGGCGGAAGAAAGCCCGTCCGCGTCTGTCGCCGGTCTTTCTCGTTTTTCGTTTGCTTTATCGGACATGATATTCCTCCCAGGACGTTTTAGTTAACCTTTTGTACCTTTACTTGACCGGTACGGTGATCCCCTTTTCGGCGAAGTACTTCGCGGCGCCGGCATGATACGGCACATCGGTGATGGAGGACGCAAACTCAAGACTCAGCTCACCGCCCTTGGCGTGCGCTGCCGTGATATCGGACACGTTGTTGAAGATCGTAGAGACGATGTCGTAGACCGCGGACTCGGACGCGTCGTCACGGACGATTAAGACGGCGCCGACGGCGACGGTGCTGCAGTCCTCGGGGGTATTATAGACGGAGGCGGGGATGGTGTAGGCGCTGTAGTAAGGGGAGGAAGCGATGAGCGCGTCGGTATGTTCTTTGTCAAGGCCGACGAGATAGATGCTCTGGCCGGCGGTGAGGGAGGTGATGGCGTTGGTAGGCGCACCGGCAACGATGAAGGCGGCATCGATCTTGCCGTCGGTCAGGCTGTCGACGCTGTCGGTGAAGTTCTGGTAGACGGGGGTGATATCCTTCTCGGTCAGTCCGTAGACGCCGAGAACGTCGATAGCGTTGAAGTAGACGCCGGAGCCGGGCGCGCCGATGGAGACATTCTTGCCGGCGAGGTCGGCGACGGACTTGATCTCAGGGTTGAGGGTCACGATCTGCACCTGCTCCATAAAGAGCGCGGCGACGACGGAGAAGTTGGTAACCGCTTCGCTAAAGAGGTTGGTACCGGCGTAGGCGTAGCTCATAACATCGGACTGTGCGAAGCCGAGCTGGGCTTCCCCGGCGCTGACATCCTCAATGTTCTGCTGAGAGCCGTTGGAGGTGATGGCATTGACTTTGGTGTTGGTCTTTTCGGAGACGAACTGCGCGAGAACGCTGCCGTAGCCGTAATAGGTGCCGGTATCGCTGCCCGTAACGAGGGTCATCTTGGCGCCGCCGCAGGCGGAAAGCACGACGAGCATCATCATACATAAGATGACGGCGATAAGGCGCTTTTTCATTGGGGGGTTCCTCCTTAATGTTTCTTTCGTACTTCATTTCGCTATCGCAAAATGTATAATGGATATTATATAACAGGAATTTCCGCTTTTCAAGATAATAAATGAATTATTATAAAGAACAGCGTCGAAAATTCACCGGTATGCGGATGCATAAATATACAATATCGCCAAAGTGCCCGACAAACCCTGCCAATTGCATCGCTGCGTAAGGGTCATTTCCCCGCGTTCGTCAGTGTACGTACAAACGCGTCGATTTCACGGTTATCGTGCAATACGACGGTCTTCTCCCGATACGGTGCGACGCGGGATTTCGTCCCGTCCGCGCCGGTGTCATAGTTATTCGCCCATCGGAACATATTGGCAAGCATTCGCAGGCTTGGACGGTAAATGCACCATTCAATACCGAGGTTTTGCCGGAGCCAGCGGGTCAGGATACGCCTTTTCCGCACGGCCAGCGGGATCTCGAGCAGCACAACGATGTCCGCATGCGTCATGGCCTTCGCAAAGCACGCGCGACCGGCGTCCTCCATGACCCAAGCCCCCCGCGCGAGCATCTCACAGAAGATCGCGTCGCGTTCCTCCTCGGGCCTTTTGTGGTTCCCCCACGCTTCGGCGGGATCGACGACATACACCGCTTCGTCGAGGTGCAGGCAGGGAATCCCCGTTTGAGCCGCGATCCGGCGGGCGAGTGTGGATTTGCCGGAAGCTACGGAGCCTGTTATGTAGATTTTCACGTTGTTCCTCCCGCGCAGGTTTTTCTTTAGGGTACCATACCGTACGGTTATTTTCAATCGTGTGATAAAACAAATACTATCCCCCGGCACGGATAATTTTTTAACCTCATAACGGGGTTTCTCCCCCGCTCCGGCGTCCGTCACGGATGGGAAACCCTGCGCATAGGATAGACTGCCCCCCGAAATAACGAGCGCTGGCTCACGGGCGGGCAAATTATCATGGAAAGGAGTCCCTGCGGGCGATCAGCCTGTAGGGAGTGCGGATATATGGCATATTTAGGCGCATTTCCCGTGATTGAGCAGATGCCGGATATGCGGAGCGTTCCCGAGACGCCAACGGTACCGGATCATCCGTGCATTCAGCTCGCGATGGCGTACGTGCCGCCACAGACATTTACCGACCTGTACGAGCCGGAGGTGGGCTTCGAGCGAGGCACGATCTTCAAGAGGCTCGACCTGCCGTATTTAGGAAAGGCGGTGGACGCATGAACGAGAACGACCGTGAAGCCATGCTGAGGCGTGTGCAGATCGCAGGCTTTGCGATGCTGGACGCGAACCTATACCTCGACGCGCATCCGGACGACGCGGCGGCGCTTGCATACTTCAAGAAATACCGCGATCTTACGCGGGAGACGACGGCGGCGTATGAGAAGAAATACGGTCCGCTGTCCGTGATGGCGTCGGACGGCAGCCCCTGGCCCTGGGTGAACAACCCGTGGCCGTGGGAGCTTGAAGCCAACGCGTAAAGGAGGGCTATAAGCATGTGGAATTACAGTAAGAAACTACAGTATCCGGTAAAAATCACGAATCCCGACCCGCGTATCGCGCGACTGATCATCAGTCAACTCGGCGGACCGCACGGCGAGCTGGGCGCGGCGGACCGATACCTGTCACAGCGTTACACGATGCCGTACGGAGAGGCCAAGGGCGTGCTGACAGATATTGGTACGGAAGAATTAGTACCATGAGATTATCAGTGACGATACTATAATTGATAAAAGTAACCAGGCGGCAAGAGCGGTTTTTTTCGCCCGCTTTTTTTGTATCAAAATTACCGTGTAGAATAATACGTACGAAATAGCAGATACTATAGCATGACTATACTTGGATAGAAGGCGGTTGCGTTTTGTTTGAATTTTTAAATAAATCCCATAAACCCGCGAAGCGCCAATCAGCAGTGAGCAATGCGGAAGGGTTAATCCTTTCAGGCGACTTTGACGTGGATATATCAACCATTAAAGAGCTTTTTAGCAACAATGACGCGCTTAACGTGCGGCAATTTAAAAGCAACTCAGGTAATCCGGTTAAATTTTGTATACTCAATATCGACGGCATGGTGAACCATGAAACCATAAACCAGCATATTATTCGACCAGTCCATTCAACGGAGATTGAAAAAGGGCAGAAGAATATTGTTGATTTCCTCATTAATTCTGTATTAACGATAAATGATGTAATAAAAACACCGGATATTAACAAAATTACAGAAGCGATTGTAGTCGGAGATACAATTCTTTTAACTGAAGGATCAAAGGATGCCATTTTGTTAAATACTAAGGGATTTATCCTACGTGCGGTTGTTGAACCTGACAGCGAAAAGATTCTGCGCGGACCACGGGAAGGGTTTACCGAAGGCTTACTGGTAAACTTGTCCATGCTGCAGCGCAGGATCGCATCACAGGACCTAAAAATGAAATTCAGGTACTTTGGTGAGAGAACAAAGACAAAGGCCTGCATCTGTTATATTGAAGGGATCGTAAACCAGCGGATTTTAGATGAGTTGAACAGACGCCTGGATAAATTCAACATGGATGGCGCTTTGGATACAAACTATCTTACAGAAATTATAAAAGATGCGCCGTATTCACCTATGAAAACTATTGGAAACACCGAAAGGCCGGATATTGTAGCAGCAAAGCTGCTTGAAGGACGCATAGCGATCTTTTTAAATGGCAGCCCTGTAGTTTTAATGCTGCCTTATCTTTTCATCGAAAACTTTCAAAGCAACGAAGATTACTATGTGAACTACTACTATTCATGTTTATCGAGAATGGTTCGTATTATTGCATACATTATTACATTAACCGTCCCATCCCTTTATATTGCTATCGTGGGATACCATCAGGAGATGCTACCCACCCCCCTCTTAATTAGCCTGTCCACAGCCAGGGAAGCCGTCCCGTTTACAAGTATTATGGAAACCTTTATGATGGTTTTTGTCTTTATGATACTCTCAGAAACAGGCATCCGCATGCCGACAGGCATTGGCAACGCACTTAGTATTGTTGGCGCGCTTGTATTGGGTCAGGCCGCGGTTGATGCAAAAATAATCAGCGCACCGGTTATCATTATCGTGGCGTTAACCGGCGTTACCGGTTTGATCAATCCCAGGTTAAACGCCTCAATCCTGGTATTCCGAGCGTTATTGCTTTTGTTGGCATCCGTATTGGGTATTTATGGTATAACTTTCGGCTTAATCGGGATATTACTTCATCTCTTCAAGATCCATTCCTTTGGTGTACCCTTCGTATCTGATTTATCTACGACCGATTTCCAGACGAACAAAGACATCCTGATCAGAGCGCCCTGGTGGAAGATGATACTGAGGCCGGATTTCGCAAGAGATAAAAGACGTATGAAGGGAAACGGTGATATGCCATGATAAAAAAAGCCATGGCTATACTGATATATCCGGTGATTTGCCTGATGATGACAGGCTGTCAAAGTTATCGGGAGGTTGAGCACCTTGCGATTGTAGCTGGATGCGCCGTGGATAAAAGTACCGAAAGCAAAGTATACCACCTAACGGCTGAGGTATATGATACCAGCGGCGGCAGCAACTCGCCAACAAAAGCTAAATTGCTGGAATCGGATGGTTATTCAATCTTCGACGCAAACAGGAATTTTATAAAAACTTCACCGAAAAAATTATACTGGAGCAACTGCCAGATCGTCATTATTAACGAAGAAATCGCCAAAGCGGGCATCAAGCCAGTGCTTGATTATTATATCCGGGATCATGAACCGCGCCCAACAATTTTGGTTCTGATATCCCAGGAAAATACGGCTCGGGAAATCATCCTGCCTAAAAGCAAGCCGACGATTATATCAGCCGACCTGTTTACCTCGATAAGCATAAGCAAAAAATTTCAATCTACAACCAACGATCTGCAATTATTTCAAATCATCAACATCCTTGACGGGGAAGGCGGCACAGCACTGACGCTACCGGCTATACGTAATATCAGTATCGATAATATGGAAACCAGTGAGGTGAATGGCGTTGCTGTTTTTGACAAAGATAAATTGATTGGATATCTAAAACCGGAGGATACAAAATATTTTCTGTTTACGGCAAACAAGATAAAAGGCGGCGTACTGACCACAAACATCGATCCTGGCCCAAGTGGCGCCATATCCTGTGATATCATAGCAAATGACACAAAGACAACCATAATCGGCCAAAACAATGAACTGATTTTTCAAATCAAAACAAAAACGACAGTTTCTTTATTAGAACAGGGTATAGGCCAGTTAACCGAAGAGTCGGATTTCATGGAAAGGGCGAAAATTTGCCTACAAAACCTGCTGGAAGAAAACATCAGCCGGGTGGTTAAAATGATGCAGGATGAATATGGACAAGATATTTTTGGTTTTGGCACAATGCTCAGCAAGAAAAAACCGGCGTTATGGCAAATATTGCAACCGAACTGGAACGACACCTTTAAGCACCTGAAGGTAGAGGTTACATCCGAAGTGACAATACGGGATAACGGTGCTATGGGTAACCAGTAATAAGGAGGTAAGCAGGTATGATGATTGCCCTGTGCATTATCCTGTTTGTTGTGTTTTTCATTTTTGACTTTATGCCCATCGTGCGGCAGAAAAGCGCCAAAACGACCTGGATATATGGCTTATTATTCACTGTTTCCTTTGTAGTACTCATCCTGAACGAAATGGGTGTTGACATACCCAGTCCGGCACCGGCAATAGAATATTTTATTTCGACCATGCTAAATTTGAAATAATGGAGCGCTAAACGATGGATATCGATCAAATATCGTCCAAGCAGGCAAGCACAATGATAGCGCTTTTTATTGCCGGCAGCTCAGTTATTATAGGCGTTGATAATACTGCGCAGCAGGACTCATGGATCTCATTTATCATTGCGGTAATCATATTTATACCAATTGCTTTGGTGTACGCAAGGCTGCTGCGCCTGTTCCCGGGATCAGATATATACGATATTGCCACCAAACTATTGGGAAATGTATGGGGAAAAATTATAATCATTTCGCTGTCATGGTACGCGTTTCATTTAGGGGCGTTAGTTATGCGCAACATTTCGGGATTCATTGGAACGGTTGCATTAACAGAAACCCCGCAACTTCCCCTTCTCGTATTGATGGGGCTTTTATCCGTTTATGCTATTAAATGCGGAATGGAAAGCTTTGGAAAATGCACCGTTATTTTTATAGGATTTTATATCGTCGTCTTAGGCTTGATTCTCATCTTTTCCATAGAAGACTTTAACTATACGAATCTCATGCCTGTGATGTTCCAGGATGTCAATAAAATCATGTCAGGCGCCTATACGAATTTTACATTCCCGTTGGGCGAAACCGTGTTATTTACAACGGTTTTAGGTTCCCTGGCGTCTAAAGCCAGTCCGACAAAAGTATATATTAAGGGTACCCTGATCGGCGGAACCATTGTATTAATAAGCTTAATAAAAAATATTCTTATTATAGGATATCCGTTATTAGCGCAATATGCCTTCCCCCATTATGACTCGGCTAAGTTCATCGTGATCGGAGGAGACGCTACCGATGCATTCGCAAGGATCGAGGGTTCTGTCGCAGTTGTCTTTTTTTTAACTGGATTTATAAAGGCCAGTGTATGTCTATATGCGGCGGCAAAGGGTGTGGCTAAAACATTTCATATTGACAACTACCGGAAGCTTGTGTTCCCTATATCAATCGCAATGATCACTTTAGCCTCAACCGTCTATAAAAGTTCTAGTGAAATGTTTGACTTTATCTCCGTATATAAATATTACGCCATTCCCTTTCAGGTTATCCTGCCACTCGTCCTCCTCGTCCCGGCGGAAATTAAAATAAGGAAGAAACCGGCTCCGCTTAAAACACAACAGGATAACGGATAACCTATGGAAGAATCAAAGCGTCTATTTGAACTTATCTTCTTCCCGCAGCCGAATATGTCCAAATGCTCCCGCATCATCAGGTTTGCCGCCCGCAAAAGCCCCCGCTCGCTTCGGATGATGATTCTTGCCTTCCGCTCCCGCATGGGCTGTCTCCTTTCATATTCTCAACCGTTTACAATTTTAACTTGTCCGCCTGCCCCGCGCAAACGGGGCAGCTCTTATGTATTGACCGTGGCCGCTTCCCGCAACTGCGCCCTTATGTCGATCTCGCGTGCGATCCGGCAGGCGTTTGCCCAAATACGCTTGTTGTCCTCCGGCGTGTTGTTTCTGTAGGCATCGTCGTAAAACTCTACCTTTATGCGCTGCCCCCGCACCTCGATGAACTTTGTTTCTACAGGCTTACCGGGATTTTTAATGGATTCCAGGATCTCGGCTTTCGTCATGGGTATCACCTCCGTTACATAATATGCAAGTTTTCCATTCCTTTGCCGGATTTCACTCGTTTTCCGCCATTCTGCGCTTATATGCCAGCTCCAACGCCTGAAACCGCGTCACGATGCTGTGCATGCAGTGCACCAGCTCGAGGTAAGACCTCACTCGGCACTTGGAAGATTGTCATCAAGGGCGGCGGTGAGAGCGTAACCATTCCGTTTACGATTATAGAATCATAAAAATTCACTTGCTCGCATAAGCATGTTCATCCATAAAGTAGGGCTTTTATTACGGCAAAGCGTCGCGGCACAAATACCGGCATCCCTGGTTTGAGTTTTTCCTATAAGCGCGCCTTAAGCATCACTGCGGCGAAGCGGAGAATTACAAAAGCGACCGGCATTCCGACAACCCGCTCCGGCCGTCAGCGTAAAATTGGCAGGGCGGTGACCGGCGGAGGGTGTCTGCTTCCTGTCATCGGGGCCGCTTTGCTTGTTGCCGCAGCGTTTACCTTTCTCATCGTACTTATTTAGGCACGGAAAAGCCCTCCGGCGCTTTCGCCGAAGGGCTTAGTTAAAGGAGTACTAACCATGCCAACCCTCATGTATCTCCGCAAATCCCGCGCCGATCTGGAAGCCGAGGCGCGCGGCGAAGGCGACACCCTCGCGCGGCACGAGGCCGAGCTGCGCCGCACCGCCGTCCGCATGAATCTGACCGTTACCGGGATATACCGGGAGGTCGTCTCCGGCGAGACCATCGCGGCGCGTCCGCAGATGCAGCGGCTATTAGCCGAAGTCGAGCGCGGCGTCTGGGACTCTGTGCTTGTGATGGAAGTCGAGCGTCTTGCCCGCGGTGATACGATTGATCAGGGCATCGTCGCGCAGGCGTTCCGTTACTCCGGCACGAAGATCGTCACGCCGGCCAAGGTATACGACCCAAACAACGAGTTCGACGAGGAATACTTCGAGTTCGGTCTTTTTATGTCCCGACGTGAATATAAAACCATCAACCGCCGTCTGCAACGGGGACGGGAGGCGTCCATCCGCGAAGGGAAGTTTTGCGGCAATAAAACGCCATACGGCTACACCCGTATAAAGATTGAGCGTGAGAAGGGATATAAGCTCGAGCCTGACCCTGTCACCGCGCCGATCGTCGCGGATATATTCACTTGGTATACCGGCGAGAACCGCATCGGTATCTCGCGGATTGTTCGTAAGCTGAACGATGCAGGGATTCCCACCGCCACCGGTCAGGCATGGACACCCGCGACCATACGCCCTATATTGGCCAATCCCGTATACGCCGGGTTCATCCGTTGGGGCAATCGTGCGCAGGTTCGCCGTGTCGAAAACGGGTCCGTCATCAAGTCCCGTCCGCATGCCAAAGACCCGCTCGTCGTGCGTGGACTGCATACACCTTTGATATCGGTCGAGACCTTTGAGCTTGCGAAAAAATATCTGTCCGAGAATCCATCAACACCCGGGCCGACAGGTCAGTCCTTAAAGAACCCGCTGTCCGGTCTCATCCTATGTGGCAAATGCGGCCGCCACATGACGCGCAGACCTTACCAAAACGATTATCCCGATACCCTGATGTGTCAATACACCTCGTGTGATACCGTCAGCTCGTTTTTAACCGATGTCGAGGACGCTCTTTTAAAATCCATGCGCGAGTGGCTGGATGATTATATTGCCGAGACTATGCAGTCTGAGCAAGCGAACGCCAGCTCGCAGGAAGTCGCTGAACTTCGAGCCGGAATCGTTCGCATTGAAACGGAGTTAGCCACCTTGAAAAAGCAGGAAAGCCGCGCATACGACCTTGTCGAGCAAGGCATATACACGGCCGACGTATTTTTTGAGCGCACGCGAGACATCGCGGCCAGGCGCGCGGACTGTGAATTGCGAATAGCAAAGCTCAATGCCCAGCTTGAGGAAGCGAATCGCTTGATTTCCGCGCGTTCAGAGATCATCCCTCGCTTTGAAAAGGTGCTCGACACATACTGTTCCACGGAGTCCGCAAAGGAAAAAAACGATCTGTTGAAAAGCGTCCTTGATCACGCCGTCTACACCAAAACCGTCCGCACGCGCTGGTCTCCCAATGGCAGCGACATGCAGTTAAAGATATACCCTAAGCTTCCGAAGTGACTCCCCTTATTTAAAGTTTGTGCTTTTATCATATTGTCACTGATAATCTCATGGTTCCAAGGAATTGGGGCACGCTGAAATGATTTCGGCAATCCTATACCAGCTAACGCGGAACCTGACGCCGGAGGAAATCATTAAATCCGGCTTTGATACCTATTTCGTCGATCATACGGTGGGCATCTACCCGCAGTCAGCGGGCGGCACACCGTTTTCGGCACAGACTTTTTCGTCGGCAGGAGACCCGATCACTGATTTGACGGAGGACCTCGCAGCGGAGCAGAAGGCGCGGACGACTTACGACAACATTCTACGCTTAGTCGACGACCCGGACGTACGGGATCCAATCAAATTCCTGCGTGCGCGGGAGATCGTACACTTCCAGCGGTTCGGTGATGCGCTGCGGGTGGTGCAGGATAACCTCGACTGCAAGAATTTCTACGCGTATAATCCGGCATTCAAATAAACGCGGGATGGTTTGGGACGGGAAACCCCTTTTTTGAGCAGGGGGCTTCCCGTCTGTTCATATGGTGAAAGGCATGGGAAATGCCGCGTTTTTTATCGGATTGCCGTTGCAATTTTGACGGAAAGATGATATGATAAAAGAAGAAGTCAAGGGAAGCGGGGTTTTTTCGTATGACGGTTATTTCGGTAGCCAATAACAAGGGAGGCGTCGGCAAGACAACGACGACGCTGAATCTGGGCGCTGCGCTTTCAATGCGGGGTCTGCGTGTGCTGACGGTCGATTTAGACCCACAAGCGTCGCTGACACTGTACTTGGGGCTTGACCCGGGGGAGCTTGAAACGACGAGCTATCACGTGATCACGAAGAAATGCCATGCGCTCGGCGCGGTGATGATGACGCGCGTGGCCGCGCTGGACCTGATACCGGCGTCTATCGATCTGGCGGCCGCGGAGATGGAGATATCGGGGATGATGGGGCGCGAATACGTCCTGCGGGAACAGCTTGCGACGCTTAGCGATCTTTATGACGTGGTGCTGATCGACAATATGCCGTCCCTGGGCGTGCTGACGGTGAATAGCCTGATGGCGTCGGATTACGTGATCGTGCCGATTGAGCCGACATACCTCGCGTTTAAGGGACTGCAAATGATCGACATGACGATCAGCGAGGTGCGGCGCTATCATCCGGAGCTAGAGATGCTGGGCGTTGTCATCACCATGGTGGACGAACGGACTAAGCACGCGCGGGAGATCATCGGGAGGATTCGGGAAAGCTACCGTGTTTTAGGTTCGCCGATACGCCGCAGCGTGAAGTTTGCGGATGCGGCGGCGGGGAATCAGCCGATTGCGGAATTCGCGGGAGAGAGCTTTGAGGGCACGCGCGCGTATGCCGAAATCGCCGATGAAATCGAACGTCTTGTGCTCCCCCAAAAAGCCTGATCGTATTACCAACGAAACGGAGAGTCTTTAATTATATGAACCATGTATATCGCCTGTATACGGAAAAGCGTACGGGATTTGATGTGGAAGCGCAGGGGCTCGCGCGGGAGCTGAGGGGCGACCTTGGTGTCGCGGGGTTAAAAAGCCTGCGCGTGCTGTGCCGCTACGACGCGGAGGGGCTGGGCGCTGAGGAGTACGCGGCGGCGCGGACGACGGTCTTTTCTGAGCCGCCGTGCGACGACTGTTATGACGAGGCGATGCCCCCAATCCCCGCGGACGCGCGGGTACTCGCAGTGGAAGCGCTGCCGGGGCAGTTTGACCAGCGCGCGGACTCGTGTGCGCAGTGTATCGCAATCCTGACCGCCGGAGAGCGTCCCCGTGTGCGGGCGGCAAAGGTGTATATCTTCGAGTTCGAGGAAAACCCCACAGACGAAGAGTTCGCGCGCATCAAAACGCGCCTGATAAACCCGGTCGAGGCCAGAGAAGCGTCGCTTTACAAGCCGGAGACGCTCGCGGAGGACTACGGTTCCCCGGCGGACGTCGCGGTACTCGCGGGCTTTGTTTCGATGGACAGGGCGGCTCTGGATGCGATGTGCGATGAATACGGGCTTGCGATGGACGAGCGGGACCTTGCGTTTTTACAGGCGTATTTCCGCGATGAGGAGAAGCGTGACCCGACCTTAACAGAGCTGCGGGTACTCGACACGTATTGGTCGGATCACTGCCGGCATACGACATTCGGGACGCATCTCAAGGATGTGAAGCTTTACGACCCGGCGGTCGCTAAATCGTATGAGGAGTACTTGGCGGCGCGCCGCGAGGTGTACGGGGAAGAGAAGGCAGCACGGCGTCCGGTTACGCTGATGGATGTCGCGACGGCGGGCGTGAAGGTCTTAAAGAAGCGCGGGAAGCTGCCGAGGCTCGACGAGAGCGAGGAGATCAACGCCTGCTCGGTGCATGTGGACGCGATGGTCGGCGGAAAGAAGATCGATACGCTGCTGCAGTTTAAAAACGAGACGCATAACCATCCGACGGAGATCGAGCCGTTCGGCGGCGCCGCGACCTGCCTCGGCGGCGCGATCCGCGACCCGCTGTCCGGACGCGCGTATGTGTATCAGGCGATGCGCGTGACCGGCGCGGGAGACCCGAGAAAGCCACTTTCGGAGACGATTCCCGGGAAGCTGCCACAGAAGCGCTTAACGCGGACGGCGGCGGCGGGATATTCGTCGTACGGCAACCAGATCGGTCTTGCGACGGGTCAGGTGCGGGAGCTGTACCATGAGGGGTATGTCGCCAAACACCTGGAGATCGGCGCGGTTTTAGGATACGCGCCTTACGCGCATGTCGTGCGGGAGGAACCCGCCCCGGGCGACGTGGTGATCCTGCTCGGTGGACGCACGGGACGCGACGGCTGCGGCGGCGCGACTGGCTCGTCGAAGGCGCATACGGAAAAGTCGCTTGCGACCTGCTTTGCCGAGGTGCAGAAGGGCAATCCGCCGGAGGAGCGTAAAATACAGCGCCTGTTCCGCGACGGGGACGTCACGCGGATGATCAAGCGCTGCAACGACTTCGGCGCGGGCGGAGTCTCGGTCGCGATCGGAGAGCTCGCGGACGGTCTTCGGATCAACCTCGACCTCGTGCCGAAAAAGTACGAGGGTCTTGACGGCACGGAGCTTGCGATTTCGGAATCCCAGGAGCGTATGGCGGTGGTCGTCGCGCGGGAAAACACCGAAAAGTTTATGGCGGCGGCCGCGCGGGAGAATCTCGAATCCACGGTCGTCGCGGAGGTCACGGCGGAGCCGCGGCTCGTGATGACGTGGCGCGGACGGACGCTCGTAGACATTTCGCGCGCGTTTTTAGCAACGAACGGCGCGTCACGAGAGGCAAACGCCGCGGTGAAGACGCAGGGAATTCCCGAACGCTTGACAGTTTCCGGCTCGGCGGCAGAAAAGTTCCGTGCGCTGTTGTCGGATTTAAATGTCTGCTCGCAGCGGGGTCTCGGCGAGCGCTTCGACGGCTCGATCGGTGCGTCGTCGGTGCTGGCACCCTACGGCGGCAAGACGGGGCTGTCCCCCGCTCCCCTGATGGTATCGAAGCTGCCGTTTTTAGGCGCGGACTGCACGACATTCTCCGGCATGTCATACGGCGGCGATCCGCACGTTCTCGAGCAGAATCCCTATCTCGGCGCGGCCTATGCCGTGGTGACGTCGGTATCGAAGCTGATCGCGGCGGGTTTTGACTACCGCGACGCCTATCTGACGCTGCAGGAGTACTTCCCGAAGCTCGGCGACGACCCGGAGCGCTGGGGGCTGCCGTTTTCGGCACTCTTAGGGGCGTTCTCGGCGCAAGTAGGGCTCGGCATCGCGGCGATCGGCGGCAAGGACAGCATGTCCGGCTCGTACCGCGACCTCGACGTACCGCCGACGCTCGTTTCGTTCGCAGTCGCGTCGTCGAATGCGGGTGGCTGCATTCTGCCGGACTTTCAGCGTGCGGGGCACGCGGTTTATCTGATCGCCGCGCCGCAGAACGCGGACGGCACGCCGGATTACGCGGGAACGCTCGCGGCGTGGGACACGCTGCTTTCTAACCGTGCGCATATCCTATCCGCGCGGGCGACAGAAGCCGGCGGTATCGCAGAAGCGGTGTTCAAGCTCGCCATCGGCAATAAGGTAGGCTTTGCGGCCGCCTCCGACCTGTTTGCGGCGGTCAGCCCCGGCAGCATCGTCGCGGAAGCCGACGCCGAAATTCCTGGTGCAGTTCTCCCGTGCGCGGTACTCCTCGGGCATACGACCTCCGAGGAAACGATCGTCGCGGACGGCGAAATGCTCTCGCTCGACGAGCTGACCGCGGTCTGGGAAGCACCGCTGGAGCGGGTATTCCCGACGCGCACGGCGGATGCGGGAGACGCACCCCTGATCACCTGTACGGCGCGGAATCTTGCAAAGCCCGCGATCCTAATAAACCGCCCGAAGGCGGTGATCCCGGTCTTCCCCGGCACAAACTGCGAGTACGACACGGCGAAAGCCGTGGAGCGCGCGGGCGGGGAGGCAAAGATCGTCGTCGTGCGCAATATGACGGCGGACGCCCTCGCGGAGTCGATGGAGGAAATGAAAAAAGCCCTCTCGGGCACCGAGATGCTGATCTTCCCGGGTGGCTTTTCGGGCGGCGACGAGCCGGACGGCTCCGGCAAGTTCATCGCGGCGTACTTCCGCAACCCCGTCCTCGAGGACGCGGTGCACGCGCTCCTAGACCGCGACGGGCTGATCCTCGGCATCTGTAACGGCTTCCAGGCGCTCATCAAGCTTGGGCTTGTCCCGTTTGGCCGGATCCGTCCCATGGACAGGACCTGCCCGACGCTGACGTACAACAACATCGGGCGGCACGAGGCGCGGTATGTGACAACGCGCGTCGCGTCGGTGAAATCGCCGTGGCTTTCGTTGTGCGACGCAGGCGAGCTGCACGCGGTGCCGATTTCCCACGGTGAGGGGCGGTTTGTCGCAGATGCGGCGACGCTTCGCGCCCTTCGGGAAAACGGGCAGATCGCGTTCCAGTACGCGGACGCCGCGGGCGTGCCGACGATGGACATCGCCTGTAACCCCAACGGCTCGGCCTGGGCGATCGAGGGCATCACGAGCCCCGACGGGCGGATTCTAGGGAAGATGGCGCACACGGAGCGCGCGGGCGCGAATGTCGGCGTAAACATCGCGGGAAAGCGTTACCAGCCGATCTTCGAAGGCGGCGTGCGATATTTCCGATAGGCCAAACGGTTTTAACATCACAAAACAGAAGGAGAACCGATTATGAAAACCTGTATCAGCTCTTATTCCTACTCCCCGCTTCTTCGTTCCGGAAAGATGTCCTACTTCGACGTCATCGAAAAGACGAAGGAGCTGGGCTTTGATGCGATCGAGTTCTCGATCGGCGATGAACTGCCCGGCGGACGCGAGACGGTCGCGAAGCTGCGGGACAAGTGTAAGGAAATGGACTTGCCGATCGCGAGCTACACGACGGGCGCAAACTTCTTTGTACCGGATCAGGCCAAGGAGATCGCGCGGCTCAAAGAGCATGTCGACCGCGCGGAGATCCTCGGCGCGCCGGTGATGCGTCACGATATCTGCGGTACGTTCTACGAGGGCTACACGGGCGTGCGCACGTTTGACGCGATTGTGCCGATCATCGCCCCGGCGATCCGCGAGGTCACGGAGTATGCCAAAGAAAAAGGCATCCGCACGATGAGCGAGAACCACGGCTACGTTGCGCAGGACGCCGAGCGCTTAATCAAGGTCTTCACGGCCGTCGGCAGCACGAACTACGGCTGGCTGTGCGATGTCGGCAACTTCTGCTGCGCGGATGAGGATCCGGCGATCAGCGTCGGGAAGCTCGCCCCCTTATGCTTCCACGTGCATGTCAAGGACATGTTCCTGCGCTCCGGCATGCTCCCGAACCCCGGACGCGGCTGGGGCCGTACGCGCGCGGGCAACTATTTCCGCTGCACCATCTTCGGTCACGGCAACATCCCGACGTTCCAGTGCCTGCAAAACCTTAAGCGCAACGGCTACGACGGTTATGTCTCCCTCGAGTTCGAAGGCATCGAGGACACGCTCATGGCGATTGAGATCGCGCATGAGAACATGAAGAGCTACATCGAGATCATCGGCTAAAATCGCATACCATTAAAATCCCCGCTGCCCACAAGAAAGCTTGGCAGCGGGGATTTTTTGATTTTATTGAAATAGCGTGAGGAATCTGTCCAAGAGCGTCATCGGCGCTTCTTCGGCCGCGGGAGCGGCCGCTACCTCCTCCCGGACGATGGGGGCGGTTTTGAAGACGAATTGAACGGCGGCGGTTTCTGCGTTTTCGTCGGAGGTGAAGGACGGCGGGGCAAAATCGCTGTGGTCGTAGGCAGCGAGCGCGTCGTCTATCTGGGAGTTGATATCGCCGGACATGGCGGACACCTCGGTATCGAGGGTCTGCATACCGTCTGACAGCGTTCCTGCGCCGTCGGCGAGTTCGGAAGTCCCGTCTGAAAGCTTCGAAATGCCGTCGTCGAAGGCGGTATAGTTCTTCTGGAGCGCGGAGACGCCGTCGAGGTAGGTGCCGAGAGCTTTATCGAATGCGGCGTAGTTTTCGTAGAGGGTTTGGAGCCCCGCGGCGAAGTCCGAAAGCCGGGTGAGCGAATCGAGGTCGCCGAGGGAGTCCTTGAGGGACTGCGAGGTGCCGTAAAGCTGATCCGCGATGGCGGCGAGGTTCTTCGAAACCGTCGGCAGGGTGGTCTGGACGGCGGCAAAGGCGGGGGACACCTGTGCGTACGTACCCTTGACGGCGGCGATGGCGGCGCTTTGCGCGGTATAGGCGCGCACGAGCGCCTGCACGTTCTCATCCGCGGAATCCGCGAGGGCGGTCACGTCGACGGTCGCGTCGGGAAGCGCGGCGATGGCCGCGTCAAGGGCGGTATAGCCTTGCGAGAAGCTGTCGTTTAACGTGGTAAGCCCTGTTTGCAGCTTCACGAGCGAGTCGCCGACTGTCCACAGTCCGGAAGGCAGCTCATGAAGCGCGGCAAGCCCCGACAGATCGGGTAAGCCCGCGGCGCCGCCGGCAAACTCGGTCAGAGCGGACAGCACCTGCGCGCTCGCGCCGCGAAGCTGGCCGCCGCCGCCGGCAATCTCGGCAAGCGCCGCTGCGACGGAGAGGGAGCCGGACTCCACCTCGTCCATACTGTCGGCAAGCGCCGCCGCGCCGTCCGCAACACCCCGCGCGCCGTCGGAGAGATCGGAAATGGCCGTCACGAACGCGCCGAAGTCACCTGTGAGGGCGCTTGTGTCAAGCCCGTCAAACGAAAAGGACATCGGCACGGCGGCGAAGGTGATGCCGTCCATGGAAAAATCGTTTGCGTGGAAGGATACGGTATAATCAGCGACGGCATCGGGCAGGACGGTGAATGTGACGGTCTTATCGCTGCCGGCGTTCGCAAGGGTCGCGCCGTCGGCGGTGATGTCCGTGCAGGCGTCCGCGTCGAGGGTCAGCGAGATCTGCAGCATATAATCCGCGCCGAAGCGGGAATCGTCGGTGGATACGGCGGTCTGAATACGGATGGCGATATCGCCGGATGCGCCCGCGAGGGTGTCTCCCGTCACATCCGCACCGTCGAGGGTGTAGCCGATACGGATATCCCAGGGAAGGGTCGTACTCTCCATGTAACCCTGATAGTACAGGCGGTTTCCGGCGATGCTGCCGGTCACGACGCCGTTTTCGACGGCGAGGGGCGCGGTATCGGTGAGGTTTTTGACAGTGGAGAAGCCGCCGTGATCGGTAAATGTACCGCCGCAGGACGCGGTAAGCGCGGTGACGGCGTAGACCTTCTCAGGCTTTCCGTCGTACGCGAGGTTTGCGTAGACGGTCTCCTCGCGGGCGGTGATGACGGCGGTACCGACAGACGCGGAACCGGAGGCGCCGCTGTCGGCTTTATCGACGCCGAAGGCGGGTACGAGAACCAGAATCGCCGCGAGAAGGACCGGGACAAGGCGGCGGGTGAATTTTTTGATCATTTGGAAGCTCCTTTCGCGAACGTAGTATGGCGGATCAGACCGTCGAACAAGGTCAAAAGCCCCGGCAGGACGAGGAACACCATGGCCGCCGATAAGACGGTACCGCGTCCGAGAAGCGCGCCGAGCTGGCTGACGACCTCGTTTGAGGAAACAGCGCGGATGATGAAGCCCGCCGACGCGAGGATCGCCGCCGACGTCAGGATGGACGGCAGCGTCTCCGCAAGCGCCCGGGTCGCAGCTTTTAGCTTTGGAAGCTCGTTCCGCGCCGCGCGGTAGTGATCGGTATAAAGAATTGCGTAGTCTACGGTCGCGCCGAGCTGGACGGTACTGATGATCAGGTAGCCGATGTAACAGAGGATGCTCCCGGAGAAATAAGTGACGGAGAGGTTCACCCAGATCGACGCTTCGATCGTTAAAACGAGCAGCACGGGCAGCGAGACGGAGCGGAAGGTCAAGAGCAGCACGAGGGCGATGGCCGCGATGGCGATCCAGTTGACGCGTACGGCGTCGGAGGTGACGACGTCACGCATATCGTATAGGTTCGCGCTTTCGCCAAAGGTATACGCGCCCTCGGGATAGACCTCGCGGACGCTGTCGCGGACGGCTTCGACGACGGAGAACGCGAGGTCACCATCGGCGGGGGTATCGGCGTAGAGGATGATGCGGGCATAATTGTCCGAGTAAAAATGCGAAAGCGCGTCGTCACTGACGAAATCGGGCGGAATCGCCGCACCGACGGTATGCGCATAGGACACGACTGAGGTAACGTGATCGATGTCGGCTAGCTTTGCGGAGAGGATCGCTTCCCGGGCGACGTCGCCGCGCGGCACGAGGACAACGGTCGCGGCGGAGCGTCCGAAAGCCTCGGTCACAGCGGCCTCATCCATACCGGCGACGGTCGCGGGCTCCAGCTCGCCCATGCCATAGGTGAAGGTATTGTTCATCTGGGCGAGGTACGCGGGGACGATCAGCAGAAGGACAAGCGCGAGCGCCGGAATGCGGCATTTCATCAGAACTCGGGAAGCACCGTCAAAGCGCGGCAAAAAGGAGCGATGGCTTGTACGGTCTAAAAGCTTCGCGCAGGCAAGCGTCAGCGCGGGGAGAAAGACCATGACGGAGACGAGGCTGAATGTCACGCCCTTGGCGAGGTTGATGCCGAGATCCGCACCGATGCCGAAGCGCATGAAGACGAGCGCGAGAAAGCCGAAGATCGTCGTCAGCGCGCTTGCGGAGACGGCGGGGAAGGCGCGCTTCATGGCAAGCTTCATCGCCCGCTCGAGCGACGGGGTGCGTTCACGCTCCTCGCGGAAGGCGGCAAGGAGGAAGATCGCATAATCGAGAGAAACCGCGAGCTGTAAAAGCGGCGCGACGGATGAGGTCATAAAGGAAATCTCGCCGAAGATGATATTGAGCCCCATGTTAATGACGATGGACACGCCGATGGACACTAAAAACAACAGCGGTTCCAGCCAGGAGCGGGTTGTGAGCGCAAGCAACAGCAGGATCAAGGGGACGAGGAACGCGGCGGCCTTGAGCGTTTCGGCGAGGGCCAGCTCCTGCGTGACGGCGGTATGGACGGCGTCTCCTGAGATCGCGCCGGTGTCCCCGATGAGGTCGCGGATGGCGTCTACAGCGCTGCGTTCATGGCCTGCGGCGATGGCGACGGAGAGGCAGGCGCTGCCATCCTTATAATAGGTTTCGACGGTCGCGGCATCCGCCGTATCGAGCGGCACGCGCAGGTCGAGCACGTCGTCGAGCCAGAGAACCTCCTCCACGCCGTCGATGGTGGAGAGCCGTTCCTTGATCTCGAGCGCCTGTGTCACGGAGACGCCGCGCAGCAGTACACGGGCGTTGGGCAGCGCGCCGGGGAACTCCGCCTGCATCCGCTCGAAGCCTACAGTGGACTCCACGTCGTCGGGGAGATAATCTGTGAGGGTGTAGTTGACGCGCACGCCCGTCCAGAGGACGCAGGAAAGCACCGTCAGCACGGCGAAGATGAGAATCACGGCCTTTTTACGGCGCAGGATCGCGCCGAATAGTCTGTCCAAAATCGGGGGAACCTCCTTTTATAAAACAAAGTGCGGTTGACAGGAACCTTACTTCTATAGTATAATGACACCGTGTCCGAAAATCAACACACAGTCTTAAAAAAGGTGTCCGATTCGGAACATAATTTGCAGCAGTGTCTATGAACCGTCTTTGAGGATTGTAAATCTTTTGCAAACGGGAGGGGAGAACGGTGCTGGACGGGGAAAAAACAGATCGCCGCGTCCGCTTTACAAAGCTTTCGCTGCGGACGGCGCTTCTTTCGATGCTGCGGGAGCGTCCGATTGAAAAGATCACGGTTTCCGCGCTGTGCGACCGCGCGGACGTGGGGCGCGGTACGTTTTATATGCATTACCGCGACTGCTTTGACCTTTTAGAGCAGATCGAGGGGGAGCTTTACGAGCAGATTCGGGTTTTACTGTCCCGGCAACTCGTAACGTCTCCGGCGATGCGAGACACGCTGGTGCTGATCATTGACTGCATCGCCAAAAATGTGGATTTATGCGCGGTGATCTTCACGGAGCACGGCGATATGCGCTTTTTAAAGCGGGTGCTCGATCTCGCGTACGGGGAGTTCCCGGCCAAAACGGCGGACGCGCGGTATGAGCTGCTGTTCGCGGTGAACGGCGCGGTAGGGGTCATCCGGGAATGGGTGGCGGGAGGTCTGCGGGAAACTCCCGCGCGCATAGCCGACCTGATCTGGCGGCTGTCGCGTGGAGACCTGAGATAATTTTCTAACGATTTACGGAGGGAAAACTATGCTGCCGATATGGTTTATCGTCGCGGCGCCGATCATGTGGCTGATCGTGCTACCGGTCAATTTCATCATCGATTCCGTCGTACTTTGGCTTGCCTCAAAGGTTTTTTCTGTCGGTGATTTTAAAAGCTTCTATAAAAAGACCATCCTGAAGGTCTGGCTCGTCGGGTTTGCGGCACAGCTGATAGGCTCGCTGTTCCTGTTCATGTCGCAGGGGTATTTCGGCGAGTGGTGGTACGAGTACATCACGACACCGGTTGCCCTAAATCCGCTCGATAACCTCTATTCGCTCCTCTTCACTCTCCTAGGCGTGTGCGTATCGGGGGGCGCGGCATACTTTTTTAACCGGAAGTTCTCGTTTAAGAATCTCCCGCTGACGGATAAGGTGCTGCGCAGCGTAGGGCTGACGCTTGCCTTGATGACACTGCCGATGATGTACTTTTTGCCGTCGCGCGCGATCTACGACCCGGAAACGCCGGTGGTCAACTTCACGAACCACATCGTCTGGAGCGTACAGTCGCTGTGCGAGGTAACACCGGTCGAACCGGTTGCGGCGGACGCGGTGACGCTGCGTACGGAGGACGGGTTTACGTACGGCCACCTCTTTTCCGAGGCGTTAAACTTTGCGAAGACCGCGAGCGCAACGATCGAGCGGGCTCCGGAGTTTACGGTATCCTTCCGCAGCCCGGACTACGAGATAGCACGCGACGTCACGGCGGAGCTGTGGTTCATGGATACGGGGCTTGCGCTGTTCCGCGTGGACGGGACGTTCTACCTTGCCGACAAGTACCAGTCCGCGCGGCTGCTGACCGTCCTCGACGGCACCTATGTCCCGCCGGTCTACGACGAGGAAACCGGGCTGCCGGAAGCCGCCCCGGCGCCGCAGACGACGACGGCATGACGCCCTACCTTGTCGAAACGCCGCGCATCCGACTGCGGCGGCTGCGGCCGTCGGACGAGGGCGTGTGCGGTACATTGCCGCTGAGCGAGCGTATCGCTGCCTATCAAAAGCATCCGGTGCATGATTGGGCGCCATACACGCTCGCGGTCTGCCGAAGCGGGACGGACGACGCCATCGGCTATGTCGGTCTCTGCCCGTCGCGCACACCGGACGGTTTTTTTGCGGAAGGGACCATCGACCCGCGCCGCGGCACGACGGAGGACAGCGCCCAGGCGGCCGCGGTATTTGCGCGTTTCATGCCGCACCGATTCGGCATCAACGTTCTGTATGACGGGGAGAGGCTCTGTGACTGCGCCTTCCGTGAGACGCCGGGCGGGGATACGCTGTACGGTGACCGGGTGACCCTTGTCTGTATGCGGCGGGACGCGCCGGACGTGGAGCGCGGATGGGTCGCGTCGATGCATTTCGACTTGTATGCGGGGGGCCTGCGCACGGGGACGTGTTCGCTGCGCTTAGGGTATAACGAAACTCTTTTTTACGGCGGGCAGATCAGCTACACCGTGTTCCCGGCCTGTCGGGGTCATGGATACGCGGCGTCGGCGGTGAGGGCGATGTGCGCGTATGGGGCAGCGTGCGGGATGCCGCAGCTCGCGATCACCTGTGTGCCGGAGAACACGGCGTCGCGGAAAACGGCGGAGCACGCGGGCTTTACCGAGGAAGGCATCTACCCCATCCCACCGACGCTGGGACTGTACGCGGAAAACCGGACGCACGCGTGCCGGTATACGAAGCTGCTGCAATAAAATGGAAGTTTTCACGAAACGGGAGAAATCACGGTAAAAATAAGAAAAAATACCCTTGACAGGGTTCATTATAAGTGTTATTATAATACGGTGTATGGTTAATACTATCCATATACTATTTATAACCCTTTGCGCAGAGCGGGGGGAAACTCACTCCCGTCCCCGCCCCGGGCTTTGGGCATTTTACAAAACGGAGGAACCCTATCATGCTGTTGAAAGAACAGAAAACCGCGATTATCGAAGCCAATCGCACCCACGAGACCGACACCGGCTCTCCGGAAGTCCAGATCGCCATCCTGACCGAGCGCATCAATCATCTCAACGAGCATCTCGCCGTTTTCAAGAAGGATAAGCACTCCCGTACGGGCCTTCTGAAGATGGTCGGCCAGCGCCGTAACCTGTTGAATTACCTCCAGAAAAAGGATATCGAGCGTTACCGCGCCCTGATCGCGAAGCTCGGTCTGCGTAAGTAAGTGGAAACGTGCGAAGGGCGGGAGCATCGTAAAGAATGCCTCCTTCCCTTCGCTTTTCACGTTGCCAGGGGACACCCCAGGCAACAGCCGCCGCACCGGTTTAGTATTTGAAAGAGCGCTTTTTTCGGCAAAAAGAGTGCCGTTCCAAGTGCTAAACGTGCGGCGAGTCACAAATAAGGAGCAAAATTATGATCAAGCACATGTCATTCCCCGGCTACCATACCTTCTCCATGGAGCTTTGCGGCCGTACCCTCACCGTCGAAACCGGTAAGGTCGCGCAGCTTGCTAACGGCTCCTGCCTCGTCCGCTACGGCGACACCGTCCTGCTCGTGACCGCGACGATGTCCCCCACCCCCCGCGCCGGCATCGACTTTTTCCCGCTCTCCGTCGATTTTGAGGAACGTCTCTACGCCGTAGGCCGCGTGCCGGGCAGCTGGGGACGCCGCGAGGGCCGTCCGTCCGAAAAAGCCATCCTCGCCTCCCGTTTAATCGACCGTCCGGTGCGTCCTCTCTTTAGCAAGGATATGCGCAACGACGTCGCCGTCGCCTGCACTGTCATGAGCGTCGACCACGACAACATCCCCGAAATCGTCGCGATGATCGGTACCTCCATTGCGATCTCCATCTCCGATATCCCGTGGAACGGCCCGATCTCCGGCTCCG
This sequence comes from Clostridiaceae bacterium, assembly GCA_034926225.1. Taxonomy (GTDB): domain Bacteria; phylum Bacillota; class Clostridia; order Oscillospirales; family QAMX01; genus JAAZKA01. The sequence goes on from JAYFRF010000006.1 coordinate 53,247, forward strand.
TCGTGGGACTCGTGGACGGCAAGTACGTCCTCAATCCGAACGCCGCCGAGCGCAAGGAAAGCCGCATGCACGTCACTGTCGCCTCCACGCGCGACAAGGTCGCTATGATCGAAGCCGGCGCCGATCAGGTCGAGGATGAAATCGTTCTCGAAGGCATCATGAAGGCACACGAGCTGAATCGCACCGTCATCAAGTTCATCGACACCATCGTCGCTGCCGTCGGCAAGAAAAAGATCACCGCATACGCCGCCGCCCCGCATGACGACGAGCTGTCCGCGAAAGTCCACGACTACGCGCTCGAAAAGATGCGTGTATGCATGGATACCGATGACAAGACCGTGCGCGACGCGCGTCTTGTCGTGCTGACCGCCGATGTTAAGGAGCATTTCGCTGAAGAATACCCCGACGCGGACGCACTCATCGGCGACGCGATGTATAAGCTCGAGAAATTCGTCGTACGCGATTGGCTGCTGCAGGGAAAGCGCGTCGACGGGCGTGCGATGGACGCCGTTCGTCCGCTTGCGGCTGAGGTCGGCGTACTGCCGCGCACCCACGGCTCCGGACTCTTTACCCGCGGCCAGACGCAGGTGCTGACCGTCGCGACACTCGGCACCATCGGCGATGTCCAGACGCTCGACACGATCTACGAGGAAGAAACCAAGCGTTATATGCACCACTATAACTTCCCGTCGTACTCCGTCGGCGAAGCCAAGCCCTCGCGCGGCCCCGGCCGCCGCGAAATCGGCCACGGCGCTCTGGGTGAGCGCGCGCTCGACCCGGTCATCCCGTCCGAATCGGAGTTCCCCTACTGCATCCGCCTTGTATCCGAGGTGCTGTCGTCGAACGGCTCGACTTCCCAAGGCTCGATCTGCGGCTCGACGCTCGCACTGATGGACGCCGGCGTGCCGATCAAGGCGCCGGTCGCCGGCATCTCCTGCGGCCTCATCACCGAGGGCGACCGCTGGCAGACATTTACCGATATCCAGGGCGTCGAGGACTTCTTCGGCGACATGGACTTCAAGGTCGCCGGCACCAAGACGGGCATCACCGCGATTCAGATGGACCTGAAGATCGACGGTCTGACCCGCGACATCATCGCGTCGGCGTTCGAACGCACGAAGAAGGCGCGCTTTGAGATCCTCGACGAGGTCATGCTGCCCTGCATCGCAAAGCCCCGCGAGGAGCTTTCGCCGTACGCGCCGAAGATGCTGTCGACGAAGATCGATCCGGAGAAGATCCGCGAGGTCATCGGTAAAGGCGGCTCCGTGATCCAGAAGATCACCGCCGAAACCGGCACGAAGATCGACATCGAGGATGACGGCTCCGTGTTCATCTCGGCGATCGACATCGACGCCTGCCGCCGCGCGATGGCGTGGGTGATGGGCATCGCGCATGATCCGACGGCGGGTGACGTCTATTACGGCCGCGTCACGCGCGTGATCCCGATCGGCGCGTTTGTGGAGCTGGCTCCGGGCAAGGAAGGCCTCGTGCACATCTCGAAGCTTGAAAACCACCGCGTCGCGAAGGTCGAGGACGTGCTCAACGTCGGCGACATGACGTGGGTCAAGGTCATGGAGATCGACGAGAAGGGGCGCGTGAACCTGTCCCGCAAGGATGTCAAGGACGAAGAAAAGATTATCAAGTAAAACCGTTAACAAAAAAGGGGCGGGCGCGTTGCCCGTCCCTCGTTTTTTATAATCCGCAGGAATTGAGGTTTTCACTTTAATGGAACTGATCACATGTACAAACGGCGTGCGGATCGCATGCGAGCGCGTCCCCGACGTTCGCTCGGCATCCTTGGGCATCTGGGTGGCAAACGGCAGCCGGTATGAAAGCGCCGCCGAGAACGGCATTTCGCATTTTATCGAGCATATGCTCTTTAAGGGGACGGCGTCGCGCTCGGCGTCGGATATTGCCTCCGAGATGGATCGCCTGGGTGGGCAGTTTAACGCCTATACCTCCAAGGAGAACACCACCTTCTACTTCCGCACGCTCGACGAGCAGCTCCTCCCCGCGATCGACGTGCTCGGGGACATGTTTTTTCACTCGCTGTTCCGGGACCGCGACATGACGCTGGAGCGCACCGTCGTCTACGAGGAAATCGACATGGTGGAGGACACGCCGGACGAGCTGGTGTCGGACAAGCTGGCGTCGCTCGCGTTTGAAGGCTCTCCTTTAGGCTGTCCGATCATCGGCACGCGGGAGACCCTGGCCCCCATGACGGGGAAAACGCTCCACGACTATATGGACACGCATTACGTGCCGGGGAACACGGTGGTATCGCTCGCGGGGAGCTTTGACGACGCGGTCGTGGAGAAGCTGCGGGCGATCTTCGAAGCCTTGCCCGCGCGGGAAGTGCCCGTTGCCGCGCCCGCGGTGTACCACACGGGAGAAAGCTTTACCGAGAAGAAAATTGAACAGAACCACCTGTGCTTAGGGTTTCCCGGGATCGCGTACGACGCGCCGGATCGGTTCGAGGGGCAGGTATTTTCAAACATCCTCGGCGGCGGCATGAGCTCGCGGCTTTTTCAGCGGGTACGCGAGGACGCGGGGCTGTGCTATTCGATCTACACCTTCCAGAGCGCGCATGCGGACGCGGGGCTTTTCGGCGTCTACACGGCGTTGTCGGCGGCGAGCATGGCGCGTGCGGAGGGCTTAATCCGCGACGTGATCGAGGAATTCGTGCAAAACGGCCCAACCGAGGAGGAGCTTGCGCGCACGAAGGGACAGATCAAGTCGAACCTTTTGATGGGGCTTGAGTCCACGATGAGCCGGATGAACCGCATGGGGCAGGCGCTGCTGTTTTTAAACCGCGCGCCCTCGCTTGAGGAAACGCTCGCGCGCTACGAAGCTGTGACGCCGGAGGCCGTAACGGCCTTTGCGCGCAAGGTATGCGACTATTCAAAGCTCTCGCGGGCGGTAGTCGGCAAAGCGAAAGCGTAACCAAAAAGTTCTAAATGGGCGTCCTTAGCACATAGACTGTCCTTGAAGTGTTGGGGGAGGGTTTATGATGTTGGGGACGCTGTTTGCCGCGTTTGTCGGCGTTTTCGGCGCGGTTTTGGGGTTTCTCGTATCGTATCTGCTGCGGCCCCGGGCGCTTCGTTACGCGCTGCGGTTTGCGGCGGGTGTCATGCTGGGGGTCGCGGCGTTCGAACTGATGCCGGAGGCGTTTGAGCGCGGGGGGCTTTGGCGCGTGCTGGGCGGGGTGATGCTGGGGCAATGGTTCTGCCTTATCTTACAGCTGGTTTTCGAGCGGCGTACGGGGCAGCGCGGGTTCTACGCGGCGGCTCTGTGCGCCGCCGCCGGCATTGCTGCGCATAATCTGCCGGAGGGCCTCGCCATCGGCGCGGGGTGCGCAGCGTCGGTTGTCCTTGGCCAGAGGCTTGCGCTGACGATCCTTTTACACGACATTCCCGAGGGCGCGGGGGTCGCGCTTCCGCTGCGGCTTTCGGGTAAACGCGCAGGAACGGTCTTTTTATGGACGGTGGCGGCGGGGCTGCCGACGGCACTGGGGGCAATGCTCGCACAGCTGTTTGGGGCGACGCCGGGAGACGCGACGCTCAGCATCGCGCTTGCCTTTGCGGGCGGCGCGATGCTCTGGGTAACGTTCGGCGCGCTGCTGCCGGCGTCGGAGGGCGAGCCGTACGGCCTTTGGGACGCTGTTGCGTGTATCGGAGGGCTGCTCGCGGGATTCATCGCATCCGCGCCGACGGGGATTTGAGCGGGTGCCGTCATTATTTTGCTTAAAATGCAAAATAATGACGGCACTCCCCTTTACATTTTTAAAAAAATGGTTTATACTAGACTTGGATAGATAGATTCATGAATTTATGAACAACTGCTCTTTTTGCGCAGTCACGGAAAGCGAGGGAAAATACGCGATGCTTGACAATACCATTAAATTTCGTCTGAATGCCGACCGGGAACAGGAAATGCGCGATATTTTACTGACCGTGTACCGTGCGCTTGTCGAAAAGGGTTACGATCCCGTCAATCAGATCGTCGGATACCTTTTAAGCGAGGATCCGACGTATATCACCAACCATAAAAACGCCCGTGCGCTGATCCGCATGATCGACAGGGACGAGCTTTTACAGGAACTGGTCCGCAATTATTTGCAGGAAAAGTAATATGAGCCTCGAAATGCGGCCTCTCGGGAAGACGGGGCTCTCTGTCTCCCGTATTTGCTTTGGCAGTCTGACCATGGCTCCCTTGCAGGGTAACTATGAGATCGACCGCGCCGCCGAGGTCATGTCCTATGCCTTCGCGCGCGGGATCAATTTCGTCGACTGCGCGCAGCTTTACCGCGTCTATCCCCAGGTTCGTGAAGCCCTAAAACGCAGCTCGGCAAAGGAAATCATCGTCGCATCCAAAGCCTACGCCTATACCCGCCGCATGGCGCTGGACGCCGTCGACGAAGCGCGGCACATGCTCGGACGCGACTGTATCGACATCTTCATGCTCCACGAACAGGAGAGCATCTTCACCGTCAAGGGCCACCGGGAGGCGCTTGAAGCGCTGTTCGACCTCAAAAGGCAGGGCGTCATCCGTGCCGTCGGGCTGTCCACCCATCATGTCGCCGCCGTCGACGCAGCAACCGCCTTGGGTTTGGACGTCGTCTTCCCGCTGATCAACGTGGACGGCTGGGGCATCGTCGACGGTACCCGCGCGCAGATGGAACGCGCGATCGCCCGCGCGGCGGCGTCGGGCATCGGTGTATATGCGATGAAGGTCTTCGGCGGCGGAAATCTGCATAATAAGCCGCGTGAGTGTTTGGAGTATATCCTAAACCTCCCGGGGCTTGCTTCCGTCGCCATCGGCATGCAAAGCGAGTCCGAGGTTGACGCGAACATCCACTTTTTTGAGACCGGCGCCTTCACTCCCGCCCAAGAGGCCGCTCTCCATGCCAAAAAGCGCCGGCTGCACATCGAAGAATGGTGCGTCGGCTGCGGCAAATGCGTCGAACGCTGTCCGAACGGCGCCGCGCATGTCGTTTGCGGGCATATGGTCCCCGATGACCGCAAATGTGTGCTCTGCGGCTACTGCGGCAGCGTGTGCGACCAATACGCGATTAAAATCATATAAAAAGCGCTTATATCCCTTGTTCCCTACTCATTTTTACCAAAAATTGTCGGGAAATTTTAGTTAGTAAGCTCTTTACAAATAAAGAGTCTTATGTTATAATAGTTACGAAGTGGTAACAAGCGGTAACATTTCGGCGGATTTGGTCAAATCCCGAGAGAAACAAGCCTGCGTGTGACGCTTCAATAAAACGGAGGAAACGACATGGCACTTACCCCCAAAAAAGCCCCGGAGAATCTCGTATATCTCGACCGTCCGCTGCTGCGGCAGGAGGACGAACTGTATTACGGCGATATGCGGGATCCGTATATTGTAATGCTGCGGATTCTTGAGACGAAGAAGCAGGGCGACTTCACGGTCGCGTCGCGTGTGGCGGTATCGCTTCTGAAGACGGCGGCGGATACGGGTCCGCTGGAAAGAATCGTAAAGCACGGCGAGAAGCCCGGTCTGTATGATGCGCTGGACATCGGCGCGGTATGGCTGGAGCGTGCTTTGGCATCGGAGAAGGGATAAGTTATGTCGCTCCTTTGTGAGTAAAAGGAGTATGCACCAATGGCAGAACCAAAATCGCACTGCATGTGGAAAGCGCTGCGCACCCTTGCGGTAAGCGTGGCTGCGGCGGCGGCGCTGGCCGTTTGTTCCTTTGCGCTCGAGGGTACCGTTGACGCTTCTGTTCTGAATGTTCGTTCCGGGACTTCCGTAAAGTCCGATATCGTGACAAAGATCGCGCGGGGCGACGCCGTAGAAATCGAAGGGCGTCTCGGAAACTGGTACCGGATTCAAGCAAACGGCAAATCGGGCTTCGTTTTTGTCGACTATATCGATTTTAGCGAGGACATCTATGTGGAGATCGGCTTCGGCGTCGTGGACGCGTCGAGCTCGTCGTCGACAGTGAACATCCGCACAGAGCCTTCCGCTGACAGTGAGCGTGTCACGCGTCTGCTGTCTGGCACGAAGGTACGTCTCCTCGGCTACACCGACGGCTGGTATTACATCCGCTTTGCGGAGTACGTCGGTTACATATCGGCTGATTACGTGAAGGTCTACGGCGTGGTTTACGGCGCGTCGACGGAAAACGATCCGAACGCGCTCGACCCGGACATCACGGAGGATCTGCCGAATTCGGCAAACTTCGCGACGATTGAGGAAACGATCAACCCGGTGCTCGTCGTACAGGCGCTGGCGGCGTCCGCGACGACGTCGGAACGCACCAAGATCGTGGAGTATGCGATGAGCTTTATCGGCACCCGTTACGTATACGGCGGCGCGTCGCCGTCAACGGGCTTTGACTGCTCGGGATTTACGCAGTATGTATTCTCGAATTTCGGCTATTCGCTGAACCGTTCGTCCGCGGCGCAGATCAAGAACGGTATATCGATCTCGAAGGACGAGCTGCGTCCGGGCGATCTGGTGTTCTTCTCCCGCGCGGGTTATTCGGTGGGGCACGTCGGCATCTACGTCGGTGACGGCAACTTCATTCATGCGCCGTCGACGGGCGACTACGTTAAGATCACGAGTCTTGACGAAGGGTATTACACTGCGCGGTATGTCGGCGCGCAGCGTGTCGTAAACGATTAAGAAGCAGCATAAAACCGCTTTCCCTTTGTATCAGGGGGAAGCGGTTTTTTTGTTTTTGCAAATTTTTGATGACTTTTAGCTATCGACAAACAGGGGGCGGCTGTGGTACAATAGAGAAGGCGTATTCTTTGGCGCCAATCGGATGATAAACGGATGATTTTAAGAATCTATGAAACTGGATTTTATCAACAGACCGGAATACGGTGACTGCGAGCCGATTAGGCTCGTTTTAGACGATGTAGAGGGCATCCCGGCGGTGCTGACGCGGTATTCGACGAAAATCTTACCGCTGCGGCGGCACCGGCATGAGTATGTCCAAATTAACTATGTTCTGCGCGGCGGCGCGAGGCATGTGATCAACGGGCATGAGTTCGAGGTATCGAAGGGGGACATTTTCATTGTCCCCCCGTACGTGCCGCACAGCATCCTTCCGCTGCCGGACACGGCTGCGGCGGGCGAGGGCATCATCTGCGAATTTGAGTTCATGCCGGAGTTCATCAATTCGAACTTCACGGACTATGACGAAGCGCGGAGCTTTTTTGATTTTGCGTATATCGAGCCATTTTTAGTGACGGAAGCGCATGTACGGCCGTTTTTGAACCTGACGGGCACGCTGCAGCTGGAGGTAGAGGGCATTTTGGACGAGGCGTACGCCGAGTATATGGAGAAACGCGACGGGTACGGGCTGATCATCAAATCCCTCCTTTTAAAGCTGCTGGTTTTAGTCGGGCGGCGGTACACGGAGGCGATCCGCGCGGACGGCAGCATTTATGACCGGCACAGCCGGGCGATCCACGACGTAATGCGGTTTGCAGAGGATCACTATGCGGAGGAGATCGCGCTCTCCGACGCAGCGCGCATCGCGATGCTGTCACCGTCCTATTTCCGCAACATGTTCAAGGGCGTCACAGGCAAGACGTTTGTGGAGTATCTGATGCAAGTGCGGCTCGCACATGCCTGTGAGATGCTGACGAGAACAAACGTGGCGATAACGGACATTTGCGGTGAGGTCGGCTTCAACAGCGTGGCGCATTTCAACAAATCATTTAAGCGGACGATCGGCGAGACGCCGAGCGAATACCGCAGGAATCACGAGAATGCATAGAAAGGACGAAGCTTATGGAGATGGAGACCTTCCTTGAGACGCTGGCGTCGGGATCGCCGACCCCCGGCGGCGGCGGCGCTGCGGCGCTTTCTGGCGCGGTATCGGCGGCGCTTTCGTCGATGGTCGCGAATTTAACCTCCGGCAAGAAGAAGTATGCGGAGTTTCAGCCGGAAATCGACCGGATCATAACCGATACAGCGACGCTGCGGGCGGCGCTGTACGGCTTTATCGCGCGAGACGCGGCGGCATTCGCACCGCTGGCGCGCGCGTACGGGATCCCGAAGGACGCGCCGGGACGAGAGGAGATGCTGGAGGCTGCGCTGCACGAAGCGGCGGGGGTGCCTCTTGCACTGCTCGAGACGCTTTGCGAGCTGATACCGATCTGCGAGCGGCTGCTCGTGATCGGGTCGCGCCTAGCTCTCAGCGACGTAGGCTGCGCGTCAGCGGCGTGCCGGTGCGCGGCGGACAGCGCGGCGTTAAATGTATATATCAACACGAAGCTGATGCACGACGCGGCATTTGCGGCGGCGCTGAACGCACGGACGGACGAGCTGACGGAACAAATCGACGCGGCGTGCGACAAGGTTTACGGCGCGGTGCGGATGCGGATGCGGGGGGAGAAGGCATGACGGAATTACGGGGTATGCCGGTCGTAAAGGCAATGGCAGAGAAGCTGAAGGCGGAGATCGCGGCGATGGCGTCACGTGGCATTGTGCCGACACTTGCCATTTTACGCGTAGGCGAGCGCGGAGACGATCTGGCGTACGAACGCGGGGCGATCAAGCGGTTTACAGCGGCGGGAGCCGCTGTAAAGGTCATCGCGCTGCCCGAAACCTGCACGCAGGCGGAGCTGGAGGACGCGGTCAACGGGATCAACTCCGACGACGGCATTCATTCCGCGTTGATCTTCCGGCCGTTGCCGAAAACGCTGTCAGAGGACCGCGTCAAAGCGCTGCTCGACCCGCGCAAGGACGCCGACTGCATGACCCCAAACAGCGCCGCGGCGCTGTTTATGGGGAAATGCGACTTCCCGCCGTGTACGCCGCAGGCTGTGCTGGAGCTTTTGGACTTCTATAAAATCCCGCTTGCGGGCGCGAAGGTTACGTTAATCGGGCGCAGCCTGGTCGTCGGCAAGCCGCTCGCGCTGCTCTTGATCGGTCGGAGCGCGACGGTCACGGTCTGTCACACGAAGACGCGCGAGCTTGCCGAGGAGTGCCGCAAGGCGGACATCCTCATCGCCGCGGCGGGTGCGGCGCGCATGGTGACGGCGGACTTTGTGCGCCCCGGGCAGGTCGTCGTAGACGTCGGGATCAATGTCGCGGGCGATACCCTGTGTGGAGACGTGGATTATGACGCGGTCGCCCCTGTCGTGGACGCGCTCACGCCGGTGCCCGGCGGTGTCGGGACGATCACGACGTCGGTACTTTTGGCAAACACGGTACGGGCGGCAAAATTGGCATCATAAGGCTTTGCCGTCAGCCGTCGTAAAACCTTCCCGCGCGGCCCATAAAAAAGCGTCCCCCCTATCGCGTCTTGGCATTCATCATGCCATGCGGCGGGGAGGGACACTTTGTTTTTATGATTGCTTTTTCTGTTTTCGGAAGACGACCCACTTCGACAAAACGTAGTTTAAAACGAGAATCAAGACGCTGATGATCCCCTTCGAGATCATATATTGAATCCCGCAGATTTCATAAAGCAGGGAGAACCCGCCGGCTTCCACGAGCATCGTAAGGCCGCGGGCGGCGAAGAAGGAAACGGCCTCTCGGAACAGGTCGGCCCGGGTACGGCAATGGGTGCGGAAGACGACGAGTTTGTTGGCGACGTAGGCGAAAACGACGGCGCAGACGATGCTGAGGATGTTTGCGATATTGGCGTTGATGCCCGTGATATTGACGAAGAACCATAGGGAGCCGAAGCTGACGGCGGTGGTGAGGGCGCCGATGACGGCGTAGCGCAAGAGTTCCTGTATCTTGTCGGACAGTAAGATTGCCCGTAAACGCTGCCAGAGCTTTTGCATCATCGTTCTCCTTTTTCCCTTAGACGCGCTCGGAGACGATATAGCGGGCGCGGCCTTTGACCTCGTCGTAGACGCGGGAAACGTATGCGCCGAGGATGCCGACGGAGAGAAGGATACAGCCCGCGGCGAGGAGGACGGTTAAAATCACCCACTGGGTACCGGTGACGCCGGTACGCATACAGGCGCGGACGATCATGACGACGGCGTCGGCAAAGGCGCCGAGGAAGCTTAAAAACGCCGTCAGGAAGGCGATATAGAGGGGGGCTGCGGTGTTTGACACGATGGCGTTGAAGGCGAGCTTTAAAAGCCGCTTTGTGGAGAAGCGGGAGGTGCCGTCGTCACGGTCATCGACCGAGAAGGGGAAATTGACACGCTTAAAGCCGACGTAATCGACGATGGAACGGAAGAAGCGGTTACCTTCGGTCATTTTACGGATTTCGTCGACGACGGGGCGCCGCAGGAGCTTAAAATCGGAGGAATTGTCGAGGTCAAGTCCGGTAGCGGCTTTGAGAATGCCATAGAACCCCTTGGCGAGCAGCTTTGATCGCAGGGTTTCGTTACCGCGATACTCCTTAACGCCGTCGACGATATCGGCGTCGGAGGCTTCTAGCAGGTCGAGCATTCCGCGCACGCTGCGCGGGGGATGCTGGAGATCGGAGTCCATCACAAGGTAAATCTCGTCGTCGATCGCGTCAAGACCCGCGGAAATCGCGGTTTCCTTCCCGAAGTTCCGGGAGAAGCGGATACCGCCGACGTTTGGCATCTCGGCATGCAGCTTTCGGACAACCGACCATGTGGAATCGCGGGAGCCGTCGTCGACGAGCATAAAGCGCGCCGCGATGCCGTCGGCCTTTAAAATACGATCGATTTGGGTAATATGTGCGTAAAGCCCTTTTTCCTCATTAAAGACCGGTATCACAACGGCCAGAGCCATATGGCTGCGCCCCTTTCGCCTGCATATACTAACGCTTTTTATTATACCCTATCGGACGATAAAAAGCAAGAAAAGTTTCCCGAAATTCAAATGTTCGGCCGATGAACCTCCCGTACGCAAGCGTGTCTTTTTTCCCCCTTTCCTCAAAAACTTTCATTTCCCGAGAAAAAGCTCTTGACAAACACCCCCGCGCCGTGTATAATAGCATTCGTGACCTGTGAGGACAGCCTAAAAAGCGCTTGCAGAAAGGATACGGCCCGGTAGTTCAGCTGGTTAGAACGCTAGCCTGTCACGCTAGAGGTCATGGGTTCGAGCCCCATTCGGGTCGCCATATTTGCTGTTGTAGCTCAGTCGGCAGAGCGCGTCCTTGGTAAGGACGAGGTCGGGAGTTCGAATCTCCCCAACAGCTCCACCGCTTTCCCCGTAGGAAAGTATTGAAAGACCGCGTATACGATGAGTATGCGCGGTCTTTTTGGTTTATTTTGTTCCATTATTATAAGCCAGTCTTTTGAGAATAACACACTTACCCGTTTTTTTGTTTCCGGCAGTATTATATCGTCGACCCGATCGGCGGTCATTTCCAGGTTACCCTCCATTTCATGGTTGTAAGTACCATAGCTGTCCATATCCACCGTGTGGCCAATCAATGGCTTCAGGTCGTGTAATATAGATGCATCAAGACACGGGCGGTGCGTTAAGAAGAAGGACGGGAACATGAGCCGGCGCTGATAAAGAAGCCTTGATAATTTTACGGAGTATGCTATAATATAAAAATAATTGACAGGTTGAGAGGACTTCTTAATGGATGTTTCGTTAAATGGAGCGGAAGCAATATTTCGCACGTCTTTTTCTCAGAACTATGATCTTTTACAGATATTTCACGGCCTAAAAAATGGGTATCTCGGTGCTAATAATCCGGTGGATTTCCGAGCGGCGGGACTGCAAAAAAAAGGCTGCCGCGATATCTGGCATATGGATGTCGTACTGGCGTTTTCGACAGACGAGGTATCGCCCCAGGTAATAGGCGGCGTTGATATCGGCGGGAATCATTCGCAGGATTGCGCGGTACGGGTATGGGTACCCGGTCATGCTATGGATACGGGGGATATTGGTTCACTTTGGCGGGATGAGAGCGGTATCTATTGGACATGCCTTCGAATAGAAAACCGGGAAAGTATGCTTTTTGTATCAGAAAACATCGGCGCATCCAAGGAAGACTATGCTTTTGCACAAAAAATCGAAGGCAGCCTTACTTACATCAGTGATGGAAATCATGTTATGGAGATTATGCCGGTAAAGCAAACGGGTTGCGTGTCAATGCATCGTTCCATCCGGCATACAAAGCGGGAGCTTTCCTGCTGGAAGGACGGACAGCGTCAGAATATTATCGGTTATCATACCGATGTTTCCTTTGCGAAGATCACGGAGGAATATGAAATTATCAATCCCGCGACGGTAGGAGAGACGCTGCGAAAAAACCGTCCGTTAGGCGGGTATCGTACGGAGCAGGATTTGGCGATCGGAGAAGCGATGTTCCACTTTTGCGCGGTTTATAGCATTGCGGACGATGGGACGGTGTTGGTGGATTTTGATCACCAGCGGATGCAGAACGTCCGCTGGGAATCATATTTAGGCGTGATGTATCAGGAAAAGTGCGATGTGTATGGCGGAGGTATCTGGCGGTATATTCCCAAAACGCGGCCTTTTATCGATCACGGTACGACCTATGACTTTTCCCATCCGCATAATACGTCAGAGGAACCGTTCCCTAAAAAGTTCCGGATTACACCGGAATATTGGGCGGATCCGGATAATCCGCCCGACCGGCAGATCGATTTTATTCGTAAGCCTGAGTCGGAGGAAGCATTCGCGTTTGTCGGGGGGTACCTGCCATTATATGATGGGGCACCTGTACGCCGGAAAGCAAATATAACGGATGCGGTATGTCTGGTTGACTCGAGGAAAACGTATCCGGCATTTATCGGCGGTTCCGTTATAGATGCGGCAACAAGGAGCGGCCCAACATTTACAAAAGCGCATGGCGTCGCATATCGGAAATATTATCCTTCGGGCACACGCTTTTCCGCTTATACGGTGGACTACGACGGCATCACCTACCTGTACGTAGATCTGTTCGAGCAGTGCAGTGCAGAGATCCCGATTTTAAACGGCTGTCGCGCGGAGATACGGGAGATCAGCGCCACGCTCACATGGGAACAGCATGGAGAGACTTTGACAATTACCGGACAGAAGGGATATGCGGTTTTTACGATCAAGTCATAAAAGGGAACGCAGATCCCGTGGTGTGCATATTTATCAGAGGTTCCCTAATCGGAAAAAGTCCGGAAGACTTTTGCGGTATTCTGTGCTATACTGGTATCGTGAAAAAACTGAAAGCTGGTGAGCGTCGACATCCCATCGGATTTGAAACCAATGCGGAATATGCCGACGCAGCCGAAAAACGCATACTGTCAGCTCATGAAAGCCTTGCCGAGTGATCGGCGGGGCTTTTATTATAGGGTAAAGCTCAAAAAAAAGCAAAGGAGCGAGAAATAATCCCCCGCTCACTTTGCTTGTGCTCAAATAAAGAGCTTATTATACACTACTGCGTATTGTCTTCTCTTCAGAACACATATCTATTATGACCGTTGTACCGCTCTTTATGCATCATTGTGTTAATACATTATTTGGCGGGGCTTGATTATACTCGTAGAAAGAAGGTGGCAGCTTGATTAAACTTAAGGGAAAACAAAAATAGTTTGTCGAAGTATATTTAATTGATTTAAACGCAAAACCACCCTATGACAACGCCTTTCTCAACGGTTCACAAAAGCAGTCAGTGTCTATGTTATATTTGATCAAAAAGCTTCTGCAGACGCATTCCCACAAGCTGTCGGGAATGTCGCCACAATCTATACCATGCTCCCTTTTTACATCTTTCGCATGTTTGAAAAGTAAATGGAGGAACTCCGACCCTGCCTTTTGTCCGGGATATGTTTGCATTGTCAACACAAGCGCCATCCAAAAAGCCGTGTCGAAGCAGTCGCACATACCGCTTTTAGCAAGCGTGTTTAAAAGCAGCTTGCCTTGATAGGGCACGCTTATGTGTCTGACGTCGATACTGCCGTTATCCTCTGTGAGCAAGGCGTAATCAGCGACGAACGCGCCGGACGCGTTGACGCCAACAGAACCGGGATTGATGAACAGCTTCTGTCCGAAGGACACGCAGCTTGGAAAATGGACATGTCCGCAGACATAAATATCCTGAGGTATCGCCCTCATAGTCTCCGCTACTGTCTCACGGTTTATATCCGGATGAAAACAGCGATATTGGTTCGACGGTGAATGGTGACTCGCAAGCAGTGTGAACTGTCCTATTTTTAGTTCGATCTCGCTTGGTAATAATTGCAGATACCCAATTTCAGAAACGGAAAGGTGTTCATAAACATGTCGGAGCGCCGCAAATTGTCTCAAGTGCAGGCTACCTTTGATCTCTTCATATGTTACCGCCATGTTATCCCGGTTTCCGGCCACAACATTGTGCGTAAGCTTTTCGGTACGTTTGATAACTTCCGTGCTTTGCGGCCAATCGGAGATCAAGTCGCCGCAAATCACATAATCACTCGCGCCGCGCGCAGCGGCATCATCAACCACCGCTTCGAACGCCGTATCATTGCCGTGTATATCGGCAAGCAGCGCGATCCTTCGACAGCTATTATTTATCATGCAACACTCCCTATAGTGATAAAAATTTAAAATCAGGAGATGGTTCAGTTGAATCGATCTATCTTTGACTCTATTATGATTCGAGCTGTTTAGTAAAATAATTAACGGGAAAAGGTTAAGCTGATAAACTGCATTTCCCTTTGGACAATTAAATACCAGCTTATAATAGGCAGGGTTCTTCGATTGAGCCCCTGCCTATTAACTTATATCACCTATCACAAAGCTCAAAGAACCTTTTACCCTAATATTACCATCGGCTTTAACTAATATCAACAAAAATAAGAACTGAGAGACGACGCCGACGGCTGCATAAACATGCCGCATGAGGTGGCAAGAGGGAACGTAGTCAACCGCAGGGTGAGGGCGGTACAAGGGCATTGGGATCCCGCTTTATGCTGCCCTTTGTCCCATTGCCTTCACAAAAAAACTGTGTTATAATACATGAGTCTGTTGCAGCGCTTAAAGCTTTGACCCACTCAAAATACAAAATCTAATAAAGGGTGGTTTCAATATGTCTATAAAATTGATTTCCCAAATCCCAGTGCGCCAGCTTATCTATAACATGCAGGGACAAAACTACTGGTTTAACGGCTGTATGGAATTTCTAATGGAATGCTTGGGAGAAGATAAAGCTTATGACTATTGGTTTTTTTCCGGTGTTACAGGCGATAGTTTTATACAGATGTACAGTAAAAATCCGGAAAATATGGTTCTATGCTATTCTCACAACATGACCGACCTAGTACTTAAAAAAGCGTTTGACGCATGTGGATATAATTATAATTACTACAAAGACATCAATAACGATAATCGAGAAGCCCTTGACCAGCGAATACGCAAATATATCGACCATAACACCCCGGTAATTGCGCGCGTAAATGATGCATTTCATTCTCTTGCTATCATCTGCGGTTATGATAATAACGATTTTTACTATATTTTGGGCGAGGAAAAAGAACCAAAACCTTATCGCTATGATGAGCTTATTTTTGTCACAGATAAAAAATCAAAACCATTATTAGCAGATGTGTACAGAAAGGCGGTCATGGATATACCATCGTATATATCGATGATAGAAACAAAGGATTATTCATTTGGGAAAAAAGCGTTTATGGATTGGGCGGAAAGCTTTCAAAATGGTATGTTCGATGCAATTTCTTCCGATAGTAAGATTTGGTATACGCATGCCAACCTTTATTTTTCTTGCTGGAATATGCATGGAACCTATCTTTGTATACTTGGTACCAACGGTTGTGCCGAAGGGTTTTTGCATGATGCTTTAGCAAAAAATCCTGACATGACGTTTATCAATGAATTGATTCCTTTATACATAACACAAAATAGAAACGGTTTTGATATTCTTATCCAGATGGAAAGTGGATTTAATATTAAACCTGAAGTTATTAAAAACAAAAATCGAATGAGACCTATAAGCAATAAAATAATGGAGTTATCAAGATATTGCGACGAGATTCTTACTGTTTTTAAAAATTAGATACCCACGCAGTATAAGCTTAATCTTAGATGCGGCGGAGAAAAACAAAGGACGGCCTTGCCAAAGCAAAGCTGTCCTTTGTCGATCACACGTTTATGTCTGCGTGAGGTCTGTCTCTTAGTAACAGAGACCGAAGTAATTGCACAGAAGCTGCCACATGGAAGAACAATTAAAGTTACTCAGTTTGAAGTTACACATTTCATTAGCCTCCATTATAAAGTGTTTAGGATTGTTGTTCCGTCTCTCGAGGACAATTGAAGTATAGCACTTTTGTAACCACTTTGCAATGGTAATGTAAGGATTACTTGATCTTAACATTGAATTGGCCTGTTTTTGAAACTTTTTTACAGGTAATGAATGGATATGCTTATATAAGGTGAATTGCTGCGTATACGGCTAGCGGTATGCATCGGCGGAGGTCGTTCGTTTTGCCGGGATCCGCGCCGCGCTCGGTGGCGAATCCGGACGCTCGGACGCAGGTAAAAAGCGCCTGCTCATTAACATAGCAGGCGCTTTTATAGCTTACTTCTCCACTCCAGGGAAGCGGCTCGTATTTATCTTTCGCGGAAGGTACGGCAGCTCGTTTCGCCGCTGGTGCAGGCATCGCTGCCGGTGATATCGACGGAAGAAGCGCAACAGCAGCCGTTGGAATTGTGGGCGCACTTCCAAGCGTCGCAGAGGACCTCACAGCGAGGATTGGGAGACTGGCTGATGGCGTTGTTGGTCATGCCGGGGACTTCCTGCTGAAAGGAGGAGCAGCAGGTATCCTTAGGCGCGCGGGCGTAAGAGCCGTCCACGCGGATTTCAGAGCGGCAACAGAAGCCGTCCCGGTAGGTCGCGCAGGTTTCGACACCGCATCGAAGCTGATTCATAAAAATGACCCTCTTTTCAAAGAATGCTGAAAGCGGTTCGTATCCGCATACGGGCAGTATGCGCAGGCCTGTACCGCTTTATGCGTTTTTCAGGCGTGAATAACAGCGAAACTATCCAAACGGGCGCGGGTTTTTACGTCATTTTTGCGTAAAGATGGCGCTTGACTTTTTGGAGGAATCGGGGTATACTACATATATAATTGAATATCATTTAAAATGGCGATGAGAAAGAAGAGTACGCCCGACAGGGCACCGCATGACAGAGAGCTTCCGGCAGCTGAAAAGGAAGCATGGTGCAGCTGTAGGCGCGGAACATGGTCTTTTGAGCCGCGCACCGACCGCCGCGAATCCGTCGCGGCACAGGCTGCGACGCACGCGCTCCGTCAAAGGCGCAGGGTATGGATTCGTACCTGATAAGGCTGTTTTCCGCGTGAGCGGACGGCGAACTGGGGTGGTACCACGGGCTGCGCGCTCGTCCCCGAAATGTAAAGTTTCGGCGGCGAGGGTGTTTTTTTATTGTCCGAGCACCCGCGACCCCGCCAGTTTAAAAGAGGGATTTGACCATGACACATATCTTCTATAACGGCACCTACTCCGCCTCCGACGCAAAGCTCCGCTACCGCCGCATGGCAGGTAAGTCCGCTGCCGACATCCGGACGCCGCCGACGCAGGACGCGCGGTGTATCGGGGATGAATTTTTACGCTTTTACGGCCGGACGATGGATCTGGCGCTTCGCTATACGGGCGGACGCGTACCGGCGGGGGTGCTGGATGGCGCGTTTGCGATGAAGATCGCGGGGCTGTTCGCGCCGGTCGGCCGCGCCATAGACGAGAGCCGCATGAGCGACGCGCTGGACACGCTGGAGGCACATGCGCAGGCGGCGAATCTGTGGCTGGACACCGCGCTGAAGAAGCCGGAGCCGTATGTGCAAACGATTTACAACGCCGTGCAGGTAGCCGTGAACCTCGCGCTCCTATACGAGCCGTTTCTGCCGCGAACCGCCGAGCGGCTGCGCGAGCGGCTGGGCTTTTCCACCTCATGGCAGTTCTCCTCCATCCCTGCCGGAACGATCCTGGTCACAAAATAGGTATTTTTGTCAAACAGCCTCTCTATATGAAGGATTACACAGTCTGTTTAAATATAAATTTGACAAAAAGCTGTGTCGGCAAGCACTTGCGTCATGCCATCATTCGTGGTATAATATAACCTATATATAAACACGAAGGACGTGACGACATGGTACTGGATTTTCCGCGGATGCTCTCTCTTTTACGTCAGGAGAAAGGCGTCAGCCAGCGAGAAGCGGCGACCTCTCTGAGCGTATCGCAGGCATTGCTGTCCCATTACGAAAAGGGTTCGCGGGAGCCGGGCTATGCCTTTCTGATCCGTGCAGCGGGCTACTACGGCGTATCGACGGACTACCTTTTAGGCCGTACGATGCAACGGGGGTCCTCGCCAAACGATGCCGCCAAGGCCGCGGCAGCCGACGGGGAAGATCGTGATAAGACGGGACAGCAGATGGAGACGCTGCGGGAGACATACGCGCTCCTCTGCGCGCTTTTCACCCGGGCTGGCGCATCCCGCTTCACCGACGCCGCCGCGCAGTATATGGCCGTCTCCGCCTACAAGGTCATGCGCTACGCCTTCCTCGCCAACGGGAAATCCGCGCAGGAGCTGTTCGCGGCCTCCGGCACGACGTTTTCCGAGCTGTCGGACATGCAGATCAAGCGTGCGGAGGCAACCTTGCGTGAGTATGCCGAAGCCGCCGCCCACAGCCGCCACGAGCCCTCCGACGCCCCCGTGCCCGCCATCAGCCGCGATACCCTCTCCCATGAATACGCCCCCCTTGCCGATTCCGTCTTAACCCTTCTTCACGCCGTCGACGAGCAGCTGCTGGAGGCCGCTCTTGGAAGCACCGCGAAAAAAAGCGAAAAAAGCTCTTGACAAATGTATGCCGTTCTGTTATAATAGTCAACGTTGACTCCGAAAAATCTGTGCTGGTGTAGCTCAATCGGCAGAGCAGCTGATTTGTAATCAGCAGGTTGCTGGTTCGATTCCGGTCACCAGCTCCAAATTTCCTTTCCCCGGCGCAGGGTTTCTCGGATGTATGACAACTGAATATGGGAGGATTCCCGAGCGGCCAAAGGGGGCAGACTGTAAATCTGTTGTCTATGACTACGATGGTTCGAATCCATCTCCTCCCACCAAGGTAAAAAGTCCTGATTTTCGTTCAAAACGAGTGAAAATCAGGACTTTTTTGTTCCGTGCATTTCTACGGAATCGCGCGCGAGTATCGGATGGTGTCAGATAATCATATCTTTTAGTCGTCAAATTGTCGTCAGTCGGTAACCGCCCAATAAAACTGCGTCTATAATAAAGTCCGACAGACTGATACAATAAACACGGAAACTTAAGTCACCCAAAATGGAGCAGGTGAGAACGCTAAGCCACTCCAAATTGGAGTGTTTGAGTTACCTGAATCAGTCTGATTGGAGTAAATGAGAATGGACAAAGTCACATTGCTCAAGCGGGAAGGTGCAGGCATCCGTATGGACGGAGCGGATCAGGGCATGCCAAAGCAGCGGAATGTCCGTCGTACGCTGGTGCGAAGAAAGCGGTATCAATCCGAAGACATATGTGTTCGCAAAGGGCGACCGCGTGGAGGCCGCGAAGGCCGCCGGCGCCGACTATGTCGGCGATATGGACCAAACCCGCCGCCGAGAAAGGTCAGTATATCCGCTCCTGCGTCGTCGCGTCGACGATGGACCCCGTTCCCCTATTCGCGTCGCTCGCCGTACTTCTTCGCGGAAAGCAGCATCTGCGCGACGTTCTCCGGCGGAACGTCCTCCTGGATGTTATGTGCGGCGGCGAAGATATAGCCGCCGTTCACGTTCAGCGCCTCCACCGTCTTTTGCACCTCGCGGTCGACGTCCGCGCTCGTGCCGTGGGGCAGCACGTCCTGCGTGTCGAGGCCGCCGTGGAACACGACGCGGTCCCCGTACGCGGCTTTCAGGCGCCCGGGGGCCATCCCCTCCGCGCGCGGCTGGATCGGGTTTAAAATCTCGACGCCGCAGTCGATCAAGTCGGGCACGAGCGGGGACACCGCGCCGCACGAGTGGTGCAGATAGGAAGCCTTCGTGAACTTCTTCGTGAACGCGATGCGTTCCTTATAGTACGGCGCGACCATCTCCCGCCACATAGAACGCGAGACGAAAAGGCTCCTCTGCGTCGCGAAGTCGTCGCCCGAGGACGTGTAGTGGATATACGGCCCGACCGCGCCGTAGTACCGCGAGAGTACGGCCTTTTGATACGCGAGGATCCGGTCGAAGAACGCCGTGATGAAGTCCGGGTCGAGCGCCATCTTGATCATGAAGTCCTCGAACCCGCACATCCAGCAGCCGAGCTCGAACACGCCGTACACCGGATGCTCGGCGCAGACCACGTAGTCGGTCTCCTCAAAGAGATATTTCGCGCGTTCGCGGCAGGCATCGATCTCGGCAGAGTCAATCGACGCGGGGTCCGGCCAGTCGTAGTGGTCGAGGTCCTCTGCCGCCGCGCCTTTTAAAGGTGTCGTGACGATGTTCCAGTACCGCCCGTCGAACACGCGGCGCATACCCCATTCGTCGATATACTCGGTCGAGGAAATGCGGCGGTAAGTCGAGCCGCGGGGTTTGAATATCTTGCCGACCGCGCGCGTATCGGTGTCGAACGCGGTCAGGATGCGTTCGTCGATCCGTCCCGCGACGCCGAAGAGCGCCGGCGCGTCGTCTCGCTTTTCCGGAGTATACCCGAGATAGGAAAGAAGGAACTCCTGGCTGCGGCCCTCCATGCAGGAGAGCGGATTTCCGCCGAAATCGACGATCATACGGTCCGGCGTGCGGTGGGCAAGCGTCGCCGCGAAGTTTTCGCGCCGCGTCATCATAAAAATCCCTCCGAAAGCGGTTTTATCGTATTATATCACGGAATTGCGGGGCCGTCTACTGTAGAAAACAATGACTTGACATTCACTCGTTACTAAAAGAGCCGTGCCTACCGAATCCTTCCGGTAGGCGCGGCGCTTGGTATCCATTCAAATATCCTCCTTGACATATATAAAATTCTGATATATACTGACAGTACCATTAGTTTCTTGTGAGATAGCCTTCCCCTTCATCCGCCCCGGTTGCCGCCGGAGCGGAATTTTTTGCGTCGTGGATGATGCCGATAACCTTCGCGCAGAAATCGGAATATTTGTTTATGAGCCAGTTGAATCCTCTGCTTGCTTTTCTTTCAGCAACATGATATCATGGAAACAGTAACCGGAAACGGAACAGAGGAGTGTGACTGCTATGCGTTGTAATGCAAAAGATACAGCAATTATCCGTGATTTGGCAAAGCATTACATGGAAATCGCCAATTCTGAAAGACACCGAAAAATGAATCAGCGATTCCGCGACACCAACGATCTGAAGATTGTTCGTCCGCCTCTGCTGATCGATGAAATACCGTGGCAGCAGATGAATTTCGACGGCTCACTGACCTGTATCTGTGAAGACGAAAGCCTTCGCCGGATCGAATACAGTTTCCGTATGAATCTGTTCCGTGATAAATATTTCAAATGCGACAATTTCATTATTCCATTCTGGGGCATCAGAAAATCATACTCTTCAACAGGCAACGGTTTCAACATACGGGAAAACATCATACGTGCCGAAAATACAGATATTCAGTCGCATCATTTCTTTGATATGATTCCGGACGAAGCGGCTCTGGAGGCATTCCATCTGCCCGTGATTACTCCGCATCCCGAAGAAGACGCCGAGAACATGGCAAAAATGCAGGAATTGTTCGGTGATACGATTCCGGTGGTATTGGAAGGCGAAAGCATAATATATCATGCGCCGTGGGATGTCATTCCTCGTCTGCACGGCGTGGACAATGTTCTGTATGATATTTATGATCGTCCTGAATTTCTGCACAAGATAATCGGACTGTTCACAGATGCTGCCCGTGCCGAAATGGATCAGAAAGAAAAGTTCGGTCTATACACTTCCGGCAATGTGGGACTGCACTGTACCCCCGGTTTTGTCACACTTCCCGAAGGAAAGAGCCCCGAAAACGGCACGTGCTGCACAACATGGTTCCGCACGATGGCGCAGATGTTCTCATCGATCTCCCCTGCCGCACATGAAGAATTCGATCTGCAGTATTCCCGTCCGCTGGCCGAACGCTGCGCCTATACGTATTACGGCTGCTGTGAACCGCTGCATGACAGACTCGACTACATTAAAAAATATAAGAATCTCCGCAAGGTCGGTGCCAGTCCGTGGGCCAATGTAGAAAGCACCGCCGTGCAGCTCGGTCATGATTATGTGATGTCACGCAAGCCAAATCCCGCTCACGTTGCCATCAAGACCGATCCCGAGGTCATTCGCAAGGAGATCACGGAAACCGTGAAAGCCGCACAGAAATACGGCTGTCCCTGCGATATCACACTGAAAGATATCTCGACCGTCAGCAACCGTCCCGAGAATCTGATCGTATGGGCTGAAACGGCTTCCGAGGTTCTGGACGAATATTACGGCGAAGAATAATCAATTTAGCATGATGGCCACAAACAACATGATTATAATGATCTGCCCCATTACCCTCTCCCCCTCTCCCTGAGCACCACATCCATCCGCACGACCATCCATACCGCGACGATTAAGACTACCGCGACCGCAAGTAGTGTAGCCACGACAAAGGCGACCACGGCGGCGACAACCAGGAACAGCTGTCATCCATGCGGAAGCGGTAGACGGGACGATCAAGAGCAACAGTGTCACGATAACGGTCAAGAGCGATATGATCTCGTCTTCCGTTTCGTCTTTCGTTTCGTGTTCTGTTTCGTCGGACGATTACAATGCGTCTTGCGCGGATTATACGTACAAGGAGCTTGCCAGAGACCCGTCAAAGTATGAGGGGCTATTGTGTCATGTCCATGGGGAAGTGATTCAGGTACTGGAAGATGGTTTAGACGTGACGCACCGCATCAACATCACAAAAGATGATTACTATTGGAAGGATACGATCATAGTCACTTACACACGAAAAAGCTCTACGGAATCACGTATTCTCGAGGATGACATCGTAGACGTTTATGGCACCTTTTCTGTCATGTATACTTACAAAAGCGTTATAGGGGGAGATGTAACCGTACCGATGATCAGTGCAAAGTATGTTGTATTGTCGGAATAATACGAATACAATGAGTATCCTACCGGGAGCGGCATGCTCTGCGGGGTACTATAAATTTTAGGGGCGTGTTTCGGGATACGAGCGGTACAATAAAACGAGGATTCGAGAAATTTTTGCACGGATTTTTCTTGATGATTTTAAGGAACCTCTGATTAAATCCGCCCTAGCCATAAGGTTTTAAAAGTGGTAAAATAGACGCAGCAAGACAGGGGCGGTGCGGAAAAATTAAAAAAGCAGCAGACCTTCACTGATTTTGAATATCCTTTTTTCCACGCTATTGCGGGTTCCGCTCATTTAGCGCATTTGTTCAGAGGTTCCTTAGAATAATATCATAAATAATCAAGGAGATAAAAGATGGATACTTTATACGATGTAGCGATAATCGGATGTGGGCCGGCAGGGATTTCGGCAGCTATCAACTGTAAAGTAAGGAACAAAAATATAATCTTCTTCGGGTCGGAGTTCTGCACGGCAAAAATGTATAAGTCGCCGCAGATATTTAACTACTTGGGTTATCCCAATATCACAGGCGCGGAACTGAGGGAACTGTTTATTAAGCATGCCTTGGAAGCGGGCGCCGAGTTCACAAAAGAAAAAGTCACCATGGTTGTCCCTATGGGCGATGAGTTCAGCATTGCAGGAGCTAATGACATCTATAGGGCAAAAGCCGTAATTCTCGCTACCGGAATAACCTTCAAAAAAGCAATAAAAGGCGAATCAGAGTTTTTGGGCAAGGGTGTCGGCTACTGCGCAACCTGCGACGCACCTTTGTATAGGGGCAAGACTGTTGCGATGCTGGCCTATGATAAAGAAGCCGAAGAGGAAGCAAACTTCCTTTCCGAAATCTGCAAAAAAGTCTACTTCGTTCCGCTTTATAAGGATATGGGCACACTAAACGAAAAAATAGAAGTCGTAAAAGATACCCCAGTTGAGATTATTGGCGAAAACAAAGTCACACACCTTGTTCTTAAAAACTCTAAAATCGAAGTCGACGGAGTATTCGTAATAAAAGAAGTTGCTTCCCCCGAACAGCTTGTCCCTGGTGTGGAGATGGATGGTCCGCATATAAAGGTTAATCGAAACATGGAAACCAATATCGAAGGCTTATACGCTGCGGGCGACTGCGCGGGCAAACCCTATCAACTTTCCAAAGCAGGCGGCGAAGGGCAGCTGGCGGCGCTAAACGCAATAAATTATATAGACAGTAAGAAATGACAAAGCATTGAAACTCCCGGATAATCGTTAGCGGAGGTAAACCATATCACCACTACAAATAACGTTTTGCAAAAAGGAGACAACGCTCGGCACTTGGAAGATCGTCATCAATGGCGGTAAAGGCAGCCGGCGTACATTGCCGATCGGCACTCAGCTTTCATGTTTGATTCAGAAAGCTGCCGTGGGGCATGATAAGGATGAGTATATTACCCACACCCCGGGGAGATTGCCGTACACACCCGCCAATTTCACGCACCACAGGTATAACCCTGTCATGGACGCGTTCACCGCCTCTCATCCGGAGATCCCGCGACTGTCGCCCCATGAGCTGCCGAGGACATCTATGCGGTGTCAAAGTACCTCGGTCATGCGAATATTTCCATCACGACAGTTGTCTATGACTACGATGGTTCGAATCCATCTCCTCCCACCAAGATAAAAAGTCCTGATTTTCATTCAAAACGAGTGAAAATCAGGACTTTTTTGTTCCACATGCTCGTTGGCTTAAGCGGCTGACAAGGGGATTGCTTTACATACTCATAGGCAGCATTCACAAAAAGCTACATAAATTAATAGGATATAATGCCGTCATATATTAATTGTATGTAGGTGAATATCATGAAAAACAATTTCGAGCAAATACGCTTGAATATTAGAAATAGACTCTATAATTTTATTGGTTCAGGTTCCGGAAGATGTGTTTTTGATATTGGCAATGGATATGTTGTGAAGGTGGCTAAAAACAGAAAAGGGTTAGCGCAAAACGAGGTTGAAATTGAAATATCATCCGTTGATCGCTCTGGTCTGTTTGCAAAAATCCTGCAATATTCGGAAGATTCTAATTTTTTGATTATGCAGAAAGCAGAAAAAATAGAAAGCATGTCGGAGGTTTGGGCTTATTTCGGTGTTAAACGAAGCAGTGAATTTTACCGCCTTGATGTATTGCGAACTATTGCTGATAAGCACAACTTATTGCTAAGGGATTTGGGCAGGCCTGTAAATTGGGGAAAAATCAATGATAAACCCGTCATTATCGATTATGGCTTTACGCGGAATGTTATGAAAAAATATTATTCTTTTTTCTAACCTGGAGTGCCGTGAGATGACACCTTTACTATGAAGTGTTAATCGTTTCAAAGAAAGGATGCTCCGCTAACCACCGGCGGAGCATCCGCTCCCTCAGCCCGCCTGGCAACCGGAGCACCCCCTCCCCCCCGGCGGAGTCGATATCTCCCCTTTGCCGCGTGATCCTGCGCCGCGCCGCTTGCAATCGCAGCGGAAATTTGGTACAATAGAAGCATACCCTACGTGAAAACCTTGGAAAACAGGAGAAACTTCATGGAAACCATCGCACAAATCCTTGCGCGGGAGCTTCAGCAGTCTCTCGCCAATGTGGAAAACGTCATCCGGCTGCTCGGTGAGGGGAATACCATCCCCTTCATCGCGCGGTACCGCAAGGAACAGCACGGCTCGATGGACGATACCGCGCTGCGCGCCTTAGACGAGCGGCTCGGATACTTAAAAAACCTCGCCGCGCGGCGCGAGGAGGTCAAGCGTGCCATCGCGGCGCAGGACAAGCTCTCGGACGAGCTTGCCGCTGCGATCGACGAGGCCGAAACGCTCGCCGTCGTGGAGGATCTATACCGGCCGTATAAGCAGAAGCGCCGCACCCGCGCCACCGTCGCCCGTGAGCGCGGTCTTGAGCCGCTTGCCCTGCTTCTTTTTGCGCAGGACGACCGCGTACGCGATATCCGTATCGCGGCTGCGCCGTATATCGACCCCGAACGGGGCGTGAATACCGTCGACGACGCGCTCGTGGGAGCCGCCGATATCATCGCGGAGACGCTTTCCGACGATGCGGGGCTGCGCGCGCAGCTGCGCGGCTTCCTTCAGCGGGAAGCCGTGCTGCGCTCGGTCAAGACGAAGGATGAGGACTCCGTCTACCGGCTGTACTACGACTTTTCGCAGGCGCTGCCGCGCGTGGCGGGGCATCAGACGCTTGCGATCAATCGCGGAGAGAAGGAGGGATACCTGAAGGTCTCCATCGAATGCGACAAAAAGCGTGCGTTGACGCTCATCCTCCGCGCCGTCGGTGTACCTGGGAGCGCCGCAATGGACTTTCTGCGCGCAACCGCCGAGGATGCGTGGGACAGACTCCTCGCGCCGTCGATGGAGCGGGAGCTGCGCACGGCGCTGACCGAAGCGGCAACCGAGGGCGCTATCCATAACTTCGCCTCAAACCTCAAGCCCCTGCTGATGCAGCCGCCGGTCAAGGGCGCGGTCACGATGGGGCTCGACCCCGGCTACCGCAACGGCTGTAAGGTCGCCGTCGTCGACGCGACGGGCAAGGTCCTCGACACCGCCGTCGTCTACCCGACGTTCGGCGAGCGGCAGAAGGAGGAGGCCATCGCGCATCTCTCCGCGCTGATCCGGCGTCACGGCGTGCGCTGTCTCGCCATCGGCAACGGCACCGCGTCGCGCGAGACAGAGCAGATGGCGGCACAGATGCTCCGGCGCATCGGGGGCGATCTGTCCTATATGATCGTGAGCGAATCGGGCGCTTCGGTCTATTCGGCGTCAAAGCTCGCGGCGGAGGAGTTCCCGCAGTACGACGTGAACCTGCGCAGCGCGGTATCCATCGCCCGCCGCCTGCAGGATCCCCTCGCGGAGCTTGTGAAGATCGACCCCAAGGCCATCGGCGTGGGGCAGTACCAGCATGACATGCCCGGTGCGGCGCTCGACGACGCGCTCGACGGGGTTGTCGAGGACTGCGTGAACGCGGTGGGCGTGGACGTGAACACGGCGTCGGCGTCGCTTTTGCGGCGCATCTCGGGCCTGACAGCGGCGACGGCGAAGAACATCGTGGCGTACCGTGAGGAAAACGGCGGATTTACAAGCCGAAAAGAGCTTTTGAAGGTACAAAAGCTCGGTCCCCGCGCGTATGAGCAGTGCGCGGGCTTCCTGCGCGTCCCGGAGAGCTGGACGCTGCTCGACCGCACCGGGGTGCATCCGGAAAGCTATGAAGCGGCGGAAAAGCTGCTCGCGCTGTTCGGCTGCACGGACGCGGACTTCCGCGCGGGAGGCATCCCCGGCATAGAGGCGCGTCTTGCCGCCTACGGCGCGGAAAACGCCGCCCGCGACTGCGGCGTCGGCGTTCCGACGATCCTCGACATCGCAAGAGAGCTGATAAAGCCCGGCCGCGACCCGCGCGACGAGCTGCCGGAGCCTATCCTGCGCACCGATGTACTCGAAATGAAGGATCTGCGCCCCGATATGATCCTTTCCGGCACCGTGCGCAACGTCATCGACTTCGGCGCGTTTGTGGACATCGGCGTGCATCAGGACGGCCTCGTCCACATCTCGGAAATTGCCGACCGCCGCGTCCGCCACCCTTCGGAAGTGCTTTCCGTCGGGGATGTCGTGCGCGTGAAGGTGCTCGCAGTAGATGAAAAGCAGAATCGGATATCTTTATCCATCAAACAGGTTTGATTATCTAGCTCATACCTTGCAGGGGGCGCTTCGCCCCCCTGCACCTCCCGACCTCTTTCTTTGCGCGAGCAAAGAAAGAGGGAAAGAAAGCTCGCTTAAGGGGACTGAAGTCCCCTTAAGTATCCCTCCGGTGTTGCGTCGCCTGCGGGCGACGCTTATACGGGGGCTTACCTTTCATAAAAACAGAGATGCCGTCGTTTTCTGATCCTTTCTGAAAAGCTTACCCATGTTCTAGGGTGGCATTTTCCGTTCGGATAGACAACGACGGCATTCTCAGCCATACACAAGCTAAACTCCCGTATAAGCATCGCGAAGCGATGCCGTTCCGGAGAGATTCTTAAGAGGACTTTAGTCCTCTTAAGACGGCTTTCTTTGTTACTTTCTTTGCCGGGGCAAAGAAAGTAGCCCGGAGAGGTCCGGAGGGGCGGGCAGCGCCCTCCGGGAGTATGAACCAGATAATCAGCCCTGTTCGACGAATAAAGAATACCCTATTTCGCTTTGTAGACGACGAAAGCATTCGGTATCTGACGCCCATCCGTCTTATTCGATCCGGACGGGTACGTAATCACGCGGCCGTTGTAGTACATAACGGAGGACGACCCGCCGTCGAGGGCGCTTGCCTGGACCGCGCCGTATTTTGCGAGAATCCTCGCGCCATCGATGGACTGACACCCCAAAGAGCTTGCCGAGCGGCCGTTGATAACGAGCATCAGGACGGTACCATCGGCGGTCTGTCCGAGCGCCGTGCGGGGGTTGATGCCCCAGCCGTCGTTGACCGTGACGACGATCTCGCCGTTATTGATGAGCAGGGGTTTGAATTCCGCCGCGTCGCGCAGCTCGCGATCGAGCGACTTATACGAGCCTGTGAAGAGGACATTGTCATAGTCAAATCCGACGACCTTCCAGCTCTCGGTCTTCGACAGAACCTCACCGTCCGAAACGACATAGCCGTACGGCGAGCCGCCGTTGCCCGTACCACCGTCGTCGACGAAGCCCGAGGCGTTGATGCCGAGAATCGCACCGTTGTCCTCGCACAGCGTGGGGATGCGCTGCCCGACGCTCCACAGCTTCTTCGTTACGACTAAGCCCACCTGCGCCGGGTCGCGCACAATCGCAAGGACGCCGTTGAAGCCGTCGCCGGTGACGCGAACCAGCAAAATCCCGTTGCGCGTATCCAAGGCAAGCACCGTGTCACCGTTCGTCGTCTGGATCGTCGTGCCTTTACCATCGCGGTCTGCTTCGTCGATCATCAGATAGCCGTCCGCGTCGAACATCGCGTCTCCCTTCGTCAGCGCATAGCGGTTAAACGAGGCGATGTCCAACTCCGGATACGCAAGATACAGCGGATGATTCGGGTCGAGCCATTCGGATATATCGCGTACCGTCGTCGTCGTAGCAGTCGCCGCCGTCGTCGCCTGCGAGGACGCGGCTGTCGTTCCGGCCGGCACGGTCGGCTGGGTCGCCGTCGTCGTGCCGCGCAGCGCGCCAAGCGTCGTGTTGTCGGTCGGTTTGACAAGCTCCTTGTCGGATACCATGTCCGCCTGCTCCTCGTCGAGCTTATACCGCGCCGTGACCGCTTCGTCAATGATCGATTTCGGGATGAACGCCGTCGCCAGCCACTGGTGCGACTTTGTGCTCATCGCTGTTTCAATGTAGATCGTGCGCCATTTCGCGATGAACGCGTTGGGCGAAAACACCGCGATCAGATACAGCGCGATCAGGAGCACCGCTGCGATGCCGACACGCCACGGCCAGCGCAGACGCCGCTTTTTTACGGGCATCTCCGGCTCCGGAACCCGTTCCGGCAGCCTCACACGAGGCGCGACCGGGGGTTTTGCACCGCCCGCCCCGCTCGCGCCGTCCGGCTCATGAGACGAGGTAAATACCACATCCTCATCGTCGACCCAGCGATACCCCGCCTGCCCCGGACGCGGTGCATTCACAGGATTTGTCTGCTGCACCGCCGGACGGACGGGCTGCTTTGACTGCGGCTGTGGTATGCGCGGCTGTGGTGTCGGACGTGCCGTAACCTGAGGCTGCAGTGTGCGCGGCGCGGATGCCGACTGTACCGTAGTTTGCTCCGTATCGTCGTCGATCAGATAGTATCCCGCATTATCCCGAGCGTAAGTATCCTGCTTTGCAGGCTCACCCTCCAGCGCGGAGGAACCGTTCGTTTTCCCGTTCACGCGGCGGCCGCCGCCTCCGTATAACTTCATATCTTAACTTATCCTTTCGCGTTCCGTTTACATATGTTAGACGAATTCGCTATAAAAATTGTTTCCCCAAAAGAAAACCGTTTTCGTGTTATTCTATCACAATCCGCGCTTTTTTACAAGGATATATTGCGTAAGGAATTTCGAATTTTTGGCATAGCTTTATGCCATGCAAAAAATAATATCATAAGACGTATAATACTACTTGACAAATGATATTATACATGGTATAGTATCAACCGTAAGGAGGGGAGCGGATGGATCCTCAGTTAAAAAAGGGATTGCTGGACGCGTGCGTGCTCGCGGTGATCGAGGACCGTGACACGTATGGGTACAGTCTGACGCAAAAGACCGTGGAGCTGCTCGGCGTATCGGAGTCGTCGCTGTACCCGGTGCTTCGGAGACTGGAGCAGCAGGGGTGCTTTGAGACGTACAATGCGGAATACGGCGGCCGGCTGCGCAAGTACTACCGGATGACGCCGAAAGGACAGGAGCGGCTCAGCGATATGCGGGCGGATATGAATGCTCTGCACCGGATTATTGAATTTATCATGGGAAACGACGCGAAAAAGGATGGAATTACGCGTCTTTCGGACGGAGGGGAAGCCAAGTGACAAAGGAAGCGTTTTTAACGGCGCTTGCAAACGGTCTGTCGACGCTGCCGCAGGAGGAGCGCGACGAAGCGCTGCGGTATTACCGCGAATACATCGAAGACGGCGTGGAAGCCGGGCGAAGCGAGGCCGATGTCGTCGCCTCCCTAGACCCACCGGGGACGATCGCGCTGCAAATCTGCCGGGAGTCCACCTTTAAGCGTGCGGCGGCGCGTCCGACGCCGCGCAACACCTCGCGGGCGCTGGCGGCGGTGTTCGGGGTGCTGTCGCTGCCGGTGACACTGCCGATCGCCCTCTGTCTGATCGCAGCGGCCTTCTGCGTGGTCATCGCGGCGTTCGCGGTGGCGGCATCCGTCGCGGCGGGCATCGTCGCGGTCGTCGCGGCGGCACTCGTGATGGGGGTGCGGTCGATCTGGTTACTCGCGGCGGGTGTTATGACCGGCAGTGCGGCGGTGTTCACCGTCGGACTCGGGCTTTGCGGTGTCGCGGTCGCAATTTTCTCGGTGATCGCACTTTCGTATGTACTCTACGGCGTCGGGAAAGGTGTCGGACGGTTCTTTCGCTGGTTAGGCGGCACGGTACGTAAGCTCGGCAACAAAAATCGGAAAGGAGGGGAAGCCGCATGAAAAAAACGATGAAAACGCTCGCTGTTATCGCGGCTGTCCTTTTAAGTCTCGGCCTGATCGTCTGCGTAGGCGCGATGGCAACGACGGAAAATGGCTTCCGGGACGCCGTGTCCTGGTTTACGACCCCACTCTTCGTCAGCTGGGACAACAATACGCACCGTCTGCGCGTCAGCGTTCCCGAGGAATACGGCGAGCCCGCGTCGTATGACTTCACAGCCGCCGGCGCGATTCGCGAAATTGTCATCGAAACCGTCTCGCCGCGCATCCGTCTCGTACCTACTGCCGGCATCGACCGCATGCGCGTGCATTATACCGAGCGCTATGACGGCCAGTTCATCGTCGCGGAGGACGGCGGCACGCTGCGTATCACACAGGACGCCGTCATCGGTTCTGTCGGCCTCGATTTTCAATCGCTGACGGAGGAAATCATTATCGAATACCCCTCAGGAACCGCGCTGGACGCACTGACCATCGAAAGTGTCAACGGGTCCGTTGACATCGGCGCGCTGACCGCGAAAACGGTCAGGCTTGGCGGCACGAACGGCGGCGTCCATCTTTCGGAGCTGACCGCGAACACCGTCGTCTACGCAAGCGTCAACGGCAGTCTGACCGGCACGCTCACCTGCGACAGTCTGACGGCGAACACAACCAACGGCGGCTTCACGCTGGCGCTCGACGCGCGGAGTGCGGAATTCGCCCACGTCAACGCCGACATCAAACTGACGCTTGCGGGTTCCCCGGGCGAATACGCCCTAGACTACAGCGCCGTGAACACCGATCTTGAATTCAACGGCCGCGACTTAGACGCGGGACAGTATACCTTCACCGCCGACGGCCGCCCCATCGTCGGCGTAGCCAACGCCGCGCGCGTCCTCCGCATCAGCGGCACCAACGGCGGCGTCTCCCTTGAGAC
This sequence comes from Clostridiaceae bacterium, assembly GCA_034926225.1. Taxonomy (GTDB): domain Bacteria; phylum Bacillota; class Clostridia; order Oscillospirales; family QAMX01; genus JAAZKA01. The sequence continues at coordinate 85,346 of JAYFRF010000006.1, forward strand.
GGTGCGGCCTTAGGCAGAAGGCACCTTTCTTAACAAACCTTCCCGTTGCTGATACCTTGCAGGGGGCGTTTCGCCCCCCTGCACCCTCCGACCTCTTTCTTTGCGCGAGCAAAGAAAGAGGGAAAGAAAGCTCGCTTAGGGGAACGAAGTTCCCCTAAGTACCCCTCCGGGGTTGCGTCGCCTGCGGGCGACGCTTATACGAAGGTTTCCCTCTCATATAAACAGATATGCCGTCGTTTTCTGATCCTTTCCGAAAAGCTTACCCTTGTTCTTGGGTGGCATTTTCCGTTCGGATAGACAACGACGGCATTTTCAGCCTTATACAAACTAAACTCCCGTATAAGCATCGCGAAGCGATGCCGTTTTCGGAGAGCTTCTTAAGAGGACTTTAGTCCTCTTAAGCGAGCTTTCTTTCCCTCTTTCTTTGCTCGCGCAAAGAAAGAGGTCGGGAGGTGCAGGGGGGCGAAGCGCCCCCTGCAAAGGTATGAGCTTAGAATAAAGTCTGTTGAAAAAAGGAAAGCTTACCTGTTTCTGGAAGCCATGCGCATTCTCTCGGAATGGTCAAGAACCTTTTTGCGTACCCGCAGGCTTTTGGGGGTAACCTCTAATAACTCGTCGCTGGCCAAAAACTCCAGCGCCTCCTCGAGGCTCATGATCCGCGGGGACTGCAGGCGCAGCGCTTCATCCGAGCCTGCCGCGCGCATGTTGGTGATGTGCTTCTTTTTGCAGACGTTGACCACAATGTCGTCCCCCTTCGGAGAGGCGCCGACCACCATGCCCGCATAGACCGGAGTACCCGGCGTGATGAATAGTGTACCGCGATCCTGCGCGTTGAACAGGCCGTAGGTAACCGCCTCGCCCGTCTCGAACGACACGAGCGACCCGACGCTGCGCCCCGGCAGCTCGCCCTTGTACGGTGCATAGTCGTGGAAGACCGCGCTCATGATGCCTTCGCCGCGCGTGTCCGTCATGAACTCCGAACGGTAGCCGAACAGCCCGCGTGACGGGATGAGGAACTCTAAGCGCATCCGGCTGCCCATCGGCGTCATCTGTGTAAGCTCGCCCTTGCGGGAGCCGAGCTTCTCCATGACCGAGCCGACGCATTCCGCGGGAACATCCGCGACGAATTCCTCGAACGGCTCGCATAAGACCCCGCCAATCTCCTGCATTAAGACGCGCGGCGCGCCGACCTGCAGCTCATACCCCTCGCGGCGGATCGTCTCGATCAGGATGGACAGGTGCATCTCGCCGCGTCCGAGGACGCGGAAGGCGTCGGTGGAGTCCGTTTCCTCGACATGCAGCGATACGTCGCGCAAAAGCTCGCGGAACAGACGGTCGCGCAGGTTCCTCGACGTGACGTACTTGCCCTCACGCCCGGCAAAGGGGCTGTCGTTGACCATAAAGGTCATCTCGACCGTCGGCGGGGAAATTTTAACGAAGGCGACCGGCTCGATACAGGTCGGGACGCAGACTGTGTTGCCGATGTTGATCGTCTCGACGCCGGACATGCAGACGATGTCTCCGGCCACCGCTCTCTCGACCGGCGTGCGCTTTAACCCGTCGAACTGATACAGCGCGGTGATCTTGCCGCGCGTGGACGTCTCCGTACGGTGATAGTCGCAGACCTGGATTTCCTGTCCGACGCGGAACTCGCCGCGCTCGATTTTGCCGATGGCCATGCGTCCGACATACTCGTTGTAGTCGACGCAGGACACGAGCATCTGCGGCGCGCCTTCGGCATCGACGTCCGGCGCGGGGATGGTGCGCACGATGGTCTCAAACAGCGCGGTCAGATCCTCGCCCGGCTCGTCCCAGACAAGGGACGCCGTTCCCTCGCGCCCGGAGCAGTAGACGATGGGGCTGTCTAGGACGTCGGGGTTGGCATTCAAGTCGAGCATCAGCTCGAGCACCTCGTCGCCGATCTCGGCGGTACGGGCGTCGGGGCGGTCGATCTTATTAACGACGATAATCACGCGCAGATTTAAGTCGAGCGCCTTTTGCAGGACGAAGCGCGTCTGCGGCATCGGCCCCTCGAACGCGTCGACGAGCAGCAGTACGCCGTCGACCATTTTTAAGACGCGTTCGACCTCGCCGCCGAAGTCGGCGTGTCCGGGCGTATCGACGATATTGATTTTAATGCCATGGTACTCGGCGGAAGTATTTTTGGCGAGAATAGTAATGCCGCGCTCACGTTCGAGGTCGCCGGAGTCCATCACGCGCTCCTGCACGTTCTGGTTCTCGCGGAAGATCCCACCCTGACGGAGCATCTGGTCTACGAGTGTGGTCTTCCCGTGGTCGACGTGAGCGATAATTGCGATATTGCGTAAATTGCTGCGAATCAAAAAAGATTCCTCCAAAACATAAATAAGCACCTGTTTTTTCCACTTAACCAATCTATTATACCACATAGTAAAAGCGTTGTAAACGCCGAATATTCACAACCGTTCCCCCCATTCCCCACCGCTTTTATGTTATTTTCGTTCATTTCCCCTTCTCTCCATCCATTCCCCTGCAAAAAGCACCCGTGCGGCGGCCGACGGAGATGCATCTCCCCCGCCTTTGTAAAATAGCTTGCATTTTATTCCCCAGTATGGTATAATATACACAGACTGCATAAAACCGTTTTTTAGGAGCCATTCCACGATGATAAACCGCTACCCCGTCCTGGACGAGGTCACACGCAGCGCCGATGCCCTCGCGCGCCTCGACCGCGCGGAGTTATCCCGGCTTTGCGCCGAAATCCGGGCTTTTTTGATTGAGAATATTGCGAAAACCGGCGGACACCTCGCGTCAAACCTCGGTATCGTCGAAATTTCCGTCGCGCTGGCGCTCGAGTTCGACCCTTATCGCGACCGCATCCTGTACGACGTCGGGCACCAATGCTACGTGCACAAGCTGCTGACAGGCCGCCGCGAGGGGTTTGAAACGCTGCGCACGACAGGCGGTATGTCCGGCTTCCCGCGCCCCTGGGAAAGCACCGCCGACCCGTTCGTCGCGGGACACGCTTCAAACGCCCTGTCGGCCGCGGCGGGGCTCGCACGCGCACGCACCCTCGATCGCGCAGACCATCGCGTCGTCGCGGTCGTCGGCGACGGCGCGCTCACCGGCGGTATGACGATGGAAGCCTTAAACGATATTGGACGGGGCGAGGAGCCGCTCATCGTGATCCTCAACGATAACGGGATGGCGATCTCCAAAAGCGTCGGCAGTATCGCAAACTACCTGAATCGCATCCGAACGCGCCCGTCGTACTACCGCTTCAAAACCTTCGTCGAGCGCAGCGTGAGCAAGCGCTTTGGCGGCTTCCTTAAGCGCTTAAAACGCCATGTCAAGACGCTGCTGCTGCCGGCTTCCATCATCGAAAGCCTGGGGTTTTCCTACCTCGGACCCGTCGACGGCCACGATATCGCAAAGCTGCGGGATATGATCTCTTTTGCGAAGCTCCTAAACCGCCCGGTCGTTATCCACTGCGTCACGGTCAAAGGGCGCGGCGCGGAATACGCCGAGCAGGAGCCCGACCGCTACCACGGCGCGCCGGCGTTCGACGCTTTCTCGGGAGCCGTGCTGACGCCAAAACGCGTCGGCTTCTCCGACGTGTTCGGCGAGACGATGTGCGCGCTGGCACGCGATAACAGGAAGCTCTGCGCGATCACCGCCGCGATGCCGACGGGCACGGGGCTTGCCGGATTTGCGCATGACTTCCCGGCGCGCTTCTTTGACGTCGGCATTGCCGAGCAGCATGCCGTCACAATGGCGGCGGGGCTTGCGAAGGGCGGGTACACACCGGTCTGCGCGATCTACTCGACGTTTTTGCAGCGCGCCTACGATCAGATTCTTCATGATGTATGCATCGACCCGGTGCATGTGGTCTTCGCGATCGACCGCGCGGGGTTGGTTCCCGGCGACGGCGAAACGCATCAGGGGCTGTTCGACGTGAGTTACCTCGCCGCTGCGCCGGGGATGACGGTATACGCGCCGTCAAACCTCGACGAGTTGTCCCTAACCCTGCGCCGCGCCATCCTTGCACACACCGGCCCCATCGCGGTACGCTATCCGCGCGGGAGCGAGGGTGAATGCCGGTTCTGCGACGGTGCGGACGCCGCCGTGATCGCCGGGGAGGACGGGGGAACGCCGGACGCGACGATCGTGTGCTACGGCACACTCGCAAACGAAGCGCTCCTTGCCGCCGCAAGCCTTGCGTGCGAGGGAAAACGCGTGCGGGTGGTGAAGATACTGCGCATCCTCCCCATCCCGCCGCTCGCGGCCTACGCGGACGCACCGATGGTGTTCGCGGAGGAAGCGGCGCGTACGGGGAGTATAGGCGAGCGAGTGCTGGCGAAGTTTGCGGAGGAAGGGATTTGCGTCCGCGCAAAACGGCTCGACGCGGGGGAGCGGTTTCTGCCCTGCGGGGACTTAGGCTCTCTGCGGCGGATGTGCGGGTTGGACGCGGAAAGCATCGCGGACGCGGTGCGCGGACTGCTATGACGGGGGGATATAGCACATGGCGCGTTTAGACGCGGAACTGGTCGCACGGGGGCTTGTCTCGGGGCGCGACCGGGCGGCGGAGCTGATACGGGACGGTCGGGTCACGGTGAACGGTGTGACAGCGGCGAAGCCCGCGATGCCGGTCGGCGAGAGCGATGTGCTCTATGCGGCGGACGCGCCGTACGTCGGACGCGGGGGCTTAAAGCTTGCGCATGCGCTGCGGGCGTTTTCGCTGGAGGTACGCGGACTTGTCGCGGTCGATCTGGGCGCAAGCACCGGGGGCTTTACGGACTGTCTTTTGCAAAACGGCGCCGCACATGTGTATGCGATCGACGTAGGACACGGGCAGCTGGACCAGAAGCTTCTCGCGGACGCGCGTGTGACGTCCCTCGAGGGTGTGAACGCGCGGACGGTGACGCGGGCGACGATCGGGGGTGTGACGCCCGATCTCGCGGTCGCGGACTTAAGCTTTATTTCGCTCCGGGTCATTTTTCCGGTAATCGCGGGGCTGCTCGGCGAGCGGGGGTACGCGGTGGCGCTGATCAAACCGCAGTTTGAGGCAGGGCGCGCCGCAATCGGAAAAAACGGCGTGGTGCGCGACCGTGTGGAGCATGTACGGGTCCTGCGCGAGCTGGAGGAAGCGGCGCAGGCCGCGGGGCTTTGGGTACGCGGCATCTGCGTATCGCCGATCCGCGGCGGAGAGGGCAATATAGAGTATCTCGCGCTGTATACAAAGGGCAAGAATTCCGGGATCCGGCAGGATTACGCCGCGGTAACGGGTACAAAACAAGGGTAATGGGGGACAACCGTGAGGCAGGAAAGACATCCGGCGATCCGCACGGCAGCGTTGTTTTATAACCGCCGCCGTCCGGAAGCGTTTGCGAAGACGCTGGACGCGGCACAGCTTTTGCATGAAGCGGGCGTATCGGTACGGATATACGCGCCGGATGAGCACGAGCTGCCGGGCTATATTACGCGCATGGGGCCCGCGGAGGCGCTAAACGACGCGCAGCTGGCGGTCGTCGTGGGCGGCGACGGTTCGATTTTGCGGGTAGCCGCGCATGCCGCGCTGCGATCGATACCGATTATAGGCGTGAATATGGGGCATTTAGGCTTCATGTCGGAGCTTGAGCCGGACGAGCTTGCAATGTTGCGGACCGTGCTTGCCGGGCGGTACACATTGGAGCGGCGGATGATGCTGCGGGTGCAGACGATCCGCGGCGGGGTGACGTATCCGCGGGGGCATGTATTAAACGACGCGGTGGTTGCGCGCGGCACGGTGGCGCGGATTCTCGACCTGACGGTTGCGGCAGACGGCGCGGAGGTCGGCGCGTACCGTGCGGACGGGGTCATCGCGGCGACGCCGACGGGATCGACAGCGTATTCACTCGCGGCGGGCGGGCCGATCATCGAGCCGGCGGCGCGCAACATCATCATCACGCCGGTTTGCGCGCACGCGCTTTACGCACGTAGCTTTGTTTTGGCGCCGGCGCGTCGGGTATCAATCACGGCGGCGTCGGACGCGGTTCTGACGCTGGACGGGCGGGACGGGGTGATGATCTCGCCGGGGGAGACGGTAGTGGTCACGCGTTCCCCGTACACGACGGATTTGGTTCGAATAAAAAACCGCAGCGTATTTGACGTTTTACACACGAAGCTTTCATGAAAGGTGCGTATTCCGATGAAATTTCAGCGACAGACGAAGATCCTCGAATTAATCGAGAAAGAGCCGCTCGAGACACAGGAGGAGCTTTCCGCGCGGCTTCGCGACGCGGGCTTTGACACGACGCAGGCGACGGTATCACGCGATATCAAGGAACTGCGCCTGATCAAGGTCATGACCGCCGACGGCACATACCGCTACGCGACAGCGGCGTCGGAGCAGGAGGGCGGGATGCAGACGCGCGTCCGGCGCATTTTCCGTGAAAGCGTCACGAGCGTCGCGGTCGCACAGAACATGGTCGTCATCAAGACGCTGCCGGGGCTCGCGAGCGCGGCGGCCTATGCGATCGACGCGATGCGGGAGCCGACGGTGATCGGAACGCTTGCCGGGGACGACACCGTGTTTTGCGTGATGCGTGACAACGAAGCCGCCGTCGAGTTCCGGGAGGACGCGCTCAAGCTCCTTGCGTAACGCTATTTCCCCCCCCTTTGCCTTCGGATCGCCGCGCCCAACGCGGGTGCTTCCGCGGCGCTAAAAGACGAAAGGAGCCTCCCACAGCTTTGGTGGGAAGCTCCTTTTTTCATGCCTTATCCGACGGTTAGGCTTGCGGGTTCACTTCATGCATTGTTTGGGGGACGAATTCGGGAGAAGTGCATTCGGCGTCCGGTTCGGTGGAGCCGGGTTCGGCATCCGGTACGGCTTCTTCACCGGGTTCTTCCTTGCAGTCGCCTTCTTGGCATGGCGCGTCGGTTTTCGGTTCGTCGGCTTTCGGTTGGTCGTCGTAGTCCTCGCAGACACAGCAGTCTTCACCATCACCGTCGCGGTCGCTCATGTCACAGCAGAGCTTGATGGTGATGTCCTTCTTCTTTAAGAGAAAGTAGCCGGCAACCGCAACGGCGGCAACGGCGGCACAGGCCACGCCTACGGCGATGTACTTCTTCTTGTGCGAGGCTGCGGCGGGGACTGCCGCTTTGATGCAGGGGAGCTTGACTTGATTAAGGGCGTCGGCGAAATTTTTGGGTTTCATCATTGGTACTCCTTTCACAAAGGCGTGACTTGTGGTTGTCGTAATTCCAGAATTCTTCATTTATGTTTATTATAGCGTTTTCGGGTGGTAAAGTCAATACACAAAGTGTTAACAGTGGCCGCGGTATAAGGAGACTGCCGTATGGGGAAAGCGTCCCCTCGGTTTACCAAACCCGGGCGGCGTCCCCCTGCGCGAAGAGGTCGGGGCAGCGCGGCAGCTTTTCCTTGAGCGGATTTGTCAGCCGGTCGAGCGCGGCGACGGCGTCGTCGGGCAGCGCAAACGACGCGGCGCGGGCATTGCGTTCCACCTGTAGGGCGTTGCGGCAGCCGACCATCGCGCTCGCGACGCCGTCGCGGGCAAGGGTCCAGGAGAGGGCGACGGTGGCGGCGTCGGTTCCGAGGGATGCGGCGATGTCGCCGATACCCCGCACGACGGCCATGGTTTCCTCCTCGAAGCCTTGTCCGCCGTGACGCGCCTGCGGATTTTTGGTCGCGTCGAAGTGGACGCTGCGGCGGCGCGGCTCGGGGATTTCCTCGACAGTCTTATACTTGCCGGTGAGGATACCCTGCATCAGCGGCATGTACGCGGTCACGCCGATTTTCTGCTCACGGCATGCGGGCAGGATCTCGTATTCGACGGCGCGGGTGATGAGGTTATAGGCAAGCTCGTCGGCGACGATGCGGATGCCGAGCGATTTTGCGATGGCAAGGGTCTCCACACCGAAGTTCGAGACGCCGAACGCGCGGAACATGCCCTTTTTGCGCAGTTCCTCCAGCGTCAGCAAATTATCGATCAGCAGCTCTTTATCCTTCGTTGGCCAATGGATCATTAAAATATCGATATAGTCGGTGCCGAGGCGCTTAAGGCCCGCGCCGATGAAGTCCTCCGCATGAGGGAGGTCCTCGCGCTTCATGATGGGCGTCTTGTCGCAGATAACGGCACGCCCGCGTTTGCCCCGCAGGGCGTGACCCAGGGCGCGTTCGCTCTCACCTGCGTTATAACCGAAGGCGGTATCGAAGAAGTTCACGCCCATATCGAGCGCGGCATCCGCCAGACGGTCTACGTCATCCTGCGCTTGAGCGCCCCAGTAGCTGTCCTCTCCCCCGCCGAAGCTCCAACAGCCGACGCAAATGCGGCTGACCTCAATATCTCCCAAAAATGCGGTTTTCATACGCGGCCTTTGCCCCTTTCTTCCTTATAGGTTTAGTATACCACCCTCCTATCTGATTGTCAACGCGCCGCGACTCGTTTTTGCACATATTGTACCATTTTAGTGTCCCCGCTGTCTCTCAGATTCGGTCGAATATGTGTTGACATTCCCCTGTTTTTCGGGTATAATCAATATTGCCATAAAGAGTGCGTGAGAGACAAGCTCGTTGACCGCACAGCAACCTGGCCGTTTTATAAAAAGCGGAAAAGGTGCTAAAGCTTGACCGATGGGGAAATACCGGAAGTATGGACGCACCCATCACGAATGGGCGCGTTTTTTATATGCGGATTGCCCCGAAACGACTATTTATTTGAAAGGACCCTCCCTATGAAACGTCTGTTTACCTCCGAATCCGTGACCGAGGGGCATCCCGATAAGGTTTGCGACCAGATCGCCGACGGCGTGCTTGACGCGCTGCTTGCGCAGGACCCGCAGTCCCGCGTAGCCTGCGAGGTGGCCGCTGCGACGGGCATGATCCTCGTCATGGGCGAAATCTCCACGAACGCGTATGTCGATATCCCCGCCATCGTGCGCCGCACCATCCGCGGCATCGGCTACGACAACGCCGACTACGGTCTTGACTACCGCACCTGCGCCGTGCTGACGGCGATCGACGAGCAGTCTCCGGATATCGCGCTGGGCGTCGATCAAGCGCTGGAATATAAGACGGCGGGGCACGACCCGGCCGACCTCCTCGGCGCGGGCGATCAGGGCATGATGTTCGGCTACGCCTGCGACGACACGCCGGAGCTGTTTCCCGCACCCATCGCGTACGCCCATCGCCTTTCGCGTAAGCTCGCCGAGGTGCGCAAAAGCGGCGCCCTCCCCTACCTGCGTCCCGACGGAAAGACGCAGATCACCTTTGCCTACGACGACACGGGGTGTCCCGTGTATATCGATACGGTGGTCCTCTCAACACAGCACGCGCCGGACGTCGCCATGGATAAACTGCGCGCCGAGGTGCTGGAGACGGTCATCCACGCAGGCCTTCCGGTAAACCTGCTGCGTCCCGACACGAAATATTATATCAACCCCACCGGACGCTTCGTTCTGGGCGGCCCTGCTGCCGATACCGGGCTGACGGGCCGGAAGATCATCTGCGACACGTACGGCGGCATGGCGCGTCACGGTGGCGGCGCGTTTTCAGGGAAGGATCCGACGAAGGTGGACCGCTCGGCGGCGTATATGGCACGGTTCACCGCAAAAAACGTCGTCGCGGCGGGACTCGCGCACCGCTGTGAGATCGGTGTGGCCTATGCCATCGGTGTCGCGAAGCCGGTTTCGATCTACGCGGACACCTTCGGTACGGGCAGGCTTGCGGACACGCGCATCGCGGACATCGTGGCGGAGGCGTTCGATTTCCGGCCGGCGAAGATCCTCGAGCGCTTCGCCCTACGCCGTCCGCTGTACCAGCAAACCGCCGCCTACGGCCACTTCGGCCGCACGGACATCGACCTGCCCTGGGAACGCCTCGACGACGCGTTTATAACGCAGAAGTTCTAAATGGTAACGAAAAAGCAATGGATCGCGAACGGATTGCTGCTGTTAACAGCGGCAATCTGGGGCTTTGCCTTCGTATCGCAAAAGGTAGGCGCGGAACATGTCGGTGCATTCACCTATAACGGTGTGCGTTTTACGCTGGGCGGCCTTGTGTTATGGCCGGTGATCGTCGTGCTGGACCGCAAATCGCCCCCGATGGCCGAGGTCCGGCGCCAGACGCTGCGTACCGGGCTTGTCGCCGGTCTGATACTCTGCACGGCGGCATCCCTCCAGCAGATCGGTGTCGCTTATACAACAGCGGGCAAGGCGGGCTTTTTAACGGGTCTGTACGTGGTTTTAGTGCCGGTTTTCGGCTTTCTGTTCCTACGCCAGCGCGTGAAGGCCCCCGTCATCGCCGGCATGCTGCTCGCGGCGGGCGGCATCTACCTTTTAAGCGTGACGGAAGCCTTCACCATCGGACGCGGCGACCTGCTCGTGCTGCTCGCCGCCGTCCTATGGGCGGTACATATCCTCTACATCGATCACTATGCCGACCGCATCCACGCGCTACGGATGTCGTCGATCCAGTTCCTCGTCACGGGGCTCCTAAGCCTCCTGATCGCCCTGATCACGGAGCCGTTCTCCGCCGCCGCGTTCCTGTCGGCTCTCCCTGCGATCCTCTACGGCGGACTTTTCTCCGTGGGCGTCGGCTATACACTGCAGGTGATCGCCCAGAAAAACGCCAAGCCCGCCCACGCTGCGATTCTCCTAAGCATGGAGTCCGTCTTCGGCGCCTTGGGCGGCGCGCTGCTCCTGCAAGAGCGCATGGGCGTGCGCGGGGCTGTCGGCTGCGCGCTGGTGTTCATAGCGATCCTTCTTTCGCAAAAACAATAAATTCTGCTAACTCATACCTTGCAGGGGGCGCTTCCCGCCCCCCTGCACCCTCCGGGCTACTTTCTTTGCACCGGCAAAGAAAGTAACAAAGAAAGCCGTCTTAAGGGGACTAAAGTCCCCTTAAGTATCCCTCCGGGACGAGCGGCGACTTCGCGCCGCTTATACGAAATAGAGCAGCTGATTACCAAAAGCATCTTTGTGATGCGTAGCAGTAATCAGCTGCTCTTCTTCGTCTAAGAAACGCCCGCAGGCGTTTCTCCCCCGTCCCCAAAAGGTGCTTTCTTGTCCAGTATTCTTTCTGCCGCAGAAAGAATACTGGCGCGGGGTGGTCCGGAGGGGCCGAGAAGGCCCCTCCGGAAGGTAACAGCCAGAAGAAAGTACCAGCCACAAGGGATCAAACCCTCATGACTCTGCCTTCCTCCATGCTTTGATCGGCGCGAAAAACGCAAAGATGCCCGTTGACGGAGTCGTCGATCGTCGTGCAGGAAATGGACGGCGTGCCACCGGTGATGAACTCGACAAAATCCGCCACAAGCCGCCCGTCACCGCCCGCGTGCCCGCCGAGCTGACCGGAGGTGTCGCCGTTGACGTTTAAGTCAACGACCTCTTCGCGGTACTCTGCATTGGAATGCGGGTCGAGCGTGCGGAAGATGAATTTGGAGTCGTCGACACGTCCGACAATCTCGCCTCGGGTGCCGGAGATATGGATGGTACGCTGCGGCGTCGGGGTGCCGCCAAGCAGGTTGTGCGACGCGATTGCGCCGGAGGCAAATTTGATGATGACCGTCTGGTTGTCCACCAGCTCGCAGTCCATCTTGTACGCGCAGCGCCCGAAGTCCGAGTCGCCACGCAGCAGGGCTTCCTTTTGCTCTATTGTCGGGTGCTCGATGCCCTCGAGATCCTTCCAGACGTAGAACGACCAGCGATCTGGATGGTCTAAATACTGCTTACGCGCGGAGAAGGGGCAATCGTGTTCGATCTCCGGCGGGCAGTCCACAAGACACCGCGTGCCGGAGCCCGCAGGCGCGTTCTCCGGACGGAACTGCTGCATCCCGCCGAAGCTTGCGACGCTTTCGGGCTTGTCACCCGACAGCATCCACATGATCAGGTCGATGTCGTGGCAGCACTTCGCGAGCAGCAGCGAATGATGCCCCGTGAGACGTTCGTTGCGCCATTTGCCGCGCACAAACGCCACCAGCATATGATGGTGCGAAACGTGCTCCGTCGTCTCGATGGCCATGATCTTCCCGATTTGCGGCAGGCGCTTCTTGATTTCGACATAGAACGGCGCGTACCGCAGCACATGGCAGATCATCACTTTGCGGTTATACTGCTTCGCCGCGTTAACAAGCTCCCGCATCTCGTCCTCGTGAATCGCAAAAGGCTTCTCGAGAAGCATGTCGTATCCCGCTTTCAGCAGCGGGATCGCTGTGGAGACGTGCTGATGGTCCATCGTGCCGTTGATCACGGCGTCCGCAAACTTCGGCGCGGCGGCAAGCGCGTCTGCGGATTCAAAACATCTGTCTTCCGGCAGGTCGAAAAGCTTCCTGCACATTTCGCGTCGCAGGGGGTCGGGGTCGGCAACTCCGACGATGCGCAGCTTGTCGGGTGCGGTCTTCGCGTACATTCCGTAGATGATCGCGCGATGCCCCGCGCCGACGATAATCGCTGTAACCGGCATGGGCTGATCCTCCTTTGTCATGGGGTTATTCTATAAAATAGTGATATTACTCAAAGAGCTTACCGGCGATATACGTCGCGGAAATCTCCCAGTCAGACGAGAAGACGAGGATGTCCGCGAACTTGCCGACCTCCAGTGTGCCGACGTCCGCGTCCGCGCGAATCTCTTTGGCGGGGTTGATCGTGCAGGATTTCATGACCTGACGGAGCGGGATGCCGAACGACAGCAGATTCTTGAATTCGACATAGATGTTCGCGGTGGAGGCCGCAATCGCGCCGTCGGGCATGAACGCCTTGCCGTCGCGGACGTAAACGGGCTGGCCGCCGAGATCATACGTGCCGTCCGGGCATCCGGCGGCTTTCAGGGAGTCCGAAACGACGACGGAGCGATCCTCACCGAGGACGCGGAACGCGGTACGCAGAACGGCGGGATGGATGTGGAAGCCGTCGCAGATCAGCTCGGCGCGCACGGACGGGGTGTCGAAGATCGCACCGACAGCGCCCGGCTTACGGTGCGCAAGGCCGTTCATCTGGTTAAAGAGGTGCGTGGCGTGGGTGATGCCGACCTCGAAGGCGTGGACGGCCTGCTCATAGGTCGCGTCGGAGTGCGCGAGGGATACGGTGCAGTGCGGGGCAACGGCGCGGATGAACTCGTCGGAGCCTTCGACCTCCGGGGCGATGTCGATCTCGCGGATGAGACCGCCCGCGATCTCGTTTAACGCGAAGAATTCCGCAGCATCCGGGCGGCGGATGTTCGTCGCGGCCTGCGCGCCCTTCTTCGACTCGGCGATGAACGGACCTTCCATGTTGATGCCACGGATCACCGCGCCGGACAGTCCTTTTTCGGCGCAGGCGCGGACGTTTTTGAAGATTTTAATCAGTTCCTCATGCGAAACGGTCATTGACGAGGGGCAAAACGACGTCACGCCGTGCGCGGCGAGGTAGCGGGACATGGTTTCGAGCGCCTCCGGCGTCGCGTCGCCGGTATCTCCGCCGTTACATCCGTGGATATGGCTGTCGACAAAGCCCGGATGCAGAATTTTGCCGGTGCAGTCGATCACTTCCTGCCCGTCGCGGCAAATGGTTCCGTACGGGGCAATTTTCGCGATGCGGCCGTCCGAGACGAGAATTTCCGCGTCGACAATGTCAAAATCGCGGTTGACAATTCTTCCATTGGTGAAAATCATGGTGCATTTCTCCTTAGTATATAGCAATCTTTCGGTTACGCTTATGGGTTCTCGTCCATCACGACCTGCCCTGAGTCCTCGGGCTTTGCCGCCATACCGGCGGCGGGCAGGGTCTTCACCCGATATCGCTTCGGATTTTGAAGGTGCGCGTCGGCAAACGTCAGCGCCCGCTCGAGCCTGTACTTCGCCGCAAACGTCATGACACTGATGCCCTGCGTGTCGCGCGACGCTTTCGGCGCAAGCATCGCCGTATGCAGCAGTAAAAGCTTCCCGTTTGTCGCGTACAGCGCGAATTCCGTGTCCTCCGTGAACGCAAATGCCGCGATCAGGGGAGATGCCGTCGAATACGCGCCCGTCAGGCGGCGGCGGTTCGACTTCGTCTCGTACGACTTCATCGGGACTCTCGCCGCCTTGCCGTTTTCGAAAACGAACAGCAGCGAGCCTAGGTAATCCCCCGGCAGGAACGCGAGCACCGGGCGCTCACCGTCGTCCATCCCGAGCTTTTGCGGGATAAAATCGCCGAGTACGCTTGCTTTGCAGTCTTCAAACTCAGCGAGTGTCGCCTTATACGCCTGCGCGCGGTCTGTCAGGAAGATGATCTCCGCTGAGCTGCGCGTCTCGGCGCTCCAGCGCAGGTTATCGCCTTCCTTAACCTTCTGCTCGCCGGACATGCGCAGAGACTGCGGCGTGATCTTTTTAAAGTATCCCTCCCGCGTCAGGAACACGGTGACGGGATAGTCGTTCTCCTCCTCGGGGATTTCCTCGATCTCCGAAGGCTCTAAAAGCATCGTGCGGCGCGGCTGGCCAAACTTTTTCGAGACAGCGGCGAGCTCCTTTAGGATGATCGCCTGCAGCTTCGTTTTGCTCTTGACCGTGGCTTCCAGCTCGTCAATCTCTTTCATTAACGCTTCGGTCTCCGCGACGCGTCCTAGGATATACGCGCGGTTGATGTTGCGTAAGCGTATCTCCGCAACATATTCCGCCTGCGCCTCGTCGATGCCGAATCCCACCATCAGGTTCGGGATGACGTCCTCTTCGCGCTCGGTGCCCCGGATGATCGCGATCGCACGGTCGATATCCAGCAGGATCTTCTCAAGGCCGAGGAGCAGATGCAGCCGCTCCTTCTTTTTCGTCATATCGTAAAAGACGCGGCGCTTCACACATTCGGTGCGCCAGGCGATCCACTCGGTAAGGATTTCGCCGACGCCGAGCACGCGGGGGTTGCCTGCGATGAGGACGTTGAAGTTGCAGCCGAAGGTGTCCTCGAGCGGCGTCGTTTTGAAAAGTTTCTGCATCAGGCGGCCGGGATCCTGCCCGCGCTTCAAGTCGATCGCGAGCTTGAGTCCCGAAAGGTCGGTCTCGTCGCGGATATCGGAGACCTCCTTCAATTTACCCGTCTTGATCATCTCCGCGCACTTGTCCATAACGGCTTCCACCGTCGTCGTATACGGCAGCTCGGTGATTTCGATGATATTGCCGTCGGCGCGCCACTTGGCGCGGACGCGAAAGGTACCTCGGCCCGTTTGGTAGATGCGCAAAAGCTCGTCGCGGTCATACAGTAGAAGCCCTCCGGTGGAGAAATCGGGGGCGATAAGGGTCGAGAGCACGTCGTGGGCGGGGTTTTTGATCATCGCTGCGGTCGTCGTGCAGACCTCGGCGAGGTTAAACGAGCAGATCATGCTCGCCATGCCGACGGCGATGCCCTGGTTGGGCGTGACGAGGATATGGGGGAAGGTCGTCGGCATAAGGGTCGGCTCGCGCATCGTATTGTCGTAATTCGGCACAAAATCCACGGCGTCGCAGTCGATATCGCGGAAAAACTCCGCGCAGATGCCGTCGAGCCGTGCTTCCGTATAGCGGGCGGCGGCGTAGGCCATATCGCGGGAGTAGACGCGTCCGAAGTTGCCCTTAGACTCGATTAGAGGATGCAGGAGCGCGCCGTTACCACGCGAAAGGCGTACCATCGTCTCATAGATCGCCGCGTCGCCATGGGGGTTTAAGCGCATGGTCTGGCCGACGATGTTCGCCGATTTCGTCAGGCTTCCGCCGAGCAGCCCCATCTTATACATGGTATAAAGGAGCTTCCGGTGGGAGGGTTTAAGCCCGTCGATCTCGGGGATGGCGCGAGAGAGGATGACGCTCATCGCGTAGGGCATGAAGTTATTGACAATCGTTTCGGTGATGGGTTGTTCGACGATCACCGCGGGCGCGGCAGTGTCGGCGCGATGGGAAGGGGGTTGCTTCTTGGCCATAGTTTTTCCTTTATATAATATCTGATTATTTAGATCATACTTCCGGGGGACTTCTCGTCCCCCGGACCCCCGCGCCAGTATTCTTTCTGCGGGACGTGTCACTTCGTGACACTAAAGAATACTGGACAAGAAAGCACCTTTTTGGGGACGGGAGGAAAACGCCTGCGGGCGTTTTTTATACGAAGGAGAGCAGATGATTACTAAACGTACCGATAAAGATGCATAACAGTAATCAGATGCTCTCCTTCGTCTAAGCGGCGCGAAGTCGCCGCTCGTCCCGGAGGGATACTTAAGGGGACTTCAGTCCCCTTAAGCGCGATTTCTTTGTTACTTTCTTTGCGCGTGCAAAGAAAGTAACCCGGAGGGTGCAGGGGGGCGGGAAGCGCCCCCTGCAAGCTTCCCATTGCTTCCTGCCGGAAGCAATGGGAGGAGGCCTAACCGATGGCGTAAAACCGGGAAGCGTTACGGAAAGTCAGCTCCGCAGCCTCTTCATCGGGGATGCCGCGCAGTGCAGCGACGGTCTCGCAGGCGCGGTAGAGATACCGGGAGTCATTGCGGCGGCCGCGATAGGGCTCCGGCGCAAGGTAGGGGCAGTCCGTCTCGATGAGAATGGTTTCAGGCGGCAGGCTTTTGATAATCGGTTCGAACTTTTTGGCGTTTTTAAACGTGATAATACCGTTAAAGCCAAAGACAAACCCGAGTTTTAAGACGTCACGGGTCATTTCGAGGGAACCCGAATAGCTGTGGAACACGCCGCGCACGCCGGGGTGGGCGCGGAGGATGTCGAGAGTATCGGCGTGTGCCTCGCGGTCGTGGACGCAGACGGGAAGGTCAAGGTGCCGCGCCAGCTCGAGCTGACGGGCAAAGACCTCCTTCTGGACGGCGCGGGGGGCATACTCATAGTGGTAGTCAAGACCGATCTCGCCGACGGCGACGACCTTTTCATGGCGATAAAGGGCTTCGAGCGCGATAAAATCGTCCTCCGACGCCTCGTGTGCCTGCTGCGGATGCACGCCGACCGCGGCGTAGACAAAGGGATACTTTTCCGCAATGGTAATGGCGGTCTTTGCGCCGGAAAGGTCGCAGCCGATCTCGACGATGCGCTCGACACCAGACGCGTGCATCGAGGAAAGCACCTCGTCGCGGTCCTCGTCAAAGCGCTCGTCCTCGTAATGGGCGTGGGAATCGAACAGTCTCATCTTCCTTAGTGAATGGAGGAGCCTGCCGGGATGCCGTCGGCGAAGATTACACGCACATCGTTATCGCCGGCGTCGGCCGCGAGGAGCATCCCCTGACTCTCGACACCGCGCAGCACGGCGGGCTTGAGGTTTGCGACGATGATAACCGAGTGTCCGATGAGGTCTTCGGGCTTGTACCACGGCGCGATGCCGGAGACGATCGTGCGGCCGACCTCTCCGTCGTCGAGCGTCAGCTTTAAGAGCTTTTTCGCTTTCGGCACCGGTTCGCAGGCGAGAATCTTCGCAACGCGCAGGGAGACCTTGGCAAAGTCCGCGATATCGATCATCGCGACGCCTTCGGGCTTTTCCGTTTCCGGCGCTTTCTTTTCCGGTTCCTTCTTTTCATTCTCGGCGGCATGGACCGCTGCGACTTGCTCGGCGAGCGCCTTCTCATCAATGCGGGCGAAGAGCGTTTCGGCGGTGCCGAGCGTCGTGCCGGCTTCCAGCGCGCCCCATGCGAGGGTTTCGATGCCCGCTTCGGGGAGGTTATACTGCGCGCGGATGCGCGCCGCGGTATCCGGCAGGAAGGGCGCGAGCAGCGCCGCGGCAAAACGGATGGACTCGATTAGGTTATAAATCACTGTCGCGAGCCTCGGACGGCTGTCCTCGGACTTCGCGAGCGTCCAGGGCGTCGTCTCGTCGATATATTTGTTCGTGCGGCGCAGGAGCGTCCAGATATCGTCGATGGCATCCGCGACATGGAGGGTTTTCATATCCTCGACGGCGTCGGCAAGGGCTTTTTCTGCGACAGCGCGCAGCTCGTCGTCGAGCGGGGCGCCTTCACCCGGCGCGGGGACGATGCTGTCGAAGTATTTAAGTGTCATGGCGTGAGTGCGGGAGACGAGGTTGCCTAAAATATTCGCGAGGTCGCCGTTGTACCGGGTCATAATCTGCTCGTAGGTGAAGCTGCCGTCGGAGGCAAATGGCATCTCGCGCAGCATGTAGTAGCGCGTTGCGTCGACGCCGAAAAGCTTCACAACCTGCTCGGCGTAAACGACGTTGCCCTTCGACTTTGACATTTTATCCTCGCCGAAAAGCATCCACGGATGACCGAAAACCTGTTTCGGCAGCTCAACGCCGAGAGCCATCAGCATGATCGGCCAGTAGATCGTGTGGAAGCGGAGGATATCCTTGCCGATGAGATGGACGTTCGCGGGCCAGTACTTATTAAACAGCTCGCCCGAGTTGCCGTCGGGGTCATAGCCGAGGGCGGTGATATAGTTCGACAGCGCGTCGATCCAGACATAGATGACGTGTTTAGAGTCAAAGCTGACGGGGATACCCCAGTCAAAGGAGGTGCGGGAAACGCATAAATCCTGAAGCCCCGGGCGGATGAAGTTATTGAGCATCTCGTTTTTGCGGCTTTCGGGTTGGATGAAGTCGGGATTGTCGAGGATATACTGTTCAAGGGCGGGGGCATATTTAGACATCTTAAAGAAGTAAGCCTCCTCCGACGCGCGTTCGACCTTCGCGCCGCAGTCGGGGCAGCAACCGTCCTTAAGCTGTGTTTCGGTGAAGAAGCTTTCGCAGGGCTTGCAGTAGTAGCCCTCGTAGGAGCCTTGATAGATATCGCCCTGATCGTAGAGCTTTTTAAAGATTTTCTGCACGATTTCCATATGGGAAGAGTTAGTCGTGCGGATGAACTGGTCATACGAGACGTTCATAAAGTCCCAGATGCGGCGGATCTCTCCCGCGACGGCGTCGACATGCGCTTGAGGGGTCTGGCCTTCCGCTTTCGCCTGATCCTGAATCTTCTGGCCGTGCTCGTCGGTGCCGGTCAGGAAGTAGACGTCGAACCCTTGAGCGCGGCGGAAGCGGGCGATGGCGTCGGCAAGGACGGCTTCGTAGGTATTCCCGATATGAGGCACCTTCGACGTATACACGATAGCGGTGGTTATATAGAACTTTTTGCCGTTCATAACAAGCGTTTTCCTCAGCTTTCCTGAAAGATAGTATTCACTATGTATTATATCCCAAACACGGGAGGAATGCAAGGTCTTTATTGAAAAAGCGCGTTCTTTTCTGATACCTTGTCCTAACTCAGACTTTGCAGGGGGCGTTTCGCCCCCCTGCACCTCCCGACCTCTTTCTTTGCGCGAGCAAAGAAAGAGGGAAAGAAAGCTCACTTAGGGGAACGAAGTTCCCCTAAGTACCCTTCCGGCGTTGCGCCGCCTGCGGTCGGCGCTTATACGAAGGTTTACCTTTCATCATATAAAAGTGCCGTCGTCTTCTGATCCTTGCCGAAAACTCACCCTTGTTCTCGGGTGGCATTTTCAGTTAGGACAGAAAACGACGGCGCTTTCTGTTTCATACAAGCTAAACTCCCGTATAAGCATCGCGAAGCGATGCCGTCTTCGGAAGGGTGCATAGGGGAACTTTAGTTCCCCTATGTGTGTTTCTTTTCCACTTTCTTTGCACAAGCAAAGAAAGTGGCTCGGAGGGTGCAGGGGGGCGAGAAGCGCCCCCTGCAAAGGTATGAGTTAGTATAAGGTATCAGAAATCGAGCCGGCTCCCCTTCTGAGAACTTTCATAGACCGCGCGGATAAGCTCTATCGCCTTGCGCCCCTCGCGGGCGGTGACCATCGGGTCGTGATCATTTACGATGGCGTCGACCATGTCTTCGATCTGATCCTGATGACCCTTGGTGCTGAAGTTCATCGGGTCGGACGCGCCGCTGTCCGTAGGAACGCCGAGAGTGATCTCGTCGGGCTTCGGATAGTCCTTGATATCCCATTCGACGAAGTAGTCGTCGGAGATGGTGACGGTACCGGTGGTGCCGGAGATCGAGAGACGGCGGGAGTAGCCGGGGTAGATGGCGGTGGTCGCCTGGATAAGCCCGAGCGCGCCGGATTGAAACTCGACGGCGGAGACGACGGTATCCTCGACCTCGATTTTACGGTCAAGGGTACGGGCAATCCCGTAAACGGACTTGACAGGCCCGGCGAGGTAGCGCAAAAGGTCGACGGAATGGATGCCCTGATTCATCAGCGCGCCGCCGCCGTCCATTTTCCAGGTGCCTCTCCAGCCACCCTGGAGATAATACTCCGGGGAGCGGTAGTATTTCATAAAGACATCAGCGGTGATGATTTTACCGAGCTTGCCGGAGTCGACCAGCCCCTTTAAAATCTTCGTCGAGTCCTTCATACGCGCCTGGAAGACGACGCCGACCTTGACATGGTTCTTGTCGGCCGCTTCGATGATGCGGTCTGCGTCCTCGCAGGTCAAGGCCATGGGCTTTTCAACGAGGACGTGCTTGCCCGCTTCGGCCGCGCGGACGGTGAGATCCGCGTGCAGGCCGCTAGGGGTGCAGATCGTCACGCAGTCGATTTTGGGATCTGCGAGCATCGCGTCGACGGAATCGTAAGCCGGTACGCCGAAGCGTTCGGAGAACTTCAGCGCGGAAGCGTGGAAAGCGTCCGCGACGCCGACGAGGTGCGCGCCGGACGCGTCATTTATCGCAATGCAGTGCCACGCGCCGATCGCGCCGCAGCCGATTACGCCAAATCCGATAGACATAAGTATAAAATCCTCCTAATAAAGGTGTATTACGCGATATCCTTTGTCGTATCTATTATAAGCGAATTCGCACAGCGATTTCAAACGCTTTTTGCGCGAAATCTGATACTATCGGACAATTTTGCGTTTCGGTGTGTTATACCCTCTTTATTATTCCGCTTGTTTACCGTATCAGCCATACCTGCGTGTCAAAATTATTTATATAATCGTAAATATTTTACTTTCTTACCTATCGGCGTTTTGGCAAATTGTCGCTTTACATTGCGTGCAGGACAGGGTATAATGGAAATTGGTATCGTATCATTACTGGAAAGGAGGAATCCCTTATGTCGCTGCTGCGCGCGCTGTATATCTCCCGCTACTACCGGCAATCGGGCCAGAACGCCGATATTGAGCATCGCCATGACTTCTATCAGACCTTCCTCATCGCGCGTCCGACGGTGAAGCTACTCTCCGGCGGGAAACTGTATTCGATCGACCCTGAGCGCGAGCTGGTATTCGTGCGTCCGGGTGTGCCCCACGCGCTGTGCCTGCCTTCTCCGGAACCGCCGCGGCCGCCGTATGATTATAACGTTGCACTCGACTGCAAGTTCGAGGTCACCGACCCCGTTCTGCGCGCCCGCCTTGATACGCTGCCGCTGATCGTCGGCTTACGCTGCATCCGGGAGCTGCGCATCCTTTCTGACGCGCTCATCGCGGAGCTCTTGTCCGGCGAACCGCCGTCCGAAGAGCCCCTCGCCGCTCTCCTCCTGTCCATGCTGACGATCCTCCTTCGCGACCGGGACGGCAATCCGCGCCCGCAGATGGCTGACCTCCACTATGTGCCGACCCGCGAGGTCGTGATCGGCAGCGTCGACGTCGCCGCGATTAAATACTATATCGATACGCATTACGCAGAGCATATCACGCTGGAAAGCCTATCGCGGCTCGCCTGCGTCAACAAGACCACCCTCTGCCGCGCCTTCAAATCGATTATCAACATGTCCCCCATCGCCTACGTCGGCTTTCGGCGCATCGAGGTCGCCCGCGAGCTGTTAACCTCCACCTCCAAGAGCGTCGGCGAGATCGCGTCCGCCGTCGGTTACCAAAACATTTTCCACTTTTCCCGCCAATTTCACGAAGCACAGGGTAAAAGTCCAACTGAATACCGCCGCCACGCCTTCGATTAGGCTGTCGCCTTTAGTTGACGGTCAGGCCACGATCGCGCCCAGCTCCTGCGCGAGTGCCTTTCCGAACACGCAAACCGCGTGTATCGCTTCCTCCAGCGTATCCCCCGACGCGCCGACCTCCAGCAGCAGCGAGCCGGGCGTCAAATGCTCGTTAAACCGCTGCCGCCGTATGTTGATCGGCCGGACGATTCCCGGCTCCAGTTCCTCGAGCCGCGTTTGCAGCGCCATCGCAAGCGCGAGATGGCTCCGCCACGTCGGATGCGAAAGCGTCCCCGCGTCGGTGCCGACGAGAAACATCAGCCGGGACATCCGTTCTCCTCCAAACGTCTGGGACGTCGCGAGGATCGTCCCGTCCGCATACGTATATGCGTCGCGATGCACGTCGATCACGATCTGAATCGACGGGTACTGCTCGAGTGTCGCCTCGATCCCGTCGCACGCCCGCGAATACGACGCCGTATACGACGGAACATCGTACATCGTCTCATCATGCAGTGCCGGAATGCCCGCTTCGATCAGCGTCTCATACAGCGCCTGCCCCACGCGCACGACGTTCTTGGCAATATCCTCATTGCGGCCCGTTTCCCCCGGTGCCGTCGAGTCAGCGTAGCTTTCCGACCCGTGCGTATGCATGATCAGCACGAGCGGCTCGTCTTTGACCTCGAATGTCGGGATACTTTCCGCAAGCGCATCCGTGTCAACGCTGACCCCCGCGTCATTCGTCAAGGGAATCTGGGCAAACGCCGCCGCCAGCGCCGCCGTATCGCGTGCCGTTGTCGTGGCCATCGTCGCGGCCGCGCTCACAGTAAGCGCGGTCGGTTCCGTCGGCAGCGTCACATCAACCACAGGCGCGGTCGGCTCCGTCGGCTCCGATGCCATGTTCGGCAGAGGTGACTCCCCCGTCGCGATAGCCCCGTCCTCCCACGCGGAAGATCCCGCCGTCGTCCCGACCGCAGTCGTTCCGGCAGCAGTTGTCGCAGCGACCGCAGTCTCCCCCGACGCCGCCGCATCCGTCCGCAATATCCGTATTACGCAGAGCATGCACAGCACCGCCGCCGCAAATGCCCCCGCGCGCAAAATCAGTTCATCTATCGCTTTATGCGTTCTCACGCCGCTCTCCTTTTTCACTTTTCACTCTTTCTCTTTCCCCTTTTCGAATTCTCATTATACGCCCCCCGTCCCGCGAAAACGACGGAAGCGCGTCGTTTGAAAAAACCACAAAAAAATGAAAAAATCACACACAGGGCTTGACAAATAGGAAAAGATATGGTATCATACATAAGCGCGCAATAAGGTTCGACGCGAAAAGCATCGCGGCTAAGGGACGGCGGGGAAAAAACGGTTCGTTTCATGCGGGTGTGGCTCAATGGTAGAGCTCCAGCCTTCCAAGCTGGCTGCGTGGGTTCGATTCCCATCACCCGCTCCATTGACCCCCTTACATGCATGCTTTGAGGGAGTCCCCCCGGTGATACCTGCGCCTGTAGCTCAGGTGGATAGAGCAACTGCCTTCTAAGCAGTGGGTCAGGGGTTCGAGTCCCTTCAGGCGCGCCAGTTATGGTGGATGTAGTTCAGTTGGCTAGAGCGCCAGATTGTGGCTCTGGAGGTCGTGGGTTCAAGCCCCATCATCCACCCCATTTTCGACAGCCGGGACGGGTCTATCTCCCGTCTCGGTTTTTAAAATTCCGCTGCCTTCTTCGGCGGCAGCATCCACACTCGCGTGTCGTCGGTACGGGGATGTAGCCAAGTTGGTAAAGGCACCAGACTTTGACTCTGGCACGCGTAGGTTCAAATCCTGCCATCCCTGCCACTTTCCCCCAGTTCCCCCAACGGGCTTTCCCTGCGGCGATAAGCCTTTTTCCTATGATCCATTAGCTCAGTCGGCAGAGCACCTGCCTTTTAAGCAGGGTGTCCGGAGTTCGAATCTCCGATGGATCACCAAAAACACCCCGAAAACAGTGGTTTTCGGGGTGTTTTCATACGTTTTTTCAACTTTTTGTGACTACCAATAAATGTAAGTCACCATCTGCCACCGTCCGTTGCTATTGGTCGTGATATTTCACGACCAAACTCACGACCAGAAAATGGCCGCTCCCGTAAATCGGAAGCGGCCTTACCTCTATAACGAGCGCGGTTATCACACAGCAAATGTTCTAAGCATATGATATAGCAAAGAAGTTATCACCGATGCTTCTTTGAATCCTGTATGAAAGGTAAAAACTTGTTATGTGCGAAACAGAGATTTTACAGACTCCAACATGCTCAACTGGGCTGGATCCCAACTGTGGGGAGTGCTGTGCTATCTTTTCTGATTCTGCGAAAAGAGCAGCTTTTGGTTATGAAGCAGAAACTGCTGCTTGTGTATGCCATGATATCTGTGTTGAAGATGTAAGAGACATTGGCGTTAAGGATCGGACCTTGTATCACTGCGTGCCATGTAGTACTGACGGAAGTGCAGGCTGCCGCGGAGGATTCTTACCTGATGGTGTCCCGACCATCCAAAGCTGGAGGGTATTGTGCGCCGATGAAAGCCTGAGTCCCGCTACCGGATGTGACCGGATCATCAATGATGTTGAATTTGAAGTGGTGTTACGTTATGGCAGCACCCTTGTCGTTGTCACTCCCAGGGATACTTTTAACATCATGTGGTATGAATTTGCCAAATTCCCGAGCGGTGTTTTTTATACGAACAATACTGCGGGACTGAATCAGTTCAGAAACGAATTAGCTATTATTGATGGTTCCTGCAAAGTGATCATTATAGAATCTGTACGCGTT